>JAIOPI010000015.1 GCA_021413965.1 Lentisphaerota bacterium | reverse complement strand
AGGATTTCCATCATCTGACCACCACCGCCCGTCGGGGCCTGCGACGAGTCCAAAAGCGCACCGCGCTGGTCCGCGCCTTCTGGAAGCAGGCCACGCTCTCTTTGTGACCATATCCTAACTATATTATGCGGCGCTCAGTAGATGGCGCCAAAGAGCAGGCGGCCATGGAATTGGGGTGGGGTGCCGGGGCGCCGGTTGCCGGCGGCAGTGCGGATGAAACGAACGTACTATCCTACATCAAGCGGCAAAGCATGCCACGCTGTCCCGGCGGCGGCACGTACACGTGGAACAATATCAGCACGGATCCCACGTGCACGCGCGGCGGGACGGGGGTTCACACCTTGTGAGTCGTTCAGGCGGTTTCTGACGATCCCATTCCCCTTGTATTCGACTGCGATGGTGATGCCTCCCGCAGGAATGGTGTCAGCCCATCCCGAACTGGATCGCTTCTCGATTGCCTGGTTCGTGGTCAACGTCATCCCGCTGGGATGGACGGATTTTGCTCCAAGACTGAGATCCTCACCTGCATGACCTTTACTCCCCGTTGACCAGGCGTTTGATTCTCCACGGCACGATGCGACTATCGGGAGACAGGTGAATCGTCCCTGGCGGGGGAGGCGACGGAGCGGTGAAGGAAGAGAATCGTGCATCGATTCGGGAGGGGTTGTGGGCCGAAGCGCATGGGGGGGCGGCGTGGGGCGCTGTCCTTCGGCTTGTCATTGCGGGGGGAATCGCCTATAGACAGTGCGGCGGTAGCGGAAAGGGCTTATTGGCCATGGCTTACGAAGTTTTAGCGCGCAAGTGGCGGCCGCAGCGATTTGAGGATGTAGTGGGGCAGGATCACGTGGTCCAGACCCTGCGCAACGCCATCGAGTCGAAGCGCCTGGCGCACGCCTACCTGTTTGTCGGTTCACGCGGCATTGGCAAGACCTCCATCGCCCGCATATTCGCGCGGGCGCTGAACTGCGCCACGGGGCCGACCATCACGCCCTGCGGGACCTGCGATTCCTGCCGCGAGATCGCGGCCGGGACCAACATGGATGTGCTGGAGATCGACGGCGCCTCCAACAACGGCGTCGACCAAGTTCGCGATCTGCGCGACACCGTCCGCTACGCGCCCACGCGCGGGCACTTCAAGATCACGATCATCGACGAAGTCCACATGCTCAGCGTGCCGGCCTTCAATGCGTTGCTCAAGACGCTGGAGGAGCCGCCGGCCCACGCGAAATTCATCTTCGCCACGACCGAGCCGCAGAAGATTCCTGCGACGGTGCTGTCGCGCTGCCAGCGCTTCGACCTGCGGCGGTTGGCGGTGCCGGTGATCGTCGAGCGCCTGCGCCTGATGGCCACGGCGGAGAAGGTGACGATCGATGACGACGCGCTGTTGGCGGTGGCGCGCGGGGCCGAGGGGGGCATGCGCGACGCGCAGTCGGCGCTGGACCAGTTGATTTCGTTCAAGGGCGACACGATCACGGAAGCGGACGTGCTTTCGGTGTTCGGGCTGGTGGCGCGCGCGAGCCTGGAGTCGCTGGCGGCGGCGATCCTGGCGGGCGACGTGCCGGCGATCATCACGTCGATCGGCGAGCTCGATTCCGCGGGCAAGGATTTTCAGCGCCTGGTGGTGGAGTTGATGGAGCATTTCCGCAACCTGCTGGTGGCGCTGAACGTGGACAATCCCGCGCTGCACGTGGAGTTGACGGACGCGCAGCTGGCGGTGCTGAAGCAGCAGGCGGAGCGGACGGATACGGCGCGCGTACTGCGTGTGGTCGGCGTGCTGACCGAGACGGAAGACCGGATGAAGTTCGCGCTGTCGCGGCGGACGCTGCTGGAAACGGCGCTGATCCGCTGCGCGCGGACCGCGACCGTGGTGTCCTTGGAAGAGGTGTTGGCGCAGATTCAGGCTCTGCGCGCGGGCGAGGGCGGGATGCCCGTCGGCGCGCCGGCCTCGGCCGCGAGGGTGACACCCCCGGTGGCGCCCGCGCCGTCGCCCCCTGTCGCGGCGAGGCCGGCACCGGTCCCCCCGCCGCCGGTGGCGGGGCCGGCGGCCCCGGTGACGGCGCCCCCGGCGGCCCCGGCGCCGGCCGCGGCGGTGCGTGAACCCGCGGCGGGACGTTTTGCTTCGGCATCGCTGGTCGAGACGCCGGAGGAATACGTCGAGGACTTGAAGCGCCTGACGACGGAGTGGAAAGACCTGAAGGAGAAGATTTCCAAGCGGGCCGTGCTGGCCAAGAGCATCCTGGCCGACGCGCGGCCGGTGGCGGTGGATTCGGCGCGCGTGGTGATCGGCTTTGACGTGGAGTTTCCGGAAGAGATGCAGCGCTTCGAAGCCATGAAGGGGCGCAAGGCCATCGAGTCGACGGTGGAGACGGTGCTGAGGCGCAAGGTGGTGGTCGAGTTCGTGCTCGTCGAGGAACTGTCGGGCGAGGCGGAGACGCCGTCGTCGCCTGCGGAAGTGGCGCCGCCGGCGGCGGTGGTGCCGGTGTCGTCATCGGCGGCGGCCGGTGCGCCGGCGGGGCCGCGCAAGGGGCGCAGCGCGCAGGAGTGGGCCAAGGACGAGACGGTGCGCAAGACGCTGGAATTGTTTAACGGGTCGATCGTGGATGTGCGGGAATAGCGAGGACATGCGATGAAGATGCTGGACATGATGAAGCAGATGCACGAGGTGCGGAAGATTCAGAAGGCGCTGGCCGCCAAGACGGTGGAAATCTCCAGCAACGACAAGATGGTCACGATTGTCGCGCGGGGCGACATGACCATTGCCAGCGTGAAGCTGCACCCGGACGTGTTTCAGATGAAGCCCGAGAAGCTCGAGCGCATCCTGACCTCGACGATCAACGGCGCGCTGGATTCGTCGAAGAAAGCGGCGGCGGCGGACATGCAGAAGTTGACAGGCGGGCTGGGCGGGCTTTCCGAGATGCTCGGCGGCGGTTGAGAAGGCCGGTGTTCGGCGCTGGGCGGGCGGCCACGGGGTGCGCCGTTCGCCCGTGGCGGGCGCCGGACCGGGGATGACCGACATGCGTGGATTGTCGCCACTTGACGCGCTGTGCGCGAGCCTGGCCAGGCTGCCCGGGGTCGGGCGGCGGTCAGCAGAGCGGATGGCCATGGCGCTGGTGCGGGACCCGGAGGGGCTGGGGGCCGAGCTGGCGCGGGCGCTTCAGGAGGCGCGCACGCTGGTATGCGCCTGCGCGCGATGCGGCTCCATCACGACACGCGACCGCGATCCCTGCGTGCTGTGCGTGTCCACCCAGCGTGAGGGCACGCAGGTGTGCGTGGTCGAGGAGCCGTCGGACATCCCGCTCATCGAGAAGTCGGGCGGCTACCACGGCCGCTATCACGCGCTGATGGGGCGCATCTCGCCCATGAAGGGCGTGGCCCCCGAGCAGCTGCGCATCCAGGCGCTGCTCGACCGCCTGACCCAGGAGGGCTTCAAGGAGGTCATTCTCGCCCTCAGCACGGACGTGGAGGGTGACGCCACGGCGAGCTACCTGGCGGATCTGCTCAAGGGACGGGGCGTGCAGGTGAGCCGGCTGGCGTTCGGGCTGCCGGCGGGCAGCGGGCTGGCCTATGCGGACGGGGTGACGCTCTCCCGCGCCATCCAGGGTCGGAACCCGGCGTAGTTTTGGCCGCGGGACGCGAGATCGCGATGAGCATCATGCAAGAGCGCGTGGAACAGGTGCAGGCGGGGATCGCGGCGGCTTGCGCGCGGGCGGGGCGGGCGGTGGACGAGGTCGGGCTGGTGGCGGTCTCCAAGATGCGCAGTCCGGACGACGTGGCGGCCGCGGCGGCCGCGGGCCTGAGGGTCTTTGGCGAGAGCCGCGTGCAGGAGGCGGCCCAGAAGATCCCGCTGTGCCCGGGGCGGCTCACCTGGCACTTCATCGGCCACCTGCAGACGAACAAGGTGCGGCCGGCCGTGGGGCTGTTCAGCATGATCCACGCCGTTGATTCCTGGAAGCTGCTCGACACCCTTGACCGGGTGTGCGGCGAAGAGGGCGGACGCCTGCCGGTGTGCCTGGAAGTCAATGTCTCGGGCGAGCGCAGCAAATTCGGAATGGCGCCAGATGACGTTCCGCGCGTGCTGGTGCAGTCGGCCGCGTTGTCACGTGTCAGCGTGGTGGGACTCATGACGGTGCCTCCGTTCGACCCCGATCCCGAGAAGGCGCGGCCGTTCTTCGCCCGGCTGCGGGGCTTGCGAGACCGCTGGCGCCGGGAGACGGGGGTGGCGCTGGAGCATCTGTCGATGGGCATGTCGCTGGACTATGGCGTGGCCATCGAAGAAGGGGCCACGTGGATCCGCGTGGGGACGACCCTGTTCGGGGAACGGGCGAAGGCCTAGGGGTAGGGGGACGCGCGCGCGATTGTTCCGTGGGCCAGCCGGACTGGAATGGAGAGACAGGCGAAGCATTATGGGTGAGGAACAAGGCAAAGGCGGGGGATCGGGCGGCGGGCTGCGCCGCGGGATCGTGACGCTGGTGATCATCCTGGTGATCCTCTGGACCACGCTGTATTTCGCCCTGGGCACGAAGGGCGGCCACGACTTTGTGCAGGCGCAGTTGAGCAAGCGGTTGGGCACCGAGGTGACGCTCGAGCGCGCCCGGTTGGGGCTGCCGGCCGCGCTGCAACTCACGGGGGTGCAGTCGGCGGACTACACGGCGGGGGAGTTGGGCTTTCGCGTGGAGGACGTGCGCCTGGCGGTGGGCGTGCACCCGTGGTTCCGGGTCAAGCTGGTGCGGCCGGAACTGAACATCGTATACGACGGCTCGACGTGGTACCCCACGAATTTTGCGGGGCTGGGCGAGTTGCCCGAGCGTGACCTGGGGGCGCTGTCGGACCTGTGCGCACCGTGGCGGGAGCGCGTGGCGGTGGCGCTGGAGGACGGGTTGCTGACCTGGCATCGGGATGCGGGAGCCGCGTCGGCGATGGCCAGAGGCGTCGATTTTCAGATCGAACCGGTATCGCTGCCCGGGCATGATGGGGTGTACTTCCACCGGCTGCGGGCGGCCTCGGTACAGGAGTTGGATGGGCGCCAGACGGACAACGTGGAGCTGGAATGGCTGGTGGCGGGCAGCACGCGCTACATCGAGATGACGCGCGGGGCGACGCTGCCGCCCGCGCAGGCAGGTTTCTGGGGAGTGGGTGATGACACAGCAAACGGATATTAAGGCGCTCATCGAGAGCTTCCGCACGCGGCGCATCCTGGTGGTCGGGGACGTCATGCTCGACCGCTACGTGAGCGGTTCGGTGGCGCGCATCTCACCGGAGGCGCCGGTGCCGGTGGTGCTGGTGACGCGGGATCAGTCGCGGCCTGGCGGGGCGGCGAACGTGGCGGCGAACATCCGGTCGCTGGGCGGGGCGGCGATGATGGCCGGGCTGATCGGCGAGGATGCGGCGGCCGGCGATTTGAAGCGGGTGCTGGCCGATCGGGGGATTGCGACGGACGGGCTGGTGTCCGATCCGCGCATGCATACGACGGTGAAGATGCGCATCCTGGCGGAGCGGCAGCAGGTGGTGCGGGTGGACTACGAGAACCCCGACGTGGTTGACGAGTCGCTGGTGGCGAGGCTGTGCCGGCGGATCGCGGAGGTCGTGCCCCAGGTTGATGGCGTGATCGTGGAAGACTACAGCAAGGGCGTGGTGCGCCAGGCGGTGGTGGACGCGATCATGCAGGCGACGCGCGGGACGCGCATCCTGGTGGGGCTGGACCCCAAGGACAACCGGGACCTGTCGTTTCCGGCACTGACCCTGGCGACGCCGAACTACAGCGAGGCATGCGTGGCGGCGGGGCTGCCGTACAAGCCGCTGGGCGACGAGCCGCTGAAGAATCCGGTGTTGATCAAGGCGGGCGAGATCCTGATGGCCAAGTGGAACTGCACGCTGCTGGTGATCACGCTGGGCCCGCACGGGATGTATCTGCTTTCGCGCACGGAGCCGCCGCTGCACATTCCGACCGTGGCGCGCGAAGTGTTCGACGTGTCGGGCGCGGGCGACACGGTGATTGCGACGGCGATGCTGGCGCTGGCGTCGGGCGCAGGCAACCGCCTCGCCGCGACGGTGGCGAACGTGGCGGCGGGCGTGGTGGTCGCCAAAGTGGGCACGGCCACGTGCAGCGCCGACGAGTTGATGGCGAATTGGCGGGAGCGGGGCTGGTGAGGTGACGACGTGGCGCCTGCCCGTGCATGTCTGCAGGATCCGGGGGCGGGGCTCCCGTCGTTGACGGTGGTCGGGAGTGAATGTGGCTTATGGACAAGACCAAATCCAAACGGGTTCGTGCGGTCGGGGTGATTCCGGCGCGCTATGGGTCGACGAGGCTGCCGGGCAAGAGCCTGATTCCGATTTGCGGCAAGCCGCTGGTGGTGCGGGTGGTGGAGCGCGCCCGCCAGTGCGCGGCGTTGGAGCGCGTGATCGTGGCGACGGATGACGAGCGCATCGCGCACGCCGTGACGCAGGCCGGGGCGGAGGCGGTCATGACCCGCGCGGATCACCCCTCGGGGACGGATCGCGTGGCCGAGGCTGTGCAGCACCTCGAGGCGGACATTGTCGTCAACGTGCAGGGGGACGAGCCGCTCATCGATCCGGCTCTGATCGGGCAGTTGGTTGAGGCGCTGGCCTGGGATCCGGGGTGGGATGCGGCGACGGCGGCGACGCCCATTTTGACGGACGAGATGCGGCAGAATCCCGCGGTGGTGAAGGTGGTCTGGGATGTGAGCGGGCGTGCGCTCTACTTCTCGCGGTCGCTGATCCCGTTCGTGCGCGACCCTGGCAAGGTGGACGTGACGGGATTGCATTACCGGCACCTGGGCATCTATGCGTATCGCCGGAGCTTCCTGACGCGGCTGGTGGCCACGCCGCCCTGCGCCACGGAGCGGGCGGAATGTCTCGAGCAACTACGCGCGCTGCATATCGGGGGGCGCATGCTGGTGGTGCCGACGGACGATCCCGGGATCGGCGTTGACACCCCTGCGGACGTGGCCTACGTTGAACGCGTAATCCGCGAGCGGGGGCTGGAATAGTCTCGGTTCAGGGGTGGATCACCCACAGGGCGGCCAGGAGGGCTCGTTCCGAAGCGATACATCCGGCCGACAGACGCTGCGCGTGATGGATGATGATGAAGTCGACAAACAGCCAGACGCCGGTGCGTTCGCGCGTGATTCGCGTGGGGTCGGTTGCGATCGGGGCCGGGCGGCCGCTGGCGCTCATGGCGGGGCCCTGCGTCATCGAGAGCCGGAAGGGTTGCCTTGCCCTGGCGTCGCGCCTGGCCGGGCTGGCGCAGCGCGAGAAGATTCCGCTTGTTTTCAAGGCGTCCTACGACAAGGCCAACCGGTCGTCGCACCAGTCGTATCGCGGGCCGGGCATCGAGGCGGGGCTCGAGGTCCTGCGCGAGATCAAGGAGCGGTACGGGTTGCCGCTGCTGACGGACGTGCACACCGCGGCCGAGGCCACGCGGGCGGCGCGCGTGGTGGATATGATCCAGATTCCCGCGTTCTTGTGCCGGCAGACGGATCTGCTGCTGGCGGCCGGGGACACCGGGGTGCCCGTCAACGTGAAGAAGGGCCAGTTTTTGGCGCCGGGTGACATGCGCAACGTGATCGCGAAGATCGAGAGCACGGGCAATCGCCAGATCATTTTGACGGAGCGCGGGGCCAGTTTCGGCTATAACAATCTGGTGGCGGATATGCGCAGCCTCCTGATCATGCGCGAATTCGGCTACCCGGTGGTCTTTGACGCGACGCACAGTGTGCAGCGGCCGGGCGGTGGCGGGGATCGCACCACGGGTGATGGGCAGTGGGCGGCCGACCTGGCGCGAGCCGCAGTGGCGACGGGGTGCGACGGCGTCTTCATGGAGACGCACCTGAATCCGCCGGCGGCGCTGTCGGACCGGGAGAATTGCGTGGCGTTTGCCGCCTTGCGGGATATTTGGCGCAAGCTGAGGGCCATTGATGAAATTGTGGGTTAACCGGGGTGCGGCCATGGATCCGCGCATGAACGCGCCTGGACGCGCTGCCGCGCATTGGCCGCCGTTCGGGTCACGTCGCGTGCAGACATGGCTGCTGGTGGTCCTGTTTCTGACCGTCGGGCTGATGGCGGGGCGGGGGGAGGCCCAGACGACGGGCGCTCCGATTCGCAATCTGCGCATTCCCCTGGAGCTGTATCCCGACGGCAAAGTGAAGATGCAGATCACCGCGGGGACGGCGACGCTTGCGGAAAACGGGAATATCGAGGCCACCGAGGTCAAGATCGAGATGTATGGCCCGGCGGGCGAGGTGGAGGGGCACGCGGAAGTCGGGAGCTGCCACGTGGACCGCGAGAACCAGGTGGTGACGTCGGAGGCGGTCGTGCACATTGTGCAAAAGGGCCTGACGATCTCCGGGACGGGTTTTGAGTGGCACGCTTCGGATCAATCCTTTAGGATACTAGACCAGGCACGGGTGGAATTCCCGCGCGACCAGTCGGTCAATTTCTGGAAGCGTCCCTGACCGGGGGCGCCGGGATCGAGCGGGCTTGGGAGACGGGGTTTGGAGGTATGATGCGGGACGCTATTTGGCTGAGGACACTGGCATGCTCCCTGTGGCTATGGGCGGGGGCGCTGTGTGCGCAAACGACCTTGCCGGGCAGTACGACCATCAACGCGAAGAGCCTTTCCTTTGACTACAAGCGGTATACCGCGGTGTTCGAGGGCAATGTGGTGGTGGTCGATCCGCAGGTGAAGATGGAGGCGGACCGGCTGAACGTGATATTCGAGGGATCGAACGAGGTCAAATCGGTGGCGGCATCGGGCCACGTGCGCCTGTGGCACGAGGACAAGACCGCGACCTGCGACCGCGCGATTTACGTATCCCGTTCGGGCGAGGTGATTTTGCGGGGCGACGCGACGTTGCGCCGGGGCGACGACCGGGTGATGGGGGACGAGATCACGTTCTGGCTGAACGAGGATCGCATGACCTGCACGCCGGGCCGCCTGGTGATCGGGCCGCAGGACAGCAAGCGGCCCGGGGGGGCGTCAGGGTCAGCCGCCAGCAGTCTTGGGCTTCTGCCGAACCCGCAGCCGAAACGTCAGATTCAGGCCACAGGAAACAACCGTTGACCGGCGTCCGGCTGCCGCATGCCGCGCGACCGCAGGAACCGGTGAACACGAGATGTCGGCGCATCAGACACTCCTGCAGGCAGAGGGGTTGAAGAAGGTCTACGGCGGGCGCTCCGTCGTTGATGGTGTCAACCTCTATGTCAATCCCGGCGAGATTGTCGGTCTGCTGGGGCCGAACGGCGCAGGCAAGACTACGACGTTTTACATGATCACGGGGTTGGTGCGGCCGGACCGCGGTCGGATCACCTTTCAAGGGCGTAACGTGACGCGGTTGCCGATGTACCGCCGGGCGCGCGTGGGCATCGGGTACTTGGCGCAGGAGCCTTCCGTTTTCCGGCGGCTGACCGTGGCGGAGAACATTCTGGCCATTCTCGAGACGCTGAACCTGACGGCCGAGGAGCGGCATCGGCGCCTGCAAGGCCTGCTGGCGGAACTGGGGCTGACGAAGCTGGCGCACCAGAAGGCGTACACCCTGAGTGGCGGCGAGCGTCGGAAGCTGGAGATCACGCGTGCGCTGGTGATGAGCCCGTCGATGCTCATGCTCGACGAGCCGTTCAGCGGCGTGGATCCGCTGGCGGTGAACGACATCCAGGAGATCATCATCGGGCTGCGGAAGCGCGGGATGGGGATTGTGATCACGGATCACAATGTGCGCGAGACGCTGGCGGTGGTGGATCGGGCCTATTTGTTGTACGAGGGGAAAGTGCTGCGCGAGGGACAAAGCGACTATCTGATCAATGACGAGGTCAGCCGGGAGCTTTACCTGGGTGAGAAGTTCAGCATGTAAGGAGGTCACGATGACCGTGGAGATTACGGCGCGACACATGGAGGCAACGCCGGCGCTGCAGGAATATGCCCGACGCAAGGCCGACGGCCTGAAGGATGATTATCCGCGGGTGGAGTCGATCCACGTGATTTTGGACGTGCAGAAGCACCGCCACATTGCCGAGGTGGTGGTGCAGGCGAAGCACCGGTTCCGCAGCGAGGCGGCGGAATCGGCGGACAACATGAAGGCGGCGATCGACGCGGCCGTGGAGAAGACGGACCGGCAGCTCAGCCGCCTGCGCGACAAGGTGCAGGACCACAAGGCGGCGATGCGCCAGACGGAGATCGAGAAGGAGCGGAGCCTTTAAGGAGGACGGCGGGTGGAGCGAAAATCCATACCCTCGCGTGTGCCGGTGTCGGCCTTTCTGGAGACGGGGCGGCAGGAGCTTGAGCTGGAGCTGGTGGCCGGGGAGTCGGGGCTGCAGAAGCCGATTCTCGAGGCGGCGCTCAATCGGCCGGGACTGGCCCTGTCGGGCTTCTTCGCGTACTTCGCCTACAAGCGCATCCAGGTGCTGGGCATGGCGGAACATGCGTACCTGGCGTCGATGACGGCCGCGGAGCGCACGAAGCGGCTGCGGGAGTTCTTTTCGAAGCGCATTCCCTGCGTGATCATCACCCGGAACCGGAAGATTTTTCCGGAGTTCAGCGCGCTGGCCGAGGAATTCGGCGTGCCGGTGCTGCGCAGCCGGCAGATCACCATGCACTTCATCAATGCGGCGACGATCATCATGGAAAACCTGGTGGCGCCGCGCATGACGGTGCAGGGCACGATGGTGGAGATCATGGGGATCGGGGTCCTGATCGAGGGCAAGCCGGGGCTGGGAAAGAGCGAGACGGCACTGGGGCTGATCAAGAAGGGGCACTCGCTGGTGTCCGACGACGTGACGGCGCTGCGGCTGGACAGTGCCGGGGCGATCATTGCCACGCCCGTCAGCGTGACGCGCTACCACATGGAGATCCGGGGGCTGGGGATCATTCACGTTCCCAGCCTGTTCGGGGTCACGTCGGTGCGCGAGGAAAAGCGTCTCGATTTGGTAGCCACGCTGTATGAATCTGGTACGATGGAAGAGCCGGACCGCAGCGGGCAGTTTCGGCCGGTGCGGCAGATTCTGGGCATGGACGTGCCACAGGTGTTGATCGGCGTGAAGCCGGGCCGGGACCTGGCGAACCTGGTGGAGACGGCGGCGCTGGACTACAAGCTGCGCCGCCTGGGGCACGATGCGGCGAAGGAACTGGACGAGAAGCTAATGGCTTTAATGAGTGCCGGCCGGGCCGGCAGCGAGTGACACGATGGAACCATCCACACTCAAGACGCGCGACGTGCTGGTCCGCAATCAATATGGCATCCATGCCCGCCCGGCGGCGTTGTTTGTCAAATTGGCGTCGCGGTTTGATGCCGATCTGATGGTGGAGAAAGACGGCACCGAGGTGTCGGGCAAGAGCATCATGGGCCTGATGACGCTGCAGGCGTCGTGCGGCTCCAAGCTTTGCCTGAAGGCGTCGGGCGCCGATGCGGACCAGATGCTGGACGCCCTGCAGAAGCTGTTCGACAGCAAGTTCGAAGAGGAATAACCAGGCGTGCCCGACGACGCAACAAGCCGTCCGCAGCCCATTGTGCTGCAAGGCATCGGGGTCTCCCATGGCGTGGTGATCGGCCCCGCGTTTCTCATGGCTCCCGAGACGACATTCGTGCCCGAGCGGCGTATCCTGCCCGCCGAGGTCGATCGCGAGATTGCGCGGCTGGAGCGGTCGCTGATCGAAACGCGCCGGCAGCTGCAGCAGATTCAGAAGGACCTCGACCGGCACGAGATTCTCGTGGACTCCGGCATTCTCGACGCCCACCTCATGGTGCTCGACGACAAGGCCTTCATTGACGAGGTCGTGGACGGCGTGCGCAAGGGGCTGCGCAACGTGGACTGTGTGGTCAAGGAAGTGGCCGACCGCTACGCCAACGTGCTGAACTCGCTGGATGACGAGTACCTGCGGGAGCGCATGGTGGATGTGAAGGACGTGGGGCGGCGCATCATCCGCAACCTGTCGGGCTCGGCCGTGCAGTCCGTGGTGGAACTGGCGCGGCAGCACATCATTGTCGCGCAGGACCTGGCGCCTTCCGAGACGGCGCTGTTCCGGCGTGAGAAGGTGGTGGGATTTGCGACGGACTATGGCAGCGTGACCTCGCACACGGCGGTGATGGCGCGGGCGCTGGACATTCCGGCCGTCGTGGGGCTGGGGGACGTCAGCCGGCGGGTGTCGATGGGGGACGAGATCCTGATCGACGGCAACAAGGGCATTCTGGTCATCCATCCGAGCGAGGCGCAGCTGGAGCAGTACGGGCGGGTGGCGGAGGAGCGGCGGACGATCGAGCACGACCTGCGGATCAGCCTGAAGTCGGAGCCCGCCCAAACGCCGGACGGCCACCGCATCACGCTGTCGGCGAACATCGAGGGCCTTGAGGAAATCGAGACGGTGTTGGAATACGGGGCGGACGGGATCGGGCTGTTCCGCTCGGAGTATCTGTACCTGGCGAGCCAGCAGACGATCAGCGAAGCGGCGCAGGCGGACGTGTACCGGCGCGTGGCGGAGCGGGTGGCGCCGGCGGCGGTGATCATCCGCACGCTGGATCTGGGCGGGGACAAGTACGCCGGTGACATGCCGAGCCACAAGGAGGCCAATCCTTTCCTGGGCTGCCGGTCGATCCGCCTGTCGTTGCAGCATCCCGAAACGTTCAAGACGCAGTTGCGGGCGATTTTGCGGGCGAGCGTGACGGGCAACATCAAGATCATGTACCCGATGATCAGCGGGGTGGCCGAGGTGGTGGCGGCCAACGTGCTGCTGGAAGAATCCAAGCGCGAGTTGGAGGCGGCGGGCGTGCCGTTTCAGCGGGACGTGGAGGTGGGAGTCATGATCGAGATTCCCAGTGCGGCGCTGACGGCCGATCTGCTGGCGCCTCACGTCAAGTTTTTCAGCCTGGGGACCAACGACCTGGTGCAATATACGCTGGCGGTCGATCGCATTAACGAGCGGGTGGCCTACCTCTACCAGCCGACGCATCCGGCGGTGCTGCGGCTGATCAAGCAGACGATCACGGCTGGCCATGCGCACGGGATTTGGGTGGGGTTGTGCGGGGAGATGGCGGCCAATCCGCTGCTGACGCCGCTGCTGATGGGGCTGGGGGTGGACGAACTCAGCGTGGCGCCATCCGCAGTTCCGCTTGTGAAAGATGCCGTTCGTAGCGTAAGCTACCTCCGCATGCAGGCCTTGGCGGAACTGGCCCTGGCATGCAAATCGCCCGAGGAAGTCCTGCGGCACTGCCGTACCCTGACCAGCGAAGTGGCGCCGGAGCTGCTTGAGTTGATGGGGGCCGATCCCTCGGCGGGCAACTGAAGGCCGGGAACACGCAAACGCACAAGCGAGGAAGACGCACACATGAAGCGTACGATTTTTACATCGGAATCGGTGACGGAGGGGCATCCCGACAAGGTGGCGGACGGCATTTCTGACGCCGTCCTGGACGCGCACCTGAAGCTGGATCCGCGTTCGCGCGTGGCCTGCGAGACGCTGGTGTCGACCGGCCTGGTCGTGGTGGCCGGCGAAATCACGAGCGCGCACGCGGTTCCCTACGCCGAGATTGCGCGTGAGAAGATTCGCAAGATCGGCTACGTGGACGGCCGAGACGGATTTGGCGCGGACAACTGCGCGGTGCTGGTGGCCGTGCATCGCCAGTCGCCGGACATTGCCCAGGGCGTGGATGCGCGCAAGGCCGCGAACAAGGCGACGGCGGAGCAGGGCGCGGGCGATCAGGGCATGATGTTCGGGTATGCCTGCAACGAGACGCGCGAGCTGATGCCGATGCCGATCATGTTTGCCCACCGGCTGACCCGGGCGCTGGCCCGCGTGCGCCGGGCGGGGACGCTGCCCTTTCTGCGTCCGGACGGGAAGTCCCAGGTGTCGGTGGTGTACGAGGACGGCAAGCCGGTGCGCGTGGACACGGTGGTGGTCTCGACGCAGCACGCGGCAGACGTCAGCTACAAGACGCTGCATGACGGCATCATCGAGGAGATCGTCAAGAAGGAGATACCGGCGCGCCTGCTGAGCCGCAAGACGCGGTTCCTGATCAATCCCACGGGGCGCTTTGTCGTGGGCGGGCCGCACGGTGACAGCGGGCTCACGGGCCGCAAGATCATCGTCGACACCTATGGCGGCATGGGGCGCCACGGCGGGGGTGCCTTTTCAGGCAAGGATCCCTCGAAGGTGGACCGCAGCGCCGCGTACATGGCGCGCTACATCGCCAAGAACGTCGTGGCGGCGGGGCTGGCCCAGCGCTGCGAAGTGCAGCTGGCCTACGCCATCGGATTCCCGGAACCGGTTTCGGTGCTTGTGGACACCCAGGGCACGGGAACGGTGCCCGAAGCGGCCTTGGAAGCGGCGGTGCGCGCGGTGTTCGGGCTGAAGCCGGCACAGATCATCAAGCAACTGGACCTGCTGCGTCCGATCTATGAGGCCACCTCCTCGTACGGGCACTTTGGCCGCACGAGCGGGTTTGATTCCTTCACGTGGGAGCGCACGGACAAGGTCGCGGCGCTGAAGGCGGCGGTGTAAGGGTTCCCGCGCGGAGCCGATTAAGTGGCAAGGGATGTTGTGGCGGCGCCGGCCTGGCCGGCGCCGCGTTTGTGAAGAGAGGCAAATCAAGCATGAGCAAAGCGAAGCAGGGCGCACGTCGGAAGCAAGAGATCCAACCCAAGCCGCCGAAGGGATTCCGCGATTTCGTGGTCAGTGATCTGGGCCTGGCCGCGTTCGGACGGCGGGAGATCGAACTGGCCGAGCAGGAGATGCCCGGGCTGATGGCGCTGCGGGCCGAGTTTGGCAAGGCCAAGCCGCTGGCCGGCGCGCGCATCACGGGGTCGCTCCACATGACGATCCAGACGGCCGTGCTCATCGAAACGCTGCAGGCGCTGGGCGCCCGCGTGCGCTGGGCCAGCTGCAACATCTTCTCGACCCAGGACCACGCGGCGGCCGCCATCGCGGTCACGGGAACGCCCGTGTTTGCGTGCAAGGGCGAGTCGCTGGAAGACTACTGGGATTACACGGATCGCATTCTCGACTGGGGCAACGGCCAGGGCCCGAACATGATTCTCGATGACGGTGGCGATGCGACGCTGTACGTGCACCTCGGCGCCCAGGCCGAGCTGGACCCCAGCGTGCTCAAGCGCAAGCCCGGCAGCACGGAAGAGGCCATCCTGCTCGCGCAGCTGCGCCGCGCCGTGAAGGCGAGTCCCGGGCGCTTCCAGCGCATGATCAAGGGCATCCGCGGCGTGAGCGAAGAGACGACCACGGGCGTGCACCGGCTCTACCAGATGATGGAGCGCAAGGAGCTGCTGTTCCCCGCGTTCAATGTGAACGACTCGGTCACGAAGTCGAAGTTCGACAACATCTACGGCTGCCGGCATTCGCTGGTGGACGCGATCATGCGGGCCACGGACGTGATGCTATCCGGCAAAGTGGCCGTGGTGGCGGGCTTCGGCGACGTGGGCAAGGGCTCGGCGCAGTCGCTGCGCGGCCAGCACGCGCGGGTGATTGTGACGGAGGTGGATCCGATCTGCGCGTTGCAGGCGGCCATGGAAGGGTACGAAGTGATGACGATGGACCAGGCCTGCAAGCTGGGCGACATCTTCGTCACGGCCACGGGTTGTTGCGACGTGATCACCGAGAAACACATGCGCCAGATGAAGAATATGGCGATCGTGTGCAACATCGGGCACTTCGACAGCGAGATCGAGATTGAGGCCATCAAGACGCACGCGTGGCGGGAGATCAAGCCGCAGGTGCACCAGGTGACGTTCCCGTCGGGACGCAGCATCCTCGTGCTGGCGGAAGGGCGGCTGGTCAACCTCGGCTGCGCCACGGGGCATCCGAGCTTCGTGATGTCCAACAGTTTCACCAACCAGGTGATGGCGCAGATCGAGCTGTACACGAATCCGGGCAAGTATCCGGTGGGCGTGTATGTGCTGCCGAAACTGCTGGATGAGAAGGTGGCGCGCCTGCACCTCGGCAAGCTTGGCATTCCGCTCGAGGTGCTCTCCACCAAGCAGGCCCAGTACCTGGGCGTGAAGCGGACCGGGCCGTTCAAGCCGCTGACCTACCGGTATTGAGCGGACGCGCAGAAATCCTGCATTGCATTTTGACGCGGTCCCGTGGCAAATTGTGTTTTTCGGCGAGCTTTCGAAGCGATGGACACGACCGGCGCGGCAGGTGGACCTGTTGACGCTCACCAAGATCAGGAAAGGAATAACTGTTATGCGCACCACGTATCGGATGATTCTCATGGCGGCCTTCTGCGCGTTGATTGGCACCTCGTTCAGCAGCCTGGCCGGCCAGCGCGTCGGCGGCGGCTACGAATATGATGCGGTGACCGGTGACGGCGACAACGGCATGGGCGGTTACGGTTTCTACGAAATCGACCTGAGCGGGCCCATCTCGGCACAGATCGAGGCCAACTACGTCACGGGCGATTTTGAAGTGGACGCGGGTTCGGGCGACTACACGATGATCGGGGTCGGTGGCGCGCTGATCTTCAGCCACGCGATGGACAACCTGACGCCGTATTTTGGCGCCGGGGCGGCTGACAACTTTAACGACTACAACTTCGACGACCGTCCCGGCATCGTGAGTTACGACGACAAGCTGAGCATCTTCTGGCTGATCGGCACGCGGCTGGCCATCAACGACGCCGCCGCTTTCGATATCAGCGTGCGCTACCGCGGTCTGCGTCCGGATTCTCGCGACGTGAACGTTGGCGAGATCGACATGGACGCCATCGTCGTCCGCGCCGGCCTGGTCTTCGATCTCTGAGACCGGGTATGTCACGGGCCGCGCCGTGGGCAAGGGCTCGCGCGCGGCCGGCTGGTTCGTCCGGCGCCATCGGGCGCAGGTGGGCGGCACTGAAGCATGTCGGGACCGTCACCACTCCAGCGCATCGCGACCCCGACCTGGGCCGGGTGGGGGTGCGCCCTCGCCGCCCTCGTCACAGTCCTCTTTCTCCTGACGGCCCACCTTGGGCGCTTCCCGCTCATGAAGCCGGATGAAGTGCGCAATGCCGAGGTTGGCCGGGAGATGATGGCGTCCGGCAACTGGATCGTCCCCACCTTCAACGGTCTGGCCTACCTCGACAAGCCGGCATTCTTCTTCAAGTGCGTGGGGCTTGCCTTCGCAAGCTTCGGTGTCAGCGAGGGAGTGGCCCGCCTGCCTTCGGTTCTGTCCGGTGCGGCGCTCCTCCTGGCCACGTTCCTATTCGGGCGCCGGGTCTACGGGCGGCGGGAAGGGCTTCTGGCCGCCGTGGTTGTCGGCACGGTGCCGATGTTCGTCGTCTTCTCGCGGCTCGTGATCATGGACATGATGTTCACGCTCTTCGTGTGCATGGCGATCCTGGCCGGCTTTCTGGCGGAGGAGCGCGACGGGCGGGCGCGCGTGCTTTGGCATCTGGCGGGAGCGCTGTCAGCAGGGCTGGCCACGCTGGTGAAGGGGCCCTTGGGCTTTGTGCTGCCATGGCTCGTGCTTTCGGTTGTCTTCGTCGTGGAGCGCCGCCCGCGCGCGATCCTGCGGCTGCTTGCGCCCTGGAATCTGGTGGTGCTGTTCGGGGTCGTGCTGCCCTGGTTTTTGATCCTGTCCGAACGCCATCCCGATTTTCCGCACTATGGCATCGTGAAGGAGACCTTTGCGCGATTCACGTCGGGCGAGGTCTTCCGGCGGCGGAAGCCGTTCTACTTTTACGGTCCGCTGATCCTGGGGACCTTCTTTGCGTGGAGCATGCTGCTGCCGGAGGCGTGCGTGCTGGCATGGCGGGCGCGCCGCCGTCTCACGCGGGCTGACCGGCTGTGCATGATCTGGGCCTGCCTGGTGGTCGTCTTCTTTTCGCTGCCGCACTCGAAGCAACCGGGCTACATCCTCAGCGTGGCCGTACCGGTTGGGCTGCTCCTGGCGCGCCTGTTTGGCGCGGCGATGGATCACGGCGGGGGGCAGGCCTCGCGTGCCGTTCAGCGGGCCGCCGGCATCGTGGTCGTCCTCTGCCTGCTGGCCGCCGTGGGGATCTGGACGAGCGTGTTGTGGCCGGTCGCCGTCGGGTCGGGCGTGACTGCCGTCGGCGGGCGCCTGCATCTCATGGCTCCGCACCTGCCGGCGCTGGCATCGGCCTGTCTCCTGTGCGGCCTGCTCACGGCCTGGGCGCGCCAGCGCGGCAGCAGCCGACTGATCTTTGCGGCCTTCGCGGCCTTCCTGCCCATCGCCACGGTGGCAGGGGCGCCGGGGCTCGAGGCCTATGCCGAGACGCGCTCCCAGCGTTCGGTTGCGGATCGCCTGACTTCGCTCTCCGTCAACACCGAGGTCGTCTGTCTGCAGTGCTTCCCGATTTATCTGCCCTTCTACCTGGAGCGCCAGATCACACTCGTGACCGACGATGGCGATGAGTTTCCGAGCAACTACATTCCGTACGCGCTGCAGCTTCCTGCCCCCTGGCCGTCGCACGTGGTGCCACGACGGGAGTTGAAGCCCTGGCTGCGCGCCCGCCGGGAGCCCGTCTATGTGATTGCCAACCAGCATGCGCGGCCTATTCTGGATCACATGGCGCGGGATGCCGGGACGCAGGTCACGGATCTGACGCATGGTTACGTGGGGCTGTTGGTGAAGCCCAGGAAAGGGCGCTGACATGTGCGGCATCTGCGGGGTGGTGGCACTGGCGGGGAGCTTGCCGCGCGACGACACGCGCGAGCGCATCCGGCCGATGCTGGACGCGCTGTATCATCGCGGTCCCGATGAAGCCGGCTACCATCTGTCTGACCTGGCTGTCCTCGGCGTGACGCGCCTGGCCATCCGCGCGATTGCCAGCGGGACACAGCCGCTGGTGGATCCGGCGACAGGCGTGGTTGTCGTCTGCAACGGGGAGATCGACAACCACCGTGAGCTGCGGGCTTGGCTCGAGGCCCGCGGGCATGTCGTGCCGCAGGCCACCGACGTGGCGGTCATTCCGGGGCTGTATCTCGAGCTGGGCGAAGCGTTCGTGGAGCGCCTGATCGGCATGTTTGCGCTTGCCGTCTGGGATCCCCGCCGGCGTCAGCTGCTGCTGGCCCGCGATCGAGCCGGCGAGCGATCCCTGTTTTATACGGAGCGCGGGGGACAGGTCCTGTTCGCCAGCGAGATTGCCGCGCTGACCGTGGACCGCTCGTTGCCGCTGCTGCCCCACCGGGATGCGCTGCAGCATTACCTTCAATTCGGCATTTTCACCTCGCCCACGACGCCGCTCGCCGGCATTCAACGCGTTGGCCCGGCCGAGGCCGTGATCGTGACGCCGTCAGGGGCGCGCCGGTCGCGCTACTGGCGCTGGACGCCGGTCGCCACCGCGGACACGGCATCCGCCGCGGACACGTTCGACGGCATTTTTCGCGACGCCGTGCGCCGGCAGTCGGACGTCGATGTTGACTATGGGTTGTTTCTCAGCGGCGGGCTCGACTCCTCGCTCGTGCTGTCGGTGGCCCAGCAGATCCGCCACCGGCCGCGGCTGAAGACGTACACGCTGCGTTTCGACGAACCATCCTTTGACGAGAGCGACTATGCGCGCCAGATTGCCGAGCGCGCGGACGCCGAGCACATTCCGGTGTGGGTGCGGGCTGCGGACATGCCGGCCGGCATCGCGTCGCTCCTGCGCCTGGTGGGCGAGCCGCTGGCGGACCCGGCCTGGGTGCCCACGGCCCTGCTGGCGCGCCGCGCCGTGGAGGATGTGAAGATGGTGCTCGTGGGGGAGGGTGCCGACGAGCTGTTCGGCGGCTACCCGACGTACCTGGGGGCCACGCTGGGCGCCCGCTACGCACAACTTCCCGGACCGCTCAAAGCCTTGGTGCGCAAAGCGGTTCTGGCCTGGCCGGTCAGCGACCGCAAGGTGGCCGTCTCGTACCTGTTGAAGCGGTTCGTCGAAGCCGAGGGGTTGAACGGGCTGCAACGGCACCTGAGTTGGACGTCGACCATTCCCCCGGCCACCTTGCAGCGCCTCGGGGTGAAGGCTTCGCTTGCCGATGCAGGGTACGACGTCGTCGGCGACCTGCTGGACGGGCTGCAGCGTCATGATTTGGAAACGTCCCTCGCGGAAGGCCTGCTCACGAAGGCGGATCGCGCCAGCATGACATCGTCCCTGGAATTGCGCGCCCCGTTCCTGGATGTGGCGGTGATGGAGTATGCGGCGACCCTGCCGGTTGCGCAGCGCGTGGGTGGTCTGAGCACCAAGGTGTTTCTCAAGTCCTATGCCACGCGCTACCTGCCGGCCAGCCACATCTACCGTCGCAAGCGAGGCCTGTCCGTGCCGCTGGCGACCTGGCTGCGTGGGCCCTTGCACGAGTGGGCACGAAGCCGCCTGGCGGGGGATTTGCTGGGCGGAGCTGGACTCGACTCGGCCGTGGCGCTGACGCTGCTCGACGAGCACCAGCAGCGGGTGGCAGACCATGCGCGCCCCCTGTGGACGCTGCTGGTGCTGGCGGAGTGGTTTGCCTGGCTGGCGGAGCAGAATGCGCGGCGCGGAGGCGAGGTGCCGGCGGTTGCCCACGGGCGCTACCTTGAAATCAGCGGGGTGTCCGCGCCTTGACGCGCGCGCAAAAATGGGGGATTGTCTTTGAAGTTCGTTGTGTTATCGTCCCGTCTGCCCCGGCAAGTGGATTTTTCGGCACGACTTTCGTAAGCAAGGAGGACTGTTCGTCATGACAAGAAGCGTGTTTTCGTCTTTGAGCGTTGCGGCTGTAGTGGCTTGCATGGGCTTGGGTGGGCTGTCGCCGCGTGCGTACGGCCAGCAGGAAGTCAGCCTCGAATCGCCCTGGTATTTCAGCCCGAGCATCGGCGTCATCGATTTCGAAGGAGACAACGACTTCAAGGATGGCTTCGTCCTCGTCGGGCGCCTGGGTTACGATTACTCCGAGACGTGGGGCTTCGAATTGGCGGCGAACGTGGCGCCGCAGCTGGACGCCAACACGCGCAACACGCAGTTCGACGAAAACGGCAAACCTCTGGGGCTGGATGCGAACGGCAATCCCATCGTCATCAGCGTGCCGCGCACGGACGTGGGCGACACGTACGCCGCGGGCCTGTCGCTGGACGGCCTCTTCCACTTCACACGCTGGGAGCGGCTCGATCCGTTCCTGTCGGCGGGCATGGGCTTCTTCTGGTACGGCGACAGCTCGGACGGGGAGAACTTCAGCCCGTCGGTGCGCGTCGGCGGCGGCGTCATGTACCACTTCAACGACGAGTGGGCGCTGCGCGCGGATGCCCGCACGTTTGTTTCCGGGAACTCGACCGAGGCCCAGGGCATCTTTGACGCGGGTATCGTGTGGAACTGGGGCGCGCATGTGGCGCCCAGCTTCGTGGCGTCGGGCGGTCCGAAGGACAGCGACGGCGACGGACTCTCAGATGAGGACGAAGCCAAGTGGGGCACCGATCCCTTTGATCCTGACACGGACAAGGACGGTCTGACGGACGGTGAGGAAGTCTTCAAGTACAAGACGGATCCGCTGAACCCTGACACGGACCTGGATGCGCTGAAGGACGGCCCGGAAGTTCACCAGTACGCGACGGATCCGACCAAACGTGACACGGACAACGGCGGCGTGGCGGACGGTCACGAGGTCATTGAAGACAGCACGAATCCGCTGGATCCGACGGACGATCTCCAGCTCTTCGAGCTGTACCTGCAGTTTGATTATGACAAGGCGATCATCAAGCCGGAGTACTATCCGAAGCTGGACGTCATTGCCAAGGTTCTGCAGCGTGATCCGGGTTCCACGGCCCGCATTGAGGGCCATGCGGACCGGCTGAAGAAGTCCTCCGCCTCGTACAACAAGAAGCTGTCGAAGCAGCGGGCCAGTGCGGTGCTGCAGTACCTGGTGGATCACGGCAGCATCAGCGCGTCCCGCATGGAAGCCTTTGGCTACGGGTTTGACCGGCCGAAAGCCCCGAACGATCCGCTGAACGGCAATCCGGAAAATCGGCGCGTCGAGGTTTACATCCGCGGTGCGAGCCGTCCGGACGTGGCGACAGGCCAGCCGTTCGTGGTTCCCGTGGAAGACGCGCCCACGGCGCCTTGAGGCGATTCGTGCCGGGCGGGGACCGCGCGTGCGGTTCCCGCCCGTTATCGCCACAAGCCTTGGCGCCCCAGCCGGCTAAGCGCTGCCGCCTGTGCACCTCCGGAATGGGACTGACACTTTGCGGACGCTGAACAGGTATCTAACGGGCAGCTTCCTGCTCACCTTCGTCCTGTCGCTGCTCATCGTCACCTTTGTGATGTGCATCGGGATCCTGTTCCGGGTGACCGACCTCATCGCACGTGGCGTGAGCTGGCAGCCGGTGTTGAAGGTATTGCTGTACAGTTTTCCGCAGTCGCTCACCTACGCCATTCCCGTCAGCGTGCTCACCAGCGGGCTGCTGGTCTTTGGCCGGCTTTCGGCCGACGGCGAGATCACCGCCATGCGGGCGTCCGGCGTGAACATGTGGGCGATCGTCAAGCCGCCCTGCATCCTGGCCGCCGTCCTGAGCCTGTTCTGCGTGGTGCTGAACAATGAACTGGTGCCGCGCGGGCATTACGCCAGCCGCGTGGAGCTGACGCAGCTCGGCGCGCAGACCCCGCTTGAGCTGCTGGAAGAGGGGCGGTTCATCCAGGATTTTCCGGGCATGACGCTCTACATCGGCAAGCGCAGGGGAGACCAGCTCTTCAACGTGCGCATCTATGATCTGCGCAAGCCGGGCCTGCGCCGCGAAGTGCGAGCGGCGTCGGGCAAGGTGCGCGCGGAGCCCGGGGGCGACATCACGATCGATCTGACGGACGTGCGCATCGACCCGTTTGCGGACGACCGTCCGGGGGCGGCCTATTGCGAGACATGGACGCAGACGATCCCGCGCGAGGGGCGGAAGCGCGTCTACCGGCCGGACAAGGATGACAAGACGCTCTGGGCGCTGATCCAGGTCATTCGCCATCCGGAGCACGATTTCCCGCAACTTTCGGGCGAGGACATCGAGCGCTACCGGATGATGTTGACGGTGGAACTGCACAAGCGCCTGTCGCTGGGCGCCTCGTGCTTCGCGTTTGCGATGCTCGGGATTCCGCTGGGGATCAAAGCGCACCGCAAGGAATCGGCGGTCGGGCTGGCCATGAGCCTGCTGGTGCTCTTCAACTACTACGCCTTCATCCTCGTGGCCGAGGCGCTCGAGAAGCGGCCCGAGATGCACCCCAACCTGATCACCTGGCTGCCGATTCTGATCTCGGTGGTGGTTGGCGCGTGGCTGATCGACCGCCACAACTGAGCCGTGACGTTTTGGTCGTTCCGGTCCTTGTTGACACTGGGGGGGGTAGTTGGTAGCCTTCGACACTTTTTTGTGGCACCACGTGTGGGAGAGAGGGGACATGTCGCAGTCCGTTGAGGCAAGCTGAGGGTGGTAGAACGTGAAAAAGATCGCCAAAGTTGCAAAAAAGAACGCGCGTACGAGTGCCAAGCGTGCTGCCGCGGGTAACAAGCGTGAGGCCGTGCGTCGTGCGGCGGCCCATCAGTCGTCAATTTCTAAGTCCGGAGCCAAAATGGTCAAAAAGGTCACCAAACTCGTGTCCAAGCCCGTTGGCAAAGTTCCGCCGGTTGTCATCAAGGGTGGCAAGGACAAGGTTGTCGCCGTGCGTCGCAAGCTGACGGCGGCTGAATGCAAGGAATTCCGGAACCTGCTGCTCGCGTTGCGCGACCGCCTGTCCGGCCAGATCAAGTCGCTGAAGTCGGATTCGCTGAAGCGTTCCGATGAAGTGAACACGGTGGAAGACGGCACGGATGCCTTTGAGCGCCAGTTCGCGCTGAACATTGCCAGCACGGAAAACGACGTGCTGTTCGAGATCGAGGAGGCCCTGCGGCGCATTGATGCGGGCACCTTCGGCATCTGCGAAACGAGCGGGGAGCCGATCGAGTTCGAGCGCCTGAAGGCGATTCCGTACACGCGCTTTTCGCTGGCGGCCCAGGCGGAGCTCGAAAAGGGCAAGGCGCCCTACCGCCAGTCCTCCGTACTGAAGGCGCTGTAACGGTAACGCGCTGATCGGGAAGCCGGGAGAGCTGCGCATGCCCGTGTTGTGCCTCAGCTTCGTCATTGCGGTGCTTGATCAATTGACGAAGCAACTGGTCTTGACCCGGCTGGACCGTGACCACGGCCTGCCGCTAATCCCCGGCTTTTTCGATCTGCGCTACGTGCAGAACACGGGCGCGGCCTGGGGCATCATGCAGGGGCTGAACGGCTGGCTGGTGGTCCTGTCGTTTCTGATGCTGGGGCTGCTGGTGTTCTTCCGCCGCCACTTCATTGCGGAGAGCGCGCTGGCCCGCGTGGCGTCGGGGCTGATCATCGGTGGGATCGTCGGCAATCTGGTGGACCGCGTGCGGCTCAGCTACGTCGTTGATTTTCTGTTCTTCTACTGGCGCCATCCGCAGCACAGCTTCCCCGCGTTCAACGTGGCCGACTCCGCCATCTGCGTCGGCGTCGGGCTATACCTGATTGCCCAGTGGCGCGACCAGCGGCGGGCCGCGGCGGCCGGGCACGAAACGCAGCCGAACCCTTCCGGCCCGGCGGCCCCTCCGGAGGAGGGGATCGCCGCGCGATAAGATGCAAGCCGGTGTGACTGTCATGAATGCGGGGGCTGCCCCTGCGGCGCCCCGTGCCTACGTCCTCGTCGGTCCGACGGCGGTGGGCAAGAGCGGCGTGGCGCAGTGGGTGGCCGAGCAGCACGGGTTTGCCATTCTGTCCGCGGATTCCATGCAGGTGTATCGCGGCATGGACATTGGCACGGCCAAGGCGACGCGGGCCGAGCGTGAGCGGGCCACGTACTTTGGCCTCGACCTGGCCGATCCCTCCCACCCGTTCAGCGTGTCCGACTGGCTGGCCGCCGCGCGTGAGGCCTGTCGCACCGTGGCGCCGCGTCCTCTGATCGTCGTGGGGGGGACGGGGCTTTATCTGCGCTGCCTGGTCGAGGGGCTTCACGCCGGTCCCGCGCCGGATCCCGTGGCGCGTGCGCGCTGGGAGGGCGTCCTGGCAGAGGAAGGGGTGGGCGGTCTGCAGGCCGCGCTGCGCGCGCGCGATCCCACGGCCCTGGCGGCGCTCGCGGATCCGCAGAATCCACGGCGCCTGATGCGGGCGCTCGAGCGCTACGGGGGCGGCGGGGTGTCGCCGGCGCCGCGCGCCTGGCCTTCGCACCCTGCGCATGTTCCCTTTGTGGGGCTGCGGCTGCCGGCGGCGGCCCTGCAGTCGAGGATTGAGCTGCGGGTGCGTGCCATGTACGATCAAGGCCTCATGATGGAGGTCGAGCACCTTCTGGGCGGGCCGGCGCCACTCTCGGAGACGGCGCGGCAGGCCATTGGCTATGCCGAGGCGTTCGCGGCGCGAGACGGCCAATGCGCGCGCGCGGACGCCATCGCGCGAACCATTCAGCGCACCCGGCAGTACGCCAAGCGGCAGCGCACGTGGTTCGCGCGGCAGGCCAACGTCAGCTGGATCGACATCACCCCCGACCTGTCCGTGGATGTCATTGCCCGGGCCGTGCTGCAGCGTTGGCAGGACCTGGGGCCGACCGTGCTGACGGGAATTCCGGCATGACGACGTACGACATTCCCTCCACGTCCACGCGGTTGCGCGATCTGCCGGAGCAACTGCGGCCGCGCGAAGAGATGGATCGCGTCGGTGCGGAGAATCTGTCGGACATCAGCCTGCTGGCCATCCTGATCAAGAGCGGGACCCAGGGCCTCAACGTGGTGGATTTGGCGACGCGCCTCTTGAAGAAATATGGCTCGCTGACGAGTTTGGCGTCGGCGTCGGTGGACGAACTGGCGAGGGATCCGGAAATCAAGGGGATGGGGCGGGTCAAAGCGCAGGTCCTGCTTGCCGCGTTGGAGATTGGACGCCGCTTGCACCGGGAGTCCCTGCCGCGGCGCTGCAAGATCCGGGCGCCGGCCGACGTGCTGAGCCTGTTGGGCGACCGGGCCCAGGTGCTGGACCGGGAGCTGTTCTGGGTGCTGCACCTGGACGCGAAGAACAATCTCAAGGGTGCGCCACAGGTGGTGTCGCAGGGCATTCTGGACGCGAGCCTCGTTCATCCGCGGGAAGTGTTTCGCGAGGCGATCCGGAACGCCACGGCCGCGGTGGTGCTGGCGCACAATCACCCATCCGGCGAGCCGACGCCGTCCGCGGATGACGTGCGCATCACGCGCCAGCTGGTGGAGGCCGGACGCATCGTGGACATCCGCGTGCTGGATCACATCGTCCTGGGCCGCCCCGCGCAGGGCGCGGGTCCCGGCTACGTCAGCATGCAGGAGCAGGGCCTGGTACAGTTTGCGGGGACCTGAATGGCCGGGCGGCATCCGGGGTTCCGCGTCCGGCGATTAAGATTGCGCATACACATCCGATGTCGATGATGACCCGTTGTACGGAAACCTGATCATGGTGATCTGAACCTTGGTGCCACACATATCATGTCAACCATCCATCCCACTGCCGTGATTCATCCGGGTGCCCGCGTGGGCCAGGACGTGTCCATTGGTCCGTTTGCATGCATCGAAGAGGATGTGGTCATCGGCGATGGCTGCCACGTCGGCCCGCACGCCTCCCTCTTGCGTTACACGGCGCTCGGCGCGCGCTGCCGTGTGCATGCGGGCGCGGTGTTGGGCGACTGGCCCCAGGATCTGTCCTTTGCCGGGGCCGTATCGTCGGTCCGGATCGGCAGCGGCTGCGTCTTTCGCGAGGGCGTCACGGTGCACCGGGGGACCAAGGAGGGCACGGCGACGGTGATCGGCGACCAGTGCTACCTGATGGCCAACTCGCATGTGGCCCACAATGTGAAGCTGGGGAATCGCGTCATCCTCGCCAACGGGGTGTTGCTGGCGGGCTACGTGGAGGTTGGCGATGGCGCCTTCATCAGCGGGAACTGCCTGGTGCATCAGTTTGTGCGCATTGGCCGGCTGGCCATGCTGGGCGGCGGCAGCGGGATCGGCCAGGACGTGCCGCCGTTCATGACGACGCACTCCATGGGGCTGAACGCGATTGCGGGGCTGAATGTGATTGGCCTGCGGCGGGCCGGCATAGGTTCCGCGGACCGGCTGGCCATCAAGCGGGCGTTCGCGCTGCTCTATCGTGCGGGGTTGAACGTGCCGGACGCGGTGGCGCGCATCCGGGCCGAGATTCCCGAGGCGCCTGCCCAGGAACTGTGCGATTTCGTGGCCGGCGCCAAGCGCGGCATCTGCCAGGCGCGGCGCGGCGTCATGGCTTCCGCGACGAGCGCTTCAGAGGAAAGCTGAGCCCGCCGGCGGCGATGAGATCATCGACCGTGGCGTAGTGCGCTGGCGTCATGACGAGGAAGAGTTCGCGCAGATGGTCCGAGTCCTGCATGCCGCGATGGTGCTTCCCGGCTGGTAATTCCAGCATCTGGACGAGGTGCTCCAG
This sequence comes from Lentisphaerota bacterium, assembly GCA_021413965.1. GTDB lineage: Bacteria > Verrucomicrobiota > Kiritimatiellia > UBA8416 > JAIOPI01 > JAIOPI01. Next base: position 237,062 of record JAIOPI010000015.1, on the reverse strand, counting down.
GTTGTAGCTGCCGGCGTCGGGGTAACGCTGGCGGGCCACGCGCAGCGTGTCGATCACGGGATTGGCGGGCATCGGCAGCGCATGGCGCAGGGCCTCGGCCTGGATGAAGCTCATGTCGAAGCGCGCATTATGGGCGATCAGAACCGAGTCCCCGATGAAATCGAGGAACTCCTGGTACACGTCGGGGAAGGGGGGCGCGTCGGCGACCATATCGTCCGTGATGCCGTGCACGCGTTGGGTGGCGAGCGGGATCGGCATGCCGGGCTGGATCAGCCAGCTCTTGCGCTGAATCACGTGATCGTTGTGGAACTTGACCACGCCGATTTCGATGATGCGCCCGTACTCGCGGCTCAGCCCGGTGGTTTCAATATCGAAAGCCACGAAGGTCTGATTCGTGACCTGGCTGTCGGTCTGCGCCAGGGCGAAGGCGCTGGCCGACGTGAGTCCCAGCGCGATCATGGCGCTGCACATGCTCGAAAGGCGCATCCGGCAAACGTACAGCGTACGGGCCTGCTGGTCAATGTCCGCCGGAGGGCGGCGACGGCCGGCGGTGGTGCGGCGGAGGTTCCTTTTTCGGCGCGGGCATAAAAAGGGATTGTGAGGCGTGGCGTCCGTTCCCTATAGTCGGCCCTCTGTGGCTCACCGGGAGCAGCCCATGAAGGTATTCAACACATATAGCCGGCAGGTGGAGGACTTTCAGCCCATCGAGGCTGGCCAGGTGCGAATGTATACCTGCGGGCCGACGGTCTACAACTACGCCCACATCGGCAATTTCCGCGCCTATATGTTTGAGGACATCCTGCGCCGGCAGCTGCGGGCGGAGGGCTATGCGGTCAAGCAGGTGATGAACCTGACGGACGTGGATGACAAGACCATTCGCGGTTCTCGCGCGGCCGGCGTCTCGCTGCAGGCGTTCACCGCGCGCTTCAAGCAGGCGTTCTTCGAGGATTTGAAGCGGCTCAACATTGAGCCCGCGGAGCTGTATCCGGCGGCCACGGATCACATCCCGGAGATGATCGTCCTGATTGAGAAGCTGCTCGCCGCGGGACACGCGTATCGCTCCGAGGACGGTTCCATCTATTACCGGGTCAAGACGTTCGAAGGCTATGGGCGCCTGGCGCATCTGGATATGGGCGGCCTGAAGGCCGAGGCGCGCGTGAGCCAGGACGAGTACGACAAGGAGAACGTCGGGGATTTCGCGCTGTGGAAGGCGTGGGACGACGCGGACGGCGAGGTCGTGTGGGACTCGCCCTGGGGGCGTGGCCGGCCGGGCTGGCACATCGAGTGCTCGGCCATGAGCATCAAGCACCTGGGCGAATCGTTCGACATTCACACGGGCGGCATCGACAACATTTTCCCGCACCACGAAAACGAGATTGCGCAGAGCGAGGGTGCCACGGGCTGCCACCCGTTTGTCCGTTACTGGATGCATTGCGGCTACCTGGTCGTGGACGGGTCGAAGATGTCCAAGTCGCTGGGCAATTTCCACACGCTGCGGGATTTGTTCGAGCGTGGCTACACCGGTCGCGATGTGCGCTACGTGCTGCTGTCCGCGCACTATCGCCAGGCCTTGAACTTCACCTTCGCCGCGCTTGATGGCGCGCGCAGCGCGCTGGCGCGGGTGGACGAATTCCGGGGGCGTCTGGCGGAGACCGCGGGGGCGGCTCCGGTCACCGGTGCCGGGGCGGCGCCAGCGTGGGTGCGCGCACCCCTCGCGGCGTTCCGGGCGGCGATGAACGAGGATTTGAATACGCCGGAGGCGCTGGCGGCGCTGTTCGCGCTGGTGGCGGATGGTAACCGCGCGCTGAGCCAGGGCGGGGTGTCCGCGGGCGAGGCCGCCGCGGCGCTTCAGGCGTTGCGGGACATGGATCGCGTGCTGGGGGTCCTGGAGGCGCCGGAGCCGGTGCCCGATGCCGAGGCGCTCAGGCTGCTGGACGCCCGCACCCAGGCGCGCGCGGCGCGCAACTGGGCCGAGGCGGATCGCATCCGGAACGCGCTGGCGGCGAGCGGGTGGGATGTGCGTGACGGCCCCGAGGGCGCCAAACTCAAGCCGAGGCGCGCGTGAGAGGGCGGTTCATTACGTTTGAAGGCCCGGAAGGCAGCGGCAAGAGCACGCAGGCGCGGCGGCTCATGGACCGGCTGGCCGCGGGCGGGGTGAACGTCATCAGCGCCCGCGAGCCGGGCGGGACGCGCACGGGCGAGATCATCCGCAACCTGTTGCAGCACGACCTGGCGAAGGAGCCGATTTGTCCGGAGACGGAAGTCCTGCTGTTTGCCGCGAGCCGCGCGCAGCTTGTGCGGCACGTGATCGAGCCCGCCCTGGCGTCGGGCTCCTGGGTGGTGTGCGACCGGTTCATGGATTCCACGACGGCTTACCAGGGGTACGGCCGCGGGTTCGATGTGGAGCGGATGATCGAGATCAACGACTTTGCCGTGGGGGCGACGCGGCCGGACGCGACCATTCTGCTCGACCTGGACGTGGCGGTGAGCCTGGAGCGCATGAACGCGCGCAACGTTGAGCGCAACCAGGGCAAGGACCGGTTCGAGCGGGAGGCGAGTGGGTTTCACGAGCGCATTCGCAACGGCTATCTCGAGCTGGCGGGGCGCTGGCCCGAGCGGTTCCGGGTGATCAACAGCAACCGCCCGATGGACGAAGTCTCCGCGGAAGTGTGGTCGGTGGTAAGCGCGCTGGGGGCGGTGGCGGCCCGCGCGCCGGGGTGACGTGCCGTGAAGCCCGAACACGCGTTTGAGTATCTGCAGCATGCCCATGCGGCGGGGCGCCTGGCGCAGGCCTACATTGTCGTGGGTAACCCCAAGACCGTCGGTGGCGACTTTGCCACGCGTCTGATGCAGCTGGTCTTTTGCGCCACGCCTGGCGCCGCGTGCGGCGCGTGCGTGCCCTGCCGGCAGATCGCGCAGCGCACGCACGCCGACAGCCTCTGGATCGAGCCGCAGAAGAAGTCCCGCCAGATCGTCATCGAGCAGGTCCGGGATCTGCAGCACCGCGTCCAGCAGACCGCCTTTGCCGGGGGCTGGAAGGCCTGCGTGATCGGCGGGGCGGACCGGCTGAACGCCGCGGCCTCCAACGCCTTTCTCAAGACGCTGGAGGAGCCGGCCGGGAACAGCCTGTTCATGTTGCTGACGGATACGCCCCAGTCGCTTCTACCCACCATCCTGTCGCGCTGCCAGCTCTTCGTCCTCGATGACGAGGCGGCCACGGCCACCGAGTGGGACCGTGCGCTGCTGGCCATCCTGATTGAAGGGCGCACGCTGGACGCGTTGGGAAGCCCGATGTTCGCCTCGATGGCGCTGGCGGAGCGCATCCTGGGCCTGCTGGAGGCGATGCGGGAGGAGGCGGAGAAGGCGGTGTCGGCGCAGGCGGATGCGGAGGCGGTGGACCAGGACGACGAGACGCTGGACGCCCGCGCGAGCAGCCTGTACCGCGAGTGGCGGACGGGCGTGATGCGGACGCTTCTGCTGTGGTTCCGCGACCGGCTGATCCTGGCGAGTTCCGGGGACACGGCGCACCTGCGCTTTCCTGAGCACGCGGCGATTCTGCAGGCGCAGGCCACGGGCCTGACGCGAGTCGAGGCCCTGCGGCAGGTGCGCCTGGTGGAGGACATGCACCAGAACCTGGAGCGCAACCTGCCCGAGCGCCTGGTGATTGGGTCTGGCTTCCCGCGCCTGGTCGCCGTATAGTGCGGTTCAACGCGGCGCCCCGGCAGACGTCCAGATGGGCTGTGCGGTGTGTCCCTGGTCGTGGCTGGGCAGAGCCTTGACGTAATCGCAGCGTGAGGAGCGCGCATGAAGATTCTGGTCTTGAACGGTCCGAACCTGAACTTGCTGGGCGAGCGGCAGCCCGAAATCTACGGGCGGGATGGACTGGGCGAGATCCTGCGCCAGGTGCGCGAGCGGGCCAAGGCGCTGGGCGTGGAGGTCGACGATTTTCAGAGCAACGAGGAGGGCGCGCTCGTCACGAAGATTGGGGAGAGTCCCCGTCAGTACGCGGGGCTGATCTTCAACCCGGCGGCCTACACGCACACGAGCGTGGCGCTGCGGGACGCACTCGACGCCTGCCGCCTGCCCTGCGTGGAAGTCCATCTTTCCAACGTGCACCGGCGCGAGGCGTTCCGCCACACGAGCCTGACCGCGGCGGCCTGCGTCGGCCAGATCATGGGGTTTGGGGCGCGCAGCTACCTGCTTGGCCTCGAGGCGCTCGTGGGCATACTCCGAGAGAAGACCGGCCCGGCGCCGGCGAAGGCCTGACGTCCGCGGCCGCCTATGGCGATGAAGGTTCTGCATCACGTAATCGGAGCGCTGCTCGCGCTGGTGGCAGCCGTCGGCGGCGGCCTGACGCTGCGTTCCGCGGCGCTGGGCACGGGCGGTGGGCAGATCGGCGGGGTGACGCTGGCGGAAGGGGCGCGACTTGAGGCGGTCGGTCTCGGGCTGGCGCTCCTCATGCTGGCCGTCCTGTACGCACTCACCGGTCTGACGCGGCGGCGCCGGAGGCGGCTGCTGTCCTTTGACAACGAGGGAGGCACCGTCAGTATCACGACCGACGCCATCTGCGATTTTGTATCCCGGCTTGCTCCAGAATTCCCCGCCATTGTGCGCCTGGTTCCGGAAGTCATGGTGTCACGCCGGTCGATCGACATCTGCGTGGGGGTGCGCATCAAGGGGGGGCCGCAGATTCATGAGGTCTGCGAGTTGCTGCAGCAGCGCATCCGGGAGAAGGTGACCACGGGGCTGGGGATTTCACAGGTGCGGCGGGTGGAAGTGAGTGTGATGGACATCGTGGCGGAAGCAAAACCTTTATGAGCAAGACGACGCGCACGCGGAAGACGACGAAGGCAACGAAGACAAACGTCAAGGGGATGCCGCTGGTGATCGTGGGGTCGATCGGACTCGACGATATTGCGACGCCTCACGCGCGGCGCGAGAGTTTGCTGGGCGGGTCGGTGAGCTATGCGTGCGCGGCGGCCTCGTTCTTCACGCGCGTGGGCATGGTGGGCATCATCGGGTCGGATTTTCCGGCCAAGTACCTGGACCTGTACCGGCGGCTGGGGATCGATCTGGAAGGGCTGCAGCGGGTGCAGGGCAAGACCTTCCGCTGGGCCGGCGAGTATGACACCGACCTGATCAACCGTCACACGCTGCGGACGGAGTTGAACGTGTTCGAGACATTCATGCCCGAGCTGCCGGATCGCTATCGCGACACGCCCTTCCTGCTGCTGGGGAACATTTCGCCCGAATTGCAGCTGCACGTGCTGGCGGAATGCCGTCGCCCGCGTTTCGTGGTGGCGGACACGATGGACCTGTGGATCAAGATTGCCCGCGACGCCCTGATGCGGGTGATCGGCCGCGTGGACATGCTGACGCTGAACGACAGCGAAGCGCGCCTGCTGACGGGGATTCACAACATTCGCCAGGCGGCGTCGTGCATTCTGGGCTGGGGGCCGCAGTACGTGGTGATCAAGAAGGGCGAGCACGGGGCCATGCTGGTGTCGCGCCGCGGGATCTCGCTGATTCCGGCGTATCCGCTGGGCGCGGTGCAGGATCCGACCGGTGCGGGCGACACGTTTGCCGGCGCCTTTCTGGGCGTGCTGGCCAAGGGCGGCGTGGTCCATGCCGGGGCGGTGCGCGCGGCGTTGCTCTACGGCAGCGTGGTCGCGTCCTTCGGCGTCGAGGCGTTCAGCCTGGACCGGCTGGCGCACCTGAAGCGCTCGGAGATTGCGCGGCGCCTGGCCGAATTGAAGAAGATGATTGCCTAGCGGCGGGAGATATGCGCCATGACGCGGTGGGCGATCGCGCGAATCGCGGCACTGGCCGCGCTGGTTCCGATGGCGGCGGTATGGGCCGAGCCGGTGCGGGCGGGTGGTGACGCGCCGACGAATGCCTGGTCCTGCATCGTCGCCGCCCGCGCGCAGGCGGCCCCGCTGTGCGACGCGGGGCGCTATCGCGAAGCGGCCTCCCTTTATCGCGGCGTGCAGATGCGGACCCGTGACAAGCAGGTCAAGGCATACGCCCGCTACGCCTATGATCTCTGCCAGTTGCGGGACAAGATTGCCAAGGGGCGCCCGGGCAACGACGTCGTCTCCTTGGAATTCGATGACGGGGTGATTCCGGCGACGTTTCGCGACGGGCGCGAGAACCTGGCCATTGAAAGCCGCGTCACGTTTGCAGGCTCTCCGGGCGCGCTGCGGATTCTGCGCCCCACGGGCGATGGCTTTCTGCTGGCGGAGAGTTACTCGTCCTTTCCGGTTGAGCCGGACACGCTGCTGACGGTTTGCATCTACGCGCACAACCTGAACGAGGCCAAGTTCCAGTTGAACACGTCGAAAGGCAACGTGCATTATTTTGGCAAGAAGGCGATCGAGAACGACGCCTGGAGCGTGGTGACATTCCGGCTGGCGCTGGATGGCAGCATGCAGCTGCCGCTGGGCGCGGACGTGGGGACGGTGGCCTTTGTGGCGCACGCGGCCCAGAAGGATGCCTTCGTGGTGCTCGACGAGTGGCACGTCATCGCGCATCCATAAGGTGGCCCGCGACCTCCGGGCGCGGGCGATTCCCAATGTCAGGGGACTTGCGACGCACGGCACTAGCTGGCTGTTGATGGCGCGAGCAGGCAGGCTTTGAGCGCATCATACGGTTCGCTATAGCGCGGGCCCATTTGCGATTCGCGATGGTCGAAGCCGAAGGCGCGCTTCTTGACCGCGAGGATCGGCGGGGCCTGGATGCGTTTGGCCACGCCCATCCCCTGGTAGAGGGTCCACCAGCGCTCGAGGTCGGCAATGAAGGCGGCGGGCGTGGGGAAGAGGTCGCCCACGCGGCCCCCGTACCCGATTTCCCGTTCGAGGGAGCCGTCGCGATACCAGGTGAGCACCTCCTCGGGCGTGGCGCGGTCCCAGCGTTCGACCCAGCACCGGAAGAGCTGGTCATGGTACGGGTAGATGAGTGGGTCGCCCTTGCCTTCGTCGACATTCTGTGCCGGGCTGAGTTCGGCGGACGGGGTGAGGGCGAGGGTGCCGGGCGGGATGACGACGCGGCCGAACAGGCGCTCGTTGAGGTGGGCCGCGAGCGCGTAGACTTCCATTTTCCAGAGATCGGCCAGGTTGGCGAGGTAGCCGCCGAGATCGCCGTAGAGGGTCGTGTAGCCGACCGTGAGCTCGGACTTATTGGCGTTGCAGGTGAAGACGCCTCCGAAGGCGGCGGCCAGGCCGGCGAGGAGGCGCGCGGACCGGTCGCGCGCCTGCACGTTCTCCAGGGCCAGATCGCTGAGTTCCAGGCGGCGGGCATGCGTGCCATCGGCCCGGCAGACGGCCAGGCCATCGAGCTGACGACGTGTGAGCGCCACGCTGTCCTCGATGGGCAACTCGGCATAGAGGCATTCGAGATGACCGGCAAGCTGGTGGGCGAGGGAGCGCGTGGTGCGTGAGTTGAAACGGCTGGGCAGGTTCACGACCAGCAGATTTTCAGGCGGCAGCAGGCGCCGGTAAAGGGCGGCGACCACGGCGGAATCGACGCCGCCGGAGACGCCGACGACGACACGCTCGACGCCGCACAGGTCCATGAAGCGGCGCGTGCCGTAGAGCAGGGCATCGGCGGCATCGCCGATGTTGTCCTCGCGCAACGCGAGCGGTTGCGGCAGGCGCCAGGGCGCGCCGCGGGGGATGTCGAGGGTCAGGATGCCCTCGGCGAAGGCAGGGCGGCATTCGAGGTGGCCGCCGTGACTGTCGTAGACGCACGAGGCGCCGTCGAAGGTGAAGACCGTCTTGCCGTTGTTCTGGATGCCGGTGTGATTCACGTACAGCAACGGCCGGCCGAGGCGGGCGGCGTGGGCGGCGAACACGCGATTGCGCTTGTGGTTCTTGTTCAGCGTGAACGGCGACGCGCTGATGTTGATGAACAAGTCTGCGCCGCTTTCGCCGAGAACAGAGAGCGGCGCAATGGCGTAGTCCATGTCCCAGGCATCCTCGCACAGCAGGCAGCCGAGCAGGGCATGGCGGGAGCGGACGGGTGCGATCAGATCGCGCAGTTCGCGGTGCTCTTCGAGGGCCAGCTTGCGGAGATCGCAGAAGTGGCGGCTGTCGTCGAACTCCCGGTAGTTGGGCAGCAGCGTCTTGATGACGAAGGGATAGGGGCCGGCGGCGGGGCCGATGAAGTGCCCGTCCTCGGCGACAAAGAGTGCATTGTACTTGCGCACGCGGCCGTCCTCATTGCGCCGCTTCCAGTCGAGGCCGACGTTGCCGAAGATGACGGTGATGCCGGCGGCCGCCTGGCGCACCTGCTCGCCGCAACGTTCGCACTCGCGCAGGAAGGCTGATCGTTCCCACTCGTCGCCGATGAGGTAGCCGGGGATCGCCATTTCCGGGAACACGATGATGTCAATCCCGGCCTGGCGCGCATCGGCGATCAGGGGCAGCATGCGGGCGGTATTCTCGCGGGGGCGCCCGGGGCGGACTTCGATTTGTGCGAGGCGAATCTTCATGTGCGTCCAAAGGAGATCATAGGGATAAATTGGAAATACGAAACTCGAAATTCGGACAGGGGGACGGTGCAAGGGGGAACCAGGAGCGAGGGCGAGAAGCGATCGCGGATGGCCTGGATGCGAGCCGGGGCCTAACGCTTGCGCATGCGGTGAAGGAGGTTGGTGCCCATGGAGCGCAACTCGCCGCCGAGGGCGGGGTGGGCGTCCGGGCCCAGAAATTCTTCCTCGATGCTCCGCAGGCGACGGAAGAACCACGCCAGAGTTCCGATCATGGCGCCGCCTACGATCAGCGCTGTCAACAACATGACGAAAGATTTCATGCGAAACGGTCTCCGGCCGGCCCCAGGGTTTAAACGGGTCCCGGTGCGCGAGTATACGGCTTTCCGGCCGTTGTGCTCAACAGGTTTAGCCGGTCGATCCTGGCGTTCGTGGATAGGCCGTCCGGGGGGGGGCGCCGGCCCGCACTCGTAAGCATTCGCGATTCCCGGGAACCGAACAGGGTGACTGCCGGCTAAAGTTTGTCGAGCATGCGGATGACGACCCGGCCGACGGTCTGAAGGCTGTCGGGGGAGATCTTGTCGAGGGTGTCCTGCTCCGTATGCCAGTAGTCATTCCGGCCGGGGGCGGATCCGTAGTGGAAGTCGATCAGATCGACGGCAGGCATGGCGCGTTCGAGAAACGGGACGTGGTCATCGAGTATGTCGCCGGGGAACAGGCCGAACTGGGCGCGGCAGCCCTGGGCGTCGGCGGCGGCGAGGGCGGCGCTCACCAGTTCAGGGGTTCCATTGCGGGGGATGGTGACGGACAAGTCACGGTCCCCGATCATATCCAGCAGGATCACGGCATGGATGGGGTGCAGGTCCCGGGCGTCGGCCAGGCGCGCGGCGAGGTGGCGACTGCCATGCAGGCCGTCGCCGGGGGAGTAGGCGTGGCGACACTCTTCGCCATCGACGAAGGCGATCAAGACGGATGGGCGCCCGGCCAACTGGCCTTGCAGGGCTTCGGCCAGGGCCAGCAGAAGGCCGGAGCTGGACGCGGAATCGTTGGCCCCCACGAACCCGGGAGCGATGCCGGACTTGGTGTCGATGTGCGAGAGCAGGACGACGGTGCCTGGGGCCGTGCCGGCGAGCGTGCCGATGACGTTGTGAAAAGCGATGGGCCCGTCGGGGGTATCGTTGGTAAAGGTATCGATGACGGCCGTGGCGCCGAGGGTTCGCAAGCGGTCTGCGAGGTGGGTGGCGGTCCGTTCGACGGCCTCGCTGCCGGCGGGGCGCGGTCCGAAGGCGACGATGGCAGTGGCCTCGGCATAGGCGCGATCGCCCAGCAGGCGCGCGGGCTGCAGCGGCGGCGGCGGGACGGCGGGGGCGGGACGGCGATCGCAGGCGGTTGTGAGGAGGGCCGCCAGGATTGCGCCGATGGCGCACCGGGTGCGAGATGCTTGCCAGAGGAGTTCGGAAGCCGTGTCGTGTCGAGACGGGTTCACATTTCGTTCTGCAGCACGCCGAGGAGTTCGACGATGCGGTCGAGGTCCTCGTTGGAATAGAAGTCGATCTCGATGGTGCCCTTGGCCTTCTTGCCATTGGCGTAGGTGCGGCTGGGGTTGACACGCACGGCGGTGCCAAGGTGATGCTGGAGCTTTTCGCCGAGGAAGGTGGTGTGGTCGGCGGGCATATCGTTGCGGGAGGCGCGCGGCTTGCGCGGGGCGGCCCGGCCGTGTTCGATGGCCTTTTCTAGGTGCCGCACGGACAAGCCTTCCTTGAGCACCCGTTCGGCGAAGTGGAGTTGTTCGGCGGGAATCTCGAGGCCGGTCAGGACTTTGGCGTGCCCGGCGGAGAGTCGGCCGGCGGAGACCATGGCCTTGACCTGCGGATGGAGGGTCAGCAGGCGCATGGCATTGGCGACGGACGCGCGCGCCTTGCCGACGCGGGTGGCGATTTCCTCCTGGGTCAGGGCGTACTTCTCGGCGAGGACATGGTAGCCTTCCGCTTCCTCAATGGCGTTCAGGTCCTGGCGTTGGAGATTCTCGATGAGCGCCACGGCGACGGCCTCTTCGTCGGTGGCGTCGAGGACCAGCACGGGAACATCCTTCAGTCCGGCGGCGCCGGCGGCGCGCAGGCGTCGTTCGCCGGCCATGAGTTGGTAGCCTGTGCCCTGCTTCCGAACAAGCAGCGGTTGGAGAACGCCGCGCTCTTTCACGGAGCGGATGAGATCCTCCATGGCTTCCTCGCCGAAGCCCTGGCGGGGCTGCCAGGGCGCCACGTGCACCTCCGCGAGGGGCACGCGCAGCACGATGGTCGCCTGGTCATCCGGGGCAGGGGCCGGCGCGGCCTTTGCGCGAGAGGATCCGTCATTCAGCAGGGCGTCAAGCCCGCGTCCCAAGCCATGTTTAAGTGCCATGTTGATCTCCTCGTCACTCCCGGACGGCGGAGGACCCACGGATGGCACGGCTATTCCCGTGCGCCTCACCCATCCGCGATATCCGTGCGATGCGTGGTTACGCCTTCCGATTCCTGAGTACTACCATTTACGGCCCAAGCGGGCGACAATTCTTACGCCGCATGCTGTGTGACGCCGGCGGCTTTGGCCAGATTGACACCGAGATACATGGCGGCATGGATGGCGGCGCCATCTTCGACCTGCAGGCGCGGGCTGTACAGCTCGCCGCGGTAATCACCGGTCGCGCGGATGATGACGCGGTCTTCGGCATGCAGGTTGGCGCGCAGCTTGCCGGCGATGTCGATCACGCGGCAGTCAATGGGATCGGCGAACGAGAAAGCGCCGCCGGGTCGGACGCAGAATTCCTTGAAGGTGACGCGGCTGAGGGTCACGCCGCCGCCGTCGGCCATGTCCAGCCGGCGGGTGCAGCGCAGGGTGGCGCGCGTGGCATCCCCGGCGACGATGATATTCTGGGCCACGAGGGTCACGGGACCGAGCAGGGCGTCGGGCTTGATTTCGATGGTGCCCATGGTGCGCAGGTCAATGGTCCATTCGGCCGAGATGACGTGGTCGCTCATGTCCAGGTTGCGTTTGCATTTCGGGCAGAAGGTGTAGTGGACCTTGCCCGAGACGGTGAACGCGTATTCGCATTCATAGCAGACCATGTCGTGTTTGGCGGGGACGGCGGTGTGGCCGATGCGGCTGGCGCGGGGCGAGCCGGGGGGCGTTGCATCTGCGGAGGGCGGGGCCTCGGCGAGGGGCAGGCGCGTGGCGGAATGCCGGAGCTTGGGCTGTTCCTGGGGGGACTTGCCGGAGCGCTTGATGGCCTGCACGGAGGCAAATCCATCAATCAGCGTTGGCTCCTTCTTCTTGCTCACGGCGGCAGGTTCCGTGGGGAAAGGATGTTAAGCCGTGGCGGCTGGCGCCCCGCCCGTCCACGGGCGGGTGCACGTGCGTGGCGGCCGGGGGCCGTGTGCACGGTGTTTACGACTTGTCGCATGCGGATGGGCTCCCGGTCGGACGCTCAGGATTTCGGCGTGTCCCGCGAGAACGGTGCGAGTGGTTGACTAGCGACGCGTGAACATGCCGCTCTTGCCGCCGCGGTTGTCGTTGGTCAAGGGTTCGGCCGACAAGACTTCCGGTTCCTCGGCGCGCTCCGTGGCGGCGGGGGCGTCATCGGAAGTCCGGGGGAGTGGGTTGCCAGTGGGATTGACTTCCGACTTGCCGACGAACGTCACGCCGTCTTCGACGGTCAGGCGCTTGGCCCGAATGTCGCCATTGAGTCGAGCCGAGGCCTTGAGCTCGATGCGGTCCTTGACCGTGACGTTGCCATTGATCTGGCCGCGGATGGAAATCAGGTTGGCGGTAATGTTGCCCTTGATGACGGCCTTTTCGCCGATCACGGCCGTGCCGACGCAATTGAGGTCGCCGTTCAGCTTTCCGGAGATCTCGATATCGCTGGCGCATTTGATGGTGCCGATGATCTCAATGTCTTCGGCGATGACGGTGCGGGCGGTCTGGTTGTTGTCCATGGCGTGTCTCCGTGTTTATTTTCTATTGTACGACTGTGGAATGCTTATGGATAGGAGCCGGCGCGTTCCAGTCCGGCGGTTTCCGGGAAGCCGAACAGGAGGTTCATGTTCTGCAGGGCGGAGCCGGCCTGGCCCTTCATGAGGTTGTCGATGTACGAGACGACCCGGAAGCGGTTGGCGCGTTCGTCCACGCCCACGATCAGGTTGCACCGGTTGGTGCCGCGCACGTGGATGGTCCCCAGCGTGCCGGCGCTGTCGTGGACGCTGACGAAGGGTTCGCCTTTGTAGAACGATCGATAGGCGGCCAGCACGCTCGCCTGGGTCTGGCCGGGGGCGAGATCGCTGTAGAGGGTGGACATGATGCCGCGGCACATGGGGACGACCTGGGCAGTGAAGGTGATCTTCAGCGGCTGGCCGGCGAGTTGGCCGAGTTCCCGCTCGATCTCGCAGACGTGTTGGTGACCGGAGAGCCGGTAGGCGTTCATGTTGTCGTAGCGCGCGGGGTAGTGGAACTGAGCATTGGGCTTCTTGCCGGCGCCGGAGACGGCGGTCTTGCAGTCGCAGATGATGCGCGTCGGGTCGATGAGTTTGAGTGACACGGCCGGTGCGAGGCCGAGGATGCAGCTGACGGCGAAGCAGCCGGGATTGCCGATGACGGTGGTATCGGGGCCGACCTCGCGCCGGTGCAATTCGGGGATGCCGTAAACGGTTTTGGGGAGCAGGTTGGCGGCGGCGTGCTGGGTATCGAGCCCGAGACGGCCGGCGTAATCGGCGTACTCCGCGGCGGACCGGAAGCGGAAGTCGCCGCTGTAGTCGACGATCTTGGCGCCCTTGGCGAGTTCACCCTGGGCGAGCTTCATGCCGACGCGGTCCGGGGTGGCCATGAAGACGACGTCGAAGGCGCCCTGGGCGGACGCGTCATCCGGTGCCACGACGGGCATGTCGATGGCCCCCGCGAGATGGGGGTACATGGCGCTGATGGGCATGCCGACATTTTCGATGGCGACGAGCGCGCCGATGCGGGCGTGCGGGTGACCCAGCAGCAATTCGACGATGCCGACCCCACCATATCCAGTGGCGCCGATGACTTTGGCTTTAATCATGAGAAATACACCCTGACGTATGACCCGGTTCCCCGACGAACAGAAATATGAAGTCAGCCCCGTGGGGTGTCAAGCTGTGGCGGGGCTGGGCGCTGCGGATGACGCCACGACGGCGGATAGAGGGCGGCCTAATCAATGCCAATTTGCGGCATCGCAGGCCGCAGACCGGCCGGAGGCGTGCCTGCGCATAAGGATGCGAAGGGGGTGGGGATTGATTCGGCGGGTCAGTCTACGCCCGCCGGGTTAGGGGATGGGGACGGACTGAATCGAGGCGTTGGTGGGATCGGTGTCGGACGATTGCAGGCGATAGAAGCCGTGCGTGGTTCCTTGAACATTGGTTTCGCCGAGCAGGACGTGGTACGCGCTGCCCGCGCGGTAGCGGAACGCCAGGCTGTTCGTCATGTCCGCCACGGCATCCACATCCAGCACCGACCCTGTAGGGGAGAGGAACGGGTATGGCACGTAAATGGTGTTGACGGTCATCACGCTGCCGTTGGCATTAATCGGCGAACCGAGCGGCGGTGGTGGGGTGATCATGACCATGCCCGCATAGGTGCGGCCATTGGCATTCAGGCGGCCAGACCAGGTATCCGCGAACGTGACGCGGTTGCTGACGGTCTGAGTCGTTCCGGCAATGGTCCAGAGCCCGCTATCGGTACTTGTGCGCAGGCCTTCTGCGGAAACGAGAGAGTAGTAGAGGTTGGGCTGCGTGTGGAAGCTCAGGTTCACAGCCGCCGTCATCGTGTCGCGGTCGACGCGCACGTCTTCCATTTGAATGAAGAAAGCGGCGGTCGCGTTGCTGGGGTCTGTTCCGGCATTCCATTCGTCCCAGCCGGGGGCCCCGTCGTCATCCACAGGATCCCCGTCCGGTCCGGCCAGGACCGGAAGGCAACCCATCGCCGCCACGGACGCGATCGCCAAGGCCAGACGCATGCTCATGAGCCCTCCTCTCTCCGCAGATATGGCAATCGACGGCTAAGTGTCTACCTTGCCTGCGGTCATGTCAAAGGGGAAGAAGGGGCCTGACGGGGAAGGCGCGATCAACCGTTGTTCCAGATCAGTCGATAACGGGTGTTGTTTCGGGGTTTGCCGGGGAGTTCGACAATGGTGTACTGCCGCGGCTTGGGCGCCTGATCGGGCGAGCCGGTGGCCTTCGTGTAGCCAAGGTGCAGGAGGGATCGCTCATCCGCCTCCACCTGCGCCTTCTTGAGGTTGACTTTGCGCTCGATCATCGAGACCTCAAGAGGCGTTCAGGGTGCCGGTGGGTAAGCATAGATTCTCGGGGCACGGGTGAAGATCAAGGTGCGGGTGATCTGCGCGGGCGGCAGTCCGGCGATGTGGGCAACGACGCGGGCGTAGAGAGCGAGCTGGTCGTGGTAGTGATCCGCGGCCTTGCGGAATTGCGCGTCGGTGGAGACGCGGTCGCTCTTGTAGTCGATGATCGCCGCCTGCGTGGGCCGGCCGCTGTTGTCGCGCTGCACGACGACGCGGTCAAAGGCGCCGCGGACCCAGCGTCCATCGGTCAGGATCAATTCGAAGCGCTGTTCCCGCCAGAGATCCACGTTGCCAGTGGGGCGCGCAAGCAGGGCCTGCACGTGGAGGTCCGCCATGCACCGCCGGAACTGGGACACGGCGTCGCGCTTCACGGCGGGGCTGACGGTGGCGTGGCGCTCCCAATCGGCGACGATGTGGGCCACGTCGGCGGTCTGGCTCCAGTCCACCTGCTCGAAGAGGGCGTGGACGGCGCTGCCGAAATCGAGCACGTCGCGCGACTCGCGGTCGAAGAGCCAGGCGGCGCGGCGGCTGACGGCATCGTGCGCCGACGGTTCGACGGGGGAGCGGGACGCGGTGGGGTGGTCGGAGGGCGCGGGAACGTGGGACTCGGGGCGTGGGGCTGGAGGTGGGGAGGGGGCCGGAGGAGGGAGGCGCGGAGGGGGCGCGACGGGGCGGGTGGAGAACCAATCGCGCCGGCCGGTTTCGTAGAGGCATTCGAAGGCGGTGTTGGCGATGGCGTCGGGGCGGCCGCCGTCGGGGTTGGGATGGCCGGCGAGGCGGTGCTTGAGCAGGGCGGCGGGTGTGTATGAGGCGGAGTCTTTGCCGGCCCTGCTTGTGATCATGTACAGCGCCTGCTTGGCGCGGGTCAGGGCGACGTAGAGAACGCAGAGTTCGTCGATGTTGTTCTCTTCATCCGCGGCCTGCATGAGGGTGCTGAGTTCCGAGTCGCATGCGGTGACGACGCGGCGAGGCAGCTTGACGACCCACTCGGGGCGGTCAGTCCTGGGGTCGCGCCTGGTCACGAGATCCAGGGCGCCGGCTGTGAGCATTTGGCGGCCCTGGAGGTCGGGCAGGATGACGACATCGAAGCCGAGGCCTTTGGACTGGTGGATGGTCATGACACGGACGGCAAGGCCGGCGGCGCTTTCCGAGATAGTGAAGTGCTCGACGAAGCGGAGGAAGGCGCCGCCATCGCGTTCGCCGGTGGCGTCGAACTCGCCGGCGGCGGCGAGGAGGTCCTCGAGGCGGCGGTGGCCGAAGTCGTCGAGCGTGATGCGCGCCTGGAGGCGATGGCCCCAGTCGCGGATAAAGGACAGGAAGCCGCGTTCGTGGATTTGGCGCAGGAGCGGTTCGGGCAGGGGGCCCTCTTCGCGCAGGGCGGCGAGATCGGGCGCGAGCGGGCTGAGTTGCAGGTGGCGCCAGGCCATCATGTCGCCGGGGTGGGCGGCGAAGCGGACGAGGGCGAGGAGCAGCGTGACGACCGGCGAATCGTTCAGCGGCGCGCTGCCTTCGTGTACGACGGGAAGCCCCGGGCAGAGGCGGCGGAGGGTATCGACGGCGGCGCGGCCCTGCTTGTTGCTGCGCACGAGGACGGCGACGGTGAGCTGGCGGCGCACGGGGTCAAGGTCGTTGATGATGGCGGCGGCGAGGTGGTGGCGATCGTGTTCGTCGGGGCGTTCGTCGCCGTCCGCGAGGGCATCGAAGAGGGCGGCGTAGCCGGGGAGTTTGGCGGTCTGGCCGGCGGCGCGGTGTGGTTCCCAGAGCGACTGCCAGCGGTTCTGAACGCCGGTGGAAAGGGATGTCCGGGTGAGGTCGCCGAAGACGGCGTTGACGCAATCGAGGACAGGCGGGCAGGAGCGGAAGGAGGTGCTGAGGGTGGTGGTGTCGATGCGGTCGCCATACGTGCGGAGGATGTTGCCGAAGAGGCGCGGGTTGCCACCGCGCCAGCCGTAAATGGCCTGCTTGACATCGCCGACATAGAAGAACGAGCGGCGGCCGGAGTCGTCCTGGACGACTTCATCGACAAGGTTGCGGATGGCGGCCCACTGGAGATCGCTGGTGTCCTGGAATTCGTCGATGAGCCAATGGTCGAGGCGGGCGTCGAGGCGGTAGTCGATGTAGAGGCGGCCGGGGGTGCCGGGGTTGCGGCTGAGGAGGAGTCCGCCGCTGTGGCGATTGGCTTCGGTGAGGAGGTACTGGGCGTCGGTGAAGGAAAGCTGGCCTGAGCGGCGGGACCAGTCGTCGTAGACACGGTCGAACTGGGCGAGGACGCGATAAAGGCCCTGGGTGGAGGCGAGGGCGGTACGGCACTCGGTGGCGACGAGGTGGGCGAGGACGTCGAGGATGGCGGGGCTGACGGCGTCGTCGAGGTCGAGGAGCTTGCGGCCGATTTTGATGGAGGCGCGGCCGCGGAAAAGGTCGTCGGCCACGTCGGCGAGGCGCGGGAAGAGGTATTGCAGTTCGGCGGACCACAGGGAGAAGGCGTTGAAGGTGCGGGCGGCGGCGAGGAAGGCGTCCCAGCGTTGGCGCGAGGTAGCGTCCCAGCCGGCGCGGGTGGCGTGGGCGGCGATGGCATCGCAAGCGGCGGCGACGTCTGCGGGGCGGTCAAGCCAGCGGGAGCCGTTGGGCCAGATGCTCGCGGGCGGGGCCCATGCGGCCTCGTCGGGGAGGGTCTGGTAGCGCTCGCGGTGATCGCAGATGAAGGCGTCGAGGAGCTGGTCGGCGGATTTTTCCTCGCGGCCGAAGGTGGCCTGCTTGAAGGCTTCAAGGAACTCGGCACGGGCGCGCGGTTCGACGACCTGGGGGTTGAAGATGCGCTGGAGGACATCGCGGCGGAGGTCGGCGGCGGCCGCGCCATCGCTATCCATGACCTCGAAATCGGGGGCGATGCCGAGCTCGGCGGGGAAGGCGCGCAGGATGCCGACCATGAAGCCGTCGAGGGTGCCGATGTGGAGGCGATGGAGGTTGTCGAGGAAGCGGCGGAGGTGGCCGAGGAAGACGGACGCGCCGGGGGAGGGCTGGCCGAGGCGGTCGGCGACGGCGGCGGCCTGGCGGTCGTCGGTGGCGGCTTCGACGAGGTAGGCGATGATTTTCTCAAAGATTTCGCCGGCGGCCTTGCGGGAGAAGGTGAGGGCGCAGATGCGGTCGGGGGTGACGCCGGCGGCGAGGAGGCCGATGTAGCGGTGGGCGAGCTGGAAGGTTTTGCCGGAGCCGGCGGAGGCGGCGATGGCGATGTGGCGCAGGCGGGGTTGGGGAGGAGGGGTCACGTGGGGCCTCCGGGAACGGCACGGTCGGTGAGGCGAGGGGAGATCAACGTGTCGTTCTGGCTTCCGGTTGTCATCTCCCCGGCGGGACGTTCCCGCAGAGGCGCAGAGTTCAGGGAGCGTCTGGTGGGTGCTCGAACCGCTGAGAGGGCGGTTCGAGCACTCGCGTGACCGATTTGGGCCCGAACCGGCCTCTCACCGGTTCGGGCAGGAAAAGGCATTCGCCGTGTTCTCGGCGCCTCTGCGGGAACATGTCCCGCCAAACGTCCACGGGTTATTGACGTGTGAGCCGTCACGGGGCAATCCCTTTGCTTGTCTCTGGAAATGGGGGTGTGAAGCATTCTGCGGGGGAGGAGGGGAAGAGTGACTCGAACCTGTCGTAGTCCACGCGCTCAGTGGGGGGCCAGAAGATGCGGGCGTGGATGCGGCGGATGACCTCCCCGGCGCAGCGGGTGGCGGAGGCGACGAGGTCGGGGGAAAAATCGGGCCACAGAGTGAGCTCGGTGTCGGTGGTGGCCTTGGGCAGGTTGAAGTAGCCGACGTTGACGGTGGCCTGGCCGAGTGTCTGTCCGAGCAAGGCGACGTAGAGCGGCAGCTGCAGATCGATCCAGCGTTTCTTGCCGTCGGGCGTGGCGAGGGCGAACTCGGGCGTATCGGGGCGCACGTTGGCGAGGTGTGCGGCGGGCGCAGCGACGGGGCGGTCGGAGGTTTTGTAATCGATGATGCGCAACTGGCCGGTGTCGCGATGACGATCGATGCGGTCGATCTTGCCGACGACTTCCTGGCCGGCGAGGACGATGCTGAGCTTCTGCTCGGTGTGCAGGATTTCCCAGCCGTCGCGGGTGAGGGCCACTTGGGTTCGGGCGGCGGCGCCGAGGCGCTGGCGGGCGGCGTCGGCGGCGAGAGAGACGGCGAGGGGTGGACTGGCGCCGAAGCGGTGCGTGACCCACCGGTCGGTTTCGGCATTCATGAAGGCGCGCATGGCGGGTTCGTCGGCCGAGCGCCAGAGCCCGGAATCGGCGAGGGCTTCGAGGACATGGTGCATGAGGACGCCGAAGTCGCGTGCATCGACGCCGGTTTTCTGGTCATCCAGCGAGTCCATGCCGAGGCCCCAGGCGAGGTAGAAGCGGAACGGGCAGTCGAGGTAGGCACGGAAGGCGGTGACGGGGAGGCGCTTGGGGCAGAGGGCGGCGGGCGGGACATCGGGTGGTGGCGCTCCCTGGAGGCGGAAGCTGACGGACGAGTGCACGCTGGGGCGGCCGGACTCCATGCTGCCAAAGAGTTGGGCGGCGCGATCGCGCAGTTCGCTGTCGGGGCAGCGGAAGAGGAGGCGTGAGGGCTTGAGGGGATCGCCGGTGGCACTGCGCTTGCCGGTGATGAGGGTGACGGAGCCGGCAGATTGGCGGGAGGCGATCATGGTGGCGAGGAGATAGCTGTCGCGGGCGAGGCGGGTGGCGTCGTCGCGCAGGGCGAGGAGGGCGCGGAGCGATTCGGGGAGGAAGGCGTCGCCGATGCGGGTGTCGGGCACGCAGCCTTCATTCAGACCGGTGACGATAAGTCGGGGGGCGTGGTTCCAGGGCAGCTCAAGCCATCCTTCGAGGTCGAGGTTCGCCTCGCCGGGAACGGGGTGGTAGTGCTCGGTGGAGAGGCGGGCTTCGAGCAGGCGCAGGGCGTTGGCGGGCGTCTGCAGGTCGGGGAGGGGGGGGGCATCGCCCAGTTCGCGGAGGGCGCGATCGATCTTATCGGCGACGGCCTCGAATTCGGCGTCGGCCCGTGAGCGGGGATGGAGTTCGCGATGGCGGTAAATGTCCTGGAGGAACGCGCGCAGGGCCGACTCGACGGGCGTGGTGCGCAGGGCGTCGAGATGGTGCAGCAGGAAGGTGACGGCAGCGTGGAGTTCGGGATAGGGGGTGCGGGGATCGGCGTGCGGGGAGGCGAGCAGGGCCCGCTCGACGGCGGCGAGGCTGGCGGGGAGACAGTCGTTTTGCAGCGTGTCGAGTTGCGTAAGCAATTGCCAAGGCACGCCGATGGCGGGATTGGCATGCGCGGTGGGGGCGGCGGCATCGGCGGCGAGGCGCGCAAGCACGTCAGGATGGCGGAGGAGGCGGGCGAGGGCGCGGTAGGAGTCGTCCGCGGCGAGGTCGGTCAGGGATTCGATGAGCGCATAGAGCGGGTGCGCGTTCACGCAACGGTCGGCAGGATCGAAGGCGGCGAGGCCGGTTTCTTCAAGGGCAGCGGCGAGGAAGGGCGTGACGGTGGCGTCGGGCACGCCAAGCGCGACGTCCGCGGGGGCGGTTCCGTGGAGGAGGGTGGCGACGCGCGAACTCTGGGTGCGGGGCGACTCCTCGAGAATGAGCTGGCGGGCGGGATCGGGAATGGTGATTGGGCAGGCGGTCCAGTGGTCGGGGCGGGGGCGGCCCCAATCATCGAAGGTGGCGGCCAGGGCGGCGGGTGCGTGGATCAGGATGTCGACCTGCACGGTCTTCGCCAGCGTAGCCAGGGCCTGCAGGAGAAGGAGCGAGGGATCCGGGACGGAGGCAACGACGACGCGTGTGACGCCTGGAGGCAGGGCGGGGCGGCGCGCATAAGCCATGCGGGCGGCGATGGGGTCGAGCAAGTTCCAGCGGGCAAGGTGTTCGAGATAACGGGTTTCCAGGCGGGCGAGGTTTTCCCAGCGTTCGCGTTCCTCGAGCTGGTCGCCGAACTGTCGGACGACATCGGCCATCTGATAGGCGCCGTCAGCGAGGGATTCACGAAGATCCTGCAGGAGCTGGCCTGTGCGCAGGGCCCATTCGAAGTCGGGCGTGCCGCCGGCGGCCGGGAGTAGCGCGGGGCATTCGGCGGGCGGGAGATGCTGGAGGAGGTCGGTCCATGCGGCGGCGACGACGGTGGCGCTGGCGGTGCGCGGGTCGGCCGGGTCGGGTTGGAGGAGGAAAGTGGGCGGTACGATGCGGGCGGAGAGGAGAGCCAGGCTGTGGGTGGCTCCATGTTGCGCAAGGGCGGCAGACAGGCGGCGGGCAGCCTGGCGCGTGGGGACGATGACGAGCGTATCCTGCAGATTGATTGCGCGATAGGGAGCGTCGGCGCAGGGCAGCCCGTCGTCGGGCAGCAGGAATTCGCGTACGCGCCGGGTGACCGGCTCATCCCAGTTTAAAAAGTGACGTCGTACAGGCATAGGAGGCGCTGGAAGCTTAGCGGCTTTTTGAAACGGGTACACGACTTTGCGTGGGCGGTCCGAGACTGGCGCAGGCACGGCCTGACTTCGCACCCCGGCGACTGGTTAACTCAGGAGGTCGCGGCTCGTGTTTGCTTACGGGGATAAGCCAAAACACCATCATCCACGTTCCTTTTTGACCGCTCCGTGGAAATGTCGTAGGGTGAGTGAGTCTGAAACGCGGGCGAGGATGGGATGGACATGGTGAAAGCAGGATCAGGGCAGGGGCGACCGGGACGCATGCTGCTGGCACGGGCCCTGCGGACGTCGCTGGCCGCTGGTTGCGTGGCGTTCCTGCTATCGGGGTGTTCTTCTGTGTTTCCGCCGGTGGTGCGCCTGTACGAGCAGCACAGCGTGAATCCGTCGGATCTTGTGATCGTCTCAAACCCTGAGCGGCTGACGGTCACGTCCGTCGACAGTTACCACGCGAGCAAGGACATGCGCTTTGGCAAGGGCAAGGTGGTGCGCCGGATTGAATTGCTGCCGGGCAAGCACGTGATCAAGGTGGTGAAAGAAGTGCCGAAGAGTGTGTTCTATGATGCCGCATACAGTCCGCTGAAGAACTTCCGGATCCAGGAAGTCACGTTGACCTTTGAGGGTAAGGCGGGTGAGTCTTTTGTGATGGGCGAAGACGTGGTCCTGAAGCCCGGCTACAAATGGACGCCCTGGATCAAGGCCGTCGGTTCCCGCTAACGAGCGTGCATTTGCCGTCGCTAATTCATGCGTATTGTTGACACGGATTTTCTGGTGATTGGCAGCGGGCTCGGCGGGCTGATGTCGGCGTTGCACCTGGCGCGCCGGGGGCGGGTGCTGGTTGTCACCAAGAAAGAGCGCGGCGAGACAAACACGAGTTATGCGCAGGGCGGCATTGCCTGCGTGATGACGGAAGAGGACAGCTTCGGGAAGCACGTGGCCGACACGCTGGACGCGGGGGCGGGGCTGTGCGACGCGGCGGTCGTGGAGCGGATTGTGACCGCCGGGCCGGAGCGGGTGGCGGAGTTGGAGAAGCTTGGGCTGCAGTTTTCGCTGCGCGTGGGGGTGCCCTGGGAGGAATATGACCTCGGCAAGGAAGGCGGGCACTCGAAGCGGAGAATCCTGCATGCGGGTGACATCACCGGGCGAGCCATTCAAGACGTGCTGGTCGAGCAGGCGGCGGCGACGCCGGCCATCACGCTGTGCGAGAACCACATTGCCATTGACCTGATCACCACGAGTTGGCTCGGGCTGGATGCCGAGAACCGCTGCGTGGGCGCTTACATACTGAATCGCGCAACGAACGAGATTGTGGCCGTGCGTGCGCGGAACGTGGTGCTAGCCACGGGTGGCGGCGGCAAGGTCTACCTGTACACATCCAATCCAGACGTGGCCACGGCGGACGGTGTGGCGCTGGGGTGGCGCGCCGGGGTGCCGATCAAGAACATGGAGTTCATCCAGTTCCACCCGACGTGCCTCTACCATCCGGATGCGAAGTCGTTTTTGATCAGTGAGGCGGTGCGTGGGGAGGGGGCTCGGCTGGTGCGGGCCGACGGTTCCTCCTTTGCCGAGAAGTACGATCCGCGCGGGCCGTTGGCGCCGCGAGACATTGTGGCGCGCGCGATCGATTCCGAGATGAAGGCCACGGGAGCGCCTTGCGCCTACCTGGACATCCGCCATCAGCCGGAGTCTTTCCTGCGCGAGCGCTTCCCGAATATATTCAAGGCCTGCGAGCGTTTTGGGATCAACATGGCGCACGATCTCATCCCGGTGGTGCCGGCCGCGCACTATTTCTGCGGCGGGCTGGAGGCCGGGGTCGATGGGCGAACGGCCGTGCCGGGGCTGTATGCGTGCGGCGAAGTGTCGTGTACGGGGCTGCACGGGGCCAATCGCCTGGCGAGCAATTCGCTGCTGGAGGCCTTGGTTTGCTCCCACGAGCTCAGCGCGGCGATTGCCGAGGACCCGCCGCCGTCACGATCGCTGCCGGCGATTCCCGACTGGGAGCTGGGGGCGGCGGTGCCGAGCGACGAGACGGTGGTCGTCGAGCACAATTGGAACGAAGTGCGCACCTGCATGTGGGACTACGTGGGCATTGTGCGCACGAACAAGCGGCTCGAGCGCGCGCGGACGCGCATCAAGAATCTGAGGCGTGAGATTCGCGAGTACTACCTTGACTACCTCGTGACGCCGGACATTCTGGAGTTACGCAACATTGCCGACGTGGCGGATCTGATCATCCGCTCCGCGCAGTTGCGGCATGAGAGTCGCGGGCTGCACTACACGCTGGACTACCCTGAGACGGCGGCGGTGGCGGTTGACACGGTGATCAGCGACGGTCCGGGCGGGCATGTTTAATAGACTGCGCAGGCGCCGCGCCCGTCATTCTTCCGATTGGTGCTTCAATCATAAGGCGATGCGCCACTCTTTCCTCCAAATTGCCTGAATTGCTGGGTTTGGCTGCGATTGCGGGTCCCTGAGTCGGAGAATAAATAAGCACCAAATAATCGTATATCTACTTGATCGCGCCAGTGGGAGAGGTGTAGATTGTCGGTGGTGTGAGGGGTAGGCCGACGGGCCGCCTCTTTTGTGGGTCGTTCGTGCCGCGCCCCATCGGGCTGCTGGAGTTGTTCGAGGGTACTTCAGCAGCCCGATGCGGGTATTTTATCCCATCCGATGAGCACGACCGGTGTGTCGGTGTCTCAAACGGGGCGAATGAAACGCATTGCACTTGTAGCCTGAACCTGATTTCCTAGCCCCTTTCGCCCGCTGCCGCCACGCGGGCGGAGTGGACTCGTCGGTCCCTATCAAAGGCTATGATGCGATCGTTCGGACGGTGGTTCGTAAATCTGTTGATGGGGCCCAAGCGAGATCCGCTTCATCCCTCCGTCTTCCACTCCCTGTCCCTGATTGCCTTGTTTGCGTGGGTGGGACTTGGGTCAGACGGGTTGTCTTCGTCCTGCTATGGCCCGTCGGAAGCGTTTCTGGCGCTCGCGCAATATCCCTACTTCAGCATCATCATTGCGCTGGCCTCTGCCTTCACCGTGTTTCTCATCAGCGCCAGCTACCTCCAGATCATCGAGCTGTTTCCCACAGGAGGGGGCGGTTACCTGGTCGCGAGCAAACTGCTTTCGCCGACCGCGGGCATGGTTTCGGGCTGTGCCCTGCTGATTGACTACGTCCTGACGATCGCGATCTCGGTTGCCAGCGGGACGGATGCCGTCTTCAGCTTTCTGCCGGTGGAGTGGCAGGTTCACAAACTGTACTTTGGGGCGGCCGTCGTGTTGGTCCTCATTGGCCTGAACATGCGTGGAGTCAAGGAGTCCGTCCTTCCGCTGTTGCCGATATTTGCGGCCTTTTTGCTGACCCATATTTTCATCATTGCGTACGCGATCTTCGGGAATCTGGGGCATCTCGGGGATATTCCGAGCGGTTTGATCGCCAACGTCCACGAAGCGCAGTCCAAACTCGGTTGGGCAGGGATGTTCCTGGTACTGCTGCGCGCGTATACGATGGGTGCGGGTACCTATACGGGCATCGAGGCCGTCAGCAACGGCTTGTCAATTCTGCGTGAGCCCAAAGTCAAGACGGCTCACCGGACCATGCGGTACATGGCGGTTTCGCTGTCGTTCATGGTGGTGGGGCTGATGCTGGCCTATCTGCTATACCGGGTGGAAGAGACTCCGGGCCGCACGCTCAATGCGCTGGTCACGCAGCGGGTCGTGGCTGGCTGGCCCGACTGGCTGGCCAATGCGTTTCTCATGGTTACGCTGATCTCGGAAGGTACGCTGCTGTTCGTCGCCGCCCAGACGGGGTTTTTTGGCGGTCCCAGCGTGCTGGCCAACATGGCCAAGGACCGTTGGGTGCCGGCTCGCTTTGCCCTGCTCAGCAATCGGCTTGTCGTGCAGAACGGCATCGTCCTGATCGGCGTGTCGGGGCTCTTGACCCTGATCCTGACCCACGGGTCGGTGGACCTGCTGGTGGTGCTCTACAGTATCAACGTATTCATCACCTTCTCGCTGTCTCAATCGGGCATGGTGCGTTACTGGTTGAAGGCGGACATCCCGCGCCAGCGGCGCCTGCGCAAGCTTGGCCTCAGCGTGCTGGGGTTGGCGCTGACGCTGATGATCCTGGCCAGCCTGGTTATTGTGAAGTTCGGGGAGGGCGGGTGGATTACACTGGTCGTGACGATGGCGCTGGTCCTCATCGTGCGCTTCATCAAGAAGGAGTACCTGCAGACGCGGGACAGTTTGAAGCGTCTCGACGCATTGGTTGAAGTGTCCGAGATGGTGTTCGAGGAGTCGGCCAAGCAACTGCCGCCCCTGCAGCAGGGCGTTCAGGCGCGCACGGCCGTGGTGCTGGTGAACGGGTACGGCGGGTACGGACTGCATACCGTGTTTGGCATCATTCGCCTGTTTGGCCAGATGTTCCGGCGCTTTGTGTTTGTGCAGGTGGGCGTGATTGACGCGGCCTCATTCAAGGGGGCCCAGGAGGTGGATGCCCTTGGGAAGCACACGGCCGCCGAGGTGCAGCGGTATGCCGAGCTAATGAAGCACCACGGCTACGAGGCCGAAAGCATTGCCGTTTCGGGACTGGACGTCACGGACGAGGTCTCCAAACTGGCGCCGCAGCTGAGCGAGAAATACCCGGGGGCGGTTTTCTTTGGGGGCCAACTCGTCTTCAAGAACGATTCCCTGGTCACGCGCATGCTTCACAACTTCACGATCTTCGACATCCAGCGCAAGCTCTACCAGCAGGGCTTGCAGTTCATCATCCTGCCGATCCGGGTATGAGCCAGGGGTGTGGCCCGCGGATGCGGCCCCGATTTCCGGGTTCTGCTTGACGTCCGCGCGGGGGATTGGTAAGGGTGTCGGCTCCGATTTTCCAGTACGGGTGACCAGGGCGGAGACCGCCCAGCCGCACCGGGACGAAGCAGGTTCAGCAAGGGACGACGAGCATGAACGACGCCACGATACGCGTGCCCGCCAAGGGCGCGAAAATCACCATCGACGCGCAGATGCAGTTGCAG
Source organism: Lentisphaerota bacterium (assembly GCA_021413965.1). GTDB lineage: Bacteria > Verrucomicrobiota > Kiritimatiellia > UBA8416 > JAIOPI01 > JAIOPI01. The sequence goes on along the minus strand of JAIOPI010000015.1, from coordinate 210,752 downwards.
GTACCGGACCGGCCGATCATACCCTTTATCGAGGGGGACGGCACGGGGCCGGATATCTGGCGCGCGAGCCGGATGGTGTTCGATGCGGCGGTGAAGCAGGCGTACGGCGGCAAGCGCGAGATCCAGTGGATGGAAGTGCTGGCCGGCGAGAAGAGCTTCAAGGCGCTGGGCAACTGGCTGCCGGACGAGACCGTGGCGGCCTGCCGCGATTATCTTGTGTCCATCAAGGGCCCGCTGACGACGCCCATCGGGGGCGGCATCCGCAGTCTCAACGTGGCGCTGCGGCAGATGCTCGACCTGTATGTCTGCCTGCGTCCCGTGCGTTGGTTCAAGGGGGTGCCGAGCCCCGTCAATCATCCCGAGAAGGTCGACGTGGTGATCTTCCGCGAGAACACCGAGGACATCTACGCCGGCATCGAGTTTGAGCAGGGGAGCGAGGCCGTCAAGCAGGTGCTCGCCTTTCTCAAGGAACACTTCCCCAAGGATTACAGCAAGATCCGCTTTCCCGAGTCCTGCGGCATTGGCATCAAGCCCGTGTCGCGCGAGGGGACGGAGCGCCTGGTGCGCTCGGCGATCCGCTATGCACTGGAGAACGGGCGCAAGTCCGTGACGCTGGTGCACAAGGGCAACATCATGAAGTACACCGAGGGGGCCTTCATGAAGTGGGGTTACGAGCTGGCCCAGCGCGAGTTCGGCGCAACGGTGATCGACAAGGGGCCCTGGTGCCGGCTGCCCAACGGGATCGTGATCAGGGATGCCATCGCGGACATCACGCTCCAGCAGGTGCTCACGCGGCCGGACGAGTTTGACGTGGTTGCCACGCTGAACCTGAACGGGGACTATCTGAGCGACGCGTTGGCGGCGCAGGTGGGCGGCATCGGGATTGCCCCGGGCGGCAACATCAATTACATGACGGGCCATGCGGTATTCGAGGCCACGCACGGCACGGCGCCGAAGTACGCGAACTTGGACAAGGTGAATCCGGGGTCGGTGATCCTGTCCGGCGAGATGATGCTGCGCTATCTGGGGTGGCGCGAAGCCGCGGATTTGATCATCGAGGGCATGAATCGTGCCATCGGTACGCGCACGGTGACTTACGACTTCGCCCGGTTGATGCAGGGGGCCCGCGAAGTGACGTGCAGCAAATTTGGGCAGGTGATCATTGCCTGCATGAGTGGCAAGCGGGCCGGGAAGGCGGTGGCGGGGGGGCGAAAGGCCCGTCCAGCCACGGTCACCCCGAAGGTGGTCAAACGGTCGCGGGCGGGGCTGTCGAAGGCTTCGCGGAGCGCCCCTGTAAAAAAAACGGCCCAAAAGCTGAATAGGGGTTGACTCCATTAGGCCGTTTGATAGCGTTGAGGAGTTTTGCTTTCGAGCCCTAAGGCTGCCCACTGGTCAGGGCTGTACGCAGAAGACATCAGAGGCGCCCCCGAGTTGAGTCTCCGATCACAAACTCTAAGGTTCCGTCTGGTGTTTTCTGTCGTTTTGGGCGGGTCTTGCAGCCCATGTAGCTCAGTTGGCAGAGCACGTCCTTGGTAAGGACGAGGTCAGCGGTTCGATCCCGCTCATGGGCTCCAGTTGAGACGTTCGGGTTCGGGCGGGTTGGGGCCGCGCGCCGCGGCAATGGAACATAAGGCTACGTAGTTAGGAACAACAGGCAGGTGGAGGAAGCGCCATGGCTAAGGAAAAATTCGAGCGGTCAAAGCCACACGTCAACGTAGGCACGATTGGTCACGTGGACCACGGCAAGACGACGCTAACAGCGGCACTGACGAAGGTGCAGTCGCTGAAGGGGCTGAGCAATTTCATTTCGTACGATCAGGTGGCCAAGGCCTCGGAGAGCGCCGGTCGCCGTGACCCCACCAAGATCCTGACGATTGCGACGTCGCACGTGGAGTACGCGTCGGAGAAGCGGCACTATGCGCACGTCGACTGCCCCGGTCACGCGGACTATGTGAAGAACATGATCACGGGCGCGGCGCAGATGGACGGCGCGATCCTGGTGGTCAGTGCGGCGGACGGGCCGATGCCCCAGACGCGCGAGCACATTCTGCTGGCGCGCCAGGTGGGCGTGCCGGCGATCGTCGTCTTCCTGAACAAGGTGGACCTCGTGGACGACGCGGAGTTGCTGGATCTCGTGGAGCTCGAAGTTCGCGAGTTGCTGAGCAAGTACAACTTCCCGGGCGATGAGATTCCGATCGTGCGCGGGTCGTCGCTGCCGGCGACGCAGGCCACGTCGAAGGATGACCCGGCCTGCGAGTGCATCGGCAAGCTGATCGAGGCGCTGGATTCGTACATTCCGGAGCCGGTGCGCGTGATCGACCAGGCGTTCCTGATGCCGGTCGAAGACGTGTTCTCGATCGAAGGCCGCGGCACGGTGGTGACGGGGCGCGTGGATCGCGGGATCATCAAGGTCGGCGAGGAAGTGGAAATCGTCGGTCTGCGGCCCACGACAAAGACGGTGGCGACGGGCGTCGAAATGTTCCGCAAGCTGCTGGACGAAGGACGCGCGGGCGACAACATCGGCGTGCTGTTGCGCAGCACGAAGAAGGAAGACGTCGAGCGCGGTCAGGTGCTGGCGAAGCCTGGTTCGATCACGCCTCACACCAAGTTCGAGGCGGAAGTTTACGTCCTGAGCAAGGACGAAGGCGGGCGTCATACGCCGTTCTTCAAGGGGTATCGGCCCCAGTTCTACATCCGCACGACGGATGTTACGGGCGACATCACGCTGCCGGAAGGCGTCGAGATGGTCATGCCGGGCGATAACATCAACATCAACGTCAGCCTGATCGTGCCTGTGGCGCTGGAAGAGAAGATGCGCTTTGCCATCCGCGAGGGTGGGCGCACGGTCGGTGCCGGCACGGTCGTCAAGATTACGGAGTAAGAGTTCCCACCCGGGGGCGCGGTGGCCGGTCCCGTGCGGAGCGCACGGGCCGGTTCCGCCAGGTGAGCTTGAACGCGGCGATTAGGCCAGTAGCTCAATTGGCAGAGCACCGGTCTCCAAAACCGGGTGTTGGGGGTTCAAGTCCCTCCTGGCCTGCCAACCGGAGCGCCGCGGCGCGATGGTGGTCGAGTAAGCAGCATGGTGGTGTGCGGCGATGAGTAAACTGAAGGATACCGTGGCGGCCTTCGTCGGTTTTGTGACCGACGTGGTGGCGGAGACGAAAAAGGCTTCCTGGCCGACGCGCCAGGAGCTGCTCTCGTCCACCGTAGTGGTGATCGTGTCCCTGTCGCTGCTGGGCCTGTTTGTGGGGCTGAGTGACCGGATACTGATTTTCCTGTTGAGTCTGCTGACCGGTACCCGCGGAAGTTGATATGAACAAAGATTGGTACGTGCTGCACACGCTGACCGGGCAGGAATACAAGGTTCAGGAAAGCATACGTCGTCGCATCAAGCAGGAAGCGATGGACGAGTTCATCGGCGATGTGGTGATTCCGACCGAGAAGGTCTCGGAAGTGAAGAAGGGCGTCAAGTCGACGACCACTCGGAAGTTCTTCCCGGGCTACGTGCTCGTGAACATGGCCCTGTACGACGAGAATCGGCAGTTGCGCGACAAGGCGTGGTACTTCATCCGCGAGACGCAGGGGATCATCGGGTTTGTGGGCGGGGAGAAGCCCGTGCCGCTGAAGCCCTCGGAAGTGGACGTGATCTTCCACCAGGTGGAGGAGAAGAAGGAGAGCGTCAAGCCCAAGGTCGTGTTCGAGCCGGGCGAGACGGTCAAGATCACGGACGGCCCGTTCCTGAACTTCAGCGGGGTGGTGGAGGAAGTGGATCCCAACCGCGGGAAGCTCAAGGTTTCGGTGGCAATTTTCGGGCGCTCGGCGCCGGTGGAATTGGAATACTGGCAGGTGGAGCGGTCGTAGTGAGGTTTCAGGGTTCGGGGTTCCGGGTTCAGGTAGCTGGCCTGAACGCTGAACCCTGAACCCTCAAGCCTGGGAATAGATTTATGGCAAAGAAAGTAACAGGCTCGGTCAAGTTGCAGATTCCGGCCGGTCAGGCGAATCCGGCGCCGCCCGTGGGGCCCGCGCTGGGCCAGCAGGGCGTGAACATCATGGAGTTCTGCAAGCAGTTCAACGCCGCGACGCAGGACAAGGCGGGCTTGGTGATCCCCGTGATCATCACGGTTTACCAGGACCGGTCCTTCACGTTCATCACGAAGAGTCCGCCCGCGGCGACGCTGTTGAAGCGCGCGGCCGGGCTGGCCAAGGGGTCGGCAGTTCCCAACCGGGAAAAGGTGGGTAAGGTTACCCGGGCCCAGGTTTTGGAGATCGCGAAGCTGAAGGCTCCGGATCTGAACGCAACGAACGAGGCGGGTGCCGTGCGCATGGTCGAAGGCACGGCCCGTAGCATGGGTATCGAAGTCACAGACTGAAGAGTCGGAGCGCGGGCGTCATCATGGCAAAACACGGCAAACGATATCGGGCGATTTCGGAGAAGGCCCCCACGGGCGTTCTGGAGATCGAAAAGGCCATTGATTTTCTGAAGGAGAATCCGGGGGCCAAGTTTAACGAAACAGTCGACCTGGCCGTGCGCCTGGGCATTGATCCCTCCAAGTCGGAGAATGCCGTGCGCGGGACGGTTTCCCTGCCGAACGGCACGGGCAAGACCATACGGATTCTGGTGTTTGCCAAGGGTGCGTCAGCCGACGCAGCGCGCGCGGCTGGTGCCGACGAAGTGGGCATGGACGACCTGATCGAGAAGGTCAAGGGCGGCTGGACTGAATTCGACGTGGCGATTGCCACGCCGGAGGCGATGCAGGAAGTGCGCAAGCTTGGCCGTATTCTCGGCCCACGCGGACTGATGCCGAATCCCAAGACGGATACGGTCACGGATGACACGGCGCGGGCCGTGAAGCTGTGCAAGGCCGGCAAAGTGGATTTCCGCATGGACAAGAACGGCAACATCAGCGTGCCGGTTGGCAAGCTCGCCTTCACCCGGGACCAGCTGGTGGAGAACGCCAAGACCGTCATGTCGGCCATCCTGGCCGAGAAGCCGGCCGGGGCGAAGGGCGTCTTTATCAAGACGTGCACGGTGACGTCCACGATGGGCGTCGGCATTCGTATTACGTCATCCTGACGGACTGTCGGGGGATGACCGTGCAGGGGCTGACTGACTTGCGGCATAAGCTGCGCGGGTCGGGGTCGCGCCTGCTGGTGGTCCAGAATTCGTTCCTGAACCTGGCGTCGAAGGACGTGGGGTGGATGGACGTGGAGCCGATGCTCGACGGCCCGACGGCGATGATTACGGGCACCGGCGAAGTGAATCAGGTGGCGAAGGTGCTGAAGGATTTTGTGAAGGCGTCGAGCAAGCCCCGCGTGAAGGGCGGGCGGTTCGGGACGCAGACCCTGACGGCGGCGGAGGTGGATGCCATTGCCAGCCTGCCGTCGCGCGAAGTCTTGCTGCAGCAGGTGGTTGGTACCATCGCCGCGCCCATGGCGCGACTGGTCGGGGTGCTCCAGCAGAAGGCGGCGAGCGTGGTCTACGTGCTCAAAGCGATCGAGGATAAGAAGTCGAAGGCAAGTGCTTAAGGACAGGAGAGGAGACGAACATGGCCGAAGCAGCAACAGCAGAACAGAAGATGGAAGAGATTGTCTCGACCATCGAGCAACTCACGGTACTGGATCTTTCCAAGCTCGTTAAGAAGCTCGAGGAGCGGTTGGGCGTGAGCGCAGCGGCACCGGTGGCGGTGGCGGCAGGTCCGGCGGCGGGCGGCGGGGCGGCGGCAGCGGCTGAGGAGCAGACCGAGTTCACGGTCGTTCTCGCCGAGGCGGGCGCCAACAAGATCAACGTGATCAAGGAGATTCGCGCGATCACGGGCCTGGGGCTGAAGGATTCCAAGGACATGGTCGAAGGCGCGCCGAAGACGGTGAAGGAAGGCGTGTCGAAGGCTGATGCCGAGGAGATGAAGAAGAAGCTCGAGGCGGCCGGCGCCAAGGTTCAGATCAAGTAGTCCAGTCGGCAGTGCGGTGATCGGTCGGTTGGCAAAGCGGGTGTGCGGGAAGCGCGGTGTGCTGCGAGGTGCGGAATGGTTGAGCGAACGAATTTCGGAAAGCTCCAAGCTGTCATCGATCCTCCGGACCTGATCGAAATCCAGACACGATCCTACGAGGAATTCCTCCAGATGGATCGTGCTCCGGAGAAGCGACGGGACCAGGGATTGCAGGCGGTTTTCAAAGAGGTTTTCCCCCTGGAGAGTTACGACGGGCGCTACGTTCTGGACTTCATGAAGTACACGCTGTCGGCCCCGAAGATGAATCGGGTCGAGAGTCTTTACGAGGGGCAGACGTTTGCCGCGCCCCTGCACGTGACGTTCCGGCTCAAGGACGGCGACGAGTTCCGCGAAGAGGACGTCTACATGGGGGAGGTCCCCCTGATGACCGAGGACGGCGCCTTTGTGGTGAACGGCGCCGAACGTGTGGTCGTCAGCCAACTGCACCGTTCGCCCGGTATTTGTTCGGAGCAGACTGAGCACCCGAACGGCCAGACGCTGTACTCGGTCCGGATTATCCCGGACCGTGGTTCGTGGCTGGAGCTGCAGTTCGATACGTCCGACATGCTGTGGATTTACATGGACCGTCGTCGGCGTCGCCGGAAGTTTTTGGCGGCGACGTTCCTGCGGGCCCTGGGCTACAGCACGGACGAGGAAATCCTCGCGATTTTCTACTCCTTTGAAAAGCTGGCGTTGAGCCGCGAGCTGACCGAGGAGGCGCTCGAACACCACGTCTTGAAGGACGACGTCATCGACATCGACTCAAAGACGGTGCTGGCGCGCAAATACGAGCCGCTGACACCGACGATCATCGACCAGATGCGCGATGCGGGCTTCAAGGCCGTGGAGACGGTCAATGTCACCTGGGACGGCGGCATTTTCATGCAGAGCGTTCGTGCAGACGAGACCCATAGCACGGACGATGCGCTGAAGGACATCTATCACCGGCTGCGTCCCGGGGACCCTGCGACGCCGTCAAACGCGCGGCAGCTCCTGCGCCGGCTGTTCTTCGATCCCAAGCGTTACGACCTGGGTCGCGTCGGGCGGCACAAGATCAACCAGAAGCTCGACCTGAAGGGCAAAGTGCAGGAGGACCTGCGCGTGCTGGACAAGGTCGACGTGGTGGAGGCCATCCGCCACTTGATCGGCATTCGCCTCGGGCAGGAGAGCGTGGACGACATCGACCACCTCGGCAGCCGGCGCGTGCGTACGGTGGGGGAGTTGCTCGAGAACCAGTGCCGGGTGGGGCTGTCCCGCACGGAGCGGCTGGTGCGTGAGCGCATGACCCTGTTCGACCCCGCCAAGGGTGCCTTGACGCCGCAGAAGCTGGTGAATTCCAAGTCGCTGTCCGCCGTGGTGCAGGACTTCTTCGGGCGGAGCCAGCTGAGCCAGTTCATGGACCAGACCAATCCGCTTTCCGGACTGGCGCACAAGCGTCGCCTGAGCGCGCTGGGCCCCGGCGGCTTGAGCCGCGAACGAGCGGGTTTTGAGGTCCGCGACGTACACAGCAGCCATTACGGACGCATCTGTCCGATCGAGACGCCGGAAGGTCCGAACATCGGCTTGATCTCGTCGCTGAGCATCTACGCCCGGGTCAACGAGTTTGGATTCATCGAAAGCCCGTACCGCAAAGTCGAGGCTGGGCGGGTTTCGGAGAAGGTTGAGTTTCTGACGGCGGATCAGGAGGAGCGCTACGTTATTGCGCAGGCCAACGCGCCGCTGGACAAGAACAACCGTTTCGAGCGCGACATGGTCTCCGTGCGCTTCCGCGCTGAGTTCCTGGAAGTGCCACGCGAGAAGGTGGACTACATGGACGTGTCGCCGAAGCAGGTCGTCAGTATCGCGGCGGGACTGATCCCGTTCCTGGAACACGACGACGCCAACCGCGCCCTGATGGGAGCGAACATGATGCGCCAGGCGGTGCCGCTGCTGCAGACGGAGCGGCCGTACGTGGCGACGGGCATTGAGGACCGTGCCGCGCAGGATTCGCGAGTCATGGAAGTGGCGCGCGAAAAGGGCAAGGTTGCCCAGGTTACGGCCTGCAAGATCGTAATCACGCCGGACGGCAAGATGCCGGCGAAGCGCAGCTCCAAGGACCCGGACGTGCAGGAGTTCGACCTGCAGAAGTTCCGCCGTACCAACGCGGGAACATGCTTCAACCAGAAGCCGATCGTGCAGCTGGGACAGTCGATTCGCAAAGGTCAGGTGATTGCCGACGGGCCGGCGACCTGCGCGGGCGAAATGGCGCTGGGCAAGAACCTGCTCGTGGCGTTCATGCCGTGGTCGGGCTACAACTTCGAGGACGCGATCCTGGTCAGCGAGCGCATTGTGCGCGAGGACGTGTTTACGTCCCTGCATATTCAGGAGTTCGAGGTCGGAGCGCGTGACACGAAACTGGGGCCGGAGGAGATTACGCGGGACATCCCGAACGTGGGCGAGGAAGCCCTCAAGAATCTGGGCACGGATGGCGTGATTCGCGTGGGTGCGGAGGTCAAGCCGGGCGATATTCTGGTGGGCAAGATTACCCCCAAGAGCGAGACGGAACTGGCCCCGGAGGAGCGGCTGCTGCGCGCGATCTTCGGCGAGAAGGCAGCGGAAGTGCGCGATACATCGCTGACGGTTCCGAGCGGCACGACGGGTATTGTGATGGACGTCAAGGTGACGGCTCACAAGGAGATCAAGCGCTCCAACGAGTCGCCGTCCGAGAAGCGCAACCAGCTCAAGGAAATCAAGGAAAGCCACAAGAATAAGCGCTCGGAGCTGACCGAGGAGCTGACGCAGGCGCTGAGCAACATCCTGCTGGGAGAGAAGATCCCGCTGGACGTGGTGGATGCTGAGAAGGGCGAGATCCTGATCCCGGCCAACCGGAAGATCACGAAGACGCTGCTGCGCAAGCTGGCGGCGGCGGGCGATCACATCCAGATCGAGAGCAGTCCGATCCAGATGAAGATCGACGAGATCATCGAAGAGTTCAGCCCGAAGTTCCGGGACTTGGACACGGACGAAGAGGCCGCGCTGGACCGCATCGAGAGCGGCGACGAGATTGACCAGGGCATCATCAAGCAGGTTCGGGTTTACGTGGCGGCGAAGAAGAAGCTGGCCGTGGGCGACAAGCTCGCGGGCCGTCACGGTAACAAGGGCGTGGTGGCGCGGATTATGCCGGACGGCGACATGCCCTTCCTCCCGGACGGCACGCCGGTCGACATTGTGCTGAACCCCTTGGGCGTGCCGTCACGCATGAACCTGGGCCAGGTGTTTGAAACGCATCTGGGAGCGGCCTGCAAGATTCTGGGCCTGTACGCGGCGACGCCCGTTTTTGACGGGATTTCCGAGAAGCGCATCAGCGAGTACCTGAAGCAGGCGAAACTGCCGGCCGACGGGAAGAACATCCTGTACGACGGGCGCACCGGGAAGCCGTTCGATCAGCGGGTGGTGGTCGGTCAGATCTACATGATGAAGCTGCACCACTTGGTGAGCGACAAGATTCATGCACGCGCGGTGGGGCCGTACTCGCTCGTCACCCAGCAACCGCTGGGCGGCAAGGCGCAATACGGCGGACAGCGCATGGGCGAAATGGAAGTCTGGGCGCTGGAGGCGTACGGGGTGGCCTACGCGCTGCAGGAACTGCTGACTGTGAAGAGCGATGACGTGGCGGGGCGCACGCGCATCTACGAGTCGATTGTGAAGGGTGAGAACACGTTGCGGGCCGGCATGCCGGAGTCCTTCAGCGTGTTGATCAACGAACTGCGCGGCCTGTGTCTGGACGTCAAGGTCAGCGGCGAAAAAGTTGTAGAGCAGCGGCCCGTGCTGTAAGGCGCGGCGAGGGGAGGCGACATGAATCAATATCCTGCCAGCGATATTCTGGGCGAGGGAGAGTTCGACAGTTTCGACTCCGTCGGCATCACCCTGGCTTCGCCCGAGCTGATCCGGTCGTGGAGCCGCGGCGAGGTCAAGAATCCGGAGACGATCAACTACCGCACGTACAAGCCGGAGCGCGGTGGTCTGTTCTGCGAGCGGATTTTCGGCCCCACACGGGACTGGGAGTGCAGCTGCGGCAAGTACAAGCGCATCAAGCACAAGGGCGTGATCTGCGACCGTTGCGGCGTGGAGGTCACCGTATCGCGCGTCCGGCGCGAGCGGATGGGCCACATTGAGCTGGCCGTGCCGGTGTCGCACATCTGGTTCTTCAAGTGCACGCCGAGCCGAATCGGGCTGATGCTGGACATGACGACGGCGAGCCTGGAGCGGGTGCTGTACTATGAGGACTACCTGGTCACCGAGGCTGGGGACACCCCGCTCAAGGACCGCCAGCTGCTGAGCGAGATGGAGTACCGCGAGGCGCTGGAGAAGTACGGGGAGACCTTCGAAGCCAAGATGGGTGCGGAGGCGATCCGGGACGCGCTGCGGAAGATCAATCTCGACACGCTGATGGACGAGCTGGAAGTCCAGATGGAGCGCTCGCGGAGCAAGCAGACGCGGAAGAAGCTTTCGAAGCGGATGAAGGTTGTCGAAGGGTTCCGTACGAGCAACACGCGGCCGGAGTGGATGATCCTGGAAGTGCTCCCGGTGATTCCGCCGGAACTGCGCCCGCTGGTGCCCCTCGAGGGCGGTCGGTTTGCGACGTCGGACCTCAATGACCTGTACCGTCGCGTCATCAACCGCAACAACCGCCTGAAGAATCTGCAGCAGCTCAAGACGCCGGATGTCATCATTCGCAACGAGAAGCGCATGCTGCAGGAGTCGGTAGACGCGGTGTTCGACAACGGGCGCCATGGGCGCGCGGTGGCGGGAGCTGGCAACCGCCCCCTGAAGTCGCTGAGCGACATGCTTCGCGGCAAGGGCGGGCGTTTCCGTCAGAACCTGTTGGGCAAGCGCGTGGACTATTCCGGACGTTCGGTCATCGTGGTCGGTCCGGAGCTCAAACTCAACCAGTGCGGCCTGCCAAAGAAGATGGCGCTGGTGCTGTTCGAGCCGTTCATCATTCGCCGGCTGAAGGACATGGGCGTCGTGCACACGGTTCGCAGCGCGAAGAAGCTCATCGAGCGGCAGTCGGACGAAGTCTGGGACATTCTGGAGGAAGTGACCAAGGGCAAGACGGTGATGCTGAACCGCGCGCCGACGCTGCACCGCCTGAGCGTGCAGTCGTTCGAGCCGGTGCTCGTCGAGGGCGAAGCGATCCGCATCCATCCGCTGGTTTGCACGGCTTTCAACGCGGACTTCGACGGCGACCAGATGGCGGTGCACGTGCCGCTGTCGATCGAGGCTCAGTTGGAGTCCCGGCTGCTGATGATGTCCACAAACAGCATTTTCTCGCCCTCCAGCGGCAAGTCGATCATGACGCCGACGCAGGATATTGCGCTGGGCATCTACTACCTGACGTCGCTGAGTCAGGAGGAGAAGATGAAGGCGTTCCGGCGGCGCGGGGCCGCGGCGGCGCAGGAATCGCTGCCGATTCTCTGCGACGTGAACGAAGTGCGGTTGGGGTACGCCGACGGGGCACTCCGCCTGCACGACCGCATTCGCTACAAGAACCCGGACCAGGGGCGCGACACGCAGTTTGGCGATAAGCAGGGGCGGGTGTTGACCACCACCGTTGGTCGGGTGTTGTTCAACGACATCTGGCCACAGGAGATGGGCTTCGTCAACAAGCTGGTGGACAAGTCGATGCTGGGGTCGTTGATCTGGTACTGTCACCGGCTGGCTGGGCACCCCCGCACGGTGCGCGTGCTGGACGAGCTGAAGCAGCTGGGCTTTGACCACGCCACGCTCGCGGGTGTCTCCATCGGCATGGAGGACATGATTGTCCCGGCCGAGAAGGAAGAGATCATCAAGCGGGCGCGGACGGCGGTTGCCGAAGTGGAAGACCAGTACCGCAAGGGCGTGATCACGGACGGCGAGCGTTACAACAAGATCGTCGACATCTGGACGCACGCAACGGACGAGATTTCCAACGCGATGTACCGGGCGATTGAGGAAAACCACGGTAGTCAGGAGACCAACCCGGTCTTCATGATGGTGGACTCCAAGGCGCGCGGCAGCCGGCAGCAGATCCGTCAGTTGGCCGGCATGCGCGGGTTGATGGCCAAGCCGTCGGGTGAGATCATCGAGCGGCCGATTGTGGCCAATTTCCGCGAGGGGCTGAGCGTGCTGGAGTACTTCATCAGTACTCACGGCGCGCGCAAGGGCTTGGCGGATACGGCGCTGAAGACGGCTGATGCGGGTTATTTGACGCGCAAGCTGGTGGACGTGGCGCAGGATGTGATTGTGTCCGAGCAGGACTGCAACACGGTCAACGGCATTGATGCCACGGCGATCAGCGAGGGCGATGAGGAGTTGGTGTCGCTGTCGTCGCGCATCCTGGGGCGCACCTCGGTGAACGATTTGGTGGACCCGCTCAACAGCGAAGTCATCGTGCGCAGTGGCGAGGAGATTGACGAGGACGCGTGCGACCGGATCACGTCGGTGGGGCTGGAGCGCATTCGCGTGAGGAGCGTGCTGACGTGCGAGTCGCGCCGGGGCATTTGCGCGCGCTGCTATGGGCGGGATCTGTCGACGGGCAAGCTGGCGGAGGTCGGCACGGCGGTGGGCATCATCGCGGCGCAGTCGATTGGCGAGCCGGGCACCCAGCTGACGATGCGTACGTTCCACATCGGCGGCACGGCGAGCGCGGTGTTCAAGCAGCCGCAGATCAATGTCAAGCGCAACGGGTTGGTGCGGTATCACGACCTGCGTGCCGTCCAGAATGCGGAAGGCCAGTTCGTGGTGCTGAACAAGAACGGCGCGGTGAGTCTGCACGACGACACCGGGCACGAGATCGAGCGCTACACCATGCCGATGGGCGCCATTGTGCGCGTCGCGGATGGCGGTTCCATCGCCTCGGGTAAGTGCCTGGCGGAGTGGGATCCCTACAGCGTACCGGTTCTGGCCGAGCAGGAGGGCGTGGTCAGCTTCCACGACTTCGTGGAGAACGTCTCCGTGAAGAAGGAAGTGGACGAGGCGACAGGCTTGCGCGGTACGGTTGTGTTGGAGACGAAGGAAGACCTGCACCCGCAGATCATCGTCCGGCGCGAGGCCGGCGGCGAGGTGCTCGGTTTCTACAGTATTCCAGCCGGTGCGCACGTCGTGGTCAAGGAGGCCAGCCGCGTGCTGGCGGGCGAGCTGCTGGCGAAGACGCCGCGCAAGGAGTCCAAGACCAAGGACATCACCGGCGGTCTGCCGCGGGTGGCGGAGCTGTTCGAAGCCCGCCAGCCGAAGGATGCCGCGGAAATCGCGAAGATCGAAGGCGTGGTGGACTTTGGCCCGAATCAGCGAGGCCGGCGCTGCCTGATCATCCGCGACGAAACGACGGGCGCAACCGAAGAGCACCTGATCCCGATGGGCAAGCACATCGTCGTGTTCAAGGGCGACCACGTGCACAAGGGGCAGCAGCTGACGGAAGGTCCGATTGTGCCGCAGGAGATTCTGGACGTTTGCGGTCCGCAGGAACTGCAGGGCTACCTGGTCAACGAAGTGCAGCAGGTTTACCGGCTGCAGGGCGTTGAAATCAACGACAAGCATATCGAGACCATCGTGCGGCAGATGCTGCGCAAGGTCACGGTCACGAACCCCGGGGACACAGAGTTCCTGTGGGGCGAGCAGGTGATGAAGCAGCGCTTCATCGAAGTCAACGAGGCGGCGATCGCGGAAGGTAAGCGGCCGGCGGAAGCGACGCCGGCACTGCTGGGGATCACGAAGGCGTCACTCGAGACGGAAAGCTTCATTTCAGCGGCCTCGTTCCAGGACACGACGCGCGTGTTGACGGACGCGGCGACGCTGGGCCGGGTGGACACCCTGCGTGGGTTCAAGGAAAACGTGATTATGGGGCACTTGATTCCGGGCGGAACAGGCTTCCCGATGCACCGCAACATCAAGCTGGTGCCGCTGGTTGAGCCGATACCGGAATCCGAGGAGCCGAAACCGGACGTGCAGGATGCCGGCAAGAAATTGCAGGATCTGCTGGGATGACGATTGTCAGGGGGCGCCGGTTCTGTTAACTTGGCGCGCCTTTTTTTCGCGTGAAGAGGGGTAAGGAGATACGATGCCGACGATTAACCAGTTGATCCGCAAGGGACGCCACCCGTTGCGGCGAAAGACGAAGTCGCCCGCGCTGAAGAACTGTCCGCAGCGCCGCGGTGTCTGTCTGTCCGTCAAGACGCAGACGCCCAAGAAGCCGAACTCGGCGTTGCGGAAAGTGGCGCGCGTCCGCCTGACGACAGGCTACGAGGTGACGGCGTACATTCCGGGCGTCGGGCACAATCTGCAGGAACACAGCGTGGTGCTGGTGCGCGGCGGCCGTGTGGCGGATTTGCCCGGCGTGCGTTACCACATTGTGCGCGGGGCGCTGGACAGCCTGGCGGTGGAGGGCCGGCGGCGTGGCCGGTCGAAGTACGGTGCAAAGCGTCCTGAAAAGACTTAAGCGGAGAGCATTATGGCCAGGCGGCGTAGAGCAGAAAAGCGGACGGTAGTTCCCGATCCGCGGTTTGAGAGCGACCTTGTGACGCGCTTGATCACCTGCGTGATGAAGAGCGGCAAAAAATCAGTGGCCGAGGGCATTGTTTACGGCGCCATCGAGGGCATTCGCGGGAAGGTTGAAGAGGATCCCCTGGCGGTGCTGGCGAAGGCGGTGGACAATGTGAAGCCGCGCGTCGAAGTGCGCTCGCGGCGCGTGGGCGGTGCGACGTACCAGGTCCCGGTGGAAGTGAATCGCGAGCGGCAGTTTGCGCTGGCGATGCGCTGGCTGGTGTCCTTCTCGGCGCAGCGCAAGGGCGTCCCGATGGAGCAGGCGCTGGCGTTGGAGCTGGTCGAGGCCTACAAGAACCAGGGCAACGCCATCCGCAAGCGCGAGGACACGCACAAGATGGCGCAGGCCAACAAGGCCTTCGCTCACTACGCCTGGTAGACGACGCGGTAACGGAACGAGCGAACCCCAGATGGTCAACGCCTTGGAACAGCATAAAACAGGTCAAGCCTCCAGCAGCGAGCCGGCGCCAACCGCGGCTAGCGTGGCGCGCTTGTCCTGTGTGCGCAACATCGGCATCGTGGCGCACATTGATGCGGGCAAGACGACGACCACGGAGCGGATGATCTTCTATACGGGGCTCATCCACCGTCTGGGCGAGGTCGACGACGGCACCACCACGACCGATTGGATGGTGCAGGAGCGGGAGCGGGGGATCACGATCACCAGTGCCGCGATCACCTGCTCGTGGCGCGACCACCAGGTCAACATCATTGACACGCCGGGACACGTGGACTTCACCATCGAGGTGGAGCGTTCGCTGCGCGTGCTGGATGGCGCGATTGGCGTCTTTTGCGGCGTCGGCGGCGTTCAGCCGCAGTCCGAGACCGTGTGGCGCCAGGCCGACCGTTACCGGGTTCCAAGACTCGCCTACATCAACAAGCTCGACCGGGTCGGGGCCAATTTCGACCGTGTGGTCGGCGAGATCCGGCGGCGCCTGGGCTCCCACGCAGTGTGTCTTCAGCGCCCAGTTGGCCGCGAAGATGGCTTCCGTGGCATTCTCGATCTGGTCAATCTGAAGCTGGTCACGTTCGACGAAGCGAGCAAGGGCCAGAACATGCTCGTCTCGGACATCCCCTCTGAGCTCGCGGTTGAAGCAGAGAAGGGGCGTGCTGAGCTCGTGGAGCAGGTCGCCGAGTTGGATGAGGATGTTCTGCAGGCGTATCTCGGAGGTGGCGACGTGGCGGCCGACGTGCTGCGCGGTGGGATCCGCCGGGCCACGCTCGCCAGCAAGATGGTGCCGGTGCTGTGCGGTTCGTCACTGCGCAACAAGGGGGTACAACCCCTGCTTGACGCGGTCGTCGATTTCCTCCCATCCCCGCTGGATATTGGCGCCACCAAGGGCGTGCATCCGAAGACTGGGGAGGCGCTGACGCGCCCTGTGGACGAAGCGTCCCCGCTGAGTGCGCTTGCGTTCAAAGTGGCCACGGATCCCTATGTCGGCCGCCTGGTATTCGTGCGCGTGTACTCGGGGCAGATCCGTAAGGGCCAGAATGTCTTCAATCCGCGGCTGCGCAAGCGTGCCCGGGTCCCTGGGCTGGTGCGTCTTCAGGCGGACAGCAGGACCGAGGTCGAGACGCTGCTGGCTGGCGAAATTGGGGCCGTGACCGGGCTCAAGGATTTGACGACGGGTGACACGCTGTGCGCCGAGAACACCCCGATCGAGCTGATGCGCATTCCGTTCCCGGAGCCCGTCATCTTCATGGCCGTTGAGCCCAAGTCCCGCGCGGATCGTGACAAGTTGGAGACCGCGCTGGCCGCCATGTCCGCCGAGGACCCGACGTGCGTGATTCGGCGCGATCCGGAGACCGGCCAGACCATCATGAGCGGCATGGGTGAGCTGCATCTTGAGATCCTGAAGGATCGCATGGTGCGCGAGCATAATGTCGAGGCAAACTCTGGGCGTCCGATGGTCGCGTACTATGAGACGGTGACAAGCCGGGGGGAGTCCCGCCACACGTTTGATCGCGACATTGGCGGCAAGCGGCAAATGGCAACCGTTGCACTTTCTGTGGAACCCCGGGCGAGATCGTCCGGAAATTCGATTGAGATCGAAGCCCGGGATGAGCAAATTCCCCAGCAATTTCACGATTCTGTGCAGGCCGGCATCCAGGATGCAATTATGACGGGGGTTTTGGCACGGTATCCATTGACGGATGTGCGTGTCTTAGTACATGATGGCCAATTCGATCTGGACTTGTCGACGGACGTGGCCTTCAAGACGGCAGCGTTGATGGCGTTCCGGGAAGCTGTGATGGCCGGGCAGCCGGAGTTCCTGGAGCCGCTAATGGCGCTGGAAATCATCACGCCCACGGAATCCATGGGCGACGTGATGGGCGATTTGAATGGGCGACGGGGACGGGTCAAGGACATCGAGGCCCGGGGCGAGATGCAGATCATCCGGGCTCGTGCGCCGCTGGCCGAGCTGTTTGGCTACGCGACAGCGATTCGATCGTTGTCGCGGGGGCGCGCAAGTTACACTTTGGAACCGGAAGCGTTCGATGTTGTGCCGCGGGCAGTGCGTGAAACTTTGATGAGCAGGTGAGATACCGATGGACGGTCAGTGTATAAGAATTCGTTTGCAGGCGTACGATCACAGCGTGCTTGACCAGGCGGTGATGGACATCATCGACACGGCCAAGGGCACGGGTGCCCGGGTAGTTGGGCCGACCCCGTTGCCGACGCGCGTGGAGCGGTACACCGTGAACCGCAGTCCGCATGCGGACAAGAAGTCAATGGACCAGTTTGAGATTCGGACGCACAAGCGTCTGCTGGACATTGTGGAGCCGACGGCCAAGACCGTCGATGAGTTGAAGAAACTGAATCTGCCCGCCGGGGTGGATATCACCATCAAGATTTGAGCTGCGCCATGGATGGGTTGATTGGAAAGAAACTGGGCCAGACCCAGATTTACGATGACAAGGGCCGTCGCGTTTGCGTGACGGTGCTCGAGGCCGGGCCGTGCGTGGTTACCCAATGCAAGACCGCCGACAAGGATGGGTATGTCGCGGCGCAGATCGGGTTTGGTGACCAGAAGGAGTCCCGTCTGTCGAAGGCGGAACTGGGACACCTGCGCAAAGCCACGACGGCAACGAAGCGTGTGCTGCGTGAAGTGGCGCTGGACGCGGGTGAGGACGTCAAGGCTGGCGACACGGTGACGGCGGCGATCTTTGAGAAGGTCACGCACGTCGACGTCAGCGGATTCTCGAAGGGGCAAGGATTTCAGGGCGTGATGCGGCGCCATGACATGGCCGGCGGCCCGGCGTCTCACGGCAGCACGTCGAAGCGTCGTATTGGCGCCATCGGCATGCGCACGTGGCCGTCGCGGGTATTGAAAGGCCACCGGATGCCGGGGCACATGGGCAACGTGCATGTGACCACACAGAATCTGGCGGTCGTGCGGGTCGATGTGGAGAAGAATTTGCTTCTCGTCAATGGCGCGGTGCCGGGCCCGATCGGCAGCACCGTGCTGATCTGCAAGGCATTGAAGAAGTCTGGGAAGGCCACATGAGCAAGCTAACGGTTTACGACACGAAGGGTGCCTCGGTGGGCGAGCACGTGGTCAACGACGCGCTGCTGGTCACCGACCGTGGTGAGCAGGCCGTTCTGGATTCGGTGCTGGCCTACACGGCCGCGCTGCGGTCCGGGACGGCGGACACCAAGCTTAAGGGCGAGGTGGCGGGCAGCAACAAGAAGCCTTGGAAGCAGAAGGGGACGGGGCGCGCACGGGCCGGTCACCGTCAATCTCCGGTCTGGCGTGGCGGCGGCGTGGCCTTCGGCCCGCATCCGCGCAGCTACGCGGCCAAGGTGAACAAGAAGGTGGTTCAGTTGGCTCTGCGCCGGGCCTTCGGCGACCGGGTCGCGGAGGGGGCGATAAAGGTTGTGGACCAGCTGGCGGTTCCCGAGCGCCGTACGAAGCATTTTGTTGAGCTCATGAAGGCCTTGGGGGTGCAGGCCCCGGTGTTGTTCGTGGTTGATGGCGTGGACGCCCAGGTAGTGCAGTCCGCGCAGAACCTGAGGGGCGTGGAGCTCCTGCCCGCGCAGGATTTGCAGGTTTACCACGTGGTGCGCTATCCGACGCTGGTGGTGACCCGGGCGGGCATGGCCGTGATCGAGAAGCGGCTGGGCGCGGGTATCAAGGGGGTCGCATGAAGCATCAGACGGGAATCATCCGGCGCATCCAAATGACGGAGAAGGCCTCGACACTCTCCAGCACCAAGAACCAGTACTTCTTTGAAGTCGAGCCCGACGCGAACAAGCTGGAGATCAAGCGCGCGGTTGAAGATTTGTACAAGGTGAAGGTCGCGCACGTCAATACGATGCGGTACATCGGCAAGTCGCGGCGCGAGCGCACGGCGAATTTCGGCAAGCGCTCCGACTGGAAGCGGGCCGTGGTGACATTGGTGGCGGGCAATCAGATCGATTTGACGTAAGGGACAGGGAGCGAGCGGAATCATGGGGATCAAGAAGTACAAACCGACGACGCCCGGCCAGCGGGGCATGAGCGTGTCGACGTTCGAAGAGCTGACGCGCAGCACTCCGGAGCGCTCGCTGCTGGAGCGGTTGCCCCGGCATGCCGGACGCGGTTCCAACGGCCGCATCACGGTGCGTCATCAGGGCGGCGGCCATCGCCGGCGCTACCGCATCATCGACTTCCGTCGGGACAAGCACGACATTCCGGCCAAGGTGGTGTCGATCGAGTACGATCCGAACCGTTCGGCGAACATTGCGCTGCTGCAGTACGCGGACGGAGAGAAACGCTACATCCTGGCGCCGGTGGGGATCACGACGGGGGCGACGCTGGTGTCCGGCCCGACGGTCGAACCGCTGCAGGGCAACGCGTTGCCCCTGGAGCGCGTGCCGATGGGGATGTTCGTTCACAATATCGAGTTGGTGCCGGGGGCCGGCGGCAAGCTGGTTCGCGGCGCCGGTCTTGGCGCGCAGGTCATGTCGCGCGAGGGACAGTACGCGAACGTGCGCATGCCGTCGGGCGAGATCCGGTTGATCGACGTGCGATGCATGGCCACGGTGGGGCAGGTTGGCAACGGGGATCATTCCAGCATTTCGCTGGGTAAGGCTGGTCGCAAGCGCTGGCTGGGCATCCGGCCGACGGTGCGCGGCGTGGCGATGAACCCGGTGGACCATCCGATGGGCGGCGGCGAAGGCCGCACCTCGGGCGGTGGGCATCCGCGTTCGCCCTGGGGGCATCCGGCCAAGGGTGGCAAGACGCGTGGGCGGCGTAACCCGACGAGCCGGTTTATCGTCAAGCGGAGAAAGTAGTCCATGGGACGTTCCATTAAGAAGGGTCCGTTTGTTGACGCGAAGCTGCTGTTGAAGGTCGAGCGGATGAACCGCTCCGGGGAGAAGCGCCCGATCAAGACCTGGTCCCGGCGGTCGATGATCGTCCCGGAGTTTGTGGGGCACACGATGGCCATCCACAACGGCAAGCAGCACATCTCCATTTTTATCACGGAAAACATG
Organism: Lentisphaerota bacterium; assembly: GCA_021413965.1. Taxonomy (GTDB): domain Bacteria; phylum Verrucomicrobiota; class Kiritimatiellia; order UBA8416; family JAIOPI01; genus JAIOPI01. The sequence continues at coordinate 190,727 of JAIOPI010000015.1, read as the reverse complement.
GTCGGGCATCGCCTGGGGGAGTTCGCGCCGACGCGGATCTTCCGTCGTCACGGCGTGGCCACGGACAAGGCCAAAGTACTGAAGTAAGCGAGACGAGCGTATGGAAGTCACCGCACAAGCGAAATACACCCGACTGTCGCCGGACAAGGCGCGTCCACTGGCGCGGCGTCTGCAGGGTCTGCCGGTGGCAGACGCGCTGGCACTGACGCAGTTCAGCAAGATGAAGGCCGCGTTCTACCTGGGGAAGACGCTGAAGTCGGCCTTGGCGAATGCGCAGAACAACGCGGACCTGAGCGTGGACACGTTGCGGGTGAAGGAAGCGATTATCAATGAAGGGCCCCGACTGCGGCGTTTCTGGCCGCGGGCGCGGGGCAGCGCCGGCCCGGTCCGGAAACGGTTGTGTCATGTGCGGATCGTGCTGACCGACGGTCAGCCGGTGTCGGTGGAGCCGGCGCAGGCATAGCGCGGCAAGTTGTAGCGGGAAGGAGTGCACTTTGGGTCAGAAGGTCAATCCAATCGGCTTTCGCGTCACGGTCGACAAGAACTGGCGGTCGCGCTGGTTCTGCGGAAAGCAGGAGTTCGGCAAAACCCTGGTTGAGGATCTGGAGATCCGGGACCGGGTAAAGAAGGCGCTGGAGAACGCGGCGATTTCGGAAATCGTGATCGAGCGGTATGCGAATCGCGTGCGGGTGAACATCAGCAGCGCGCGGCCGGGCGTGATCATCGGTCGGAAGGGTCAGGACATCGAGCGGATTCGCGCCGAGCTGACCAAGATGACGGGCAAAGAGATTTACGTCGAGATACACGAGGTCAAGAATCCGGACACGAACGCGCAGCTGGTGGCGGAGAACATTTCGACGCAGCTGGAGCGTCGGGTATCGTTCCGCCGGGCGATGAAGCGTGCGATTCGGGTGGCCATGGAGATGGGCGTGGACGGGATCAAGATCCGGGCGAGTGGCCGCCTGGGCGGCGCGGAGTTGGCGCGGGTGGAGTGGTACAAGGAAGGGCGGGTCCCGCTGCACACGCTGCGCGCGAACATTGAATACGGGTTTGCGGAAGCGCACACGACGGCAGGCTTGATCGGAATCAAGGTGTGGATTTGCAAGACGCGCGAGGAGCCGGTGAAAGCAGGCCGGGGGAGGCGCTAAATGGCTTTGATGCCAAAACGGGTTAAGTACCGCAAGAACCAGCGCGGCAGCCGGAAGGGCATCGCGCAGCGCGGGACGAGTTTGTCGTTTGGGTCGTACGGGCTCAAGGCGCTGGGTCGGGGCTGGATCAAGAACACCCAGATCGAGGCCTGCCGGGTGGCGATCAATCGCCACATGAAGCGGCGGGGCAAGCTTTGGATTCGGCTGTTCCCGGACAAGCCGGTGTCGAAGAAGCCGATTGAAGTGCGCATGGGCAAGGGCAAAGGCAACCCCGAGTTCTGGGTGGCCGTGGCGAAGCCTGGCGTGATGATCATGGAAATTGACGGCGTGTCGGACCAGTTGGCGCGCGAGGCGCTCCGGCTGGCGGCGGCGAAGCTGGGCGTACCGACAAAACTGGTTACGCGGCTGGATCGCTAGAGGCAGGAGCGGAAGCATATGTTGAAGGCAGCAGGATTGCGGGAGCAGACGGAAGAGGAGATCCGGGAGTTGGGACGGGAGACAGCCCGCCACCTCGTGGAATTGCGGACCCGCAAGAGCGGGGGCGATGCGTCGGAGCCTCCGATCCGGATGCGGACACTGCGGCGCGAGCTGGCGCGCATCAAGACGGTGATGCGGGAGCGGGGGATTCGCGAACATGGTTGAGCAGGAAACCGGGACCAAGACGCACAAAGAGCGTCAAGGCGTAGTCGTTAGCAAGAGCGGCAACAAGAGCATTGTGGTGGTGGTGGAAGAACGCCGCCGTCATGTGCGGTACGACAAGGTGATGTGGCGCTCGAGCAAATTTCACGTACACGACGAGAAGAACGAGGCCAAGGTGGGTGATCGGGTGCGCATTACGGAATGCCGTCCCATTAGCCGCCTGAAGCGCTGGCGGCTGCTTGGCGCGGCGTCATGACGCAGAGTGGTGGAGAACGATGATCCAGGAACAGACAGATTTGGTTGTGGCGGATAACACGGGGGCGCGCCGGGCGCGTTGCTTCCGCATCCTCGGGCATCGGAAGCGCTATGCGGGGGTGGGGGACATCATCAAGGTGGCGGTGAAGGAAGCCCAGCCTGACGGCATGGTGAAGAAGGGGCAGGTTTGCGAGGCGCTGATCGTGCGGACGAAGCACGCGATTCGCCGCAAGGACGGCTCGTTCCTGCGCTTCGACAACAACGCCTGCGTGTTGGTGGATGCGACGCGGAACCCGCTTGGCACCCGCATTTTTGGTCCGGTCGCCCGCGAGCTGCGGGATCGGAATTACATGAAGGTTGTTTCACTGGCGCCGGAAGTGCTTTAGGAGCGAAACGAACGTGAGCGTCGCGACCATCAAGAAGAACGACACGGTGATTTGCACGCGCGGCATCAGCGCGGGCAAGACCGGCAAGGTCTTGGCAGTGGATCGCACCAAGGGGCGGGCCCTCGTTGAGGGGTTGAACCTGGTGAAGAAGGCACTGCGCAAGAGTCAGGACAATCCGCAGGGCGGCATTGTGGACAAGGAAGCGTCCATTGCGCTAGCCAATGTGCGGCCCTTTTGCCCGGAGTGCAAGCGTGGCGTTCGGCTGCGCCGGCGCCTGGACGGCGATCGGCGGGTGCGGGTCTGCTCCTCGGCCGGTTGTAAACACGTATTTGATCGGTGATTGAGCCATGGGCATTTTGAAAGAACGTTACGTCACGGAAGTGGTGCCAAAGCTTAAGAAGGAGCTGGGCATCGAGAATCCCATGCGCGTGCCGCGCGTGCAGAAGGTGATCGTGAACATGGGCATCGGGATCGTCGATAAAGACGAGTTTGCGACGCATGTCACAGAGCTGGCGCGGATTACGGGGCAGAAGCCGATCGTCACAAAGGCACGGAAGAGCATCTCGAATTTCAAGCTTCGCGAAGGGATGTCGATTGGTGCGAAAGTGACGTTGCGGGGCCCGCGCATGTACGACTTTCTGGAGCGGTTCATCGCGGCGGCGCTGCCGCGCATCCGTGACTTCCGTGGGCTGCCGCCGAACGCATTCGACGCGCAGGGCAATTACACGGTGGGCGTGAAGGAACAAACGATATTTCCGGAGATCGACCCGAACCATGTGGGGGCGGTCCAGGGCATGAACATCACGATCGTGATGAGCAGCCAGACCCGGGATGAATCGCGGTTGCTGTTGAAGGGGCTCGGCATCCCCTTTGCCGAAAAGTAGTTAGGGAGGACGGCATTGGCCAAGACATCATTGATGGTGAAGGCGGCCCGGAAGCCGAAGTTCAAGACGCGGCGTTATAGCCGGTGCAAGCGTTGTGGGCGTAGACACGCCTTCATGCGTAAATTCCAGGTGTGCCGTATTTGCTTCCGGGAGCTGGCCGTCACGGCGCAGATTCCGGGCGTTATTCGGGCGAGCTGGTAACCGGGGCTGCAGCGGAAACGAGATTGGAACGGGAGCGAGGATGAGTCAGACAGATCCGATCGCCGATATGCTGGTGAGAATGCGCAATGCGCAGATGAGCCAGAAAGACGTGGTGGACATTCCGCATTCGCGCATCAAGGGCGACATCGCCGTGATACTGCGGCGCGAGGGGTTCATTCGTGATTTTGTGGTGGAGGGGGGCGGGGCGCATCGGACGTTGCGGCTGTTCCTCAAGTACGCCGCCGGACATGTGCCTGTCATCACGGGGATGCGCCGGGCGAGCAAGCCCGGACGTCGGCTGTATGTCGGGGCCGACGACATTCCGCGAGTCCTGGGGGGCATGGGGGTGTCGATTCTTAGCACCTCGTCGGGGCTCCTGAGCGACAAGGATGCCCGGAAGCGCCGGGTCGGCGGTGAATTGCTTTGTTCGATCTGGTAGGATGTTTGCCTGCAGCGTCGTAACGACGGGAGAATGTGCGATGTCGAGAGTGGGAAGAAGCCCGGTGCCGATCGCCAAGGGCGTCACCGTGACGGTGGCGGGAGCCAGCGTGACGGTGAAGGGTGCCTTAGGGGAACTGTCGGTGCAATTGCCCGACAAGGTTCAGGCCAGTGTGGAGGCCGACCAGGTGAAGGTTGTGTCCTTGGAGGATTCACGCGAGGGGCGGAGTCTTCACGGGCTGGCGCGCAACATGATTGCCAACATGATCGAGGGGGTCTCCAAGGGCTACTCGAAGAAGTTGCTCATCGAGGGCGTCGGCTTCAAGGTGGCGCTGCAGGGCAAGGGCAAGATGGCGCTGTCTCTCGGATTTGCCTCACCGGTGCAGTTCGACATACCGGATGGGATCAAGGTGACGGAGCAGGAAGGCGTCAAGATGACGGTCAGTGGTATGGACAAGCAGCTGGTCGGCGACACCGCGGCCCGCATCCGCTCGTTCTTCCCGGCTGAGCCGTACAAGGGTAAGGGCATTCGTTACGAGGGTGAGCACGTGAAGCGCAAGGTCGGCAAGACCGTGGCGTAAAGCTGCCCGAGAGATCACTATGAAGCGCGAAAACACTCGCATTGTACAACGGACCAGCCGGCACGCCCGGATTCGCCGGAGGATCTCGGGGACGGCGGAGCGGCCTCGCATGGCCATCATGATTTCGAATCGGCACATGTATGTGCAGTTCGTGGACGATCTGAAGAACGCCACACTGGCATCGGCGTCGACCGTGGTGGAGAAGAGTTCCGGGAACCCGACGGTTGGGCGGGCAGCGGAGCTCGGGAAATCGGCGGCTGCGGTCGCATTGGCCGCCGGCATTCAGCGGGTGGTCGTGGATCGCGGGGGTTTCAAGTTTCATGGGCGCGTCAAGGCGCTCGTGGACGGGGCGGTGGCGGCCGGATTGCAGATTCGGACGCGGCCGGTGGCGGTGGAAGCCGCCGTGGCCGTGGACGCCGGTGCGGATAAGGAGGAGTCGTGAGGGAAGACGATGCAAGGAACCAGGGCGATCTGGAAGAGCGGATTGTCATGGTTAACCGCTGCGCCAAGGTCGTCAAGGGCGGCCGGCGATTCAGCTTCAGCGCGGTCGTCGTGGTTGGGGACCGGGCGGGTCGGGTGGGGTACGGGTTTGGCAAGGCCAACGAAGTTCCGGATGCCATTCGCAAGGGTGGCGATATCGCCAAGCGTTCCATGATCCGAGTCACCATGAAGGACCGCTCCATTCCTCACGAAGTCATGGCCATGTTTGATGGTGGCAAAGTGATGCTTCGTCCGGCGTCTCCGGGTACGGGAGTGATTGCGGGTGGCGGCATGCGGGCGGTTCTTGAAGCCGCGGGCATTCGCGACGTTTTGGGCAAGTCGCTGGGCAGCAACAATCCGCTGAATGTGGTCAAGGCCACATTCCGGGCGTTGGAACAGCTGCGCTCGCGCGAGAGTGTGATGGCCAGTCGTCTGGCCGTGGGTTGAGGAGAACGAACCAGCATGAAGCTGCACGAATTGAAGATGACCCCGGGGGCCCGCGTTGCGCGCCGCCGCGTCGGTCGTGGGGAAAGCTCGGGCATGGGCAAGACGTCCGGCCGCGGGCACAAGGGCCAGATGGCCCGCAAGGGGCACAAGCACAAGGCGGGCTTCGAAGGCGGTCAGATGCCTTTGCTGCGTCGGCTGCCCAAGCGCGGGTTTACGAATCACAGCCGGCGCGTGTGGGCGCCTGTGAACGTAGGCGTGCTGGCCGAGTTCGCTGATGGCGCCGAAGTCAGTGCGGCCAGTCTGCGCGAGGCGGGTCTCGTCCGTGGACGCTGGGACGGCATCAAGATTCTGGGTGAGGGCGAAATCAGCCGGAAACTCACCGTAAAGGCTCAAGCGTTCAGTGCGACCGCCAAAGCCAAGATCGAAGCGGTAGGCGGCACCTGCCAGGTCGTGACGGACTGATGCTTTCCGCGTTTGCCAATTCCATCAAGATTCCGGAGCTTCGCTCGCGGATTCTATTTACGCTGGGGCTGATCTTCATCTGCCGCATTGTCAGCATTGTCCCTTCGCCGGGCGTTGACGTGCAGCAGTTGCAGGTGGCGATTGCGGAGAGCCAAAGCCGCGCCGGCGGCGGGTTCATGAGCTGGATCGACCTGTTCAGCGGCGGTGCGCTAGAGAACTTCGCCGTTGGGGCGCTCAGCATATGGCCCTACATCAGTGCATCCATCATTCTGCAATTGATGACGGCGGTCATTCCTGCGCTGGAGCGTCTGGCGCGGGAGGGCGATTCTGGGCGGCAGAAGCTGACGCAATACACCCGCTATTTCACGCTCGTGATTTGCATGGCGCAGGGCTTCGCGCTGGCCATGAGTTTGGAGAACCCTGCCAACTGGGGGCTCAACCGCGAGATTGTGCATCAGTCCGGCTGGGCTTTCCGGCTCATGACGGTGCTGACGATGACCACGGGCACGATGATTCTGATGTGGCTTGGCGAGCAGATCACGGAGCGGGGCATTGGGAACGGGATCTCGATTGTCATCACGGTCAATATCATGAGCCGGCTGCCCAACGCGCTTTCGCACGGACTGCAGATGTTCGGCACGGGCGGGGGCGGGGCCCCGTTCAATGTCTTTCATCTCATCGGTTTGCTGGTGCTGTCGTTCTTGGTGACGGCCGGGACGATCATGTTGACGCAGGGGCAGCGTAAGGTTCCGATTCACACGGCGAAGCGCGTGGTGGGCCGCAAGGTGTACGGTGGGCAGAACACGTACATGCCGCTGCGGGTCAACTACTCGGGCGTCATGCCAATCATTTTTGCCTCCCCCATGATCGCGTTCCCGACGCTGCTGATCGGTCGCGTACACTGGGGCTGGTGCCAGGACCTGTATGCCGCTTTGCAGATGGGCGAGCCCATGTACCTGTTCGTGTATGGCCTGCTGATCCTCTTCTTCTCCTATTTCTGGGTGGCGACGCAGTTCAATCCGCTGCAGATCGCCGATGATCTCAAGCGCAACAGCGGCTACGTGCCAGGGATTCGCCCTGGCCGGCCTACGGCCGAGTTTTTGGACAAGACGATGACGCGCATCACGCTTGTTGGTGCTGTGCTCCTGACGGTTATCGCCGTGATCCCCACGATTCTCAACAAGCAGTTTCGTGTGCCGTGGCTGGTCGCATCGTTCATGGGTGGTACCAGTTTACTGATTGTGGTGGGCGTCATGCTGGACACCATGCGGCAGGTGGAGTCACACCTCCTGATGCGCCACTACGATGGATTCCTCAAGAAAGGTCGGCTGCGGGGCCGTCGCTAGAGGCTCAGGCCGACTTCCTAAGGCGGAGACAGCGCACATGAAAGCTATCCTTCTATTGGGTGCCCCCGGGGCGGGAAAGGGCACGGCGGCGGAGCGTATTCGCGACGCGGCTGGCTATATTCACGTGTCGACGGGCGATATGCTGCGTGAAGCTGTCAAGCAAGGCACGGCGATTGGTCGTGAGGCCGACGGCTACATGAAGAGTGGCGCTCTGGTCCCGGATGAAGTCATGTTGCGTCTGGTCGAGGCGCGTCTTCAGGCGGGTGGGCCCGAGGACGCGTACATGTTTGATGGCTTTCCGCGCACCGTGCGGCAGGCCGATTTGCTGGATCAGGTGTTGCAGCGGGGTGGCGGCGGCATCGAGCATGTCTTCTTCCTTGATTCGCCGCGCGACGTGCTGATTCAGCGTCTCACGGGGCGGCGCATTTGCCGGGCGTGCGGGGCAAATTTTCATCAGACCAACATGCCCCCGAAGCGCGCTGGCGTTTGCGATCATTGCGGCGGCGAGTTGTATCAGCGGCCGGACGATTGCGAGTCGACGATTATCAGCCGGCTGGACGTGTACAATCAGAAGACGGAAAGTCTGATCGAGCGCTATCGCCTCAAGGGCTTGCTGCGTCGCATCGACTCCAGTGGTGGAGCGGATAAGCTGGCGCAGGACGTGCTGCGCGTGCTGCAGAAGTCGTAGTGGAGCAGGCGGGCCAGGGCGCGGGTGGCGCGGAGAATCAGGTCGTCATGATTGGGATAAAGAGCGCCGCGGATCTTGACGCCATGCGGGAAAGCGGTCGGCTGGCAGCGCGCGTGCGCGATGCGGTGGCGGCGAAGGTTGGGCCAGGAGTGACGACGCTGGAACTCTCCGAGTTTGCGGGTGAGATGATTCGCGAACTGGGGGGGGAGAGCGCGTTTCTGGGGTACCACGGGTATCCGGGCATCATTTGCACGTCTGTGAATGAAGTGGTGGTTCACGGCATACCGGATCAGCGGCGGATCGCGATCGGTGATATTGTGAGCATCGATGTCGGGGTGCGATACGGTGGTTTCATTGGTGACACGGCCACGACGGTGATGGTCGGGGTGACGGACCCCGAGGTCGTGAGGATGGTGAACACGACGCGCAAGGCACTGGAGGCCGGCATCGCGGCCGCGCGGGCGGGGCAGCGGTTATCGGACATATCGCACGCGATTGAGCGTGAGGCGGTTGCGGCGGGATTTTCCGTCGTGCGGGAGTTTGTGGGTCACGGCGTCGGTCAGAAGATGCACGAGGATCCACAGATCCCGAATTTCGGGCCGCCGGGGCGCGGGCCGTTGCTGAAGCCGGGGATGACGTTGGCACTGGAGCCGATGGTCAATCTGGGTGGCCCCGAGGTGCAGGTCATGGGTGATGGCTGGACGGTTGTGACGAAGGACCTCCGGCCGTCGGCGCATTTTGAGCATACGGTGGCGATTCGGGAGGGGGCCGCGGAAGTGTTGACGGTGTAACTTTTTTGCGGGTCGGGCTCTTTTGTTGTGGACGGCGGCTGGCGCCGTATCTACATTGTTCGGATTTCTTCGATGGGAGACAAACGGTGAAAGTCAGAAGTTCAGTCAGGCGTATGTGCGAGCGGTGCAAAATCGTTCGCCGCCGGGGTGTCGTGCGCGTCGTGTGCTCCAATTCCCGGCACAAACAGCGCCAGGGATAGGGAGGATTGCGGATGCCGCGTGTATTAGGGGTCGACATTCCCGGCAATAAGCGGGTGGAGTATGCCTTGCGCTACATTCACGGCATCGGGCCGGCGCGTGCCAAGGCGATTGTCGCCGAATGCAAGATCAATCCGGCCACGCGTGCCGACGATCTGCATCCGGATGAATTGCGCACGATTATCAGCAACATCCAGACCCACTATCGGGTTGAGGGCGATCTGCGCCGGGAAGTGTCTGCGAATATTCGGCGCCTGATCAGTATCGGTAGCTATCGGGGATTGCGCCATCGGCGGGGATTACCCGTGCGCGGGCAGCGTACAAGCACCAATGCGCGGACCCGGAAGGGGCCACGTCGCACGGTGGGTGCGGTGCGCGGCAAGGAAGCGCGCCAGGCAGTCAAAACAACGGCGGGAGCAAAAGAATAACCAGGGTCAGGTGCAGCGATGGCGGAAGATAACGACGAGATTCAGAAAGACCCGTTGGCCGATGCGGCATTGGAGCCGGTGGCCACGGGGGATGCGGCCGCTGGCGACGCTGGCGCGGCGAAGGCGGCGGCTCGCAAGACGCGGGTGCGCGCGGCGCGGCATGTTCCGGTGGGCATTGCGCATATCAAGGCCACGTTCAACAATACAATAGTCTCCATCACCGACATGCGGGGCGGCGTGATTGCCTGGAGTGCGGCGGGGCGGGCCGGTTTCAAGGGCTCACGCAAGAGCACGGCGTTTGCGGCGACACTGGTGGGGCAGGAGTCTGCTCGCCAGGCCATCGCCCGCGGGATGCACGAGATCGAAGTCAGGGTTCAGGGGGCTGGCGCGGGGCGGGAGTCTGCCATTCGGGCGTTGCAGTCCTCGGGGTTGAGCATCACGGTCATCAAGGACGTAACCCCGATCCCTCACAATGGTTGCCGCGCTCGCAAGCGTCGGCGCGTGTAATCAGTTTCATCGCGTGGCCCTGGGAGGGGTTCACGCGGACACGAGATCGTCACGTATTCGAGGCTGGCCGACCGCCGGGTTGGCCCTTCGAATCAGGAAAGGACGCATACGATGCCTATCAGACTGAGTCGCTTCGAAATGCCCAAGCGGGTGGTGAAGGACGAGACCAACGCCACGAACTGCTATTCTCGCTATGTTGCGGAACCCTTCGAGATTGGCTATGGGACGACGATCGGCAACTCACTTCGCCGGATTCTGCTGTCGTCAATTGAAGGGGCCGCGATCACATCGGTGAAGATCACCGGCGCGCCGCATGAATTCTGCACGATTCCTGGGGTGGTGGAAGATGTCACGGACATCATCCTGAACCTCAAGCAGGTCCTGCTGAAGACGTTTGTTCGCGAGGTACCGCCACTGGTTGTCAAGATCAAGGGGCCGGGCGTGGTGAAGGCTGGGGATATCGAGAGCGAAGGTGCAGTCGAGGTGCTGAACCCCGATTGGCATATCGCGACGATTTCCGGCGACACCAAGTTCGAGATGGAACTGGATGTGCGAACGGGTCGCGGGTTCTACCCCGCGGAGCGTAACAAGGGTGGGGAAGCTGAAATTGGTCGAATTCCGATTGATTCGGTATTCTCGCCGGTCAAGCGGGTCAACTTTGCGACGGAGAACACCCGGGTGGGGCAGCGCACGGACTACGACAAGCTCATCCTGGACATCTGGACCGATGGCCGCGTGACTCCGGATGATGCATTGACGACGGCGTCTTCCATCCTGCGTCACCATCTGGACGTCTTTGTCAGCTTCGACGATGACCTGGTGGAGTTTGAAGAGACCGAGAAGCGCATCGATGCGGAACGTGAGGAATTGCGGCGCAAGCTGCGCATGAGCGTCAACGAAATTGAGCTCAGCGTGCGGGCGGCGAACTGCCTCAACAACGCCAACATCACGACAGTGGGCGAGCTGGCGCAGAAGACGGAAGCGGAGATGCTGAAGTACCGCAATTTCGGCAAGAAGTCGCTAAACGAAATCAAGACCAAGCTGCAAGAGTTGGGGCTGGGATTGGGCATGACATTCGAGGCTGATCTGCTCACGGAGCCGGCCGCGAAGATCGACTGACAAGGATCGCAGGGCATGAGACACCGTAAAGCAGACAAGCGGCTCGGACGTCGGGCGGCGCACCGTGAGGCCTTGGTGGCCGCACTGGTGTGCGGATTGATCAAGGACAAGCGAATCGAGACCACACTGCCGAAGGCCAAGGTGACGCGTCAGGCGGCTGAGCAGATGGTCACGCTGGCCCGTCAGGGCACGCTGGCAGCGCGTCGGCGTGCGATTGCGGCATTGCGGCGACCGGCCGTCGTGCGCGAGCTCTTCGATGGAATCGTTCCACAGCTGAAGGATCGTCACGGCGGTTATACGCGCATCACCAAGCTCGGCCATCGTTTGGGCGACGGCGCGGAAGTGGCTGTGGTGGAATGGGTTGACGTGGCGGCACCTGTCCGCGTCAAGCCAGAGGATCCTGCGAAACCCGACAAGGCCTGAATAGGCTGATCAGTCATTCGGCGGCGGTCAGACGGGTGAGCGGACTGCGCCGCGGTATCCGGTGGGCTTCTTCAGGGATTTGCCATGGCGAGATTCAAGTTCGCGGCGATGAACGCGAAGGGCGCCGAAACCGAAGGCGTCCTTGATGCCGCCAGTCAGTCTGAGGCGGTGTCGATGATTCGCGCGAAAGGGTTATTCCCGACGCGCGTGGTCGAACTGACGACTGGCACGCAGAAGACGAGCGCGCACCGCGAGCCGGTTGCTCCGTCGAAGTCCAGCAAGGGGCTGAAGAAGGAGCTCAAGCTACCCGCGTTTCTCGTGGGGCGCGTGAAGACCAAGCACCTGATGGTGCTGACGCGGCAATTGGCAACCCTGATTGAGGCTGGCATGCCGCTCTTGCGCGGCTTGCGCATTCTCCTCCAGCAGGAGAAGAACCCGACCCTTCGCGAAGCCTTGAATGGCATGGGTGAGGCTGTCGAGGGCGGCAGCACGTTCTCCGAGGCGCTCGCCATGTACCCGAAGGTGTTCGATAACCTCTTCGTGAACATGATCAAGGCGGGCGAGGCTGGCGGTGTGCTCGACAAAGTGCTCAACCGGCTGGCCGAGTTCATGGAGAAAGCCGAGCACATCAAGCGCAAGATCAAAGGCGCGATGGTGTATCCCACGGTGGTGCTGTTCGTCGCGACCGGCATCTTGGTCTTCCTGCTCACGAAGATCATCCCGCAGTTTGCCGAGATTTTCAAAGATCTCCTGGGCGGAGCCCAGCTGCCGCCGCTGACGCAGTTCGTCATCGATGTGAGCAACATCCTGCGTTACAAGGGCGTCTATGTGCTGGGCACTGTTGGCGCGCTTGTGGTTATCTTCAAGTTGGTCCGACGCACGAAGCGTGGTCGCTTCGCCTTGGACTATCTCAAGCTGAAAGCGCCGCTGATCGGTGTTCTAACGGTGAAAACCGCCGTGGGGCGATTCGCGCGCACGCTCGGGACACTGATGCAATCGGGCGTGCCCGTTCTGCAGGCGCTGAATATTGTGCGCGATACATCGGGCAATGAAGTGGTGACGCGGGCCATTCAGGGGATTCATGACAGCGTCAAAGAAGGCGATAGCATGACCATGCCGATGGAGGCCGCCAAGGTCTTCCCGAGCATGGTTGTGAGCATGGTGGACGTGGGCGAGGAAACCGGCGCGTTGCCGGAGATGCTCATGCGCATCGCCGACAACTACGAGGACGAGGTGGACTCGGCCGTAGAGGGCCTGACGTCAGTGATCGAGCCGATCATGATCGTGTTCCTTGCCCTGATCGTGGGCACGATTGTCATCGCGATGTTCGTACCGCTCATCAGCATCATCACGAAGATGTGAGTCGAAGCCGCCGGTTTGGCGCGCCATTCATTCAACGACGGCGATGGCCTTCACCGGCTTGCGAAACATCACGCGTGGATAGCCCGCCGTCGCCATGGTTTCGGTGAGTGTTCGGAGTATCTCCGGGGATGTTTCATCCGGAACGGACACGTAGATGCCGGTTGTCCGCGTCGCCCCATTCGCTTTCAACGCTTTCGGCAGGCGTTGCATGGTCACGGGCTCTCCCTCGACCGAGACGGTGCCGTCCGGAGCCACGGCGACATCGATCACGGAGGGCCCGGAAGCCGGACTGGCGCACGCGGGTGCCAGCAGCATGCCGATCATGACCATGCCCATGCGGGCACAGGTGAGCAGGTTGTGGAGCGCACGGCCGGGTGTGGTCATACTGATGTTCCTCTCTGCCTACTCGAGGCAGGCGCGGGCGTAGTCAAGCACGCCGTCTTCAATCGATGTGAACGGTGTCCGGTAGCCAGCCGCGTGGAGTTTCGTGGTCTCTGCTTCAGTATGGTACTGATACTTGGCTCGCAAGGTGTCGGGCATATCGATCATCCGGATGCGCGGTGCGCGTCCCATGGCGACGAAGATGGCGTGTGCCAGATCGAGCCAGGTGCGGGCTCGTCCGGTTCCGCAATTGAAGAGACCCGACACGTCGGGGTGGTCATGGAAGTAGAGGGTGACGTTAACGGCATCCCGGACATACACAAAATCTCGGTCCTGTTCGCCATCGGCATAGCGCGGATTGTACGACTTGAACAGACACAGTTCGCCGGAATCACGGATCTGTGCGAAGGCCTTGTTGACGACCGACCGCATGTCGCCCTTGTGATCCTCGCCCGGGCCGTAGACATTGAAGTACTTCAATCCAACGATGCGGGAAAAGAGCCGGTGGTTGAGGGCCCAGACGTCAAACTTCTGCTTCGAGTGGCCGTACAGGTTCAATGGCTGGTAGCGGGGCGTCATCGCGTCATCATCTGAATATCCGAGACTACCGTCGCCATAGGTGGCCGCGCTAGAGGCGTAGACGAATCGGGCCCCAGTGGTCAGGGCCCATTCACAGAGGTCGCGCGAATAGCCCACGTTGTTGTCTTCGAGATAGGCCGCATTTGTCTCGGTGGTTGAGCTACAGGCGCCGAGGTGAAAGATTGTGACGGCAGGTTGGACGGTGCCCGCGCGCAAGGCGATGCGGAAGACTTCCTTGTCGACGAAATCCTTATAGCGCAGGCCATTGAGATTTCGCTGCTTGGCGGCATGGTTCAACCGGTCGACGATAAGAATATTATCAAGTCCACGAGCATTCAGCGCCGCAACCAGGTTGCTGCCGATGAAGCCGGCACCGCCGCTGACGATGTAGCGGGGCTGGTTCACAACGGTTTCGTGGCCGCGGCCACGCCGGACACGCGCTGGGTAATGGTGGCGATGATGTTCGTGGTCGAGCGCCCGGCCACCAACGGTGCAAGCACGACTTTGCCGCCGTTGGCCTCCACAACGTCCCGACCCGCGACGTAGTGCGCCCAGTCGGCACCCTTGATGAGGACGTCCGGGAGAATCTCACTCAACAGGGCCACGGGCTCGTCCTCATCGAAGATGACGACGTAATCGACGGCCTCCAGGGCTGCCAGCACGTGAGCGCGATCATCTTGCCCCACGATCGGGCGCTGGGGGCCTTTGAAGCGGCGAACGGAGTCGTCTGAATTCAGACCCACGACCAGGGCATCGCCCTGGCGCCGGGCGAAGGCGAGATAATCAATGTGACCCGGATGCAGGATGTCAAAGCAGCCGTTGGTGAAGGCCAGGCGTTTGCCAGCGGCTCGCAGGCGGCCGCGCTCGGCGATCATGGCGCTTCGTGTGAGGATCTTGTCGTCCAAGTTGCGCATGCCGATCCGCCCCCTTGCTTCCGCTTCAATGCTTGAATGACCGCTGGCCGGTGAACACCATGGCCGCCTTCGCCTCATTGCATGCTTCAATGACTTCAAAATCACGCAGGGAGCCACCTGGCTGAATCACGGCACTGACACCCTCACGCAGCCCGACATCGATGCCGTCGCGGAAGGGGAAGAATGCGTCTGACACCATTCGGCTGCCAATCAAGCCCCCCTTGCGAGCCGCCACTTCGCGGTCGATTTCCTGTCGGGCGTCTGAATCCTTCAGGTCATTGTAGGGGGTATGATGCGTTTCCCAGCATATCCGGTCGGCCAGTTTTCGATATGCCTTGTCGCGGGCAATTTCCGCGACGCCGACACGGTCCTGCTCGCCCGTCCCAATGCCCACCGTGACGCCATCCTTTACGAAGAGCACGGAGTTGCTGGACACGCCAGCCTCGACCATCCAACCGAACAGCAAGTCGTCATATTCAGCGTCTGTCGGCTGCCGGTTCACCCGGTACTCGCGGCCCTCGTGCGTGACGCGTGCCGGCAGCAGCCCTGCCCGAGTGCGTGCCTCGGGCACGAATGACCATTGGGCGATCAGGCCGCCATCCATGAGAGACTTGAAGTCCACCACGCGGGTGGGGGCATAGTCCGCCAGATGGCTCATGTTCCCGATTTTCATGACACGGAGGTTCTTCTTTCCTTCAAAAATGCCCATGACGCCTTCGGCAAACTCCGGTGCGGCGACGACCTCGGCGTACTGTTCGGCGATCAGTCGGGCGGTCTCGAGGTCGACCTCACGGTTGAGGACAATGGCACCGCCGAAGGCTGCCACGCGATCTGCGAGGTTGGCCTTGGCGTAGGCTTCGGCCAGGGTCCGTCCCTTGGCGACTCCGGAGGGATTATTGTGCTTCATGATGGCCGCACAGGGTTGCTCCATCAGGTAGCGGAGAATATTGAGAGCGTTATCGACATCGGTGATGTTCGTTTTTCCGGGGTGCTTGCCGAATTGCAGTAGCTCGGCATTCGAGGCGAGGTACCGTCCGGGGCGGATGCATTCGACTTCACCCAGTCGCAGGTTGCCGTTCACGAGGCGGTAGAGGGCCGCCTCCTGTCCGGGATTCTCGCCATAGCGCAGACCTTTGATGACCCCATCGATTGGCCAGCTGACTTTCTCATAGATGAGGGTCTGGCGACCCGAGGTATCGACGAAGCTAATTTCCAGCTGCGGCGGAAAATGGTCGTCCATGATGGTTCGGTAGGCCGCTTTCAGATCAGTCGACATATGGCACGCTCTCCACAACAGCGGGGCACAGAGACGCCCGAGTGGGCGAATTTCCCGCCGTGACGCGTAGAGAATATCAGGGGCAGGTGGGATGGCAATGCTTTCGTGGCCGGGCGAGGGGCGGTCCCATCGATTGAGGTGGCAAGCATGTTGGGGGCTGATATACTGCCATCATGAACCTCGCGGGCGGGAAGCGTAGCGGGCGGGCGAATGGCAAGGGACGTGCCAACGTGGACTTGCCAACCGAGTCCGCGCCGTTGGGCGATTTGATCCAGAAGGCCAAGACGCAGCTGGAGCAGATGATCGACCTCAATCCCGAGTCGATGGTGCTCGTTAATCCTGCGGGTGACGTCCTGCGCGCCAATCGGGCTTTCGTTGCCTTGCTGGCGGCTGACGGCTACCAAGGGGTCCTGGGGCGCAAACTGGTCGAGCTCTTCCCCCTTGAAGATTTGGAATTTTTCTCTGCTTTATTGGCCGGACGGGAAGGGTACGACGCGCGCGAAGTCAGCGTCCGGTTAGGGGATGGGCGTGAGAGGCTGCTTCGGTTCACGGTCGTGGGCGGCCGGGATGCGGAGACGCTCGTCGTTATTGCGCATGACGCCACGTTGGAGCGCACGCAGGCCGAACTGGTTGAGAAGGCCTACAAGGTGGAAGCGATCCGGGCCTTAATGGGGGCCTTAATGCATCACCTCAATCAACCCCTGACGGTGGTGATGATCCGGGCGAAGCTCATGCAGCAAGCAGTGGAAGCGGGCAAGGTCAACACGGACGAATTGAAATCAACTTTTCGGGACATCATGGATTTATCCATGAAGATGGCCAATATCCTGAAGAAGGTTGAGGATTCCGAGGACTACAAGACCCAGGAATACATGTCAGGCCTGGATATCCTCAAGATCGATGACTGAGGCGCCCGGCCTTCAGGAATTGTCGAAGTCGGTCTGAATCTTACGCCCCAGTCGGGCATGGTAGCCACATCCGAGGCAAAGCACGGAATCCGGGTCCATCTCTGCGCCGCACTCGGGACAAACGCCATCCTCGGCCTTGTCCTGACCGTCCGCCTCGTCTTCGTCCAACTCCTCTGCGTCGAGATCTTCATCGACCTCTTTGTCGGGTGCGACGACGGAATCTGGCACTGTGATTTCGGCTCCGCACCCCGGGCAAACAACCTCTTGGCCGGCGAAGTCTACGGGGGCTTCAAGTTCCTGGTCGCACTTGGGACAATTGAATGCAATGTCAGGCATGGATGACGGTTTCCTCTCAGCGTCAGCGCATAGTAGGTTCGCGTCGCTCGGAGGGTCAAGTGTATAGCATCAATCGGTCGTCACGCCCAGCTCGCCGGCGCCCAGCGCGGGTACATCAGGTCGCCGTCGGCCCGCCTTGCTCACGGGGGGGGACGCTAACCCGTGGCTCTGTGAGGCTCTCGAGAATCAGAAATGACGCGCCCCGATGAGTGCAGGCATCAAGATCGCCAGCAGAATGCCACCCGCTCCGAATACCAGACCGACAAGGGCGAGCACACCCATGATCTTGAAGTACAGGCGCAGCTTCTCCATGGCGGTTACCACCGCGATTTCGTCGCCGCTCTCGTAGGCCTGTTCAATGTTCTTAGCCGCTGCGTTAAGGAGCAGCCCCATCCAGATGGGGAGCCAGGCGACGATGATGCCAACGATTGAAAGTGCGTAGAGGGCGCCACCCACGATCGAAAGGATGCCGACGAAGCGAATCCAGCGTTTGCCCCGATAGAGTGGCTCGATGAACGTTCCGGCGACTGTGGAACCGGGCTGTTCGGCGGCTGCACCATTCCGGCCATCAGCGGGAGCGGCGTTCGCCCCTTCGGCGGGTGCGACTTCTGGAGTCTCGGCATCGCGGGCCAGAACCAACTTCTTCTTGGGTTCGGTTGGGGTTCGCCGGCCGCTGACCTGACCGTAGGGAATCCAGTTGGGCATGCCCTCCCGCCAGACCGGCGTATCAGCGGTTATCTGCCCGCTTCGCACGAGTTCATGAAAGGCGTGATCCTCAAGTGGACCCACCTGATCGCCACCCTTGGCGTAGTACCATTGCATGGCGGATTTTCCTCCAGTGCTGTCGTCTGACTGTATCTATCACAGTCTCCTGCATTTCAAGAAGCACTTTTCGTTCCAACGTCCAGGACGGATGCCGGGCGCCAGATCTGGTAAGTCGCCAATGGCGACCGCCATTGGGCGGGGGGCGATGTCGAGTCAGGCTGGAATACCGCGTACATAAGCGAACGTTCAGTGGGCGGTATTGTGGACGCCTTGCTCAAAGAGCGTCTCGATCCCTGATCGCGCGTCGTCATCACGCACAACGACGTGGACGGCACATGTGTGAACGTGTCAGGCCAACCCGAGACGTCGGCGGGGCAGCGGTGCAGCCTCAGCCGGGGGTCAGGCCTTCTGTGCTCGTGCCAATGCGTCCCGGGCGGACTCCACGGTATTGAAGAGCAGCATCGTGATCGTCATCGGGCCGACGCCGCCGGGCACGGGTGTGATCAGTGAGGCCTTTTCCTTCACGCCTTCATAATCCACGTCGCCGACGAGGCGGAACCCGGCTTTTTTCGTCACGTCTTCAATACGATTGACGCCTACGTCGATGACGACGGCGCCGTCCTTGACCATATCGGCCGTTACGGTATTCGGCCGACCTGCCGCGACAATCAGGATGTCCGCCTGGCGTGTGAACATTCCCATATCGGGTGTGCCAGTGTGGCAGATGGTGACCGTGGCATTCGCGTTTGGCTTCTTCTGCAGCAGCAAATTGGCGACGGGCTTGCCAACGATGTTGCTCCGTCCGACAACTACGACGTGACGGCCAGAGGTCTGGACGCCACTACGGGCCAGCATCTGGACCACGCCGTGCGGTGTACAGGGCAGAAAGGCCTTCTCGCCAATGACCATGCGCCCCACGTTGACGGGGTGAAAGCCATCGACGTCCTTTTCGGGGTCGATCGCCAGCAGGGCGCGGCTTTCGTCAATATGTTTGGGCAAGGGCAACTGAACCAGGATCCCGTGAATTTTCGGATCCGCATTCATGCGGCGAATCAGGGCAAGCACATCCGCCTCGCTGGTGCTGGCTGGCAGATGGTTGTCGTCCGAGTAAAGGCCGATGTCCTTGCAGGCCTGTTCCTTCGCGGTCACGTAGGACCGTGAGGCGGGGTTGTCGCCCACGAGGATGACGCCCAAGCCGGGGCGCATGCCGGCAGCGGCCAGGCGGGCGGCCTCCACTCGCAGTTCCTCTCGCATCTGCGCGGCCATCAATTTGCCGTCGAGGATTTTGGCTGTCATCAGAACATCCCCGTCACGCGACCGGTGTTGACATCGACATCGATATTTCGGAAGGCCGGGTTCGAGCCCGTGCCCGGCATGAGCTTGATGTCGCCCGCGACCGGCACGATGAACCCGGCGCCCTTGTATGCGAGAATATCGCGGATGGGGAGCATCCAGCCGCGGGGCCGGCCCTTGAGGCTGGGATCATGCGAGAGACTGAGGTGGGTCTTCACCATGCACGTGCCGAGTTTGGCGGCTTCCGGGTCCGCCTCATAGCGCTTGGCCTTTGCCAGCGCCACGTCGGTGTAGGTCACGCCGTCTGCGCCGTAGACTTCCTTCGCGATACGCTCGATGCGTTCGCGGAGGGGTGTCTTGAGGTCGTAGAGGAAATGGAAGTCGTTCTTCTCGGCGGCGGCGGTCATGACGGCCTCGGCGAGTTCGATTGCGCCTTCCCCGCCCTTGAGCCAGTGATCCGACTGGGCGCAATACGCGCCGTGGGCTTCGGCGATCTGCTTGATCCGCGCCACCTCGGACGGCGTATCGGTGTAGAACTTGTTGATGCAGACCACCGGGCGGACACCGCTCTTCTTGACGGTTTCAATGTGCGCGATGAGATTTTCGCAGCCCTTTTCCACCAGCCCGATGTGTTCCTTGGTGTAGGCCTCGTCGAGCGGGGCGCCGGGCTTCACGGCGGGGCCGCCGCCGTGCATCTTCAAGGCGCGCACCGTGGCGACGATCACCACGGCGCTCGGCACGAGACCGGAGAAGCGGCACTTGAGATTCCAGAATTTCTCGAACCCGATGTCCGCGGCGAACCCGCTTTCCGTGACTAGGTACTCGCTGAGGCGGGTGCCGATGCGGTCCGCAATGATGGAGTTCTGACCAATGGCGATGTTGGCGAAGGGGCCGGCATGCACGAGCACGGGCTGGCCCTCGATGGTTTGCACGAGATTGGGGTTGATGGTGTCCACCATCCAGGCGGCCATGGCGCCATCGACCTGCAGGTCGGCCGTCGTAATATCGCGCCCGGACCGGCTTTGGGCCACCACCATGCGGCCGATGCGCTCGCGCATGTCCTTGAGGTCGCGGGCCACGGCCAGGATGGCCATCAACTCGCTGGAGACGGAAATCTGGAAGCCGGATTCCATCTCGAAGCCGTCCATCTTATCGCCCTGACCGATCGTGATCTTGCGCAGGGCCTGGGCGCAGAAATCGATGGCCCACTTGATTTCAAGGCGGTTCGGGTCAATGTCGAGGCGTTTGAGGCCAAGCTTGGCGAGGCGGGCGTCGTCGTAGTTATGTTCGTGCTGGATGCGCGCGGTCAGGGCCACCATGCAGAGGTTGTGGGCATTGGTGATGGAGTCAATGTCCCCGGTGAGGCGGATCGAGAAGGGCGTCATCGGGATGCACTGTGCGAGACCGCCGCCGGCAGCTGAGCCTTTGATGTTGAAGGTTGGCCCGGCGCTGGGTTGGCGGATCGCGCCCACCACGCGCTTGCCCAGTTTGCCGAGGCCCTGCACGAGACCGAGCGTCGTGGTGGTCTTGCCTTCGCCGAGCGGGGTGGGGGTGATGGCGGTGACATCGATGTACTTGCCCTGCGGCGCCTTCTCAACGCGCGACAGGGTCTTCAGGTAGTCGATGCGTCCCAGGTTGCGGCCGTAGGGAATGAATTCGTCGTCATGCAGACCCATCTCGCGCGCGACTTGCGCGATGGGTTTCATGTGTGCTTCGGCGGCCTCGGCGATCTGCCAATCCTTCAGAACTCTCGGATCCAATTGCATGCCGTCCCCCTGATGAAGTTAGAAGTGTTGTTATTAGGAGAATGGGGGGCGCATGTCAACACTACCGGGGTGATAGATATAGCAATCACCTGGGCGGGGAGTCGACCAGCGCCTCTGAAGTGGGTCCTGTACCGGCATCGCTGCGCCCGGCGAGATGCCTGGCCCAGCGCACTAGTACTTGAAGGCACTGCCACCAATGTACTCGCGCAGAATCGAGGTGCGCGGCACCGCGCGATCGTCGGCCGCCAAGAAATTCAGCAGAAATTCGGAGAGTCGCCGGGCCTCGGCATATTCAGGATCCATCGGCTTAATCTGCATCAGCAGCGGCTCAACCTTGGGCTTCAGGACGGCCAATTCATAGTCGAGCGCCGAGTTGAAGGTGGCATTGGCCTCATGCTGGAACGGGAATATCCAGCGTTTCTCGCCCCGTCGAACCGATGTCCAGATGCGCAGCGTCTCCAACGCCGTGTGGCCCCGATAGCGATGGTCGCGCACCATCCGACGCATGAGCCGGTTGTCGGTGGTTGAGATGCGGTTGTGGCTGTCCACGTTGAGCTGTGTCAATGCACTGACGTAGATCTTGAACTTACGCTCCGGGGGGACCATCGCCGTCAGTCGTGGATTCAGGCCATGGATGCCCTCCACGATCAGAATCTGATCCGGCGCGAGGCGCAATTTCCGGCCCCGGTACTCCGGTTGCTTGGTCGTGAAGTTGAACGTCGGGGTGTCGACTTCAACGCCTTCGCAGAGCTTCGACAGGTGTTCGTTGAAGAGTCCGACGTCCACGGCTTCCAAGTGTTCAAAATCGGGCTGGCCGTTCTCGTCCACGGGGTTGCGGTCATGTCCGACAAAGTAGTCGTCGGTGCCGAGCGTGATCGGTCGCAGGCCATGCACGGTGAGGTGCGTGGTGAGGCGCTTGGCGAACGTGGTCTTGCCGGCCGATGAAGGGCCGGCAATCAGGACGAGCTTGATCTGGTCGCGTCGTGAGGCGATCTGGTCGGCGATGCGCCCCATCTTCTGCTCGTGCAGCGCCTCGGCCGTGCGCATGAAGTTCTCCATCTCATCGGTGGCAATGATCTCATTGAGCCGCCCGACGGTGCTGACTCCGAGAATGCGCCCCCATTCCTTGTGTTCCTGGTAGATGTGAAAGAGGTGCGGGTGATCTTCGAAGGGCGTGATGACGTGGGGTGTTTCGCGGTCGGGCAGGTTGAGCACGAAGCCACGATCGTGGGCAACCAGGTCGAACTGCTTCAACACGCCGGTGCGCGGCGAGAGAGGGCCGTGGGCGAGATCGGTAAATCCGTCGCACTCGTAAAGGACGACGTGCGGCGGATTGCGGTACTTTAGCAGTTTGAGTTTGTCCTCTTCGCCGGCGGCCTCGAATTGGCGCACCGCGTCCTCGTAGGACACCTTCTGGCGTTCAATCGGCAGATCGCGTTGGACGAGGTTTCGCATGTGGTCCCCGACCCGGTTGAGTTCGTCCTGCGTGATGCCATCGTGCGCGTTGGCGCGGAAACTCCAGAAAAGGCCCATCCCCAGCGAGTGTTGGAGGGTGAACGCGGCCTCGGGGAAGACCTCGCGCAAGGCCTTGGCCGTGAGGAACGACAGCGAGCGGCGGTACACGCGCCAGCCGTGGGCATCCGCCAGCGTCAGGAAGCGAATGGAGGCATTGGTGGCGAGCGGGTAGGAGAGGGACGCCACGTCATGGTTGACCATCGCCGCGATAAAGGGGAGGCCATCGGCGCCGTCGGCCACGCCGGGCAGCGTTCCGACCTGCGTGCCCGCCGGGCGCTTGAGGCGCGTTCCATCTTGCAGGGTCAGCACGAGGGTTTGCATAGGCAGGATGCTACCAAGCTGCGGGCCGTTTTCAACGCTGGAGGCGCGTCCCCTCACCGCTTTCGACCTTCACAGGAGGCTGCTTCGTCGGCTATGCTGCCGCCAGCCCCGATAGACCACGAACGAGGAGTCCCATGGACGCGCCACAACTTGCCCGTTTTCTCGATCGCACGCTCAAGGTGGCGGATTTTCACGATGACTCGCACAACGGGCTCCAGGTGGAGAATCGCGGAGATGTCACGCGGATCGCCTGCGGGGTGGATGCGTCGCAAGCCTTTTTCGAGGATGCGGTGCGCGCGGGAGCCAACTTTCTGATTTGTCACCACGGACTGAGCTGGGGCGATTCCCTGAAGCGCATCACGCATCTGAATTATCGCCGCATCGACTTTCTCATGCGACACAATGTGGCGCTCTACGCCTGCCACCTGCCCTTGGACGCGCACCGCACGCTTGGGAATAACGCGCAGATCGGCCGGGCATTGGGACTGATGCACGGCAAGCCGTTCGGCCGGTATCATGGAGCGTTCATCGGCCTGGAAGGTCGGCTCCCGTCGGCGATGCGCTACGCGGCCTTCAAGGACCTGGTGGCAAAAAGGATTGGGGCCGAGGTTCGGAGCATGGACTTCGGGAAACCGATGGTGCGCCGAATCGCGGTCGTTTCCGGCGGCGCGGCAGAACTGGTGGAAGAGGCTGCCGCCGCGGGGGCTGATGTTTTTCTCAGTGGGGAGCCCAAGCTGATGGCGCACGCCCTGGCGCAGGAACTGGGCATTCATGCCATTTTCGCCGGACACTATGCCACCGAAGTCTTTGGTGTACGAGCCGTGGGTGCGATGGTTAAGCGGCGTTTCCGGATCCCGGCCGCCTTCATCCGGCACGACGTGGCCTTCTAGGCCTGTCCCTCGTTTGGTCAGGCTATCTGGCCTGACCTCCGCGGGCAGGAGTGCCCATTCTGCGTTGGCTGCTGTCGAGCATCAGCCTGTCGGATTCAGACCTTGCGGTACCGTTTGGGGATTCCCGGTTGCGCTGGCTTTGGCAGGCCATTTTCCCTAAACTGACCGCATGCGTGGGTCGAGCGATTCAGCGGTTATCGTCTCTGTGTTTGCGGCTGTCGTGGCGGTCGTCTGGTACGCCTTTGTGCGACTGCATACGCCAACCATGGACGCGCCCGAGCCCGCGCACCTGCCCTCTGTCGCCGCATCCGGGCCGGCCCTGCCGCCTGCGGAACCGCTGGCGGTCCAGTCCGCGCCAGAGGTGGTGGCGGCGGAAGTTCCCGCGCCGGCCGTTTCGCAGGTGAACGTTCCGGTGGAGGCCCTGCCTGCCGGGGCCATTCCCGACGAGTTCATTTTCCGGTTCTTCAGTGCGGCGGACCGTCAGGCCTTCGTGAATCTGGCGCGGTCGCTTGGGCTGGAAGTCCTGGGCGAGATGAACCTTGGAAATGCCGTTCGTCTTCGTGCGCGCGACCCCGCGCTGCTGAAGCGGCTGCTCGCGGAGGGGCCCACGCCGGTGGACCAGGGGCGAAACTACTATGTGCGTCCGCCTGATGATCCACTGCTCGTCAAGCAACAGCCACAGGAGTCCTACGCCGCGCTGGGTGACCGGTTGCTGGAGTGGTTGGGCATGGATGAACATCAAGCCGATGCGGGACGTGGCGTGACCATTGCCGTCATCGACACGGCGGTGGGACATCATCCGGCGCTGCAAGAGGGGCGCCTGTTGCGCGTGGATAACTATGGCGTTGATCCGCGCGGGGCCATGGGGGCGCACGGCACCGCCGTGGCCTCGCTGATCGCGGGGGACGGTGCCGGCGTGAAGGGCGTCGCGCCGGATGCACGCATTCTCAGCATCCCCGTTCTTTCCGGCGATGGGCTGGGGGACTCCTTTACACTGGCGCAGGCGATTGTCGACGCGGTGACGATGGGGGCCGACATTATCAACGTGAGCCTGGGCGGGCAGGGAGGCGGGCCCGTGCTGGAGCAGGCCGTTCAACACGCGTTGGCCAATGATGTGATGATTGTGGCGGCGGCAGGCAACGATGCCCTCAACGCGGTGTCCTATCCTGCCGCGTATGCCGGCGTACTGGGGGTGGGCGCGGTTGATGCGGACCGCAAACATCTCTACTTCTCCAATCGCGGGCAGGCCGTGGACATTGCGGCGCCAGGCTATGCCGTGGATGCGGCCTGGTCGGATGAGCAGGTCGTACCCTTCAGCGGCACATCGGCTTCGACCCCGATCGTCAGTGGCGCACTGGCGGCACTGCTGTCGCGAGATCGGACCCTCACGCCCACCACCGCGGCGCAGCTGCTGATCGATACCAGTGACGATGCCGGGCTGCCGGGACGGGATGAGGAATACGGGGCCGGCGTGTTGGATTTGGCTCGCGCGGAGGACCACGACAACCTGGGGCGTTATGACATGGTCCTGTCGCCGCCGTACGTGAAGACGGAAGGACAGCCGGCGGGAACGCTGCGCGTGTTCATCTATGCGCAGAACCGCGGCACGGAGCCCCTGCGAGAGGTCGCGCTCCGGGTGGATATCGACGGCGCCGTTCAGGAGACGTCGGCAAGCAACGTTGCGGTGGGGCAGACCATCAGCCAGGACCGGATCATACGAGCTGCAGGCGATGGACGCCCGCAGACGTTCGTCATCAATGCGGAGGTCATTCTGGTGGGCGCCAACGACGATACGCTCGGGAACAATCGCCGCCAGACGCTGCTGACGGTCAAGACCCAGCCGCAGTAGCCGGGGCCTGTCCGTGAAAGAACCCGCGGAGGCGTGTGCAACCGAAGCAGCGGGCTTGCAACGATTCCTCAGCCGCCGATGGGGCGGGTCTGGCGGAGGGCAAGTGGCGCGTCGAGGATTTCCTTGAGGATGATGGCTCTGCGCAGGGCCGCCCGGTCATGGCTGTCGCGCGCCAGCGCATCGCGTAATTCCCTCACTTCCTGAGCTCGCTTTGCCGACAGCTGCGCGACGCCGTAGGGATCCTCGCCAATGCCGCCGATGACGTTCCTGATCTGGCCGATCGTCTCGGCTACGGGTTCCGGTTCCGGCCGATCCACGCGCACCGTTTCACGGTTGACGACGACCATGGGTGACGCCGTGGGGGTGGGGGTGGTCCGGCGTTGGGGTGCCCTGGGGGCGGGGCGCACGGGACGGGGAGGCGGCGGCGGCGCGATTTCCCTGAACACGGGCTCGGACGCATGGTCGATCTCGTCGTCATCTTCCGGCATCCGCCGACTTGGTGGGGGCTGACCGGCTAGTGTCGCCAGAAAGTCTTCGAGTTCTTTCTGCGCATTGCTGGGAGGTGGAGGAACGCGCACGGGACGTGCTGGCTCGGCGCGCATGGGTGTCGCGTTCCTCTGCGGCATCGGACGCCCGCCGGCCGAGCGTGGCACAGGCGGGCGCCCCTGTCGTGGTTTCTGTCGTGCGGCGCGGGCGATCTGGGAGACGAGGGTGAACCCCACGACCACCAGCCACACCACAAGTTCGACATCCACACCAGCTTTGACGATGTGCATCATCGTTGCGGTTCCGCCTTAGCCCTTGCCGGCGCCGCCCGACTGTTCTTCATCGCCGGAAATGGACTTGCGCATGCGCGTGTCGGCTTCGACGTTCTGCAGGCGATAGAAGTCCATGATGCCAAGGTTGCCATCGCGGAAGGCCTGGGCGATGGCGCGCGGCACTTCGGCTTGCGCTTCGACGAGTTTGGCGCGCATTTCCTGCACGCGCGCTTCCATTTCCTGCTGTGTCGCCACGGCCATGGCGCGCCGCCCTTCCGCCTCCGCCTGGCGCAGCTTCTTGTCCGCTTCGGCGCGCTCCGTCTCGAGCAGGGCGCCCACGTTGGCCACTTCGCGCGCGCCGCTGACGCCGGCAACGGAGACGTCGGCGATGTCGATCGACACGATTTCGAACGCCGTCTGTGAATCAAGACCGCTTTCCAGCACCTTGCGGCTGATGTGATCCGGGTTTTCGAGGACGCCCTTGTAGCTCATGGTGGACCCGATGGCGCTGACGATGCCCTGACCCACGCGGGCGATGATCGTTTCCTCGGTGGCGCCGCCGACGAGCTGCTTCAGGTTGGTCCGCACGGTCACGCGTGCTTTGACGAGCAATCGAATGCCGTCCTTGGCAACCGCGTCCAGCATGGTCGTGCCCTTCGCCGGATCCGGGCAGTCGATGACCTTGGGATTGACGCTGGTCTGCACGGCGGCGTGCACGTCTCGGCCGGCCAGGTTGATGGCGCATGCGTTCTGGAAGGTGAGCTGCATGCCGGCCTTGTCGGCGGCGATCAACGCGTTGACGACCTGGCTGACGTCGCCGCCCGCAAGATAGTGTGCCTCGATTTCATTGGTGCCGAGGTTCAGTCCGGCTTTGATCAGCCGGATGCGCGCGTCAACGATGAGCGAGGACGGCACGCGCCGCAGCGTCATGCCGACCAATGCGCCCAGCGAGACCTTCGCGCCGGACATCAGGGCGCGAATCCAGACGCCGAGGAATTTAAGGAAGATCAGCACGAAGGCAATGATGAGGATGCCGACGATGCCGAGGAATATCAGGATGAGGCCTTGCATGGTGTAGTCCTTTCTTTCGGTTCGCTCACGATTTTGGGCCGGCCGCGGCCACGACGACGTTGTTGCCGGACACGGCCACGACGCGCACGGGTGCGTCCTTCTCAATCATTTCGCCGCGCGTCATCACGTCGATGCGCCGGCCCGCCAGCATCACGAACCCGGCGGGGCGCAACTGGGATACGGCGACGCCTTCCTTGCCCACGAGGTCGTCGAGATTGTCATCGGAGGCCTTGTACGTTTTGAGGTCGTTGCTCACGGTCATGGCCTTGCCGGTGCCGGTATGCGGAAAGATGCGGATCCAGAGGTAGAAGGCGAGGCCAATGAACAGCACGATGAGCAGGGCGATATACGGACCGCCGGCGGGGAAGGCGATGAAGGCGTCCACGATGGCGCCGAGCAAGAGCAGGCCGCCGATGGCGCCGAGCACGCCCCCCGGGACAAAGATCTCGCCCCCGACCAGGATCAGGCCGGCCACGAGGCAGATGAAAAAGACTTGTGTTGCCATGGAGTTGCGCCGGCCCGCTTCAGGCCTGTTGGTCAGGTGGCGTACCAGCATCGACGACTATACGGTTTCCGCGCGCCTCAGCAACGACAATCGGACGGCCAGAGTCGATATAGGCCCCGCGCGCGATCACGCTCAGGCGCTCGCCGTCAAACTCCCCGATGCCGGCCGGTCGCAGCGGCGTGGTCGCCACGCCGCGCCTGCCCACCAGCGTCGGCGGCGCCTCGGCCACCTGGAAGCCGGCCGTGCTGCTGACGGCGGCGGTCAGCGCGATGCGGTTGAAGATGCTGGTCTTGGGAAGATAGCGCGCCAGGACGACGCCGGCACCGAAGACCAGCATCAGCGCGACGCCGAAATTCAGGATGCCGTCCTGCCACATGATCGTCGGGAAGGTGAGCGGCACATCGGGCAGATCCGAAGGCTGGCGTGGTTCGATGTGGACCATGGAGAGCAGAATGGCCGCCACCATCATCAGCACGCCGGTGGTGCCGGTGACCCCAAAACCAGGAATGAGGAACAACTCCACCAGCAGGAGGGCCACGCCGGCGGAGAACAGGAGCAGTTCGAAGAACCCGGAGAGTCCGGCAATGTGGTGGCCCCAGAACCAGATGGCCAGAAAGACAAGACCGGCGATGCCGGGCACGCCGACGCCGGGCGTCTTGAACTCGATATACAGTCCCAGCAGGCCCAGTGCCAGCAGGATGCCGGACACGGGAAAGCCCTCGATGACGCGGGCGATGCGTTCTGCGGTCGTAATGGAGACGGTCACCACAGGGCTGTCGGCGCAGCCGATGGCGTCGAGGAGTTGGGCCAGGTTCGTGACGGTGCCGCTCGAGAGGACGGGCCTGCCACCGTCACGCCACAAGGCGGAGGCATCCTGGGCGGTGAGTGTCAGGAGTTGCCCCGTGGGGCAAATGATGTGTTCGCCTAGCGTGTAGCCCGCCTCCGGGCGGATCATGGCTTCACCCAACTCAGGGTCATGGCCCTTGGCCTGTGCCGCGGAGCGGACCAGTGCGATCGTGGGGGACATGACTTTCTCCTTCAGGTCCTCGGGCACGCCTTGCGCGCCGCCGAAGGGAATGGGGGACATCATGATCGGCATGGCGTCGCCGATCAGGCCGACGGGGGTCATGTAGATTTCATCCGTGGCCATGGCGATGATGGCGCCGGCAGAGATGGATCGCGGGTTGACGAAGGTGTAAGTGCGCGTCTTGGCATTCAGCAACAACAGCACCATCTGTTCGGCCGCATCAAGCCGGCCACCTGGCGTATCCATGTCGAGGATGATGGCGCGCGCGTGGTTGGCCTCGGCTTCCGCCAGTCCGCGCCGGAAGGCATACAACAAGCCGCGCTCAATCATGTCGTGGACCGGGATGACATAGACCGGGGCGGGCGATTCCACGGCGGGCAGCGGTTGGCCGTGTGCAAGCGATCCCATGAGTGCCAGGCCGGCGGCGAACCATAAAGAAAGATGGCATTTCATAGGCCGTATTATGCATAGTGGAAGCCAGTTCTTACAGTCTTTTCCACGGGTGCAAGGAGAGTCGTCCGCATGCAACTGGCCTCGTCGATGGCATTGGTAACGGGAGGTGCGGTTCGCATCGGGCGCGCCATTTGCACGGCCCTGGCGTCCCGCGGGTGCGGCGTGCTGATCCATTGCAGCCGCTCGCTTCGGGAAGCCCGCCTGCTGGCGCGCGACTTGGCGGCCAAGGGCGCCCGGGTTGGGATTGTACAGAGCAAGCTGGATGAGCCGGATGATATCGAGCGGTTGGCGCAGGCGGCATTCGAGACGGCGCCCGGGCTCAATATCCTGGTCAACAATGCGTCAATCTTTAACAAAGAATCGATACTGCAGATGACGCCGCGCAGTCTGCAGCGCGAATTCCAAGTGAACCTATTTGCGCCCATGTTGCTGACGCAGGCCTTTGCGCGGGGATTACGTCAGGGCAACGCGCCGCGTGCCGGCAAGGTGATCAATCTGGTCGATCGGCGGATCGCGGGTCAGGAGGCGGGCTGCACGCCATACTTGCTAAGCAAGAAGGCGCTGGCGGATTTTACGACCAACGCCGCGCTGGAACTGGCCCCACACATCACCGTGAACGCGGTCGCTCCCGGCGCCATTTTGCCGCCGCCCGGGAAAGGCGCCGCGGCGATCCGCGACCTTGCCGGCAAGGCGCCGCTGCAGCACCGCTGCCGGCCGGAGGATGTGGCGCAGGCGGTCGTCTTCCTGCTGGAAGCAGACGGGATCACGGGGCAGACTGTTTTTGTCGATAGTGGCCAGCACCTCCTGAGCGGACGCTGAGCACAGGCACGGCCGCGGAGACGCCAGCCCGCCAATCGAGCCGGAGCAGGGGCGCACAGGAACAAGACCGGGGAAACTTGCATAAAGGAGTAAGCGGCATGTCCGACCGAATTTTCGTACGGGATCTCGCCGTGAGCTGCATTGTCGGTATCCACCCGAAGGAGCGGGTCGCCAAGCAGACGGTGCTGATCAATCTTGCGCTTGAATGCGATCTCGCCCCAGCCGCGCGGAGCGACAACATTGCGGATACCGTGGACTACAAGGTGCTGAAGGACCGCGTGGTGCAGGCCGTCAGCGTGAGCGAGCACTTCCTGATTGAGAAGATGGCGGAGCATGTGGCGGGCATCTGTCTGCAGGATACTCGGGTCCGGGCCGCCACCGTCACGGTCGACAAGCCGGGCGCCCTGACCGGGGCGCGCAGCGTGGCCGTGGAGATCACGCGGCGGCGTTCGACTGCGGGGTGAGCGATGCTGCGTCCCGGACACTACCATCTGGTTGGCGCGGCGGGCGTGGGCATGAGTGCGCTGGCGCAGTCGCTCGCCGGGGCAGGGCTGACCGTCACAGGCTCCGACCGCTACCTGGACCGCGGCGACAATCTTCCTGTCATCGAGCACTTGCGCCGGGCCGGGGTGGGGTTCTGCGTGCAGGATGGCAGCGCGGTGACGCGCGATACCCGTGCGGTGGTTCTGAGCACGGCGATCGAGCCGGACAATCCGGACGTGCTTGCCGCCGAGAGTCAGGGCGTGCCGTGCGTGCACCGCTCAGTGATGCTCGCGAACCTCGTCGCCGGCCGGCGCTGCATCGCCGTGACGGGCACGTCGGGGAAGAGCACGGTCACGGGCATGATCGGCTGGATCCTGGATGTGGCGGGGCTCGATCCGCTGGTCGTGAATGGGGCGCCCGTCCTGAATTGGGCGGATGCCACCCGCATCGGCAACTATCGCCACGGCGAGTCCGGGCTTTGCGTGATCGAAGCCGACGAGAGTGACCGCTCGCTGCTGAACTACACACCCGACTGGGGCGTGATCACGAATGCCTCGCGGGACCATTTCGGTTTGGATGAAACGCTGGAACTGTTTGAGGCGTTCCGGGCGCGCGTCAGGGTGGGGCTGGTCAGCACGCTGCACGAGCCGCGCCTGTTGGAGGAGGCGGTTCTCGACGTCGAATCCTCGGGCGTGCATATCCAGTGGGGTGACCTGGATGCGTCGGTCCCGTTGCTGGGGCGGCATAATGCGGAGAACGCCCTTGTCGCCGCCGTGCTCTGCATGCGCCTAGGCATAGAACCGGACGTGATCAGGGAGGCCTTGGCCTCATTCCGGGGCATTGCCCGCCGCCTGGAGCGGGTGGGCACCGCGCGTGGCGTGCTGGTGGTCGATGACTACGCACACAATCCCGCCAAGATCCAGGCGACGTGGCAGGCCCTTGCCCCGCATGCGCGGCACCTGACGGCCATCTGGCGCCCCCACGGATTTGGTCCTCTGCGACTCATGATGGACGACCTGGTTGAGACGTTCGGCGCGGCGGCGCGCCCGGGGGACCAGATCATCGTGCTCCCCGTCTATGATGTCGGCGGCACCGCGGATCGCTCGGTCGGCGCGGGAGCCTTGGTGGCCAAGCTGAGGGAGCGTGGCATTCCGGCGGTGGGTGTGGACGATGTGCAGGTGCTGCCGGACATCGTGGCGTCGCGGGTCATGGCCGGGGATGTGGTGGTCACAATGGGCGCGCGTGATCCGCATCTGACGGATCTGGCCCGCGCGATTCTAGCCCGGATTGCCTCCGCCCGGGGGTGATTGCCCACACCGGCGCGAGGTCCTTCATGGAGTGGGGACCGCGGTTTCCGGCCGGCCATGGCCGCGCCAGACGAAGGCCGCGTAGACGATGCCGCCTACGAGGCTCCACACCAGCAGCGAGCCGAATAGCATCAGCGTGACCGAGACGGCCTGCCCATGAGCCACGCCGAGGGCCCCCAGGAGCATCAGGGCCGCGGTTTCCCGCGTTCCAATACCGGATGGTGTGATCGGGATAGCCGAAATCAGGTTGATGGACAGAAAGGCCGCCAGGTAATCGATGGGGCCCATGGACAGGCCGGCGGCGCGCCCATAGGCCATGGTTCCGACGACGGCGATCAGGTGATTCAGGGCGGAAAGGCCCAGCGTGCGCGACAGCAGGCCGCGATGGCCGAGCACCAGTTGGAAGGCATCGTACACCCGGCGCATCGTGCGACCGATGGCATGCCGCTGCGTGAGCCGATCCAGCCAGGGCCACCGTGCAAAGAGGTTGCGGCGAAACACAATCAGCACGATGACCATGGTGCCGATCATCAATCCGCTCATCAGGATCACCAGCAATCGCGATTCGGGGTGCGACCAGAAGATGGGCAAGCGCAGCAGCATGGCGACCGGAGCCAACACGACGATGGCCAGCAGCCCGACGATGCGGTCGATGAAAATCGTGGCGACGATTTCCGTCTTGCGGTCGGGCGTATGGCGCGCCGCGTACCACGCCTTGACCAAGTCACCGCCGGTGGCGCCCAGCATGAAGGCGTTGAAGAACTGCCCCACGAGGTATAGCTCCGCGCAGAGCCAGCGGGAGAGGCCGAACCCCTGGGCGCGCAGAATCAGGTGCCACCGCAAAGTGCAGAGCGCGAGACAGAGTCCGAACGACCCGAAGCCGATGGCCAGCAGCACCCCATGGTCCATGCTGGACCGCCAGGCGGCGAGCAGGTCCTGCAGTTGGCCGGTCCGTTCCAGTTTGAGGATGATCACCGTCAGGATGCCGGCCCCGATGATCAGTTGGGTGAGGGCGGCAAGACGCTGTTTCATGGCGTTCCCGGGGGCAGGTTGGGCGGGGCGGCGGGTAGGGGGGGGGAATCGACAGAGGCCCAGGCGACGTTAAGGTGTTCGATGGCCGCCCGGATCAGTTGCGGCGGAGTTCCGGGGGCCGGCTCAAGCACCTTCAGCGTTTCCGGGGGAATCACCGACGCCAGAGCCGCGAAATCCACCTTGCCATCAGGGGGCATAAGGTGATCCTGCCCGGGGGGATTGACGTCATGCACGTGGAACCCGGCAAGCATGGGCGCGAGCTTGTTAATCCAGTGCTTTTGCGCGATGAGTCCCAAGTTCTGGCGGATCTGGCCGTGGCCAATATCATACCAGGCGCGCACATGCGGGGAATTTATGCGCTGACACAGCGCATAAATCTCCATTTCCGTGGGCACAGCCTCCCAGGTGGGAAGGTTCTCGAACGCAATGGTCACCTTGGACCGCTCGAGTTCCGGCAACAAGGCCTCGATGCCGGCCTCGAGGTATTCGAGATACGGCGGCACTTTGCGTTCGCGCTTGAGCAGAAGCTTGGTCTTCACCCGCTCGTAACGAGGGCTGTACTGCTTGCCGTCCTTGGCCAGTTGGATCAGCTTGCGGGTGTAGGAGCGCATCTCGACATTCCCCGCGTGGCAGACCACGACGCGCGCGCCGATCTCAGCGGCGAACAGGATCGTGTTCGTGGTGTGCCGCACGGCCCCCTCGCGTACACACGTGTCGCGGCTGGCGAGGACGAACAACTCCGGGTGGCCCTGGGGGGCGCCCGTCGGCACGGGACAGAAATTGTGAACGCTATCCACCTGGACGACCTTCTGCTCAACCATCTTTGCCACGCCTGGAACGAGATCGACGGTCAGGTCATAGCCGAGCTCCAGGCGCGTCAGTCCGGTGGTGGACACGATTTCCTCCACCAGCCGCTCGCCTGCGGTATGATGGAAAGCGTTCCAGTGGGTCGACAGTGCAAAATTGGGAGGCATGCCTTACGGTTCCCCTGCCGAAAAACGAAAACCCCGGCCAAAAGGACCGGGGTCTCCAATCAGAAATTCGGACGCACGGAAAATCGCGGGATTAAGCAGCCAGCATCCGGGCCCTGGCCCGCGCGGACTTCTTGCGACGCTTTTCGCTGGGCTTCTCGAAGTAGCGGTTGGCACGCAACTGCTTCATCATGCCTTCCTTGTCCATAATCTTCTTGAGCCGCTTCAGCGCCTTTTCAACGGTCTCGCCCCTCTTTAGCTTAACTTGAATCACGGTGGTAAATCACGCTCCCTTCATTCCCCGGCGCAGCATATGGCGCCGAGTTTCTTTCGCTGTTTAAATGTTTCCATAGGCTAGGTGAGCTACGCCGTTCCGTCAACGGGATTTAGCTCGCGACACCGGATTTATCAGGGAATTCACGCGGCATTATCATAAATGATAATAAATCAATAGTTTGTATGTATGGTATGTATTGTGTTGTAAGTGTTTGTCTGTAAATGGCTTCAGCGACACGCATCCGGAACGGGCCGGCGGTCGTCCATGTAGAGGGACCGGGAGCGCGCACTGGGACGCGGCTTTCTGCCGGATGAGCGTGGACTGAAGGGGCTTGCGCCGCGTGGTGGCTTGGGCTACGACTCTCGTAACACGAGGTGCGGACGGGCAAAGGTGCTGTCTCTTGCCTTGGGAGGGGTGACATGCGCGACTATGCAACCCTTGACTTGAGCCGGTTGTGCAATGCCGGCGTGTCTGTGATGGGGACCCGCCCAGCCCCTGAACTGGGACCGCAGAACTTCCACGGAATTCCATTCCAGGTCGGTGGGCAGCGTAAACGCTGCTTCATTGCCCTTGGCGGGAAGAGGCGCGGGCGCGCGGCGGTCACCATTCCCATCGGGACGACTGTCCGCCATGTGCTCGTCGCGCACGCACTCCTGGAGTCGCGTCTGGCGGATGGCGAGCCCGTGGGCCGTGTGATTGCGCACTATCGTTTCCTTTACGCGGATGGTGGCGCACTGGCGGTGCCAATTCGCGAGCGTCTGGAGATCGGGGTCGCGCCGACGATCTGGGGACAGTGGCCGCTGCTGGCGATGCCGGATCAGCGCGCGTCAGGCTATCCGCGCCACGCCGGGCCGTGGGGAGAAGCCGGCTACCGCCAGACGGAAGGCAAGCAGGCGCGAGCCCGCCACTATTACCTGTGGGTCTGGGAGAACCCGCACCCGAAGCGCAAGTTGGCGTCCCTGGAACTCGTTCCTTCCGACCGGCGCTTTCTGGTGGCGGCCATCACGCTTGGGCATGCCGATGAGTCGCCCTTCTACCGCGAGGCCAGCCGCCCCGTGAGAATCACGCTCAAGCGGCCGCGCGCCGCCCCCCGGCCATTCGATCTCGCGGTCGACGTTGATCGCGGAGTGGCCACCGACGCACAGCCACTTCCCGCGGGCTCTGCCGCCGCCTTTCTCAAGGATCCGCGCCCGGGGTGGGGAGAGCCAGCCAATGCGGCGGTCAGCCCGGCCTATGTCCATATCGCGGCTGTGCCTTCCGCCACCGTGACGGTGAAGCAGGGGGGGCGCCGCGTGGCGGCGGTCTCCTGGCGGAAACTGGAGCGAGAAGGGCGCGTGCAGACGCCGCAGGCCAGCATCGAACTTGTCGAGCACGGGAAGAACTGGGTCCATGTGACCGTGGTCGACGATGCCAGTGGCAAGCCGGTGCCCTGCCGTGTGCATTTCCGTTCACCTGCTGGCGTCCCGTACCAGCCCCACGGCCACCACAATCACGTCAACTCCAACCACGACACCTGGCATGTGGACATCGGCGGGGACGTGCGGCTGGGGCAGATCACCTACGCCTACATCGACGGCACCTGCCAGGGGTGGCTGCCGCGCGGGGAGGTGCTCGTGGATGTGGCGCGTGGGTTTGAGTACGAACCGCTGCGGGCACGGGTAACCATCGTGCCGGGGCAGCGCGCCCTGACGTTGCGGTTGAAGCGCTGGACGGATATGAACGCCCGGGGGTGGTTCTCGGGCGATACGCATGTGCATTTCCTTGGCACACAGGGCGCCCATTGCGAGGCGCAGGGCGAAGATTTGAACGTGGTCAACCTGCTGCAATCGCAATGGGGCGGGCTCTTCACGAACACGGAAGATTGGACCGGGCGCCCGAGCGTGGGCGCGGATGGGCGCACGATCGTGTACTGCTCGCAGGAGAACCGGCAGCATATCCTCGGGCATCTGTCGCTGCTGGGACTCACCAAGCCCGTGATGCCGTGGTGCACCGACGGCCTCAGCGAGGCCGAGATGGGCGGCGGGCTGGATACGACCCTCGCGCATTGGGCCGACGCATGCCATGCCCAGGGAGGCACGGTGATCATCCCCCACCTGCCACATCCGAACGGCGAACCGGCGGCACTGATCGCGACCGGGCGCGCCGATGCGGTGGAGATGATCGACTTCAAGCGCTATGAGCATCTTGAGTATTACCGCTACCTCAATGGCGGCTACCGCCTGCCGCTCGTGGGGGGGACAGACAAGATGAGCAGCAGCGTGCCGGTGGGCTTGTACCGCACGTATGCTCATCTTCCGGATGGCGAGCTGACCTATGCGAACTGGCTGGCGGCGGTTCGTGCGGGGCGCACGTTCCTGAGCAGTGGACCGATGATCGCGTTGACGGTCAACGGGGTCCACCTGGGCGATACGCTGCACCTGCGCGGCAAGGGCGGCACCGTGGAGGTGGAGGCTCGTGCGGAGTCCGCACTCCCGATTCACCAGCTGGAACTGGTGCAGGCCGGGCGCGTGGTGGCGGCCACGTCAGAGCGGCGCGGGGCACGTGCCCTCGCGTTGAAGACCAAACTCAAGATCGATCGTCACACCTGGCTGGCGGCGCGCTGCGGCGGGCCGGGATACAGGCGCGTGCCGCACCACGACTGCTGGGAGCGGGGCGCCTTCGCGCACTCCTCGCCGATCTACGTCGCGGTCGGTGGCGAGTGGCGGATGTTCAGCCGTGAAACCGTGCAGTACATGCTGACCCTGGTGGATGGAAACCTGGCCTACCTGCGCCACCACGCGCCCCGGCCGCGCCCCGGAACGGTGACGCATCACCATGGCGCCGCCGATCACCTGGACTTTCTCGAAGGGCCTTTTCTGCAGGCGCGCCAGGCGCTGCATCGACGTCTCCATGCGGCGGGAATTCCGCACTAGCCCGGTTACGGCGCCGCCGTCCGGAACTCGACCCAGTCGAGTAGCGCCTCGGCCTTGGTGCCGGTGAACTGACTGTTGCAGGAGATGCCGAGGCCGACGTTGGTCGGCACATCGCCAAACGCTCTCCGGAAATCCTCGGCGACGTTGACTTCCTCAACGAACCAGCCGTCGTTGCCCAGGTCGTCCTTGTTGCGCAACGCGCGCCAGAATAGGCTCACCACGCCCGCGGCATACTTGGCGCGGCCTTCGGCGCCCTTGGGCGTATCGGTTTCCCAGCGATAGGCCACCGACTTCTGGCGCATCATGCCGCCCGTGCTCACGTAAAGTCCAATGGCCTGGTCATCGAGTTGTTCGCGGCTCCCGTCGGCACCGGCGGGAAGGGTGACGGCTTTCCAGCGCCAGCGCATGATGGGCGTACGGGTGAGATCCACGCCGAGTTTGCCGCTCTTGAAGGCGGCGGTGGCTTTGTCCGACGTCATGCGCAGCACACGGTTCGAGCCGTCCGCATAGCCGGCTTCGAAGATGGCTTTCGGCCGGCCCGGCACGCCGCGCACATCCCAGTCTGCCGGCATGGACGCGAAGGTGAGTCGCCAGGCAGGCGGGGCCCCCTGAGCCCGCGCGGGGCCGGCAAGGAAGAGGGCCACGGCCAGGTACCCGACGCCAGCCGCCGTGGCGCGCATGCTACGTATCCTTGCGGGTTGGCTGCGCCATACGGCCCAGCCAGGCTACGGCCGCCTCGCGGGATTCGAACGTGCGGATTTCGTAGGGCAGAGCCGAGGCTTCCGACAGGTAGAGGGACAGCTGGGCCCGCTGCAGCGCGTTGGTTGATACGATGGCGGAGGGCTTGCCGGTGCTGACCTGCTTGCAGAGGGCTTTGAGCGCGTCGATCAGCGGCGTGAAGGCACTCAGTGGGATCACGCTCGTGGGTGAAACCACCCAGAGATCGGCGCGCTCCTTGTGCGGATCCTGCACGTGCATGCGTTGGACGGCGTCCATGACATCCCACGCCGTGGCCTCGCCGTACAAGGTGACTTCGGTGAAAGACTCGCAAAATTTAATATCGCAGGGCATGGCGCTTTCCCCTGATTGACAAACGTTCTCCCGTGGCGCCCATTGCGCGTCGTGCGTAGGCCACGCGGATTCGGTTGCTGGCGGCACTAACGCCGGCAGTTCGCAAACCAAAACGTATAAAGGTGTTCATCTCCTCGCACAAGGTGAAAGTGGGATCGCAGTTGATTCATGACCGCCGTTGTGCGAAGACTCGCGGCGCGATGAATACCAACGACAAGCAGACGGCGGGCGTGCCAGCTGCGCGGGGACAAACACTCGAGTTTCACGCCTCGGCCATCGCGGGCACCGAACGCGTGCTGTGCGAGGAATTGCGCGAGTTGGGGCTGCCCAGCGTTCGGTTCAACCAGGGGGGAATCCCCTTTCGCGGCACGTGGCGGGAAGGGTGGCGGGCCTGCCTGGAAAGCCGCATCGCGCAGCGTATTCACGTGCTGCTCGCCCGCTTTCCCGCGGCTTCGCCCGAAGCCCTCTACACGGGGGCGCAGGCCATCGACTGGTCTCCCTACCTGACTCCACGCCAGACGTTCTCGGTCAACGCCATCTGCCGCGGCAGTGTCATCCAGCACGAGAACTTTGCGGCGCTCAAGGTGAAGGATGCCATTGTCGACCAGCTGCGTCATCGCTTTGCTTCGCGCCCGGATGTCGCCGACGACCCGGATGTCCGCGTGTTTGTCTATGTCGCCAATGACAAGGCCGCTCTCTACCTGGACATGAGCGGCGAACCGTTGCACCGGCGCGGCTACCGTCGTGATGTGGGCGACGCGCCGTTACGCGAGACGCTGGCCGCCGCGATTCTGCGCCTGTCGGGATGGGACCGGAAGACGCGCCTGATCGACCCGATGTGCGGATCCGGAACCATTGCCATTGAGGCGGCCATGTGGGCGGCCAAGGTGGCGCCGGGGCTTTCGCGGGAGCGCTTCGGTTTTGAGCGCTGGGCCAACTTCGGGGCTGACGAAGCGCAAGCCATGCGAGCGTTACGCGGTGAATTGCGTGCCGCGCGAGCGGGGGACGTGCCCCGGGTCGTGGCGGGGGATGTGGATCCCGCCGTCCTCGACAAGGCACGGTCGAATGCGCGCGCCGCCGGTGTCCGGCTCGCTTTTCGCGAACAGTCGCTCTTTGATCTGCAACATGATGGCGCGCAGGCGTTGATCGTGACCAATCCGCCCTACGGCGTGCGGCTGGGAACGGATCCGGATTTCGTGCGCAAGGTGGCGGCCACATTCTGCCGGCTGCACGGCTGGCAGGTGGCGATGCTGGCCGGCCTGCCCGCCTATGCGCTAAGCATGTCGCCGCGTCCCCGGGTGCGCATGCCGCTCGTCAACGGCGACCTGGAGTGCGAATTCCTGCTGTACGATATCCCGTAGGCCGCCTGCACCGGGCAGGATCGATCCACTGCCCATGACGACGAAGTGACGAAGCCGCGACTGGACACGCGGGGCGCGGTCACGGTGTCGCGGCGAGCTGCACGACCAACTGTGGCGCGACCTGGCCCGCCGCGTAGCCCTCGCGATCGTACTCCCGCGTCGTGAACATCGTGTAGGCTCCGGCACCCGTCAGGCCCATGCCGCACAGGGCAATGCCGCAATTCGGACGCGCGCCAGCCGCCCAGGCGCGCGCCAGATCGGTTGCGTCCACCTCGATCCAGGTGTTGAGCCATTCCTCGTACGTCGTGTGTGTGCGCGTGGCAAAGGGGGTGTCGTCGAAATTCCCCGGTGACTTTTGCGTTCGATTGTGTGCAATGGGGCCGCCCTCCCAGGGGTGAATGCCATCCCGCGTATTCCACGTGGCGCCATCCTTGGTCTCGCTGCCCTCGTTCCCGACACCGGTTCCTTCGGTCCAAGGCTGTTGCATGGCGTAGAACAGAAACGTGGCATCCACGGAGTGATCCCAGCCGGCCGGCGGGCAAAATACGCGCAAGGTGGCCTTGGTGATGTTGGTGGATGGCAACGACGTCAGATCAAACTGCATCACCATGATTCGCGTGAAGCTGGAGATGCTCATGCTCGCCACTTTCGCGGCAAAGTTGGCGGCGCCCATGTTGCCATCGGGCCGGTCCTGATCCAGCAAGGCGTCCTGCATCGCACGCAGCACATGCGTTGCCGTGTCGAGGGGTGCGGGGCCTGGAGCCTTTGCCGGTTCCGATTGGCGGGTCGCGGCAACAGCGGGGAGCGCCGCTGACAGAAGCGCACCGAGAAACGCGCGGGTGAGCGCGCGCCGGCAAAGCGTGTGGATGCGGCGAGGGGATGTGTTCATGGCCACACAGAGTAGATGGCCATGGCGGTGTGTCAAGAGCCGTCCCACGCGTGGTTCGAAGCCTAGGCCCACAGGTTGCGGTCGAGCGTGCGGTATTGAATGGCTTCCGCGACATGGTTGGGCTGGATGTCCTCCTGCCCCTCCAGGTCGGCGATGGTGCGCGCCACTTTCAGAATGCGATCATAGGCCCGCGCACTGAAATTGAGTTGCGTGATGGCAGCCCGCAGCAGGTCCTGCGCCTCGGCACCCAGGGCGCAGTACCTGTGAATCTGCCGTGCGCTCATGCCGGCATTGTTGTGCAGTTTGTGCTCCTGCCGAAAGCGGATGCGCTGCCGTTGCCGGGCGTCCATGACGCGCCCGCGAATGGCGTCGGAGGCCTCGCCCCGTTGCAGCGACGTGAGTTGCTGATAGCGGATCGACGGCACTTCCACATGGATGTCAATGCGGTCGAGCAGAGGGCCGGAGATCTTGTTGCGATAGGATTGAATCTGCGTCTGGGTGCATCGGCATTCGCGCGCCGTGTCCCCGAAATAGCCGCAGGGGCATGGGTTCATGGCCGCCACCAGCATGAAGTGGCAGGGAAACGTCACGGTGGCCGCGGCGCGTGCGATGGTGACCGCCCCGTCTTCCAGTGGTTGGCGCAGCACCTCCAGCACGTTGCGCCGGAATTCGGGCAACTCGTCCAGGAACAGCACGCCGCGATGCGCGAGGCTCACTTCGCCGGGGATGGGATGCGATCCGCCGCCGAGCAAACCCGCGTCCGAGATCGTGTGGTGTGGTGAGCGGAAGGGCCGGTGGATGACCAGCGCCACATGCGCGTCAAGCATGCCGGCGATGCTGTGAATTTTTGTCGTTTCCAGCGCCTCCTCCAGTGACATGGTCGGCAGTATCGATGGCAATCGCTTGGCCAGCATGGACTTCCCTGTCCCCGGCGGCCCCACCATCAGGATGTTGTGCCCGCCGGCAACGGCCACCTCAATGGCGCGCTTGGCCTGCTCCTGTCCCTTGACGTCGGCGTAGTCGTCGCCGGAACCGTTGTGGTTTTCGTAAACGGCTTGCAGGTTCACGCGATAGGGCTGCTGGGGGAGGGTGCCTTCCAGGAAGTCAGCGGCTTGTCGCAGCGTGCGGACCGGATAGACATCGAGGCCTTCCACGACGGCGGCTTCCTCGGCATTGTCGGAAGGCACCAGGATCCCGGTCAATCCCTGGGCACGGGCCTGGATGGCGATGGGCAGCACCCCGCGCACGCGGCGCACTTCGCCGCTCAGTGCCAGTTCGCCTACCAGTGCGAAATTGGCCAGCGATGGTGGATGAATCTCTTCGGAGGCCGCCAGCATGCCGATCGCAATCGGCAGGTCAAAACTCGGGCCTTCCTTTTTCACATTGGCCGGGGCGAGGTTGATGGTGGTCCGCCCGATGTGCGGCTTATAGGCGGAGTTGAGGATGGCGGTATGGACGCGGTGCCGGCTTTCCTTTACCGCCGCGTCGGGCAGCCCGACGGTGACGACCTCGGGGTCGCCGTGCCCGGCGTTGACTTCAATTTCCACCGCGTAGGCATCGACCCCATAGACCGCCCCGGAAAAGACCTTCGAGAGCATCCGATCGGCTCCTCGCTGGCTTGTTACAGATTTAACGAATTCTATTCAGCCCCTGCGCGGATTACCAGCCAGAAATGCATGACGAGATTCCAAATGACCGAGGACCTGGAGCCGGCCGTCCCGGCCGGTCTTCTGAAAAAAACGGCGGAAACCCGGCTTCGCGAGGCTACGCCGTGGTTGGCCGCCGTCTCCACCAACCACACCGGCGGTGCCCGCCAGGCCCCAATTCAGGCAGGCAAACCACTTCGCCACGGGGACGTGGGGCTGTTCCGACCCTCATCTGCCCTTGCCAGTACCCCCGGAGTTGTCGCACCATGGTCGATTGCATTAGGCGCGGAACAGAGCCCTAAGGCGAACCAATTGCACCCGTCGGACAATCGAGAGGCGAGAATATCCAATGGAAGCCGGAATTGTGGGACTGCCAAATGTCGGGAAAAGCACGCTTTTCAATGCCTTGACGGCTGCAGGCGCGGAGGCCAGCAACTACCCCTTCTGCACGATTGAGCCGAATGTGGGGATCGTGCCGGTTCCGGATTCGCGCCTCGCCACGATCAACAAGTTCATCGCCACCAAGAAGATCGTTCCCTCGGCGCTCAAACTTGTGGACATCGCGGGATTGGTGCGTGGCGCCAGCAAGGGCGAAGGGCTCGGCAATAAATTCCTCTCGCATATCCGCAACGTGGACGCCGTCCTGCAAGTGGTGCGCTGCTTCGACAACGAGGACGTCAGCCACGTGGATGGTTCCGTGGATCCAATTCGAGACATCGCCACCATTGAAACCGAGCTGATGCTGGCCGACATGCAGCAGGTGGATGACACCATCCAAAAGACACAGAAACTGACGCGGGGCGGCGACAAGGAAGCGACGGCCCGTCTGGAAGCCCTCGCCTTGTGCAAGGCAGCGCTGGACGCAGGCAAGCCGGTGCGTTCCATCAAGGAGGATCAGCGAGGCCCTTTAAAGAGCCTGGGATTGTTGACCGCCAAGCAGGTGCTCTACGTGGCCAACGTGGATGAAACCAACCCGACCGGCGAGGGGCAGCTCGTGGC
Source organism: Lentisphaerota bacterium (assembly GCA_021413965.1). GTDB lineage: Bacteria > Verrucomicrobiota > Kiritimatiellia > UBA8416 > JAIOPI01 > JAIOPI01. Next base: position 147,570 of record JAIOPI010000015.1, on the reverse strand, counting down.
CAAGGTGCGGGCATATGCGGCCGAGAATGGCGGCGAAGTGGTGGTGGTCTGCGCCAAGCTGGAAGCAGAGCTGGCGGAGTTGGACGCGGCGGATCGGCTGGAAATGCTTAATTCGCTGGGCATGGCCGAGCCCGCATTGGCGGCCGTCGCGCGGGCAACCTACCGACTACTCGGTTTCCAGAGTTTTTTTACGGCCGGGGAAATGGAGATTCGGGCTTGGCCGGTTCCCCGCGGTGCGACTGCGCCCCAGGCGGCCGGCGTCATCCATACCGATTTCGAGAAAGGCTTTATCCGTGCCGAGATCTACTCCGTGTCGGATCTCGAAAAGCACAAAACCGAGGCCGCCATCCGCGCGGCAGGCAATTTGCGCCTGGAAGGCAAGTCATATGCCACACAGGATGGCGACGTTTGCCATTTCCTGTTTAACGTCTAGCCCTACATCAGTGGGGTCAGCCCTTGAAATAGCGATTAGCAGATGCATCGATTGCTGCAATCCTCCGCCGGAGCCCTGGTTCATCGACCAATCGCGCTCGCAGCAGGCGCAATTGCTGGCTGACACTGGATCCAGACCGCATGCCCAGGCGTTTGGCCACTTCGCGCTGGGTGAGACCGGCATGCCGCGTGTACGCGTGGACTGCCAGCATGCGAGGCGTGCAGTCACGTCGTTGCAACGAGGTCAGGTCCAAGCCTAAGCCGTGCTCCGCCAGAAGCCCGTCTACGGTGGCGATCGAAAGGCGGCGGGCCTCGCGGCGTAACGCCACATCCTCCAACCGCGCATGTTTGCTGGAGGCCTTTTGGTATTGATCCCGCAATCGCTCCAAGAACGCTTCAGATCCGATCCCATGGGGTGATTGGTGCAGGATACCGATAAATTCCTCGTCGGTGTCGGCTAGTCCTGCTTCAACGTAACGACGGTAGGCCAGCTCAGGTCGTCTGGCGCCGGCCGTGACCTGATCGAGAATAGGTTCCCGTCGAACCCAGTCGGCAGGCTTCGCAAGGCCCGCATACCCCCGGTAACTGCTCCAGGGATAGCGGCGCACCTCGGCGATGCGCGCCGCCAAAGGCTTGTCGATCCAAGCCTCGGTGAACACCGGGTTCAAGTGCAGATAGCGGCTAAGCCGCAACAGGTACGCGTCCCCCTCCACCAGCGGCGAGCTAAAACGCCCCTGGGTGAGATGCCCCACACGCCTGTGACGCAAATTGAAATAGACAGAATAGCCGGTGAGGACGCTCCCCATAAAAGCGCTGAGGTTCGCCCGCGGCGTGCCCACCAGCAAGTGGACGTGGTTGGCCATCAGGCAATACATCAGCACGTCTACTTCATAGTCGCCTGATGCCTGCGCTAGTCGGTCCAGCATGCGATCGCGGTCACGGTCGTCCCGAAACAACGCACCCCGCGCGTTACCCCGAACTGTCACGTGGTAAAGCGCTCCTTCAAACTGCAGCCGCAACTTCCGCGCCATACCAGCAACCTGCCATACCTACGGCGCCTCATGCAAGCGCTAATCGCTATTTCAAGGGCTGACCCCAAAGCCCTTTGTCGGAAGGCACCAGGATCCCGGTCAATCCCTGGGCACGGGCCTGGATGGCGATGGGCAGCACCCTGCGCACGCGGCGCACTTCGCCGCTCAGTGCCAGTTCGCCTACCAGTGCGAAATTGGCCAGCGATGGCGGATGAATCTCTTCGGAGGCCGCCAGCAGGAATCGGACGGACGATGGCTTCATTTGAACGGGAGTATGGTTTCCAGTTGGTCCCCGCAAGCCCACCGGCGTAAGCTGTCGGTAGCCGTCTGCGCGAGTTCAGCCCTTTTGCCGGCATCCTGACCCGCGAAGAACGTCGAAATACGCAGGAACTATGCGGCTACCGACACTGAAGCACCTGGCAGAAGCGGTCGTGTTCTGGCGGAGAGCCACCATACGGTAAGCTGGAAAGCTGCAAAGCACCGGCTCGACCAAACCCCCATGCCAGAGTCCGAAGTTGTCGCCGTCTACCGCCGGCTCGAATCGTGCGTTGCCCTGAGAAACGAACAACGATAGGGTGAAATGATGTCCCTGCTGCAGTTGAACGGCAACTGGTGGATCGCATGCGACGCGGAAAACCGTGGGCGTGAACAGGACTGGGCGGCGTCAATCCCGGCCGGGGCGCAGCCCGCGCCAGTGCCTGGGATCATTCAACAGGTCTTCCCCGGCTATCACGGTGTGGCGTGGTATTGGGCATCGTTCGCCCCGGTGCAACTGCCCGCGGCAAGCGAGCGGATCTTGCTTCACTTTGGCGCCGTTGATTACCGCGCCGACGTTTGGGTGAACGGCATCGCGGTCGGCGGCTACGAGGGTGGCGAGACTCCGTTCACGCTCGATGTGACGGCGGCGGTGCACGCCGGGGAAAACCTGCTTGCCGTGCGCGTGCTTAATCCCGCCAATGAACCGATCGACGATCTGGTGCTGGCGGCCATTCCCCACCGCAACAAGGTGGTGCCGTATCGCTGCGGCAGTTCCTTCAATAGCGGCGGCATCCTCTATCCCGTCGTGCTGGAGCTTGCTCCTGACCTGCGGGTGACCGACCTCTTTACCCGGCCCAATCCGGCCACCGGGCGCATCGTCGTGTCCGTGACCATGCACAATGACCGTCGCGACGCCGCGGAGGCGGCCCTCACCGCCAGCGTCGTGGCGGCAACCGGTGGTGCGGCCCTCAGCCGCGCGTCAGCCTCGGTGAACTGTCCCTCAGGTGACTCGGTGCATGAACTGGTCATCGACGTCACCGAGCCGCGGTTGTGGTCGGTGGATTCACCGTTTCTCTACCGCGTCACCGTCGCCCTGCACGGCCAGGAACGTTCGGTCCGCTGTGGTTTCCGCGATTTTCGCGTCATAGACGGGTTTTTCCACCTCAACGGCGAGCGGCTGTTCCTGAAGAGCACCCACACGGGCAACCACACGCCCATTGGCCAGCAGATCGCCGTGTTGCCGGACCATGTTCGGCGAGACATCCTGTTTGCCAAGGCCTCGGGCTTCAACTGCGTGCGCTTCATCGCGGGCGTGGCCTGGCCGGAGCAACTCGATTTCTGCGACGAGGTCGGCATGCTGGTGTACGAGGAATGCTATGCGAGCTGGTGCCTGGGCGATTCGCCGCACATGGCTGAGCGTTTCGATCGCAACACCGGCGACATGATCCGGCGCGACCGCAACCATCCGAGCGTGGTCATCTGGGGACTGATTAACGAAATGGTGGATGGCCCTGTCTTCCGCCAGGCCGTCAGGTTCCTGCCGACGCTGCGCGCGCTCGATCCCACGCGGCTGGTGATTCTGGCGAGCGGGCGCTGGGACTGCCAGCCCGCCATTGGTTCGGTCTCCAATCCCGGTGGCTCGGTGTGGGAGCATACCTGGGGCGTCGAGGCCCCGGGCGCGCCCGCTGGCTCGACGGCCTGGAACCCGCAGGCCGGCGGCTACTTTGATACCGCTGGCGATGCGCATGCGTATCCTCCGGTGCCGCAGAGTCCGCAGACGGATCGGTTCCTCCGCCACCTGGGTGCCGGAACCACGACCAAGCCGGTGTTTCTCTCGGAGTATGGCATCGGCAGCATGCTGGACGTGGTGCGCGATGGTCGCCGCTATGAACAGGCCGGCGCGCGATTGGATCTGGAAGATGCGGCGATGATCCGAGGCCAGGCCGAGGCGCTGGCCGCCGACTGGCGCCGGCTTGGCTTCGACGACACCTACCCGTTCCTCGAAGATCTGCTGCGCGACAGCCAGCGGCTGCACGCCCGCCAGCGCACGCTCGGCTTCAACTGCGTTCGCTCCAACCCGCGACTGGCCGGCTACAACCTCACCGGGATGCTCGACCATGGCGTCACCGGCGAGGGACTGTGGAGCTTCTGGCGCGAGTGGAAACCGGGCACCTTCGACGCGGTGAGCGACGGCTGGTCACCGTTGCGCTGGTGCCTGTTCGCCGACCCCATGCACGGCTACAGCGGGCGCACGTTCGCCGTGGAAGCCGTGCTGGCCAACGAGGGCGTTCTGGCACCCGGCAAGTATGCGGCCACCTTCCGCATCCTGGGCCCGGCGGGTGTGGTCTGGGAGAAGCGATCGACGATCCGCGTGGACGACTCGCTGGCCAGCCTCGCGCTTAAGGCCTCCGTGCGCATCGACGGGCCCGCGGGTGAGTACATCTTCGCCGCCAGCCTCGACGCGGGGGGAGCGCCCACCGGCGGCCGACTGCGCTTTCACCTCTCGCGCGAGGACGAGCTGCCCCGCCTGCGGGCAGCCGTTCGGACATGGGGCCTCGATGCAAAGGCGACGCAGTGGCTGGCGACGCACGGGCTTCGCTGTCAACCGCTGGACCTTGAGCGCCAGCCGCGCCGGCGCGAGCTGATCCTGGTTGGCCGGCCGGATCTGGCGGGGCGTCAGGCCGAATGCTGGACGCGCCTTCTCGCGCGGCTCGCGCGCGGCTCGACGGCGGTCTTTCTGGATCCGCGCGTCTTTCGGAACGGCGACGACAGCACCTTCTGGCTTCCGCTCGCGACGCGCGGCCGCTGGTTCACTTTTTACGACTGGCTCTATCACAAGGAGTGCGTGGCCCGCCGGCATCCGATCTTCGCCGGCCTGCAAGGGCCGGGCATCCTGGACATGGACTACTACGGCCCGGTCATCCCGCATGATCTATACGAAGGATTGGAGACCCCGGGTGAGACCATGGCCGCCACATTCGCAACGGGCCATTGCCACTACGCGACGGGCTATGGCTGCGGCCTGCTGATGGCCGCCTATCGCTTTGGCGCCGGGCGCTTCGTGCTCAACACGCTGCCAGTGCTCTCCCATCTATCCGCGCATCCGGCCGCCGACCGGCTCCTGCTGAATCTGGTGGCACATGCCGCCGCCGATCCTGCGCTGCGCAAGCCGCTGGCACGCGAGGCCGGAAGCAAAGTGCTCCCGTTCCGCAAGCGCTGGGCCGCGGCCACGGTGTACACGCCCTGGAAACAACGCTGGCGGATCTCCACGCCGCAGCCGCTCGATCGGCCGGTGCAGGAGCTCGCGCTCCGCGACTGTCGGGCGGAGACGTGGCGCACCGTGGTGCCGGCCGTCTGGCCGACGGTGCCGGGCCTCGTCGATGTCCACGCCCTCGCCGGCGATCAGACCGGGACGATCTGGGCGCAGGGAGAAATCGAGGTGCCGGCGGCGATGTCGGTTGAGCTCCTGCTGGGAACAGACCACCCGTGCCGGATCTGGATCGGCAAGCAGCTGGCGGCGACGGTGCCCACGGCACAACACCCGGTGCTCAAGGATGGCTACACCTTCCCGGTGACCTTGCCGGCAGGTCGACGGACGATCACCATCGCCCTGGATCGGCGGGGCGGCCAAGGCCGGGGATTCTTCCTCCGCTTTCGCCGGCCTTGTGCGCCGCCGACGCCAACGCGCCTCGACGCACTCCAGGTGGAATTGCCGCTGGTTGAACCGGAGCCGATCGCGCCTTAACGCACACGATTTGATCTGACTATTCAAGGGAGGAGAACGAGATGGCGACTTTGGCGCGAGAGAAGATCCCGGCACATCTGCCCGACAAACTGGCAATCTCGCTATGGTTGTGGAACTGGCTGACCGATACAGGTCCGGGCGAATCGTTCCACGACATCGAGAAGAGCTTCAAAGATCTCGTTGACCGCGGCTTCAATGCCATCCGCATCGATGCCATGCTGGGCTGGATTTACGATGCGCAATTCCGCAGGCGTGGCCCGGTTGAGATTGGCCGGATTGCCGAACCCGGCTATGCGAACTATGGGCCGGGGCTGACCACGAAAGGAGGCGTCTTTGTCGACGTCCATGAGAGGATCGTGGAGCTTTTCCGCCTGGCCCGGACGTACGACGTCTACGTGGCCCTGACCACCTGGCAATACCAGGAGGGTCACAGCACCACGCTGATCAAGGATTCGGCGATACGCAAAGAGCTCTATGACGTGCCTCTCAACGAGCGCTTGATGTTCGTGGCCAGGCAGTATGAAGCCCTGCTGAACGACCTTAAGAAGGAAGGACTGACGGACAGGATCGCCTACCTCGAGATCCACAACGAGGTCGACTACGTCAAGGTGTGTGAGCGGCCTGATCAGCTCCGGGCGCTGATGGAAAGCGCCATGGCCTATCTCCAGGAGCGCTTCCCGGAAATACTGATCTGCTCCGACCGGAATTCCGGCGCCAGGGACCGCTATGGCTTTGATTATGAGAAGGCCCGGCGATTCACGGAAGAGTTCGCTGCCAACGACCAGCTCATTGACCATCACCTGTATGCGTTCGGCGTGCAGGGCGAACTCTTTGACAAAGCGGGGCTGTTTTTCCCCGCGGGCGACAATGACGAGATTGACGACAAGATGAATGACCTCGAGAAAAACAACCGGTTTCTCCGCCAGCTGCTGAAAGCCGGCTACGAGCCGTGGGACTCATTCAAGAATCACTTTGAGTACAAGAGCGTGTGGCGGAAGTTGATGTACTTCTACGAGAATCTGGACATCGACAAGTATGACCATTGGATGTTCATGAACTACCCCAGCCATGAGCCGTTGATGAAGAACTATTGGCGGAACAGCATCCAACACCTCCACGACTATGCCAGGCAAAGAAACCTGCCGCTTGTCTGCGATGAGGGCTACATCTTCTGGCCGCCGATCCATTCGCAATTCGAAGTCTCTGCGGTCGGCAAGGACTTCCATGAGTTCATTGTCGATCAGATGATCAAGCATGAGTATTGGGGCATCATGGTCTGTACCTATGCAGCCCCGGGGCTCCCGCTCTGGGAGAAAGAAGCGGACTTCTTGAGGAAGATCAACAGACGCATACTGACGACATAGCCCATCGGCCAGCCTGCAAGTCATGGTTGAGGTGAGCATCTGAGGACGGGTGCGCGCCGTGATCATAGAGGGGATCGGGGTCGCACCTGCAAACGGTCACCGTGACAGAATGGCGTGTCGACCGTGCGGTGGTGGCTTTTGCTCGAATTGGCAAGCGCCTGTCAGGGGCAGACCGCAATGATAGACATTGGCTAACGATGCGGCATCCCCGCAGGCATTCTGGGTTTCGCTAATGGACGCAACAACGTGGCGGAAGAGGGGCGGGTTTTCACAGACCCGATCCGGATCTCGGGCATGGCTGCATCGGGCGAACCATTGCCGACGACAACCACGACTCGCCCGGATTTCTCGACATGCACGGGAGTGGAGAACGGCGACCCAACGGTCAGCGTGGCGTCAAAGCGGTTGGCGGAAAGGAAGAGTACCACCTGGTGAGTCATGATCTGCCGCTGGAAGGTTCGGTTACCGGGGCGGGCGAGTGGTGTTGCCAATTGGGTCAGGGCATTCGACAACATATTGTGTTGGTCAACCCGGACGATCCGCGGCCCGCTGCCGTCCCGCGTAGAATCGCTTTTTGGCCATAAAAACAAGCGCTTACCGTGGTCCGACCCCCACGGCTCACGGCTTTAGCCGCTGAGCGTTGTAGGACGAGCGGCGTACGCGACGGGGTTCCATCATGGGGACAAGACCCCATAGGAATCGGCGCAGGCCGTGCCGTACAGTGGCGGCATTGAGTCGCGCCCCGATTCGGGGGGTGATGTTCCTCGCTACCTGGTGAGGTCGCGGGACCAGCGGAAGACCAGCCATGCCAACCTGTGTAAATCCGGAGCCTCGTCCACGGCCGGTGTATGTCTACCTGATCGTCGTCGCAGCGGCGTTTGCCTTCATCCAGTCGTTCCTGCTGCTGGCGCCCATCCTGCTGTCTTTCCTGCTCATCCTGTTGATTTCGCTGGCAATCAATCCGGTCATTTCCCGCATGCGCGCCAGAACCGGTGGCCGAAAGCGCGCCACGGGTCTCATCGTCGCCGGCGTCGTGGTGGTCATGGGCCTCACCGGATTCGCCTCTCTCGGTCCCATGAAAGGATCGTTCTTCCAGCTGTCGCAGAAACTGCCTGGTTACTGGGCCCGACTTCAGAAGCCGCTCATCCAGATGGAACAGCGCGCGCAGCTTTCGGAGGAGCGGCTACAGGCGGAGGTGACCACGGAAATTGAGGGGACCGGCGGGGACAGCGAGTACCGTGTCACCCCGCGAGTCTCCAAGCCGGTCGCGCCCGCGGCCTCGGATGGCGGATCACTGCGCACGAGCCTTGGCCAAATGATCCAGCGCGTGGCCGGCAGTTTCGGGGCGGTGGCCTTCAACACGGCGCAGATCGTCATTGTGCTGGTGACGGTCTTCTTCGGGGTCACGTTCACGCTGATGGATCCGCGACCGATCTTTGGCATCGTCTTCTCCCTGGTTCCCGAACGTCATCACGCCCAGGCTCTGGTGATCCTGCAACGCATCGGCGTGTTTGTCCCACGGTGGGCGTTGTCGACGCTGTTGGGGATGATGATCATTGGCGTGCTTGTCTTCCTGTTGATGTGGCCGATTTTCGGCTTTACGGACGCCCTCGTGCTTGGGCTGATCGCCTGTGTCTTGGAATCCATTCCCTACCTGGGGCCAATCCTCAGTGCCGTTCCAGCCCTGCTGCTGTCCGTCGGCAAGGGGAGTATGACGCCGCTGTGGGTTATCCTGGCATACCTCGTAATCCAGGCCCTGGAGAACAACGTGATCCTCCCGATCATCATGGCGCGGGGCATGCAGTTGCATCCGGTGGCCGTGATCTTCTCCATGCTTCTATGCGTCGCCGCCTTTGGCGTACTCGGCGTCCTGCTTGCCGCACCATTGGTGGGCATCCTGGGCATTCTGCACGACGAGTTGTACCGCAAGCGCTTTCTGCCCGGACTCACGGATGCCGATCTGGACAGGCTTGCCCGATGCGCCTTGCGCGAGACGCAGGCGGATGTGCGGTAGTCAGCACCAGCGCGTCTCGGTCGCGGATTCCATGACGGTCTCCACGGGTTGCCCCTGGAGGCATCGGTCTCCGCCGTTGCCTGTTCCCCGGTCGTGTCTCAACGGCCTGGTGCGGTTGCCTTGGGCCGATGGGTAGGGTTCTGCCCCATGGCCGGGAGTGCAATCCATCGGCATCGTATGGCCCGATGACAAGCAATCCTTGCGTGGGTGGGAGCACCGCCGGAGTTGCCGCGAAGGCATTGGCCGCTGGTCGGCTGTTGCGCCTGTCCGTGCTGACATCCCGGTTGGTGTCCAATTCGCGCTGGTGGCTGGTCGCCATCGTCGGGGTGGGGCTGGCGCTGCGTCTCTGGGGAATCGGGTGGGGGCTTCCGGGGCGCACCGAACTCCATCCCGATGAGCACGACTACGTGCTTCGATATGCCCTGTGCCTGACGCCGGCACAACTCGATCCGGGATTTTTGAATTATCCATCGTTCCTGATGTATCTCATCGCCGCGACGTTTCGCGGCTTGAGCCATATCGGGCTGATATCAGGCGCCACCTGGGAGGCCTTTCTCATTGGCCGGCTATGGAGTGCACTGTTTGCCACGGCGACCGTCCTCCCGGTGTTCATGCTGGCCCGCGAACTGGGCGGTTCCCGCCGCGGTGCGCTGCTCGCGTCCCTCTGGATGGCGCTGCTTCCCCTCAGTGTGTGGGAGGCGCACGTGGCGGTCACGGATCCACTCATGACCTTCTGGGTGGCGATGACACTCTGGGTCTCGGTTCGTCTTGTCCGCACCGCGCGGCTTTACGACTATCTTCTGGCCGGGGCCTGCCTGGGCCTGGCCACGGGCAGCAAGTACACGGCCGCGCTGGCCGTCATCGCCGTCGTCGTTGGCGCGGTGGTCTCCGTGTCTCGCGGTCGATCCTGGGGGCAAGCATGTGGCGGCCTGTGTGCTGCCGGGGCCATGTCCATCCTCTCGGCCTACGCGGTCGCCCCGTACAGCTTCATCCGGTTCGAAGACCTGCTGTCCGCCATGGCGTTTGAAAGCCACCACGTGGCGGGTGCGCACCTGGGCTTCAGTGTGCCCGCGAACGGGTGGCAATATCATCGCTACCTCTACCAAGTGGTCGCCGCGTGGCCGTTCAGCTTCGGGCTGGCCCTTTATGTCAGCGTGCTGGCCGGAGCGTCTTGGGTGCTCCTGACGTTCAGCCGCCGCCATTTGCCGGTGCTTGCCTTCGCGGTGCTGTTCTTTGGCGTAACGGGAAGCTGGACGTTTGTGCCGCTGCGTTACTCCATGCCGCTGCTTGTTGTCGGCGTGCTGTATGCCGGACTCTGGCAGGGGACGCTCCTCGACTCGCGACGGCGAGCGGTGCGCATCGCCGGGCGCGCCATTATCCTTGTCACACTGGCCTACACCGCCGTTTTCAGCGTGCAGACCACGGCCCGCTATGCGAATGAAACGCGGATGCAGGCCGCCAACTGGATGGATGCCACCCTGCCGCGCGGCGGCACGCTCGCGCTCTATGGGTGGTCACGCTACGTCGCAATTCCCTCGCGACCGGCGGACTACACGATCACCGGGGGTCGTGATGACCGCCTCGTCCGCCGCACAGAGGCTGGCGGCCTCGCCGAATTGATTGAGATCACCTCGATGCACCGTGACCGGCATGTCCGACACGGCGATGTGGATTGGATGGCGGCCTATGACCAATTGGGCGCCACCAACAGCCCCTTGGAATTCGTGGTGCGATTCGAGTCCCACTTCATCAACAAACGATTTTACGAGAGACTCGACCCCATGTATGCCGGCTACTTCGTGTCGCCCACGATTGAGTTCTACCGGCCCCGGCACCACCCGGTCGCCGTGACGATTCCGCCGGCGGTGCCCCCCCGATTCGTTTCAATCGCGGGAATGTGAGCGCTCGCGCGGGGTCATGCCGTACGTCGCCTGACACGCCATCATGGCCATCCAGGAGCGTGAACCCCGGCTTGGGCGTATTCCCTCATGGGCGCGAGGGCGCCGCGGCCTGGTGGGCGCCAATGGTTCCCCATGCAGGATCCCAAGATCCGGACTCGTAATCGGGCATGGATGGTCGTATGAAGGACCCGAGTTCAGTGAATGCCGGCATGGTGAAGGAGCCATTGGTTCATGTCGACGCCCGTGTCCCATCCTCGTGATCCGCTACATGGCATCACGCTCGAGACGATCCTCACCCAGCTGGTGGAGCGGCATGGCTGGGATGAAATGGGGCGGCGCATTCCGATCCGCTGTTTTCTGTTCGATCCCTCGATCAAGTCCAGCCTTAAGTTCCTGCGCAAGACGCCGTGGGCGCGCAGCAAAGTGGAGGACTGGTTCATCATCGATCAGCTGGACCAGGAAGAGTCAAACACGGGGCGGCAATCGGCACCGCCCGCGTAGCGGCCGGCGAGGCGCTGCAGCCGCGACGCGTCACGCGTTGATCGTGCGCGCGCTCGTCGCTTCCGTCTTGTTCTGATGGGCAGTTCTGATATTCTGCCGACGTGGTGCGGCAGGGGCAGTCGAGCGCAAATCGATCACCTGGCGGCAGACTCCATGGCACAGGCAATTGTCAATCCCGAGCAGGTCCGGCAGTTCGCGGCTGAGCTGCGCGCCTGCGCGGACGATGTCCAGAATCGGATGTCGGCGCTGCAGGCCCGGTTCGAAGCCCTCGGCGAGACGTGGCAGGACCAGGAGCATGCCAAGTTTGCCGAGGAGTTCGAGCAGACCATGAAAGTCATGCGACGGTTTCTTGAGGCGTCCCATCGTCACGCCCCGTATCTGCTGCGCAAGGCGCAGCGTATTGAAGAGTACCTGGACCAGCGTTGAACTCCATGCGGCAAGCCGACGTCACGTCCATTGAAGCTCTCAGCTCCTTCCGGGCCCATTTTCTTTCCTACCTGGTCGAGGCCGGCCTGGCCGTGGACCAGGCCTCCGAGGAAATCACCCGTACGCGGCTGTGGCTGCAGCACGACCAGCGCCTGTACTGGGAGCGCGAGTATCGGCGCCGGACGGGGTTGCTGGCCCAGGCCCGGCAGCAGTTGCTGACCGCCCGCCTCATGCCTGAGTTTCGCTCCGCGGACACGGCTCGTCGCGACTTCCACCGCGCGGAACGGGCGCTGCGGGAAGCGGAGGAGAAACTGGCCCGCGTGAAGCAGGAGGCGATGCGTTTTGACAGCACGGTGGCGCCGAAGTTGAAGGAACTTGACGGGCTGCGCATGTTTCTGACGGGCGAGGGGGCCAAGGCGGCGGCCTTCCTGTCCGGTGCGGTCGAGGCGTTGCAGGCCTACGCGGAAACCCGGCCCGTGACGGCCGCCCCGGCGCCGCCGGCGCCGTCGCACGCCCCGGAGGCGGATGGTGCCACGCCACTCGGGTCAGGGGATGCCACATGAGCTTAAGCACGGCGCGCGCGAAACTGATGGTAGCCACCAAGGCGCTGACGCTGGAGTGGCAGCTGCTCGAATCCGGCTGGCGGGATGCGCGGCACCGCGATTTCCAGTGCATATACATGGACCGCCTGACCGCGGCCGTCGATGATGCCCTGCATGCGATGACGGACCTGGACGAGCGGCTGGCCAAGATCAGACATGACTGCGAGTAAACATCTGCGGATCGACGAGGTCCTTGCGCTGCTGCAGCGCCTGCGGACGCTGGCGCGCGAGTTCGGCAACCGCGAAACCGCGCTTGAGAAGGATGCGCGCCTGCGGGCCGGGCAGTTGCGACGCACGCGCGAACAGGACCTGGAGACGCTGGAAGCCACGTTGACGACGGAGCGGGACGCGGCGGAAGCCGGGTGGCGCGAGGCGGAGGCCGCGCTCGAAGCCTCCTTGGCGCGTCGTCGGTCGGCGATTGCCCGGGCGCGGGAAGGGTGCCTGCGCGGCGCGCTGGAGCAGGCGGACCGGACGGAGGGCAACCGCAAGTTCCAACTGCAGACGCACATGCGGGACCGCGAGCGCGCCTATCCCGAAGACCGGCAGGCGGCGGAGCAAGCCTATGCCGATGCCCAGCGGTCGCTGCAGGCGCGCCGTGGCGAGATCGTGGACCTGGTGCAGGCGGTGCGCCAGATGACGGGGGGCTATGCCAAGCTGTTGCAGGCGCCTCCGGCGGGCGCGCCCGAGGTGGACGGGGCCGCGACGTTTGAGCAGCAGTTCACGGAACTGGGGCAGGGGCTCGAGGAGGTGCAAGCGGGCCTGCGGCGGATTCGCCACGTGCCGCAGGCGTGGCTGTTCCGGTTTCTGCCCCTCCCCATGGCGGTTACGCTTGTGCTGTTAATCGCGTTTGCAGCCTTGGGGGTGTTGTTCCTGCTGCATGCGGGACGGGCTGGCTATGGCGCCACAGGCATCACGGCCGTCATCCTGGTGGTCGTCTTGATCCTCCTCTATGTATCCGGGAAGCGCCGGGTTGCGCCCCTGGCAGGCGCGACGGCAAGCGCGGTCGACCGGGTCTTCAATTTACACAATGCGTGCGTCGAGCTGAATCGGACGGAGCATGACGCGCGCCTGGCGGCACTGGCGGCGGCCTTTGAACAGGAATCGGTGGCGACGCAGGAGGCCTGGCAGTCCACGCAATTCGAGGCCGAGGAGCAGCGGCTGTCGGCCGAAGAGCGAGTGGGTGCGAAGCTGGAGGCCGTTCTGCGCAAGTGGGAAGGGGTCGAGCGGCGCCGCCGCGAGCGCTTCCAACGCGGTCGCATGGCGGCCGCGCGGGAGCGCGTCGAGCAGGAGGAGCGCCGTCGGCGCCAGATGGCAGAGTCACACGCCGCGGCCGCGGCCGCCCTGGCCGCGGAACGGGACGCCAACTGGCGAGGGCTGGTCGCCGAGTGGACCGCGGGCGTCGCCCCGCTGGCCGCGACGTTGCAGGCGGCCCAGCTTGCGGCGGCCACTGATTTTCCTGAATGGACGTCGGTGGACTGGGCGAACTGGGTACCCCCGTCGGCCTTTCCGCAGGCCGTGACCTTTGGCCAGGCGGACGTTGACTTGGAGGCCTTCGCGCCGCCCTTGAGCAGGGAGTCCCACCTGGCGTTGCCGGAGGGGTTGCGCCTCTCCGTCCCGTTGTCTGTGACGTTTCCACAGCCGGGCTCCCTGTTGCTGGAAACGGGGCGGAAGGGGCGCGAGCAGGCGCTGGCGACGCTGAACACGTTGATCTTCCGCCTGCTGCTGACGTCCCGTCCCGGCAACATCACCTTCACGCTGCTGGATCCCGTTGAGCTCGGTCAGAATTTTGCCGGTTTCATGCATCTGGCGGACCACGAGAAGTCACTCGTCAATGGCCGCATCTGGACGCAGGACCGCCAGATCGAGCAGCGCCTGGGCGATTTGAATGAGCACATGGAGAAAGTCATTCAGATGTACCTGCGCACGGAGCATCGCACGCTGGCGGAGTACAACGAGAAGGCCGGCGACCTGGCGGAAAAATACCGGTTCCTCGTCATCGCGGATTTTCCGGCGGGCTTCAGCGATCTTGCGCTGGGGCGCCTGCTGAGCATTGCCGCCAGTGGCGCCAAGTGCGGTGTGTATACGTTGATTCACTGGGATACGCGCCGCGCGCTGCCGTCGTCATTCGTGCTGGATGAACTGCGTCGCAACAGCCTTTGCCTGAAATGCCAGGGCGACGGTTTTGACATTGCCGGCGGGATCATGCCGGGCCTTCGGCTGACGCTGGACGCGCCGCCTCCGCCGGAGGTCACGGTCGATTTGCTGCGTCAGATCGGGCGCGTCAGCGCCGACGCCGCGCGCATCGAACTCGGGTTCAACTGGGTGGCCCCGCGGGACAGCGAGTACTGGAGCCTGCGCACGGATGACGTGCTGCGCGTGCCCATCGGGCGGACGGGAGCGACCCGCCTGCAGTACTTCGCCCTGGGGGAGGGCACGCGACAGCACGCGCTGATCGCGGGCAAGACCGGCTCCGGCAAATCCAACTTGCTGCACGTCCTGATCACGAACCTGGCCTTGTGGTGTTCGCCGCGCGAGGTGGAGTTCTACCTGATCGATTTCAAGAAGGGCGTCGAGTTCAAGTGCTACGCCACCCAGCGCACGCCGCATGCGCGCGTGGTGTCGATCGAAAGCGACCGCGAATTCGCCTTGAGTGTGCTGCAGCGCGTGGATGAGGAACTGACCCAGCGCGGCGAGCGCTACCGGCAGGCCGGCGTCCAGCAATTTGCCGCTTACCGCCGGGTGGAGGGCGCCGAGCCGCTGCCGCGCACACTGCTCATCGTGGATGAGTTCCAGGAGTTTTTCGTGGAGGACGACGCGGTTTCCCAGGCGGCGGCCTTGCTGTTGGACCGGCTGGTGCGGCAGGGGCGCGCCTTCGGCATTCACGTGTTGCTCGGGTCACAGACGCTGGGCGGGGCCTACACCGTTTCGCGCAGCACGCTGGGCCAGATGGTGGTCCGCATCGCGCTGCAGTGCAACGAGGCCGATGCCTTTCTGATCATGGACGACAGCAACTCCGCCCCGCGGATGCTGTCGCGTCCGGGCGAGGCGATCTACAACGATGCCGCCGGCATGCTGGAGGGCAACAGCCCGTTCCAAGTCGTCTGGCTGCCCGACGAGGAGCGCGAAATGCGGTTGGCGGCTGTCCGTCGCCTGGCGGATCGTGAGCCGGTCGCCCGGCCGGGCCCCCTGGTCTTCGAGGGCAACGCGCCGGCCATGCTGCGAGCCAACCCGTTGCTGGAGGCGCAGCTCAGTGCCGAGCGGGCACAGCCGGTCGCCGTGCCGCGCGCGTGGATCGGGGCGCCAAACTCGATCAAGGGGCCGACGGAGATCAGCTTCCCGCGCCAGAATGGCAGCCACCTGCTCGTGGTGGGGCAGCAGGAGGAGGCGCAGGTCACGCTGTTTGCCGCGATTCTGGCGGCCCTGGCAGCCCAGCACGGGGTGAATCGGGCGCGGTTTCTGCTGCTCGATGCGACGCCGCCCGGAACGCCGTCGCGTGAATTCCTGGAGCGTGTTGCGCGGGCGCTGCCGCACCGCGTGGATCTGCCCGGGGGGGCGCAGTTGGCGGAGGCGCTGGCGGACGTGGCGGCGGAGATCGAGCGCCGCCACGACGTGGAGCGCGTCGATGAGCTGCCGGCCATCTTCGTCCTCATCAACGGCATCCAGCGCTTTCCCAAGCTGCGCTACGGCGACGGGCTGGATTTTTCCTTCGGAGACGACAAGGCCTCGGCGAATCCGGCCGTCCACCTGAACCAACTCATCCACAACGGCGGAGGCCTTGGCTGCCACGTCATGATTTCGTGCGATACGTACAGCAATGCGAACCGGTTCCTGGGCCGCAAGGGACTGGCAGAGTGCACGATGCGGGTGCTGTTCCAGATGAGCGCCAGCGACTCTGCGAGCCTGATTGACAATCCTGTCGCCGGCGGGCTGGGGCTGCACCGGGCCGTCCTATACAACGAGCAAGCCGGCTACACCGAGATCTTCCGCCCCTATGCGCTGCCTGACCCCGCCTGGGTCCGGGAGCTTGCGGAGAACCTGGCCCGCCTGCACGGGCCGCGCCCTGCGGCCTCGACTTGAAGCGGTTGTCCCACGGCTCCTCAGCCGCCGGGGAGGCTCCGTTCTGCAATCGTGGCGCGAGCCCGGCGATGCGCGCGGCGGAGCCGTTGCGCATTCAACGCGCGGCGGCAGGCGCGGGCTCGAGGCGGATCTCGCGGTAGCCGCCAAAGAGACCTGCGTTGGTGACGTACTGGCAGCAGGTGGGACTCAGCCAGTCGGCGTGCGCGAAATGGACGTGGCCGCAGAAGACGCCGGCCAGGTTATCCGCACGGCGTACGAGTTCAAGACAGGCGCGAGTGGCGGGTTCGACCGCGCCCACATGCCAGCATGCGCGCGTTTCGTCGGTCCATCCATCCTCGGCGCCCATCACGATGGGTGCTTTCCACTGCTCGATCACGCGCGGCGTGAGCGACTCAACGTAAAGGGGGATATGCACGATGAGCAGGCAGGGATCGCCGCTGGCGAGCTGCGCGCGCAGGAACTCCAGCTGCGCGTCGCTCACCTGGTACATGCTGTTATCGAGTGCGATCAGGCGGACGCCGCCGAGAACGTGCACGCCGAATGCGGGGTTGCCGCCGGTGAGCGCATGAAAGCGCGGGTAGCAGCGCTGGCGGGTGGCGTCGGTCCATGGTGCGTACGGAAATTGCCAATCGTGATTGCCCAGGGTGTACAGACAGGGGCGGCCGGACACGGCGGAGGAGACGTGGTCGATGGCGGCTTGTGCGGGAAAGTTGATGATGTCGCCCGATAGCACCGTGGCATCGACGGCGCTGGCCGCGGCGCGTTCCATGAGTTGTGCGAAGACGGCCTGCGTGGACAGGCCGTCGGGGGCGTGGCGGGCGTAGAGCGCTTCGAGCCGGGCGGCCTCGGGGATGGCCTCGGGATCGCGCGCATCGGCGAGGGACATGTGGCTGTCGGTGATGTGAGCGAGGACGAGGGGGCGTCGAAGGCCCGGCAATCGGATGACGGTGTGGTCGGGGGCTTCCGGGGCCAGGTGCTCGGTGCGCATGGGCGGAGAGGGTAGCGGATGTGTGAGGGCATGGCGAGCCCTCGGGCATCCGCAACCGGGCGCGTGGCTGGTCTCAGGGGCTGGTGCGGGCGTGTGGTGTCGATGCAGGCATGCCGGACTCCCGCTTGTGGTAAGCCCGGGGTGTGCAGCCCATATGGCGTTTGAAGACACGGTGGAACTGCGGGTAGCTGCCAAAGCCGGCATCAAGGGCATTGGTCAGCAGCTTGCGGCGGCCGGGGCGCGCGGCCAGGGACAGGAAGCGCTCGAGGCGCTGGTGATTGCGGAAGTCGGTCAGGCTCATTCCCATCTGGTCATGGAAGACGCGGCTCAGGCGCGAGGGGCTGAGGCCCACGTGGCGGGCGAGGGCGTCCAGGTTCATGGGCGTGGTTTCGAAGCGCATCAGATTCACGGCGCGCTCGATTGCGGGGTGGATGGCGGTCCGGTCTGGCATGCGGGCGGCGGACTGGTGCGCCGCCCACGCGGCCAGCAGCGCGTAGGCCAGGCCGGCATTGAGACGGTCGGGGGCTGTCGCGGCGTCATGGATCTCGGCAAAGAGCTGGGCGAGCCGTCGCACCTGTGCCTCGGCGAGCACCTTGCTGAATTCGCCGGGCGGATTGGACTCGCGAAGGATGGCGGTGGCGGGCGTGGCGCAGGAGCGGTCGACGAGCTCCGGACGGAATACCAATATCCACATTTCGAAATTTTCGGAGGCCTCAAGGAGCAGATGGTCCTGGTCAGGGAAGAGCCAGAACAGGGTGCAGCGGCGCAGGGCGTACTTGCGGTTCTCCAGCAGGTAGGTGCCTTCGCCGCTGATGACCAGATTCAGTTCCAGCTCCGTATGGTGGTGAAGATGGCGGGGGGGGCTGTGCCGCCGGAAGCGCATGAGCCAGGCCGCTCCGGCATGGGCGGCGGGGAGTTTGAGCGTCTCTTTCATGACGACAAGAAATGATAACAAATCGCGAAATAATGAGAAGAATTGTTCTGAAAATGCGGGATAATGATTACATGAATACCACGACGGCGGCCCCACTGGTGACCGAAGCCATGAAACAGCAGTACCGCGACGAGGGCTATATGATCCTCGAGCGGATCATTCCCGCCGACATGCTGCAGATGTTGCGCGAGGAATGCTCCTACTTTCTCGGGTACTACGATTCGGAAATGGACATGCGCCGGACGAAGGTGGACGGAATCAACCACCGCAGCAAGCGCTACTTCATCAGCAACCGCTACCATCTGAGCCCGCGGATGTGGGAGTTCATCTTCAGCCCCCTGATGGCGGAGATCACGCAGGCGACGCTGGGTCCGGACGTGTACCTGTTCAACGAGCAGTGGGTGATCAAGGGGGCGGAGCAGGGCATGAAATTCGCGTGGCACCAGGACAGCGGGTATGTGGGACGTCAGAATCCGCACAAGCCGTACCTGACCTGCTGGTGCACGCTGGACGATGTGAGCGAGCAAAACGGCACGGTCTACGTGTTGCCGCATTCGCGCGGCGGGACCAGGCAGACCATTTTCGATCATACGCAGGAACCGGGCAGCAACGACCTGATCGGCTACCAGGGCTCGGACCCGGGCCTGCCGATCATCGCGCCGGCGGGGAGCATCGTGGCCTTCACGAGCTACACGTTTCACCGCAGCGGCGCCAACACGACAAGCCGGATGCGCCGCATCTACCTGCCGCAGTACAGCGGCGAGCCGATTCTCAACAAGGACGGCTCGAACTGGGCGATGGCGGTGCCGTTCATGAAAGATGGCAAACGGGTGTACGATCGCGCCGGGGACACCTTCGATCGCCACGCCCCGGCGAACCTGAAACGCAGACTGGCCGCCCAGCAGCAGAACTGAGACGGCCGGCCGGGCGCAAAAAAAAAGCCCCGGCTCGAGTTGCGAGCCGGGGCACGTGCTGACGAGGGAATCGCCCGCTTACCGGATGAAGAGCATCTCCTGGTAGGACGGCAGCGGCCAGAGGTCGTCGGCGATGATGGCCTCGAGCTGATCAGCCACCTTGCGCACGCTGAGCATGGCGGGCAGGACTTCATCGCGATAATGCCGCGCGTGGCTGAGCGTGTCGCCATCGGCCTTGTGATCCAGGGCGTGCTGCAGGGCGTCGATGGCTTTTTCCATCCCGTTCGTGAGGCCGGTCATCTTTTCGAGCGACCCGAGGTGCGGATCCATGCCCGCGTTTTTCATGGACGAGGCGGTTGACGCCAGTTCGTTCTGGTAGCGATAGGCGGCGGGCAGGATTTGGCCGCGCGCAATCGTGACGCAGAGCTGGGCCTCGGTGTTCACGTCCTTGCAGTAACGTTCGGCGTAGATCTCGTTACGCGCCGTCAATTCCCGCTTCGAGAGCACCTTGTACTTCTCGAAGAGCGCGGCGTAGGTCTTGTTGCCGGCCACGGCCGTCAGGGCGTCCACCGTGTTGCGGTGGTTGGGGAGACCGCGCTGGGCGGCTTCCTTGTGCCAGGCCTCGGCGTAGTTGTCGCCGTTGAAGATGATCGCCTTGTGCTCCTTGATGACGGACTGGAGCAGCTTCTGCACGGCGGCATTCAGCTTCTTGGCGTCGCCCTTGGTGGCCTTTTCGAGTTCCGTGGCCATGAAGTCCAGGCTTTCGGCCACGATCGTGTTCAGGATGACCAGCGGGCCGGCGATGGACTGGCTGGAGCCCACGGCGCGGAACTCGAACTTGTTGCCGGTGAAGGCAAACGGGCTCGTGCGGTTGCGGTCGCCCGCGTCCTTCGGCAGCGGGGGGAGGGTGTCCACGCCGATGGTGAGCGTGCCGCCGGACTTGGACTTCTTGGCGCCGCCCTTCTCGATCTGCTCGAAGATGTCCGTCAGCATGTCGCCGAGGAAGATCGAGATGATCGCGGGGGGCGCTTCGTTGGCCCCGAGGCGGTGGTCGTTGCCGGCATGGGCGACGGCGACGCGCAGCAGCTCCGAGTAGGTGTGCACGGCGCGGATGACAGCCGCGCAGAAGACGAGGAACTGCGCGTTCTCATGCGTGTCGTTGCCGGGTTCGAGCAGGTTGGCCGAGGCCGTGCCGAGCGACCAGTTCAGGTGCTTGCCCGAGCCGTTGATGCCGGCGAAGGGCTTCTCGTGCAGCAGGCAGCTCAGGCCGTACTTCTCGGCGACCCGGCGCAGGGTGGTCATGACCATGTGCTGGTGATCGGCGGCCACGTTGGCGTTTTCGTAGACCGGCGCGATTTCGTACTGGCTGGGCGCGACTTCGTTGTGGCGCGTCTTCACCGGGACGCCCAGCTTGAAGAGCTCGCGTTCGGCGTCGAGCATGCAGGCCAGCACGCGTTCGGGGATGGTGCCGAAGTACTGGTCCTCGAACTCCTGTCCCTTGGCGGGCTTGCCGCCGAAGAGCGAGCGGCCGCAGATGGTGAGGTCCGGCCGCGCGAAGAAGAAGTTGCGGTCGATGAGGAAGTACTCCTGCTCCGGACCGGCCGTGGCGAAGACATAGCCCGGATCCTGGTGGCCGAAGACCTTGAGCACGCGCTGGGCCTGGCGGTTGAGCGCCTGCATGGAGCGCAGCAGCGGGGTTTTCTTGTCGAGCGCTTCGCCTGTCCAGGAGCAGAACGCCGTGGGAATGCACAACGTGGTGCCGTTCGGGTTTTCGAGGATGTAGGCGGGGCTGGTCACATCCCAGGCCGTATACCCGCGGGCTTCGAAGGTGGCGCGAATACCGCCCGAGGGGAACGACGAGGCGTCCGGTTCGCCCTGGATGAGCTGCTTGCCGCTGAACTCCGCGATGGCGCCGCCCTGGCCGTCGGGCGACAGGAAGCTGTCATGCTTCTCGGCCGTGATGCCGGTCAGCGGGAAGAAGACGTGTGCGTAGTGCGTGGCGCCCTTTTCGATGGCCCAGTCCTTCATGGCCGTGGCCACGGCATCGGCGACACTGGGGTCCAGCGACTCGCCCTGGCGGATGGTGCGCTGCACGGCCTTGTAGACGGCCTTGGGGAGGCGGTCGCGCATGACCGCGTCGTTGAACGTGTTGGAGCCGAAGAGTTCCTTGGCGGGAGTGTCGAGGAAGTTCAAGGGCTTTTCGATGGGCTTGTACGACGTCACCGCCGCAATCGCCGCCTGCCGCGCATTACTCTGCTTCATGGGTCTGTATCTCCTTGTGAGGTCTCGCTGCGCCCGCTTGGGTATACACGGGTCCTGTCGTCTATAGGCACGTCCCGTGCCAACCGCGCACGCCGGCCGCCAAGGCGCTGTAACTCCAATCCGGAGAAACGGATACAGCACCGGGCGGCATCATGCTCGGATTCGTCCATGCTTCTGTATTATACAATTTTGTAGAACCCGACCGGGACGATCTACAATTTTGCAGTGCCCGGACGCTCAGTCGCCTTGCTTGGGGGGCTTGTCGACCCAGTCGCCCAAGCCCAGTTTCTGCAGGCCCTTGTGGGCCGCTTCGGCCACATCGTCGGCCGCCCGGCCGATGCCAGCGGCCGCGCCCTTGGACATCGCATCGGACTCGCTGCCCAGTTCCTTCAGCCGCTCGGTGCCGTGCTTCAGGGCCTTGGCGGATTTCGTAAACGACTGGGCGATCGCGGTGCCGACGCCATTCAGGATCTCACCCACAATTTGCGAGACGGCCTCCGAGACGGTCGTCGGGCGATCCTTGCCGATGTCGGTCATCGTGATGGTGGGCAGCGGCAGGGGGACGGGCTGGTTGCCGGTCCGCGAGGACGCGTACGCCACGCGACCATGGCTGATGACGAGGCGGTCGATCACCACGTGCGTCTCCGTCTTGGCGGGCTTGGGCGCGGGGGGCGTTCCGGCGGGGGGCGCGGCGGGCTTGGATTTCCTGGCCGGCGTGGCTTTTTTGACGTTGGCCATGATGGCTTCGAGGTTGCCCTTGCCGTGGGCGGTCTCGTAGGTGATCTGGGCCCCGTCGATGAGCACGCGATGAATGACGAGCGGGTTTCCGAAGATGGAGCGGACGTTCAGGTCCACGTTGAGTTCGGCAAGTTCAAAGGCGTTGGGCGTGCGATAGCCGGCGGGGTTGCCGATCACAAGCCCCTTCAACACGGCCTTCCCCGTGAACGGGCGGATGGACACCGAGGACACGGTGACGGGGCCGCCCGTGACGGTGGGGCCGACTTTCTCGACGGCGGTCTTGACGACGGTCCCCAGCTGGAACATCAGCAGGAGGATGGCGATGACGATGAGTGCCGCGGCGACACCCGCCAGCGACACGATGGTTTTTCCCAGATTCCCTTTGCCCTTGCCCACAACCCCTCCACTGGTTCAGCTGGACGCCGCGAGCGCCTCACGACTCCCTGTTCGCGTCCACGGGGACGTCGGTCCCAGGCGCGGCATTGACCGTACCACAGGCGGGCGGTCGCGTCATGCGCAGGTTTCGCCGTTGCGTGACATGGTGGGCGCCTTGGCGGGCACGTTCGGTGGTGGGTGGGATGCTGGCCCGAGCGTCCCCGCTAAGGCTTCTCGCCTTGCCGGGCGGCGCGGCTGCGATTGGCGGCCATGAGGAAGGCCTTGAGCGACTTGGCGCGGCCGGAGTCGTCCTGGCTGAGGGCGGCTATGGGCGTGCCAGACAGCGCGCGGACCATATTTTCCGGCAGCGTCGCGCCGGTCACGCGCTGCGTGATGCCGGCCTGCACCAGGTGACTCACCACGGCCTGCAGTTCCTTGACGTTGCCGGGCCAGCTGTAATGCAGGAGCAGGCCGCGCGCATCGGGATCGACGCGGGGCAGGGGGGCCTGGTCCCCGAGGGCCTGGCGGAAGAAGTGCCAGAACATGGGCAGGATGTCTTCGCGTCGTTCGCGCAGGGGTTTGATCTCGACGGCGAGCGGGGCGAAGCGGGCGTACAGATCGGCCCGGAATTTTCCCTGGGCGACGGCCTGGGGCATGTCCATGGCGGTTTCCGCGAGGATCCGGGCATCGACGGGGACGGGCGTTTCGCCGCCCTCGGGCACAATGAGTTGCTCCTTGAACACGCGCAGCAGGCGTTCCTGAATGGGTGGCGGGAGGATGCCGATTTCGCTCAACCATAGCGTTCCGCCGAAGGCCTGCTGCAGGAGGCCATGCCCGTCCTCGGAATCGAGGCCATGGGCCTGCACGGCGCGGCCGAAGAGGGCGACGGCCAGGTCGGCTGGCGGGATGGCGGCGCAGTCGGCCACGACAAACGGCCCCTGTCGCCGTTGGCTCATGGCGTGGATCGTTCGGCCGCAGAGTTGCTTGCCGCTGCCGCGTTCGCCGCGGAACAGCATGGTGGCATCCGTGGGGGCCACGCGTTCGATCATGGTGCAGACCGCCCGCATGGACGCACTCTGGGCGATGATCTCGCCGAGGTGGAAGGGGATCGTGGCCTGCTCGCCTTCCGCCGCGCGCGTGGGGTCCCAGGCGAGGGCGCTTTCGATGGTTTCGATGAAGTCGCTGACGCGGAAGGGCTTCGTGACGTAGTCGAAGGCGCCTTTGCGCAGGCTTTCGAGCGCGGTTTCGACCGAGCCGTAGGCGGTGAACATGACGACGGTCAGCCCGGGGTGGCGTTCGCGCGCGGCCTGGAGCACCTGCATGCCGGAGGTGGGCTTCATGTTGATGTCGCACAGCAGGAGGTCCGGCAGGGACTGGGCCATGGATTCCAAGGCGGCGTCGCCACTGGTGCAGGTGGCGATGTCGTAGCCACGGTTGGCGAGTAATTTCGTCAACACGTCCAGGAATTTTGGGTCATCATCCACCACCAGCAGCCTGGCCATAGCTCCCCTTTGCTGCCCGCCAATTGCGCGCACAACATCAAATCTTATCATACAAGGAGGGGGGGCGGGCAGGGAATCGAAAAGCGCCCGGGGCGCCGCGGCTGGCCTCATCGCCGGTCTAGCCTAGGTACGGACTGGATGATAGTCGGATGTTGCCAAGGGGGGGAGAGATTCGCATACTATACGGCTCAATTCGCGGGGGGCGAGGGGTGGTCAGCTGTTGGGATGCATGACATGTGGAAAAAGAAAACGCCGGACCGGGTGATGTTGAAGATGGGGGGGGGATTCGCCTTCATCGCCGCGTGGCAGGTGTTGGTGTTCCTGCTCCTGCTGCTGCTGGTGTGGGTTGACCAGGTGGTGGACATGTCGGCGTTGCTGTTCGGCGGCCAGGCGCACCCCGTGGACCTCACGCGCGGGTGCCTGGAATCCGCGGGGGTGCTGCTGGCCGCGGTGATCGTGGTTGGCAACACCTACCTGCAGCAGCGCCGCATCGTCAGCGGGCTGCTGACCATTTGCTCGTACTGCAAGAAGATCCGTCTCGACACCGAGAAGTGGCAGCAGATCGAGGAGTATATCGGCAAGCGCTCGCCGATCAACTTCACGCACAGCGTGTGCCCGCCCTGCCTGGAGCGTGCGAAGAAGCAGGTTGACGACGCCGCGTCGGCTCAGCGGTAATTGCGGGGGGCGATGCCGAGCTGGCGGATGCGGTAGTTGAGCACGCGCTGGGTGGTGTGCAACTGGCGGCTGGCCGCGGCGGCGATGCCGCGGTTCTGTTTCAGTGCGTCGATGATGATCTCGCGCTCGTAGGAATCCACCAGGGCCCGCAGGCTGGCGCCCTCCTTGGGCAGGATGGCGGTGTGCGTCTGGTCGGCCGTCTGCAGGGACGGCGGCAGGGTGTAGCCGTGGATGACGCTGTCCGTGCTGGTGAGCACGGCGCGCTCGATGCAGTTCTCCAGTTCGCGCACATTTCCAGGCCAGTGGTAGGCCATCATCATGTTGATGGCGGCCGTCGAGATGCGCTTGATCTGCTTGTTGTAGATCTGGTTGTACTTCTGCACGAAGCTGTCGGCGAGCAGCATGATGTCGGAGCGCCGTTCGCGAAGCGGCGGCAGGTGGATCGGGAACACGTTCAGGCGGTAGAAGAGGTCCTCGCGGAAGCGGCCCTCGCGCATGCGGGACTCGAGGTCCTGGCTGGTGGCCGTGATGATGCGGACGTTGACGCCGATGGTCTTGTCCCCGCCGACGCGCTCGAACATGCGCTCCTGCAGGACGCGCAGCAGGCGCACCTGGACGCTGGGGGAGATATCCCCGATTTCGTCGAGGAAGAGCGTGCCGCCGTTGGCGAGTTCAAAGCGGCCGCGGCGCTGCTGGAGGGCGCCGGTGAAGGCGCCCTTCTCGTGGCCGAAGAGCTCGCTCTCGATCAGGGTTTCGGGGAGCGCGGCGCAGTTCACGCAGATGAAGGGGTTGTTCTTGCGCGAGCTGCTGAAGTGGATGGCGCGCGCGACCAACTCCTTGCCGGTGCCCGACTCGCCGCGGATCAGCACGGTGGCCGTGCTGTCGGCGACCGTGTTGATCTGTTCGTAGACCTGGCGCATGCTGCTGCAGTTGCCGACCATGTTGCTGGGGTGGTAGTGGTCGCCCAGTTCGACGCGCAGGCGGCGGTTCTCGGCCACGAGGCTGTCGCGCTCCTCGATGTCCTCGCGAATGCGTGCGACGCCCTCGGCGAGGATGTCGGCGACGAGGTTGAGGAAGGCGAGATCGCGCTGCAGTTCGGCGTCGGGCGCCACGGGCCGGTCGATGCTCATGGTGCCGATGACCTGGCGCTGGTGGATGATGGGCACGCACAGGAAAGCCACGGAGCGCTGTTTGCGGGCGCGGGTGCGGTCGAGGAAGTTGGGGTCCTTGGTGATGTCGGGCACGAGGGCGGCCTTGCCGGACTTGGCGACGCGTCCGGTGATGCCTTCGCCCGGCGCGTACTGGCCACGCTTGCGTTCTTCGACGGAGAGGCCCTTGGAGGCTTCGATCTGGAAGACGTCGGAGTTCGGGCGGCGCAGGGTGAGGGTGCCGCGCGAGAGGCCCATCTCGGTTTCCATGATGTCGAGCACCTCGTTCAGGAGGGCGGAGATGTCATGCTGGTGCACGAGGGTCTGGGAGATGCGGTA
This sequence comes from Lentisphaerota bacterium, assembly GCA_021413965.1. Taxonomy (GTDB): domain Bacteria; phylum Verrucomicrobiota; class Kiritimatiellia; order UBA8416; family JAIOPI01; genus JAIOPI01. The sequence continues at coordinate 121,344 of JAIOPI010000015.1, read as the reverse complement.
GAGGATCTCGAGTTCCAGCTGCGAACGTTTCTCGCCGAGGGGCGTTTCGGGCTTGGTCACGGGCCAGTCCTTTCGCTACACAACACGTAGCATGGGCCGCTGAATATCACAGGCTTGTCGTCGAGACAATCACAAATACATATTTGTAATTAGCGGGGGGCGGGCGAGGCGTCGAGGGGCGGGCGGACTTGCATGAATTGTCATCTAGTACTATACTAGGTCGCACGATCATTATCTGGAGGAGTCTGCCATGAGTCTGAAAACGCAGCTGGGGCTGGTGCTGATGGTGTTGGCGGCGGGCGCGCGGGCCGCGACCAACGCGGTGGATACGGCGGAAGCGTATCCCGGGTGGAGTTCCGGTGACACGGGCGGGGTGGCGGGGTTCGGCCCGTGGATCCTGACCACGACGTCCACCAACGTGGAAGAGAACGGCCACTTCATCGGCAATTCGGCCTTGAACGGCGGCGGGACTAATGCCGTGCCGGACGGCGACATCAACACGGGCGGCAAGGCCTGGGGCCTGTATGCCAATCAGGGGCAGACGGCCGCGGCGGTCCGGCCGTTCGTGGGCGGGCCGCTGGTGGTGGGGCAGAGCGTCAGCTGCGCCATGGACACTGGCTATGCGGACGGCGGTTCGGCGGTGGGCGTCGGGCTGCAGAATGCGAACGGCGAAAATGTGGTGGAAGTCCTGTTCAGGGGCGGCGAGCTGACGTACGAAGTCAGCGATGCCTCGGGGCTCCATGCGATCCCCTTCGGCTACACCAACGACGGCATGGTGGTGCAGATCACGCTGACCAGCTTTGCAACCTATGCGGGCAGCATCATGCCGTTCCCCTCAGGGGTGGCGACGACGTTCAGCGGTGACCTGATGAATCCGCCGGGCGGTCCGCTGGCCATGCAGGCGCGGGTTTTTGCCTTCAATACCGGCAGCGGGCCCGAGCGCGACCAGTTCTTCAACAGCCTGGAGGTCACGGCGGCCCCCGCGAGCGGGGACCTGCTGCCGGCGCCGCGCGTCGTGCAGGCGGCGGTGACGAATGGCGCCTATGTGGTGAGCTGGAACGCCACGAATACGGCGCTTTACGACCTGCAGGCCAGCACGGACCTGGTGGCGTCGGCCTGGGCCGGCGTTCCCGGGGCCAGCAACCTGGTGAGTTTTGGCGCGACGCTGAGCCTGACGAACGCCGCCAGCGCGCCGGTTTTTTATCGCGTTTGGCAGCACGAATCCTGAGGAAATTCGCGTCTGGCGAACGTCCCGGCGGCCCGGCGCGGATTTCTCCGCAATCCTTGCTTGCTAGTGACCCGCCTTTCTTCTAATACGGTCCCCCGAGGCTGGCAGCCACGCGACGCCGGCCTCGGGGAAGTCCGCGTATTCGCCTTCCCCCGGATTTCCGCGCACAAGGGGCAGCGGCGACAACATGGACGATCATCCCAAAGAGCACTGCGGACTATTCGGCATCTTCGGCCTCGACAATCCGGTTTCGACCATATACCGCGGCCTCTTCTCGCTTCAGCACCGCGGCCAGGAGGGCGCCGGGATTGTGGTGGCCGACGGCACGGACGTGCGCTCGATCAAGGGCCTGGGCCTGGTCAGCGAAGTCATCAACAAGCGCAGTGCCGAGGCCCTCAAGGGCCACCTGGGCATCGGCCATGTGCGCTATTCCACGACGGGGTCGACCCGCATCCAGAACGTGCAGCCGCTGGTGGTGGAGTGCACGGATGGCATCTGGGCGGTGGCGCACAACGGCAATCTGGTGAACGCGGGGTCGCTGCGGCGCATGTACCAGGATGCAGGCGCGATCTTTCAGACGAGCACGGACAGCGAGATCCTGGTCCATCTGCTGGCGGATCCGATGTACCGGCGGCGTCCGCAGCGGGTGGCGCGCGCGCTGGGGGAGCTCAAGGGTGCGTACTGCTTTCTGATCATGACCAAGGACTGCCTGATGGCGGCGCGCGATCCGCTGGGCTTCCGCCCGCTCTCCATTGGCCGGCTGGGCGATGCTTGGGTGGTGGCCAGCGAGACGTGCGCGCTGGAGCAGACGGGGGCCAAGTTCGAGCGCGATGTGCGCCCCGGCGAGCTGATCGTGATCGACAAGTCGGGGCTGCACAGCATCGCGCTGGTGCCGGAAGCGCCGACGGATCGCCTGGCGCAGTGCGTCTTTGAGATGGTGTACTTTGCGCGCCCGGACAGCAACGTGTTCGGGCACAGCGTACACCAGGTGCGCGTCCAGTACGGCATGCGGCTGGCGCAGGAATATCCGGTGGAAGCGGACATCGTGATCCCGATCCCGGACAGCGGCAGCTCGGCGGCGCTGGGGTATTCGCGCGCCAGCGGCATCCCGCTCGACTACGGGTTCATCCGCAATCACTACGTGGGCCGCACCTTTATCATGCCGCTGCAGGAGGATCGCGCCGAAGGCGTGGACCTCAAGCTGTCGGTGATGCCCCAGGTGGTGCGGGGCAAGCGCGTGGTCGTGGTCGACGACTCGATCGTGCGCGGCACGACGGCGCGGCGGCGCGTCGAGCGGCTGCGGGAGGCGGGGGCGAAGGAGATTCACATGCGGGTCTCGTGCCCGCCGATCGCGCACCCGTGCTTCTACGGCATCGACTTCCCGACGAAGAGCGAACTCATCGGCGGGGCGCGCAACGTGGAGGAGATCCGCAAGTTCCTGGGGGCGGACAGCGTTGGCTACTTGAGCCTGGAAGGGCTGTTCCTTCCGTTCGGGCAGCACAAGGGGTTCTGTTCGGCCTGCTTCACCGGCAACTACCCGGTGGATCCGGGCGGCATCAAGAGCAAGCAGGACCTGGAATTCACCACGCAGGAATTGCGGCTGATGCCGACGCCGACGAAGATGGAATAGGAGAGGCTGCCGAAATCCGAGAGTCGAAATCCAAAGGAAGCTCGAAAATCGACATGGGGAGTGGGCGCGCCGGAGGGCGGGCGCCGGCCGGTGATCCGGTTTCGAGTGCTTGCGTTTTCGCAGAGGTTTTATGTCGCACGTGACGAAACACATTTTTGTGACCGGGGGTGTGGTGTCGTCCCTGGGCAAGGGGCTGACGTCGGCGGCGCTGGCCCTGCTGCTCGAGCGGCGCGGCTACCGCGTGCGGCTCCAGAAGATGGATCCCTACCTGAACGTGGATCCGGGCACGATGTCGCCTTACCAGCACGGCGAAGTGTACGTGACGGACGATGGCGCCGAGGCGGATCTGGACCTCGGGCACTACGAGCGGTTCACGGGCATCCCCTGCACGCGCGCCAGCAACTTCACGACGGGCCGGATTTACAGCAACGTCATATCGCGCGAGCGGCAGGGCGGCTATCTAGGCAAGACGGTGCAGGTGATTCCCCACGTCACGGACGAAATCAAGGCGGCCATCCGGGCGCTTGACTCGGAGGACGTGGATGTCGTGATCACCGAGGTGGGCGGCACAGCGGGGGATATCGAGTCGCTGCCCTTCCTCGAGGCGATCCGCCAGTACCGGCAGGAGATCGGGCGGGAGAACGGCATGTTCATTCACATCACGCTGGTGCCGTACATCAAGGCGGCGGGCGAGATGAAGACCAAGCCGTCCCAGCAGTCGGTGGGCATCCTGCGGACGATCGGCATCATCCCGGACATCCTGATCTGCCGCTGCGAGCGGCCGCTGACGCCGGAGCACCGCGACAAGCTGGCGCTGTTTTGCAACGTCGATCGCGAGCTGGTGATCGGCGAGCCGGACGTCCAGAACAGCATTTACGAGGTGCCCCTGGACCTGGCGCGCCAGGACGTGGACGTGTACATCCTGGAGAAGCTCCAGCTGCACGTGAACAACCTGGATCTGCGGCAGTGGAAGGCGATGGTGCGCACGCTGATCACGCCGCGCAACGGCGAGGTCGAGATCGCGGTGGTCGGCAAGTACATCAGCCTGCGCGATTCGTACAAGAGCATCTACGAAGCCCTGACGCATGGCGGCATCGCCAACAACTGCACGGTGAAGGTGCGCATGGTGGAGTCCGAGCTGATCCAGGACGACGGCCCGGCGGCGCACCTGTCCGGCGTGGCGGGCATCCTGGTTCCCGGCGGCTTTGGCGACCGGGGCATCGAGGGCATGATCCGTACGGTGCAGTACGCGCGCACCCAGCGCATCCCGTTCTTCGGCATCTGCCTCGGGATGCAATGCGCGGTCATTGAATTCAGCCGCAGCGTCTGCAAGCGGGCGGGGGCCAACAGCACGGAGTTCGACAAGAACACGCCGCATCCGGTCATCGACCTGATGGAGGAGCAGAAGGCCGTGCGCGACATGGGCGGCACGATGCGGCTGGGGGCGTATCCCTGCCGGATCGAGGATGGCACGCTGGCGCTGAAGGCTTACGGCAAGGCGCGCATCCGCGAGCGGCACCGGCACCGCTACGAATTCAACAACGCGTACCGCGCGCAGCTGGAGGCCAAGGGGCTGCGCATCGCGGGCATCTGCCCGGAGGGCGACCTCGTGGAGATGGTGGAGTTGCCCGGCCACCCGTGGTTCCTGGGCTGCCAGTTTCACCCTGAATTTCAATCCACCCCGCTGGCGGCGCACCCGTTGTTCCGCTCGTTCGTGGGTGCCGCGCTGAAGAAACGCAAGTCATAGGCGGAGTCGCATGCCCAAACGCACTGACATTCACAAGATTCTGCTCATCGGTTCCGGGCCGATCGTGATCGGCCAGGCCTGCGAGTTCGACTACTCGGGCGTGCAGGCCTGCAAGGCGCTCAAGGAAGAGGGCTACGAGGTGGTGCTGGTGAACAGCAACCCGGCCACGATCATGACCGATCCGGAGCTGGCGGATCGCACGTACGTGGAGCCGCTGGACGTGCCGGTGCTCACGGCGATCATCGAGCGCGAGCGGCCGGACGCCTTGCTGCCGACCGTGGGCGGGCAGACGGCGCTGAACCTGGCCATGGCGCTGTGCCGGCAGGGAATCCTGGCCACGTACGGCGTGGAGATGATCGGCGCGAAGGCCGACGTGATCGAGAAGGCCGAGGACCGTGCGCTGTTCAAGGCGGCGATGCACAGCATTGGCCTGGACATGCCCCGCAGCGTGTCGGCGCACACCATTGCCGAGGCGCGCGAGGCGCGCGACGAGATCGGCGCCTATCCGCTGGTGATCCGGCCGGGCTTCACGCTGGGCGGCACCGGCGGCGGCATCGCCTACAACGAGGTGGAATTCGAGGACATCGCCGCGCGCGGCCTGTTCCTCAGCCCGACCTCGGAGATCCTGATCGAGGAATCCGTGCTGGGCTGGAAGGAATTCGAGCTCGAGGTGATGCGCGACCAGCGCGACAACTGCGTGATCGTCTGTTCGATCGAGAACCTGGACCCGATGGGCGTGCACACGGGCGACAGCATCACGGTGGCGCCGGCGCAGACCCTGACCGATCGCGAATATCAGCGCATGCGCGACGCGGCCCTGGCCGTGATGCGCGAGATCGGCGTCGACACGGGCGGGTCGAACGTGCAGTTCGCCATGAACCCGGACAACGGCCGGATGATCGTGATCGAGATGAATCCCCGCGTGTCGCGCTCCAGCGCGCTGGCCTCCAAGGCCACGGGGTTTCCGATTGCCAAGATCGCGGCCAAGCTGGCGGTGGGCTACACGCTCGACGAGTTGCGCAACGACATCACGCGCGAGACGCCGGCCTGCTTCGAGCCATCCATCGACTACGTGGTGACCAAGGTGCCGCGCTTCGCGTTCGAGAAATTCGCCAAGGCGGATTCGACGCTGGGCACGCAGATGAAGTCGGTCGGCGAGACGATGAGCATCGGGCGCACGTTCAAGCAGTCCTTTCAGAAGGCGCTGCGCTCGCTGGAGACCGGCCGGGCGGGATTCGGGGCGGACGGGCGCGACCAGGCCTTCGAGCGCGCGGATGACGAGACGGTGCGCAAGGAGCTGGTGCGGCCCAACTCGCAGCGCGTGTTCTACGTGCGGGCGGCGTTCCGGCGCGGCTGGACCGTGGAGCAGGTCTTTGCGCTGACCAAGATCGACCGGTGGTTCCTGCGGCAGCTGGAGGAGCTGGCGGCCTACGAGGACGAGATCCGGCGCGCGGGATCGCTCGAGGGGTTGCGCGCGAACCGGCTGCTGTTTGTGCAGGCGAAAGAGTTCGGCTACTCCGACCGCCAGATTGCCTGGCTGCTGCAGAGCCGGGAGGACGAGGTGCGCGCCGCGCGCTACGCGCTGGGGCTCGAGCCGGTCTACGGGCTGGTCGACACCTGCGCCGCCGAGTTCACCGCCTTCACCCCGTACTTCTATTCCCACTACGGCGTGCGGGACGACAGCCGTCCGAGCAACCGGCGCAAGATCATGATTCTCGGCGGCGGCCCCAACCGGATCGGGCAGGGGATTGAGTTTGATTACTGCTGCGTGCACGCGGCCTTCGCGCTGCGCGACGCCGGCTTCGAGACCATCATGGTCAACAGCAACCCGGAGACGGTCAGCACGGACTACGACACGAGCGACCGGCTGTATTTCGAGCCGGTCACCCTGGAGGACGTGCTGCACATCTACCGGCGCGAGCAGTGCTGGGGCGTGATTGTCCAGTTCGGCGGTCAGACGCCGCTGAACCTGGCCAAGGCGCTCAGCCGCAACGGGGTGAACATCATCGGCACGTCGCCCGAGAGCATCGAGGCGGCGGAGGACCGGCGGTTCTTCCAGGAACTCGTGCAGCGGCTGGACATCCTGCAGCCGGACAACGGCATCGCCACGCGGCTGGAGGAGGCGGAGATCATCGCGGACCGGATCGGCTACCCCGTGCTGGTGCGGCCGTCGTTCGTGCTGGGCGGGCGCGCGATGGTGATCGTCTACGATCGGGAGATGCTGCGGCAGTACATGGCCGAGGCCGTGCAGGTGTCCGAAGAGCGCCCCGTGCTGATCGACCGTTTCCTGGACGACGCCACCGAGGTGGACGTGGACTGCATCAGCGACGGCGAGGTCTCGGTGATCGGCGCCATCATGGAGCACGTCGAGCTCGCGGGGATTCACTCGGGCGACAGCGCCTGCATGATTCCGGCGGCGGGGCTGTCGGCGGAGGTGCTGGCCACGATCCGGCGCCACACGCACGCGCTGGCCAAGGAGCTGCGGGTGTGCGGGCTGATGAACGTGCAGTACGCCGTGCAGAAGGAGCGCGTGTACGTGCTGGAAGTGAATCCGCGCGCCTCGCGCACGGTGCCGTTCGTCAGCAAGGCGATCGGCGTTCCGCTGGCCAAGCTGGCCGCGCTGGTCATGGCGGGGGGCAAGCTGCGCGACCTGGGGTTCACGGAGGAAGTGATTCCAAGCCACGCGTCGGTGAAGGAGGCGGTGTTTCCGTTCATGCGCTTCCCGGGCATCGACGTGCTGCTGAGCCCGGAAATGAAGTCGACGGGCGAGGTGATGGGGATGGACGCGGGCCTGCCCATGGCGTTTCTCAAGAGCCAGATGGCGGCGGGCAACACGCTGCCGTCGTCGGGCGGGCCGGTGTTCCTGAGCGTGCGCGATGCGGACAAGGCGGCGGCGGTGCCGCTGGCGCGCCGCCTCGTGGACCTGGGCTTCACCATTTTCGCCACGCGCGGCACCCGCGGCGCGCTGGCGGAGCAAGGCGTGCCGAGCCAGTTGCTGAACAAGATTGCCGAGGGCGAGCCGAACGTGCTGGGCATGATCGATTCGCGCAAGCTGCAGTGGATCATCAACACGCCATCGAGCGGCGCGGCGCCGCGCCTCGATGAAGTGCGCATGCGCGCGCGGGCGGTGCTGCGGGCCCTGCCGATCACCACCACGATCGACGGCTTCCGCGCCGCGGTGGGCGGGCTGGAGGCGCTGCGGGCGAATCCGAATTTGCAGGTGCGCTCGTTGCAGGAATATCACCACGCCGCGCCAACGTTCAACATCGGCCGCATCCAGGCCGGGCGCGCGGAAGAGCAGGCGGCGGCCACGGCCCCGCAGGGAGCATGACGACATGAGCACCGACGGGTCGGTCACTGGCTGGAACTGGCAAGAGCAGCGCGAAAAGCCCGCCTTCCTGGCGCTGGCGGATGGCACCGTGCTGCGCGCCTACTCGGTCGGCGCGCCGGTGGATGCGCTGGGCGAAGTGGTCTTCAACACCGGCATGACGGGCTACCAGGAGATTCTCTCCGACCCGTCATACAGCGGGCAGTTCGTGACCATGACCTACCCGGAGATCGGCAATACCGGGATCAACGGCGAGGACATGGAATCGCGCCGGTTCTTTGCCAACGGCTTCATCATGCACGCGTTGAACACGCCGAGCAACTGGCGCGCGGCAGAATCGCTGACGCAGTGCCTGGTGCGCCATGGCATCCCCGCCTTGGCCGGCGTGGACACGCGGGCGCTGACGACGCACTTGCGGGAGAACGGCACGCAGCGCGGCTTCATCGGCGTGTCGGGCGCGGTCACCCCGGAAGAAGGGGTGGCGCGGGCCCGGGAGTGGGGCGGGCTGGACGGGCAGGACTATGCGGCGCGCGTGACGTGCGGGAAGCCGTACGTGTGGGACGAGGACGGAAGCCTGACCTGCACCTGGGGCATTGCGGAATCCTGTCCGCCGCCTTCCATGCACGTTGTGGCCTTCGATTTTGGCATCAAGTGGAACATTCTGCGCGGGATGAAGCGGCACGGCATGGCGGTCACGGTGGTGCCGGCCAAGACCACGGCCGCGGAGGTCCTGGCGTACAAGCCGGACGGCGTGTTCTTGTCAAACGGCCCGGCGGATCCGGCGGCCGTGACCTACGCGATCGAGACGGCGCGCGAACTGATTGGGAAGGTGCCGATCATGGGCATCTGCCTGGGCCACCAGCTGCTGGGCCATGCGATGGGCGGGCGGACGTACCGGCTCAAGTTTGGACACCACGGCTGCAACCATCCCGTGATGGATCTGCAGACCGGCGAGGTGGAAATCACCTCGCAGAACCACAACTTTGCCATCGACCCGGAAACGCTGGATGCGCGCACGGTCGAAGTCACGCACATCAACCTGAACGACCAGACGATTGAAGGTGTGCGTCATCGGCAGGAGCCGGTGTTTGCCGTTCAGTACCATCCGGAAGCCGGGCCGGGGCCGCACGACCCGTACTACCTGTTTGGCCGCTTCCGCGATCTCATCCAATCGGCTTGACCACGCTCGGCGTCAGGCGATTCGGCTCGGCTTTCTTCTCGGTCTGCGACACCGGAGCGGTGCCGTTTCCGGCTGGCTGTGAAGCGCCGGGCAGCGAGGTGGCCGGGGGCAGGGGCTTGTCTCCGTTGTCCGGCCGCGGCGCGGGCATCGGCGGCGGCAGCGGCTTGTCATTCGCGGGGGCAGGCTGCGGAACGGGGGCGGGGGCGGCAGGCGGCGTGGCGGGCGGGGGGGCGGCGGCGGGTTCCGTGGACGCTGGTGGCGTCGCGCCGGGGGCGGCGCCGGTCTCCTCGCTCGCCGGTTCGGCCGTGAGGGTGAGGGGCGTTCGCGTGGCGCGTTCGCGCCGGCTGATGTAGGTGAGAATCCCGCTGGCCAGGCCGCGGGCGATGCGCTCCGCGTATTCCGGTTTGCGAAGGAGCCACGACTCATCGGGATTGGTGACGAACCCGCACTCAGTCAGCACGGCGGGGCAGCGCGTTTCCCGCAGGACCTCGAACCGGGCGCGCCGGACGCCGCGGTCATCCGCCCGTGACTGAAAGACCAGCCCCTTGTGCACATAGTAGGCCAGCCGCATGTTATCGGGGTCGAAGCGATTTCCCGGGTAGCTGCCATCGCTGCGAGACCCTTCGGCGGTGGACGGGAAGCCGGCCGCGGACAGCACGTACGATTCCACGCCGGAGGCATTGCGGTTGCGCGACGAGTTGAGGTGGATGCTGACGAACAGGCTGGCGCCCCAGCGGTTGGCGAGGTCGGCGCGTTCGTCGAGCGCGAGGTAGCGGTCATCTTCACGCGTGAGGCGCACGTCGATGCCGGTTTCCTGGAGTGCGTCCTGGATGCGGCGGGCGATCGCGAGCACGATGATTTTTTCCGTTGCGCCTCCGATGCCGACGGCGCCGGAGTCCTCGCCACCGTGGCCGGGATCAATCACCACGCGCGGGCGGTCCGGGAGCGGCAGGCCGTTGGTCGATTCATTCAGCAGGGGCTGGAGCACGGACGCGATATCGGTCTTGGTGACGAAGCCGGTGCCGTTGTTCAAGACGTAGGGGCCGTTCATGTGGACGGAAAGTCCGTTCACGGTGACGCGGCGCACGTTGGGGACGAAGATGAGTTGCTTGTACGGCGTGGAGAAGGTGGCGTAGCCGTTGCGCGGCTCGGCATCCAGGGTGGCCTCGAAGCGGCGGGCCACCTGCGCGAGGGGGACGAGGGGGGCACCGGCGGGCAGGGGATCCGCCCGGGCGCCGACCGCGCAGGCCAGCCCGATGGCCATCTGCGCGTACCACGTGGAGCCGATTTGCATGGGCGAGCTTATATCGGAATGGTGCGGCACTGGCGAGCGGCGATCGGAGAAAGGGCTGAAATTTTTCGCGGGCGGGGCCGCCTTGCGCTGGCGGGCGGCGTTTCGGGCCTGGACAGGCCCACGGGGGCACCGAAGGCGCCGCACCCGTCATGCGCCCTGCGGCGCAACTTGACCTGAGTACCGGAAAAGCCGTACAGTTAAAGGCTATCAATTGAGGGTTGCGCCTGGGGCAGATCGCCCGTCGGCATGCGCGGCCCGAGCGGAAGGAGTGGGAATCCTCATGGCCGAAGTCGCGATGGAAAGCACGCCGCAGAAAGTCCGCGACCTGTTCAATAAGGGCTTTGCCGCGATGGAGCGTGGGAACCTGGACTACGCCATCGACCTGTTCTCGAATGTCCTGGCGATCGAGCCGGCGGCCTTGAAGGCGCGCCGTTTTCTGCGGGCCGCCCAGATACAGAAGCGCAAGGCCGGCAAAATTGGCGCGGTCGCGCAGGCGATGATCATGGCCAAGGCCCTGCCGCTGATGGCCAACACCGCCGCGCAGATCAAGGGGCGCAAGGCGGACAAGGCGCTGGAACTGGCCGAAAAGCTGTTGGCGCACGATCCGCTCAATCCCCAGTTTGCCCTGATGGCAGCCGAGGCGGCGATCCTGAACGACTTGCCGGAGGCGGCCATCCTGACGCTGGAAATGGTGCGCGAGCAGCTGCCGAACAATTTCAAGGTGCTGCGCCGGCTGGCGGAAATTTACACCGACACCGGGGACACCAAGACGTCGCGCGATTGCTGGGAACGGCTGAGCCAGATGCGCCCGAACGACCCGGAACTCGTCAAGGCGTTCAAGGATTCCATGGCGATCCACACCATGGCGCGCGACGGGTGGGAGCAGGCGGCGGCCTCGGGCGGCACTTTCCGCGACGCGATGAAGAACACCGAGGAAGCCGTGCGCCTGGAGCAGGACGCCAAGGCCGTCAAGTCCGAGCGGGATGTGGACGACCTGATTGCGGAGACGCTCAGCAAGGTGCAGGCCGAGCCGGACAACATGAACTACTTCCGATCGCTGGCGCGCCTGTACACGCAGAAGCTGCAGTTTGAAGAGGCCATTGCGACGATGGAAGAGGCGTTGCAGCGCAGTCCGGGCGATCCCGAGTTGGACCAGATGCTGAGCAGCATCCGCGTGCAGCAGATGGACCACGAGATTCGGCAGCTGCGCGAGGCGGGCGACGAGGAAGGCGCGCAGAATCGTGAACAGGAGAAGGCCCAGTTCATGATGACGGACCTGGAAGAGCGGGTGAAGCGCTACCCGAACGACTTGCGACTGAAGTACGACCTGGCCGTGGTGATGTACGAGGCGGGACGCACCAACGAGGCCATCCAATTGTTCCAGTCGGCGCAGCGCAGCCCGAAGCATCGGACGCGCGCGCTCCATCACCTCGGGTTGTGCTTCAAGCAGAAGGCCCAATACGACATGGCGTCGCAGCAGTTGATGGCGGCGGTGGCGGATATTCCGGGCATGGACGGGACGAAGAAGGAGATCCTGTACGAGCTGGGCACCATTGCCGAGCTCACGGGCAACAAGGATCAGGCCCTGCAGTACTTCAAGGAAATCTACCAGGCCGATATCGGGTACCGCGACGTCTCGATCAAGGTCGAGAACATGTACAAAGGCTAGCCGACAGGGAGGGGCGCACCGCGCGCCCGGCCATGTCGGCCTATCAGCCGCCCGCGCTCTCGGTGGTCGTGGGTGCGGCGGGCGGGGGCGGCGGGGGCCAGACGCCGCGCTGGCCATCTTCGATCAGCTGCTTCACGTCTTTCGGGAAGTTGCTGCGCATCATCCACTTGATAAAGCCGGGATCCTCGCGCAGGAGCGCCCGCAGCGATTCACCCTTTTTCTTGCCGAAATTCACGACGATTTCGCTGCCGGCCCACTTGAGCCGCCCTTCGCGGTCGACCCACCCGGGATCCCGGGGGTTGCAGTAGGCGTCGAGTTCGGCGACGTCGCGGGGGAGGTCGGGGTAGCGCTTCAGTTGCGCCTCGAGCACCCGCACCGTGGCGTCGGCATCGGCCATCGCGCCGTGTGCGCCGAGGTGCATTTCCTGGCAGTAATAGGAAAGTGCGGCGGTGAGGTCGCGCGGTTCGCGCCGGTGGAAGATACGCTGGGCATCGACGATGCGCCGCTCCGAGATGTCGAAGGCAATGCCCACGCGTCCGAATTCCTCGATCAGCATCGGGATGTCGAAGCGCAGCACGTTGAAGCCGCCCAAGTCGCAGTTGGCGAGAACGTCGTTCACCTGGGCGGCGACATCCTTGAAGAGCGGGCAGTCGCGCACGTCGGCGTCCCGGATGCCGTGTATCCGGGCGGAATCCTCGGGAATCGGGATGCCGGGATTGACGCGGAAGGTATGCGGGTCATGGCGGCCATCCGGCATGATGCGGACAATGGCGAGATCGATCAGCCGGTCCGACTGCGGGTTGGTGCCGGTGGCTTCAATGTCGAGGACGGCCAGGGGACGATAGAGCTGCAGGTTTGACATGCTTTTGGGTTTCCGTTCGTGAGGCATCCTAAATCCGCACCTTATCGGGCCTTGGGGTGTCGGGCAAGCGCATACGCTCAGCCGCCGCGAGGCGCGGGAGCTGAGTTCGGGGTTTGACATGGCGGCAGGCTTTTCCATAAGGTCAACTTTTTGGGCCGTTAGCTCAGTTGGTAGAGCAGCTGGCTTTTAACCAGCGGGTCGCCGGTTCAATCCCGGCACGGCCTACTTTCGTTTTCGTCGCGTGTGTCTGGAAGGCCGCGCACCATGCCTGCATGAAGCCACTGAAGCCTATTCGCCAGGTGGGTGAAGCCATTCTGGTGCTGGCCGCGCTCGCCATCATTCCCCTGTTTCCGCGCGCCCTGGTCGTGCGGCTGGCATGGGGGATGGGGGATGTGGGTCGCTGGTGCAGTCCCTCCCTGCGCCGCTTGGCGCGAGCCAATCTCGATCTAGCCTTCGGCGACAGCAAGTCAGAGGCCGACAAGGCCGCCATCGTGCGCGAGTCCTACCGGGTGTTTGCCCTGATGCTGCTCGACCTGTTCTGGTTTGCCGTCTTCAGTCAGCGCCGCCTGCGCCGATGGGTGACGTTTGATGACTCGATTCACCACTACCAGGCCACGCGCCCGGCGCTGGTGGTGACCGCGCACTTTGGCAACTGGGAAGTGACAGGCCAGGCCACGGTGCTGCTGGGGGAGACGATCAGCAGCGTGGCGACGCCCGTCAAGAACCCGGTGGTGGAGTACATTCTGGGCGTGGTGCGGGGCCGGACGGGGCAGGAGATTGCTAGGCGGGCGGGCGCGGTCAAGGCGATGCTGGCCGTGATTCGCCGCGGCGGGCGGATCGCGCTGCTGCTGGACCAGAACACGTTGCCGCACGAGGGGGGGCTGTTTGTGAACTTCTTCGGCCTGCCGGTGCCGGTTTCGCGGGCGGCCGCCTCACTGGCCAGGCACACGAAGGCGGCGGTGGTCATGGGCTACTGCAAAGTGGACGCCGCGGGGCGTTACCGGGTGTTTGCGCAGGCGCCACTGTTCCTGCATACGCTCGATGAAACGGCGGCCACGCAAGTGATCATCGACCGTGTGGAAGCGATCATTCGGGATTGTCCGGGGCATTGGCTGTGGATGTATAAGCGGTGGAAGTACGTGCCGGCCGGGGCGCCCCGGGAACGCTATCCGTATTACGCGCGGCCGGCGCCGGAGGCGTGAGAGCCGCGGGTGGCGGCGATTTGACGCGAGGGGCCGGGCATGCGCCACGCAGGGCGGCGCGGCGGCCGTCGGGGCGACACGCGGTGGAATCGGGGACAGGGGAGCGATTATGATTGGATGCATCGGCGGCAGCGGGCTCTATGATCTGGACGGGCTGGAAAACATCGAACGGCGCGCGTTGGAAACACCTTTTGGCGCGCCGTCGGACGAGTATGTGCTCGGGCAACTGAAGGGCCATGCGATCTGTTTCCTGCCGCGGCACGGGCGCGGGCATCGCGTCCTGCCGTCCGAAATCAACCACCGGGCGAACATCTATGGGTTCAAGCTGCTGGGCGTGGACCAGATCATATCCGTGAGCGCGGTCGGCAGCTTGCGCGAGGATCTGCGCCCGCGCGACGTCGTGCTGCCGGACCAGTATTTCGATCGCACGAAGCAGTCCGAGAGCCACACCTTTTTCGGCGGCGGCATTGCCGCGCATGTGCCGTTTGGCGAACCGGGCTGTGCGACGATGCGCCCGCTGCTGGCGCGCAGTGTGCAGGCGGCCGCCGCTCGACTCGGGCGGGATGTGCGTGTGCAGGCACGCGGCACCTATGTGTGCATGGAGGGCCCCGCATTTTCGACGAAGGCGGAATCGCAGGTCCACCGCGCGCTGGGATTCGACGTGGTCGGCATGACCAGCCTGGCCGAGGCCAAGCTCTGCAAGGAAGCGGAGATCTGCTATCAGGCGATGGCAATGGTGACGGACTATGATTGCTGGCACGAGACCGAAGAGGCCGTGACGGTGCAGATGGTGATCGGACACGTGACGGCCAACACGGAGTTGGCCAAGGCGGCTCTGCTCGATGTCATTCCGCACCTGCCGTCAAAACAGACCTGTGCTTGCGGGCGGGCGCTGGAGCATGCCGTGATGACGCACCGCGAGGCGATGCCGGCGGCGGCTGTGGCACGGCTGGGCGTGATCTTGCAGCGGCATCTGTAGGGGGTGCGGAGCGCGTCTCCCACGCCGGGACGTGACGTGACGTCGGGCGGCGTCTGCATGGGGCGCTGCCCGCGCCCGGAAGTCGCGGGCCACCTTGGCGATTCGTGTCGTCCGTGTCATCCGTGGTGGCGGATGTGGACGGAGTAACACCATGGCGTTTGGCGGGGCGTTGTTGGATTTGCTGTATCCCCGGGTCTGCGGGGGATGCGGGCAGCGTGTGGGTGGGGAGGGCATGCAGCTGTGCTGGGATTGCCTGTCCGCGCTGCAGCCGGTTGTTGATCCCTTCTGTTCCCACTGCGGGGACCCGGTGGAGGGAATGATCGAGCACCGTTACCGGTGCGGCCCCTGTCGCAAGGACGCGCCGGGATTCGACCGGGCGCGTTCGGCGGTGCGGTATCGGGGGCCGATTTGCGATGCGCTGCAGGCGCTCAAGTACAACGGGGGCGGGCATTTGGCGGCCGATCTGGCGCGCCTGCTGGCGGCCTGTGTGCGCACCCACTTCACCGATATCGCGTTCGATGCCGTGGCGTTCGTGCCGCTCTACGCGAAGCGCCAGCGGGCGCGGACCTATAACCAGTCGCGCCTGCTGGCGGTGCAACTCGGGCGGGAACTGGGGCTCGGGCTGATGCCGCCGCGCACCCTCAAGCGGACGCGCGATACGGGCACACAGACCGGATTGACGGCCCCCGAGCGGCGGATCAATGTCGAGAACGCCTTCGCCGTGACGCAGGCGGAGTGGGTGGAGGGGCGGGTGTTGCTGTTGGTCGACGATGTGATGACGACGGGGGCGACGGTATCCGCTTGCAGCCGGGCGATCAAGGAGGCTGGGGCCGCCGGCGTTTACGTGGTTACGGTCGCCAGGGGGTAGGGGGCGGACTCACCAGCCGAAGTCGTCTTGACCCGTCAGATTCCAGTCATGTCACGGCGCGAAGCGTCGGACGCGTCGGCGTCGGTTGGGGCGCTGGTCGAGCGCGCTGTTGACTTCGCAGGGAACATGCTTAGCATTCGCCGATGGACCAGCCAGATTCATTTCAGCCCGATTCGGCGCCCGCGTCGCGAAGCAAGGCGCTGTGGTGGGCGTTGCCGCTGGTGGCTGTGGCGGCGGTCGCCCTGATTGTCCTGCGGGGACGGCTGCCAAACGAGGCGCCTGAGCCCGTGCCGCCACCGCCATTGCCGCCGCCAGCCCAGGCGCCGGCGGAGACTCTCGCCACGCCTGAGTCATCAGCCCCTTCGACCGTCGACCGATATGCAATTGAAGCAGCGCCCTCCGATATGCAGCCTGCTGAGCCTCTGCCCGCCCTGGATGATTCTGACGCCGCCATCACGGCAGCGCTGGCGCGCCTCGTCGACAAGACCGCCTGCGAACGGTTTCTGATTCTGTCGCACGGCATCCGCCGCGCAGTTGCGACGGTGGATAACCTCACGTCCAGCACGGCCCCGCCGTCGCTCTGGCCCGTGAAGCCGACCGGTGGCCGCTTCCTGACGACGGGGGCGGGGGATGCCATCCGGACCAGCGCCGATAATGCCCGGCGTTACGGGCCGGTTCTCGCGTTCATGGAGTCGATCGACACGGCCGCACTCATTCCGCTTTACGTGCAATACTACCCGCTCTTTCAGGAGGCATACCGCGAACTCGGGTACCCGGAGGGGGATTTCAACACTCGGCTTGTGGAGGTCATCGACCACTTGCTCGCGACGCCCGACATAGCGGACCCGGTTGCGCTGACGCCACACGCGGTCATGTTCAAGTACGCCGACGCCAGCCTCGAGGAGCTTTCGGCGGGCCAGAAACTGCTGCTCCGCATGGGGAACGCAAACGCCCAGCGCGTGAAGGCCAAGTTGCGGGACCTTCGTCATCAGTTGACCCGCGAGTCCGAGCAATCGAGGCGTGGCCGATCTGGCTTCGCGCGCTGAATCATGGTCGCGACACCACAACGCTTGCAGGCGGCGCTGGCGAGTCTTTACCGGCGGCACACGTTTGGCATCAAGCTGGGGCTTCACGTGGAGGAGGCGCTGCTGGCGGCGCTGGGGAATCCGCACCAGGGCTTGCGGTGCGTACACGTGGCGGGCACGAACGGGAAGGGGTCCGTGTGCGCGGTTCTCGATGGCATCTTTCGCGCCGCCGGCATGAAGACGGGGCGCTATACCTCGCCGCACCTGATTCGCTTCAACGAGCGCATCTGCATCAACGGCACGCCGATCACGGATGAGGAGTTGCTTCCGCTGGTCGACCTGGGCGAACAGGCGGCTGCCACGGTGAGCCAGGCGCTGGGCCAGGATCCCACGTTCTTCGAAGTCACCACGGCGCTGGCGTTCCGCCATTTCCGCGACCGGGCGGTGGATGTGGTTTTGCTGGAGACGGGCATGGGGGGGCGGCTGGACGCCACCAATGTGGTCGACCCGCTGGTGGCCGTGATCACCACCATCGGGATGGACCACATGGCTTACCTCGGGAACGATCTTGAATCCATTGCGCGCGAGAAGTGCGGCATCATCAAGCCGGGGCGGCCGGTGGTCAGCGGCGTTCGGGAAGAACCGGCGCGCTCGATCATCCGGGCGGACGCGGCGGGTAAGAAGGCGCGACTGATTGAGGCCTGGGAGACGGTGGCGGTGCAGATCAAGAAGGCCGAGCCGGCGGGGCAGAAAATCGTCATTGAATCGGCGGGCGGGCTGAGCGGGACGGTGCGACTGCCACTGCAAGGCCCGCACCAGGCGGATAATCTGGCCGTGGCTTTGGCCGTGGTGGAGGTCCTGCTCGAGCGGGGGACGTTTGCGTTGCCCATGGAGATCATTCGCCGCGGCATCGAGCAAACGACGTGGCCGGGACGCTGCCAGATCTTGAGCCGCGACCCGCTGGTGATATTGGATGGTGCGCACAATCCGCCGGCGGCGCGCCGGTTGGCCGAATCCCTGCGCCAGATCGGGGGGGGCATTCCGGTTGGGCTGGTGTGCGGCTTCTGCGGCGACAAGGACGTGCGCGGCTATCTGCAGGCGCTGGGCGGGGGCGTCAAGCGTGCCTGGTTCGTGCCCATTGCGAGCGAGCGCAATATCGCCCGGGCCGATCTGCATGCGGCGGCATCCGGCCTGCGGTGGGAACTGGCTGACGCCTCGCTGGCCGAGGCACTGGAACTCGCCAAGGCGTGGGCCCGTGAGACGGGAGGCATGGTGTGCGTGACGGGGTCACTGTTCCTGGTGGGCGAGGTGCTGGAGATGCTGGGAATGGACGCCGTGTAGAGGCGGATGTTCGAGATGCGATGGTCGCATCCATCCACCCTTGTCGAGATTGGAGCGTCTGTGACGGAGGGGCGGGTGCCATCCGGCCGTTTGTGGGGAGAATATGAGTCATCCAAGTGGTGCGGTGGAGGTGCTGGCGAGGGGCGTGTGCGTGAAGGATGGTTGGCTGCTGGTCTGCCATACGGCGGGGGCGGGCAACACGTACTTGCCGGGCGGGCACATTGAATTCCAGGAGAGCGCCACGGTCAGCCTGGAGCGCGAGGTGAGGGAAGAGTGCGGGGTGAGCAGCCGGGTGGGGCGCTTCCTGGGAGCCGTCGAGCACGCGTTTCTGCAGAAGGGGCAGCCACATGCCGAGATCAACCTGGTGTTTGAACTCGAGGTTCCGTCGCTGAAGGCGGGGCAGACCGTGCCGTCGCAAGAGGGGCACCTTGACTTCGCGTGGGTGGCCGTGGATGGGTTGAGGGAATCGACTCTCGAGCCGCGCGTGCTGCGTGACCTGATCCCGACGTGGTGTCGCGGGGATTTCGCCGCCTCGTGGGCGAGCACGATGGTGGACGGATGTCGCGGGGACGCCCGTGCGAACTTGGCGCTTTGACTCCGGGGCGGGGTTTGATATGAAGGCGTGCTCGGGGCCGGAGTGGCGAAATGGCAGACGCGCTGGACTCAAAATCCAGTATCCGCAAGGATGTGTGGGTTCGACTCCCTCCTCCGGCACCACCTGAATCACGCGTTCAAGCGCCAACAGGGCCTGTCCGTCGGGCACCCCTCGCCCAAAATCATTGGCTCGCTCGCCCGGTTTCCTGTAATGTATGGGGATGAGAGGGGCTTGCATGGGGTATGCACTGCAGCATTTGTCATAAGAATGCGGGAACGGTTTCGCTGAAGCATGTCGTCAACGGGGTGACGCAGGACATCGTGGTCTGTCAGGAGTGCGCGGCAAAGAACGGGTTTGATTCGCAGCTTCCGATCCCCCTGCTGACGGACTTTCTCATGGGTGAGGCGGCGGCGCCGAGTCACCCGGCAGACGACCAGGCCTGCGTGGCCTGTCACATGCATCAGACAGATTTTCACAAGACCTCGCTGCTGGGGTGCCCGGCCTGCTACACGGCCTTTCAGGGTGAGCTTGAGGGGTTGTTGAGCACGATGCACCGCGGCACGCGCCATTTTGGCAAGGTGCCGCGCAAGCGCTTAGCGGGGTATTTGCGGGCGATCGAGCGCGGGATTACGGCCGCAGAGGCCGAGAAGGACGCGGTGGTCGCGGAACGCCTGCGACAGCATTTGCGTCGACTCGTGCGGCAGGTGGCGGCGCGACCGATGCGCGGACAGCCCGTCGGCGGGACGGAGCCGGAGATGACGCTGGAGTGACGCCAGAGGGGGCGTTGGCCGACAGGAGTCTGCGAGATGCGCATGATCATCGATGAACTCATCAAGAGCCCGGGGTCGTGGCTGTCGATGCGCAAGTCCACGGGCGTGGTGATCAGCAGCCGCGTCCGCCTGGCGCGCAACGTGGCCAACGTGGCCTTTCCGGGCTGGGCCGGCGAGGATGAGCGCATCCGTCTCTGCCAGCGGCTGACGACGGTGCTGGGCGGGCTGCGCAGCATCCCGAACCCCGTATTCCTGGACATGGGGACCTTGGACACGATCGACAAGGACATCCTGCGCGAGCGCCACCTGATCAGCCATGAGCTGTGCGAGCGGGGGCGGGGCAGTGCGCTGGCGTTGTCGGCGGAAGAGCGGCTTTCGGTGATGATCAACGAGGAGGATCACCTGCGCCTGCAGGCGATGTCGCCCGGGTTGAATCTGCCGGCCATGTGGCAGGAGCTGGACGCGCTGGATTCGGAGATTGAAGAGCAGGTCGAGTACGCGTTCACGGACACGCGGGGTTACCTGACGGCGTGCCCGAGCAATGTCGGCACCGGTTTGCGGGCGAGCGTGATGCTGCATCTGGCGGGGCTGCGCATGCTGGGCGAGGTCGACGCGGTGGTCAACGGGCTGGAGAAGCTGGGGCTGGCGGTGCGGGGGCTGTTGGGTGAGGGGACGGAAGCCCACGGCAACATGTTCCAGATCTCCAACCAGCAAACCCTCGGGGAGTCCGAGGACGAGATCATGGACAGCTTGATGCAGATCATCCACGAGGTGGTGTGGCACGAGCAGAACGCGCGGGCGCGCATGGCCGAGCAGAATGCGAACCGGCTGGCGGACACGGTGGCGCGGGCGCGCGGGATCCTGTTGAACTGCCGGGTGCTGTCGTCCCAGGAGGCGCTGGACTTTCTTTCTGATGTACGTCTGGGTGTGGAGATGGGATTGATCGGGAACCTGAAGATCGAGCGGCTGAACGAGATAATGCTGTTGACGCAACCGGGGCATCTACAGAAGATGGCCCGCAAGGTCCTGAGTCCCGAGGAGCGCGACGTGCTGCGGGCCGAAATCGTACAAAGTCGTCTAAAAGGCACCAGCCTCCTGGCCTGAAGACGCAATGCGGGGAGAGGGGCCCCCCACCATGGAAAATATGAACGGCTTTGGTAATTTTACACCGCGCGCACAGCGGGTGGTGAAATTGGCGCAAAAGGAAGCGGACGGGTTTAATCATCCGTACGTGGGCACCGAGCACTTGCTGCTGGGGCTGATCGCCCTGGGCGAAGGGGTGGCGGTGAACGTGCTGGAGCGCATGGGCGTTTCCCTGGAGAAGGTGCGGCTCGAGGTGGAGCGCGCCGTGGGGCAGGGGCCCGAGACGAAGACGGTGGGCAACATTCCCTTCACGCCGCGTTCGAAGAAGGTGCTGCAGCTGGCCATGGCGGAAGCGCAGGCGCTGAACCACACCTACGTGGGCACCGAGCACATTCTGCTGGGGCTGCTGCACGAGGGCGAAGGGGTGGCGGCGCAGGTGCTGCGCAACCTGGGCGTGGATCTGGAGACGGCGCGGGTCGAAGTCATGCGGGAGCTGGATCCCGACTTCGAGATGGATGAGGAGCAGGGCGAGGCGGCGCCGCCTCCGGCAGGCGCGAGCCCGGCCGAGCCGCGCAAGGAAGAGGCAAAGACCAAGACGCCGGCGCTGAACACGTTTGGGCGGGACCTGACGGAACTGGCGCGGCGCGACGAGCTGGACCCGGTGATCGGCCGCAAGGAAGAGATCGAGCGGGTGATCCAGATCCTGTGCCGCCGGAACAAGAACAACCCGGTGCTGCTGGGCGAGGCCGGCGTGGGGAAGACGGCGGTGGTGGAAGGGCTGGCGCGTGCGATCATTGCGGGCGACGTGCCCGAGATCATGCGCGACAAGAAGGTGGTCACGCTCGACATGGCGTTGATGATCGCGGGGACGAAATACCGCGGGCAGTTCGAGGAGCGCATCAAGGCCGTCATGGATGAGATCAAGACGGCGAAGAACATCATCCTGTTCATCGACGAGCTGCACACGATCGTGGGCGCGGGGTCGGCGGAAGGTGCGATGGATGCGTCGAACATCATCAAGCCGGCGCTGGCGCGTGGCGAGCTGCAGTGCGTTGGCGCGACGACGCTCAACGAGTATCGCAAGTTCATCGAAAAGGATGCGGCGCTCGAGCGGCGCTTCCAGACGGTGCGCGTGAACGAGCCGTCGATCGAAGAGACGATCGAGATCTTGAAGGGCATCCGCGAGCGCTACGAGAAGCACCACCGCGCCAAGTACACGGACGAGGCGCTGGACGCGGCCGTGCGGCTGACGGCGCGTTATCAGCCGGGGCGGTTCCTGCCGGACAAGGCCATCGACGCCATCGACGAGGCCGGGGCGCGGGTGAACATCCTGTCGACGACGCGCTCGCCGGACCTGCGCGAGAAAGAGGCGGCGATCGAGGAGATCCGCAAGCGCAAGGATGCGGCGATCAAGGCCCAGCGCTTTGAGGAGGCCGCCGAGCTGCGCGACCGGGAGAAGAAGGAGCGCGAGAAGCTCGAGGAAACCGTGCGCCAGTGGCGCGAGCGCAACCAGGCCGAGGTCAAGACGGTGACGGCCGAGGAGGTGGCGGCGGTGGTCTCGAAGTCCACCGGCGTGCCGCTGAAGAAGATGGAAGGCAAGGAGCTGGCGCGGCTGCTCGACATGGAGAAGGAGCTGACGAAGCGGGTGGTGGGGCAGAGCATCGCCGTGACGGCGATCTCGAAGGCGCTGCGCCGCTCGCGTGCGGATCTGAAGGATCCGCGCCGGCCGATCGGGTCGTTCATCTTCCTGGGCCCGACGGGCGTGGGCAAGACGCTGCTGGCGAAGGCGCTGGCAGAGTTCATGTTCGACGACGCGGATGCCCTGATCCAGATCGACATGTCGGAGTTCATGGAAAAGTTCACGGTGTCGCGGCTGGTGGGGTCGCCGCCCGGATACGTGGGCCATGAAGAAGGCGGGCAGCTGACCGAGAAAGTGCGGCGTCGGCCGTATTCCGTGGTGCTCTTCGACGAGGTGGAGAAGGCGCATCCGGACGTGATGCACATGCTGCTCCAGATCCTGGAAGAGGGGAAGCTGACGGACAGCTTTGGGCGGCAGGTGGATTTTCGTAATACGATTGTGATCCTGACGTCGAATCTGGGGTACGACTCGTCGAAGAAATCGGCGGGTTTGGGGTTCGGGACGCGGACGGAGGAAAGCAATTACGAGCAATTGCGGGCGCAGCTGGTGGACGAGGCCAAGCGCGTCTTCAAGCCCGAGCTGCTGAACCGGTTTGACGACATCATCGTGTTCCGGCAGCTGAGCCGGGCCGACGTCGGCCAGATTCTGGAGCTCGAGCTGCGCAAGGTTCGTGATCGTATCCAAGTGCGCGGCAAGCAGTTGCACCTGACTAAGGGCGCCTTGGACTTCCTGGTGGAGAAGGGGTTTGACGTGGCGTTCGGGGCGCGGCCGTTGCGGCGCGCGGTTGAGCACTACCTCGAGGATCCGCTGGCGGAGGAGCTGTTGCGTGGCAAGTTGGAGGAATCGGGGACCATCGAGGTGAGCCTGCACGGCGACGAGTTGAAGTTCAGTCCGCGGGCGGCACGCAAGGCGGTGCAGAAGTAGACGCAAGAAGTCTTGCCAGCGGTCATCAGGCGTGGCATGCTTTCAAGCCTTTGTGCGGGGAAGGGACGCGACAGGCGTGCTTCCCGGGGAATAACAGGACCGGCGGCGGGGATTCCGCGATAAGGCGGGGCTCGACCGCGGTGGAAAGAGTCGGATGGCTGTCAGTATTCGGTTACGACGGACGGGCGGTAAAAACGAGGTAAGCTACCGGGTGGTGGCGGCGGACAGCCGCTCGCCGCGCGATGGTCGCTTCATCGAGATCCTGGGCTGGTACGATCCCAAGCGTAAGGGCGAGAACTATCTGCTGAAGATGGATCGCATTGCGCACTGGGAAGGGGTTGGTGCGGTGGTCTCTGACACCGTGCGCAGCCTGTTGCGCAAGGCCCGGCGCGCCAAGGCTGCCTGAGCCAAGAAGGCGGTCGAGGTGGGCGTGCTCGCGATCGATGTGATCACGATTTTCCCGGGGATGCTCAACGGCTTCCTCGCGGAGAGCATGCTGAAGCGCGCGGCGCAGAAGGGTGCGGTGGCGTTTCAGACCGTCAACCTGCGCGATTTTGCGCGGGGCGTGCACCAGACCACGGACGACCGCCCCTATGGGGGTGGTCCGGGGATGGTGATGATGCCCGAACCCATCTTCGAGGCGGTGGAGAAGGTGCGGCGCGAGGAATCGCGCGTGATCCTGATGACGCCGCAGGGGCGGCGGTTCGATCAGCAGGCGGCGCAGGAGTTGTCGCTGGCCCGTCATCTGGTGTTCATCTGCGGGCACTATGAGGGCGTGGACGAGCGGGTGCGCGAGGCGCTGGTCACGGACGAGATCTCGATCGGCGACTACGTGCTGACGAATGGCGTGGTGGCGGCGGCGGTGGTGATTGATGCGGTGGTGCGGTTGCTGCCCGGGGTGGTTGGAGGCGAGGGCGCGACGAGCCAGGACTCGTTCTCCGACGGGCTGCTGGAGTTTCCGCAGTACACCCGGCCGGCGGATTTTAGAGGAATGAAGGTGCCTGAAGTCTTGCTCTCGGGGAATCATCCGGAAATCGCCCGATGGCGGCGCGAGCAGGCGGAGAAGCGAACGCAGGAACGACGACCCGACCTGCTCGGACGATGAGGTTCGAGCGCGGCGCGTGGAGGAGCAGTCATGGTGTCCAAGGTCATTGCGGAAATTGAAAAGGCGGCACTGAAAGCGGACGTGGCCAATGTGCGCGTCGGCGATTCAGTGAACGTGCATGTGCGCATTCTGGAAGGCGACAAGGAGCGTGTGCAGCAGTTTGCGGGCACCGTGATTGCGCGCAACGGCCGGGCGTCCAATGCCAGCTTCACGGTGCGTCGCATTTCGCACGGTGTGGGCGTGGAGCGTATCTTCCCGCTGCACTCACCGTTCGTCGAGAAGGTGGAAATCGAGAGCTCCGGCGCCGTGCGGCGCTCCAAGTTGTACTATCTGCGCCGTCGCGTGGGCAAGATGACGCGCCTGCGTGAACGCGAGAAGAAGACCGCCTGATGGCGGAATCGGGACGCCAGCCGCGCGGGCAATCGCGCGGCGGGGCGCCCGAGCGCCTGTCGCCGGCACCCCCGCCGGCGCGGCGACGCTGGCGGCGGACAGGCCCGTGCCGGCGGTGATGTGGCCTCACGGCGATGGACATGCTCCAGAGCGAGCGCCTGTTTTGGGCGGGCGGCTGCCGGCGCCTGGCGGGCGTGGATGAAGTCGGCCGCGGCCCGCTGGCCGGCCCGGTCGTGGCGGCGGCGGTGATCCTGAAGCGCGAGTTCGCCACGGCGGCGGAGCGCACAGACCTGGCGGGTCTGACGGACTCCAAGAAGCTTTCCCCGGCCGCGCGCGACCATTTCTATTCGGTCCTGCGGCAATCTCCCGACGTGGCGATCGGCATTGGTTTTGCCGACGAGGCGGAGATTGACCGGATCAACATTCTCAAGGCCACGCATGCGGCCATGGCGCGTGCGCTGGCAGACCTGCGCGAGCCGGCGGAGCATGCGCTGGTGGACGGGTTGCCGCCGCGCGGGCTGCCCTGCGCTTCCACGGCGATTGTCGGGGGCGACGGCAAGAGCCTGTCCATCGCGGCCGCGAGTGTCGTGGCGAAGGTGCTGCGCGACCGGTACATGTGCGAGCAGCATCAGCGCTACCCGGCCTACGGATTTGCGAAGCATAAGGGTTACGGCACGAGCGCCCATATCCAGGCCCTGCTCGCACACGGGCCGTGTCCACTGCACCGGCGCTCGTTTCGCCCCGTACACGAGGCGGAGGCGATCTTCCGGCGGCGGGAGTCGGTGCAGGCATAGGACGGAGCCAGATGGCTGATTCGCACCTCGAAACAGGCGAGTGGGGAGAGCGCTGCGCGGAGCAGTACCTGCGCCAGGCGGGCTTCAAGATCCTGGGCCGGCGCGTGCGGTTTGGCCCCCGGGAAGAACTGGACCTGGTGGCGCGGGACGGCCGCGTGCTGGTGTTTGTGGAGGTGAAGGCGCGGGCGTCGGAGGCGTTTGGACGGCCCGCGGCGTCGGTGGACCGGCACAAGCGCGACGTACTCTCGCGTGCCGCCGTGCACTATCTCGGCGCGCTGCGCTTCCCCAAGGTCAACTTCAGGTTCGATGTGGTGGAAGTGGTTGGCAGGCCGGATGGCGATCCGCCGACGGTGCGCCATATCCCGAATGCCTTTACGCTAAGCCCGCGGTACATGCTGCCGGGCTAATGCCCGGGCTCGTCCGCCGGCGCCGTGGGCGTCTTCCGCGAGGGATGGGCGATGCCCTTCAGGACTCCCTGCAACTCACGCAGGGTCGTGAGGGAGTCGGCGTGGCGCAGGTGCGATGTCGTATCGCGGCGGGCCATGGTCAGGGCGGCGGCGAATTTCTCGTCCAGTTGTCCGCTCGCGGCGACCCGGCCCGTACCTTGACAACGGGGACATGCCACGCCCTGTTTGGGGGTGGCGGCACAGAGCCGGCACGCCCCGGTGCCGCCACAAGCCGTGCACTTGAGCGGCTTGCGCGGAGGGGGTGACGCGCGCGTCGTCTGGCGCGTGCTGGTGCCTGAGGCCCGTGAGACCGACCCCGCCGGCCGCGGCCCCTGCAGCCCCGGGGCCACACCCTTGCCTTTGCAGAAACTGCATACCCCGGTGTTCTGGCAGCGCGGGCAAGGCACGCGACCGCTGCCCTGGCACGTGGAGCAAGGGACGGAAGGGGCGCGCGCGGTCAGCAACTCCACGTAGGCCGATGCGGGCGCTGCCTGCCGCAGCCGGTCAAGTGTGGCCTTCCCGGTCGGCGTGTCGCCGGCGAGGAGATGCCCGAGCCCGGCCACGGTGAGCAACCCGTCCAACTCGGGATCCGGGACGCCGGTGGCGCCCAGTGCCTGAATGGTGGCCAGCAAATTGCGCAGGGCTCCGTCGTCGTCGGGTTGCTTCTCGAGGCGGTCCAGCGTGACGGCAGCCCGCTCCCAAGCGCGGGTGGTGTCGGCCCGGCCGAGGTCGATCATGCAGAACAGGGTGGCCAGGCCGATGACCGTGGCTGCCGTCCAGGCCAGTGGTCGCAGCCAAGCCCGCCAGCGGGGTGGACTGCCCAGGTCGACAGGCCGGTCCTTCATCAGGGGGGAGCGAAACGTCGGCGCGGGCGTGGGCGTGGCGTGCGGGAGGTGCAGCGCGGGTGGTATGGCAATGTCGGCATCGCAATCCGGGCACGCGTAGGTTTCACCGCGCATCTCCTCGCT
The DNA here is from genome assembly GCA_021413965.1 of Lentisphaerota bacterium. Classification (GTDB taxonomy): domain Bacteria; phylum Verrucomicrobiota; class Kiritimatiellia; order UBA8416; family JAIOPI01; genus JAIOPI01. The sequence goes on along the minus strand of JAIOPI010000015.1, from coordinate 94,277 downwards.
GGCGAGCAGCTCCAGTCGGCAGCGGGGGCAGACCATGCGGACCGTGGCCGGGGGGATCGTCAGGGAATGCTGGCAATGCGGGCAGGCGATCGTGCTCCCCTCCGACTTGCCTGGAGCCGCAAGATCGTGTCCGCAGTGTGGACAACGAAAGGCGATATCACTCATACGCGGTCGCTCAACGGAGGCGAGTATAGCGTCCTGACATGTTGCGCCAAGCCCAATCCGGTGGGGCTGGCGTCGCCGTGTGCGCGGGTGGTCGACGCGGTTTTTCCGATTCGCCGCGCCGTGTCGAGTGCGGGAAAAGACGCGAGGCGCAAGAAATCCTGAAGATGAAGGGTGTGGCGAACGTCCCAGCGTATGGATGCCCGCCCGGTGGGACACACATGGGCGTCAGAACGTCAGCAACGGAGGGGGCGATGAGACTGAATCGAATCAGGATGCGGACGGTTGCCGCGGCGATGGTGGTGGTCGTGTGCACGGTTATCGGGGGATACCAGGCTGGTGCGGGGGGCGAGGCCGGTGCGGCGCCGGTCGCCAGCCAGCTGCGCGAATTGAGCGCCATACTCGACGGTTTGGAGCGCCAGGTGGCGGCGTGGGAGGCCGCGCTGCCCAAGGCCACGGGGCAGGCGCACGGGGAGATCCGGAATGGGGTGGGGGCCGCGCTGAGCCAGCTCGACTTCTTGTCGCGTGAATGTGCGGTGGCCATGGCACAGCAACCCGAATACCGGGCGCGCCTTGCGGCCCTGCAGGCGCGTCTCGAGGCGCTGCACGCGAAGATGAAGGAGTCGGCCCAGGATGTGCCGGCACCGGCTTCCTCCATTCCCATCCGTGCCCGTGCGATGTTGGGCGTCAGGCCAGCCGCCGTCATGGTCGCGGAACCCTCTCGCGCCGGAACCGACCAAGCGATGTGCGTGCAGTCGCCGGGCGTGATGGCGTCGATCGCCGTCCCCGCCGACTTGGAGCTGCCGTACTGGAGCCCGGGCCTCACGCCCCTCGAGCCCTTCAACCGCGAGGCCTACGCGCACTTGGATGAGAATCCGTTCATCGCGGTTGCGGACGACCCGCTGTCCACCTTCTCGATCGATGTCGACACGGCGTCGTATAGCAACTTGCGGCGCATGCTCTCTGAGGGGCTTCGCCAGATTCCGAAGGGCGCGGTGCGCATTGAGGAGCTGGTCAACTACTTCACGTACAACTACCGCCAGCCTGGCCCGGAGCATCCGCTGACGTTCGACGCCGAGGTCACGGGCTGTCCCTGGACGCCGGCCCACCGCCTCGCGCGCGTCGCTCTGCAGGCCCGGTCCATTCCGCAATCCGAGCGCAAGCCCAGCAACCTGGTCTTTCTGATCGATTCGTCCGGTTCGATGAGCAGCGCCGACAAGATTGGGTTGCTTAAGGAGGCCTACAAGCTGCTGGTGGACAACCTCGATGACCGCGACACGGTGGCCATCGTGACGTATGCCGGCAGCGCCGGGCTGGTCCTGCCGGCCACAACCGCCAACAACCGCCTGACGCTGAAGTTTGCGGTCGAGCAGCTGAATGCGGGCGGGTCGACGGCGGGCGGCGCGGGCATCAAGCTGGCGTACAACGTAGCCCGGGAGAGCTTCATCAAGGGAGGCAACAACCGCGTCATTCTGGCAACCGACGGGGATTTCAATGTCGGGGTATCGTCGGAGAGCGAGCTGGTGGACCTGATCACGGAGGAGGCCAAGTCGGACGTGTTTCTGACGGTGCTCGGATTCGGGACGGGCAACTACCAGGATGCGCGCATGGAGTCGCTCGCGGACCACGGCAACGGGAATTACGCGTACATCGATGGCATGGGGGAGGCGCGCAAGGTTTTCCTGACCGACTTGATGGGCACACTGTACACGGTCGCCAAGGACGTCAAATTCCAGATTGAATTCAACCCGTCCGTGGTGGGGTCGTACCGCCTGATTGGGTATGAGAACCGCCAGCTGGCGGATCGGGACTTTGCGGACGACAGGAAGGATGCCGGCGAGGTGGGGAGCGGGCACCAGGTGACGGCGCTTTATGAGTTGGCTCCGGTCGGGAGTGATACGAACGCGCCGATGGTGGCCAAGCTGCGCTATCAGACGGAGCGGGAGCGGGTCGAGCATGCCGAACTGATGCAGATCAACGTGCGCTACAAGTTGCCGGATGGTGACACGAGCACCGAGATGGTAACGCAGGTGCCGTTGCCGGTGGGGTGGCAGGAGGGGCCTGAGTTTGCGGCGGCCAGCGACGACACGCGCTTCGCCGCGGCGGTGGCAGCCTTTGGCATGTGCATGCGGGGGTCGGCGTTCACGGGCAAGGCCGATCTCGACTGGGTCTACCAGGCGGCCACGCGGGCATTGGGCCAGGACCCTGGGGGGTACCGCAGCGGGTTCACCGAACTGGTTCGCCAGGCGCGCGAGCTCAAGGTCACGCCATCGCCGCCGATGCCGGGACCGGATCCGGCGGATCCCCTTCAGCCGGTGCGGTGAGCCGATTGGCGCCAGTTACTCATAGGCGTCATACGCGATGTTGAAGTCGTTGGCGAATGACGAGCCCTGACCCGGCGCCTTATGGCGTGATGAAGACGACTCCGCCTTGAATTCGATACGTCATGCCGATTGTCTCCAGTCCCGATTTCAACAGTGCGCCGCAAGTCTGGCCGTCGGCATTCAGCGGGAGTGTGGGCTGCCGGGTTCCGGGAAGGCCGAGGGGTGGGGCGACGATAAGTGGACATTCAGCCTTCTCGGCGATGGTTTTGATCCACTGCCCGAACGTGAGCGTGTTCGTCGCGTGGTGGATCAACGGGGTGAGGAGGCTGCGCTCAATCAGTGGCTTCCATTCGCCTTCCGTCTCTTCGGTGCAGTCAAAAATGGGGTCATTGCCCGGTTGTTCGAGCGCTGGTCGGACGACGATGGTGCCGGTTTCGAGTCTGGCGGTGGCGTTCAGGAACTTCACGACCCATGCCATGATGTACCGGACTTCGGTGTTTCTGAAGTTGCACACGAGCCCGGATGGGGCGGCGTTGGTCGCGGGAAAGAGCTTCGGAGAGATGTCGAACGGCATGCCGCTGCGTGTGCAGGCAAAACGGAGCAGACCCATTGAGTCCCAAGGTTCAACGGACTTGAACGTGGTCGTGTTGTGAAGTCCGATCGCGGGGTCGTTGGTCAATTCCGCGATGGCGTGCGTCGCGGCGAGCAGCAACATGCCGGCCAGTATGGCTTTCATCAGTCTTCTCCTGCCCAGCCGCCATCGCCAAGCGGCGATGGCGGCCAACAACATCGCGCGCCGGCTGGTGAGGGACCTGCGAGCTGGCCTGTCGGGTCAGTTCGCGGGGAGTCGATGGGGCCCCTTACATGCGCGAGGCCTTGGGTGACGGCTCCGGGGCGTTCGCAGATGGGCGATTTCCCTGGAGATGCGCGCGAAACCTCCATTTACCGGGTCCTTTCTGCTGGGCGGACTGGTTTGCAGGAGGCCTTTCGGAAGGAAGCGTGACCACGGCGAGAGGTGGTCACGGATGAGGGGGCGACGGAGCCCGGCGCTTGCCGCTGGCGGACGCATTGCCTGATGGCGTTGATCAGTTCAGCTGGCGGTTCCGATTTGGATACATAGCCGTCAGCTCCCGCAGCGCGCATCTTGCCGGCACCTTGCGCCTCTTCGTACATCGATAGGCCAATGACCCTGATCTGCGGCCAACGCTCCTTGATGAAGCGTGTGGCCTCGACGCCATCCATGACCGGCATGCTCACGTCCATGATCACAACGTCCGGTTGCAGCCGACCGGCAGCCTCTATGACCTGTCGGCCGTCGTCACATTGACCGACGACGGCGATGTCGGGCTCCGCTCTCAGGAGGTTCACCAAAGACTCGCGAACGATGCGGTGGTCGTCGGCGAACAACGTGGAGATGCGGCGGGGACGCGCGGGGGGGGATGTCGAGTTGGCGTCGGGAATTGCTATCGTGCGCTTCTTCCGTGTGCGAGGTTGAGGACGGGCTGCCGGCGGGGCGACAGGAAGCGGCACGCTAACCGCGACAATCACGCCGTGGTTTGGGCGCGACTGCAGCGTGAGATTGCCGCCCAGCGAGTCGACCCGCTCCCGGATGCTGAACAGCCCGAAGCCGTGCGGCTCTTGCGAAGCCAAGCGGGCAGGATCGAAGCCGTGGCCGCGGTCGCGAATCGTCAGGACCACGGCGTTGGTGACCCGGGCGAGTTCCAGCTCGGCCTTGAGGACGCCCGCGTGTTTGACGACGTTGAGCAGCAATTCGCGCGCCGTCGCAAAGAGCAGAATGCTATCCGCTTCCGGCACCTCCGTCAGCTGCCCATTGATGTGCGCCTGGACCTCTAGCTTGTGCCGCTGTCGGACATTGCGCACGAGCCACTGGAACGCATCAGGCAGGTGCCGGTGCACGGCAATCGGCGGCGCAATATCCAGGGACATGCTGCGTGCGGCTTCGATCGCCTCGGTCAGGGCCTTGCTGATCTTGTCCAGAGCGTTGCGCCCGTGCAGCTCCTGCTCGAACGCCAGAGCATGAACCTGCATGCGTGCGCCCACGAGCAGCTGCTGGAGATGATCGTGCAGGTAGTCGGCAAGGCGCCGACGCTCGCGATGTTCGACCAGGGTGATCTGGGTCGCCAGATCCGCCAGTTGACGGGACCGCTGCTGCAGCGCCTCCTCGGCCTCTTTGCGCGCCGTGATGTCCTGGGAGATGCCCACCGCCCGCACCGGTTTACCCTCTCGTCGCTCCACGACATCGCCTCTGCCCAGAATCCAGCGATCGGTGCCGTTCAGCATTCGCACGCGGTACTCGCACTCATAAGGAGCGCCTTCGCCAACGGTTCGCTCAATGGCCTGCGTCAAGGCTGAGCGGTCGTCCGCGTGCACCTCCTGGATCAGGCTGCTGACCGTGCAAAACGGTTCAATGGCTTCGCCGCCGGCCAACTCCGTCACGTTGGCCGAATACCGGATCGTGCCGGCGGGAATATCCCACTCCCAAGTGACCATGCTGGCGGCCTTCAGCGCCATGCGCAGGCGTTGTTCGCCCTCGCGCATCCGCTCCTCGGCCTTCTGCGGCAAGGCACCCTCGCCTCCTTCGAGGACGGTGGCGGTCTTCCGCCTTTCGGGGTTCCGCTGGCTCACGTGCTGATCGTGTGGTTGCCGCATACGCCCCCCTGCCGCTCGTTCATCCCTTGGCAAACAGACTGGACCGGGCATTCTTCCTCTTCCTCTTGAACTCCGCCCTGACCGCCGCGATGGCCCGCTTCAACTCGTCTCGCCGGGCCGGGTCGGTGACCGTCTTGAGTTGAGCCCGGAGCGGCGCCAGCAGGGACTTCTCCTCGTTCGTCAGCTCGTCGGCGACGATGGATGCCCCAGGCTCCCAGAACCCCGTGCTTCCATCCGTACGTTTCATCATCGCTCCGTCCCGTTATTGCCCCGCTTCATGAGTTTGAGCTGAGCGAGAACATCATGCAAGCGGTTGTGTACGCCCAGAATGGCACGTTGTTTAGAGGGTTCAAGTCCGTTGTGGGAGAACCCGTCATGGCCGCATGAAGGAACCACCAATCGAAGCCAACGGCGGGGGGGGCAAGACGCAGCCGCAAGGGTAGTGGCGGGCACGCGCCAACAGCGTCGCTCAACGTGCTCTGACGGACCGCTGGCTGCATGCACAATGCGGGCAATGAGCCGATGCGGCGCGGCTCCAATCCGTGATGCCGGCGGAGGTGAAAAGTGCAGATTCGGTGTCGAAAAGTGGCCACCAAGTGGCCACCAACGAGGTGACGGTGGCGGAAGCGGCGGTGGGGTGAATGCGTAAGTTGCGTGACAGCCAGCGGATTGAAGTGGTGGGCGATACAGGACTCGAACCTGTGACCCCTTCCATGTCAAGGAAGTGCTCTAGCCAACTGAGCTAATCGCCCCCGGGTCAGACGAACGGCACCATAGGCAAAGCGGGCTTGGGTGTCAATAATCACGGTGGGGGGCGGGAGCGCTCACGCAGCGGCCACCGAGGCCGCAGAGGGTATGCGTCGGGCCCGAACCGCGGGAGGTCAGTGTTCGGCCTTGGATCGACAGGAGGGTGGGGGGGCAGGCAGTATGGGGGCGGAGGGAATACCGACGATGAAAACGATGCCACCATTGTCCCGCTACACGTTCGGCAGCATGTCGCTGGGGCGCAGCGAAGCGACGCTTGAGAAGGATATCACGGTGGCGCGGCGCGCCATGGAGAGCGGGGTGTGGTTTCACAGCAGCCCCACGTATAACCGCGGGTTCACCTACATGGCACTGCGGCTGGCCTTTGACGAGGACCGGAGCCGCGTTCCACGGCTCATCCTGAAACTGCGCGATGGATCCCCGATGCTGCTGCGGTTCGAGGCCGAGGATGCCTGCCGACGGCTGGGGATCGATGCCATCGATGTCGCGCAACTGGTGTCCATGGACCGCGAGCCCGGTTGTTTAGCGGAACAACTCGTCAAGGGCGGACCCATCGCGGATGAATTGTCGCGCTTGCGGGAGCGGGGGGTGATCAAGCACGCCGTGGTCTTTGTGGATCAGGGAAACAGCGATGCCGGGCTCGACGCGCTAGCCTCGCCACTGGTCGATGGGCTGACGTTCTACTGGAATGCGTGTCAGCGGGACTGCAGCGAGGCGGCATGGCGTCGGATTCGCGATGCCCACGTGCCCGTGCTGGCGCTGCGAACGCTGGGGGGCGGTCCACGTGACGAAGCCACGTCAGCGAAGCGGCAGCAGGTGGACGCGCTGCTACGCGAGAGCGGTTGCGCGGATGCCGTCGAATTTGCGCTGCGTCTTGCCGTGAGTGTCCCGGAGATTCGGACCACCATTGGCGGCACGGCGACGGTCGCGCATCTGGAACGCTATCTGGCCTGTGCGGAATCGGCGAAAGCCTTGCCGGCCGAGATGCTGACGCGATGGGAGCGACTGGTGGGGGCGGGGTGAGGAGCGGAGGATGTTGCTCCGCCGGCAGACTCCGGTCGCAGATCCCCCCTGCCGGTCCAGCGGCAAAATCCCGGACCTAAGTCGCAAATGTGAGAGTCTTGAATGTTTGTAAGTAGTTTATTATAAGACACTTGTGCTGTAACAATATGCGCCTATGCCTAATGGCGTTTGAGGGGTGAAAACCCTTGTATGCTCAAGCAGCTTGGGCTAGAGTCCGCCCCCCGAGAATCGGGGTGAGGGGGCGGCATGCCGCGAGTGTTACCGACCATATTCCTATGTGCCCTGGCCTGGGGCACGGCACAGGGTTCCGTGCCGGAGTCGTTGCGAACCGTGGCGGCCGCGTTGCCGCCACGGGAGGTCGAGATTCTGCTCAGTGTGGGGCAGGAGTACGGACTGCAAGGTCGCGCCCTCAAGTTGATGCTGGTCATCCGGAAGATCGAGAACGGCGCCGCGGGCATCGAAATGGGCGTGGCGTCGAACTATCCGGAGCATCGTGCCCGGCGATACGCCGGTGATCTTGACAAGAGCCTCCGCGTACAAGCAAAGTGGGCCGCCGGTACGATCAAGAAGCATTACACCGGTGATTTAGATGCCTTCGCGCGGCGGTACTGTCCTCCCAAGTGGAAACACTGGTCCGGCATGGCCAAGAGCTGGATGGAGCGGGAGTAGGCTCACGCGTGGGGCAACCGCCGGTTGTTTTTCATGTCGATCAAGGAGCCCCATGCCTGTCTGTCCTCACTGTGGCAACGATCTCACGTCGGTTTTCCGATCCCTTGCATCCAAAGGTGGCAAAGCGGCCAGTGGCGGAGTGAAGCGCACGCACACGCCTGACCAATACCGGGACATGCAGCGCAAGTCCGTGGCGGCGCGCAAGCGCCGGATGGTGGTCGAGCCCTAGGGTTCAGGCGCGGCCGACATTCCCCGCCTGCCCGCGACGATGGGGCGCTGGCCAGTTGGCACCGCCGGAATCTGGCGGTCCCGGGGAGCGATTCCTTCACGCTTGCGGACCTTGGAAACATGGGCTACTGTCGCGCACAAGTCGGCTTTAGGGCCGTGACATTTGGCGGCATCAAGGGAGGATGACATGAGCGATCGCGTCAAGTTCCTGCTCGATGAGAAGGATATCCCCGAGTCCTGGTACAACATCGTGCCCGACCTGCCGGGGCCTCCGCCGCCGGTGCTGCACCCGGGTACGGGACAGCCGATCGGGCCCCAGGATCTGGCGCCCATTTTCTGCGATGAACTGATCATGCAGGAAGTGAGCACGGCGCCGCGGATCGAGATTCCGGGCGAGGTGCGGGATATCTACAAGCAGTGGCGCCCGACGCCGCTGTACCGCGCGCGGCGGCTTGAAGCGGCGTTGGATACGCCGGCGCACATCTACTACAAGTACGAAGGCGTCAGCCCCGCCGGATCGCACAAACCCAATTCCGCGGTGGCGCAGGCCTACTACAACAAGAAGGCCGGGGTGCGGCGCCTCGTGACGGAGACTGGCGCGGGGCAGTGGGGGTCGTCGCTGGCGATTGCGTGCTCGTGGTTTGGTCTCGATTGCGAGATCTACATGGTGAAGGTCAGCTACCACCAGAAGCCGTACCGGCGCGGGCTGATGGAGGCGTTTGGCGCCAAGGTGTATGCGAGTCCGAGCGATCGCACGGCATCGGGGCGGGCCATCCTGGCGAAGGACCCGAACTGTTCGGGATCGCTGGGCATGGCGATTTCGGAGGCCGTGGAGGTGGCCGCGCAGTCGGCAGACACGAAGTACGCGCTGGGCAGCGTGTTGAACCATGTGTTGCTGCACCAGACCGTGGTGGGTCTTGAGTGCCAGAAGCAGATGGAGATGGCGGGCGAGTATCCGGAGGTGCTGGTGGGATGCACGGGCGGCGGATCGAACTTTGCCGGCATCGCCTTCCCGTTCCTTGGGGCCAAGCTCAAGAAGCAAAAGGACATTCGCGTCGTGGCGGTGGAGCCGTCGGCCTGCCCCTCGCTGACGAAGGGGCGCTATGCGTATGATTTCGGCGACACGTCGCACCTGACGCCGCTGGTCAAGATGCACACGTTGGGGAGCACCTTTGTGCCGCCGCCGCTGCACTCTGGCGGGCTGCGCTACCACGGGATGGCTCCGCTGGTGAGTTACTGTCTGCAGCATGGGCTGATCGAGGCCACGTCGGTGCACCAGTTGGAGACCTTCCAGGCGGGCGTGCAGTTTGCGCGCGCCGAAGGCATCCTGCCGGCGCCCGAGGCCACGCACGCGGTGGCGGCCACGATTCGCGAGGCGTTGCGTTGCAAAGCAGAAGGGAAGGCGCGCACGATTCTGTTCAATCTGTGCGGCCATGGCCACTTCGACCTGCAATCTTACATGGATTACTTCGCGGGCAAGCTCAAGGACTACGCGTATCCCGAAGCGGAGATCGCGATGGCGCTGGCGGGGCTGCCGTCGGTGCCGGTGGCAGGCTGACGGGACGCGCGGGCGACGGCCTGGGCGGGGAGACCGGCGGGGACTGCCGGGGCCGGGGGGCCCTGCGTTCGCGGTGTGCCGTCGTGATCATGAGACCTGGTGTTGATCCAGGTTTTTGCCGAGCTTGTCGCGCTTGATCGGAGCCGGATTCCGTGATACTGACCTAACTCCCCGACGGGGTGGGGATCATGAACGCACGCGATGCGCACATAGTCCTGAACATGATGTCGAAGATCGGGCCGGTGCTGGTGCGTTCTTTGAAGGAGCGGCTGGGGTCGATTGAGGCGATTCTGTCGGCTGACGCCGAGGTTTTGCAGACGGCGCGTGGCGTGGGGCCGGAGCTCGCGAGCGCGATTGTCGCGCAGCGCAGCACGCTGAGCGTGGCGGACGAACTGGCGGCGGCCGAGCGAATGGGTGCGCGGGTGCTGACGCCGGTGGATGCGGAGTATCCTGCCGCCTTGCGCGAGATTCATGATCCGCCGCTGGCGCTGTACGTGCAGGGGGCGTTCGAGAGCCGTGACAAGCATGCGCTGGCAATGGTGGGCACGCGGCATCCGTCCAACTACGGGCGCGAGGTGGCGGAGCGGCTGTCGGAGCAGTTGACGAAGGCGGGTTTTACGATCGTCAGCGGCCTGGCGGAGGGCGTGGATGCGGTTGCGCACCGGGCGGCGCTGCAGGCGGGGGGGCGCACGGTGGCGGTACTGGGTGGCGCGCTGGATCGTCTGTATCCGCCGTCGAATGCGGGATTGGCGCGGGACGTGGCGGGGCGGGGCGCGGTGATCAGTGAGTTTGCGATGGGGCGGGAGCCGGACCGGACGACGTTTCCGATCCGCAACCGCGTGGTGAGCGGGCTGTCGATGGGCGTGGTGGTGGTGGAGGCGTCGCTGAAGAGCGGGGCGATGATCACGGCGCGTCAGGCGTTGGAGCAGGGGCGGCTGGTGTTTGCGGTGCCTGGTCGGATCGACTCGGAGCGTTCGCTGGGCTGCCATTCGTTGATCCGGTCGGGCGCGGTGCTGGTGCGCCACGTGGACGACATTTTGGAGGAGTTTGAGTTTCTGATTCCGCGCACGGCACCGGTTGCCGCGTCCACGCCGGCGCGCGAACGGGTTCAGTTGTCCGAGCAGGAGGCGAGCCTGGTGGCGGCGCTTGGGGATGGCGAGCAGGACGTGGACACGCTGATCCGGCTGCTGGGGCTCAAGCCGGCGGTGGTCAGTTCGCTGCTGCTGGGGTTGGAGATGAAGCGCGTGATCCGGCTGCGGCCGGGGCGCACGGTGGAATTGATCCGATCCGAGGGCCGCGGGGCCAACGGCTAGGCCGGCGCGAGCGGCGCGAGCCGCGGAGGACCGGGACGTGACGGACGGCGATGGGCGTCGCTTGCGAGGCCCGCGAGTGGGATAGCGGACAACGGCTGGGTTTAGGGTGCTTATGGGCAAGAAACTGGTCATCGTGGAATCGCCGGCGAAGGCGAAAACCATCAACAAGATTTTGGGCTCGGACTACATCGTCGAGTCCTCCATCGGGCATGTGCGCGATCTACCGGCGCGCAATCTGGGCGTCGACGTCGAGAACGGCTTCAAGCCGAAGTACGTGGTGGCCGAGGGCAAGCAGAAGGTCATCGACACGCTCAAGCGCGAGGCGAAGGCGTGTGACGCGATTTACCTGGCACCGGACCCGGACCGGGAAGGGGAGGCGATTGCCTGGCACGTGCAGGAGCTGTTGCGGCCCGGCAACAAGGACAAGCGCTTCTACCGGGTGCAGTACAACGAGATCACGGCGCGGGCCGTGCGCCAGGCCTTCGACAATCCCAGCGAGATCGACATGGCGCGGGTGGATGCCCAGCAGGCGCGGCGGGTGCTCGACCGGATTGTCGGCTACATGGTGAGCCCCATGCTGTGGCGGCGTCTCCAGCGCGGCCTGAGCGCGGGGCGGGTGCAGTCGGTGGCGCTGCGGCTGGTGTGCGAGCGCGAGGCCGAGATTGACCAGTTCAAGCCCGAGCCGTACTGGATCATCGGGGCGCGGGTGAGCAAGCTCGTCGACCCGCGCGATCCCTTTGCGGTGACGCTGTCGCGGATAGACGGCGAGAAGACCGAGGTGACGACGGCGGAGCGGGCGGCGGCGATCCGGGCGGACCTGGAGGGCCGGGCGCTGCGGGTGGCGGAGATTGCGACCAAGACGGTGACGCGCAATCCGCTGCCGCCGTTCATCACGAGCACGCTGCAGCAGGCGGCGTCGAGCGTGTGCGGTTTCGCGCCGAAGCGCACGATGCGGCTGGCGCAGACGCTGTACGAAGGCGTCGACTTGGGCGAGGGGCCGGTGGGGTTGATCACGTACATGCGGACGGACTCCGTGTCCATTTCGCAGGATGCGATTGCCGCGGGCCGCGCGTGGGTGACCGAGACGTTCGGGGCGGACTACGTGCCGGAGAAGCCGAATGTCTACCGCAGCCGCAGCGGCGCGCAGGAGGCGCACGAGGCCATCCGGCCGACAGAGGTGGCGCTGACGCCGGACGCGGTGAAGGACCGGCTGGACCCCGCGGAGCTCAAGCTGTACCGGCTGATCTGGGATCGGTTTGTGGCGAGCCAGATGAGTCCGGCGAAGCTGGAGCAGCGCACGGTCAAGATCGAGGCGGTTCCCAAGGCCGGTCAGACGTCGACGTACCTGTTCACGGCGACGGCCTCCGATGTGATTTTCCCGGGCTTCTTCAAGATCATGCGTCTGCAGAAGGTCAAGAAGGAGGAGGGCAGCGAGGAGGGCGAGGATGAGCAGACGCTGCCTCCGCTGGTTGAAGGCGAGGCCCTGGAGTGCCTGGAGTGGCTGGACGACCGGAAGGAAACCAAGCCGCCGGCGCGATTCAGCGAAGCGTCGCTCGTGCGGGAACTGGAGCGCAACGGCGTGGGGCGGCCGAGCACCTACGCGCAGATCCTGGCCACGCTGCAGGACCGCCGCTACATCACCAACGAGAAGCGGACGCTGCGTCCGAGCGATCTCGGCCGGCGGGTGAGCGCGCTGCTGGTGGAGACGCTGGGCACGCTGTTCAACGTGGCGTTCACGGCGCAGATGGAAGAGAAGTTGGACGAAGTCGAGGCGGGCAAAGTTGTCTGGACGCAGATGATGGCCGACTTCTACGCGCAGTTTGAGACGTGGATGGAGAACACGAAACTGCCGCCGGCGGACGCGGAGCATGTGCGCCAGATTCTGGACCTGCTGCAGGAGGTTCAGACGTGGGATCCGCCCGTGACGCGCGGGAAGCGCACGTACGGGGACGAGAAATTCGTGGTGTCGGTGCGCAAGCAGATGGACGAGGCGACGCGCGCGGTCAGCCAGCGCCAGCTGGAGGCGCTGCTGCGCATTGCGTGGCGCTACCGGGACCAGGTGACGGATGCGGAGGCGCGGCTGCGGGCGATCGGGCTGGGGCCGATGCTGGACCATCCGGACATGCAGCCGCCGGATGCGAGCACGATCCGCAAGCTGGCGATCGCGATGGGCCTGGAGGTGAACGAGCGCTCGCGCGATTTCATCACGTCGCTGAATGGGCGCGTGCAGGGGGGGCGGTCGCTGAGCCCGGCGCAGTTGAATGCCCTGCACAGCATTTTGGAGCGCAACGCGGCGCGCATCGAGAATTTCGACGCGTTGCGGGCGGAGCTTGGCCTGGGCGAGCGTCCGGAGGACGACCACGAGAGTGGTCCGCTGCTGGAAGGCATGTCGCACGTGAAGACGTGGAACGTGCCGAAATCGCGTGGGCGCCGAGTGTTCGACGACCAGTCGTTCTATCAGTCCCTTTCGCAGCAGCACCAGGCGCGAGGGTCGCTATCGCCACGGCAGCGGGCGGCGCTGAAGAAACTGATGGGGCGGTATCACGGACAGATTCCGGGGTTCACGGAGCTGGCGGAGCGGTTCGGGATCGGCAAGAAGGCGGAACCGAAGGCCGAAGCGGATGCCAAGCCGGACGCCGATGCCTGAGGCGGATCGACGCCGTTGCGGCTGGCGTTTGGTGTTCCGATCCAACTGGACTTCCGTACGACGATGAGCGGCACCGAGAGCACACCCGTCGTAGATGCCTTGCAGGACCCGCTCGTGGCGCAGTTTCGCGCCTACCTCATGAACGAGCGCCAGGCGTCCGAGCATACGCTCACGAATTACCTGCGTGACATTGGTCAGTTCATTTCGCTGATCTGGGGGCCGGAGGCCCGTCCGCCCTGGCCGTGGAAGGGGCCGGACCGGTTTGCGGCCCGGCGGTTCCTGGTGGAGTTTCAGAAGGCGGGCAGCCGGCCGACAACGACGGCGCGCAAGCTGGCGAGCCTGCGTTCCTTCTACCGGTTTCTGATCCGCGAGGAGCAGGTCGAGCAGAATCCCTTCAGCGGGTTGCGCGCACCGAAGGCGGGGCGGCCATTGCCGGATGTGCTGTCCGTGGCGGAGGTCTCGCGATTGCTGGAGGCGCCGGCGCAGTGTGCCCGGCAGGCGGTTGAGGCGGGAGGCGAGCAGTTGGGCGTCGATGCGTATGGGCCGCTGCGCGACACGGCGCTGCTGGAAACCCTGTACAGCACGGGGGCGCGCGTCAGTGAAGTGGCCGGCATGATGGAGCGGGACATCGACCTGCTGTCGGGCGTGGTGGTGGTGCGGGGCAAAGGGCGCAAGGAGCGGCTGTGCCCGCTGGGTGGACCGGCCTGCCGGGCGCTGCGGGCGATGCTCGACCGGGGACGCTCGCTGTGGGAAGGGGGGCGGGAGCGGCCCGTCTTCCGGAACCTGCAGGGGAACCGGTTGACCACACGGTCCATCGAGCGGATGATGAAGCGGTACCTGGCGGCCGCCGGACTGGCGGCGCGGTTCTCCCCGCACGCGCTGCGGCATTCGTTTGCCACGCACTTGCTGGATGCGGGGGCCGACTTGCGCAGCGTGCAGGAGTTGCTGGGACATGCGAGCTTGTCGACGACGCAGATCTACACGCATGTCTCGGTGGAGCGGCTGAAGAAGGTGTACAACGACGCGCACCCGAGGGCGTAGGGGGCGGTGTCCGGGGGCCGGTGGAGTTGGCTGATGTGGATTGCCTATAACATTTTGTTTGCGCTGGGATTCTCGCTGATGCTGCCGCGTTTCATCTGGCGCATGGCGCGGCGCGGCGGATACCGGCGCGGCTTCATGCAGCGCTTTGGTGTGTACGAGGCGGACGATCTGCGGCGGCTGCAGGAGATGCCGCGCCTGTGGATTCATGCGGTCAGCGTGGGCGAGATGTTTGTGGCCTTGCGCCTGATGGCCGAAATCCGGGCGATTCGTCCGGCAACGGCGTTCGTGATCACGACGACCACCTCGACCGGACACGGCGTGGCGGCCGCCAGGCTGGACGCCCGCGATGTCCTGCTCTATTTCCCTGTCGATTTTCCCTGCATCACGCGGCGCGTGCTGGATCGGATCCGGCCGCAGGCGCTGATTCTGACGGAGTCTGAGTTCTGGCCGAATTTGATCCGGCTGGCGGCGGCCCGCGGGATTCCGGTGGTGCTGGCGAACGGGCGGATCTCGGAGTCGTCGCAGCGGGGATACCGGCGGGTGTTGCTTTTCGTGCGCCCGACGTTGCAGGCGATGCGCCTGCTGCTGGTGCAGACGGAAGGGGACCGGCGACGGCTGGTGGAATTGGGGGCGGCGCCGGACCGGGTGCGGGTGACGGGTACGGTAAAGTATGACATGGCGTCGACGAAGGCGGATGCGGCCGGCAAGGTGGCGGCCTGGCTGGCGGGGTACGGGGTGACGGCGAGCACGCCGGTGATTGTGGCCGGGTCCACGTGGCCAGGCGAGGAGCGCGTGCTGCTGGACGCGTGGCAGGCTGTGCGCCGGGACTTTCCCGAGACACGGCTGGTGCTGGTGCCGCGCCATGCCGAGCGGCGGGCCGACGTGGAGGCTGACATCAGGAGCCTGGGGCTGGCGGCGGTGCGGCGCAGCGAGGCCGCGGCGGCCCCCCAGGGCGACCATGGGCAGCCGGTCCTGCTGGTGGATACGACCGGCGAGCTCATGGATTTCTATGCCTGCGCCACGGTCGTCTTTGTGGGGAAGAGCCTTCTGCATCACGGGGGACAGAATTTCATCGAGCCGGCGCTGCTGGGGCGTCCGGTGGTGACGGGGCCGAATCTGGAGAACTTCCCGGACGTCGCGGCGGAGTTTGGAGCGGCGGGGGCGCTGTGCCAGGTTCGGGACGGGGCGGAGCTGGCGACTGTGCTGCGGGACTTGCTGGGCAATGAAGCGCGGCGCCTGGAGTTGGGGCGGCGGGGGCGTGCGCTGGTGATGGCCAAGCAGGGGGCCGTCCGTGCGATGGCGGAGGGTGTGCGGCAGGTCGTGGATGGGGACCATAACCGATGACACGGATGACATGGGGCGTCGCGGGGGCGATTCTGCTGTTGCAGCTCGCGAGCGGGTTGGTGTCGGGAGCGGAACCGCGGCCGGTGATGTGCGAGGTGCCGGGCGGTCCGGTGCGGATGGGGGACCACCATGGTGCGGGGTGGCCCGATGAGCGGCCGGTGCATACGGTCCCGGTGCAGGTGTTTCTCATGGACCGGTACGAGGTCAGCAACGCCGACATGTGCCGCGTCATGCAGTGGGCGTATCAGCAGGGGCTGGTGCTGGCGGGCCCTGCCGGGGTGACCAACGCGACCGGCGAGGCGCGCGAGCTGCTCGACCTCGATGACTGGAACAGTGAACTCGTTTTTGCGGATGGGCTGTTCGGGGTGAAGCCCGGGCGCGAGGCGTTTCCCTGCATTGAGGTAACGTGGCACGGGGCGCTGGCGTACGCGAATTTCCGCTCCGCGATCGAGGAACTGGAGCCATGCATCGAGTTTCGCGATTGGAGCTGCAACTTCTCGATGAATGGCTATCGCCTGCCGACGGAGGCCGAGTGGGAAAAGGCGGCGCGCGGCGGCCTCATTGGGCAGTATTTTCCCTGGCGGAGTTCGGGAACCAACTGTGCGGATTTCCTGACGGGCAGTCATGCGAACTTCTGGGGCAGCGGGGATCCCCACGAGGGGGACGTCGTGCTGCAGAGCGCGCCCGTGGGATACTACAACGGGCAGCAGGTTCCAGCGGGTGGGGACATGGCGAATGCGTATGGCCTGTATGACATGGCGGGCAACGTGTTTGAGTGGTGCTGGGACTACTACGACGAGACGTGGTACCAGCAGCCGGGGGCGAGCCAGGCGGACACGACCGGTCCGACCCTGGGCTACGGGCGCGTGGTGCGCGGAGGGTCGTGGTTGAGCGGAAGCAAAGAGAAGGACCACGCCGGGGCCGCCAAGGGCGCGGCCTACTACCTGCGCTGCTCGAACCGGTCGGTGAGCGAACCCACCAACGGGCGCCACAACCGGGGATTTCGCTGCGTGCGGCGACCCGAGTGAGCGGGGCGCGAAGCCGGTCCCTGCCATGAACGGCAACGCGGAGCACCGGCAATGCTCTGCGATCTCAGCGGGAACTCTTTCCGGGGAGAAGATCCCGAACATCCTGTTGCCGGCTACTCCTTCAGTCTTCCGTCGCCTGGGGGCGGTGTCTGGTCCACGCGATGGCGAGGATCAGCAGGAGGTACTGAAAGCCGAGCAAGGCGCCGAGGGCAAGCGGGCCGGAGGTGACAGCACCGGGCTTGACGGCATTCATCCAGGGGTAAAGCAGAAACACGTTCATCCACGGGCCGTCGCAGATGGCATCATGGACGCCGAGCTGGCGCAGGATGGCCGGGATGACGGCGTAGGTGCCGGTGGCATAGGAGACCACAAACCAGCGGGCGAAGCGCGGGGCGAGCGGGCGTCGGCGCGTCCAGTCGGCGATCAGAGGGGGCAGGGAGACGGCGGTGCCGAGCGCCATGCCGACGGCAAAATGGAGGGTGGAGTGGGCCATGCTAGGAGCCGTGGTGTTCGGTGTTCGGTTGACGGTTGACGGTCGGAGGTGACGAGGATTCGGAGAGACGGAGTTCGCGCCAAGCGATCCAGAAGAGGGCGGTCAGCATGATGACGAACCCGATGTTGAACCAGGGCGAATAGGATTCGTGGAGGTTGAGGGTGTAGTGCCAGAAGAAGATATCGATGACGGGGTTCATGGAGATGCGCTGATCGAAGGTCGCGAATCCGAAGGTGCGGGGCAGGTCCGGCAGCACGGCCCAGGTGGCGCAGAGGAACATGGTCAGCGGGGTGCCGATGAGCAGGCGCAGCGAGGCGCGGCCGCGGGCGAGCGCATAGAGGATGAGGCCGATCACGAAGGGGAAGACGGCGCCGACGAAGAGGTGGTTCATGGGGGGGTCATTTGTCCTGGGGGATGTCGGGCACGGATTTCCAGGAGCGGAGGGCCTTGACGTGGGCGAAGGCGTCGCGGGCGCCGGCGTTGTCGCCGAGTCCGAGGCGCAGGTAGCCGATGTGATCCCAAAGGCGGTAATTGTTGGGATCATACTGCACGGCGCGCGCGTAGCACTGGCGTGCGAGGAGATTGCTTTCGGGCGTTTTGGCTTCGGCGATGCGCTCGCCGAAGGTGACCCAGGCGAACTGGGAGGTGGGGGCCCAGGCGAGGGCGCGTGCGAGTTTGTGGATGGGCATTGTGGGGAAGAAGTCGGCGATGTCGTCATTCAGGCGCTCGCCCCAGGCGAGGAGGAGGATGAGGGCGGCGAGCAGGCAGGAGAGCGCCGGCGCGGTGTTGACGAGGCGGTCGCGTAGGCTGGCCGACCGGGGATGCTGGGGCGGCAGAGCGAGACCGAGGACGGAGGCCAGGGGGATGGCGTAGAGCGGGATGCGCAGGGGATCATCGAACAAGCTGTGGACGGCGACGACGGCCAGCCCCCCGAGGGCGGAGACGGAGATGGTGATCGACGCACGGTTTCGCAAGGCGGGCCAGGCCGCGACGAAACCGGCGACGAGGAGGGCGGCGCCAAGCCCGATGCCGACGGAGCCCATGTCCGTGGCCCACTGCACATAGGCATTTTCGGCGTAGCTCATGATGCCGCCGTGCGTGGTGCTGCGGAACTGTGGATAGACGATGCGGAAGCCGTTGGCGCCGGCACCGAGGCCTGGATAGGCTGCGAGGATGCGCCGTCCGTCGAGCCATGAGGCGAGGCGTGTCTGGTAGCTGTGTTCGGACTTCAGTGTGGTGAACGTGGCGAGGCGTTCGCGCAGGGCGGGAGCTGGCGCAAGCAGCAGAGCGGCGATGGCGAGGGCTGCGACCGTTGCGATCAGAACGGCGAAGTCCCAGCGACGGTATGCGAGGAAGAGTGCGATGCAGGCCGCGAGGCCGGCGGCGTAGGCCAGCATGCCGCCGCGGGAGAGGGAGGCGGCCACGCCGAGTCCGAGCGTGGCGACGGTCACGAGGGATACCAGGGCGGCGAGGATGCGTCCGCGGGTGAGGTCGCGTGCGAGCAGGGCCAGCGCGGCTGGGCTGAGGAGGGCGAGGAAGGCGGCGAAGTGATTGCGGTTGCGGAAGCAGGCGAGGGGCCCGGGGAGATCGGGCGGGGCGGGGTAGATCCACCAGAGGGTGAAGCCTTGCGGGGCGATGGTGAGGCTGATCAGGCCACCGACGGCCACGGCGGCGCCGAGCAAGGTGAGCACGCGCAGGTAGGTTTCGCGGGCGGTGGGGCCGAATCGGGCCGTGAGCAGGGCCACGGATACGGTGGCGATGAGCAGCAAACTCCAGCGCACGGTGCCGGCGCCGTTGCGGGTGAGGGAGTAGGTGTGCGCCACCGGCGGCATCACTTCCAGGGCTTCCGCGCTCAGGATCACATCATCAACCGCGACGTTCTGGGCATGGCGACTGGCGCCGCCGAGGGCGCTCCATGACAAGGGCATGGGGAGGAGGGTGAGCAGGACGGTCGCCAGCAGGGCCGTGGCAACGGCCGGCACGCCCCAGCGGGCGACGCGCAGGGGGGGGGCGTCCGGTGGCGGGGCGTCCGGTGGCGGGCACAGGATGGCGGCGATGGTAGCGGCCATGGCCGAGAAGACGGCCACGACGCCGAGCGTTCCGAGAAACGCCCCCGTGGGCAGCACGATGAGCAGGATCATCATGAGCACCACGGCCAGCCATGCGATAGCAGACACCATTGCGACTCCTCCGCGAACGATGGTACGGGCGGGGGTTCGTCCGCGTCAATCCGACAGCATGAGTTCCTGCGATTGGCCGTAGGAACGACGGATGTCGTGCCGAGCGAACCGGATATATGCGCCCGGAATTGGCAGCGGCAGTTACGGGTTCGTGGAGGCGGGAATGGAGCGTATGGGCACGGATTGTCCGATGGGGTTCAGGATCTGGATGCCGTCGCGGTCGTAGAGGACCTCGCTCGTACGGGGGCGTTCGCCCTGGCCATCGATGATCACGTAGTAGAGGCGCGGGTTGACGCCATACCAGTCGACGGCAACGTCGCTGAGTTCGAGGAAATTGCGACCGAAGTCGATCCACTGGCGAGCGACGACGGCGGGCGGGCCGCGGAGGGGCGGGATGGTTCTTACGGCGATGGCGGTGTTGGTGCCGGGGGTGACGACGAAGCGGGGGCAACCGGAGACATAGGCGTGCATTTGAACGCGCGGGCGACCGGGGGCGATGATGCGGTAAGGGCCACGGGGATCGTGCTGCTCGAGGAAGGTGGCGGCGCGCCAGACGCGGGGCGGGGTGGCGGTGAGGGTGCGCTTGCCGACGATGGAGAGGGCGCCGATGAGGGAGAGGGTGATGGCGGCGCGGGCAATGGCAGGTGACCAGGCGGCGAGCCGCTCACGGAGGAAGGCAAGGCCGGCGGTGGCGGCGACGGTGATGAAGGGCAGGGCGAGGAGCGCGCCGTACATGTCGGCGGGGAAGGCGAGGGGGAGGGTGACGAGCATGGCGGGGAATAGCGCGCGGCGGCGGGGGGGCAGGAGCCAGCCGCGCGGGCCGATGAGGCCGAGGGCGGCACCGGGGAGCATCCAGCCGAAGCGGGTGATGGCGGTGAGGGCGAAGCCTCCGAGGTAACCGGCGCGGCCAGGCAGCAGTCCGCGCGTGGAGAGCGGGATGGCGAGCAGGACGAAGGGGACGGACAAGAGGGCGGGCAGGATGCGGCTGGCGGTGCGGGGCAAGGCAAAGGCGAGCAGGCGTGCGGGAAGGAGGATGGCGACGGCGACGAGTCCGGCCTTATGGGTGAGCGCGGCGAGCAGGCAGGCGAAGGGCAGGCCGAGCAAACCGCGCCGGCGCGGGAACTCCATGAGGCAGAAGAGGAGGGCGGGGAGAACGGCGAGGAGCAGGCCGCGGCCAGTGGCCCAGTGATTGTAGCGCATGAAGACGGGCGAGAAGACGTAGAGGAAGGCGAACCAATCGGCGTTGCGGACGTCGTCGAAATAGCGGCGGGCGAAGGTGTGCGCGAGGGCCATGCCGGTGAGGCCGGAGAGTAGCGAGAGGGCATAGAATCCGGCGCCCACGCCGAGGCCGCCCATGATCTGGAGGCTCGCGAGCAGGAGGGGTTGGATGGGCGGATAGGCGCGGGGGGTGAAGCCCAGGAGCGAGGCGGGATGCACGAGCCAAGGGATGCATGCCTCGACGCGCACGTTGGTGGCGAGGCCCTGCCATTTGTAGGTATCGATGCCCGCGAGGTGAGTGCAGGGGCAGACGATGACGGCAAAGCCGAGCGCGATCCAGAGACAGGCCGGGGAGGCCGCGGAGGGTGGCCGGAGGGGGCGGCGGAGGAGCAGGACGAGCGGTACAAGCAAGGAGACGAGGACCAGTTGCGGCAGGGCAAGTGTCAAGGGGTGGATCGGGATGCCGAGCGTGTGCAAGGCGATGGGTGCGGCGGTGTTCAGCACGATGGCCGACAGGCCGGCTAGGGCGGCGGTGGTGATCCAATCGGTGCGCGGGCGGAGGAGGCGCGCGAGGAGCCAGGGCGAGACGAGGAATGCGGCAAGGCAAGCCAGGCGTGCGATCACGGTGACGAACCAGGGAGTGGACAAGGCCTATCTCCCAAATGGGATTATGGAGTCGAGACCGTGCGTCACCGTCAACCTCAGGGGCAGGGCCCAATGGTATCGCCGTGGGCCAGATGGGTGGGCACAGCCGCCAAGGGGACGGAAATGGTTTGAGTTTGGCCAGGGTTGCCGGGGCTATGGTGGCAGATGACGACCAGGCTCTGACCGCCGCCGTCATCGAAATCGGAAATGATGCCCGTGGTGGTGGGGGGAGGAGGCGGTTTCCCTCCACCACCACCTCCACCGGGCTGGGTGACGGTGGTGGGCGGAGGCGGCTGCGTTGGCTTGGTGGTGACGCCCTGGCTGCCGGTCAGCGGATCGGTGGGGCCGAGGGTGAGCCCTTCGCCGCGCGGCTTGATTTCTTCTTCCGGCTTGCCTTCTTCTTCACCGCCGGGCATGCGTCCGCAGCCGGGGCCGACCCCGTAGCCGCAGACGCAAAGGCGGAAGGGGACACGGGCGACATACATGTCGTCGCCGGCGGCCGTGGTGACCACGCGGAAGCCCATGAAGTTCTCGGTGAAATAGGGATGGACGTAGAAGCGCTCATTGACAGTGGCGAGCGGGAAGCGCCAGGAGCCCCCGTAGTAGGCGCGGTCCGCGAGGGAGCCGACGCCGCCGGGATCGCTGACCCACTCGGACACGTTACCGCTGAGGTCAAAGGCGCCGTAGAGGTTGTCATTTGTGCGGGTGGGGAAGCGGCCGCCATGATCAGAGCCATCGTAGAAGCCAACGGGCGTGGTGTCATGCCGGGCGGACATGCCGCTATCGAGATAGTTCGCGTCGTGCAGGTCGAAATCATTGCGACCGAAGCCGTATTGCACATTGGTGCTGCTGGACCAGCCCGCCGCCTTGGCGACTTCATTGAAGGCGTTCGGCCAGCTGTTGGTGGGCGCGCCGCCGCCCGGGACGTCATCCAGCGCATTGGTCGCGACCGAGTCGCTCACGAAGGGTAGTCGGTAGCCCTTCAACTGCAGCCAGGCCTCGCGCTCGCGCTCGGTGAAGTCACCCCTGGCCCATCCTTCCTGCGATGCGGTGGTGGGGGCCCAGTCCTGTTCGCGATGGCCTTCGCGATAGCCGCGCTCTTTCGGGTCCATCCCTTCCATGAGGGTGAGCCAGTTGCAGTACTTCATGGCGCCATACCAGGAGACATTGGACACGGGGCGCTTGGCGAAGGGAGGTTCGGCACCGGGCTGGCCGGTTTGCACGGAGAAGCGGCCGCCAACGGGCGCGGTGGGTTCAAAGGTGAGCAAGGATCCGTCGATGCTGAAGAGTCGCCCCGTGGCGGAGGCAGCGTCCGGCGTGAAGTTCGCGTTGCCAATGGCGTCGATGTAGATATTCGTGCCGCGCAGGGTGAAGGGGTTCGCCTCGGCATCGTTCAGGAAATCGGCGAACTCGGCGTTGCTGGCGCGGAAATACAACGGGTTGCGATTGAGCAGGGCCGCGCAGTTGTCCATGGGGAGGCGGAAGCCCTTGTAGCGCAGCCACGCGTGGCGCTGGCTGCTGGTGAAGAGACCGCGTTCCCAGCTCTCGGCCGGGCAGGTGACGGGCGCCCAGTCGGCCGGGTGGATGCCCTCGCGATAGCAGCGGTGATCGGGGCCACGTCCGGTTTCCACGGTGAGCCAGTTGCAGTACTTGACGGCACCATACCATGACACACCGGAGACTGGATGGCGGGCGTAAGATCCGCCCTCGCGAGACGCGCGGGGTGTCACGTTGTAGCGTGCGCCGATGGGATACGCGGGTTCGTAGACGAGGCGGCCGTCGGCCAGGGTGAACAACTCGTCGCGCTCGGGGATCATGTCCGGGTTCATCCACACGCTGCCGTAGGCGTCGAAGAACATGTTCGTGCCGCGCGGGCCATCGGGATTCGCCTGGGCATCATTCAGGAAGCGCGCGAATTCCTCGTTGGTGATTTCGAAGGCCGACATCAGGTAATCGTAGAAGGGACCGTTCGGCATGCCACCGGCGGGCACGAGGCGCATGGGCGGGCTTTGTGGCGGGCCGCTCAGGAACCGCCCGAGAAGGACATCGTTGCCGCCGCCGCGATGGGCTGACTGAAAGGGCTCGACGACGGGCAGATCGCCGGACTGGGTTGAGCCAGCAAAGTGCAGGAGATGTCCGGCTTCCATGGCCATTTGCGCAATCTGGTCATCATTCGTGCCGCCGAGGTAGGTCAGGTAATGGACATCCTGTCCGCCTTCGCCGAAGCCGGCGATGAAGGCGTCCCACTTGCCGCCGCCGAAATTCTTCTGCAGGGGGCGGACGACGGGCAAGTTCGTGGACGAGGTGGTGCCGCCAACGTGCGGTTCGCCAGAGGCCTCTGCGGCGACGGCAAAGCCGCGGTCATCGCCGCTGCCGCCGAGGTAGGTGGAGAAGAGGATCGCATTGCCGGCGGGGGCGAGGCGGGTGAGGAACGCGTCCCACTGTCCGCCGGCAAACTGGGGCTGCAGGGCGTTTTGGGTGGGAAAATTATCGGATGCGGTTTCGCCTGTGACGTAGACGGAGCGCGCGAGATCGACGTCGAGTCCGAGGATGCGATCGTCGCCCTTGCCGCCGAGGTAAGTGGCGAAGCCAAGGTGCTTGCCGTCGGGAGCGAGGCGGGCGACAAAGCCGTCGGATTTGCCGCCGCCGGTCTTCATCTGTACAGGGGTTTCGAGGGGCAGATCGGTGGAGAAGGTTTCACCGGCGACGATGGCGGAACCATCGCGATCCACGGCGAGTGCATAGCCAAAGTCGTCGCCGCTGCCGCCGAAGCGGGCGCTATAGAGAAGGTCACGCCCGTTGCCGGAGATTTTGGCGATGAAGGTGTCGGCGCTTTCGCCGGCCGGGGGTTCGCCGGCGCCGAAGCTTCCGGGGGTGGTCGGGAAGTCGGGCGAATAGGTGACGCCGCCGACATAGAGGTTGGTGGCCGCATCCACGGCGATGCCGAAGGCGCGGTCATCGGCACGGCCGCCGAGGCGGAAGGCGTAGTTTCCGATAGCGCCCTGCGGGTCGAGTTTGACGACAAAGGCATCCCAGCCGCGGCCGAGGACACCGCCGGGCGGGGGCGTGACGGTGGCGAAGTCTGGCGACAGGGTTTCGCCGCAGACGTAGGCATTGCCTTCGGCGTCGGCGGCGATGTCGAAAGCCCGCTCGTCGTGGCGTCCGCCGAGGAAGGTGGTATACATCACTTGGCGGTCGCTGATGCGGATTTTGGTGACGAAGACATCGGTGTTGTCGGCGCGCTTATCCTTGGGCGTCTTGCCGGTGGAAAAATCCGGGGAGGTCGAGGTGCCGGCGACATAGACATAGCCGACATGGTCGACGGCGACGGCATAGCCGCGGTCGTCACCTTCGCCGCCGAGGTAGCTGAGGTAGTCGACGATGGGGCGCAGGATGGGGCTGTTGGCGGTGGGCGCTCCGGCTGCGGCCGCTGTCGGCGCGCTGGCGTCCATGAAGTCGAGGCTCACGGTTTTGCCGTGGATCGAGTAATTGACGGGCGTTTCGACGGGTGCGCCGTTCAGCCACTTATAGGCCAGCGGCTGGTGCTGAATGAGGGTTGCGCAATCGTATTCAATGGCCAGATTGCCGTGCGCGGTTTGCGAGATGTTGTGGGCGGAATCATAGGTGAATTCGATGTCCTGGGGATCGACGCCAGGCCAGAAGACGAAGACATATTCCAGGCGGTTCTGGTCGGCATAGCAGCTCAGGTCCACGCCGGGGCGGATGTCCAGGTAGGTGCTGCGGGCGGCGGCAGGCAAGTCGCTGAACCATTCGGCGGGGTTGTTGCCGAGATAGAAGGAATTGCGTTCGATGGTGGATTCGGGAGGGGGGTCTGGCGCATCGGCGATGACGTCGGTCTGTCGGTCGCGCTGCGACGTTTCGGTGATGTCGCGATCATCGGCGAAGGGGGCGTGCCATTCCTCGAGCACGGTCGTGGCGGCGCGGTCATGCACCGGAGTGGGCGCATAGAGGGGATGCCAGGCGCGTCCGCGGGCGTCGGGGGTGATGTTTCCAAGCGTGAAGCACATGTTGAGCGACTGGTCCAGTTTGCAGGCGTCGTAGGTGATGTCTCCGACGTGGTACTGGTTGGTCTGGTTCTGCTGGACGTAGACTTCGGGGCGCTGGATGGTGAGGCAGACGTTGCCCGGTGCGAGGATGATGTCGAGGTCGGCTCCGCTCGCCAGCAGGCTGTATTCGCCGCCATAGTCGTCGCAGTTCTCGTCAAAGGTAAGAGGCATGCCCATGAAGGCGGGGCCCCAGGCGCCGCCGCGTTCGTCGGGGTATGTCCCGGCGAGATTGGGTCCAACGCCGACTGGCTGGGAACCGGGGGTCCGAGGCGCCCATTTTCCCGACCCGCCGTCGGTGCCGGGGGCGGTGTAAGTGGCGGCACCGCCGCGCCAGCTGCCGCCCGCCTGGCTGCCGCCCGGCAATCCGGACGCGCCGGCCTGTTCGGCGGGCACGCCTTCCGCCCCAGGTTCATTCTGGGGCGCCGTCAGCATTTGGAAGAAGATATAGGCGAGAACCCCGCTGCCCATCAGGAGGAGGATGAGGACAACAACGAGAATGGGGTATATGCGGTCGGTCTTCATCTATCAGGAAACGCACGGTCACCGCGCTGCTCTGCTGAAGGGAGACGATACTAAAGGGTGGCGGCATGGTCAAACGTTAAGCCCGGGTCGGGCGCGGTTCATTTCCTTGATTTTGAGCGACGGGCCGCGGGGCGAAAGCGGGCCTGAGGCGGCGCGGCAGCGGCCAGAATCCGACAACGCGGACTTGACTAATCGTCGGTTCGTGCTTGAATTCCCGCCGAGGTAGGTCCGCCAATACAAGGAGATAGACTATGGCGTCGAATCGAGGGGTAGCGTACATCAAACCGGGAGTCGTCGAGGTTCAGTCGATCGACTTTCCCAAGCTGGCGCTGGGCAAGCGGAAGTGCGAGCACGGCGTCATCCTGAAGATCGTGGCGACCAACATCTGCGGCAGTGATCAGCACATGGTTCGTGGCCGGACGACGGCCCCGGAGGGGCTGATACTGGGCCACGAGATCACAGGTGAGGTGATTGAAGCGGGCCGGGACGTGGAGTACATCAAGGTTGGCGACATTGTCTCGGTTCCTTTCAACATTGCCTGCGGCCGTTGCCGCAACTGCAAGGAAGGCAAGACGGGGATCTGCCTGAACGTGAATCCGGCGCGTCCCGGGGCGGCCTATGGTTACGTGGACATGGGCGGCTGGGTGGGCGGTCAGGCGGAGTACGTCATGGTGCCGTACGCGGACTGGAACTTGCTGAAGTTCCCGGACCGCGACCAGGCGCTGGCGAAGATCAAGGATCTGACGCTGCTGTCGGACATCTTCCCCACGGGCTATCACGGGGCGGTGACGGCGGGCGTGACGACGGGTTCGACGGTCTACGTTGCGGGTGCGGGGCCTGTGGGCCTGGCGTGCGCGGCATCCTGCCACTTGCTGGGGGCGGCCTGCGTGATCGTGGGCGACATGATTCCGGAGCGGCTGAAGCAGGCGCGCAGTTTCGGTTGCGAGACGGTGGATCTGAAGAAATCCGCCACGCTGTCGGAGCAGATTGCGCAGATCGTGGGCGTGCCGGAAGTGGACTGTGCAGTTGACTGCGTGGGCTTCGAGGCGCGCGGCCACGGCAAGGATGCCGTCGTGGAGCGGCCGGCCACGGTATTGAACGCGTTGATGGAAGTGACGCGGGCTGGCGGTGGCCTGGGCATCCCCGGGCTGTACGTGACGGGTGATCCGGGAGGCGTGGATGCCAATGCGAAGATCGGCATGCTGGGCATTCGCATCGGCCTGGGCTGGGCCAAGTCGCACACGTTCTGCACGGGTCAGTGTCCGGTGATGAAGTATCACCGCGGGCTGATGCAGGCGATTCTGTACGACAAGATCCAGATCGCGAAAGCGGTCAACGTGACGGTGATCGGATTGGCTGACGCGCCGAAGGGGTACAAGGACTTCGACAAGGGCGCGGCGCGCAAGTTTGTGCTCGACCCGCACGGGATCGCGCGCCGGAAGGCGGCCTGAGGACAGGCTGCTGGTTATCGGGCATGGGCCCCGGGAGCGTGCGAACGCCCCGGGGCTTTTTTTCGTGTAACCTGGCGCGTGAATGTGTATCCGGAATGACGGCGGATCGGATTGCCAGGCGGGCTCCGGCGCCGAGGGAGCCGAGACTGGTATGGACGTCGTGAGTCAGCGTTTTCGCGACTGGTTGACCGGGCGCTACCAGGCGCTGCTGGTTGCGTTGTTTCTGCTCATGGCCGTCACGCCCTGGCTGGCGGCGCCAGCCCTTCAGGCGTATGTGTTCGAAGTGGCACTGGCCGGTATTCTGCTTGGGGCCTTGAATACGCGCGCGCGGCTGCATCGCGGTCTCGTGCTGCTGGTCATGCTGGCCGTGCTGGCGACGGGGGCGCGCATCCTTCACCGGGCGACTGAGAATACGGCCGCGGCTTTGGTGGGCTATGGCGCCCACCTGGTGTTTTTCTCCACGGTCATCTACGGCATTTTGCGCGATGTGCTCAAGGGCGGTCCCGTTACGGCGGATCGCATTTACGGGGCGGTGGCCGCCTACGTGCTGCTCGGCCTGTTGTGGGCGTTCGTCTATGCCTTGATCGAATCGGTGCATCCGGGTTCGTTCCTCAGCATGGGCGTGCCCATCGCGGGGCACCAGGTCTTGCCCACCATGATCTACTTCAGCCTGACCACGCTGACGACGGTGGGGTACGGCGACCTGGTGCCGGCGGTGGGCGTCGCGCGCTCTTACGCCATGCTGGAGGCCGTGATGGGCCAGCTCTACCTGGCCGTCCTGATTTCGCGGCTGATCTCGCTGCACGTCGTGCATGCGAGCGCGGGGGATGCCGGTGCGCGGCCCTGACAGGCCGCTGCACGTCAGCTGCAGGTGAGGACGAGAATCTGCGCGCAGACGACGCGGAGCAACATCGTGAGGGGATAGACGGTGGCGTAGGACACGGCGGGCGCCTCGGACGTGGTCACGGAGTTGGCAAAGGCTAGCGCCGGGGGATCGGTCATGCTGCCGGCCAACACGCCGCACAAGGTCAGGTAATTCGTTCGCAGGACGATGCGGCCGATGAGGCCCACCACGAGCAAGGGCACGAGGGTGATGACGGCGCCGGCGGCCATCCACCACAGCCCGTCCCCGGCCAGCAAGGTGTGGACGAACTGGCCGCCCGCCTTCAGGCCGACGCACGCGAGGAACAGTACGATCCCGAGTTCGCGAAGGAGGAAGTTCGTGTGGGGCTGCATGTGCCACACGAGGGGGCCGACGCGGCCGATGTAGCTCAGGAGAATGGCGACGACGAGCGGCCCGCCCGCGAGGCCCAGCTTCAGCGGCGCCGGGATGCCGGGGAACACCAGCGGGATGCTGCCGACGACGATGCCCAGGGCGATGCCGACAAAGACCGGGATCACGTTGGGCTCATTCAGATCCTTGAGCGAATTGCCCAGCGTCTTCTCCACTTTGGCGAGGGCGTCCTCTTCACCGACGGCCGTGACGCTGTCACCGGCCTGCAGGCGGATGCCGCCTGGGTTGGGCAGATCGACGTCGGCGCGGCTGACGCGAGTGAAGCGGACGCCGTAGATTTCTTCGAGGTCCAGGTCCTCGATCGACTTGCCCACCGCATGCTTGTTCGTGACGACGAAGCGCCTCACCTGGACACGGCCGGACAGCGCGCGAAGATCGAGGGGGCTCAGTTCACCCATGACGATGCGCAGCTGTTCGATGCCGGCCGGAGGGCCGACCGCGAGGACGGTGTCGCCCGGCTGGAGCAAGGTATCGTCGAGGCCGACACGGACGGTGCCATCGTGCTCGACGCGGGAGATGACGACGCCGGAGTCGCGGAGCCCGGGAATGCTATCGAGGCGCAGGCCGCGGAGGTTGGGATTGGTCACGCGGAGGTTTTGCGCGGCGAGGGGGGCGTGGTGGCGGGCATGGAGGCGTTGGAAGGATTCTTCTTCCTGATGGACGCGGATACGAAAGACGAAGCGAATGATGAGCATGGCGAGGATGATGCCGATGATGCCGAAGGGATAGGTGACGGCATAGCCGAGGCCGGGCAGGCGGGCGAGGTCCTCGGTGAAGGTCGGGAGGGATTTGAGCGCCTGCTGGGCGGCCCCGAGGCTCGGCGTGTTCGTCGTGGCGCCGGTCAGGATGCCGACGGCGGCGGCCATGGGCACATGCGCATAGTGGTGGATGAGGAGCGTGATGCCGGCGCCGATGAAGACGATGGCGGCGGCGAGTGCGTTCAGCGGGGCGCCCTGGCGCCGGAGCGAGCCGAAGAAGCCCGGCCCGACCTGCATGCCAATGGTGTAGACAAACAGGATCAAACCGAATTCACGGGCGAACTCCATGACTTCATTGTTGATGGCCACGCCGAAGTGGGCGAAGGCCAGGCCGGAGAAGAGGACGCCGGCGATGCCGAGGCCGATGCCGCGAACTTTGAGATGGCCGAGGAAGAGGCCGATCGAGGCCACCAGGCACAGCACCATCATGGCTTGGGCGATGGACGATCCGTGAACCAGGTCAGTCAGCCACTGCATGGATGCTCCTTAGAGGTGGAACCAGGGCGGGCGGGCGGTCTTCCGGCCCGTAAGCCGCGTTCCATTTAGGGGCAAAGGGGCGCAACGTCAATATCGAAGAGGAGGGGCGCCTCAGACGTGATTCAGGAGCATGAGTTCCTGGGGGTGAGGATCGAAGTAGATTTGATTGCTGAGGTAGGGCTGCGGGCAGAGGAGCAGGTGGTGTCGGATGAGCGTGACGGGGACGATGAGCGGGAGCAGTCCCCGGCGGTAGCGGTCAATCACGTCCGCGAGTTCCTGACGGGCGGCGTCGGGGATGCCGTCGCGGAAATAGCCGGCGGCGTGGTGCAGGGCGTTGGTGTGGCGCTTGCGTGTGGCGGGGGTGCGCAGGGCTTCGAAGAGACCGGTCTCGTAGGCCGCCAGGACCCCGGCGGCCGGGTGGTGGCCGGCGGTGGCCACCAGACGTCCCAACTGGCGCATGTGGGTTTCGCTGTGGGCCATGAGGAGCAACTTGTGCCGTGCCTGGAAGTCGACCAGTCGCGCGGCGGAGAAGCGTTGCGCGCGCAGCTGACGCCAGCGCGCGTGCGTAAAGACGCGCACGATGAAGTTCTCGCGCAGGGCGGCGTCGTTGAGCCGGCCTTCTTCTTCGATGGGGAGGGCGGGGCACTGACGCATGAGTTCCCGCGCGTAGAGGCCGACGCCGGCGTGGTTGGGCATGCCATCTTCGGTGTAGACCTTGACGCGCTCCATCCCGCAACTGGGTGACTTGCTTTTCAGGATATAGCCGTCGAGGTTCTCGGCCTTGATGGCGGCGGCCCGCTCGCGGGCATAGTGTTCCATGCGCGCCGTCCAGTCGACTTTCGTGCGCACGGTCAGCAGGCGTGGCGCGGCGGCAGTCCCCACCAGGCGCAGGCTCTCGCGCGGGGTGCTCATGCCGACTTCGACCTCCGGGCAGACGGGAACCCACTCGAAGTACTGGCCGAGCAGTTCGGTAATGTAGGGGTCGCGCTTGTGTCCGCCATCGAAGCGCACGCGCACGCCGAGCAGGCAGGTGCTGATTCCGAGGCGGATGGGGGCGGGCGTGGCGGGTGCAGGAACCGCGGGTGCTATGCGGGTGGCCATGTGACCGAGGGTAGGCCGTCAGGGCGACGGCGTCAACTCCGGCAAGGTTGCCATCACGTCAGGCGAGGGCTGGCGGAGGTCCCGGACGTTCTTGAAGGCCTGTTTGTTCAAGTCGTGCAGCATGTCGCGCACCGCCCGGTCCGCCGTCACGCGGAGCCTGACCTCCTTGCGCGCGCGCTCCTCCCTGGGGAGTTGCTTGAGAGCCTTGCGGTCAATGGAAACGAAGGTGGTCGCCTTCCAGAGCACCGTGCCGTCGGCCGCGCTCCACAGCCGGGACTCGAGGATGACGGGGGTGTAGATCCGGTCAAAGAGCCAGACCCCTCCGCCCCAGGTGACGGCCTCCTGCAGAAACTCTTCGGCGGCGAGACCGACGCCGACCCAGACGCTGTCGACGACCAGGGCTGCCGCGACCCCTTGTGCGATCCCTTCGACGGCGGCGCTGCCAACCAGCAAGTACATCCAGGAGCGCTTGATTCGTCCGTAGCCTGCGATCTCCGTGGTTAGGAGGCAGGGCGCGTGCAAGGTCCGGCCAAGTGCGATGGCCTGGCTGGTCTGCAGGCGGATGACGGATTGGGTTGGGGCGAGGGTGGCGATGGCGTCGGCGACCTCCTGCGGTGGGACCACCGCGAAGAAGTAGGTATTGGTCAGCCCAGCGCGAATGGAGGTGGTCACGTGGTCACAGGCGACTTGGATGCTGCGCGTGATTTGCTCGCTCGTTTCCGACTTCGAAGCCGTGACGTCGTTTGTGACGGTCTGGATGTCCGCGAGTTTGCTGATGGGGACGCTACATTGAGCGGGGAGCACGGCCAATCGGACGCGCTCGCCATCCAGTGCGACGCCATGCGGACGCCACGGCGTGGCGCAACCGCCGGCGAGGGATAAAAGCAAGGCCAGCGCCGGTGCCCGTATACTGACGCAAGACCACATACGCATAGCGGCACGCCTTTGCCCGAACCGCCAGGGAGGAGTGGCTGGCGAGGTCGGGACTCAGAGGCCGGTCGTTGAGAAGCGAACGCGCGAGCCGGACGTTTCGGCGGAGGAGGCGAACTGCACCGTGGTGGTGTCGGAGACCGACACATGCGTTCCACCGCCGGAGTTGGAGTCAAAGGCGAGTTCGCAGCCAGAGAGGAGGGGGAGAAGGGCGAGCAGCAGCGCGTGGAACGTCGCCCGGCAGGTGGCGGCGCGCGACGCATGGCCAACGGCGTGGAGGCAGGAATGCATCGCCGGCATTGTCGCATGTGCGGTGATGGGTGACAAGGGGGGCGTCACGGGCCTTTACAGAAAATTCACATCCTTTTTAGTTCCGCGACGGTGGCGCGACCTGCTACCGTCGCCCCGTTCTTTGACAGATGTGTGAGACGGCGGGAAGCGAACGGAAGTCCGTGTAAATCGGACGCGGTCGCGCCGCTGTGAGCCTGAGCGGCCGGGAGTCCGGCCGCAGCTGGGTGCGCCAAGATGCCACTGTCGGTCACAAGCGTGATCGATGGGAAGGCGGCGGCCCGGCCAGGCAAGCCAGAAGACGTTGCTTCCCGTTCTCATCGTCACGTCATGGTCCAAGGGCCATGGCGTCTCCTTCGCGGTCGAGGAGGATGAGGCGCATGGATAGCCAACATGGGGCCTTCTTCTTCCACCCGGGAGACGGAGGCCCTTTTTGTTTGTGCACATGGATGTGCGCAACTGGTGGTTGAATCCCGTTCGATGCGCAGAACATCGGAGAGGAGCGGTGCTATGAGGCAGTGTATCTTGGCGCGGTGTGCCGTGAGTATGATGGCCGGGGCCATGCTGGCCGTTGTGCCGGCGTGGGCGGAGGACGCCGAGGCGGGCCCTGGGGCTGAGGCGGCCTTGCCGGACCTGGTGATTTCGGCGAATCGTTACGCGACGCCGGCGGCGGCCGTGGGCAGCGCGGTGACGGTCATCACGGCCGACGAGATTGAACTCCAGAAGCAGCCGACCGTGCTGGAGGTTTTGCGGACGGTGCCGGGCGTGGAGATCACGCAGAGTGGCGGTCCGGGTCGACTGGCGGACGTCTCCATCCGCGGTGCGAGTTCGTCACAGACGCTCGTGCTGGTGGACGGCGTGCGGGTGAACGCCGCCACGCTCGGGGCGTTCGATTTCTCCGGTCTGACATCGGACAACATCGAGCGCATCGAAGTGCTGCGCGGACCGCAGAGCACGCTTTACGGTTCGGAGGCGATGGGCGGCGTGATCAGCATCACGACGCGGCGGGGCGCGGCGGGTGCGGGCGGCAGCGCGCGGGTGGAAGGCGGCACGCCTGAGCAGTGGCTGGGCACGGCGGAAGTGCGCGGCGGCCAGGGCGGCATGGACTACAGCGTCTCGGCCCTGGCACAGCGCTACGCCGGCATCTCGGCCGTCGACAAGAGTGTCGGCGGGGACGAGAAGGATCCCTTCGAGAGCGTGTCCACGTCCGGACGCCTTGGGTTCGACGTGCTGGATGAAGGGCGTGCCGATTTGACCTTCCGCTTCTTCCACGACGACGCCGACGTGGATGGCTTCGACGGCATGTCCGTATCAGATGACCCGAACGCGAGCACGACACGCGACGGGGTGATGGCGGGGGCGACGGTGCAGGCTCCGCTGTCGGGCTGGTGGCAGCAGACGCTGTCCGCGGGCATTTACGACGAGCAACTCGACGGCGACGATCCGGATTCGGCGGACAACCGCTACGAGATCGACAACCGCAACGTGGACGTCAGCGCCCAGGCGGATTTGACGCCGGTTGACCGGCATGTCGCGTCGGTGGGCTACGAATACGAGAACCGCTACGGCGAGTCGCACGGATCCTACGACGAGA
The DNA here is from genome assembly GCA_021413965.1 of Lentisphaerota bacterium. Lineage (GTDB taxonomy): Bacteria > Verrucomicrobiota > Kiritimatiellia > UBA8416 > JAIOPI01 > JAIOPI01. Next base: position 60,487 of record JAIOPI010000015.1, on the reverse strand, counting down.
GCGCGGACATCAACTCGGTCTTTGCCCAGGATCAGTGGAATGCCTTGGAGGGGCTGTACCTGACAGGTGGCGCGCGGGTGGACGACCACTCGGAGTTCGGCTCGGAGGACACCTACCGGGGCACGGCGTCCTATGACATTCCGGCGACGACGTTGCGTGCGCATGGCAGCGTGGGGACGGGCTTCAAGGCGCCGACCTTGACCGACCTGTTCTACCCCTACTACGGGAATCCGGACCTGGATCCGGAGACGAGCGTGGGGTATGACGGCGGGCTTGAGGCGCGCTTTGCCGACAATCGGGCCAAGCTGGATGTCACGTACTTCCGCAACGAATTCGAGAACCTGATCAGCTTTGATTCGACGACGTTCCTGGCGGCGAACGTCAAGGAAGCGATGGCGCAGGGCGTGGAAACGCTGGGCTCCTTGCAACTGACGTCGAACGCGCAGGTGTCGGCGACGTACACGTACACGGACTCGGAAGACAAGTCCACGGGCGAACCACTGGCACGGCGCCCCGTGCACCGGGCCACGCTGACGGCGGCCTGCAAGCCGGTGAAGCGGATCAGCACGTCCGTGACACTGATCGCCGTCAATGACCGGGTTGATTCGGACGGATCCTCGATGGACAACTATGAGCGCGTGGACGCCGTGGTTGAGTATGCGCTCAGCCGGCACGTGTATCCGTACGTGCGGGTGGAGAACCTGCTCGATCAGGACTACCAGGAGGTCAACGGCTTCACGTCACCGGGTTTCACGGGCATTGGCGGTGTCCGGGCAACGTGGTAAACGCTGAGAGCGGGCGGGCTCCGGATGGAGCGCATGACACGGGGCGGCGGTGTTTGCCGGGGCGAACGCTGTAACATCCGTGGATTCAGTCGGCCCCGCCAGAAGGAATGCTAGTGGCGTGAGCGAACGTCCTTATCGTCTGATCCGGTTGTGGCCGGCCGTCCTCATGGCGGCTGCATGCTGGCTGCGGGCGGCGGGCGGGGTGGCAGAGGCTGCCCCGCCCGTTGCGTTGCGCGTCGTGTCACTTGGGCCGGCGATTACGGATCAGGTTTGCCTGCTGGGCATGGCCAGCAATCTGGTAGGGGTCACGAGTTTCTGCCGCCTTCCGCCGGGGATGGCTCCCTTGCCCCAGGTGGGTGAAGTGACGGGAGTCAATGCCGAGCAGGTGGTGCGACTCAAGCCTGATGTCGTCCTGGCGACCGGGATGACGCATCCGCGTGACACCACGAAGCTCGAGCAGTTGGGCTTGCGCGTTGTGCGTTTCAATTACGCGAAGGACTTCAGCGACATCTGTGCCCAGTTCCTCCAGTTGGGTGAGTTGCTGGGCCGGTCGCCGGAAGCGGCGGCCATCGTGGCCGATGCGCGGGGGCGGCTGGCCGTCTTGGCGGGGCAGCTCACGGCGCGTCCGCGACCGACGGTGTTTGTTGAGGTGGGCACTCGGCCCCTATTCACGGCCAACAAGGATTCGTTCATTGATGACATGGTGGTCCGGGCGGGCGGCGTGAATATTGCGAGCGACAACGCCAGCGGGTTCTTCAGCCGCGAACAGGTGCTGGCACAGAACCCCGAGGCGATTGTCATCGTCACGATGGGGGTGGCCGCGGACGCGGAGCGGGAGACGTGGATGCAGGCCCGGGGGCTGCGCGCGGCGGCTGGCGGTCGGATTTACGTGATGGACGCCTACACGGTATGCAGCCCGACGCCGACGCGATTCGCGGAAGCCACCGAGGAGATGGCCCGGTTGCTGCATCCGGGCATCGTGGGGCGACCATGAAGACTCACACCCGATGGGGGTTGGTGTTGCTGATTCAGGTTGTCGTGTTGGGCGCCATCGCCGCCCTTGGCATTTGCCTGGGTTCGACGCGCGTGCCGCTGCGTGCCGTCCTGGCGGCTATGGGCGGGCATGCGAGCGAGATTGACCAATCCATCATCCTGGGCATTCGCATTCCTCGCGTTGCGCTGGCGTTTGCGGTGGGCGGAGGGCTAAGCCTGGCGGGGGTGCTCCTGCAGGGCATGTTCCGGAATCCGCTGGTGGAGCCGTTCACGCTGGGCATATCGGGCGGCGCGGCGCTGGGCCTGTGCGCCTGCGTGGCCTTTGGCGTGGGCAGCGGGCTGGGCGCGCTCGCGTTCCCCGCGGCCGGGTTTGTGGGTGCGATGGCCACGGCGGTTCTCGTCTACGGGCTCGGGACGCGGCGCGGCATGCTGAACATTCGCGACGTGGTGCTGGTGGGCGTGATGGTCAGCTTCGTGTGCTCGTCGCTGGTGATGCTGGTGATGGCGCTGGCGCGGGCGGAGGATCTCTATGGCATCGTCTTCTGGACGATGGGGTCGCTTGAGGAGCCACGCCGGGGATTGCTGGCGGTGGCGCTCGGGGTGTCCGTCGTGGCGCTGGCAGCTGCCTATCGGCTGGCCGTGCCGCTGAATGCACTGGCGCTGGGCGAAGATGGGGCGGCGCATCTTGGCATTGACGTGGAGCGCACCAAGCGCTTGTTGTTTGTGCTATCGGCGCTACTGACGGGCGTGTGCGTTTCGGTGGCGGGCATCATCGGGTTTGTCGGCCTGGTCGTGCCGCACGTGGCGCGCCTGCTGGTGGGGCGCGATCATCGCATCCTGCTGGTGTCGGCCTTCCTGTGCGGGGCGGGGTTCCTGATGCTGTGCGATCTCGTGGCGCGCACCATCGTGGCGCCGCTCGAGTTGCCCATTGGGGTGGTGACCGGGATTGCGGGCGGCACGCTGTTTGTCTACATGCTGCACCGACGCCAGTCTCCGGAGGGACGCCTGTGATGCTGGAACTGGAGAACGTGTCGTGCGGCTACGCGGGCGGGTTTGCCCTCGATGGCATTTCCCTCGGGATCAAACCGGGCGAGTTGGTGGGCATCGTGGGGCCCAACGGATCGGGCAAGACCACGTTGCTGCGGGCCGCCTCGCGGTCGCTGCGGCCGCGTTCCGGCACCGTGCGGATCCATGGGGAGGATATCTGGCACCAGCGTCCCGCGCTGCTCGCGCGCACCCTGGCGGTGGTGTCGCAGACCGCGGACATCGTGCCGATGACGGTGGCCGAGTACGTCCTGCTGGGGCGCATCCCGCACTACGGGCACTTTCAGTTTCTGGAAACGCACGCCGATTGGGACATTGCCCGGCGGGCCATGGAAATGACCGAGTGCCTGCCGTTCAAGGATCACCTGATGACGGCCATCAGCGGGGGTGAGCGGCAGCTGGCCTTGATTGCGCGCGCGCTGGCGCAGGAGCCGAAGCTGCTGCTGCTCGACGAGCCGACGTCCTATCTCGACATTGCGCACCAGGTGCGGTTGCTGGATTTGATCCGCCGGTTGAATCGGGAATTGACGCTGACGGTGGTCATGGTCATGCACGACCTCAACGCGGCGAGCGAGTATTGCGAACGGCTGGTGTTGATGAGTCATGGACAGGTTCGCGCGGTGGGCGAACCGGATGAGGTCATGGACTACCAGGTGCTCGAAGAAGTTTATGAAACCGTGCTGGTCGTCGGCCGCAACAGCATCTCGGGGCGGCCGTGCGTATTCCCGGTGTCGGAGGATGTGCAGAAGCGGCGGCAGTCTCGCCACGCGGCATCCAAGTGACCAGAATGGCTCTGTGAAACACCCGGAAGCGGACGGGATGCCTGTGCGGCCGGCGCAGGTGGGACGGCGGTTGGAGAGGGTGCATGAAGCGTGACGTGACGTTGATTACGGGCGGCGGACGGAGCGGGAAGAGCGATTATGCCGTGGCCGAGGCGCAGCGTTATCCGCGCCGCCGGGTTTTCATCGCCACGGCCGTGGCATTTGATGACGAGATGGCGGCGCGCATCGCGGCCCACCGCAGTCAGCGCGGTGAGGCATTCCGGACGGTCGAAGCGCCGCTCGACCTGGCGGGGGCGATTGGCTCGCTTAGCGGTGACGAGGTGGCCGTTGTGGATTGCCTGACGGTCTGGCTCGGGAATCTGATGCACCACCACGGTCTCGGGGATGGCACGCAGCGGGCCATTGATGCCTTGCTGGAAGGGTTGGCGGCCCCGCCGTGCGACGTGTTCGTGGTGACGAACGAAGTGGGGCTGGGCATCATTCCGGACAACGCGATGGCGCGCCAGTTCCGTGACTTGGCCGGGTCGGTGAATACCCGCGTGGCGCGGCTGGCGCAGCGAGTGGTGTTGCTGGTGGCGGGCATCCCCCTGGTAATCAAAGGACGCGTATGAAGGCCTTGCTGGCGAGTACCCTTAGCTCGATCGTCCCGGCCGATCCGTCGATCGGGTCTGCCATCCAGGCGCATCTGGACGACCTGACCAAACCCCAGGGGAGTCTGGGCCGGCTGGAAGAACTGGCGATGCGCTACTGCGTGGCGCGGGGCGAGGTCCGGCCGCGGCTGGGTGGCAAGCGCATTTACTGCTTTGCGGGTGACCATGGGGTGGCGGCGGAGAAGGTGTCGGCGTTTCCCCCGGCGGTGACCCCCCAGATGGTGCATAACATCGTGGCGGGTGGAGCGGCGGTGAGCGTGCTGTCGCGACACGTGGGGGCGGACCTGGTGGTGGTGGACATCGGGGTGGACGCGGAGTTTGCCGCTGCGCCCGGTCTGCGCCTGGTGAAGGTACGGCGCGGGACGCGCAACCTGGCCGTGGGGCCGGCGCTGACGCGCGAGGAAGCCACGCAGGCCCTGGAAACGGGCATCGGGCTCGCGTTCGAAGCCGCGGAGGCCGGCGTGACGATGCTTGGCACCGGCGAGATGGGCATTGCCAATACGACGCCGTCCACGGCCATGTTCGCAGCTTACCTGGGGTGCGATCCGGCGACGGTGGTGGGGCGGGGGACGGGCGTGGACGCCGCAGGGCTGGCGCACAAGACCGACGTTGTGCGCCGCGCGCTGGCGGTCAATGCGGGCCAGTTGGGCGATGCGCTCGGCGTGCTGGCCGCGCTGGGCGGGTTGGAGATTGCGGGCATCAGTGGGCTGATCCTGGGGGCCGCGGCCAGGCGCATTCCGGTGGTCGTGGATGGCTTCATCTCGTGCGCGGGAGCGCTGGCGGCGATGCGGCTTTGTCCGGCGGCTGCGGACTATCTCTTCTTTGCGCACCTCTCGCAGGAGCGCGGACATCGGCACGTTTTGGAGGCGCTGAAGGTCCGCCCCATCCTGGATCTGGACATGCGGCTGGGCGAGGGCACGGGTGCGGCGCTGGCGATGAGCGTCCTGGAAGGGGCGATGAAGGTGTACGGGGGGATGGCCACGTTCTCATCGGCGGGCGTCAGTGGCCGGGATGCGGAGGACAAGGGGTGAGGGTGCTGCGCGGACTCGTGACAGCGGTGCGCACCCTGACCACGGTGCGGATTCCGGGGGCTGATGCCGAGCATCTGGGCGCGGCGTTGCCGTGGTTTCCGGTGGCCGGCGCGATCGTGGGCGGGCTCGTCTGGGCGGCTGGTGCGGTGACGCTGCGCGTGGCGCCGGCCCACTGGACCGAGGCGGCGGCGCTGATCATGGTGGTGGTGTATGTGCTCGTGACGGGCGGGCTGCACCTTGATGGTTTGGCGGATTGCGCCGACGCGCTGGGTGCGCGGGGGAATCGTGAGCGGGCTTTGCTCATCATGAAGGATTCCCATACGGGGGCCTTCGGCGTGATGGCGTTGACGCTGCTGTTGCTGGGCCGGTGGGTGGCCTACGTGCGACTGGCGGACACACATGCGCTGGCGTGGGTATTGGCCGCGAGCGTGGTGGCGCGGGCGGGGCAAGTGCATCTGATGAGTCACCATCCGTACGCGCGCCAGGACGGTACGGCCGCCGGGTTTGTGCGCCAGGCGACGCGTGGGCACGCCTGCGTGGCGGGCGCGGGGGCCGCCCTTCTGGTTGTGGCCGTGGGTGGATTGACGCTGCGCGCCGGGGTGGCGCTTGCCCTGACCTGGGCGCTATCCTGGGCGTGGGGGATGTGGTGCCGTGGACGTTTTGGCGGCATCACGGGTGACACCATTGGTGCGGGCAGCGAGATGGCGGAATTGGCGGTGCTGGTGACGGTGGCGTGGATGCGGTAGACAGGGCGCGGGTGAAGCGGCTCGCCGCGGGCCTACTCTTCAGCTGGTGTGAGACACGCCGGCTCGGGCAACTGGAGGGGAGGCTGTGCCGAGTTGCGGGAATCATAGGCCAATGGTGCAGCACGTGACAAAGGCGGTGGGGCATGCGGCTCGATAAGATCTACACGAAGACCGGGGACCGCGGAAAGACGAGCCTGGTAACCGGTGAGCGCGTGGCCAAGTCGGCCTTGCGAATCGAGGGATTCGGAACGGCTGACGAACTGAATAGCGTCATCGGGCTGATGCGATCCTGGGCCGGGGCGTCGAATCATGAGGCGATCCGCAGCGAGGCGGAGTTCAGCCTCAAGCAGGTCCAGAACGACTTGTTCGACATTGGCGCCATCCTGGCGTGCGCCGCGGGGCGGGCCAAGGAAGTGATGCCGGAGTTTGCCGTGGAGCGCATTGCATTCCTCGAGGAGCGGATCGACCGCTACCAGGAGAGCCTGGAAGAGCTGAACTCCTTCGTGCTGCCGGGCGGCAGCATGCTCAACGCCTACGCGCATCTCGCGCGGACGGTTTGCCGTCGCGGTGAGCGCGTCCTGTGGCGGCTGAACGAGCAGGAATCCGTCGAGGAGCCGATCCTGACTTACATCAACCGGCTGTCGGATTATCTCTTCGTGTTCTCGCGCTGGGTGCTGCGCGTGGAGGGCCTGCCGGAGTTCTTGTGGCATCCCGGGGGGAAGCCGCCGGTGGGGTGAGGGAGAGGGCATCCCGCCGAGCCGTCCGGGGAAGGTGGCGCGGTTTGTCAGGTCCCGGTCCGGTTCTCCAACGCCCGGATTCGCTCCAGCAGGGGCGGGTGGCTGTAGCTGACCAGGACTTTGAAGGGGTGCGGCGTCAGGTTTGACAGGTTGTCCGTGCTCAATGTTTTCAACGCGCTCACGAGTGGCGCGGCGCTGCCGGTGGTGTGGGCTGCGTAGGCGTCCGCCTCATACTCATGCCGCCGTGAGATGGCCTGCTCCAGCAGGGAGACGGCCATGCTGATGGGTGTGTAGAGAAAGCCAAAAAACACCAAGCTCGTGTAAGTGGACGGTGTGTCGACTCCGAAAGCAGCGGCCAGCCCAGCGTTCCCGATGCAGCGCGACAGCAGGAAGAGGGTGCATCCCGTCAGGGCGATGGAGCGTGCGATGGCCTGGAGGATGTGGCGTTTCTTGAAGTGCCCCATTTCGTGGGCGAGCACGGCCACGAGTTCCGGCACCGTATGCCGCGCGATGAGCGTATCGAACAGCACGATGCGGCGCGAGCGGCCAAAGCCGGTAAAGAATGCGTTGGTCTTGGACGAACGCCGCGACCCGTCCATGGTGTAGATCCCCTGCATGGTGAAGCGCTGCGCACGCGCGTAGGCTTCGATGGCGGCGCGCAGGTCGCCCTCGGGCAGCGGCGTGTACGTGTTGAAGAGCGGCATGATCACGTAGGGCGCCAGGAAGATGAGCAGGATCTGAAAGGTGGTGATGGTGGCCCAGACCCAGAGCCAGGCGGCCGGGCCGGCGCTGTCGAAGAGCCAGATGACGGCGGCGTAGACCGGGCCCCCGATGAGCGTGAGCAGGAGGAGGCCCTTGGCCATATCGAGGGCGAAGGTGCGCGGCGTTGTGCGGTTGAACCCGAAGCGTTGTTCGACGACAAAGGTGTCGTAGATGGAGAAGGGCAGGCCGAGCAGGCGCGACGCGAGCACGAGGGCACCGGTGAAGGCGAGGCCGGTGGCGAGCGGGGGCCAGCCAAGGCTGCGCGCCCAATGGTCCACGGCGCCAAAGCCGCCGAGCAGGATGAAGGCGATGAGCACGCCGGTGAGGGCCAGATCCTCGACCATGCCAAAGCGCGTGTTGGCGCGCAGGTACGCCTGGGAGCGCGAGTAGGTGGCTTCGTCGAAACTGGCGCGCAGGGCCGCCGGCAGGCCGCCATGCGCGCGGCGCAGATTCAGGACGTCCGCCAGCAGGGTGACGGCGAGCCGGAGCAGCAGCGCGACAAGGACGACGATCAGCCAGGGATTCATGGGCCGGCAGCATAGCAGGTTTTGGCGTGGCGGGCAGGCCGAAGTGACAGCCGATGCGCGGCGGCGCTCTTGACCGCGCGCGGGCGGGCGTGCTTGGATGGCTTCATGAACATGGTTCTGGCGACCTGTCAGTTTCCGGTGCAGGGCACGGTGGCGCGCAATGCGCGCTACATTCTGGGGCAAATGCGGACGGCCGCGCGGCGTGGGGCGCATGTGGTGCATTTCCCGGAGACGGCCCTCACCGGGTATCCGGGACTCGACATGCCGGGGTTCGAGGCGTACGACTGGACGCCTCACGCGGCGGCGGTGCGTGCGGTCATGCGGGAGGCGCGCGCGCTGAAAGTGTGGGTGATCCTGGGCAGTTCGCATCCGCTGACCGGAACGCACAAACCCCATAACTGTCTTTACATCATCAACGACCGGGGCCGGTTGGTGGATCGCTACGACAAGCGGTTCTGCACGGGGGATGCCGCGGGGCGCACGGGCGACTTGAAACATTTCGCGCCGGGCAATCACGCCACGGTGTTTCGCATCCGTGGCATGGTGTGCGGGGCCTTGATTTGTCATGACATGCGCTATCCGGAGCTGTACCGGGACTACGCGCGGATTGGCGTGCGGGTGATGTTCCATTCCTACCACAATGCGCACTGGGATCCGGCGAAGGTTCGCCGTCGGAACCTTCACGGGTTCATCGTCCCGGCGACGATGCAGGCCTTTGCGGCGTGCAATGCCATGTGGATCAGCGCCGCCAACAGCTCACGCACCGCCTGCGCCTGGCCGAGTTTCATCGTGCAGCCGGATGGCGCCATCGCGGGACAGCTGACGCTGGAGCGTGCCGGGGTCTTGCTCACGCGCATCGATCCGCTGCGGACGTATTACGATGCATCGGAGCGTTGGCGATCCCGCGCCCTGCGGGGCGTCTTGAACAGCGGCAGGTTGGTGCGCGACGCGCGCAGCCGGGAGCGGCGACGATTGTGACGTGGCTGACCGCGCGGCGGCAGCCCCGCCAACGGGCACGCCGCGTGCCGGCGTGCGGCCCTGGCTCAGGTCAATTCCGCGACATCCAAGATGGACTCATTCAAGGCTTCGATGGACTTTTGCAGCCGGTTCAGGAAGCGGCCGCCCATGGCGCCGTCGATGACGCGGTGATCGAAGGAGAAGCTGAGGTACGTGATATCGCGGACGCAGATGTCACCGTTGATCACGACGGGCGCCTGAAAGACGGCGCCCATGCCGAGAATGGCGACCTGGGGCTGATTGATCAGCGGCGTCCCGATCAGGCTTCCAAAGGCGCCGAAGTTGGACAGCGTGAACGTTCCGCCGTGCACGTCGCTGGGGCCGAGGGCCTTGTTGCGTGCGAGGCCGATGAGCCGGTCCAGTTCGCGGGAGATTTCGGGGAACGTCTTGCGGTCGGCATTCCGCACCACCGGCACCACGAGGCTCTCGTCGGGCAGCGCCACGGCGCAGCCGACATTCACCTCATTGCGCAGGACGATGTTGGTCCCCACGACGGATGCGTTGATGGTCGGAAATTCACGCAGCACGCGCGACACGACATAGGTGACCACGGCGGTGTAGGACATGCGCACGCCGTGCTGGTTGAAGAACGCGTCCTTGATGCGGTTGCGCAGCTGCACGATATGGGTCATGTCCGCGGCGTGGACCATCGTCACGTGGGCGCTCGTGCGGACGGACTGGACCATGTGGTCCGCGATCGTCTTGCGAATGGACGTCATCGGGACGACGGTGTCGGCCACCGTCGTGCTCGGTTCCGCGCGCCGCCCGACTGAGGCGGTTCCGTCGCGGCGAGCGATGAGGTTAAGCACGTCATCGCGGGTAATGCGATTGTTGCGTCCGGAGCCGTTGATCAGCTTGAGTTCGGCCACGGTGATGTTGTTAAGCAGGGCCAGCCGCATGACGCCGGGCGACAGCCAGTCGCGCGTGGAGTCCGGCAGCGCGGGGGCATCCAGCGAATTGGGCATGGTGTCGGTGGACACCAGTTCCTGATCGTCCGAGCTGTTCATGTGCGGGCGGGAGCCGGCGGCGGGGGGCGTGGAGGAGGCTGGGGCGTCGCCCGCCCCGTCGTTGTCGGTTTCGATCATGGCGATCACGTCGCCCACGGGGACCGTGCGGCCTTCCTTGATGGAGCCGATCAGGCGCCCGGCAACGGGGCATTCAACCTCGACGTTGATCTTGTCGCTCTCGACTTCGACCAGCACTTCGTCAACATGGACACGATCGCCCATCTTCTTGTGCCACTTGACGATGGTGCCTTCGGCGGCGCTCTGCCCCATCTGCGGCATGCGAACATCAACAGTCTTCATGTCATGCCTCATCTCCGGTCCCGGCGATGTCGCGCGGGCGCCGGAAGGACAAACAGCCATTCATGTGACCAGACGCGTGCGCGTCAGTATTCAATCAAATCCACCAGGGCGCTTACAATTTTGGCCGAATTGGGACGGTAGCGCTCTTCGAGGACGGGGGCGAAGGGCACGGGGCAGTCCGGCGCGGTCAGGCGGCGGACGGGAGCGTCGAGCAAATGGAAGGCGTTCTCGGCGATGTGGGCCGCGATTTCGGCGCCGAATCCACAGGTGTGCCACGCCTCATGCACGATCAGCACGCGGTTGGTGGAGGCCACGGCCGCCATGATCGTGTCCTTGTCGTACGGCTTCAGGGATCGCAGGTCCACGACGGTGATGTCATAGCCGGTGTCGTCGATCAGGTCGCGCGCGGCGTGCAGGGTCTCGTTCACCATGGCGCCGTAGGTGATGACGGTGGCGTCGCGCCCGTTGCGGCAGATGCGCGCCTTGCCGAAGGGCAGGGGATCGTGCTTGGCGGGGATGGCTTCCTTGATATGGCGGTAGAGGTACTTGTTCTCGAGGAAGACGACGGGGCTGTTGTCCATGACGGCGGTGTGCAGCAAATTGCGCGCATCGCAGGGGAAGGCCGGGTAGACGACCTTGATGCCGGGCATGTGGCAGAAGATGGCCTCCAGCTCCTCGGAGTGGAAGGGGCCGCCGCTGAAGCCGCCGCCGCAGGGGGCACGGATCACCATGGGGACCGGCACGCCCGTGCGATAGTGCAGCGTGCCGGCATTGTTCAGCAGCTGATGGAGCGCCGTGGTAATGAAGTCCGCGAACTGCAGTTCGACGATCGGCCGCAGTCCCTGCGTGGCCATGCCGATGGCGACGCCGAGCATGGCCGATTCGCAGATGGGGGTGTCGAAGACGCGCTCCTTGCCAAATTCCTTCTGCAGCCCAAGGGTGGCTTTGAAGGCCCCGCCGAAGGCGCCGACATCTTCGCCGTAGAGGACCACGTCGGGGTGTGCGCGCATGACTTCGAAGAGTCCCTGGCGAATGGCTTCGATGTACGTGATCTCAGGCATTCGCGTAGACTCCATCGAGGAGCGTGTCGGGGTTGGGGGGCGGCTCGTTCATGGCTGTGCGGTAGGCGAGATCGACCTCTGCCTGGCAGGCCTGGGTGAGTGACTCGATCTCGGCGGCGGTCAGCACCCCTTCGGCCTTGAGGTGGTTGGACGCCACGGCGATCGGGTCGCGGGCCCGATAGCGTTCGAGCAGTTTGGGCGGGACGTAGGTGAAGTCGTCATGTTCGCCATGGCCACGCATGCGCATGGTGTCGCACTCGATCATGATGGGGCGGGGCTTGGCGCGGATATCGGCGGCCAGCGGGTGCACGAGGCGGTAGAGGGCCAGGGCGTCGTTGCCATCGGCGCTGAAACCCTCCAGGCCGTAGCCGGGGGCGCGATCGATCAGCCGCTCGCAGCGAAACTGGCCGGCGATGGGCGTGGAATAGGCGTACTTGTTATTCTCGATGATGAAGATGACGGGCACGCTGAAGACGGCGGCGAAGTTGATGGCCTCGTGAAAGTCGCCGGTGCTGGAGCCGCCATCGCCGATGTAGGCGAAGCCGACGGCATCCACGCCCAGGCGGCGCCTGGCCATGACCCCGCCCACCACGACGGGCAGCATGGCCCCGAGGTGGGAAATCATCGCGTAGACGCCGTGGCTAAACGTGCCGTAGTGGATGTTGCCGTCGCGTCCGCGGGTGGGGCTGCCGCCGCGGCCGAGCCATTGGCGGAAGACATCGAGCACGGTTTCGCCGCGGCCGACGTGGACGGCCATGTTGCGGATCAGCGGCGCGTAGAGATCCTGGGGCTGTCCGGCGGCGGTGGTGGCGGCGCCGATGGCTTCCTGTCCGATGCTGCTGTAAACGCCGCCCGTGATATGCCCCTGTTTGTAGAGGCGGTTCAGGCGTTCGTCCGTGAAGCGCGAGCGCAACATGGTGCGCAGCATCCCGACGTAGCGATCCTTGTCGCCGTTCACGGGCGTGCAGGCGGCATCGGACGCATTGAGCGCCCGGTGCGACGGCGTGATGGACGTGGCATCTGTCATAGGGCTGATCCCGCGCGTCTCTCGGGCATGGTGGGCTAGTAACAAGGGCGGGCGACGGTGTCAAGCGGGGGAGGGGCGATGGTCCTTGCCGGTGCATCTCGCCGCCACTGGCGTGCACGCTCATGTGGCGGGAGGCGCGGCCCGCCGTCTGTGCGCATGCGGCGGGCCGCGACCGACACCGGGCAGGGGGCGCGCTGGCGTCGCCCGGACGGACCGCTCACCGTCCGCAGCACTGTTTGAATTTGCGGCCGCTGCCGCAGGGGCAGGGGGCATTGCGACCGACGGCGACCGACGGCGCTCCGCGCGGGAGCACGACCGCACGACGTTGGGCACGGATCTGGCCGGCCAGTTGATGGAAGCGTGGCAGGGTGTGGGCGAAGAACTGCTTCCAGCCGGCGCAGAGATGACTGCAGCTGACCGTGGGCGAGCCGGCGGGCACGCGGTGCTTGAGGCAGTCGCCCTGGCAGAGGGTTACGAACTCGCAGTCATCGCAGGCGGGGTGCCAGCGCGCCTTGCGGGCGCCGAACTCGCGATAGACGGGTGAGGCGCTCATGCCGGGCCAGTCATCGCGAATAACATTCCCCAGCAGAAGTTCCGGCTCCACGAAGAAATCGCAGGGATACACGTTGCCGTTATGCTCGACCACAACGTACTGGCAACAATTGCGCGCCATCGTGCAGACGGCATCCTGGCCATCGACAAGTTTGGCGAGGATGGCATCAAAATTGCGGATCGACACGCGGCGGGCATCGGCGGGGTGCCAGACGTCGAACAGATCGCAGAGGAACTGGCCCCAGTCGGATGCGGTAATCGTGTAGGGTGCGGGCGAGCCGTCTGCCTGCATTTCCACGCAAGGGATGTACTGGTGGAAGAGGAGGCCTTGGTCTGTGAGGTTACGGTAGACTGTCCGGGCGTGACCGACATTGGCCGCGCTGACAAGGATCAGGATGTTGAACTCAACCTTGGCGCGCCGCAGGCAGTCAATGCCACGCATGACGTCGGCATGGGATCCACGACCGGCGGCGTGTCGCCGGTACTGGTCGTGCAGATCGGCCGGGCCGTCAAGGCTGACCCCGACCAGGAAATTGTACGCGGCCAGAAACGAGGCAAAGGCGTCATCCAGCAAGGTCGCATTGGTTTGAAAGCCGTTGGCCACAAGGGCGCCACGACTGCCGAAGCGCTGCTGCAGTGCCACGGCATGCCGGTAGAAATCCAGCCCCATGAGGGTGGGCTCGCCTCCTTGCCATCCGAAGGAATAGGTCGGCTGGGAGGTGGCCATGTAGCTGGCGATGGTGCGCTCGAGGACCTCGGTGGTCATCCGGTGCCGCGCGGTATCCGGGAAGAGCGCGCACTTGCGGGTGTAGAAACAGTAGTTGCACTGCAGGTTGCAGTCACCCGACGCCGGCTTGATCAGCAATGAAAAGGGGCGCATGCAGGCAAAGTCGGAGTTGGCGTTTTGAAAGGATGCAAATGGGCTTGGGCCGGGAACCCGGCCATGGATGTGGTAGCCGATTCACGTCCACGTGCATTCATGCGGGGCTCATGGATAGCTGGCCTCCACGGCGATGGCGATCCCGCCGCGGCGGTTGAAATCGCCGCGGACGATGGCGCGCCGGGGGCGCACCGCTTTCACCAGGTCATCGAGGATACGGTTGACGACTTCTTCGTGGAAGGTGCCGTGGTTGCGGAAGGAGAAGAGATACAACTTCAGGGCCTTGCTTTCGACGCACAGCTTGTTGGGGACATAGCGGATCACGATATGACCGAAGTCCGGTTGGCCGGTGATGGGACAGAGGGCGGTGAACTCCGGGCAGTCGAACGTGATCCAGTAGTCGCGCAGTGGGTGCCTGTTGGGAAACGCCTCAAGACGTGCCTCGTCCGGCGCGGTGGGGTAGGCGGTTCGGCTTTGACCGAGGAGGGTCAACGTGGCATTCGGGGCGTCGGCTGATGGCATTGAGCGGCGCTTCTTCATGTGGCGGAAAGTTTCCATCAGTGACGCCGGAAAGTCAAATCAGGTAAAGTGTCCGGCGCCTGACTGTTGCGGAGCGTGCGCACAGGCGACCCAACTCGGGGCCTGTATCGCCGGAACCATGGAGATACCATTCGTGATGAGCACAACCATCGCCGCACCGCGTGACTGGGAGAATCCGCAGTTGCTGGGGATCAACAAGGAGCCAGCCCATGCCACCCATACGCCGTTTCCCGACGTGGCGGGTGCGTTGCGGGGCGAACCGGGTCAATCTCCGTTGGTGCGCTTGCTCGACGGGCGCTGGAAGTTTCACTGGGCGCCGCACCCGGACCAGCGCCCGGCTGATTTCTACCGCGCCGACTACTCCGACCGGCGCTGGACGACAATTGCGGTACCCGGAGTGTGGGAGTTGCAGGGGCATGGCACGCCCATTTATACGAACGTCACGTATCCCCATCCCCGGCAGCCGCCGAGGATTCTTGCTGACGTGCCGGCCCACTACACGGCGCGGCGCGAGCCGAATCCGGTCGGGTCGTACCGGCGCTGGTTCACGGTCCCGGGGGGCTGGTCGGCGCGCGAAGTGTTTTTGCGATTTGAGGGCGTCGCGTCTGCGTTCTATGTATGGGTGAATGGTCAGGCGGTGGGGTTCAGCAAGGAAAGCCGGACGGGCTCGGAATTTCGGATCACGCCCTATTTGCGGCGCGGGCGGAATCTGTTGGCGGTTGAGGTTTACAAGTGGAATGACGGCAGCTACCTGGAAGATCAGGATTTCTGGCGGCTGGCCGGCATCTTTCGCAGCGTATCGTTGATCGCCAAGCCGCGGCTGCACGTGCGCGACTTTTATGTGACCAGTACGCTGGAGGCGGGCGGTGCGCGGGCGGAATTGCGCGTCAGAGCCTGGATCCGGAACCTGGGCGCGGACACGGCGGCGGGCCTTCTGCGCGTCACCCTGCATGATGTGAGTGGCCGGGCGGTGCGCGGCGTCCGGATGAGCGGGCGCGTGGATGCCGTGGCGCCGGGTGGGGACGTGCAGGTGGAACTCGCGGCCCCCGTACCGCATCCGCGGCTGTGGTCGGCGGAGAAGCCGAACCTGTACACGGTGGTGATAAGCCTGAGTAGGGGGGGCGGCGTGGAGGAGGCCATCCCCTGTGCGTTCGGATTCCGCCAGGTGGAGTTGCGGGCTGGTCGGCTCTGGATCAATGGCGTGGCGGTGAAACTCAAGGGCGTCAACCGGCACGAGCACGATCAGGACCACGGCTACACGGTTTCCGAGGAGGGCATGCGGCGCGACCTGGAGCTGTTCAAGCAGCACAACATCAACACGGTGCGGACGAGCCACTACCCCAATCATGCGCGATGGTACGACCTGTGCGACCGGCACGGGCTTTACGTTGTCGATGAGGCCAACCTGGAATCGCACGCCATGGGTTTCGGTGACGAGTCGCTGGCGAAGCTTCCGGCCTGGCGCGCGGCACATGTTGATCGGAATGTGCGCATGGTGGAGCGTGATCGTAATCATCCCTGCATCATCATGTGGTCCATGGGAAACGAGGCCGGGCAGGGGGATAATTTTCGCGCGTGTGCCGAGGCCATCCGGCAGCGCGACCTGACGCGTCCGATTCACTTCGAGAGCATGAACAGCGTGGCGGACGTGGACAGCACGATGTACCCGGATGTGCCGCTGCTCGACCATCGCGGGCGCCAGGGGGGCAAGCCGTTCTTTGTTTGCGAATATGCGCACGCCATGGGCAATGCCATGGGCAACCTGCAGGATTACTGGGACGTCTTCGACCGGCATCCGGGGCTGATCGGCGGGTGCATTTGGGAGTGGGTGGATCACGGCTTGCGAAAGTACACCGGGCGCGCGCTTTCAGATGGTTCGCGGGAATGGTTCTGGGCCTATGGCGGCGACTTCGGCGATCAGCCCAACGACGGGAACTTCGTCGCCGATGGCGTGGTGACGCCGGACCGCCGCGTGACAGCCAAGCTGCGCGAAGTCCGCAAGGTATACCAGAGCGTTTCGGCGCGGGCGCTGGGCTGGGCGCCGGCACCGGACGCGAGCGTCTGGCTGGTGGAGGTAAAAAACAAGTACGCCTTTACGAACCTGTCCGAGTTTGAGGCGCGCTGGTGCCTGGAGGACGACGGCGAGATGGTGGGGCAGGGCCTCCTGCCCGCGGTGACGGTTGGTCCGGGCGAATCGGGCGTGGTGCGCATTCCGCTGGTTGGGGTGGTCGCCCCGGGCCCGGGGACGGAGCGATTCCTGCGGCTCGATTGGCGTTCACGCGAGCAGACGGCCCTGACGCCACGCGGGCACGTGGTGGCCTGGGAGCAATTCGCGATTCCCATGGCGGGCGCCGGGGGCAGGGGTCGATCGGCCGGTTCAGCCGTGCCGGAATTGGGGCTGGTGGCGGCGCGGGGCGCCGTGGTGACCATCCGTGGCGTTGATTTTGAGGCCAGGTTTGACCGGCGTGCCGGCGCGCTCACCGGCTTGCGTTACGGCAGGCGATCCATCGTGCGTGACCAGGGACCGGTCCTGAATCTCTTCCGTGCGCTGCTCGATAACGACGCCTGGATGCGGACGGAGGTGCGGGCGGCGAGATTGGATCAGTTGCACCAGGCCGTGGAGTCCTTCGACGTGGTGCGATTGGGGCCGCAATCAGCGCGGGTGACGATGGCCGTGCGCTGGACGTGTGCCACGGGCGGCGGATTTTTGCATCGAACGGTGTACACCGTTTATGGCGACGGCAGCCTGTCCAGTGCCAATATGTTTGAGCCTTTCGGCGCGTTGCCGCCTTTGCCTCGCATCGGGGTGCGCATGGTGCTCAATGGCGCGCTTGATCAGCTGGCCTGGTTTGGCCGTGGACCGCAGGAAAACTATATTGACCGTTGTTCCGGTGCCGCGGTTGGGCGATACCGTGGGGCCGTGGCGGAGCAGTTCGAAGTCTACACGCGGCCCCAGGAGAACGGCGGCAAGACCGGCGTGCGCTGGGCCGCGCTGACCGCGGCCGGCGGTGACGGCGTCCTCATCGTCGGTGAAGCGCCGATGCTGTTCAGCGCCAGCCACCACCGCTCCGAAGACCTGGACAAGGCGCGGCACCTTCATCGAGTCAAGCCGCGTCGTGAAGTCGTGGTATGTCTCGATGCGGCGCAGATGGGGCTGGGGGGCAGCAGTTGCGGGCCGGCACCGCTCGATCGCGACATTCTGCGCGCGGGCGCCACGCTATTCAATTTCAGCCTGCATCCGGTCAGAGCCGGATCAGCGCCGGCAGCGGTGGGGGCGTTGGCGCGCCGGGCGCTGCCTGAGTTGTAAGGGGGCGAGCGGCTGGAGGGGCCTTCGGGGAGGCGTCCCGCCAGTCGCTTCTTGCGTACGCGCGGGGGGCGGACCTATGCTTTGTCCTGCTTGCGGACGATGTGGGCTCGGACTGACCCATGGATATTCTCGTCATCGAAGATGACCGGCACCTGGCCGCCAGCCTGGTTCGCGGTCTGGAAGAGGCCGGATACCGTGCGCTGACGGTTGGCACCTTGCGGGACGCGCATGCCGCGCTTCAGGCGCATGTCTTTCGCATCATCCTGCTGGATCTCGGTCTGCCCGACGGCGACGGGTTGGAGTTGATCAGAGAGTGGGGACAGCATCCGAGCAAGTTGCCGGTCATCATCACGACGGCCCGCGGGGAACTTGCCGACCGTCTGCAGGGGCTGGATGCGGGCGCCGATGACTACTTGGTCAAGCCGTACGCGCTGGGAGAACTTCTGGCACGGATCCGTGTGCAGTTGCGTCATGCCGGCAAGTCCGAGGTGCAGAGCTATCGCCTGGCCGACCTGGAGCTGAATGTGCGCTCGCGCACGGCGGTTCGCGGTGGCGTCAGTATCGAGCTGACGCCACGCGAGTTCGACCTGCTGGCGTTTCTTTTCGACAATCTTGGGCAGGTGGTATCCCGGGATATGCTGGCGCGTGACGTGTGGCGAATTCGTTCGCGCATGACGTCGCTGGACAATGTCATCGACGTGCACGTGTCACGCCTGCGTGAGAAGATCGACAAGGAGCACGCCGTGAAGCTGCTGCACACGGTGCGCGGCGTGGGCTTTATGCTGCGGGATGGCGCATGAGGGGCACGCTGCGGGTCCAGTTCTTCAAGTGGCTCACTCTGCAGACCGGGGTTGTCTTCATTGCCCAGGTCATCGGCCTCAAGGTCTTCAACCTTCACGAGATCAGTGAGCACCCGGCGATGGCGGGGGATGAGCGGACTGAGTTTCGCGTCCTGTTGACTGGCATGCTGATCCTGTGGCCGCTGGCGGTTGGCGTGGCGTGGATCTTGTCCCGGCGGCTGGTTGAGCCCATCCGGTCCATGCTCTCCACGGCCGAAACGATTCGAGAGGGCGATCTCACGCAGCGCGTGACCACGGAGCGGTCGGATGACGAACTGGGGCGACTTGGGAGCACGATCAACGCCGCCTTTGACCGGTACCAGGAGACGCTGGAGCGCCTTGAGCGGTTCAGCTACGACGCGTCACACCAGTTGCGCACTCCGTTGGCGGCCATGCGGGCCAGTGCCGAAGTCTGCCTGAGCCGGCCGCGCCGTCCGGCGGAATACCAGGAGACGCTGGGGAGGGTCCTGGAGGAAGTGGGCCGCCTGAGTCGCACCGTGGACCAGTTGCTGACGCTGGCGAAGCTTTCACCCGCCCAGATCGAAGTGGCCTTTGTCGCGGTCGACATGCTGGCGTTGGCGCGTGAAGTGGTGGCGGAATTTGGCCCGGTGTGCGAGATGCAGGGCATTGCGCTCACAATTGTCGAGACGCCCGGCCGGCTGACGGTGCGCGGCGTGCGTGAACTCTTGCGCGAGGCGCTGCACAACATTGTGGACAATGCGATGCGCTTCACGCCTGGCCGGGGGCAGGTGAGGATCGAGGTAATGCCAGACGCGACAAGCGTCCGCGTTCGCGTGGGGGACTCGGGCCCCGGCCTGCCGGACGAGGGACGCGGGCTGGCATTCCGTCCATTCCGGCGCGGCGCGGGCAGCAGTCGGCGGGACGGCCACGGACTTGGATTGGCCATCGTGTCCGACATCGTTGCGGCGCACCATGGTTCCCTGGACGCCAGTCGCAGTGATCTTGGCGGCGCCGCCTTCACCATCAGTCTGCCGGTGGCGTCGTGAAGGGGCGCGCGGCAACCGTGGTCTGGTTGCGCGAGGATCTACGGCTGGACGATCATCCGGCGCTGACGGCGGCGACAGAGACCGGCGGTCCGGTCGTTCCGCTCCACATCTGGTCGCCGGCGGAGGACGGGCGCTGGGCGCCAGGTGCGGCGAGTCGCTGGTGGCAGCACCATGCGTTGCATGATCTGGACACCGCCTTAGCCGGGGCAGGGGCGCGCTTGATTCTGCGCAAGGGCTCCATGGTCGAGAATCTGGTGTCCGTCTGCCGTGCCACGGGGGCGGTGGCGGTGTACGCGAGCCGCCGATACGGGCCGGTGGGTGCGGGCGAGGAATCGCGCGCCGCCGCGGCACTGCGCGCGGCGGGGATCGAGTGGCGGCTGTTTCCCGGCGCGCTGCTCTTTGATCCGGCGATCATTGCCACCGGTGCGGGACGCCCGTATCAGGTATTCACGCCGTTCTGGCGGCAATGCACGGGACAGGGCGAACCGCGCGCGCCGCTGCCGCCGGTGACGCGCTTGATCGCTCCAGCGCGCTGGCCGGACGGGGTGACGCTGGCGGACCTGTCCCTCCTTCCCGTCCGCGACTGGTCCGCGGGTTTGGCCCGCGCATGGACGCCGGGTGCGGCGGGGGCGAAGGCGGCGTTGAAACGGTTTCTGGCGGAGGCGGCCGACACGTATCCTGAGGGACGCAACATGCCCGGCGCCGACGGGACGTCGCGGCTGTCTCCGTATCTGCACTCGGGCGAGCTGAGCGCGCACAGGGTCTGGCATGCCGTTCGGTCGGCGGGGCGGGCGGTCCGCGCGGACGCGGCGGAAGCCTATCTGCGGCAATTGGTCTGGCGCGAGTTCGCACAGCACCTGTTGCATCACTTCCCGCACACCGCCGAGCAGCCTTTGCGCGGCGAGTATGCGGCGTTTCCATGGTTGGTCGACGATGCGGGGCGTCGCGCCTGGCAGAAGGGGCAGACGGGCTTCCCGATCGTGGATGCCGGCATGCGCCAGCTGTGGGAAACCGGGTGGATGCACAACCGTGTGCGCATGATCGTGGCGTCTTTTCTCGTGAAGGATCTGCTGGTGTCATGGCAGTCGGGAGCGGCGTGGTTCTGGGACACGTTGGTGGATGCCGATCTCGCCAACAACACGCTGGGGTGGCAGTGGGCGGCGGGGTGCGGGGCCGATGCGGCGCCGTACTTTCGCATTTTCAATCCGACGCTGCAGGGCGAGCGGTTTGATCCGGAAGGCTCGTATGTGCGGCGCTACGTGCCCGAGTTGGGACGTTTGCCGGCGCGTTGGATCCACCAGCCGGCGCAAGCGCCGGGAGACGTGCAGCGCGCTGCGGGCGTGAGGCTGGGGGATAATTATCCCGAGCCGATGGTCAGCCACACGGCGGCCCGCATGCGTGCGCTGGCGGCGCTCAAGCGGATGCCGTCGAGGCGCGAAGACGCGCGCGGCGCGTGAGCGCGCGGACAAAAAAAGAAACAGCGCGCGTTCGCATCGCGATCTTTTTTTGATTTCCGACGCCGCGGTGTTGACGCGATTCTGAATTGTGGTTACAGTCGCGACAACGATGGATGGCGCAAGGGCGTTAGGGGTTGAATGCGCGAGTCGTCGTGGCCATGCGTGCTGCCGAACAATCGTTCAGGCGATTGGAGCTACCCGACCGGCGGGTGCACAGGCATCAAGGCCAATCCTATTAACTCGCGAGCACTGAACGCGAGGTCAAAGGAGGTGAGCGAGTCGTGGTAGCTAAGAAGAAGGCAGCCAAGAAGAGCTCGAAGAAGGCGGCGAAGAAGGGTAAGAAGTAAATTCGACTCTCTGGCTTCGGTCAGAGATGAACGACGAGATGACGGCTGTGGTGTCCTGACCCGCAGCCGTCATTTCCTTTTTGACAGGTTTTCGGTTACCCACCTATTGTCCTGTCGGCGGCGGCTGGGCCGTCTGCGTGCGGATCCCGCACCATTCCGGAACCGACAGGTTGACAGGAGGAGGATGAATCACGCGGTGGAGAAGCAGGTGTTCTACCGCCGGGTGGCGTGGGTCAGCACGGGCCACGTGGCCTTGCTGCTCCTCTTCCTGATCGTGCCGCTCATCGGGGCCCGCTTTCGCGAAGCCGCGCCGACGATCGTTCCGATTGAGTTCGTCGTGGACACGCGCACGCTCAAGGGTGAGCCGGATGAGGGTGACGGGAACGAGGAGGTGGCCGAACCCGAACCGCCGCCGCCGGCGGCCACGCCAAAGCCTCGCACGCCCGAGCCTGCACCCGCTCCGACGCCGAAGGTGGTCGAGGCCGCCAAGCCCAAAGTGGTAGATACGGCCAAGCTTGCCAAACCGGCGGACGGCACCAGCGCCACGAAGACGAAGGTGCAGGTCAGCAAGAAGAAGATGCGGCGCCCTGGCCACACGTTGAATCCCCTGACGCCGGAGGAAATCCGGAGCCGCCTGCTGCTGGGCGCTCAGGCGGGGACGTACAACACCGCAATTCCGAGCGAAGACGAACGCAGCATGCTTTTGATCCGCCAAGCCATGGATCGGGTCTGGGTGCAGCCTTCACGCGACACGGTCGGCAACCGGACCGTCACGGCGTCGTTCCGGCTGGGGCCGGGCGGGAGTGTTTCGGAGCGCGAGCTGGTGCGGGGGTCGGGGATACCGGAGTTTGACCGATCGGTGGAAGCGGCCTTGAATGCGGTGGACCGTATTCCGGGGTTGTCGGTATCGTTCCTGGAGCGGCACCGGGTATTGACGATTGAATTTGTCGTGAAGTGAGCGCGGTGTACGCGCCGGAGAAGGAGCGCATGGGCATGAGCAGGAATGGGATCGTGGCGGCGGTCTTGGCCGTGTGCATGGCCGGAGTCGCGGCTGCGCAGGATATTCGCATCGTCAAGCAGGGCACGGGCAAATCGGACATCGACCTGTCGGGGCTGCAAGCGGCTTCCGGACAGGGCGGGGCGCTCAAGCAGGTGGTGCGCGACGATCTGATGCGCTCGGGATATTTCAATGTTGTCAGCGGCGGCGCGGCGATCACGGTGCGCGGCAAATGCGCGGTGGATGGCGCGGCGCGGATTGACGCCGATGTGGCTAATGCCGCCGGCGGCACCCGCTACTTCACGCGCGCCTACGACGAGCCCAGCGCGACCTGGCGCCGTGCCGCCCACCGGCTGGCGGACGACATCGTGAAGGCGGTCAAGGGCAAGCCGGGCATGGCGTCGACGCGCATTGCGCTGATTGGCGCGCCGGGCGGCCGCAAGAACCTGTACGTGTGCGACGCGGACGGGCAGGGGATGGCGCAACTGACGCGCGATGACAAGCCTTGCATGACGCCGGGGTGGACGCCGGATATGCGCCAGATCTACTACATGTCGTACCATGGTGGCTATGCAGACATTTACAGCGTAGACCTGGGCAGCCGGACGCGCAAGAAGGTGTCTAATTTTCCCGGCATCAACACCGGTCCGTCAGTGGCGCCGAACGGGCGGCAGTTGGCCCTGGTGCTGTCGCGCGACGGCAATGCGGAACTGTATGTGATGGATTTGGGATCGAGCCGCGTGCAGCGGCTGACGAGCACGGCGCAGGCGACGGAGGCGTGTCCGACGTGGTCGCCGGACAGTTCGCGCCTGGCCTACGTGTCGGACCGTTCCGGGTCGCCGCAGGTCTACGTCATGACGGCCGCGGGTGGGGCGGCCAAGCGGTTGACGTTCCGCGGATCGGAAAACGTGTCGCCGGACTGGGGGCCGGACGGGCGGCTGGTGTACAGCAGCCGCCGTGGCGGGCGCTACCAGGCCTGCATCCTGAATCCAGCCACGGGCGAGGAAACGCAGTTGACAAGCAGCGGGGCGGATTACGAAGAGCCATCCTGGGCACCCGACGGGCGGCATATTGTGTGCGCAAAAACCCAAGGATACCACAGTGATTTGTATATCCTTGACACTCTTGGCGACCCTGAAGTACGGTTGACCACAATGCAGGGCGATTGGTACTCGCCGGCGTGGTCGCCACGCTGAGTGGTCGCTTTTGCGGGCGTGTTCAGGCGCATCCTGAATGAGCGTTGGCTCTGCTCTGGAGAGATTCGATATGCATCGGTATGTGGCACTGCGTTTCCTCGTGTTGACAATGACTATGGCCGTCTTTGTATCCGGTTGCTCCGGCAAGAAGAAGAACGCCGGCATGGCCACGAACACGGATGTCCTTCCGGCGGGTGACACCGAATACGCCATGAGCGAGCGGTTCGAGGATGGCGAGCGCGTCACGGATGTCACCTTTGAGAACGTGGCGTTCGGTTACAACCAGTACATCATCGAGGCGCAGGAAGCATCCAAGATTGAAGCCGTCTCCCAGTACATGACGCAGAACACGAATGTCCGTCTGATCGCGGAAGGCCATTGCGACGAGCGTGGCAGCCGCGAGTACAACGTGGCGCTTGGCGAGAACCGTGCGCAGGCGGTGCGCGCGGCGCTGATCAGCTACGGCATTGATGGCGCCCGCATTCAGACGCGCAGCTATGGCGAGGAGCGTCCTCTCGATCCGGCTCACAACGAGTCGGCTTGGAGCGCCAACCGCCGCGTTGAGTTCGCGCTGTATCGATGATCCTACCGGCGGCAACGCCAGTGCCGACGGCTTTCCTCAGCGGATCGGCAGGAACCAGCGAGTGGCTCCTGCTGTTTGGGGTGATTCTCGTCCTGTTCGGCCCGCGCCGATTGCCCGAGATTGCCCGCACCGTCGGCCGCTGGATGCACGAGGCCCGCCGCGCCGCCAACGAATTCCGGGATCAGATCATGAGCCTGGACGGGTCTGCGGATGATGCGACGGGCCGTCATGTCCCTCCGGTGCTGCCCCCGCGGCCTTTGCCCCCCGGGGGCATTCATCGCCAGCCGCCTGACGTGTTGGCCTCTGCCGATGCGCCTGCCGATACGCCTGTCCTTGGCGAGGTGCCGCCGCGAGGGGCCGGGTCCGGTCATGTGCCGCCGCCGCAGGACCCCAAGGCATGAGTGCTCCTTTGCCCGACGTTCCCGATCAGGGAAAACCGTTTCTCGCGCATCTTGAAGACTTGCGCCAGACCCTGATTTGGTGCGCCGTCAGCCTGGTGCTGGGCGTCGGCATTGCCTGCCCGCTCGCCCCGCGCATACTTGCGCTTCTCAAGATGCCGCTGGCGGGTGCTGGCGTGAACCCGGATGTCTATCTCAAGGTCATCAACATCGGGGACGGATTTTCCGTGGCCATGCAGGTGGTCTTCTGGTCGGGCTTGCTGCTGGCCACGCCGGGCATGGTCGCGTCTATTGTTCGCTTCGTGTATCCCGGGCTCACGCGCCGGGAGCGGCGTGTGGTGACGCAGATCCTGGCGGCGTCCACCGCGCTGTTCGCCCTGGGGGTGTTCATTGGTTATGCCACCACGTTGAAGGTGACGCTGAAGTGGATGCTGCAGTTCAATCGATGGATGGGCATCGAGGCCGATTTCGCGGAACTGTCGAATTACTGCGGCTTTGTCCTGAAGCTCTTGCTGGCCTTCGGGCTCGTGTTTGAACTGCCGATTCTGATTGTGTTGCTCGGCGCGCTGGGATTGGTCAGTTCGGCCTTCCTGCGGGAGAAGCGCCGGCATGTGATCGTGGTCCTGATGACGATCGCGATGTTCGTCACGCCACCCGATCCGCTGAGCATGATCCTGATGTCCGCCCCGTTGATCATCCTCAACGAAGGATGCATCTGGATCGTCTGGCTGATGGAACGTCGCGGCCGGGCCATTCCCTCCCGCGACGCCTGAGGCGCGAACGAGCGCGTATTTCACGGATCGGGGATCCGTGAAATACGCGCCATTCGTGAGGGTCGGCGGTCTCGGCGATCTCAGATGTACATCGGGCCGAGATCGCGGCAGGCGAGGAAGTCGTTCTCCGCGTAGCGGTACCACATCGTGGGCCGGAAGATGTCTTCGGCCTGCACGTTGTGCATATCCACGGGGATGCGTAACATGGCGCAGAGCGTCACCAGGTCCGCGCCGATATCGCCGAATGCGTTGACGTCATGATTGGGCCCGATGCGGGACATGTACTCAAACGAGGACATGCCGCGCGGGGACCAGTACGTTTCCGGCCAGGTGGAATCGGTCACGCGACTGATGTGATCCGCCACCGCCAGGGGCAGGTCGATGGTGCGGCCTTCGACCACCGAGCAGGTCATCCGGTCACCAACCACGTTGAAGCGGAAGGACGTCATGGGGATGCCGCCGGGTGTGCGGTAGTGGCTGGAGAGTCCGTCGCCGGGGAAGTATTCGAGCACCGCGCCTTCATAGGAGGTGCCGTCGATGGCCGCATCAATCAGCGCCTTCTGCAGGTCCGGGCGGGCGCGGATGGCGGCCGAGATCTGCTGGATCGAGAGGTTCTGTCCGCCCTTGACGAGGCGGAAGACGTCGACCGCGTAGTCGAGCGCGCCGGCGCCGGAATTGCGCTTGTCGATCAGCCCGAGCGGTGCAATTTCGGAGATGTCGTGTCCCGTGGCGGCCTTGACGCTGGCGGGTGTCCAGTTGGTGCGGATGTCGGCGAAGAGCTGCGGCTGGCCGGTGAGCAGCGTCCCGATCAGCATGCCGGCGGCGTTCTTGGAGTCGTTCTCCGTGGCAACCGTATAGGGGGCGCGGAAGCCGTTCCAGTCGAATGAGCTGCTCAGGACGGATTCGGTCAGGTCGTAGTTCGGGTACAGGTCGGTCCACTGGCGCTGGCCCTGGGTGCCGGCGGCAATGGCGTTGTAGCCTTGCGCGTGTTCGACGTCGGCCTTGAAGCCCTGCTTGCGTCCGACGGCAGGATCCGCGAGTCGCGGATTGCCGATCATCATGTCGCGCACGATCAGCGTCATCTTGATGCAGTCGCGCAACAGGGTGTCCGGCGGTGAGGGGCGCCGGCCCTTGCCGAAGTTCAAGGCGAAGCGCTTCTTCATCCACGCGAAGGCTTTTTCCAGTTCATTGTGATCGTAGAAACCGCGTGCCATGCGGCCGTGTACGGCAACCATATCGACCGATACCGTGCCCATGCCCAGGTAGTGGTGCATGAGATTGCGGCGGACGTCGGAGCCGATGATGCCCATCGAAACGCCACCGACGGAGAGGTAATTCTTGCCGCGCATTTCGCCGATGGCGGCGGCACAGCGCGCGAAGCGCAGCAGGCGCTCGGCCACGTAGGGGGCCAGTTCGCCTTCTTCGCTTTCGAGATCCGGATTGTAGATGGAGAAGATGGGGCGCTGTTTTTCATCCATCGCAGCGGTGAAGGCCTTCAACCAGACGGCGCCGGGGCGATTGGTCTGGTTCAGCCCGTAGGCAGCCTGCTGCCATTCGGAGCTGCCGATGCCCATGCAGGCGCTCATCAGTTCGTCGCTGTAGGCCCAGGAGCGGCTCACCCAGATGTTGGCGCAGACGCCTTCCGTGGCGTAATACGCCTGGGCCAACGCGCCCGTGCGCGCGCCGTACACGATTTCCGGCGCCACCACGACGCGCACCGGGGTGCCGTCCGGCAGGCAGACGTTGCTGCTGATGAGGTCATAAACCCGGCGAACCATGCGCCAGGTGCCTTCGACGTTGGATTCATAGGCGCCGGTGCGGCCATCCGCGACGGGCGTGATGGCGATGGTGGGCACGTGGCCGATCAGTGCGCGTGCGGTATTCGAGAACTGGCGGGCCGATGCGGTGCTGTTGGTACGGGACTTGGCGGCGGACTTGCGGCTGGTCTGCATGAGGGTTCTCCAAAGTTGGATTCGACAAACACGGTAAACATATACTCCTGCGCCGCGGTGGGCAATGGCAAAGGAAGTCGGCGCATGCCGCGGCCCTAACATTCGGCATCCCGGGGCCGACGGCGCGTGAAACGGGTACGGCGCCCAGTCAGCGGTTGCGCGCATGCGTGCACTTGTCTACGCTTCATCACTGGCGCCCGCTTGCCAGTCAATGCCACGAGGAGAATTCGATGGGAACTGCACCCTGCTATGTCCTGGGCTTGGATTCCAGCACGCAAAGCCTTAAGGCCACGGTTATCGATGAGGCTCTCAACGTGGTCTATGAGCGCACGGTCAATTTCGATGCCGAGCTGCCCGAGTTCAAGACGCAGGGGGGGGTGCATCGGCATGCGGATGGGGTGACGGTGACGTCGCCGGCCATCCTGTGGGTGGCGGCGCTGGACCTGCTGCTGGCGCACATGCGATCGGATGGCGCCCCCCTGGGCAAGATCGTCGCGATTTCCGGATCCGGCCAGCAGCACGGCAGTGTCTGGCTGAACGCTCGCGCCGCGCCTGCTTTGCATGCCTTGCACTATGCCATGCCGCTGCGCACGCAGCTGGCCGACGTGTTCTCCGTGGGTGATTCGCCGATCTGGATGGATTCCAGTACCGGTGCGCAATGCGCGGCTCTTGAGAAGGCCATGGGCGGGGCGCAGCGGGTGGCGGAACTCAGCGGCTCGCGGGCGTATGAGCGGTTCACCGGCAACCAGATTGCCAAGATTTATCAGACCGAGCCGGGCGCCTACGCGGCGACGGCGCGCATCAGCCTGGTCAGCTCGTTTGTCGCCTCGCTGTTGATCGGGAGCGTCGCACCCATCGACGCGGCCGATGGCTCGGGTATGAACGTAATGGATCTGCGTCGCAAGCAGTGGGATCCGTCGCTGCTGAAGGCGACGGCGCCTGACTTGGCCGCCAAGTTGGGGATGATCGTGCCGTCGCACACGGACATCGGGCTGCTTCATGCCTACTACATGCGTCGCTACGGGTTCAATCCCGCCTGCCGCGTGATCGCGTTCTCGGGCGACAATCCCTGCAGCCTGGCGGGACTGCGCCTGTCCGGGGCGGGGGATGTGGCCATCAGCCTCGGGACGAGTGACACGGTCTTCGGCACGTTGACTGAACCGCGCCCCTCCGCGGAAGAGGGGCATGTGTTTGCCAGTCCGGTGGATCCGGCCGGGTACATGGCGCTGATTTGCCGCAAGAACGGATCGCTCACGCGGGAGCATGTGCGCGACCAGGTGGCAGACCGGTCGTGGGAGACATTCAATCGCCTGCTGGCGCAGACACCGCCCGGCAACCATGGCAAGCTCGCCATTCACGTGCTGGAGCCGGAGATCACGCCCGCCATTCACCAGACCGGCGTATTCCGGTTCGATGCGGCGGATGGGGCGGTCCCGGCGTTCACACCCGCTGAGGAGGTGCGTGCCGTTGTGGAGAACCAATTTCTGTCCATGCGCCTGCACGCCGAGAATCTCGGTATCAAGCCGACGCGGTTGATCGCCACGGGCGGTGCTTCGGTGAACACGGCGCTGTTGCGTGTGGCGGCGGACATCTTCGGCACGCCGGTGTTCGTGGCGGAGAAGTCGGACTCCGCATCACTCGGTGCGGCGTATCGGGCCCTGCACGGCTGGCGCTGTCGGGAAGGCGGGCGCGTGCTGCCCTTTGCCATTGTCTTCGCCAACGCGGTGCCCTTCCGGCGGGCGGTCGATCCGGATGCGGCTGCGCATGGCGCGTACGCCGGGCTGCTGCCGCGTCTGGCGCGTTTGGAACAGCGGCTGGTGGGGGGATGAGGCGGTCAACCGCGGCGGATGCGCGGGTTCGCTGGCGCAGGTGAACGGTGGGGGGGCGGGTGGATCGCGATGCACGCAAGCCGGAAGGGGGCGGACTGACAGGGCGGCTATCCGCACCCAGGCGGGCGATCTATGGATTCCTGTTCACCTTCTTGCTTCTGGCGCTGCCCATCGCGGTTGTTGAAGTGAGCTACCGGTTCCAGTGGGTGGACACCTATCGCACCGAGTTGCAGGCCTACAACCCGCCGGACGTGTTGGCCACCTCCGGCGCCGGGCCGACGCTGCTGGCGCTTGGCGACTCCTTTACGGCCGGGACGGCGACGTATCCGAACGGTTTGCGCACGCTCTTGCCCGACTGGCGCATCATCAATGGCGGCGTATCGGGAACGGGAATTGTGCAGGCAAACCTGCTGGCGGGCCGGCGTCTTCGAGCGTTCAAGCCGCACGTCTGCGTCTATCAGCTTTTCGTCGGCAACGACCTGTTCGACTTGCGGTACCCGACGCGTGGCGCCGGGCTCTCGCCGGGGCGGCGCACCTACTGGTTTCTGGCCAACCATGTCCGCGCCTTGGGTTTTCTAAACTACCGCCTCGGCCAATGGTATGAAGGTGGTTCAGCGAGCGCGCCGGCGGCGCCGCGGGATCAGCCCGAACGGCGTGAGCGCTTCGTGCCGCAGCGCTATTCGGCACGGGAACGGCTTTACCTGGCGGCAGATCCGACGGTGCTTGAAGATCAGATTCGGGTCACGCGACGCCGAGCGGACGACTACGTCGCCCTGTTGAGGGGCCTGCAGCAATTGCACGCGCAATGCGAGGCCGCCGATTGCCGGCTGATCCTGCTGATCATTCCGCACGCCGTGCAGGTTGCGCCGGTATACCGGAAACGCATGGAAACACTCGGCGCCACATTCGCCGCGCCGTCGCGGCTGATGGATCATGACTACCCCTTTGTGCGCGGTATCCGGGCGCTGTTCGCGGACACGCCCGGCGTCCTGATCGTGGATCCGCTCCCGGATCTGCAGGCTGCCGAGCGCGCGGGGGAGGCCGTCTACTATGCCAATGACGGGCATTTGAACCATAGCGGCCAGGACGATGTGGCCCGGTTGCTGGCGGCATCCCTGCAGGAATGGGATGCCGCTCGGTAAAGTGCTGACGGTCTCCGGTCTGTCGTGTTACGCTTGCGCGGTCCGTTGAATCGAGGGTAATCGGGGGAGCACATGCCACCGCCAAAGAAGAGACCGGACGCCGAGACACAGGCGCGCATTCTGGCCGACCTGCGTAAGGATCGGGAGACGCGCGAGCAGAGCTACCGGGCACAGGCGTTGCGGCTGTTTGCGCACGTTTGCGCGCGGTGCTGCCGCGAATTCTCGGGAAAGCGTTTACGCGAGCTGACGGTTCATCACAAGGATCACGACCACCGCAACAATCCGCCCGACGGCAGCAACTGGGAACTGCTGTGCCTTTATTGCCACGACCATGAGCACGAAAAATACCGCATGGCTGGGCATCGGGTGGCGGCGGGCGCCCCGGATGATCAGCCGCCGCGGGCCGTCTTCCAGCCTTTTGCCGGACTGGACAATCTGCTGAAGGACAAGCCGACAAGCGATCAACCGCCGAAGGAGACCCCATGATCGAGCACATCACGTCAACGACGGTCGTGGCCGCGCACGGGAACAAGCCCAAACAGATTGAAGAGTTCATCGGTCGGATCAATTCCGGGACTCCGGAAGTGAGCGTCGCCCGCATGCGCAGCCCGGAGGGCTGGATGGAGCCGGGTCAGCGTCCGGAATTTGACGAGTACAGCATCGTCTTGCATGGCATGCTTCGGGTGGAAACGGAGAACGGCACACATGACGTGACGGCCGGCCAGGCCATCATTGTAGGCAAGGGCGAGTGGGTGAAGTATAGCACCCCGCTGCCGGAAGGCGCCGAGTACATGGCGATCTGCCTGCCCGCGTTCTCGCCCGAGACCGTATACCGCGATGCGGAACATGCGCACGAGCGCCCAGCGACCGTCTGAGGCTGAACGTGGACGCGACGAACACCACAAGGCTGGCCATGGGTAATCTCAAGTCGGTGCTCGTTGTGCTCGCGGTGGTGATGGTGCTCGCAGCACTTTCGGTCGGCGGGTTCGTCTTCACGCATGGCGGCCGGGACGTGAGCATTCCGGAGTCGGTCCGCAACCAGGCGCGCAGCACGGCGCTGCTGTTGCAGGAAGCGAGGCTGCAGGGCGGCGTCGATCTTGATGGCTACGTGGCCACCCAGGCCATTGTCACCAGCACGGAACTCTGGCGGCGGCTCGTGCAGGACCATGCGCTGGGGGTGGATATGGCGTGGTTTGCCGCGCCCGGCGTGCCGCCCTTCGCGGGCGCGGATGCGGCAGGTTTCTCGGCCTCCAACAATGCGTGGTGCGTCAGCCTCGGTATCACGACGAATTCGGCACGCGGCATGCCCCTCCTGTTCACCCGCAACCTGCACTTCACCAATGTCGACGGGGTGGTGCGGGCCTACCTCGAAGAGGAGGCGCCCTTCGGACGGACGGCCGCCGTGATGGTGGATGCCGGCGGCACGGCGCGGACCATCAAGGGGGCCGGCATCGAGCGACTGGCCTGGCCACTGGCCCCCGCCGATCTGGACCGCATGCTTCGGCCATAGCCGCGCGGGGCGCCGCACCGGTCATGTCTGTATGTCGACGGCGCGCGCCTCTTCGTCACGCTCATGGGGTCTCGACAGCCTGGGGGACGGTGGATAGAGTGACGCGGCGTCGGGGCACCCGTGGGGGGATGTCCCTGACACCCACAGGAGGCGGGAATGAGTCTGAAAACGGGGCATGACAAGGTGCTGTTTTGGGGCTGCTTTATCGCGCTGATCGCAACGGCGTTTGGGTTCATCATCCGGGCGCTGATCATCGGAGACTGGGGCGCCGAGTTCAACCTCACGCCGACACAGCAGGGCGAGATCTTCGGCGTCGGGCTCTGGCCGTTCGCCATCAGCATCGTGCTCTTCAGCCTGATCATCGACAAGGTGGGCTACAAATCGGCGATGATGTTCGGCTTCATCTGCCACGTGGTGTCCATGGTGGTCACGATCACGGCCCGGAGCTACCAGCAGCTCTATTGGGGCATGTTCATCGTGGCGCTCGGTAACGGCACGGTCGAAGCCTACATCAACCCGGTCGTCGCCACCCTATTCAGCAAGGACAAGACCAAGTGGTTGAACATGCTGCACGCCGGCTGGCCGGGAGGTCTGGTCCTGGGGGGCGTGCTGACGATCGTGCTTGGGGCAATCGGCGTGGGGTCATGGAAAGTGAAAATCCTGCTGCTGGCGATTCCCACCATGGTCTACTTCATCATGCTGATCGGGTTGAGGTTCCCGGTGAACGAGCGCGTGGCCGCGGGCGTTTCGTATCGCGACATGCTCCGTGAAGTGGGTGCCGTGGGCATCTTCATCATCGCCTGGATGATCGCCTCGGAACTGGCGCGCGTGATGGGGTGGAGTGACTCCCCCGTCGGGGCGGGGGCGCTGGTGGCACTGGTTGTGGCCGTGGCGTTTGGCGTCTGGGTCCGTTCACTGGGGCGCCCGCTGTACATCTTCCTGCTGCTGGTGATGGTGCTGCTGGCGACGACGGAGCTGGGGGTTGACAGTTGGGTGACGGAACTGATGAAGCCCGCCATGGGCAAACTCGCGCCGTGGATACTCGTGTACACCTCCGCCATCATGATGGTGTTGCGCTTCTGCGCCGGACCGATCGTGCACAAGCTGTCGCCGCTCGGGACGCTGGCACTGTGCGCGGGGCTGGCGGCACTGGGCCTGGTCGCCTTGTCCGCCGCGCCCACGGCTGGCTTCATCGTGCTGGCAGCCACGCTGTATGCTGTTGGCAAGACGTTTTTCTGGCCGACCACGTTGGGCGTTGTGGCGGAGCAGTTTCCACGAGGCGGTGCGCTGACGCTCAACGCCATGGGCGGGGTGGGCATGCTGGGTGTGGGCGTGCTGGGCGCCATGTTGCTCGGTAACATCCAGGACCGCACCATCGATGCGACGCTGTCGGCACAGGATGCCGGCGTGCATGCGCAGGTGACCGTCGCGAAGCACAGCTTGCTGGGCGAGTATCATGCCGTGGACCAGGTGAAGGTGGCGGGGCTGGCGCCTGCCGGGCAGGACCTGGTGAAACAGGTTCAAGACCGGTCCAAGAAAATCGCACTGAAGGACGTGGCGCTGCTGCCCGCGATCATGCTGGTCGCGTATCTGGTTCTGATTGGCTACTTCCGCGGCAAAGGCGGGTACAAGCCCGTGGACCTGAGCAGCGGGACCGGGGCCTGATCTGGACCGATCTGCAGGCTGGCTACCCCAGCAGCTTTGCAAACGCCGCTTCGTCGAGTATGGCGATGCCGAGCTGCTGGGCTTTGGCCAGCTTGGAGCCCGCCTCGGCGCCGACCACCAGGTAGTCCGTCTTCTTGCTGACGCTGTCCGCAACCTTCGCGCCGTGCTTACGCAGGGCCTCGTGGGCGGCTTCGCGTGAGAAGTTCTGGAGCGTGCCGGTGACCACCACGGTTTTCCCAAAGAACGGCGATGACGCATTGGCGGCGACGGGCGCGGGAGCCGCTGTGGCATGCAGCTCAAGGGCGCGCACGTTGTGCAGCAACTCCCGGCCGCGATCCGACTCGAAAAACGTCAGGATTTCCGCCGCCACGGCAGGGCCGACTTCACTACCCAGACCGTCGTTGGCGATGGCGTGCTTGAGTTCCTCGACGCGCGCCAGGAGCCGCTTATGTTCCGCGTCCAGCGCACCCAGTTCTGGCGCCGGCTTCCCCTTGTTGGCGCGGGAACGCGGGTTGGCGCGCTTGACGTCTTCCTTCAGCCCCGCCAGCTCGACGATGCGCTTGAGCTTCTCGGAACGGGCAATCGCGTCGAGACTATCGTGTGCGCTGGCCAGCGCGATGGCGGTGGATTCGCCAACCGACGGCAACCCGAGGGCCTGAATCCATTTGTTCAGGGGGGCTGAGCGCGCGTCGATGAGCGCCGTCAGAACGCGTACGGCATTCTTTTCGCCGAAGATGCGGGGCTCATCCTCGGTCCCGAGGTTCAGCGTCGCCAGCTGCTCGAGCGTGAGCATGAAGAGCGCGAAGGGGGACCGCGCGAGGCCGCGCGCGACGAGTTTGTCGGCGACGATTTCGCCGAGGCCCTCGATGTTCAGCCCGCCGCGTGCGGCGAAGTACTCAATCTGCCGTGCTTGCTGGGCCGGGCAAGCGGCGTTTTCGCACCGCAGGGCGACCTCGGAAGCCTCGCCGTCCGAGAGTTTGCGGCGCATCGCCAGGCTGCCGCAGGACGGGCACCGCTCAGGCATGGCAAAGGGACGTTCGCGGCCTGTGCGGCGATCATCCACGACGCGGACGACCGCGGGAATCACGCGGCCGGCGCGTTTAATCACGACGGTGTCGCCGATGCGGATGTCCTTGCGTTTGATTTCCTCCGCATTGTGCAACGTGATGCGGGATATGTTCGTGCCCTCGAGGAAGACCGTCTCGACCTCGGCCACCGGGGATAGCACGCCGGTTCTGCCCACTTGCACCACAATGTCTTTGAGGGTCGTGGTGGCCTCGCTGAACCACTCCGGTCGCTTGTAGGCGACGGCGTACGCCGGCACGTTGGTCTTCAGCCCCAGCCGGCTGCACATGGCGTTGTCATCGATTTTGATGACGCATCCATCGATTTCGTATGGCAGTTCGGCCTCGCGCTCCTTGAGCTCGCGTGCCCTGGCTTCCGCGGCAGGCATGCCGGACGCCTTGAACCAGAGCTGGGGAATGGGAACCCCGAGCTGTCGCAGCGTTTCCAACTCTTCCGTGTGGCTGTCAAAGGCGATCCCGTCCAGGGCGCCCAGGGAGTAGAAGACGGCGTGCAGGCGGCGTTGCGCCACGATGCGGGGATCCAACTGCTTGAGGGAACCGGCGGTGGCGTTGCGCGTATTCGCAAATGTCTTGTCGCCCTGCGCACGCAGTCCCTCGTTCAGCGCAATGCGGTCCGCCTCGATCATGTAGGCCTCGCCGCGCAGCTCAAGCCGCTTTGGTGGTGCCCCTTCAAACGGGAGGCGCAAGGGAATGTCCCGGATGGTGCGCAGATTGGCGGTGATGTCGTCGCCGGCTTCCCCGTCCCCGCGCGTGGCCCCGAGCGCGAATACACCGTCCACGTAATGGACGGAGATGGAGACGCCATCGATCTTGGGCTCGACGATATAGTCGGGCTGGAAGTCGGGAACTTTGCGGCGGACGTCGGTTTCAAACAGCCCCAGTTCGTGCAGACTCTCTCGCTTTTCGAGCGAGAGCATGGGCGCGAGGTGGCGGACGCGGCGGAACTCCTTCAGCGGTTCGCCACCCACGCGCTGGGTGGGGGAGTCCGGCGTGATGAGGGCGGGGAAGGCCTGCTCGATGGCCTGCAGGTTCTTGTAGAGCGTGTCATAGTCGCGGTCAGAAATCGTGGGCTGGGCCAGCACGTAATACTGGTGATTGTGGCGGGCGATCTCCTCGCGCAGTGTGGCGATGCGCGCCCGCGCCTCGGCTTCGTTCATGTGCGGGGTCGTCACGTCGCGATCCTCCGCCGCCTATTGCCGGGCGGTCAGTACTTCCTGAAGGGCGTCGGCGAGGAGGCCGGCTGATCGAGCCTGCTGTTGCGCCAGCTCTCGGTTTCCGCCCTTCAACTTCAGCACGGCGCTGAGGGCAAAGGCCTCCGGTGTCTGAGGTTCGCCCAGCCAGTGGAGTCGGTCTTCCGGGTGCAGCTTGGAGAGTTCGACCGACGTTTCCTTCTCGCCGGTGGCCGTCACCACGGCGCCTCTGAGCTTTGTTCCGGCAACCGCGACGACACGGAATTGGACATTGGTCGAACCCGCGCGCAACGTGATCCGTCGGCCGGCCTGGGCGCCCAGAGACTGAATGACCCTGGCATTCAAGCCCTGCATGCCGGTGACGTATGCCGCCAGTTGCTCAAGGGCGGACTGCGTGGGGGGGGAATGTTGGACGCCTCGGTGCGCGTTGATCATCGCCAGCGCCGCCGAGTAATCCTCCGCGACCAGACGCTTGGCGACGGCCAACGTGATCGCGTGCAGGGATTCGGCATCTGCCGCGGCCGTGGCATCGCTTTCGGACGTCGGCGTGGACTGGTCGGGTTCAGCATCGTCCGTCGCGGCGGTGACCCGTGGCTCCTCCTCACGCGCGGCGTCGAGTGGGGGCGGCTCTGCGATGATTGTCTCCGGGGCCGGTGGCGGGGTGGGCGGCGGCAGGCACAAGCTATAGGCCAGGAAGAGCCACGCCACGATGAGCGCCGCCCAGGCCAAGTTCTGGAGGAATTTGGTGAACGCCGCAGGCTGGGGCGCATCCTGGACGACGGCTCCCGTGCTCGGGAGCTTGGGGCGCTTATCCACGCGCGGCTGCTTGGCGGAGAGGATGCGAATGCGCGTGTTGCCGATCACGACGCTGTCGCCCTTTTCGAGCGCCACACTCGCGATCCGCTTGCCATTCACTTCCGTGCCATTGGCGCTCTGAAGATCCGAAACCCAGAGCTTGCCGGCGCGAAAGAAGAATTGGCAGTGTTCCCGCGACAGGGTGGCATCGTCAATGGCCAGGTCATTTGTCGACTCGCGTCCCAGGCCAAACCCGCCCTCCGGCACGGCCACGCGCCGGCCTTTGGCGGAGCCGGAGTCAAAGGCAAGATGAACAGTCGACTTCATGTGGTATCGGGCCCGGCGGACAGGACGTTTGTTGTCGGAGGATACTAGCAACCGGCCCGCGGCAAGTCCATCTCTGGAAGGCACTCAGCGCAGCCAGAAGGTCCACCACGAGTCGAGCGGGGCAATCTCCCAGGCATCGTCTTCGCGCGGCGTCAGAACGTAATACAGGCAGGCGGGCGGTCGGGCGACGAGTTGCGGATTGCTGTCGATACGGACGCGCACCAGCAGGGGGCCGCCACGCGTCCGCGCCTGCACCGACCGGACGCCGAACTGATTGCGCAGATCGTGCCAGGCGCGATACACGGCGGTCCCGTCGCCGGCGCCGGTCAGGGCCTGCCGGTGGAGTTCCACCAGTTCGTCGACGAGGACGTCGAGCGCACCGGCGGAGGCGGACGCGCTTCCGTTGTAGAACCACTGGCCGAGCGTGAGCAGCATCGCGGCGACCAGCAAACCCAGGCATGTCCCGTGAAAGGCTAGCCGGCTGGATAGGGGCCGGGTCATGCCTGGCCCAGGTACAAATCGCGTCCACGGGACAGGGCCGCCATTTTGCGGTCGGCGATGGAGCGCTTCAGCATCCAGAATCCGCAGTCCGGGTGCACAAAACGCACGCGTCCCGCGCCCAGCTTGCGCTCGGCCCGCTCGATGCGCCGCGCCACGTCGTCGGGCGATTCAACCGGGTTCACCTTGACGTCAATGACCCCGATGCCGAGCCCGATTTCCGGACGGATGTCGCGCAGGGCCGCGAGATCGCTTTCGGGCCGGTGCGCCAGTTCGAGGACGAGGTGATCGGTGCGCAGGCTGTTGAGGAAGCGAATCAACCGCTTCCAGGAGCCGCTCTGGATGACCTGGCCGCCATAGTTGCCAAAGCAGAAGTGGACCGCTTTCTCAACGGACACGGCATCCAGGATGCGGTTGATCCCTTCGGCCGCGAAGGGCGCATCTTCGGGGCGGCCGGGGATGTTTGCCTCATCGACCTGCACGCAGGCGCACGGCAGGCCTGCCACCTGGGCCGCGAGCACGTCGGCGATGGCCAGGGTCAGGCTCGAGAGGTCGGAATAGTAGCCGTCGAGCAAGGTGCGGGCCAACATGTACGGGCTCGTCAGGGTGAACTTGAATCGACCACCCGCCACGGATGCGGCGCGGCGGCAATCGTCGATGAGGTTCAGCGATCCCTCGCCCAGCGGGCCGTCCACGCAGCCGGCAGGTCTCGTGCGGAACCCCATGTCGGTCCGGCGCCGGAACAAGTCATGGTCCGATCGTCCGAGGTTGGAGCGGATGCCTGACAAGCGGCGCGTGAAATACTCAATCATGCCGTTGGTATCGGGATGGTTGGCGTCGAACCGGTACAATTCACCATCGGTCGGCAGGTCGATTCCGGCCTGCCGCTGAATGTCGAAAA
Source organism: Lentisphaerota bacterium (assembly GCA_021413965.1). GTDB lineage: Bacteria > Verrucomicrobiota > Kiritimatiellia > UBA8416 > JAIOPI01 > JAIOPI01. The sequence goes on along the minus strand of JAIOPI010000015.1, from coordinate 22,248 downwards.
CCACGCGCGTGGCGTCAACCAGCGCTTGCTCGCTTGGCAGTGCGAGGAGCCATTCCGGGACCGGGTATGAGCCTACGGTTGTGGTTTGAATGCGGGGCTGTGAACGCCGGCGAGTTTTCATGCGAAGTCCTTTCGGTCGTCAGATGTTCCTGTTTGCTCGTTCCTTCGGCTGAGTCCGCCCCTCGACGACCTACTCCGCGAAATCGTAAATCAGCACCCGTTGCGTCAGCGGTTGGATCATGTTGCGCATCATGTCGAGGTGCTGGGCCGCCGTCAGATAGCGGCGCATGGCATCGGCGTCGGTGAAGGTCATCACGAGCGCGATATCGAAGGTGCTGTCCACGACGGCGCGTTCACTGGGCATCACCGAGCCGGCGCTCACGGCGATGACGCCGGGGATGGCGTTCAGCCGGCGGGAGGCATCAATCAGTGCCTGGCGCTGGGTGACATTGCCTGGCTCCTTCAGCCAACAGACCACGACGTGCTGCACGCGGCCCGGGTGGGGCGAGGGGGGCGTCGACGTGGCGCAGCCGAGGCTGGCGACAGACACGACCGCGGTCAACAGTATGGCCAGATTCCGACACATCACGTCTTGCTCCTTCGCACGGCTCGACGGATGATAATGGCCCGATCATGAAACACAAGTCTGTTAAGAAACGTAATCCGGGTTGCGCGATTTTCGCTGGTTGCCTATGCTCACGGCATGCATGTAGGTATAGCCTGTGGGGGAACGGGGGGACACGCGTTCCCGGGTGTCATGACCGCGCAGACTCTGCGCCAGCGCGGCCACAAGGTCACGCTGTGGCTGTCAGGGCGAGATACGGAGACGGCGGTCATCAAGGGGTGGGACGGTCCGGTCGTGCGGCTTGCCGCTCGCGGTTTTCAGGAGCGATGGTCGGCGGGCGGCGTGGGGGTGGCTGCGGGCCACGCCGGCGCCTGCCTGCACGCGGCGGCGCGCATGCGCACCAATCGGCCCGACGTCCTGCTCGGCATGGGCAGCTACTCGTCCGTCCCGCCGGTGTTGGCGGCCTGGGTCTTGCGCGTCCCCATTATTCTTCACGAAGCCAACGCCATCCCGGGGCGTGCCGTGTCGTTTCTGGCGCGATTTGCCCGTGCCGTCGGAGTGGCTTTTGAATCTGCCGGCTATCACTTTCCGCGCGGGAAGGCGGTCCGTACCGGGCTGCCGATGCGGCCTCTCGGCACCGGTCGCCTGGAGGGGGCCCCGCTGACCGATGGGGTATTCACCATTCTGGTCATGGGCGGCAGTCAGGGCGCACATGTGTTGAATGAAGTCGTGCCTGTGGCGGCCGGTCGCCTGCGCCGTGAGGGCCGAGCCCTGCAAGTTGTTCATCTTGCCGGCAAAGCGGATGGCGAACTGGTTCGCGCGGCCTACGCGGCAGAGGAGGTTCCGTGCCAGGTCTTCGGTTTCCTGGAGGACATGGACAAGGCCTACAACGTGGCGAGCCTGGCCGTGTGCCGGTCGGGGGCCGGGAGCTGCATGGAACTGGCCCGGTACGGCGTTCCCGCCATCCTCGTGCCTTTGCCGACGGCCCGCCGCAACCACCAATGGCTGAATGCCAAGGAGATCCAGCAGCGTGGCGGCGCGCAGTTGCTGGAACAGCGGGCGCTGACGCCGGAGCGTCTGGCCATGGAAATCGCCTCCCTGATGGAGGCGCCCGACCGCCGGAACCGCATGCGTGCCGCGCTGCAAGGCCTTGCGATTCCCGATGGTGCGGAACGACTGGCGAACTTGGTGGAATCCGTGATCGGAGGGTGACCGTGCCAATCTACGAATTCTACTGTCCGGACTGTCACACCGTCTTCACGTTCTTCTCCCGACGCATCGATACGACGTCGCGGCCGCCGTGTCCGAGTGGCAAGGCACACGAATTGCAGCGTGAGGTTTCGCCTTTTGCCGCGCCGACGGGCGCTCCGGAGGCCGGCGAGGGTGGCGAACTGCCAATCGATGAAGCGCGCATGGAACACGCCATGGAGGCACTGGCCGGCGAGGCGGAAGGGCTGCGTGAGGACGATCCGCGCGAGGCGGCACGTCTCATGCGCAAGTTCTCGCAGATGACGGGCCTCGAATTTGCCGGCGGAGTGGAGGAGGCCGTCGCGCGTATGGAATCGGGCGAGGACCCGGAGGCCATCGAACAGGACCTGGGCGACCGGCTCAAGGAGGCGGATCCCTTTGTGCTGCCCGGACAGGCCGGTGCCGAAACCGCAGGCGCAAAACCTCGCGCGCGGCGACATGATCCCACGCTCTACGACATGTGAGGGGCAGCGGCGTGCCCGCCTGTTCAGGGCGTGATCACGAGTGCGGACGCCGGCCCGTTCAGCGGCTCCAAGTCGAGCGTGCCGCAAGCCGCCGGCACCAGGCAGGTGGTTCCCGCGTCGAGCCTGACGCCCATCGCGCCAGCCGTCGCCGTAAGCGAACCCGACGCGACAAAGAGCATCACACAGGTCTCACCACGGCGAGGGTAGGGGAGACGCGCCTGCAGAACCAGACGGCTCATGGTGAAATAGGGGCACGCCAGAATTCGTTCGACGGTACCGGCCGCGGAATGTGAAATCGGCCCTGGCGTCACCAGCGGGCGCGGCTGATCAGCCCAATCGATCACCTCCAGCGCCTGATCGATATGCAGCGCGCGCGGTCGTCCCTGCTGATCGACGCGTCCCCAGTCGTACAGTCGGTACGTCGTGTTCGAGTTCTGCTGGACCTCGAGAATCAGGCATCCTTCGCCGATGGCATGGACGCGGCCGCCGGGCATGAAGACCGCGTCGCCGGCCTTGACCGAAATCGTATTGAGCAGGGCGTCGACGGAGTTCGTGGCCAAGGCGGCGCGTAACGCGGCTGGCGTCGTTCCGGGACGCAGACCGGCAAATACACACGCTCCCGGGGCGGCGTCGAGGATGTACCACATCTCCGTCTTAGCCTCGCCGCCGCAGCGTGCGGCGGAGGCGTCGTTGGGATGAACTTGCACGCTCAGGCGTTCGCGCGCATCCAGTACTTTGATCAGCAGGGGAAAGGATTCCCCGACGTGGCGAGGCCCCAGAATCTCCCGCCCGTGGCGACGGAGTAACGCATCGAGCGGCATGCCGCTGAGGGGGCCATTGCAGACGACGCTCATGCCTTCCGGCCGGTCGGCCAGTTCCCACGATTCGGCACAGACCGGAGGGACCCCGGCGCGCTGGAAATGCCGGCCGATGCGCTGCCCGCCCCACAGATAAGACTGGTAGACGGGCTTGAACAACAGTGGGTAAGGCGTCATCGTTGCGTCACTTTTCATTGTGGAATGCCGAAAGGCAAGCGGGATTCAAAAGAACTTGATCCGGCTCCCGCGCGGTGATACGACTTCGCCTATGATCATCCGCGCTATGCTTATGTTGGCGCTGGCGCTTGCCGCCAGCGGTTGCGCCACGCTCTACGATCCTTCGGCCGTTGACGAACAGGCGCGGTCGGAGATGACCATTCAAACGCTCCAGGTGCAGGTCAACCAGCTGCAGGAGCGTGTGAACGACATGGAGGCCCAGCGCCAGGACCTCTACGAACGCATGCACCAGTTGGAGGCCGGGATCGAGGCCGGCCGCCGCGACGAGCAGCAGCGCCTGGCCGCCTTGGAGAGCTCAGTGGGCAGCATGGAAGCCGCGCGCCAGCGTGATCGCGAACAGATCGTGGACCAGTTGAGCAAGAAGATGGCTGATGTGGTGCGCACGACCGGGGGCGGAAGCGGGGGAGGGTCACGCTCTGCCGACGGCTATGAGCACGTGGTGCAGCAGGGCGAAACGCTCTCAGCCATTGCCGCGGCCTACAAGGTCAAACCGTCGGCCATTATCGAAGCGAACGGGCTAAAGAACGCGAATAACCTGCGCGTGGGGCAGAAACTCTTCATTCCGGAATGACGAGCCGCCAGGGAATGGCCGTTGCGCCTGTGCGCGGCGAAATCTGAAGCGCGAGCGTCAGCGGGGGGCCGGGCGGTTCGGCTGTCGCGACTGGCGCCTTCGCCACGGGGGCGGGCGCGGCCACCGCCGCCGGCTCGACAGGCCGTGGAGCGGGCGCGGCCACGGGCGGAACCGGCCGTGACTTCAGGTCCTCCAGCATATTGACCACCAGGCCCATGTCGGTTGTCAGCGAGGGCACGACCTTGCGGACTGATTCCATATCGCTGAGCAGGGTCTCATTGCGTTGCTCCAGTGACGCCACTTTGGCGTTCATGGCCGCCATGGCACTCTGGTAGCGTTCGAGTTCCGCGGCCTGTGCCTGGGCCTTGTCCTCAAGTTCGCCACGCCATGCCGCGGCGGTGGTCGCCACGTCCGCCGCCTGGGCCCGCGTCTCTTCGCGCACCCGGCTGGTTTCCACTTGCAGGGCCTGCAGCCCGGCCTCGACTTTGCTCACGTCCTGATTGACTGTGCGGTGCAACAGGGTCCCCAGGTAGACGCCCAGCGTCGTGACCGCAAGGAGGACGATGCCGACGAGACTGGTCATGACGACCAGGTGGCGGCGGGCGCGGCGCCGCTCCTGTTCCAGGAACTGCTGGAAGGCCTCCAGCACGGGAAAATCGCCGGCCATCCGTCGTTCCAACCGGGCCGACATCCGGCCGGAAAGCAACAGTCCCGCCTCACCCTCCGGAGCAAACCGGCGGGCCTGCAGGCTCACCAACTTGGGCGGGACCTGTTCGGCAGGTGCTATTTCAGGCGCATCCATGGGCGTGGCCTAAAGAGGGTTTTGCGCGGCTGTTCTTCCGTCGTCGGCAGGGCGGGCCGCTCGGTGGGCGTGATCGGTGGCGGAGTCTCGCCGATGGGTTGCGCGCTGGACTGTTCTTCGCGAGCACGTTCCTGCCATTGCGCAAGCTCCCGTTGCGCGGCCCGCTCGATGTCCTGCATCTTGCGCGCGGTTTCGGCACGTGCCGATGCCGGCTCTGCGGCTGGCGGCGCGACGTCGGGTTCCACGATCGGCGTGGCGACCGGCGCCGGCAGCGTCACGTTGAGGGTGTCGAATTCGCGCACGGGTTCGGGCGTCGAGCGTGTCTCGGCGACCTCGGCGCGGGGACGAGGTGTCGTTGGCGGTACCACCACCGGACGCCGGACCTCGGTTGTCACGGCCGGTTTGCGCGGAGCCGCCTCGCGCGGTTGTGCGGCGAGCTCACGCTGCTGGCTCAACTCGCGCTGGCTCTGATCGAGCCGGGCACCCAGCGCGCGCATTTCCTGCTGCAATTGTTCGATGCGGCGCGTCAGCAGCTGCTCCTTCTGCTTCCAGCGAGTCACGTCGTCTTCCTGCAGTTTCGTCTGCTGCTTGACCTGCTGTTCCTTCTGGCGCAGCACGCCGGTCAAATCCTGCAGCTGCTTCTTCTGCTGCAGAATCTCGACTTCGCGCTTGCGGCGCTGCTCGCGCTCCTCGTCGTAGAACTTCTTCTGCTGCTGCAGCCGCACGGACATGGCCTCGCGCTCCTGCTGCACCTGGTCAATCCGCTGCTGCAGGTCTTCCACCTTCAGGCGGCTGCGCTCCTGCTCGTCCTCGTGCAGGATCTTCTGCTGCTCCGCTTCGTGAACCGCCTGCTCGAGCTGGGTGCGAAGCGCCTGCTGCTCCTGTTGCATCTGCGCGACCTGGACTTCGAAGTCCTGGATGCGCTGGCGGCTGCGCTGCTGCTCTTCCGTGTAAATCGTCTTCTGCTGGTCCAGATCCTGCAAGGCCTGCTCCAGCCGCAGTTCCAGCCCGCTATAATCCTGCTGCGCCTGATCCAGGCGCGCCAGCAGTCCGGCCTGCTCGGTTTGAACCTTCTCCTCCGTCACCTGCAGGGTCGACTTCTCCTGCGTGAGCTGGCTGTCGAGGATGCGGCAGCGTTCTTCAAGCTCGCGCATGGCGACCTGCTGCAGCGCCAGTTCCTGTTCCAGTTGCTGCCGGCGCGCGAGTTCGTCCTCGACCTGCTCCTTGCGGTTGCGGAGCTGCTCGTCGCGCTCCGTCGCGAGCGCCCGCTGCTCCTGGAGCTGATTCTGAAGCTGGGTGACTTCCTGCTCGCGTGACCGGCGGAGTTTCTGTTCGTCCTGCACGCTTCGGCGAAGCCGTTCCAGTTCCTCCATCCGTTGCTGGGTGCGCGTCTTTTCGCCCTCGTTCTGACGCTGGACCTGCTGCAGTTCGGTGGAGATGCCGCGGATCTTCTCGTGCGCCTCGGCCATCAGGGATTGCATGGCCTGTTCGCGCTTCTCGGATTCCGCCTGCTGGGCCTCAAAGAGCTTCTGCAGCTCGAGGAAGTCCTGCTCCTTCTGGCGGGCCCGGTTGGCCGCGTCGTCCCGCGCCTCGCGTTCGCGCGCCAGGTCAGACTTGAGCGCTTCGCGTTCCTTCTGAAGGGCCTCGGCCTGGCCGAGGCGCTGGGCCTCGGTCTGGGTCAACTGCTCGCGCATGGCCTCGGCGAGCGCCTTGTGGCGCTGGCCTTCCTCGCGCGCCTGCTGCGCCGCCGCGACGGCCGCGTCGAGTTTCTGCGTCGTCTGGTCGAGGCGCTGGTTCAGCAGTCGCTCGCGATCCTTGGTGCCAAGTTCAAGATCGACCCGCAGGGTCTTCTCCTGCTCGATTCCCTCGCGCGCGGCCTGAAGCTGGGCGCTGATGCTGTCGCGCTCCTCGCGCAGCCGGGCGACCTGCTCCTGCAGGAGTCCCTGGGTATGCTGGGCCCCGAGCTGGGCTTCCTGGTGAAGGGCGGCCAGGCGCTCGAGCTCCTCGGTCCGGCTGGCAAGCAACTCGCGGGTCTGGGCGTCTTTCTCCTCCCATTCCTGCAGGGACTGCTGGAGTTCGGCCTTCTCGAGGGCCAACCCTTCGAGGGCGTTGGCGTGGGCGCTCTGGCTCTGGCGCTGGTCCCACTCCGCCTGGTCGAGCCGTTCCGTTGCCGAGCGCAGCTGCTGCTGCAGGTCTGCGACCTGTTGCGTCAGTTCCTGTTCCTGCAACCGTGCCGCTTCGACCGCCTGCTCGTACAGCGCCTGCTGGTGCGCGAGCTCCTGCTCCTTCTGGCGCGCGTCGCCGAGAGCGTCTTCGCGCAGCTTGGCCAGTTCCTCAAGCTTCAATTCGGCTTCCTGCAGCGAGCGCGACGCGGTGCGGTAATCCTCCTGCAGCTGGTCCAGCCGGTGGGTGAGTTCGGAGTCCGTGCGCTGGCTGCGATCCTGCAGTTCGCGCACCGTCTCGCGCTGCGTATCGAGTTCCAGCCTCGTCTGCGCCAGATCCTCGACGGCGGCAAGGCTCTCGGTGCGCACCTTGTCGTGCGCGGCCTGCAACTCCTGGAGCCGGCTGCGGTATTGAGCCAGTTCCGCCTCCGTGGCGGCCTGCTGGGTCTCCAGCCGCTGGCGCACCGCGGTATATTCCTTGAGTGCTTCGCGCCGCCGGCGGAGCTGCTCGCGCCGCGCTTCGAAATCATCGCCGACCATGTCGCGCAGCGCGCTGATGCGATCCTGGAAGGTCCGTTCCTTCTGGTCGAAGGCGACCCGCACGGATTCCAGGAACGCGCGCCCGGCCGTGAGGTCGGCGGCAATGTCGTCCGTCTCCTCGACGAGGATTTCCTTCACATCCTCGACCTGCCGGCGCTGGTCCTCTGTGCGTTGGGCGTTTTCCTGCCGCAGCTGCGAGCACGTTTCCCGCTCGGCACTCAACTCGCCGCGCGTTTGCTCGAGGGCGCGCAGGGCCTCGGCTTGATGGCCTTCAAGCATTTCAATCCGCCGGCGGAGGTCGGCGCGCTCGTTGCCGTACTCGGCCTCGACTCGCTGGGCGTCTTCCGCGGCGCGCTGCAGTTCGCGCTGTGCGGTGGCGAGCTCGGCAGCCGTCTGCTGGCTTTCGCTCCGCAGCTGCTCGATCTGGCCCTGCAGGTCGAGCGCCTGCTGCTCCGCTGTCGCGCGGGACTCGGCATGCTGCGAGCGCTCGTGTTCCAGGTCAGCGGCGGTGGATTCCAGTTGTGCCTGAAGGTCCGCGAGGCGGGCGTTCAGTTCGTCAATGTGCTGGCGCAGCTGCGCTTCCATCGTGGCCCGCGATTGGGACAGGAGTTGGGACTGGCGCTGCTCCTCGTTCAGCTGGTTGCGCGTGTCGACCAGGGTGGCGTGCGTCGCCTGCAGCTGGCCTTCGAGGTCCTCGATGCGCCCGCGCATCTGCTCCTGCGCCTGGCGGCTTTTCTCCTGGATGTCCCGGCTGTTGGCGTAGGCGCTCTCCAGCTGCTCCTGCAACATATGGAGGGTCTGCGCGCTTTCGCCGGCCGCGCGTCGGAACTGCTCGATCTGTTCGTTGAGGTCCTGCTCGCGCTGGGCCGCGCGCTCGCGGTCGCTTTCCTGTTCCTGCCGGGCCGTGGCCAGCTGCTGTTCAAGTTCCGCGGCGGTTGACGACGACTCGCCGAGCCGGGTCTCCAGCGTCACCCGCTGCGTGTCGACTTCGGCATGAACGGCCTGCAGATCAGCCAGGGCGGCCTGCGTGCCGGTCAGTTCATCCTGGGTCTGCGAGAGGGTGGTGGACGTGCGGTCCAGATCGTCCTGCAGTTGCGCCACGCGTTCGCTCGCCGCCTGCAGGTCAGCGGCCAGTTGCGTGCGCTCCTGGGCGGTGGCATCGAGCGTTGCGCGGGTCGTCGCGAGTTCCGACTGAACATCGGCCAGCGCCGCGGTCGTCCGGTTCAGTTCGTCCTGAAGGTAGGCGGCGCGTGTCGTGGTCTCGCCGAGGAGTGACGTCAGGCGCTCACATTCGCGCTGGGCCTCTTCCCGTGCGGCGCGCAGGGTGTCGCGGTCCTGGGCGGTGGTGCGCAGCACGGCCGCCGTGTCGTCCGCCGTCGCCTGCGAATGCCGAAGGGCTGCCGCGAGCCGTTCCCGCTCCTGCTGCGTGTCCGTCAGCGTGGCATGGAGGGCCTCCCCCTCGCGCGTGGCCGCCTGGAGGGCGTCGGCTGTTTGCTCCGCCCTGGCATTGGAGTCCTCGCAAGCCTGCGTCAGATGCTCGTTCTCACGATCGGCCGCTTCCAGGGCCGCACGCAGGTTGTCGCGTTCCTGGACGGTGAGTGTGAGCGTCGTCCCGGTCTGTTCGGCGGCCGCGTTTGCGGCCTGCAGGGCGGCGGCGAGCCGCTGCTGCTCGCCCTGGACGCCTTCAAGTTCCACCCGCAGGGCGTCGCGTTGTTGCGTCGTCGTTTGCAGCGCGGTCGCGGTCTCGTCCGCCTGCGCGCTCGTGGCCTGGAGGGCCGTGGCCAGGCGCTCCTGCTCGCGCTGGACATCCTCGAGCGCGGCGCGCAGACCGTCCCGGTCCTGTGCCGTGGCTCGCAGAACGGCGGCCGACTCTTCGGCCTTCGCCGACATGTCCTGCAGGGCCGCCGTCAGCCGCTCGCGCTCGCCGCCGGCGCTTTCCAGTGCGGCGCGGAGGGTGTCGCGATCCTGGGCCGTCGTGTGAAACGCGGCTTCCGCCTGGTCGGCGCGGTCAGTCATCTGCTTCAGCAGATCCGTGAGGCGTCCTTGTTCGCGCTGGGCGTCCGCCAGTGCGGCCTGCACCGCGTCGCGCTCGCGCGCGGCCGCTGCATGCGACGCCCCGGCCTGCTCGGCCCTGGCCTCGGCCTGCTGGAGGGCGGATGAAAGGGCTTCCCGCTCCCGGCCTGCCTGCTCGAGTGCGGCTTGGATGCCATCACGATCCTGCGTCGACGAGCTGAGGACCTGCTCGAGTTGGGCCGCGTGCGCGGCGGCGGATTCGCGGGCCTTATCCGCTTCGTGGACCTGCCGGCGAGCGTTTTCCAGCGCCTCGCGCGTCTGGGCTGCCTGCTCCTGGTAGGCCGCGGCCTGCGCCTCGAGATGGCGCGTACGGCCGAGCAGCTTGTCGAGGCTGGCTTCCGCCTGTTGCTTCTGTCGCTGGATCTGCTCTTCCTGCTGTCGGGTTCCCGCGAGAGACTGCTGGACGGTGGCAACTTCCAGCTGCGCGGCGCCGGCGGCGGCTTCCAGCTCCTGAACGCGCGCCTGCCGCTCGCTCGCCTCGTTCCGGGCGGTGCGCACGGCGACCTCAAGATGGTCGATGCGCTGCTGATGTTCCGCCGCCAGAGCCTGGGCATCATGCTGTGCCTGCTCGAGCGCCGCCCGCAGGCTGTTCAGCTCACCTTCAGTCTCCCGGAGCTGCGCCTCAAGTTGCGCGGCCTGCTGCTGGAGCTGCTGCTGCAGGGATTCGGCGCGTTGTTCAACATCCTGACCGCGTCCGTGGACTTCGGTGTAAGCCTGCTGGGCTTCTTCCAGCTGGGCGGCCGTTTGAGCCGCCGCCTGGCGCAGATTCGCGAGCTCCTGCTGCAGGGCATCTTCGCGCGCACGGCCATCGGCCTGCGCGCCAGCGGCGAGACGGCGCTCCTCCTCGAGCGCGAGACGGAGCTGCTGGACTTCGGCCGAAGCTTCCTGGTAGGCCGCCTGGAGCTGGGCAATCTGTCGCTTCTGCTCCCGTTCGACCTTGCGGCGATCCGTTTCGGCGTCGCGCATGTCGGCGCGCACCCGCGCGAGTTCCGCTTGCGATGCGGCGAGCGCCTGCGCGGCCTCCGTGGCTTCAGCGGTGTAGCGCTGCAGGCGCTCGGCCAGAGCGGATTCGCCGGACGGCGCGGCGGACGGCGCGGCCGCCGGCTGTGCGGCTGCCCGCTCGAGTGCGGTGCTGACCTGCTCGGCTTCGCGGCGATTCTCGTCGGTCGCATGCTGTGCATCTTCCAGCGTCTCGGCGGCATGGTCGCGGGCTGCCGTGAGCTGGGTGCGGGTGGCGCCGGCGGTGGCGCGGAAGTCGGCCAGCTGCGTGCGGCCCTGGCGCACGCGCGAGGCCGCGTTCTCGGCCTGCCAGCCGGCCTGCTCGACCTGCTTGCGTAGCGCGGCATCCTGGGAGCGGTCCGTGCCGGCCAGGGCGTCCGCCAACTGCTGGCGGAATGCAGCAACCTGCTCGACGGCTTTCCGGGCGTGCTCGTCCAGATGGGCGACCTGCTGCTGCAGCCGTTGTTCGGAGGCGCTCGCTTCGGCTTCGAATGCCTGGAGCTTGGAGTCGGCCTCGGCAACGGCCTGGCGGGCCGCCGCCACCTGCTTGCCCAGCGCATGGGCCGCCTGGGTCAAGTCGTCGAGCCGCTGGCGCAGAGTCGCGGGGCTCTCCGCGACGGCCGACCGGTGCGCAGCCAGGTCCTGGCGCGCCTTTTCCACCTGCGAGGCGGCCGTGTCGGACTGGGCCCGGATCTGCTCGATCTGCTCGACGAGCGTCTGTTCCTTGCCCGATGTCTGCGACCGCAGGGCCTGGTAGTCCTCCGTTCGCTGCCGGAGCTGCTCCTGCGCCTCGCGCAGTTCGGTTTGAGCTTTTTCGGCGGCCTGGCCGGCCTCCTGAAGGCGCGTCTGAAGCTCCTGTTCGCGACGACCGCGCTCGGCCTGCGTTTGCGTCAGCGCGGCGCGCTCAGCGTCCAGTTCGGCGCGCGCCTTCTCCAGCTGGGCGGCGGCCTCGGCGGCCTGCTGCTTCTGCGCCGCGAGTTCCTGCGCCAGATTCTGCTCGCGCTCCATTGCCGCGCGCTGGACGGCTTCCAGTTCGGTTTTGCGCGCGAGCAACTCCTGCTCGGTGGCGCCCAGTCGGCCCGCCTGATCGCGGGCCTGCTGTTCCAGCTCCGAGATGCGGCCGGCCAGTTTGGGGTCGGGGCGGGAGGCCGTCTGCTTCTCCAGATCGGTCCGGGCGCGGGTCAGCGCCGCACTCGTTTCCGCCGCCTGCTTGCGCAATTCCTCGACCTGGCGCTGCAGGTGCTGTTCACGCTGCGCGGACTGCTTCTTGAGCCCGTCGATGGATGCCGTCTGGCGCTGCAGCTCGAGCTTGGCGTCGGCGACTTTCTGTTCCGCGTCACGCGCTTCACGCGTCAGTTTCTGAACCTGCTGGTCCAGTTCCACCTCGCGGCGCGCCTGCTCCTGGCGCTTCTTCTCGGCCGTCTTGTCCGTATCGACCCAATCGATGTCCCGCTTGGACTGGGCCGCCTTGGCGTCCTCGAGTTTCTTCTCGGCCGCCTTCAGCGCCTCAGCCAGCGAGTGGCTCTTGGCGTCGAGTTCCTTGACCCGGCCCTTGAGGGACTCCGATTCCTTCTCCGTCTGCTTGCGGTAGATATCGTGGCGTTCGGACTGTTCGCGGGCGGCGGCGCGCGCCTTCTCCAAGGCATCGCGCGCGGCTTGCGACTGTGCTTCCAGTTCCGCCACGCGCGCGGCGAGGGCGGCCTCGCGTTCCTGGTCCTCTGGCGAGATTCCGGTCGCCCCCAGGATTTCCGCCTCCTTGCGGGCGACGATGGTCGTCTCGCCGGTCAGCCGATGCTGCAGCGGGGCGTCGAGGTCGACGGTGCCGTCCTGGACCAGGTCGCTGAGGGCTTTGATATTGATCGGCCCGAACAGCGTCCCGTCCGCCAACTCGACCATCCAGTCCATGCCGAGGGCGGGAACGGAATCTGCGGCCACCCAGGTGGCCTGATCGCGCGAGATCTGGTTCCCCGGCGCGATGCGTCCCTGCTCAGCCCAGCTGACCAGGTCCGGCTCCGGCACCGGGCCGAAGGTGGATCCGTCGTCAATCTTCAAAAACCAGGTCGGCGGCGTGCCGGCGGCGGGGGAGGGGCTTTGCGAAGCTGTCATGCCGAATCCTTATATGCGTGGCGCGGTCACTGGCGGCCAACTGTTAACCTCAACTTGTAGGGAAACGGCCCTTGAAAGTCAAGGTGCGGCGGGCCCGCGGAAGCCCGATCCACGGCCATTCCGAGGGCGCTTGCAGGGGGTGGGATCCACGGCCAGAAAGACGCTGTTTTCGCCCAGTGCCTGCTCCAGGTTGTGGACCAGTTTGGGGTCCGGCGTCACCCGCAGGCGCTTGTCGATTTCGACGAAAACCTTCTCGCCCGATGGGTATTGCAGGCAGATGGTGACCGGGGTCTGCCCCGGATGGAGGCTGAGGATCTCCTTGATGCGTGGCAGCGTTTCGTCCTTCAGCGTGGCGGTCGGCACGTGGATGCCTACGCGCTTGCAGAAGTAGCGCGGGGCTTCGGCCAGCGGGTAGATTTCCTGCGCAAAGAGCTTGGTTTTCTCGTTTTCGTGGGCCAGGGCGCCGCAGACCAGCAGGGGCGCTTCGGCTTCAAGGCGGTTGCCGAATTCGGCGTAGGTGTCCGGATAGACAATGACCTCCACCGTGCCCGTCAGGTCTTCAAGCTGCATAATCGCCATGGGGCGGGGGGGCTCCTTCTTCGTCAGGCGCTTGTTGATCACCGTCGCAATGCCACCGACGCGCGTGACGGTGTCCGGCGCCAGGGCGGCCAGCCCGGCAATGGTGGACAGTTGGTACTTCTTCAGGATGGCGCTGTGCTGGGTCAACGGGTGCCCGCTCAGGTAGATGCCCAGCAGTTCCTTCTCGCCGGCCAGCATGACGGGCTCCGTCCAGGGCGGCGCATCGGGCAGTTCGACGGTCGTCTCCTCGCCCGCGGTGGGGGCCTCCAGCAGGTCGAACAGGCTGCCCTGGCCGGCCTTGCGATCGCGTGATTGCTGCAGCGCGCGCGCCATGGCAAAGTCGATGCCCTGGAACAGGCGGGCGCGATGGGATTTGAAGGCGTCGCAGGCCCCGCCGCGCACCAGGCTTTCCAGCACCTTCTTGTTCACCAGCTGGCCGTCGACCCGCGTGATGAAGTCGATCAGATCCTTGAACGGGCCGTCCGTCTCGCGGGCATGGACAATGGATTCCGCCGCTCCGGTGCCCACGCCCTTGATCCCCGCCAGCCCGTAGCGGATCGCCTTGTCTTCCGGCAGAAACCGGACGCCGCTGGTGTTCACATCCGGCCGCCGCACCTCGAGCTCCATCTCCGACGCCTCGGCCACGAACACCGGCAGCTTGTCGAAGTTGCCGATCTCGCTCGAGATCAGAGCGGACATGAATTCCGCCGGGTAGCGCGCCTTCAAGTAGGCCGTCTGGTACGAGATGATCGCGTAGCCCGCGCTGTGGGACTTGTTGAAGCCATACCCCGCAAACTTCGCCATCGTGTCGAAGATGCGGCCGGCCAGCTCGAGCGGGATCTTGTTCGTCTTCTGGCAGCCCTCGGTGAACTTGAGGCGCTGCTGCTCCATCACTTCGGCCTTCTTCTTGCCCATCGCGCGGCGCAGGATGTCCGCCTCGCCGAGGCTGTACCCCGCCAGTATGTTGGCGGATTTCTGCACCTGCTCCTGGTACAGCATGACCCCGTACGTCTCCTTGAGGATCGACTCCAGCAGGGGGTGGTCGTAGCGGACCTTGGTCTTGCCGCTCTTGCGGTTGACGTAGTCGTCGAGCATGTTCATGGGCCCGGGCCGGTACAGCGCGATCATGGCCGTCAGGTCCTCGACGTTGCCGATGCCGATGCGCCGGATCAGGTCGCGCATGCCGCCACTTTCCAGCTGGAACACGCCCACCGTGTCGCCGCGGTTGAGCAGGGCGTAGGTCGAGGCGTCATCGAACGGGAGGTTGTCGAGGTCGATGGTCTCGCCGCGGAAGCGTTTGATCAGGGTCAGCGTCTCGTGAATCACCGTCAGCGTTTTCAGGCCGAGGAAGTCCATCTTCAGCAGCCCGAGTTCGCCCAGCGGCTCCATGGCGTACTGCGTGACGATTTCCTTGTTGTCCTTGTCGCGCGCCAGCGGAATGATCTCGATCAGCGGGCGCTCGCCGATGACGACGCCGGCCGCATGCGTGCCGGGGTTGCGATACAGCCCTTCCAGGATCAAGCCGTAGTCCAGGATGCGCTTGCAGGTGTCCTCGGTCTCGTACGCCTGCTTGAATTCCGGGCTGAGCTGCAGCGCCTTCTGCAGCGTCATCTTCGGATCTTCCGGCACCATCTTGGCGAGCCGGTCGCACTCCGAGAACGGCACTTCCAGCACGCGGCCGACGTCGCGGATCACCGTCTTGGCCCCCAGCGAGCCGAACGTGATGATCTGGGCCACGTTTTCGCGCCCGTACTTGTTCTTCACGTACTCGATGACCTCGCCGCGCCGCGCCTGGCAGAAGTCGATATCGAAGTCCGGCGGCGACACGCGCTCGGGGTTGAGGAAGCGCTCGAAAATCAGGCCGTACTTCAGCGGGTCGATGGCCGTGATGCCAAGCACATAGGCCACGAGGCTGCCGCCCCCCGAGCCGCGCCCGGGGCCGACCGGGATGTCGTTCTCGTGCGCGAACCGCACGAAATCCCACACGACGAGGAAGTAGTTCACGAACCCTGTGCGCTCGATGATGGCGAATTCCATGTTGAACCGGTCGACCACCTGTTTTTCGCGCGCGTCGCGCGGGTGGGCCGGATCCTGGACGCCATAGCGCCGCCGCATGCCCTCGTAGCCGAGCTCGCGCAGGCGCATCGGCGGCGTGATGCCGGCGGGGAGCTTGTAAGTGGGGAAGTGCGGCACGTTGAATTCGAGTTCCAGGTTGCAGCGCTCCGCAATTTCCAGCGTGCGCGTCACCGATCCCGGGAACTCGCGGAAGATGGTATCCATTTCCGCGCGGGTCTTGAGATAGAACTCCTGGCTCTGGTAGCGCATGCGCTTGGGATCGCTCAGGACCGTCTGGGTCTGCATGCACAGCAGCACTTCGTGCGCCGCGGCGTGGCCCTTCTCCAGGTAGTGGACGTCGTTTGAGGCCACGATTGGCAGGCCGGCCCGCTTCGCCAGCGCGTTGAGGTGGCGATTGGCGCGGCGCTGCTCCGGAATGCCGTGATCATGCACTTCGAGGTAGAAATTGTCCTTGCCCAGGATGTCCGCATACTGCCCGGCGCACTTCAGCGCGAGGTCCACGTCATCGGTCGCCAGGGCCGAGGTGACCTCGCCCTTGAGACAGGCCGACAGCCCGATCAACCCGTCAGCGTACTTGGCCAGAATTTCGTGGTCGATGCGGGGCTTGTAGTAGTAGCCCTCGAGGTGGGCCAGCGAGATCAGGTGGCACAGGTTTTGGAAGCCGGTCTGGTTCTTCGCCAGCAGGACGAGGTGGTGCGTGCGCGCCCCCCCCTTGGGGTCATTCACGCGCTCCAGGTGGTTGCCGGTCGTGATGTAGGCCTCGCAGCCGATGATGGGCTTCACGCCCTGTTCACGGGCCGCCTTGTAGAAATCGACCGTGCCGTAGAGCACGCCGTGGTCCGTGATGGCCACCGCCGGCATTTCCTGCGCCACCACGGCGTCAATCAGCTTGCTGATGTGGCAGGCGCCGTCGAGAATGCTGAAATGGGTATGGAGATGGAGATGGACAAAGGGATCGCTTTTCACCCGCCCATGGTACGCATCGCCAGCGCAAAGCAGCAACGATTTTTGCATGCGAATGTGGCCCGACTTTGAAATTCTCTGCTTGCCAGCGGGCGCCGCGCGCCGTCCGTCAGGCTCCTAGGCTTCCGTATCCTCCAGCAAGTCAAGCGGGCTGCGCGCCGGACTGCGCAAATCCCTCACCACGTGGGTGTAGATCATGGTCGTCTCCACGCTCTGGTGGCCCAGATATTCCTGGATCTGGCGGATATCCACCCCGTGCAGGAGCAGGTGGGTGGCAAAGCTGTGCCGCAGCGTATGGACGGAGGCCGGTTTGTGAATCGGCACCTCGCGGACGGCGATCTTCACGGCCTTCTGCAGCATGCCCTCGCAGACGTGGTGCCGGCGCACGGCCCCGCCGCGCGGATCCGTGGACAGATCGCGGGCCGGGAAGACGTATTGCCACGCCCACTCCTCGCCCGCCCGCGGATACTTCCGGGCCAGCGCATCCGGCAGCCAGACCGGGGCCACGCCCGCCGCGCGGTCAGCCTGGTGCAAATGCCGAATGTTCTCAAGGTGCTCGGCCAGCGCCGGCTTGACCGATACCGGCAGCAGCGTGGACCGGTCCTTGTCGCCCTTGCCGCCGCGGATGAACAGCAGGTTCTCCTGGAAATCGACGTCCTTCACGCGCAGCCGGCAGCATTCCAGGACCCGCAAACCGCCGCCGTAAACGATTTCCGCCATCAAGCGACTGGTCCCGGACATGTGCGCCAGCAGGGCTCGGACTTCCTGCACCGTCAGCACGACCGGCAACTTCTTCCCGCGTTTGGCGCGAACGCCCGTGTCCAGATTCAGGTCTTCGAGGCTGAGAACCTCCCGGCAGACGAAGAGCAAGGCGTTGAAGGCCTGGTTCTGCGTGGAGGCTGACACCTGGCGGCGCGTGGCGAGGTAAGTGAGGAAGTCCTTCACGGACTGGGCGGTGATCCGGTAGCCGGACTGCGCGGCGCCATTATCCGTTTCCCGCAGATAGTCCAGAAAGCGGTCCACCCACTCGGTATAAGTCTGTTCGGTGCGATAGGAATAGTGTTTCAGCCGCAGCGTGTCACGCAGGCACGTCATCAGGCCGGTGCGATCAATCGTGCCGTCGGGATTGGGGCTGAAGCGGGGAGTGGGGTCAGTGGCGGTGGTTTTCGCATGGAGAAAGGTGTTGAAGTAGATGCGGACCGCTCGCTGCGCCTGCTCCAACCGCCATTCCTCGGTGATCCCATAACCGCGCAGCCACTCGGAGAACTCCTCGATCCGCTCGTCCATTGGAACCCCTGGCGCAACTGGCAGACTCAGGAATTTCCGGACCCACCGGACCATGAACGGCGCATTGCGTTCCGGCGTCAACTGACGCCGCAGCAGATACTCGCCAAACTGCTCCAATAGCATCTCATTGTCATTCAGCATGTTACACCTCGCTCCTTGCTCAATACCTTGCTAGGCCAACGTCGGCCTATCATCCCAATGCCGGCCAAAAGCCAACTTTCTGACGCACGTTTTGGCCCCAAACCGCCCGCCTGATTCCGGGATAGGCCAACGTCGTCCCATCGCGGTCCCGCCCGCCAAAAGCCAACTCGACGCGATGCCCCCCTTTACTCACATAAAGAGACAGACCTCCGGCCATTCCGGGAAAAGTTGAGAAAATCTTGCGCTTGACCAACCGTCCGATTCTGACACCCTAGAGGGGTCGGTCCACGTCACTAGCCTCCGAAACCAGACGTCGACCTATGTAGAGTTGGGCTAATGGAGACAAGAATGAAGAAAACCCTACCACTGCTGCTTTTGTTAGCTGCCGGTTGTTTGTCCAACCGTCAATCAGCTATGAATCCCGATTCAAAGCCGCAGACGATCACAAGGCGCGAACTCAACGTGCTTGCTTCACGCCACGGTGAAACCGTCGCAATCAACTTGAAAATGGCCCACATCGTAGAACACCCGGACGATCAAGCCCCTTGGGTGCTGACGGACCAATGGCAAATGACCAGCAACAGCACACTCTCCCCAGACGAGCTAAGTCAGATTCTTTCCGGCAAGGGGGACGTCGATCTAATCACACTCCATCCTATCCAGGCAACTGTCGGCAAATGGGCAGAAGTGCGTGTAGAGAACGATGGCACCAACCAGCAATGCCAGTCCACCATTCACCTAGGCGGTGATGTCGTCTCCATTTCTCATGGGCCAGGCATACTCGCGAGGGTGTTAGTCTTCTCATTGGAAGAAAATGCCGTCAGCATGAGGGGCGTCGTCTCCTTGTTCACGGCGGACGCAAACCACTCTCCTCAGGTGCTTATGCCATTTGATGGGACATTCCCACTTGGGACAAACGTAGTGGTTTTTTCCACGAGGATCCAAGAGCATTGAGGGGCCGTCAAAAGATCGGAGCCCAACAACGCGCTGAACATGTACGGAGTTCCGCGGCACGGTGGCTGCGGATAGGATGAGGAGTAGCCACCGCGCCGCGAAACTCCGCCAGTTAGCGCGGGCGTTGGCCATGGAATGAAAAGAAGATCGGCATTATCGGTTGGATTGGTCGCCTTTGGCACCCTTTGTCCAAGCGCCGCGCTCGCGGACGGGATCGATCTTGTCGCATATTTCTCCCGAACGCCTTGCGAAGACGTGGCGTTGGCAATTCCCCTGGTTGCCCTGCTGATGGTTGTGAATTACGGCCTTAACTTCCTCGTGGTCGGGCTGCCCGCCCGACGTCTCGGCTCATTGCCCATCAGCAGGATCTTGCGTTCACTGATCTGGCTGACCATGTTCGGACAAGCCGCTGATCGCATCGGAGCCATTCTTGCGGCATTACTGGCCGGACTCGTGGCTGGAGTCCTGGGACTTAAGGGAGAAGGTTCGTGGGTTGCGCCTCTTCTGGTGATGAACTTCGTGTTTGCGGGAATCGGTGTAGGGATATTGGCCTTCGTGTTCGCCAAGCGGATTTGGGGGCTGTCTTTCAGACACAGCATCTGGATTGCCACAGGAGCCGGAATCCTGACAAACCCAGCATGGGCAATGGGACTCTGGTTTCTCAATGGATAGGAGAAGGCCCAACAACGGCCTGCTCTCGTATTGCTCACCCGCCGCGGACGCGGGTGAGCAAACGGAGAGGCCGGACGTTCGGCCAAAGTGATGGCGGAAAAACGAAGCAGTCTCCCCGACGCAACGTTAGAGACCACATGAACTACCGCCCCTACGTTTCAAGCTTCACTCTAGCTCTCGCGATAGTTGCCGCTGGTTGCGGGAAATCGCGGATAGTCCAGGAATTCCCCTCTCCAAGCGGAAACGCCAAGGCAATCGTACGATACACAGGCGGAAACACACCCGATCCGGGGTATGATGTTTTGCTAGAGAGATCGGGAACCAAGACAAGACTAGCCACTGTCTCCGAGGTGCTTCTGCTCAGGTGGCGTGAGGAACCAGAGCAGCTCAGGCTGATCTCCTCCCAGAGGTACTGGTCAACAGATACGAATGTGTATGAGGAAGTGTTTGATCTGAACGGGGCGAGGATCAGCAAGGTAATGAAATGATTCGTTCTGGAGTCGCCAGCAAACAGACCGGCCGAACAACGCGCTGCACATGTACGGAGTTCCGCGGCATGGTTGCTGCGGACGGACGAGGACCAGCAACCACGCCACGGCCCCGGAACAGGGAGTGCGGGCGTTCGGCTCATGAGGAGAAAAGAAGATGCGTCGAATCATTCTCGCATTTCTGGCCGGCGTTATTTCAACACTTTGCTTCGTTTATGGTCACCAGCACTACAGGCGGTGGCAAT
This sequence comes from Lentisphaerota bacterium, assembly GCA_021413965.1. Taxonomy (GTDB): domain Bacteria; phylum Verrucomicrobiota; class Kiritimatiellia; order UBA8416; family JAIOPI01; genus JAIOPI01. The sequence goes on along the minus strand of JAIOPI010000015.1, from coordinate 2,258 downwards.
CCCGAGAGCTTGAGCAGCTGCGCCAGTGGGTGTCCCATGAACTCTGCAAGACCCTAGGTGCGAATTACGCCGTTCCGATTATCAGAAACGGAATCGTCACGCCCATAATTGGCACCACGACTTACGAACAATCGATTCTCTACGAACAGAGCAACGTTGTGAAGGTGTTGAATTTGCACGTCCAAAGTATTCACGGAAAGTTACGGCTACCAAATCAAACGGAGATTCAACAGATGGATTTCGATGCAGCAGTTGTAGGATTGACTCCACAGAACCAGAAAAGCCTCAGGGTACATTTTGGAAACCAATAGGGTTCGGAGAAAAGCCGAACAACGCACTGAACTGTACGGCTTCCCGCGGCATGGTTGCTGCGGATAGGATGAGGAGCAGCAACCACGCCACGTGAAGCCGCCAGTTAGTGCGGGCGTGTTCTGTGTGAGAAGATGAGTCGAATCGTCATGGCCCTGGCGCTAACGGCATTAGCCGGATGCGCGCGTGCCGAGAGCAACGCTCCCGTCACTATCACGGGAATCTACGGCAGTCGTAGTTCCGCCTCCCATTACGGCAAGGGAGACCCAGTGCACGCCGTAATTACGAACGCCTCGCAGAAGTTCATTGAGATTCAGAATCCAAATGGGAGTTGGGGCACCAATGGCAACGGGCAACTGCCCACGGCGTTCTGTCTGATTTCGCTCCTCCGCCAGGGCGAGTCGCGCCAGTCGGAGAAGTTTGGCAAGGCCATTATTGCCAGTCACGCATGGTTGATGGAGTCTCATCCGGCGACGGACTCGGAGCGCATCGCTACCGCGATCGCACTCTCAGATTACATTACTGTTCACTACCGTTGGCACGACCCCGATGAGCGGGCGGAAGTGCCTGCGGCGCAAATCCAGAAGATTCGCGATTGCGTCAACGCCATCTCGCCGCATTGCGGCAAGATGTGGCGAGACCTGCTAGATCTCTCCCACCTCCCCGCAGAGATTGGTCGCCGCATGGACGGAGACATGATTCGGGCAACCCTCGACAATTACCTTGATCGGGAGTCCGACAATTCGCCATCGACCCTCGATGACTACTTGCTCCTTCACCATTGTTCATCCGCCCGCTTCCATCGTGGAGGGAAGAAGTGGAGCGACTGGAATCGACAGTTCGCTCCCATGCTGGTTAACCGTCAAGAGGCCGATGGCCTCTTGACGTGCGCGCCAGTGGAGGACCGAATCTCCGCCACAGGCCTATCAGTCATGAGTCTGACCATTTACTACATTTGGGCCGACCGCTTTTCGGCACGAGCTTGGCCCAAGCCGGTGAAGCGAGAGCATCAAGACATTGAAATCCTCTGAGAAGGGGACACAGTACAACTGCGTGGAACACTACGCCGGCTCCGCTTCGCTTCACCGGCGAGGTTCACGCGGACGTTCGGCATGAAGAATGATCACGATAGCCTACATCGATACCAGGCCATTCATCTATGTCTTGGCCATTCCTACAGTTCTTCTCGCGAGTTGGATCATTGGCCGGCTCTCGTCCAAGAGATGGAATACAGCTCCGATCTTTGGAGTCCTTATACTCTTGTTCACCGCTGCCTATGGATTCTTCATGTATGGCCCCTACGTCGGCTACACGAAGATGAGGACCTACGCGATGACATGGCATATTGGAGAGCCATCACCCCAGTTCACGAACGACACGCATGTAGTACTCACATTCCAGGAGTATCCGGGATACCACATTGGCTACTATTCCAAGGCCTTGGCAGAACATCTGTCCTCCCTCAACACCAATGCGGTAGATGTTCTGATCGAGATGACCATGGATTACGGCAAAATGCGTGGCTACCATGAAATCGACATCGGCGGATTCACGAATACAATGGGCGCTGCATGGTCGTATGGAGGTAGTCATGGCAATGATTCGCCCTCACCATGGGAAGCGAAATGAAGAGCCGAACCATCGGCTCGTGCTTGCCCTCCACCCGCGGCACGCCTCGTGCAGGAGCCACGAGTCGCGCCACGGGTTCCGGGCAGCACAGCCGTGACGTTCGGCCCTTCGGCGAGTGAATCACACGCGACTTGACCGGTGTACGATAACCATATACGCTCATCCCCATGATGGAGCTCGCGTCGGCGCCTGAGTTTGAAGGATTTGACTGGAGCGGGGGGAATGCCCAGAAGAACTGGGACGCTCACAAGGTTACGCCCCTGGAGGCGGAGCAGGTGTTCTTTAATCGCCCCCTTTTGGCAGCTGAGGACCCCGGCCAC
>JAIOPI010000005.1 GCA_021413965.1 Lentisphaerota bacterium | reverse complement strand
CCCCGCTGCGCGGGGCGGGCCAAACGCACAACGCATTGCCATCGCCCTCGCGGACTCGGGCGATTTCAGATGCGGAAAGGCACAACATCGTCTCAAACATGAACGTGGCAAAAATTCATCATGAAAACCGGGGATAGTCCTCGAGCGGGCGGGGGGAGGGGGGGTGTCCAATGGCCGGTGGTCGAGGCGATTGTCATGGATCGGGAAGCGAATCATTAAAAGAGTGTAAATGGTGAAATCTTTAACGACATGGTGGGCGTGTCCTTGGTAGTTTTGTACATGTGAACCGCGACTCGTTTTTGGCGGGGCGGCTCACCCAGATGGGAAGGACGTCGCGCATGTCCAACGGGATGACCACGGCCAAAGTGGCTGACGATCACATCGGCCTGCTGTTCGATGCCACGCGCTGCATCGGCTGCCAGGAGTGCGCCAAAGCGTGCAAGTCCACGCACGGCCAGTCGGCCACCCTGCGGAAGGACTTGAGCGCGGACAGCCACACCGTGGTGGAAAGCCAGGCGGGGCAGTTTATGCGCCGGCTGTGCATGCACTGCCTGCACCCGACGTGCGTGTCGGTCTGCCCGGTGGCCGCTCTGGCGCAGCAGCCGGGCGGCCAGGTGACGTATGACGCCACCGCGTGCATGGGCTGCCGGTACTGCATCATGGCCTGTCCCTTCAGCATTCCGCGCTACGAGTGGGACCGCGTGTTGCCGACGGTTCGCAAGTGCGACTTTTGCGTGGAGCGGACGAGTGCGGGCGAACAGACGGCGTGCTCCTGGGTGTGTCCGACCGGCGCCACGCAGTCCGGCAAGCGCAACGCGTTGCTCGCGGAGGCCCGTGCGCGCATCCAAGGCGACCCGGCGCGCTACGTCGATCATATTTACGGGGAAGATGAGGCGGGGGGGACGTCGGTGCTGATCCTCTCCGGAGTTCCCTTTGCGCAGACCTCGTACCGTCCCGGCATGGTCACGGAGGCTCTGCCGGAACTGACGTGGCACGTGCTGGAGAAGCTGCCCTACATCGTCCTGAACGGTGCGATCGTTCTCGGCGGCCTGTCCTGGATCATCAAGCGGAAGATGGAATTTGAGCGCCATCCGGAACTGACCGAGGACTTGAAGCGCGCGCGCGCGAAGTCGGAGGGGGGGCATTGATGGACGCGATGGAGGCAACGGTCCCTGTGCCCGGTGCGCGGCGGCGGGCGAGCCTGTGGCGCGTGGCGGGCAGCGTGATTCTCATCATCGGGCTGTGGTTGACCGTGGTGCGCTTCTCCCAGGGATTGGGGGCGGTGACGAATTTGAGTGATCAGACCCCGTGGGGGTTGTGGGTGGCCTTTGACGTGATGTGCGGCGTGGCCCTGGCGGCCGGCGGATTTACCATCACGGCGCTGGTGCACCTTATGGGGCAGAAGCACTTATATCCCATGCTGCGCTCGACGGTGCTGACCGCGTTCCTCGGCTACATCCTGGTATCGGTGGGCCTGATCTACGACCTGGGCAAACCCTACAACATCTGGCACCCGCTGATCATGTACAACCCGCACTCGGTGATGTTCGAGGTGGCGTGGTGCGTGATGCTTTACAGCACGGTGCTGGCGTTGGAGTTCAGCCCGCTGGTTTTCGAGCGTCTGGGCTGGCACAAGCCTCGCAAGTTCATTCACGAATACACGATTCCGCTGGTGATGGCGGGCGTGCTGCTGTCCACCTTGCACCAGTCCTCGCTGGGCACGGTCTTCCTGGTCGTGCCGGGCAAGCTCTACCCGCTCTGGTACTCGCCGTACCTGCCGCTCATGTTCTTCCTGTCGGCCCTCACGGTGGGGTTTGCGATGGTGATCGTGGAGTCGTACCTGAGCTCCTACTTCCTCAAGCACAGCCTGAAGAAGGGCCTGATCGTCGACCTGTCGCGCTTCCTGTCGATGGCCATCCTGGTTTACCTGGCGGCCAAGTTCCAGGACCTCTTCGCCCGCGGGCAGCTGGGCGCGCTGTTGGAGCCACGGCTGGAGACGGCCTGCTTCTGGCTGGAAATCCTGCTGCTCCTGGTTCCGGGCCTGCTGCTGATCAGCGCGCGCGTGCGTCTGAATCTGAACTACTCGTTCCTGTGTGCGCTGATGGTGGTGGCCGGGGTGGTGGTGAACCGGATGAACGTGGCCACGGTGGGCATGTTCGCCTTCACCGGCAACCTCTATGTGCCCTCGGCGTCGGAGATTGCCGTTTCGGTGTTCCTGCTGACGGTGGGTGTCGTCGTCTTTGGTCTGGCGGTGAAGTATTTGAACATTTTTGAGGTCGAGGAGTCTGAGACACACGGAGAACCCAGTGCGCTGGGAGCAGGGGCAGCCACGTGAAAAACACCCTTTTGGTCGCGAGCCTGATCGTCGTCATCATTGGTGCGACGTACGTCAACCTGATCATTTCCCTCGGGCCGTCGGCGGTGCGAGGCAAGGCCGCGCAGGAGGCGGGGGCGGGGTGGAGCGGGCCGTCGCCGGTGCCGGACCTGGCCACGATTGTCAAGTCGCGCGAGGAGCGTGGCAACGGGATGACGAACGACACGCTGTACCACACGATTTCCACGCCGCCGGAGACGTACGTCTTTCAGACGAAGTACAAGAATGGCACGCAGATCGTGTTCAACCACGCCGCGCATGTGGACGCGCTAGGGCTGGCGTGCATCGAGTGCCACCACGTGGAAGGTTGCGGCAAGTGCCACCTGCGTGACCGTGCGCAGGCCATGTCGGTGGCGAGTGGCAAGGAAGCGTTGCACGCGACGTGCATGGGCTGCCACGCGAAGCAGGGCGGACCGAAGACCTGCGACGAGTGCCACGTGCAGTGACGCGGCGAGCGCGCCGCCTCACTGGTAGGTGAACAGATCGGCGAGCGTGTAGGTGTGGCCGGTGGCGGCGTTCAGGGCGCGGAGGATTTTGCCCTGGACGTTGGGGGTGAGCCGGCGGCCCTTGCAGGCGCGGGCCACCATCTTGTGGGTGATCAATTCCGTCGAGGCGGCCACGAGCGCATGCGGCTTGAGCTCGAGCTTCGTGAGCAAGTCGGCGAGCGGCTGCTGCCCCAGATTGCGTTCCAAGTCAGGATTCATTGGGGCCAGCATAGCGCACATCCGGCGCGATTGCAGTAAGTGCCTATCCGGAGGCCCCACCACCCCGTCCGGGGTCGGAAATCCTGGCGGCGTGGGGAGTCCTTACCGTGCCTGGCGCAGCAGGGCGGCGGCGTGGCGGGCCTGGGTGCGGGCCTGGCGGGCGAGGGCGCGTACCTTGGTGTCCATGAACTCGCGAACATCGGCGGGGAACAGGATGCGGCGCAGGGGCGCCTCAATGGCGCGGCCGACTTCGTCCGCCACGCGCGCGGCCAGGCGGCAGTCGCGCACGACTTGCGCCACGCGGAATGGCTGCCAGCGGCCGCCGTTGCGGTCCGGGAACACCGTGTTGATGTGATGCAGGCTATTGTTCACGAGTTGGCGTGCGCCCTGCAACTTCCCCACCAGGCTGAAGACGTCGGCCCCCGGAAAGCGGCCGCGCGGAATGGCGATGATGTCCTCGAACCGGCCGTGCATGAACGGCATATCGCCGATCCCGAGCTGGGCGAAGCGCTTCCTGCGCATGGCATCCGTGAAGCGGCCGGCGCGCAGGACATCGAGGCTGAGCGCGAGCGAGGGCAGGGTGGCGGGCAGGGTTTCGCACAGCGGGTAGTAGTGGCTGTGGCGCGACCAGCCGGTCAGGATCACGCCCTGCAGGTGATGCGGTTTTTCGCGCGCGGCCCAGGCGGCATGGTTGTGAATGCGCTCTTCAAACCAGGGCCAGCTGATGTCCTCGCCGCCGGCGCCCTTGAAGGCGCTGGCGCCCCAGGGTTTGATCCCGGCGCGGGCATAGCGCGTCCACAGGGCCGGATCGGCCGTCCACGTCAGGTCCGGGCCGTAATCCCAGACGACGGGTTCCGCGAGTTTGCCGAGCGCACGCAGCTTGGGCACGGGCCACTCGCGGAACATGTCGTCCCAGATCAGTGCGCGCAGGCCGCGGTCGCGCAGATGGGTGAGCAGCGGGGTGACATGCTTGAGGTACAGGGCCGCGCGGCCATGGGCGAGGCGAAAGGGCTGGCAGAGCGGGCACTTGCCCAGCGCGCGGACTTCGTCGCCGCCGATGTGGATGGTCGTGATGCCGGGGTGCAGGGCGAGGACTTGGTCCAGCATGTCGGTGATGACCGGGCGGGCGTCGGGCTGGGACGGGCAGAGGTTCTGCAGGTCATCATACTGCTCGCGGAGGTGGGCAAAGGCGGGGTGCTTGAGCAGATACTCGAGATGCCCGAAGGTTTGGATGAGGGGCACGACGGTCAGGCGCGCGCGGCGCGCGGCGGTGAGGATCGCCCGCACGTCGGACGGGCTGTAGGCGTAGGGTGAGCGCAGGACGCGCAGCGGGCCGTCGTAGGGCAGCATATCTTCCCATTCGATGCACAGGCCGGTGGCGCCCCAGCGGCGCATGAGCGGGAAGACGGCCTGGAGATACGCCACCTTGGGAGGGGCGCCTTTGAAATCGAGATGGACGAGGCGTTCGGGTGTCATGAGAGCGGTTAATAGGCGGAGGAGGGGCGCAGGTCAAGCAGGAGGTCGCGGCCGCAGGGCGGGGGCGAGGCTCAGGGGGCGGCGGGCAGCTGGTCGTCCACGATCGCGCGCAGGATGGCGAACTGGAGGTCGAAGACGGCGCGGGTGGCGGGGGTGGGTTCGAGGTCGGTGGAGATGCCCATGTTGTCGTCGTTGAACCGGCCGCCGCAGCCGAGCAACACGACGGTGCCTTTTCCGTGGCGGGCGTAGGCGGCGACCGCTTCCCCGTTCATGCGGGCCAGCGGGATGCCGCCCTTGACGCGGAGGGCGCCTTCGGCCGGCACACGGGGCCAGTCGGCCGGCACCGGTTCCAGCGTGCCGGACTCGGCGGACTCCGTGGCGGTGGAGAGGCCGAAGGGCTGGAGGAGGCTGTTGGCGACGGAGTTGGTGTTGCGGGCGGAGTCGAGCACGAGAAGCTTGCCGCCGGCCTGCACGTAATCGACCAGGCCGTCGCGATAGGCATCGGTCACGTCCTGATCGGGTTCGAACACGACGAGCAGGTTGCCGGTAAAGGCGCCGGGGCCGGTGGCACGGCGGGTGAAATAGCCGAGGCGCAGGATCCACTGATCAAAGATGCCGAAGCCCTCGGGCGTGGACTTGATGAAGCCGGCGAGGGAGAGCGGCGCGCGCGACAGGGTGCGATCAATGACGACCTGCGTGAAGGGGCGTTTGGGGGGCAGGGGCGGCATGGCCTGTGCATGGTGGGCGCGCACGAGCCAGGCTGTCGCCACGACGCCGGCAAGCAGAACGGCAAGTGCCAGCGCCACCGGCGTCCTCCCCAGCAGCTGGCGGCCGGCGAGCAGGCCGACGATCAGACCGGCCAGCACCAGCCAGGGGCGCGGATCGGGGCCGCGCTCCGTGTGGTTGAGCCAGTCCAGCATGCCCAGCATCAGCTCGCTTTTGCCGGGCTCGAAGGTGCTGAAATTCGAGAAGATGGTGGAGTCGGTGAAGGCCAGGACGCGCCCGCGGCCGTGGCGTGTCGACCAGATTTGGATGAAGGCGCCGTAGCGCGTGTCGGCACGATCCTCGAGCTGCGGGTAAAAATTGCTGGCGTGGTAATCGGCGGGCAAGTTCCAGAGCCCGGTGGCGCGTTGAACGGCGCGCCCGGACCCGTGCGGGACGATGGAGCAGGACACGGCCATGTCGATCGGCGGCACGTGCTGGCGGACGGGGTGGGGTACGGCAGGCGCGTCCACGTGCTGCTCGAACTTGCCATCGATGCTGAAGACGCAGTCGCTGCGGAATTCGAAGTCGAGGAGGCGCGCGATCTGGTTGAGGTGCGTGCTCGTCAGGAACACGTCCGTGTGTTCGCCGACCAGCAAGAGCCCGCCGCCGCGTTCGACAAAGCCGATGACGGACTGGACTTCGTCGGTTTCGTACGCCGAGGTGGGGACCTTCAGCACGAGCACGTCGCAAGCGGCGAGTGCGCCGGAGTCGATGCGATTAGTGAGGCGGCCCATGTCGAAGAAGCGTGAGGCATAGTCGTAGATGCACGCGTAGTTGTAGCCGGCCTTCTGTCCATACCACTCGGTATCGAACGGGCGGGTGGTGGGCTCCCAGGTGGAGTGATATTCATCGACGAGCACGCGGCCGGGTTTGGGGGCGCCGATGGGGGACCAGACGATGCCGGCGGTGATCAGCGCGGCGGCGAAGGCGAGGGCGGCGAGTGCGGCGAGGTGCGGGACGCGGAGCGGGGCCGGGGGTGGGGCGTCGGGCGCGGGGACTGGGACGAAGCGCCAGGCCAGTGCGAGCGGGCCAGCCAGGAGCGTGGCGAGCAGGCCGCTGCTCCAGAACTGGTTCATGAGGTTGAAGGCGGCTTCGTAATCGGTGAGGAGCGCGCGGTGCAGGTAGAGGGCCATCAGCAGCGCGGCGCGCAGGGGGAGCCAGGCGAGGAGGAGGACGAGGAAACGGCAGAGGGGGTGGAGGAGATGGGAGACGGGGGTGGGGCGAGGGGGGGGGGACGCACGGGGTGAGGGGGGCCGGAGGGCCAGCAGCGTCAGGCCGCCGATCAGGAAGGCGAGGGTGGCGGGGTCGAGGAGCAGTTCCCACGTCGGGCCGAGCAGGTGCGTCTTGCGGATGGTCCCCAGCGCGAGGTCATGTCCATTGTAGGCGACTTCCATGCCCAGCAGGTGCGCCACGGCGGCCAGCAGTCGGGCGAGTGGGGCGGGCAATTCATGAGATCGCGCGGTCAGTGCCTCGTAAGCGGACAGGCCGAGGCCTTGCACGGCGAGGAGTGCCGCGGCATCCCCCAGACCACGGCCGAGGCCGCGCGGCCAGGCGACCGGCAGGGGCAGGGCCGAGAGCCAGGACGCGGTCAACAGGAAGATCGGGATGACCGCATAGGGCCAGGGCAGGACGCACGCGCAAGGGACGAGGAGCAGCGTGAGGCCCAGTGCGACGGGGAGCGGGGTGCGGGTGGGGGTGTGGCGGGCCAGTCCGAGTGCGCCCCCGAGCACCAGCAGCCCCCAGACGGGCCAGGTGGGCGCGTGGTAATAGCCGGAACCCACGAGCCACGAGGCGGCGAGCAAGGCAACGCCCAGCCAGGGGCGAAGCGCGCAGGCGATCCGTTCCGGTTCAGAGTTTGAAGACATGTTGGGCTTCACGGTGTTGACTCCTGGCCGGCGGCGGCATGGGTGTCCGCCGGATTGGGGGGAACCCAGTGAGGCTGGTCGCGCAGGTCGGTGAACAGCCAGCGCCAGAAATCGGGATTCTCGCGCATGCCTTCGAATGGCTGACCGCCCTCCACCTCGAGATTCTTGTTCATGGCGAACGCGGAGTCCCCGACGACGATCATTTTCCCGCGGCCGATGTTGCGCATCAGGATGGTGGCCAGGTTGCCTTTGCCGTAGGCGAGGATGCGCGCCGAGCTGTCTGTGGAGGTGACGGGCCAGGCGGCGTGGAAGCGGACATAGGCCATGTAGTCGCCGGCATTGAAGTAGGGGGCCTTGAAGAAGCCCATGGCGATCGGGCCGCGCGCGGAACCGGCGGGCTCGGTGCCGTCCCCGATATCGAAGCCGAACTCGTCGAGCAGGGACTGCGCGGGGTGGCGGTCGTCGCGTCCGACGGTGAGGATGAAGATGCCGCCGCGCTCGATGAACGCGCGGATGGCGGCGCGTTCGGCACGGGTATAGGGGCTGGCGGGAGCGACGGAAAGCAGCAGGTCCGCGTGATCGAGGCGCTCACGCGTGACGTCGGGAAGGCTGAGGGTGAGGTAGCCGTTGCGCATGAAGGTCAGTTCGATGCCCATGAGTCCGTCGTCGCGCCACGACTCGCCGCTGAAGCGGCCGAGGTGGGCGTGGTCGACGTAGGCGAGGCCGTAGTCGGGGTCGCGCCCGCTTTGAGGGATGTTCTCCAGTGTGCGGCCGGTGATCCAGGCGCCCGCCATGCGCGCGAGTCCGAGCAGCAGCAGGGCCAGGGCCAGCGAGCGGGCACATCGAACGCGCGCCAGCAGCACCAGCATGGCGCAGGCCAGGAGCAGCGTGAGCGTGGCGCGCGGGCCGTCGAGGGGGCCGCCGGTGTGGTTGGCGAGGGCGGCCAGCAGGCGGGCGGTGAAGCCGTAGGAGCCCATGTTGATGCCATTGGAGAGGGTGGACGTGTCGCCGAACACGACGACGCGCCCTCGCCCGAGTTTCTGTTCCGCGGCCAGGACGACGTCGCCCAGCTGCTCGCCGGCGTTGTAGCGGCCGTTGCCCATCATGGAGCTTTTGCTGCGGTCGCCCCAATCGGACCAGCCCCATCGGCCGGCGAGGACGGGGTGGGCGGGCCAGCGGGTGTCGAGCGACGCGCCGATGACGAGGCCGAACTGGTTGCGCGTGTCGGGGACGCCGATCGTGGCGGGATGGGCGAAGATGTCGTAGGAATCGAGCCAGCCGCCGACGGCGAATTCCGCGGAGTCGAATTTGACGCGGATGCCGGTGGGGCCGAGGACATCGTTGAAGCGCGATCCGCCAGCGGCTTCCTCGACGGTGTGTTCGCCGAGGACCCAGAGCGATCCGCCGCGGCGGACAAAGTCCCAGATGCGCTCGAGCTGCGCGGGCTGCCAGGGCTTGTCGGGGAAGATGAGCACGAGCACCTCGGCGCCGGCGAGATCGGCGGCGGACAGGTCCTTGGAGACCAGGGGCGTCGCGCCGAGGCTGCGCAGGAAATGCGGCAGCAGGCCGTACATGCCGATGGAGAGCCGGCCGTATTCGCCATTGTGCTCGGGCTTGAGCCAGTTGAGGAACCCTTCCTCGTAGAAGACGATCTTCTTGCCGGCGAGGGATGCGCGCCCGCCGGCCATGCTGGTGTTCATGCCCAGTGCGACCGCGGTGGCCAGCAGCAACGCCACGCACCAAGCGGGCGTGCGCTTGGCAGGGGCGGGGGCGGGAGAGGACGAGGCGGGGGCTGCCTGCCAGGGGGCCCAGCGCGCGATGGCGGCAGCGATGACGGTCTGCAGGAGCAGCGCGGCCAGCGGAAGCTTCCATGGGATCGCATGGCGCCACACGGCGGGCCAGAGCCCTTCCACCACGTCGGGCGACGTGGGCGCCTTGGGCAGTTGGGCCACCCAGTTGCCGGCGTGGGCGAGGACAGCCAGGTAGGCGACGTGGGCGAGGAGGATGGCAACGACGGCACCGGTCGCGCGCAGGCGGCGCGGGGGCGGCGTGGCGGCGACAGCGGCGGCGCTCCAGGCCAGCGCCAGGACGACGAAATCGAGGCCGCCAAAGGTGGCGCCGACTCGCAGGGGGAGGTCCAGCGCGCGCCCGACGAGGCCGGCGAGGAGGTGGGACAGGGCGTCGGCGACATGCCAGACGGCGGGCACGGAGTTGAGGAGCAGGCGATAGAGGGCAAAGACGGCGGTGGCCAGGGCAGCGGCGCGCAGGGCAGCGCGCGAAGGGCCGGCCTGATGGGAGAAGGTGAAGCAGAGAACGACGGGGATGGCCCAGAGATTGATGGTGGCATCAAGCGGGGCGGAGAGGGCGAAAGCGGCGGCGAGGGTGATGAGCAGGGACAGCCAGCCGCGCCGGGGGAGCGGGGAGGCTGGCCAGGCGGTGACGATGGCGATGGCAAGCGCGAGCCAGGTCAGTGCGTGGCGCAGATAGTGGCCGAAGAGGCCGCAAGACCCTGCCGCGAGCCAGGCGGCGATCAGGCCCGCCAGGGCGGCCGTCACGGCGACGACCGGCAGGCGACCGGAGGTGCTCGTTGTGAGGTTGGCGGGGGGCACGGGTTGCGTCACAGGTTCACTTCTCCGCGAGTGGGCATCGTACGGCTGGCGTCATCGCGATACGTGGCGCGGCCAGGACGGGTCACGGTAACTGAGGGAAAAAGAAAAGGGTAGCCATTTCTGACTACCCTCTTCGAGGGTGCGGCGGACCTCTACGGGAGGGGCGCCGCCGCACCGTGCTTGTCGCTATCGGAGTGACGCGTCGCCGGGCAACTGGATGCACTCGACGCTATCTTGCGGGCACCGGGTTGCCATCTCGGGACACCGCGTGGGCATCTCGGGGCAGCGAGTCATTTCCGGCGGGCACCGCGTGGCCTGATCCGGGCAGCGGGTTTCCGCGTCCGGGCACTTCGTCCGTGCTTCGGGGCAGCGCGTGCTGACTTCCGGGCACCGGGTCTGCACGTCCGGGCAGCGGGTCTGCACTTCGGGGCAGCGCGTCCGCATTTCGGGGCAGCGTGTTGGCGCCGGCGGGCATCGGGTTTCGACGTCCGGGCAGCGCGTCTGGATTTCCGGGCAGCGCGTTTCGACAGCGGCGGGGCCGCACCGGGTTTCAATCACCGGGCAGCGCGTCCGGACGGCCGGGCACTGCGTCTCCACGGGCGGGCAGTGCGTCGGTGCCTCGGGGCACTTGGTCCGCACTTCCGGGCAGCGCGTTTCCACGATGGATGCGGCGCACATGGTGGCGTTCGGCGGGCAGCGTGTCTGCACAGGCGGGCACTGCGTATCCGTCGGCGGGCATCGTGTGGCCATGGGCGGGCACTGGGTCGGCGCTTCGGGGCAGCGGGTGGCTACCGCGACTTCCGAGCAGCGCGTGGGCGCCGGCGGGCAACGCGTTTCCGCAGGCGGGCACTGCGTTGCCATGGGCGGGCAGCGTGTCGGACCCGGCGGGCAGCGCGTGGCCTGTTCCGGGCAATGCGTTTCCGCTTCCGGGCAACGTGTGAACATTTCCGGGCAGCGGGTCTGCACGTCGGGGCAGCGGGTCTGCAGTTCCGGGCAACGCGTCTGCAATTCGGGGCAGCGCGTTTGCAGCTCGGGGCACTTGGTCTGCATGTCGGGGCAGCGCGTCGCCAGTGGCGGGCAGCGGGTCTGCAGATCGGGGCACCGTGTTTCAGCGGGCGGGCAGCGTGTGGCCGCCGGCGGGCAGCGCGTTTCCAGGGGCGGGCACTTGGTGAAGGCGGGCGGGCAGCGCGTTTCCGCGGCCGGACAGAACGTTTCGCCCGACGGGCAATGCGTCTCAATCATCGGGCAGCGCGTTTCAGCCGGTGGGCAGCGGGTCTGCAGCGGCGGGCAGCGGGTTTCCGCGGCCGGGCAGAACGTCTCGCCTGACGGGCACTGCGTCTGCACCGGGGGACAGCGGGTCTCCACGGGCGGGCAGCGCGTTTCGGCCGGCGGGCACCGCGTCATGGCGGGTGGGCACCGGGTTTCGGCGGCCGGGCAGTGCGTCTCACCAGGAGGGCAGGCTGTCTCGACGGCGGGGCAGCGGGTCTCCATGGGTGGGCAGCGCGTTTCGGCCGGCGGGCAGCGCGTTTCCGCGGCCGGGCAGAACGTTTCACCAGCCGGGCACTGCGTCTGTGTCGGCGGGCAGCGTGTCTGCGCTTCCGGGCAGCGGGTCATCATCGGAGGACATTGCGTCTGCGTCTCCGGGCACTTGGTTTGCATTGGAGGGCAGCGCGTTGCGACGGGCGGGCACCGCGTATCCGTGGCCGGGCAGTGCGTTTCCATGGGCGGGCACTTGGTTTCCACGGCCGGACAGCGCGTTTCCAGGCTCGGGCAGTGCGTCTCGACGGCGGGGCACATGGTCTCCACCGCGGGACACTGCGTGGCCACGACCGGCTCCACCGTGGGCCGCGGCTCAGTCTGGGCCGTGGCTACCCGGGGGGCTGCCAACAAGCACGCGCCCGCGATCCATGCGAGCGCTGCGATTACACGTTTACACATACTCACCTGCTCCTTCCTTCGGACGGATTTCGAACAGCCCGGCTGGCGGGCGACCGCGACCCCTTCCACCCTCTGCAACCCCGTGATCACCCCCACCTCCTTCCAAGCCTGCGGCAGCGTTCTTCCGCGATCATCGACAAAAGTCTGCCACGCGCCGTGGGTCTTGACAATAGAAAATGTAAGCAATGTATTTTTTATTTACAAACAATCAACGCGTGAAATAGTCCATTTATTGCACAAAATAGTGGAGGAGATGATGGAGGGCGTCACGTTGGTCGCCATGGTTGTGTGTCTTGCACGTTTCATATGCAATGGCTTGATTCCTGCCAGGCCAAGCACTCGGCAGAGGGGATGCCGCTGAGTGCGTCAGGCAAAGCGGGGCTGGCGGCCCTATGAAGGACGCTGACGGCCCCTGGTCTCGCGGATGACGTCCGCCGGGTCGTGACGGCACGTGTGACGTGAGCGGTGGATAAGCGACTTCGAGTCCCATGGGGCGGGTGGCCCCGTGCCTTCCCGGCGGAAGCCCTGGGGGCTACGCGAGATCCTTGAGGAGGATTTTCGAGCGGCGGCCGCTGGCTTCGTATTTCGCCTTGCGTTCGGCGGGCAGCATGGTGATGTCGCCTTCCTTGAAGCCGCCCTTCTGGACGAAGTAATTGAACGTCTGCGTCGACAGGGCGAAGAGCCGCTTGTGGCCCATTTCCTTGGCGCGCTGTTCGACGAAGGTCATGAGCTTGCGGCCGATGCCCTGGTTCTCGTGGGACTCGGCGACACAGAGGCACTCCAGTTCGGCCACCTTGTCGGCATCCATCGTGTAGGAGCGCAGGCCGACGCAACCGACGATGTTGCGGTCGACTTCAAAGATGTAGAAATCGCCGATGCGTTCGGAGATTTCCTTGCGTGTGCGCGGCACGAGTTCCTCGGTGGCCACGGGGGTTCGGATCAGGCTCAAGATGGCGCCGGCATCCTTTTTCTTGGCGCGTCGGATGGCCTCGTATTCGTTGGCGTAGATCATGGTCCCGATGCCTTCGTTCGAGAAGATCTCGGTCAGGAGGGCCTCGTCGGCCCGCCCGTCGATGATATGGACGCGTGCGACGCCGTTCTTGCAGGCCCGCAGCCCGTGCTGCAGCTTCGATACCATTTCCGGCGGCAGGTCGGTGTTATGCCGTTTCAGGTAGTCTTCCGCCTCGGTGACGGAGAGCTGGGAGAGCGGGGAGCCGGCCTCGGTCACGCCATTGCTGGTGGTCACGAACATGAGCTTGGCGGCGCGCAGGGCTTCCGAGACCTCGAGGGCGACGCCATCGGAGTTGACCCGGTAGGTCTGGCCGTTGCCATCGAATCCGAGGGGTGGGATGACGGGGATGATGCCGTCCGCGAGCAACCGCTCGAGGAAGGCGACATCGACGTTCTCGACCTTGCCGGTCATCTGCTGGTCGATGCCGTGGATGATGCCGGCGGGGTGAGCGATGATGGCGTTGGTGACGGCGGCGCGCTGGTCGGTCTCGTTGAGTCCCTCCAGGATTTCGTGGGCGAGCCGACTGGAGGCGAGCAGGGCGAGTTGGAGGGTTTCGGGGCTGGTGACGCCGAGGCCGTCGAGATTAGAGGCGGTGGTGTTCGTGTCCTGGGCGAGTTTCTCGATGAGACAGCTGGCGCCGTGGACCAGCACGATGCGAATGTTCAGGCTGCGCAGGACGGAGATGTCCAGCAGGAGATTGCGAAAGTTCTCCGACGTGAGCACGGCGCTGTCGATGTTGAGGACGAAGATCTTATCCCGGAAGCCGATGCTGTAACTCAGGATGCCCCGCAGGTCCGCCGCTTTCATGTCGCGCATACTGCATCAGCGGTGGCGTCGGCGCAACAACGATGTGCACAGCCTGCGCGCCGGTCCGGCGATCTCAATCGCCGGACCGGCGCGCAGGCTGAGGGCGGGCGCGGCAGCGCCCGCCGGGAGGGGTGTGGAAGGCGCGTGCTGGGCGCACTTTTGACGAATGGGGAAGGAGTGGGATACAATAACCGGCGTCACGTGCGCGTTGAGGTCGCACGAGGGGGACTGCTCCGGGTTTCAGCACATGTACGCAGCGCGTGAGAGCAAGGAGTTGGGGGCTCTGTGTGGCGCCGGCCGAACCATGGTTCGGGTGGCGTTGCTCGCGATGCTTGGGGCGGGCGCGGCGCAGGCGGCGGGCGACCTGAGCGGATTCGTGCGCGACGAGGCGGCGCTGCCCATCAGCAGTGCCTGGGTCGATGCCTACAACGCGTCCAACGTGCGCGTCGACAGCGGGCTGACCGATGCCAGCGGCGCCTTCACCATCACCAACCTTGGCGGCGGCACGTACTACCTGCTCACCGATGTATCCGTGGGGAACTACGTGGACGAGTGGTACAGCAACGTGGTGGCGACCAGTTCCGAAATTCCGACCAACGCCACGGGGGTGGTCGTCACGTCGGGGGCGGTGAGCAACATCAACTTCTACCTGGCGGCGGGCGGGACGATCAGCGGGCGCGTCACCACGGTCACCAATTCGGCGCTGGCCAACGTGTGGGTGGACGCCTACGACAGCACAGGGTCGCGGCGGGGTAGCGGGCTGACGGACGCCACGGGCGTCTTTGCCATCGAGGGACTGCCGGAGGCGGCCTTCTATGTGCGCACGGATGCCATTGGGCTCAACGTGGCAGATGAGTGGTACGACAACGTGCCCGTGGCGGGCTCCGACGTGGCGTCCGGGGCGCGCACGGTGAGCGTCGTGGCCGGCGCCGTCACGGGATTTGTGAATTTCGCGCTATCGCCGGGGGCGCGACTTGCGGGGCGGGTGACAGTCACCGGTGGGGCGCCGCTGGGCAGCGTGTGGGTGGATGCGTACCAGCCGGGTGGTACGCTGGTGGACAGTGGCCTGACGGCGACGGACGGCGTCTATGCGGTGACGGGGCTGCCGGCGGGGACCTACTACGCCCGCACGTATGTGGGGGCGGCCAATTACGCGAACGAGTGGTATGACAACGTGGCCGTGATTGGCGTGGACGTTCCGAGCGACACGGCGCAGGCGCTGGTGCTGGCGGCGGGAGGCGCGTTCACGAATGCCAACTTCGTCCTGGCGGCGGGTGGGGGGATTGCCGGGTCGGTCACCAACGTGGCGGGGCCCACACTTGGCGGTGTGTGGGTGGATGTGTATGCGGCGGACGGCACGTGGGTCACCAGCGTCCAGACGGCCACGACCGGCGTCTACGGCGTGAGCGGTCTTCCGGCGGGGGCTTTCTATGCGCGCACCTATGCGGGCACGACCAACCTGGTCGATGAGTGGTATGACGATGTGATCGTGGCAGGTAGCGGCATTCCCGCGGCGGCGGATGCGATCGCCGTGGCGACGGGCGTGGTCACGTCGGCGATCCACTTCGGGCTGCGCGCGGGCGGGATCATCGCCGGGCAGGTGACGCGCACCAACGGCACGCCGCTGGCAGGCCTCACCGTCAGCGCCTACGACGTGACCACCAACTGGGTCAAGGGCGCGACCACGGACACGGGAGGCGTGTATCGCCTGCAGGGATTGCCGGCACCCGGGGCCTACTACGTGGTGACCGAGGCGGGGACCGTGAATGTGGTCGACGAGTGGTTTGACAACAAGCCGGTGATGGGCACGAGCCTTCCCGCCGGCGCGCTGGCCCTGGCCGTCAGCCCGGGCGTCACGACCGGGGGGGTGGCGTTTGCGCTGGCGGATGGGGGCACGGTGTCGGGGCTGGTGACGGGCAGCGGGGCCGCCCCGCTGGCGGGCGCCACGGTGGCGCTGTACGATGCGTTGACCAACCGCGTGGCCACGGCGACGACGCAGTCCGACGGCACCTATGGAGTCACGGGTGTGCCGGCTGGCGGCTATCGGGTACGGGTGGAAGCCGGTTCGCTCAATTACGCGGACGAGTGGTGGAACGACGTGGCCGCGCTGGGGTTTGGAATTCCGGTGTCAGCCGCCACCGTGACGGTGGCGGCCGGCGGTTCCGTTACGGGGATCACGTTCAGACTGGCGGCGGGCGGGACGCTGAGCGGTCGGGTCACGGATACGGTGCCGGCGGCATTGTCCAGCGTGGTGGTGGATGCGTACGACGCGCAAACCAACTGGCTGAAGAGCGCGGTGACGGACATTGATGGCGATTACGCCCTGCAGGGCGTGTCCACACAGCGACTGGTGTACGTGCGCACCTATGTGGGCAGCGCGAACTATGTCAACGAATGGTATCTCAACGTGGCGGTGCTGGATGAAGGCATCGGCAGCGGGGCGCAGGGCCTGAATCTGACGACGGGGGCGGTGAGCGGAATTGATTTCGCACTGGCGGAGGGGGGCATCGTGGCTGGCTTTGTGGGCGATGTGGCCTCGTCACCGCTATCCGGGGTTGGCGTGGACGTGTATACGTCGGGTGGCGTGCCGCTGGCGTCCGGCGATACGGATGCCAATGGCGCCTTTGCCGTATCGCGCCTGCCGACCGGATCGTACTATGTTCGCACGGCGGTTGACGGACTGGGATTTGAAGACGCCTGGTACGCCGGCGTGCCGGTGGCCGGGAGCGGCATTCCGGGTGGTGCATCCACGGTGCTTGCCCAATCGGGGCTGACCACCAACGTCAACTTCGCGCTCGGCTTCGAGGTGGTGCAGGTGGGGCTGACCAACGGATACGCGCGCGTGCTCTGGCAGGCGGCGTCCGGCACCGCGTACCAGGTGGAGGAATCGACGGACCTGACGGCGTGGACGAACGCGGTGAGCGGCAGCAACAGCCTGGAGCAGAGCGCCGTGACGGCGCCCGCGCAGCAGGTTCTTGAGTTTCGCAATCCCCAAAGCGTGAGCAGCAATGTGTTCTATCGCATTCGCGTGGATCTCTGACGGGCGCCGGCCGGCGGTGGCCTGGATGGCCGTGCTCTGTCTGGTGGCGGCCGTGGCGCCGGCGGCGCAGCACGAGCGCGGCCGGGTGTCGACGTCGCTGGGCGGATCGGTGTCGCAGACGAGGAACAAGGAGACGCGCAAGCAGGACGCCACGCAGTACGTGTACGATGACTACACCGTGGAGTTGCCCGCCACCGAAGAGAGCGATAGCTACACCGACGTGGATTTGTCGCTGTTCCTGTCCGGGGGCTACTTTGTGCTGAATCGCACGGAGGTGGGGTTGCTCGGTTCAACCATGCTCACGCAGTATTCGGGCTCGGACCGAGAGGACTTTTCTCTCTATGACGGGCAGCTGTACGGGAAGTATTTCTTCGATAATGCGACGCCCCTGACACCTTTCATCAAGTTGCAGGGCGGCGTGTCCTATCTGAATTCGGGCGACTACAACGAGGCCAACCGCATTGCCGGAGTGGTGTTCGGATTGGAGTATTACGGCATGGGTCCGCTGGCTTGCTTCATGGAAGTGAGCAGCCAGTATACGGAACTGGGGGGCGACCGCGAAGGTTACGAATGGCGCAACCAGCTCTACCTGGGCGTGAGCCTGTATCTCGATCTGCGCAAGAAGGCGCGGGAGGCGGAGGAAACGGCTGCGCGGCCGCTGCAGAATCTTCCGCCCGACATCCGGCGTTGGGTCATGCAGGCCGACAGTGAATGGGAAGGCGCGCTCGAGCAGGTGGACGAGGCGACGCGTAGGCCGGGTGCGGACACGGCGGCGCCCGGTTCCGCCCCGTGACGCCGCCCACCAAGCCGCGCGCATGTACGTGTTACGATACGGGCCCAGTTGCGGCCAACCAGCATTTCCACGGCAGGCTCGACCAGAAACGCGTGCTCCAACAGGTCCCCTCGCATGTCGCTCGGGGCCTGACTTTCGACGTTGGCCGGCAACATGCTGAGATCGTTTGATCAACGCTGGAGACTTGTCACCGTCGACATACTTGATACGATCGCACCGCCGAACCAGCCGCACTAGCCTATGGCCGGGAAGCCGGCTCAGGCTGAACGGCAACGTTAGGAGGCATTATGAACTACAGGATTTCATACGACCACGAACGGGATCTAATATATGGAAGCGTAGAGGGAGACCTTGATCCCGCCTTGGTGAAAGCAATGGCTGCGGAGTTTGCTAGCATTGTCGCCTCCACGGGATGCCGAAAGTTGCTCAATGACCTGCGAAACGCACGAATCACGCACTCGCCCTTGGATATCCACAGCATGCCAAGAATCATCGACACGCAGGGAGTCTCACTTGTGTGCCGGAGAGCACTGCTGATCTCTGAACCATCAGAGGACTTTGAGTTTCTTGAGACCGTTTCACTAAACTTCGGCCAGCAGGTCCGCCTATTCTATAACCTGGAGGCGGCGCTTGAGTGGCTGAAAGGGGATACGCCCCCTCCTCACCAGCCGAATGCAGAGGAGACCGCTGGCTGAGATCCAGACTTATGACGTTGGATGCACCGGTGGCGGCGCCTACACCAGTTTGTAGCCAGTGCCGTGGACGGTGATGATAAAGCGCGGGGTGGCCGGGATGGGCTCGACCTTGGCGCGCAGGCGGGCGATGTAGTTGTCCACGGTGCGATTACCCGACGTGGGTTCTTCGCCCCACACTTCGGCGAGGATGCGCTCGCGCTCCACCGTCTGTCCGCGGTGCGCCGCCAGGAAGCGGGCAAGGTCGCACTCGTAGCGGGTGAGCGAGTCGGTCTGATTTCCGCGCACGAGTTCCCGGGTGTTGAAATCCAGGCGGGCCGCGCCGATCCAGCATTCCGCGATGGTGTCCGGTTCGGGGCCCCGCCGGCGGCGCAAGGCGGCCCGGACGCGCGCCAGAAGTTCGCGCATGCCGAAGGGTTTGGTGATGTAGTCGTCGGCGCCGACTTCCAGCCCCACCACCTTGTCGACCTCATCGGATTTGGCGGTGAGGATGAGGATGGGCAGCGAGGCATCGCGTGCGCGCACGGCGCGGCAGACCTCGAGCCCGCTGATGTCGGGCAGCATGAGGTCGAGGAGCATCAGGTCGACGCTGCCGCCCAGCGCCCTGGCGATCCCCTCGCGCCCCGTGGCGGCCACGGCGACGTCGTAGCCATCGGCGCCGAGGTTGTCCGACAGCACGAACTGCAGGTTCGGGTCATCTTCAACAACCAGGATTTTGGCCATGGTGATTCTCTTCGTTGAACGGGTCAGGCGTCCGCCACCGGCAGCCAGACGGTGAAGGTGGCGCCGGCGCCGGGGGTGCTGTCGACTGTGACGCGGCCATTATGCGCGGCGGCGATCTCCTTGACCAGCGCCAAGCCGATGCCGGTGCCGCGGGTTTCCTTGGTGGCGTGTGCTTCCACGCGGTAGAAGCTTTCGAAGATGCGCGCATGCATGTCCGGGGCGATGCCGATGCCCCGATCGGTCACGCTGATGGCGGCCTCGGCGCCGCGACGTTCGACGGAGACGGTGATGTTCTTGTGCTGCGGCGAGAACTTGACGGCGTTCTCAATCAGGTTGGCGAGCACGAGGTGCAGGCCCTCGATGTCCAGGGGGGCGCACAGGGGTTCGGCGGGCAAGTGTTCCTGGAGGGCAAAGCCCTGCTCGTCGAGGTAGAGGCGATAGCGGGCGAGGAAGGATTGGACGGCGGCGCCCACGTCGGCGCGCACGGGGGTGAAGCGCTGCGTGCCGCGCTGAATGCGGGAGAAGCGCAGGACGGTGTCGACCAGATCGGAAAGCCGCTGGGTCTCGGTGGCGAGGATGCGCAGGTACTTCGACTGGCGCGCGGCATCGAGGTCCGGCCGGGTTGTGAGGGATTCGGCGGCGGCGCGAATCAGGGACAGGGGCGTGCGCAGTTCGTGCGAGACGTTGGCGGCGAAGTCCGCCTTCATGCGGCCGAGTTCGACCTCGCGGAGCGTGACGGAGACGAGCATGGCCAGGCCGGCCAAGATGAGGAGGCAGAGGGCGGCCAGGGCGGCGGTTTGGAGCATGACCTGGTTGTGAATCAGGCGCGGTAGTTGATTCGGATCATGAGGTGCCACGCGCAAGGTCCAGGGAAAGGAGTGGGCGGGGAGCAGGGCGTCCGCCACCAGGGGGGCGGGGCCCGCTTCCGGGACGGGGGCAAGCGATTGGCCCCGCGGATACAGGACCTGTTGGCCCGGGCCCAGCAGCTGCAGGATGTACCCGTCGGGAAGCATATCGCGGGCGACCTCAGCGCACCAGTTGTCCAGTCGCTCCGCACCCCAGATGATGCCCACGACGCCGTTCGTGGATCCGGAGCGCAGGGCGTGCAGGGTGGCAAACCAGGGAGATGGTGCGTCGGTCAGGAAGAGATGACCGAGTCCGTCGGCACTCAGCGGGGCAAACACGTCCGCGCGATGGGCCTGCACGAACGCCGCGCGTGAGGCGGTTTCGCCGGGGACGCCATCGTCCGGGCGGGGGTAGAGGACGCGCCCGTCGGCCATCAGGGCGAAGCCGCCGATGCCGGGGAAGGCCAGTTCCGCCAGTTCGAGGGAACTGGTCAGCGATTCTTCCGTGGCGGGATCGAGGAAGCCGATGACGTCTTCTTCGAGTTGGGTCAGGCGGTGGGAGAGTTCACGGGCGGCGAGGCGGGCGAACTGGTTGAGGGCCGTGGCTTCGCGCTGTCCCGCGGCGGCGGCAATATGGCGGATGTGACGGGCGGCCATGACGCTCAGAAGCATGACGGGCAGGACGATGATCGCGACGGCCACCGCGACCCGACGCGGGGTTCGACGCGGCTTGATAGGCGAGTGTGCGGCCATAGGGGTGGTCCGGTCCTCTGCGAACAAGGCTGTAACCGGGGCGTTTTCCCGTGTTCTCCCGATCCGATCCGCAGCCTACCATCCTTGCGTTAGTTCGCCATCGATAGGGTGAGGATAGCGTGCGCGCTGGCTGACTTCAAGGCATCGACCGTCCTTGCGGGCGGAACTTTGGCGTTTTCTTGCGGGTGGCTCACATGTTGTTTACATCAATCCGCCAAAATGTTAACGATTAAGAGTGTCCATAGAACCGGCGCTGGCGCGCCTTGCGAATTGGAATCAGCTCATGAACAGTGCGGAAAAACTCCACCAGCTCTTCAATCCGGAAACCGTGGCCGTGATCGGGGCGACGGACAAAGTCGGCAGCGTCGGGCATGCGCTCATGCGCAACCTGATCGGCAGCGGCTATCCCGGGATCGTGTATCCGATCAATTCGAAGCGCAAGAGCGTGCTGGGGGTCAAGGCCTATCCCACCATCAATGATGTTCCAGATCGCGTGGACCTGGCGGTGGTGGCGACACCGGCGTCCACCATTCCGCAGGTGACGGAGCAGTGCGGCCAGGCCGGCGTCGGGGCGATGGTCATCATTTCCGCTGGGTTCATGGAGGCGGGCGAGGAGGGGCAGCGGCTGTTTGCGCAGGCGCTGGAGTCGGCGCGCCGCTACGGCATGCGCATCCTGGGGCCGAACTGCCTGGGTTTCATCAAGCCGTCGATCAAGCTCAACGCCAGCTTTGCCAACAAGATGGCGCTGCCGGGCAAGCTCGCGTTCATTTCCCAGAGCGGGGCGCTGTGCACGTCGATTCTCGACTGGGCCGTGCACAACAAGGTTGGCTTCAGCCATTTCGTGTCCATCGGCTCGATGGGCGACATTGGGTTCCACGACTTGATCGATTACTTCGGCTCGGACTCCGAGACGTCGAGCATTCTGATTTACATGGAATCGCTGAGCAACGCGAAGCGGTTCATGAGTGCGGCGCGGGCATTTGCGCGGACGAAGCCGATCATCGTGCTGAAGGTGGGCCGCAGCAGCGCGGGCGCCAAGGCGGCCATGTCGCACACGGGGAGCCTGACCGGCGACGACTCGATATTCGATGCGGCCTTCAAGCGCGCGGGGATCATCCGCGTGAACACGATCTGGGAGCTGTTCAACTGTGCGCAGACGCTCGCCACGCAGCCGCGCCCGCGCAGCAACCGCCTGGCGATCGTGACGAACGCGGGCGGCCCGGGCGTCATCGCGACGGATCGCCTCATGCAGCTTGGCGGCCAGCTCGCCACGGTCTCGGATTCCACGCTGACGTCGCTTAACAAGGTGCTGCCGGCGGCTTGGAGCCATAACAACCCGGTCGACGTCCTGGGGGATGCCGATCCGGTGCGGTACAAGGAAGCGGTGGACCTGTGCCTGAAGGACGAAGCGACGGATGGCGTGCTGGTGGTGCTGACCCCGCAGGCCATGACGCTCCCGGCCGAGATTGCGCAGGAGATTGTCTCCCTGCCCAAGCAGCCTGGCAAGACGCTGCTGGCCTCCTGGATGGGAGCGGATGACGTGGCGCGCGGGCAGGAGGTGCTCTTGAACGCGGGCATTCCCGTCTTCGAGACCCCCGAGCAGGCGGTGACCTGTTTCATGCACATGGTGCAATACTCGCGCAACCTTGAGCTGCTGCACGAAACGCCGGAGTCCACACCGTCGGAGTTTGTGCCCAAGACGCAGGCGAACCGCGACATCATCGCCAAGGTGGTCGCGGAAGGGCGCACATCGCTGACGGAGACCGAGGCCAAGGAATTCATTTCGAACTATGACATTCCCGTGGGGAAACACGGCGTGGCCACGTCGGCGAAGGAGGCCGTCGCCATTGCGGAGCAGGTTGGCTTCCCCGTGGTCATGAAGATCCTCTCGGCGGACATCCTGCACAAGACGGATGTCGGCGGCGTGGTGGTGGGCGTGACCACGGCGACGGCGGCGGAGGCGGCGTACACCGGCATCCTGGACCGGGTCAAGGCCAAGCGGCCGGAGGCGCGGATTCAAGGGATCCTGATCGAGGAAATGTCGCGTAAGAAGTACGAACTGCTGATCGGCTGCAAGAAGGACCCCATCTTCGGTCCGGTGATTGTCTTTGGCATGGGCGGCGTGGCGGTGGAAGTGTTCCGCGACACGAACATCGCGCTGCCGCCGCTGAACATGGCGCTCTCCCGCCGCCTGATCGAGGACACGCATGTGTACACGCTCCTCAAGGGGTACCGCGGCATGGAAGGCGTGGAACTGCGCTCGCTGCAGTTCCTGCTCAACAAGTTCGCTTACCTCATCATGGATTTCCCGGAGATCAAGGAAGTCGATATCAACCCGTTCGGGATTGACATGAAGGGCGGCGTCGTCATGGATGCCAAGATCATCCTGGACGAGGCCGTGATCAAGAACCCGGTGGAGCCCTACGGCCATCTGGTTATTTCGCCCTATCCGAAGGATCTGGAGCGCGTGGTTCAGCTCAAGACGGGCTTGAGCGTGCAGCTGCGGCCGATCCGCCCGGAAGACGAGCCGCTCGAAGCGGAGATGTTCCGGAACTTCTCGCCGAAGACGCAGCGCTTCCGCTTCTTCCAGCTGGTCAAGAACGTCACGCACGAGATGCTCGTGCGCTACACGCAGATTGATTACGACCGCGAGCTGGCGATCATTGCGGAAGTGAATGATGGCGGGCAGCGCAAGATGGCGGGCGTGGTGCGCATCATTGCGGATCCGTACAACGAGACGGCGGAATTTGCGATCGTGGTGGCGGATCCCTGGCAGAACCAGGGGCTGGGCAACATCTTCACGGACTACATCTTGGAGCTGGCGCGCAAGCGCGGCGTCAACCAGGTGTATGCGACTTTCCTGCGTGACAACCACGTGATGAAGCATCTCTTCGAGAAGCGCAAATTCACGATCACGGGGACCGAGGACTCGTACAAGGCTGAGCTGAAGCTGAACTGAGCGCTCGCGCCGCCAGGGCATGCCGGGCGGCGCCGCGGTATCCTCAGGCGTGCTGCTTGTCGGCGTCCGTGAGGGTGGGGCGGACGTCGTGGTGCCATTTCCAGAGCAGGTAGATGGCGGGGTAGACGAGTAGCTCCATGATGAACGAGGAGGCCAGCCCGCCGACCATGGGGGCGGCCACGCGCTTCATCAGGTCGGCGCCGGTGCCGGTTGACCACATGATGGGCAGCAGGCCGGCGGTGGCGGCGGCCACGGTCATCAGCTTCGGGCGGATGCGTTTCACGGCGCCGTGGACGATGGCCTCATGCAACTCCTGCAGGTTCCGCAGCCGGCCGCGCCGGCGGGCGTCATCGTAGGAGAGGTCGAGGAAGAGCAGCATGAAGACGCCGGTCTCGGCATCGAGGCCCATGAGGGCGATCATCCCCACCCAGACCCCGATGGAGATGTTGTAGTCCAGCGCACTGAGCAGCCAGACGGCGCCGACCAGCGAGAAGGGCACGGCCAGCATCACGACGAACGCCTTGAAGGCCGACTGCGTATTGAGATAGAGCAACAGGAAGATCAGCAGAATGGTCACGGGGATGATGACCTTGAGCCGCTCGCGCACGCGCAGCATGTTCTCGTACTGCCCGCTCCAGCTCAGCGAGTAGCCGGCGGGCAGGCGAACCTGTGATTCCACCGCGCGCTTGGCGTCGGCGACGTAGCCGCCGACATCGCGGCCCGAGAGGTCGACATAGACATAACCGGCGAGCATCCCGTTTTCGTCGCGGATCATGCCGGGCCCGTTGACGAGGGCGAGGTCGGCCACGTCGCCGACGGGAATCTGGGCGCCGCCGGGGGTTGTGATCAGGATGCGCGCGAGGTCGTCGAGGTTGGCGCGCAGGTCGCGCGGGTAGCGCAGGTTGACGCTGTAGCGGCCGCGGCCCTCGACGGTGGTGGTGACGGTTTCGCCTCCCACGGCGGCCATGATGACGTCCTGCAGATCCGCGACGGAGAGCCCGTGGCGGGCGAGGGCCTCGCGGCGCGGAACGAAGTCCACGAAAAAGCCGCCGGCCGACCGCTCGGCGTAGACGCTGCGCGTGCCCGGCACGGTGCGCACCACGGCCTCGACCTGCTCGCCCACGCGCTCGATTTCCGCGAGGTCCGAGCCGAAAATTTTGATTCCGACCGGCGTTCGCACGCCTGTGGACAGCATGTCGATGCGGCCTTTGATGGGCATGGTCCAGGCGTTGATGCAGCCGGGAATTTGCAGCGCCCGGTCCATCTCATCCACCAGTTCGTCCCAGGACCGGCGGTCTGGCCAGACGTGCCGCAGGGCGGAGCTCAGCGGCGCGGGCGCCCAGGCGGAATACCAGCGCGGCAGCGGGCGCCACTGATCGCGGGGCTTGAGGACGATCGTGGTTTCCATCATGGACAGCGGGGCCGGATCGGTGGGCGTGTCGGCCCGGCCAGCCTTGCCGAAGACCGACTCGACTTCGGGGAAGGAGCGCAGGATGCGGTCCTGCGTTTCCAGCAGGCGCTGGGCCTCGGTGATGGAGATGCCGGGCATGGTGGTGGGCATGTAGAGGATCACGCCTTCGTTCAAGGGGGGCATGAATTCGTGCCCGAGCTTGAGATAGGCCGGGATGGTGCCGACGACCGTCGCGAGGGCCAGCAGGATCGTGACGACGGGGTGGCGGAGGACCCAGCGGCAGGGCGGTTCATAGAGGCGGAAGAGCCAGCGGCTGACCGGGTGGCGCTCCTCGGGGCGGTAGGTGCCGACGGCGAGGCCCGTGGCCAGCCGCGCCAGCCAGCGCGGACGGAACCGAAAGGGGTCCATGCGGGTGAACAGCATGCGCACGGCAGGATCGAGGGTCACGGCGAGGAGCGCCGCGATAGCGATGGTCAGGGTTTTGGTGTAGGCGAGGGGCTTGAACAGGCGCCCTTCCTGAGCCACGAGCGTAAAGACGGGAAGGAACGACACGGCAATCACGAGCAGGGAGAAGAAGACGGAGGGCCCGACCTCCATGAGCGCTTCCAGGCGCACCTTGTGAAAATCGCCCTGCCGGCCACCGGCGTGCCAGCGCTCGATCTTATTGTAGGCATTTTCAACTTCGACGATCGCCCCATCCACGAGCACGCCGATGGAGATGGCGATACCGGCCAGGCTCATGATGTTGGAGGAGATGCCGAGGCCATACATGGGGATGAACGCGAGCGAGACGGAGATGGGAATCGTGACGATGGGGACGATGGCCGACGGCACGTGCCACAGGAAGAAGAGAATGACCGCGCTGACGATGAGCATTTCCAGCAGCAACTCATGCTTGAGGGTGTGGATCGAATCGCGGATCAGCTCGGAGCGGTCGTAGGTGGTCACGACCTCAAGCCCCGCGGGCAGGGAGGGCTTGATTTCGGCCAGCTTGGCTTTGACGCGGTCGATGACCCGCAGGGCGTTCTCGCCGTGGCGCATGACGACGATGCCGCCGACGGAGTCCCCCTGTCCGTCGAGATCCGAGATGCCGCGCCGGAGTTGCGGCCCGAGGCGGATGGTGGCGACGTCGCGCAGCAGCACGGGTGTGCCGTCGGCGCCAGCCTTCACCACGGCGGCGCCCAGGTCGTCCACGGAACGTGCGTAACCGCGGGCCCGCACCATGAATTCGCGCCCGGCCCATTCCAGCAGGCGTCCGCCGGTTTCGCCGTTGCTGCGGCGAATGGCGTCGGCCACCTGCATGAGCGACACGCCATAGCTCTGCTGCCGCACGGGATCCAGCGTGACCTGGTACTGCTTCTGGAAGCCGCCGATCCCGGCCACTTCCGAGACGCCGGGAACGCTCTGGAGGGCGTAGCGCAGATTCCAGTCCTGGAGGCTGCGCAGTTCGGCGAGGTTGTGCGTGCCGCTGTGGTCGACGAGCGCATACTGGAACACCCAGCCCACGCCTGTGGCGTCGGGCCCGAGTTCGGGCGTGGCCCCTTCCGGCAGGCTGCCCTGCAGTTTGGCGAGGTACTCGAGTACGCGGGAGCGCGCCCAGTACAGGTCCGTCCCGTCTTCAAAGATGACGTAAACGAAGGAGTAGCCGAAGTCGCTGAAGCCGCGGATGGCCTTGACGCGCGGGGCGCCCAGCAGGGCGGCGATGATGGGGTAGGTGACCTGGTCTTCGAGAATATCCGGGCTGCGGTCCCAGCGTGTGGAGACGATGACCTGGGTGTCGCTGAGATCGGGGATGGCATCCAGCCGGATGGACTGCATGGCGTGGATGGCAAAGACGACGGCCGCCACGACAAGGAGAATCACCAGCGAGCGATGGCCGGCGCTGAAGTTGATGAGGGCACGGATCATAAACGCGATTTCATGCGGCATCAGGGGTTGCCTGGCCGCCGCTTAGCAGCGCCCAGGACGTGGCGGCGGCGGAGACGGGGTCACTCGACATGCGCGTGGACCTCGTTTGGAGCGGCGAGGGAGGCCAAGGCGGCGCGCATGGAGGATTCGGAATCGATGAGAAAGTTGGCGGAGGTCACGACGCGGTCGCCGTCTTGGAGTCCGGCGACGACTTCATAGTATCCGTCGCTGTGCGTGCCGAGCGTCAGCGCCACGGGTTCGAGCCGGCCGTCGGCCGCTTCACGGAAGGCGTATGTGTGCTCGCCGGTGAACATGACGGCCTCCTCGGGGACCGTCAGCGGCACCCCCCGATCCTGCAGGAAGTCGGCCTCCGCATAGGATTCCAGCTTGAACCGGCCATCGGGATTGGGCAGGTCGGCGCGCACGCGCAACCTCCGCGTATCCGGATCGAGACCCGGCGCGACGAAGCTGACGAGGCAGGGTTGTGCGCGTCCGTCGGTGTGCGACAAACGCAGCTCCACCGGCTGGCCAAGGCGTACGGCGCCGGCATCCATGGCGGCCACATCGGCCACCGCCCAGACGCTGGTCAGGTCAGCCACCACGAGCAGGGTGTCGCCGGGCATGATCTTCTGGCCGGCGAACACATCCTTGGTGATGACGGTGCCGCTGGCAGGGGCGTGGAGGGTGACGACGTTCTCGGCCTGGCCTGACTTTGCGAGGTGGTCGATCTGGGCGTCGGTGAGATCCCACAGGCGCAAGCGGCTGCGGGCCGCCTCCACCAGGCGCGCATCACCCGCGGCGGCCGCGCCCAGGAATTCCTGCTGCGCGGCGACGAGGGCCGGGCTGTAGATGGCCAGTAGCGGATCACCCGCGCGGACGTTCTGGCCCGTCACGTTGACGAAGAGGGTTTCCACCCAGCCCTCGACTTTGGTCGTGACGCGGTGCACACGCGTTTCGTCCGCCACGATACGCGCGGGGGCGCGCACGCGGTGGATGAGGGGCCGGGGGGTCACGTCGCCGAGCGTGAGGCCCATGCGCTGGCGTGCCGCGGGGGTCAGGGAGACAGGGGCCAGGCCTGCCGGCGCGGCATTGGTTGCGGCGGGGGCGGCGACCGGTTCCAGGTGCATCCCGCATTCCGGGCACTGTCCGGGATGGTCGGAGGCGACGCCCGGGCACATCGGGCAACGATACTGGGCGGCCGCCGGCTCGGTCCCTGCGGCGCCTGCCGGTGCCTTGGCCTCGGGCGCGACCGGGGCGGGTGCAGGCGGCGCGTCTTTGTCGATGAGCACGAGTCGCATGCCGCAGATGGGGCAGTCGCCCGGTTTGTCGGACACGACGGTGGGGTGCATCGGGCAGTGGTATTGGGCCTTGGCGACGCGGGTATGCGCTGGTTCAGCCCCGCATCCGGCGGTGGTCATGATGAGACCGGCCGCCGACATCATGGCGACCAGTGTGAGTGTGCGTATATTCATGGTGCTTCCCTCCCGAGTTCACTTCGTGATGGCGGGGACGCGAGGTCCGCGCCTACCGCCCGTTCCAGGCGGGCCAGCGCCAGGCCGGTCTCGCCCGCGTTCATGACGTCCATCACACGCGCCTCGAGGACGAGGCGCGCGCTTTCCAGCAGATCCCGAAAAGGGGCCTCGCCGGCGCCGTAACCGGCGGCGAGCGCGGCGTAGCGCGCCTGGGCCTGCGGGATCAAGGCGCTCCGGTAGAGGCTGCGCAAATGGGTTGTCGACTCCAGCATGTGGTAGGCGTCGGCCACGTCATGCTCGACCTCGCGTTCGGTGCTTTCGAGCATGTCGTCGGCGGCGGCGGCCATGTGCTCCGATTCGCGGATGGCGGCGTGATTGCGGCCCTGCCAGATGGGCAGCTCGACGCCAACGGACACCATCAGGTCGTCACGCGCATCGGCGTAGTCGCGGTACTCGACCCCCAGGGCGTAATCGGGCAGAGACTCCTTCTGCATCAGGCGGCGCGCCAGGCGGGCTTCTTCCCGGCGACTGCGGGCGGCGGCGATTTCCGGGCGGGACTGCGCGGCCAGCGCCAGAAGCGTGTCCAGCTCGGGGGGGGCTATTTCCGGTGGAGGCGAGACGGCTTGGGCGGGCGTGGCCTCATCGGGCGACTGATTGCGCAGCTGGGCAAGCTGTGCCCAGACGTGCATCTCTTCGTGCTCAAGCTGGATCAGGCGGCGGCGGAGCAACGTGATCTCCGTTTCTGCGGCGAGCACATCCGCCTGGCCGGCCGTGCCGGTGGCATAGCGCGAGCGGGTGGTGTCGGCGAGTTGCTCGAGCACGGGAAGCTCGTCGCGCGCCAGCGCCAGCGTCTGTTGCGTGATGTACAGGGAATAGTAGGTCTCCTTGACGCGGAGGATCAGCTCCCGGCGCGTGGTGGCGGCATCGTGTTCCGCGGCCTCGGCCGTGCGGGCGGCCATATCGCGGCGCAGCCCGTTCTTGCCGAACCAGGGGAAGCGCTGTTCGATTTCAATCCGCTTTTCGCTGGTGTCGGGGAATCCGTAGCTGGAGGCGGGGTCCATGGCCCCAAAACGCAGCATGGGGTTGGGAAGGGCGCCCGCCTGGTCGATTCGCGCGGTCATCCCGGCGGCGTTCTGCATCCCGGCGCCGAGATCGGGGCTGGCCTCCAACGCCTGCGCCAGGGCGCGATCCAGCGTCAGCGTGGCGGGGGCGGCTGAATCGGATACGGCCGCCATCGCGGGCAGCGCCAAGACGGAGGCTCCTGCGAGGATGCAGGCGGCGATCCGGGTCCGCCGCGGGATGAGGCTGCTGTGGGCCGTTACCGGCAGCGGGAGCATGCCGCACCTCCTTCATGATCGCCGCAGATGCAGGGGAAGACCCACTCCCGGTACTGGTCCTGCTGGGCGGGCGTGAGCAGGTCGTAGACGCGGCGGATGTGGGCAAGCGTGGCCAACTCCGCTGCGCGCTGGCTGTGGCAAAGGGTTTCCGCGAGGTCGTCGAGCTGGTTGGTCGACAGGGCCGGCGCAAAGAGTTCCGTCGCGATCTCCCGGCGCGTACAGCAGTGGTTGAGGGAGCAGGTGTCCAGCTGTGCCTGGTAGGCGGATTCCATCTCCGCCAGTTGGCGGGTCTGCTCCGTCGAGAGGTCAAGCTTGCGGGCGATCCGTGCGGCGGTGGTGCCGGCATCAGCGGCCCCGGCAGCCGCAGGGCATGCGCCCCAATGGGTGACGGCGAATGCGGTGGCGCCGGCGGTCAGGGCGGACAGGAGGATGGTGAGGAGTTGTCGTTTCATCGTGTCTCCTGAAGCAATTCCCAGTAGGCGTGTGTGACGGTGCCGGTTTGGGTGCGGGCAAACGATTCCGCGGGAGAGGGGTGGGCTGCGCGGGTTGGGATTTGGGAGGCAACCATCAGGGCCACGGCGGCGGCGATGGCCATCTGGCCGGCGGTGGCCCACACCAGGCGCGGGATCAGGCGTTCATGCCAGTCCCAAAGGGTCATGGCGGGGCGGGGCGCCGGCGTCTGCAGCCGGGCACGGACCGAGGTTTCGAAATTCTCACGCGGGGCGGGGGCTGTCCACGCTTGCAGCAGATGGTGCAGGTCCGGGTCTTGCCGTGGATCAGGTGTCTTCATGGTGGCTCCTACCAAGTGAAACGCCGCCCGCGGCCAAAACCCTCGGTGACGCGCGAGAATAGTTTCAGAGGAGGCGCGCCAGCGCCCGGCGGTCGCGGGTTATCTCGGGGCGGAGGGGGGGTAGCGCGGGGTCAGGGGTGCAAGTGGGCGAGGGACTTGCGCAGGGCGTGGCGGGCGCGGTAGAGGCGGGCCTCCACGGATTTGGCGGAGCAGCGCATAATGGCGGCAATGTCGGCGTCGGTCAGCCCCTCGTATTCCGAGAGGACAAGCGCCGTGCGTTGATCCTCCGGGAGCTGGGCCACGGCGTGGGCCACGGCTTGCGCCACTTCGCGGCGGGCCACGTCGGCGCTGACGGTATCCGGGCCGGCCTGTTCCGCGTCTGCCGTGGCGCCTGTGGACGCCAAGCTTGGCGGGCGGCGGCTGCGGTGGCGCAGGTAGTCGAGCGCGGCGTGGCGGGCCACCTGGAAAAGCCACGTGGAGAAGCGGCTGCGGGGGGTGGGGCGGAAGGCCGGGATGGCGCGGTAGACCTTCACGAAGATATCCTGTGCGACGTCCTGCGCGGCATCGGCGTCGCCCGTCATGCGGTAGACGAAGCTGACGATGGGTTGTTTGTAGCGCTGCATCAAGTCGTCGAAGGCGGATTCGTCGCGGGATTGGAGCCGGGCGACCAGCGCGTCGTCGGTAGTGTCCAAGTCGGCCATGCGGCCCATGATCCGTTGCGCGTTCGGCGCTGTCAACGCCGGCTTGGCTTTCGGAAGCGGTCTGTTAGGCTACCGGGGCGGGTATGGAGGGTGCCATGACGGGTGCAGGTTTGGCGCAGGCAGAACACGACCACACGTTTGGCCAGGATTGCGTACGGCCGGGTGAACGCCGGACGATGATCGTGATCCTGATCACGGCGACCATGATGGTCGTCGAGATCGTGGCGGGCTTGGCGTACGGCTCCATGGCGCTGCTGGCGGACGGGTTGCACATGGCGTCGCATGCGGCGGCGTTGTCGATCAACGCCTTCGCGTATATCTATGCGAGGCGCCACGCCCGCGACAGTCACTACACATTCGGCACGGGAAAAGTGAATGCGTTGGGCGGCTTTGCGGGCGCCGTGCTGTTGGCGCTGTTTGCCGCACTCATGGCCGGCGAGAGTCTCCACCGCCTGCTGCGTCCCATCGAGATTGTCTTCAACCAGGCCATCCTGGTGGCTTGCCTCGGGCTGTTGGTGAATGGGCTGAGCGTGCTGGTCCTGGGGCGGGAGGAGCATGGGCATGACCACGGGCACGACGAGGAGGGCGAGGAAGACGAGCACGGGCATGACCACCACCATGACCACAACCTGCGATCCGCGTATTTGCATGTCCTCGCGGACGCGCTGACGTCCGTGCTGGCGATCGTGGCGTTGGTGGGGGGGAAGTTCTGGGGCTGGTCGTTCATGGATCCTCTGATGGGGGTGGTGGGGGCCGTGTTGGTGGGCCGCTGGTCGCTCGGACTGTTGCGGAGTACCAGCCGGGTGTTGCTGGATGCACAGGCAGCGGATGCGATGGTTGCCGCGCTGCGCACGCCCTTGGAGTCGGACGGCCAGTCCCGTGTGAGCGATTGCCATGTCTGGTCGATCGGGCCGGGCATCTACGCTGCGGCCGTCACGGTGCGCGGAGCGCCCGATCTGACGGCGGCAGATTACCGGGCGCGATTATCGCCTGAATCGGCCATCGTGCATCTCACAATCGAGATCCTGCCGGGTGCCTGAGACCGCCGTTGGGCGTGTCGCAGGGCTTGCCATATCGCCATCAAGGTGTAACGCAATGCGTCAAATGCCCGTTTGGACGTATAAACCCGACTTGAAACAGTGGGATTGGGGGATGGATTCTCAGGCAAGCGGGTTGTGGCGGATGTTTCGCGAGTCGGTTGGGGGGGAATGGGTGAAAAGGCGCCGTGGCACACGCCATGCTTAAAAAGGGGCTGGAACTGAGTGGAAGGGGTTATGTCCAAGCAAGCTCCAGCGTCCGGAGTATCGCGCCATGGCGGGGGCGGGTTTGTGCAGCGTCTGCGGCGCCTTGCCCGCAAGCGTCGCATATTCGCCGATCGCTATCATGCCCTCTACGAGCGGTCATCCCTGGCGCTCTTCGAATTGGATCTGCAGGGCGTGATCCGGCGGACCAATGCGCGGCTGCCGGAGCTCCTGGGCTGTGCGCCGGAGGCGCTCGTGTCCAAGCGGCTGTGCGACCTGCTTCATCCCGACCTGCGCGATGCGGAGACCGAGGGCGCGGCAGAGTTGCCCTCGCAACCGGGGGCGGCGGTCCCGCTGCTGCCGCTGCGGCACCGAGACGGTCAGGTGGTCTGGTTGCAGGTGACCGGCGCGCGCCTGACGGATGATGGGAATGACTCCGGCACGTTGTGTGTGGGGCAGGACATGACGGCCTGCCGCCGTGCGGAGGAGGACCGCCGGGCCGCCAGCGAGATCGAAGCGCGGGAAGTGGCGGAGCGTGATCGACGGCTGGCCGAGCGTACGCGCGAGGCGCAACGCATGGAGTCCATTGGCCGGCTGGCTGGCGGCGTGGCGCACGACTTTAACAATCGCCTGACGGTCATCCTCGGCAACGCCAACCTGATTCGCTTCGGTGCCCCGCCGGAGTCGACGGTGGCGCGATATGTGGATGTGATCGAGAAGTCGGCCATCCAGGCCGCGCAGTTGACGCAGCAGTTGCTCGGCTTCGCGCGGCGCGATCGTCTG
Organism: Lentisphaerota bacterium; assembly: GCA_021413965.1. Classification (GTDB taxonomy): domain Bacteria; phylum Verrucomicrobiota; class Kiritimatiellia; order UBA8416; family JAIOPI01; genus JAIOPI01. The sequence continues at coordinate 1,608 of JAIOPI010000005.1, read as the reverse complement.
CACCACAAGCGTGTCGATCTGCACCGGTTGATCGCGGAGGCCATCACGCTGCTCAGTCCCTCCATTCCGCGGCACATCCGGCTGCACCAGGACCTGGGGGCGCGGGACTCCTGCGTGCTGGGCGATGCCGCGCAATTGCGTCAGGTAGTCATCAACCTGGTGACCAACGCGATCGAAGCCATGGCGGACGGTGGCGATGTGTATGTGACCACGGCGGATCTCACGCTCGACGGCGCCACTGGCCACGCCAGCGTGGGACTGTCGCCGGGCCCTTATGTGGGGCTGCGCATCCAGGATACGGGCACGGGCATTGCGCCGGACATACTGAAGAACATATTCGAACCCTTTTTCACGACGAACCGCACGGGGCGTTCCGCGGGCATGGGGCTGGCCGTGGTGTACGGCACGGTGCGCAACCACGGCGGCTGCGTCGAGGTGGCTAGCACGGTCCGCCGCGGGGCGACCTTTACCGTCTATCTGCCCGCGAGCAAGGTGATCGCCAGCCAGGTTGCGCCCGCGCCCGTGGCGGGAGGTCGGGCGCCGGCGCGCGTCCTGGTGGTTGACGACGAGGATGGGGTGCGCGACGTCATGGTGGGCCTCCTGGCGCGGTTAGGCTATCACACGGCGACGGCGACCAACGGGCAGGAGGCGGTGGAGTACTACCGTTCCAACGGGGACGCGATCGATCTCGTGTTAGTGGACATGCAGATGCCGGTGATGGACGGGCAGACGTGCTGCCGAGAGCTCCGCAAACTGAATCCCCAGGTCCGGATGCTCATCATGACGGGCTGCGCGGGGCGTGACAGCCAGGCCGGCGTGGCGGTGCGGGAGGCGCAGGGCTACCTGCAGAAGCCATTTGCCGCCGAAACGCTGGCGCAGGAGCTGGCGCGCATCCTGTCGTGAGGTGGCCTTGTTTTTTCTCTTGCCGGTGGGCATCCCTGCGGGCACCATGAGCGCCCTACAACTGACGACCGCGGTGGGGTACCCAAGTGGCCAACGGGAGCAGACTGTAAATCTGCCGGCTTACGCCTTCGAGGGTTCGAATCCTTCCCCCACCACCATCCCTTAAAACCCTTAAAAAGATCGTTTTTGCTGGCCTGTTTGGCATTTATTGGGCTTTTCTCTGTCGGCACGTGTCTGGACCTGTCGCGACGTGTACGATGCCAGGTTAACCGACTTAAGCCGTGTTAAGCCGTGTAACTCGTGGCCCGGTTTAGGTCGCCGACTTCGACGTTGCAGTGCCATCCCTTTCAGAGCCATGAGGAGCGTCGGGATTCGGTGCTGCGATATGGGGCCCCGCGGCCCTGTCACAACGCTGAGATCCCTGCGGATCGAGTGCAACCCGGCCGCCGTCAACGCCGGCTGGCCGACTCTTCAGGTTGTAACTGCTTACAACCTGAACCACCACAACCCCAAGAAAACCCTCATTCTGGCGCCGTCAGGTTACAAGTGCCTGTAACCTGACCTCGACCTTCGGCGGCTACGCCGCCTCAGGGAAAGCCCCGCGCCTCGCGCGTCACATCCTCGCCGCTGCCCCGCTCGCGCCACGCCTGGGGCGCCCGCCTATCACAGCTCGCCACCCGTTGACCAAGCCCATGCCCACAGCCA
>JAIOPI010000020.1 GCA_021413965.1 Lentisphaerota bacterium | reverse complement strand
TCCTTGATCCGTGCCAAATACTCGCGCTTCGACTGGTTGACCATACGTGAATGTCCCCTTTGCTTCGGTAACATCCATTATGGCGCAACCACTCATCCGACCCCTCCCGCTTCGGTAACATCTAATGTGGCGCAATTCGGGGTGGCCGTTTTCCATTGCGTTGGCTTGCCTGCATTCCGTAAGCTGATCCGTTTGAACTGGATAAGGAAACTCGGGCCATGCGCATCTTAGAAAAACTCTTCGGCTCCAAGCATCAGCGCGACCTTCGCAAACTACGGCCGCTGGTGGAGCGCATCAACCAGGTTGAGCAGGACTACCAGGCGTTGACGGAGGAGCAGCTGCGGGCCAAGACGGCCGAATTCAAGGCCCGGCTGGCGAAGGGCGAGACGCTGGACGACCTGCTGTGCGAAGCGTTTGCGGTCGTCAAGAACGCCTGCCGCCGGCTGGTCGGCACCTCCGTCGATGTGTGCGGACACGTGCTGACGTGGGACATGGTGCCGTTCGACGTGCAGCTGGTTGGCGGCATCGTGCTGCACCAGGGCAAGATTGCGGAGATGGCCACGGGCGAGGGCAAGACGCTGGTGGCGACCATGCCGCTCTACCTGAACGCGCTGGCCGGCAGCGTGCACCTGGTGACGACCAACGACTACCTCGCGCGCCGCGACTCCCAGTGGATGGGGCACGTCTTCAAGTACCTGGGCGTGACGGTGGGCTGCATCCAGAACCAGATGAACAACGCGGAGCGGCGCGAGCACTACGCGTGCGACATCACCTACGGCACCAACAGCGAGTTCGGGTTCGATTACCTGCGCGACAACGGCATGGCCTTCGAACCGGAGTCTCAGGTTCAGCGCGGGCACCAGTTTGCCATCATCGATGAAATCGACAGCATCCTGATTGACGAGGCGCGCACGCCGCTGATCATCTCGGGCCCGGCGCCGGTGTCCACGCACCAGTTCTTCGAATTGAAGCCGCGGGTCGAAACGCTCGTGCGCAAGCAGCGCGCCCTGTGCAGCCAGTACATGCAGGAGGCCAAGGAGCAGCTCGACAAGGGCGAGGATGGCGACAAGAGCCTGATTCAGCAGCGGCTGTACCAGGTGTTTCACGGCATGCCCAAGCACAAGCAGTGGATGCACCTGCTGGAGGATACCGCGGTGCGGCGGCTGCACGAGCAGATCGAGAACTCGATGCTGACGGAGATGCGCAAGGAGGAAGGGCGCGTCTGGCGCGAGGATCTGTATTTCACGATCGACGAGCGGGGGCACGAGGCGACGCTGACCGAGAAGGGTTGCGAGGCCCTGAACCCGGGCGACCCGGACGCCTTCCTGCTGCCCGACCTGGTCACGATGATGGCCGACGTCGATGCGGACAAGGCGGTGGCCGAGCCGGACAAGGCGCGGCGGCGGCAGGAGATCCAGACCCAGTTTGCGGAGAAGAGCGAGCGCATCCACAACGTGGACCAGTTGATCCGGGCCTACTGCCTGTATGAGCGCGACGTGGATTACGTGGTGCAGGACAACCAGGTGATGATCGTCGACGAGTTCACGGGGCGCATGCTGCCGGGGCGCCGCTGGAGCGACGGGCTGCACCAGGCGGTCGAGGCGAAGGAAGGCGTCAAAATCGAGCGCGAGACGCAAACGCTGGCCACGATCACGATTCAGAACTACTTCCGCCTGTACGCGAAGCTTGCGGGCATGACCGGGACGGCCGAGACCGAGGCCAACGAGTTCCACTCCATTTACAAGCTCGACGTGGTGGTGATCCCGACGAACCGGCCGGTGCGCCGCCTTGATGGCAACGACGTCATCTACAAGACGGAGCGCGAGAAGTACAAGGCGCTGGTGGACGAGATTACGGAGTGCCACCGGCGGGGGCAGCCGGTGCTGGTGGGCACGGTGAGCGTGGACACGTCGGAAGTGATCAGCCGCTACCTGAAGCGGGCGGCGATTCCGCACAACGTGCTGAATGCGAAGCAGCACGAGCGCGAGGCGGAGATCGTGGCGCGCGCGGGGCAGGCCGGCGCGGTGACGATTGCCACGAACATGGCCGGGCGCGGGACGGACATCAAGCTGGGCGAGGGCGTGGTGAAGGTCGAGCGTTCGGTGATCACGTCGGGCACGGCGCTGGATGACCGGCTGGGCGAAGGCAAGACGCTGCGCGAGATCCTGCTGGCGGAGCCCTGCGGGCTGCACGTGATCGGATCCGAGCGGCACGAGTCGCGGCGCATTGACCGGCAGCTGCGCGGCCGCTGCGCGCGGCAGGGCGACCCCGGCTCCTCGCGGTTCTACATTTCGCTGGAAGACGACCTGATGCGCCTGTTTGGCTCGGACCGCATTGCCGGGATCATGAGCCGGCTGGGGCTGGAGGAGGGGCAGCAGCTGGAGCACCGCTGGCTGAACCGCTCCATCGAGACGGCCCAGCGCCGGGTTGAGCAGCAGAATTTCTCCATCCGCAAACGCACGCTTGAGTACGACGACGTGATGAACAAGCAGCGCGAGGTCATCTACGGCTTTCGCGGCGACATCGTGCGCAGCAAGAATGTGCGCGAGCACGTGTACGACATTCTGGAGGAGCTCATCGCGGACCGGGCCGAGCAGTGGCTGGGGGGGGATGACTCCGAAGGCGTGACGGCGTACCTGGAATGGATTCGCAGCACGTTCCCGATCCCGGTGCGCGAAGACGATCTGCGCCCGCTGGTGGGCCAGGCGGCCGAAGCCGCGGCGATGATTTTCAAGCGCGTGCAGGAATCCTACGAACTGAAAGTGACGCTCGAGGATCCGGTCATGCTGATGACGATGGAGCGGCACGTCATGCTCAGCGCGATCGACAATCACTGGCAGGAGTACCTGCGGGCGATGGACGCGCTGCGCCAGGGCGTGGGGCTGCGGGCCTATGGCCAGCGCGACCCGCTGGTGGAGTACAAGCGCGAGGCCTACGAGATGTTCGAGGAGCTGATGGGGCACATCAAGCAGGAGATTGCCTCGGCGATCTTCCGCTCCTCGACCTCGCTGAAGTCGCTTGAAGCTTTCATGACGTCGCTGCCGCGGACCATGGCGGTGCACGAGGGTGTGAGCCTGCTGGGCAAGCGGGCGGCGCCTGCTCCGGAAGCCGCGCCGGCGCGTCCGGCACGCCCGGTGATCGACGTCGAAGCGATGCTGGCGCCGCCGCCGGCGGCCGCGCCGACGGGCGATCCCATGCGTCGCGAGGAGCCTAAGGTTGGGCGCAATGACCTGTGCCCGTGTGGCAGCGGCAAGAAGTTCAAGAAGTGCCATGGAGTTTGAGCGCCGGAATCCGGGCCGCGCATTCAGGGCGCACGGTGGGCTTGCTATGAAAGTCGGGCGCGGTCAGGCATGGCGCTTCGCGGCCGCGGGGGCCGGCGGGGTGTTGCTGGCGGTCGCGTTTCCGCCCGTCGGCGCGTCGGAGGTGGCGTGGTTCGCGCTGGTCCCGCTGATCATCGTGGCGCGTTACACGCGGCCGCGCGCGGCGTTTCGATACGGGTTCGCGGGGGGACTCGTCTTCTGGGTGCTTACCCTGGTCTGGCTGCGCCGCCTGGCGGCGTACGACACGCCCTGGTTGGCGGTCATCAGCGCCTGGTTCCTCCTTGCCGCGGCGTGCGCGGTCTACACCGGCGCCTTTGTTTCCACCATCGCGATGCTCTGGTCGGGGGACGGCGGCGCGGGTGAGCGAGTGAGCGCCGCCGGGGCGGGGCGCATTCCGGCCATACAGAACGTGGGGCGGATGGCCGCGGTGGCGCTGGCCTGGGTGGGATTTGAGTACCTGCGCGGCACGCTGTTCACGGGGTTCACGTGGAACGGGCTGGGGGTCACGCAATACCGCAACCTCCCGCTGATCCAGGTGGCCGACGTGGGCGGGGTCTATGCCGTGTCAGCCGTGGTGGCCATGGTCAATGCGGGGATGGCGCTGACGGCGATTGAGCTGGCGCGCACGTTGCGGCGGCAGGGCGGGGTGACGCGCCGGTTCCATCCGGAACTGCTGGCGTCGCTGCTGGTCCTGGCGCTGGCGCTCATGTACGGCGTGCACCGGTTGCAGGATTTCCGGATTCTGGATGCCCGGACGCCGCTGACGCCGCTGCGCTGCGCCATCATTCAGGGCAACGTCAGCCAGGACGAGAAGTGGTCGGAAGAGGTCGCGCTGGCCGTGCAGCAGAAGCTGACGGACTTGACGGAACGCGCCGTCATCATGGAGCCGGAGCTCACGATCTGGCCGGAGACATCGGTGCCCTGGCCGCTGAGCTTGGCCGATGCGGCGCCGACGTTTCTGAACGAGTTAGCGTCCGGGGTGGGACCGTTGCTGGTGGGGGCGATTGAAGCGGATGAGGCGAACAGCACGCCGCGCTATTACAACAGCGCGTTCTTGTACGGGGCGGATGGGGCGGTGGCGGGGACTTATCGCAAGCAGCACCTCGTGCCGTTTGGCGAGTACATTCCGCTGGGGACATGGATCCCGTTTCTCGAGCGCTTTGCGCCGCTGGGGTATAGCTGTGCCGCCGGCAGCACGGGGACGGTCTTTCGCCTGACGAAACCGGCCGTGCCCTTTGCCGCGCTGATTTGCTTTGAGGACACGATCGCGCCGGTGGCGCGGCAGGCGGTGCGCAACGGGGCGCGGCTGCTGATCAATCAGACCAACGATGCGTGGTTCTACGCCACGTGCGCGGCGGTTCAGCACCTCAGCCAGTGCGTGTTCCGCTGCGTGGAGAACCGGGTGCCCGAAGTGCGCTGCGCGAACATGGGCATCAGCGGGGTGGTGGACCGGACGGGGGCGCTGGACGCGTCGACGAGCGCGGCGCTGGCGCGGGGCGAAACGCCCGACACGCTCTTTCGCGTGGATAGCGTAGGCGTGCCCGTGGCGTCCTATAGCTCGACCTTCTACACCCGGCACGGCGATCTGCCCTTCGCGCTGCCGTGCGGCGTCCTGTCCGCGGCAGCCCTGGCGGGCGGCTGGTGGAACGGGCGCCGGCGGCGGGGCGCTCCTATGGCCTAGCGTGCACCGCTCGCGGGGACGCGCGCGCAAGCGCGGGGGTGGACCCGGATGATCTTGGACTTCGAACATGAGTCCGGGCGCGCGGGCGCGTCAACCTCCGGCGTGACAGGCGACGACAATCATGGTACGTATCTGGTTTTCCGCAAGCGCGAAACGAAGGGGATGGAATCATGGCTGACGAGTTGCAGATACGCCTGGAGCGGCTGCACGCGAAGCTCGCTGAAATGCGAGGCTATCTTTGACGTCCCCGGACGCCGCCTCATCCTGGCCAATCTCGAGGCCCAGGCCACGCAACCCGGTTTCTGGAACGATCAGAACGCGGCCCGCGCGACGATCACGCGCACGAACGAGCAGCGTGCGGTTCTAAAGCCATTCAGCGAGATCGAGACGGGGGTGGAGGAAGCGGACCTGCTGGTGCAGATGGCGGCCGCCGAGAGCGATGCCGCGCAGCGGACCGGCCTCGAAAAGGAGCTGGTCGCCCTGCTGGCGAAGACCGAGACGGCGTTCGGTCACCTTGAAGTGCAATCGCTCCTGAACGGGCGTTTTGACAGCAGTAATGCGTACCTGACGTTGCACGCGGGGGCCGGCGGTACGGAAGCGTGCGACTGGGCCGACATGTTGCTGCGCATGTACCGCCGCTACTGCGAGCGCCAGGGTTTCGAAATCGAAGTCAACGATTACCAGGAGGGCGAGGAGGCGGGCGTGCGCAACGCGACGCTGACCGTCAACGGCCCTTACGCGTACGGGTTCATGAAAGCCGAGCGCGGGGTGCACCGGCTCGTGCGCATCAGCCCCTTCGATTCCAACAAGCGCCGGCACACCTCCTTCGTGTCGCTCGATGTCGTGGCGGAAATTGACGAGGACATCCAGGTCGACATCAAGGACGAGGACTTGCGCGTGGACACGTACCGGTCGGGCGGCGCGGGCGGGCAGCACGTGAACAAGACGGACTCGGCCGTGCGGCTGACGCACTTGCCGACGGGCATCGTGGTGGCCTGCCAGGCGGAGCGTTCGCAGCACAAGAACCGCGCCAAGGCCATGAAGATCCTGAAGTCCAAGCTGTACGAGTGGCACCTCGACCGGCAGAAGAAGGATTTGGAGCGCTTCTACGGCGAGAAGGGCGACATTGCGTGGGGCAGCCAGATCCGGTCGTACGTGCTGCAGCCCTACACGATGGTCAAGGACCACCGCACGGACACGGAGACCTCCAACGTGCAGGCGGTGCTGGACGGGGACCTGCAGATCTTCGTGGAGGCGTACCTCAAGGACCGGGCGGCCACGGCGCCGCCGGCCGGGGGGAAGTGAGCGATGCCAGTGATCAGCATGACCGGCTTCGGGCGTGGGGATGCGGTGCGGGGCGGCGTGCGCGTCGAGGTGGAGGTGTCGTCCGTCAACCGCAAGCAGCTCGACGTGCGCTTCACGATGCCGCGGGCGTTGTCGGTGCTGGAGGCGCGCGCGCAAATGCTGGTGCAGGGGGCGATTTCGCGCGGGCAGGTGGCGGTGAACGTGCGTGTATCGGAGTCGCGGCAGGCGCGCGACGGGGCGTTGAGCGTGAACCGCGCGGCGGCGGCGGCGGGCGTGCGGGCGCTGCGCGGCGCGGCGGCGGCGTTGGGGCTGCCGGACCGGCTGGGCGCGGAGGTGCTGCTTCAGATTCCCGGGGTGCTGGTGTTTCAGGACCGCGCGCAGGATGCGGAGCGCGTCTGGCCGGCGCTGGAGCACGCGCTTGGGCGCGCGCTGGCGGCGTTGCGCTCGATGCGGCGCAAGGAGGGCGTAGCGCTCGAGCGCGATGTGCGCGGGCGGCTGCGCGGGCTGGACGTGCTGCGGCGGCGGCTGGCGCAGCGGGCGCCGCTGATCAACCGGGCGTACGAGCGCAAGCTGCGCGAGCGGATCGACAAGGCCGGGCTGGGGGCGGCGGGACCTGACGACCCGCAGGTGCTGAAGGAAATCCTGCTGTTTGTCGACCGGGCGGACGTGAGCGAGGAGCTGGTGCGGCTGCAGAGTCATTTCGACCACGCGGCGGAACTGATGAGCGCGGGCAAGCCGGCGGGGCGTTCGTTGGATTTTCTGTGCCAGGAGATGTTTCGCGAGATCAACACGATCGGTTCAAAGTGCGGGGACTCGGCGGTGTCGCGGCTGGTGGTGGCGTTCAAGTCGCAGCTGGAAGCGATCCGCGAGCAGATTCAGAATGTCGAATAGCCCGGCTGGCCGCGGCGCTCTCCGGCGCTCCGTCACCCGGGCCAAGGGGTGGGGAAGGTGCAGACTGAGATCATGGACGCAACAGGGCCAGATGTGCAGAAGGCCGTGACGCGGGCATTGCTGATCGTGGTGGCGGCGCCGTCGGGCGCGGGGAAGACCACGCTCTGCGACCGGCTGCTGGAGGAGTTTCCGCAGGTGACGTACTCGGTGTCCTGCACGACCCGGCCGCCGCGCGGCAAGGAAGTCGACGGCATCGACTACCATTTTCTGAGCCCGGACGAGTTCGAGCGCCGCGTGCAGGCGGGAGAGTTCCTGGAGTACGCGGACGTGTACGGTTACCGCTACGGGACGTTGCGGCAGACGGTGGAGGCGGCGTTGCGCGAGGGGCGCAGCGTGCTGATGGACCTGGACGTGCAGGGGGCGGCACGGCTGCGGCGCGGGGTGCGCCAGGCGGCGGACGGCGACCTGCTGAAGACGGGATTCCTGGACATTTTCATCGAGCCGCCGTCGCTGGATGTTCTGCGCGAGCGCCTGGCCAACCGGGCGGAGGATTCCGCGGAGAGCATCGACCGCCGGTTTCAGAATGCGCAGAACGAGATGAGCCACCGCCACGAGTTTCACTTCCGGATCGTGAACGGGGATGTGAACGTGGCCTACGGCCAGATGCGCGAAATCGTGCTGCGCGCCATGCGCGGCGAGTGAGGCGTTGATGCCACGCCGCGACCAGCCTGCCGTCGTCCGCGACGTCCTTGTCCTGGCGGCGGCATGGTGCGTTGGCATCCTGCTGGTGAACCCGGCCGGCAATTTCCCCTTGAACGATGATTGGTCGTACGGCCTGGCCGTGCAGCGGCTGGTGGCTGGCGGGGACTTCCGTCCGACGGGGTGGACCTCGATGCCGCTGATCAGCCAGGCGGCCTGGGGGGCCTTGTTCTGCCTGCCGGGCGGATTCTCCTTTCACGCGCTGCGTGCCTCCACGCTGACGCTCGGGTTCGTGGGCATGCTGGCGGCATATCTGTTGATGCGCGAGCTGCGCCAGCCGCGACGCATGGCGATGGTCGTGGCGCTCACGCTGGGGTTCAACCCGATCTATTTCGCCCTCTCGCACACGTTCATGACGGACATTCCCTTCACGGCGTCGGCCCTGCTGGCGCTCTGGCTGTTCACGCGACACTTGCGCACGAACGACATGGCCTCGTGGCTGCTCGCGACGGCGCTGGCGCTGCTGGCCACCCTATGCCGCCAGCTGGGGCTGGCGATCCCACTCGCCTTTGCCTTCGCCCTGCTGGTGCGGCGCGGGCTCATGCCGCGGGACCTGTGGCGGGGCGTGGCCCCCGTGGCGATCTGCGCCGTGGCGTTTGCGGGTTTTCAGCACTGGCTCAAGGGGACCGGGCGCTGGACGGCGCTCATGGACATCCATACCCAGGCACTGATGATGGCCACCCGCGATCCAGGCGCCCTGTTCCGGCAGGCCCGGATTCAGTTGGGCATTTGCCTGCTGGACCTGGGGTGGTTTCTGGCCCCGGCGCTGCTCTACCTGCTGGCGCGCTCGGCGCCGCGCGTATTGACCCGCGGTGGCTGGGGACGCGGCGCGTGGATCGCCACGGGTGGCGGGGCGCTGGCGGCGGCCGTGGGGCTTGGCGTGGCCGGCTTGCGGCTGCCGCTTGGCGGGAACGTGCTGATCGATTCCGGAATCGGTCCGCTGACGCTGCGCGACACGTACGTCCTGGGGCTGGATTCTGTGCCGGGGCTGTCCGTCATCTATTGGCAGGCCGTGACGGCCTTGGGGTTGCTGGGTGCCGCGCTGCTGCTGATGGCGATTGGCTGGGCCGCCTGGCGGGCCTGGCCGCGCCTGCGGGCGCGGGGCTGGCGCTGCACGGCGCGTCAGGCTGCCACGGTGCTGTTTCTGGCAGCGGCCGCGGTTTACCTGGCGCCGCTGCTGGTTGAGGGGTTCTGTGATCGCTACATGCTTCCGCTGCTCGTGCCGCTGCTGGGGGTGGCGGCGTTCGGATGGCCGCCCGCCCGCGGGGTGGGCTCGCGCGTCTGCCGGTGGGCGGGCGTGCTATTGCTCGGCGGGCAAATGGTGGCTTCGGTTGGCGGGGCGCACGATTACCTTGCCTGGAACCGCGCCCGGTGGGCCGCGCTGGAGCACCTGACGGAAAAGGTGCGCGTCTCGCCGGAGGAGATCGACGGCGGGTTTGAGTTCAACGGGCTGCACGGTTATGACCCGGCCTATGAACGGAGTCCTGAGCGCAGCTGGTGGTGGGTGAAGCGTGCGACGTACGTGATCGCCTTTGCACCGGTCCCCGGCTACGCGACGCTGAAGGTGTATCCTTACCGGAACTGGTTGCCGTGGCGGGAGGGGCGCGTGCTGATCCTGCGGCAGTTGAATGAGCCGTGACGCGTGACTATGGCGCCGCGGGGGCGGCGGGGCGGGGGACGCGGCCGAACCAGTAATCCGGCGGCACGCAGATCCATTCGAGCGTCGGGAAGATGGCGCGCACGGGGTGCTCGGCGGGGAGCTTGAGCACGAGGCGGTCGATGGGCCGGAGCTTGGCGGCCCAGGGGCGGTACGCGTCGGCGTCGCCCGTTCGGTTGATGGCTTCGTAGACGCGGAGATCCTCGGGCGGCATGAAGCCGGGTTCCATGCCCGCCGCATATTTCCACGGCCCGTTGGGGTAGAGGTAGAAGAAGGTGAAGAAGATCTTCATCGTCGGGTTGTAGACGATGCCGCCGTTTCCGGGGAGCCAGTCCGGCGCAAAGGTACCCAGCGAGCGAACGGCGGAGGCCCGGTCGATGGGCGAGCGCGCCCAGTCCTCGCGGTGGGGGACGAGCAGGGCCAGGGCGAAGGTGCCGGCGGCGAAACAGGCGAGGAGCAGGCGCGCGGGCGAGTCGTGGCGCATGCGCGGTTCAAGGACGCCCTGGAGGTCGAGCGCGGCCCAGACCAGGAAGGCCGGCAGTCCGAATTCAAACCAGAAGCGCACGATGGTGAAGCTCAGCATCCATCCCAGGCAGGCGAGGATGAAGGCGGGATGGGCGTAGCGGTCGGGATCGGGGGCGCGGGCGAGGCTGACGAGCACATAGCCGGCGGCAAACAGGAAGAGGGACACGTTGCCGGTCAGCGGCAGGAGCTCGGTGACGAGGGACTTCATTTCAGCGGGGCGGAAGAGGGTCCAGTAGAAGTGCCTGATGTTGTAGGCGAGATAGTCGACGGGGTTGCCGGAGAGAAGGGCGCCGCCGAGAATGCCGACGACGACGCAGGCGGTGAAGACGAGCGCGGGCCGCCAGCGGCCGGTGATCCAGGCGGAGGCGTAGATGGCGGCGAGGGGGATGCCCAGCATGACCAGCGTGCTGCGGATCCAGACCCGCAGGATCATCAGGATGATGAAGGTGGCGAGAAGGCCGGGGTGCAAGGGGTTGCGTTCAAATCGCCGCCAGAGGAGCAGCCAGGTGCTGGTGCAGAAGACGTCGAAGAGATAGGGGCGGCCGTAGAGGAAGCGCGAGAAGACTCCGAATTCGATGACCACCAGAATGCCCATCAGCATGAGCCAGCATTCGGGGCGCTTCAAGAACAGGACGCCGGGCAGGAATACGAGGAATGCCAGGCCGGCGATGGCGAAGGCCAGCAGCTGGTCCTGGGAAAGGCCGGCGTGGTGAGCGGTGCGGAGAATCCAGTCCCACCCCGCGTGGGTGCGGAGTTGCTGGCTGAATTCGGGGCGAATCAGCATGACGTCGCCCCACTGTCGTCCGGAAACGGCCAGGGCTGTATCGCTGAGGACGTCATCTTCGGGCGTAAAGCCGTGGGAGACGATGGCCAGCGGCACGAACAGAATCGTCAAGAGGCTGACGACGACGATCACCAGAGGCGTCCAGCGCGCGAGGACGCGCGTGATGGCGGAGGCGAGGGCTGTGGCCGAAGTATTCAGGGGGCTCAACGATTGCGTGTTTGGACTCGGTACGTGGGGATGAGAGTAGCGAGCACGCGTCAGGTTATCCACGTGAAAGTGAGTGAGGGGGGGCTCTCCCGGGTGGGGCGGTCCGCCTTAACGGGTTCGAGGGAGGGGCGATTTTGACAAATTCTTGACACGTCAGGCATCAGAACTCGTTGGATACAAGCACGTCCCGAATGATAGACTAACATCGGCTTGAATACGCAAGGCATGGCGTGTGGAGCGGTGCTCCTCGGAGTGACGCTGGCGGGACTTAGTCAGACCGCCCGTGCCGACGTCATCCTCAACGAATTCATGGCCGCGAATGCGGGCGCCTATACCAACGAATCCGGCCAGACGAGCGACTGGATCGAGCTTTACAATTCTGGTTCAAACGCCGTGGATCTGACCGGCTGGAGCCTGACCGACACCATCAGCGAGCCACGCAAATGGGTCTTTCCAGCTGGGGTCACGCTGGGGCCTTACGCCTATCTGCTGCTGATGGCCGACGGCAAGACGAATACATGGATCAACGGCGACCTGCACGCCGACTTCAAGTTGGACCCCGGCGGTGAGTATCTCGGGCTGTTTCATCCCGACGGTCACACGGTGGAGTCCGAATTCGCGCCGGTGTATCCGCCGCAGGGCGCGGACGTGTCCTTTGGCTACCGCCCGGATGTCGCGCGCACGGCGCTGGTGGTGGCGGGACAAGCCTATCGTTATCACCAGCCCGCAGACCTTGCAGGGCTTGACTGGACCGCGCGCGATTACGATGCCTCGGGCTGGTCGACGGGTTCAGGGCCGATGGGATACGAGTCGCGGGCGGGCGGCTACGCCGCGGTCATACAGACGCCGATTGCGAGTTCACAGCGCGGCGTGTACGTCCGTCACACATTCGTGGTCAGTAGTCCGGCCCGGCTGGACGCGCTGGCGCTGCGCATCAAGTACGATGACGGGTTCGTGGCCTACCTGAACGGGGTAAAGGTGACGGGTGCGAATGCGCCGACGGCGCCAACTTCGGATTCCTATGCCGTGGCCGACCGTCCCAACGCGGACGCCCTGCAGGACGACGATTTTGATCTGAGCGCCTCCCTACCGCTGTTGCAGGAGGGGACCAACGTGCTGGCGATCCACATCATGAACATCACGTCGGCGCCGTTGAATACGGACCTGCTGCTCGAGGCCACGCTGGATGGCGACTCGTTCACGCCCACGGTCAGCAACGAATGGCGCTATTTCCACACGCCGACCCCGGGGCTGCGCAATGTGATCGGCGATGCGGATCTGGCCCGGGACGTGGCGTTCGATCATGTGCGTGGATTTTACGGGGCGCCTTTCCTGCTCAAGCTGTCGACGGATCTGCCGGGCTTCAGCATTCGATTCACGGTGGATGGGACCAGTCCGGACGGTCCGGAGGCGCGCGCCTACACGAACGTGATTCCCGTCTCGCAGACGACCATCGTGCGTGCCCAGGCCACGCGGACGGGCTACGAGCCGTCACGTGTGGGGACGCACACGTTTCTCTTCACCAATGATGTCATCCGGCAGTCCACGATGGGCCAGGCGGTGGTGACGGATCCGCTGTCCGGCCCGCAGGTGGCGCCGGGGCTGCTGGCCTTACCCACGCTTTCGATCGCGACGGCGCCGGGCAATCTGTTTGGATCCTCGGCCGGCATCTATGTGAATCCCGAGCAGCGAGGCGAGGCGTGGGAACGGCCGGTGTCCATGGAGTGGATCGCGCCGGGAGGCGGGCCGGAAACGCAAATCGACTGCGGGCTGCGCATTTACGGGGATTACGGGCGCCGGGCCGTGCAGAAGTCCTTCCGCGTGCTGTTCAAGGGCCGGTACGGAGCGTCGAAATTGGCGTTTCCGGTGTTTGCGGATCCGCAGGCGGTGACGTCGTTCGACACGCTCATCCTGCGCGCCGGTTACAACGACAAGTTGCATGCCAACGGACTGATCGACACGTTTGTACGGGGCAGCCAGCGGGCGGCGAGTGGAGTGGCGTCGCATGCGACGTTCGTGCATCTCTACCTGAACGGCGTGTACTGGGGGATCTACAATCCGTCGGAGCGCCCGGACAACGCGTTCGGCGCGAGCTACTTTGGGGGCGTGAAGGAGGCGTGGGATTCGATCAATGCCGGATATCCGACCGGGGAAAGCCTGGTCGACACGTACAACGCGATGCTGACAGCGGTTGGCAACAACATCAGCGACAACGTGCAGTTCCAGCGCGTGCGCGGGTGCAACCCGGACGGCACGCGGAACGCGGGGAGCGTCGTGCACCTCGATGTGGACAATCAGATTGACTACATGCTCACGCACATCTGGGCGGGGACGAGCGACTGGCCGGGCAAGAACTACTATGCGGCGGGGGCGCGCGTGGCCAGCGCGGGGTGGAAGTACTTTGTGTGGGACTCGGAGTTTTCACTGGGCGCGCTGAGCACAGACGTCTCGGCCACGGGCGGGCCAGCCAACATTCACGGGCGGCTGCGGCAGAGCGTGGAATACCGGCTGATGTTTGCGGACCACGTGCGGCGGCATCTCTTCCATGGCGGGGCGCTGTCTCCGGCCTCGACGCTTGCGCGGTACAGCACACTGGTGGCGGGGGTGGAGCAGGCGATTGCGGCCAATGCGGCCCGCTGGGGCAACACGGGCACGCTGGGATACTGGCGCAGCACGCAGGATGGGATGCTGCAGTCGTACCTGCCGCAGCGCACGGACGTCGTGCTGGGGCAGCTGCGCCGCAACGGATTGTACCCGTTGACCGATGCCCCGGAGTTCAGCCAGCTGGGCGGGCCGTTTTCCAACGCGTTCGTCCTGGCGATTCAATCGTCCAACGCCGTGTACTACACGCTGGACGGGCGCGATCCCCGCGCCGTGGGTTCGGGCGCCATCGCGGGGACGA
The DNA here is from genome assembly GCA_021413965.1 of Lentisphaerota bacterium. GTDB lineage: Bacteria > Verrucomicrobiota > Kiritimatiellia > UBA8416 > JAIOPI01 > JAIOPI01. Next base: position 24,476 of record JAIOPI010000020.1, on the reverse strand, counting down.
GCTATGGCGGGCCGATGACGCTGACGTCCAGTGTGCGGGTGAAGGCCCGCAGCCGTACGCCGCAGGGCGAGTGGAGCGCGCTGACGGATGCGCTGTTCACGTCCGACGCGGTGCTGCCCCTGCGCATCAGCGAGGTCATGGCAGATCCGCGCGCGGTGCCCACGGGCGGGGTGTACGCGGCATCGGATTACGAGTACGTGGAAGTCCACAACAGCGGTCCGCAGGCGATGAACCTGGCGCTGGTGACGTTCACGTCGGGAATCGACTTCACCTTTCCGAGCATGTTGCTGGAGGCCGGCGGGTACGCCGTGGTGGTGCGGCATGCGGCGGCCTTTGCGCAGCGGTACGGCATGTCGGGCATCCGGGTGGCCGGCGTGTTTTCCGGCGCGCTTGACAACAACGGCGAGCGGCTGGCGTTGCGCGCTTCCGCGGACGGACCTGTGCTGGTGGATTTCACCTACAGCAACGGGCGGAGTTGGCCGCTGGCGGCACAGGGGGCGGGGCATGCCCTGGTGCCGCAGGTGCTGGGCGATCAGACCGGCGGCGAGTTGGACTATGGCGGCAACTGGCGGGCCAGCGCCTACCGCGACGGCTCGCCGGGGCGGGCAGATCCCATGCCGGTGCGCGACCTGGTGATCAACGAGATCCGGGCGCACACGGATTACACGAATGAACTGTTTCCGGATTACGACTCGAATGACTGGATGGAATTGTACAATACGGGCGCGGCCACGGTGTCGCTGTCGAACTGGTATTTAAGCGATGACCCCGACGTTCCGGCCAAGTGGGCGATCCCGCCCTCGGCGGTGGTCACGGGCGGGGCGTGGATCGCGTTTGACGAGCTGACGGGATTTCACTCCCCGATTACGAACGGCTTCGGGCTCAACAAGGCGGGGGAGTGTGTGGTGCTGTCGTACCTGCCCGGCACGGCGCTTGACCGCGTGGCGGACATCGTGCAGTTCAAGGGGCAGGAGCGAGACCGCTCGCTTGGGCGATACCCAGATGGAGAAGAGGCCTGGTACGCGCTGGAGCCAACCTTCCAACTTCCAAATGCCCTGCCGGGCGAGCGGGTCGTGCTGTCGGAGATCATGTACCACCCCGCGCCGACGGTGGCACATCCGGAGGACAACACGCACGATGAGTACATCGAGCTGCACAATCCGACCGATGCGCCGGTGACGCTGGAGAACGTGGACGGCTGTTGGCGGATCGACGGCGGGGCGTCTTACACGTTTCCCCCCGCCACGGTGCTGCCGGCGGGCGGGTATCTGCTGGTGGTGCCGTTTGACCCGGCGGATGCGCCGGATCGGCAGGCGTTTATGGAGGCCTACAGCCTGACGAACGCGGATCTGCATCTGTTTGGTCCGTACGCGGGGCGGCTGTCGAATCGCAGCGAGCGGGTTGCCGTCGAGCGCCCGCAGGCGCCGGATGTGGCAGGGCAGGCCTTGTCCTGGGTGGTGGTGGACGAAGTGGTTTACGCGGATGGTCCTCCGTGGCCGGGTACGACGGACGGGAGCGGGCTGCCGCTGCAGCGCGTGCGCAGTGACCTGGCAGGGACGCTGCCGGGCAACTGGTTTGGCACGTTCCGTGCGTCGCCGGGGCTGGCGCCGGACAAGGTGGGGATTGCGCAGCCCCAGCCCGGGGCGGCCGTGTTTGCGCCTTCGGTGCTGCCCGTATTGATCACGGTGGATGCCAAGCAGATCGCCGGGGCGGTCGAGCGGGTGCGGCTTGCGGTGGGTGACGATCCGCCAGTGCCGGTGACCGGCCCGCCGTACGAACCGCTGGTGCAACTGGGCACCAACGCGGGCATCATCGCGCTGCGGGCTGAAATGGTGGATGGCTCGGGAACGAACTGGTCGGCGGTGACCCCGGTGCAGGTGCACGCGATCGACAATGACGAGGGTGCGGAGCGCATTACGGACGTATCGGCGCGGCTGCGGGGTCGCGTGCGGGGACCGGGCAGCGTGAATCTGACCTTTTTCTGGGGCCCGCAGGATGCGGGGACCAACGCCGCGGACTGGGAGCGATCCGGATCGATCGGCAGCGTGAGCGCAGGCGCGTACGTGGCGGATGTGGCGGGCCTCGTGCCAGTCGGTCGCTACGTGTACCGGTGCCGGGCCCGGGCGGACCGGCAGGAAGGGTGGAGCGGCGTGCAGGCGTTTCAGACCCTGGCGGTCACAAACTGGGCCCATCGCATGCGGGTGACATTCAGCGGCTACACCCGCGGCGAAACGCTCACGAACTTCACGGTGCTGGTGCGGCTTGGACCGCATATCCCTGGATTCAGCTATGACGGGTTCACGTCAGCGGAAGGCAGTGACCTGCGGTTCACGTCGGGCGTGGATGGGTCATCGCTGGCATACGAGATCGAATCGTGGAATACGAACGGGGAGTCGACGGTGTGGGTGCGCGTCCCGCTGCTGGCGAGGCCGGAAGATTTCATGTTTGCCTACTGGGGGCGGGCCACGGCCAACGAGTCGCCGACGTATACGCGCAATGGGGACGCCTGGGAGGCGCCGTATCGCGGGGTCTGGCACCTGCAGGACGCCTTCGCCGACTCATCGGCAGGCCGCCTGCTGGTGGAGTTCACGGGCACGGCGGCGGCGACAGGGATCGTCAGCAGCGCGCGGCAGTTCGATGGATGGCCTTCCTTCGTGGATCCGCACACGTCGGCGAGCTGGTACGGACAGAACATCAACGGGATGACGGTCAGTTTCTGGGCGAAGCCCCCGAATACGGCTCCAGGGGGGGCGTTTGGCGCGGACGATCCCAGTCCGTCGAAGGATCGGCTGCTGATTCGGACGGCGCTGGGACAGTGGAGTTTCGGCGTGAGTACGAACGAGCGCCGGAGTTTTGCCGTGCAGAGCGGGGTGTGGCAGCTGGTTGCGCTGGTCCTGCGGGACGGCCGTGCGTGGGCGTATCGAAACGACGGCGCCCCGCAGTTTGTCGGCAGCTACACGAATTTCGAGCCGGTATTTGATCCGTGGATAGGGGCGCTGAACGGGAGCAGCAACTATGTGAATGCGACGCTGGACGAGTTCCGCCTGGCGGGCGCGGCGCGTTCGGACGCGTGGATCTGGGCGCATTACCGCAACGTGGCGTCGAATGCCTGGTTCATGGCGTACGAGGTCGGGGCGCCGGATCCATTTGACGATGATCGCGATGGGGTGCCGGACGCCTGGGAGCGTCGTTACTATGGCGGCACGCAGAACTACGGCCCGGCGTCCGATTCGCTGGACGACGATGGCGACGGCCTGGTGAACGCGGATGAGTACGTGGCCGGCACGGACCCGACGAATGCGGCGAGCTTCTTTGAAGTGGCGGTGGGGCAGACGGGCAGCGTGGGGACGGTTGAGTTTGACGCGATCGCGCCGGACCCCGAGGCCTACGCGGGGCGCACGCGATGGTATGCGGTGGAGAGCAGTCCGGAAGTCGGGGCGCCGTGGAGCGGGGTGGACGGGTGCACAAACCTCCCGTCGATCGGCGCGCGGATCACGGTGCCGATTGACCCGACGGGGGCGCCGTTCTACCGGGGACGGGTGTGGCTGGACGGGGAGTAGGCCGGGCGGCCATTCCGCATCCGCCAACGAGCCTGGCCAGCGCGGTGCCTGGTACGGGCTCCGTCTTGCAGGTGCTGCGCTTATTCGGACCTCTTTCCTGCAACAGGTCTCCGCAAGCGGAGCCCCTACCGGCCCGAAGCGGGTGAAGCCGCGCGTGCCATTACGTATTCCCGCTTGACGCTTTTCGGCCGAAATGGTCCGCTGAACGCATGGCAAATCCCCCTTGTATTCTGCTGGGTGTGACGGGCTCGATTGCCGCTTACCGCGCGGCGGAGCTGGTGCGCCTGATGATCGTGCGCGGCTGGGATGTGCATGTGATCATGACGCGCAGTGCCACGGAATTTGTGGGCAAGCTGACGTTTCAGACGCTGTCGCGCCATCCGGTTGGTGTGGAGCAATGGGGCGACGAGGCGAACTGGCGGCCCGAGCATATTGCGTTAGCGGATCGCGCCGACGTCTTCGTCATTGCGCCCTGCACGGCGAACGTCATGGCCAAGTTGGCGTGCGGCATTGCCGATGACCTGCTGACCTCGACGGTGCTGGCCTGCCAGGCGCCGCTGGTTGTGGCGCCCGCCATGAATGTGCACATGTGGGAGCACCCGGCGACGCAGGCGAACCTGAAGATCCTGCAGGCGCGCGGCGTGCGCATGATCGACGTGGCGGAAGGGGACCTGGCCTGCGGGTACCAGGGCAAGGGCCGCCTCGCGCCGGTGGATGGCATTGTCGAGGTCGTGCAGGGCGTGCTGGACTCGCGCGGGAGCAAGCCATGAGCAAGAGCAAGCTGTGGGCGCTGGTTGTGATTGGTGTGACGGTGGTCGTGCTGCTGCTCACGCGCGGCAAGGCGGATGTGCCGCTGGTGTTCTGGACGCTGGACAACATACGCGCCGCGTTTGTGTACCTCGGGTTCACGGTTGTCGGCGTGGTTATCGGCGTGCTGTTGAAGTGAACTCGGCGTTCCCGCATGCATCCAGCGTGACCCTGGTCGACGAAGCGAACCGGGTGGTGGTGGAGCGCCTGGAGATTGCGCGCGATCATCTGGCGCGCATGCAGGGGTTGCTGGGGCGGCATGCCCTGGCGCCGGGCGATGGGCTGTACCTGGCGCCCTGCAGCGCGATTCACACCGTCGGCATGCGCTTCGCCATCGACCTGATTTTTGTGGATGGGGGCTGGCGCGTGGTCGACGTGATTCGGGATGTGGGCCCGTTTCGCATGGTGTGGGGAGGATGGCGCGCGCGCGGGGTGGTGGAAGTCGGCAGCGGCTGGCTCAACGCGGAACTGGTGCGGCCGGGGTCGGTGCTGCATCTGCGGGAGCTTCCTCCTCCAGGTCCGGCAGCGCCTGCTGCTGGATCGGACGCCCGCCCTTGATGTCCTTGGCGCGGATGCGCTTGATCACGCCGGGTCGCACTTCAAGCCGGACGCTGCCATCCGGATCGACGCCGGCGAGGACGCCGCGATCGATGCCGGCCGCCGTGACCACTTCATAGTCGGGGATGAACCGGCGCTTGAGGGTCTCGTGGAGGGCAAGGGTCTCGTTCTTGCTGATCTCGATGGTCTTCTTGATCGCGTAGAATCCCTGTTTGGTCAGCTGCAGCGTGTGGGTGCCGGCCTCGACCAGCCTGACCAGCAAGGGATCGGACACCTGGTCCGTGGCGTTGGTGCCAGATTCCGTAATGCCCACCTTCCGGCTGTCGACAAAGACCGTCGCGCCCGCGGGTTCCGTGATCAGCTGCAGGGTGCCGGAATTGCTGTCGAGGCGCACTTCCTCGGTGACGTTGGCTGCCAGGGCGAGGGTGACGGTGCGGCCGGCGGTGGCGTAGCCGGTGGCTTCGACGCGCAGCCGGTAGGCGCCGGGGGGGAGATCATCGATGGTCACGGGACTTTCGCCGTGCAGGGCATTATCGAGATAGACGCGAGCGCCGGGGGGCTCGGTGACGACACGCAAGCGTGCGGGCAGGGGCGCCAGCGGTGCGTCGACGGTGGTGTGTGAGCCGGCCTCGGCTTGCAGCGTTTCCTCAAAGGGGGCGTAGCCGGGGTGCTGCACCTGGAGCCGGTGCTGGCCTTCGGGGATGCGCTCGAGCGTCAGCGGGGTGCGGCCCTGCGCGGCGCCGTCGAGTATGACGGCGGCGCCCAGCGGCTGCGACGTGACGTCGATGGTGGCGGTGCTGGGGGGGAGGGTCATGACCACCTTGACGGGTGCGCGACTGTCGAGGGTCAGGTTGACTTCGCCGGGGAAGCAACCCGGGGCTTCGGCGCGGGCACGGTGGGGGCCCAGGGGCAGGTCGGTCAGGATGAGGGGGGAGAGCCCGCGGTCGGCGCCATCGATGGAGACGCGGGCGCCACTGGGGTCTGTCTGGAGCAGGACGAGGCCCCGTTCGGCGTCGAGGGCTTCATCGAGGGCGGCGCGGGCGCCGGCGGCGAGCGTCACGGTCCGTCGCAAGTCGCGATAGCCGTTCTTCGAGAGGATGGCGAGGTGTTCGCCGGCGGGCAGACCGGTGATGGTTACGGGGGTGACGCCGCGGTCGATGCCATCCACATTGCAGGCGGCGCCGGCCGGCGTGCTGGCGACATACAGTTCCGCGAGCGTGCGAACGTCGGGGGCGGAGCCGGCCGCGAAGGCGCCCAGCGCGCAGAGGCAGAGTCCGCCCAGCAGGAGGCGCGCGTGAAGGATGGACGTCTTCAGGTTCATTTGCGTTGCAGATTCAAGCGGCTTTCCACCTCGCGCAACTTGCGCCGGGATTCTTCGTATCGGGGGTCCGACTGATCGCCGAGCATGTCGCACAAGACGCGGAGTTCCTCGGCCGCCTGCTGCCATTCCTTGGATCGCATGGCGCGGTTGGCGAGGAAATTTTGATCCACATAGCGGCGGTCCAACTCGGCCGTGCAGTCGGCGAGGGCGGTGGTGAGTTCGGGATAGAAGTCGGGCTTGGGTGAGAGGGTTTTGAGGTAGAAGTCCGCTTCCTTGAGGCGGCGGATGGCCTCCGCCAGATTGCCATGGCGGACATCGCGTTCGTCATACAGTTTGCGTCCATTGAGGAAGGCGTCGCGTCCCATGGCCTCGAGCTGGGCGGGGGGGTACTGCACGGCCCAGAGCCCGAGTTCGACCTGGGCGAAGTTCTCGAACTTCTCGCGCACGACTTTGAATGGTGCGGGTTCGGCGCGGTTCACGACACGGCAGCGCTTGGCTTTGCGGCCAATCGTCACGGTGATATCCCACTGGTCAAAGGTGCGGGGCTGGAGGCCCTGGTACTCGTCTTGGAGGGTCCAGAAATCGGCGTCGTCGATGAACGCGGCCAGTTCGGCGACCAGTTCGGGCGTGAGCGTGCTTTCCTCCTGGAGGTGCGTGGACCCGGTGTCGTCGATGGTGACCACCAGGTGTCGGTCGGCTGACAGGTGGAAGTGATAGCGGAAGATGCGATTGGTATCGCCGAGCACTTTCTCGTAGTCGATTTCGAGCGTCCTGGGGCTTGGGGCGGGGGCGGGCGGGGGCGTGGGTGCAGGGGAGCGGAAGAGGTACGGGATCCAGGCGCCGACGGCGAACAGGCAGACCAGGCCAAGGGCGAGCAGGAGTGGGCCGCGCCGCCAGGGCCGGCGTGCCGGGCCTGGGCGAGCGGCGGGTGGCGTGGATTCGAGCCCCAGGTCGACAGGCGCGGCGACGGTGGGGCCGGGCAGGCCACCGGAGGCATCGTCGACGACCTTGATGACGGTGTCGCCGAGGGTCACGAGATCGCCGACGTGGAGACGGACTTCGCGGATGGACGCATTGTTGACGAGGGTCTGGTTGGCGCTCCCGAGGTCGGAGACGAAGAGGCCATCACCGGGCTTGATGAAGAATCGGCAGTGATAGCGCGAGGTTTTGGGATCCTGCAGGACGACGCCATTTTTGGAGGACCGGCCGGCGCGCACGCCGGCGGGATCGGTGATGCAGATTTCCCGCCCGGCATCGGGTCCGGCATGAATGATGAGGTGAGGGCGGGAATCCATAAGTACCAGGCGAGGGTAGCAGGCAGGTCACGGCGGGAAAAGGTCAATTTCGCGGGAGCGCGCCGACAGGAGGGGGCCGGGCCAGGGGCTGGACGACCAGGGTGGCGCGCGGTTGGGTTGTGCAGGGCGCGGGCGCTTGCGGGATGGCGGCGCGGGTTCAGAAGCCCTGGCGGACGACCTGCCAGAGGACGGGGGCGAGGAGGATGAGAAAGACGGCCGGGAAAATGCAGAAGAGGAGGGGAAAGAGCAGTTTGACGGGGGCTTCGTTGGCGAGGCGTTCGGCACGTTCAAAGCGGCGCTGCCGGATTTGTTCAGACTGGATGCGCAGGATGGTTCCGATGCTGACGCCGAGTTCGTCGGCTTGCACGAGGGCGTTGACCACGGAGCGCAGATCCGAAAAGTTCACACGCCAGGCCATGTCGCGCAGGGCTTCGCGCCGCGGCTTGCCGAGTTGGATGGCGCGCACGACGCGGATCAGTTCTTCGCCGAGCGCATCGACCTCCGTGCGTTCGACGTGACGCTGGAGGGCGGTCATGAAATCCAGCCCGGCTTCGACGGAGAGCGTGAGCAGATCGAGGAGGAAGGGCAGGGCGCGGCGAATCGCGCGGTGGCGCGTGGCGATGGCCGACTTGAGCCAGAGGGCGGGATAGAGGGCCGCGAGCAACAGGATGATGGCGCTGGTGGGGCCCCGCATGCTGTGCAGGAACGCGCTTGCCGACGCGGAGAAGAGCAGCAGGACGAAGGCGGTGGCGAGTCCGCCGTAGATGGTGGGGACGAGCAGTCGCAGGCCCAGGAATTCCACGGGGCGCATGACGTCATCGAAACCGGCGGCTGTCAGTTGACGGTCCACGCTTTCGCGCGCGCGGCGCCAGCCGGCGGCTCCGACGAGGGGGGCGCAGAGGGGGGTGAGGGGCAGCAGGAGGCGGAAGGCCAGGGGGAGGCGGCGCAGCTGGCGGCGGCCATCCGAGAGGGTGGCGTAGGTCATCTGGCCGGCGACCTGGGCACAGTAGGCGCTGATGCCGGCGGCGAAGAGGCCCCAGAGACCGGAGATGACCACGAGTTCGTTGGGCAAGGCGGCGGTCATACGTCGATCCTGACGATTTTGCGGATGATGATGGCGCCCAGGGTGATGAAGATCACGACGAGGCCCATGACGATGGCCCCGACGCCGGAATGCAGAAAGGGCAGCATCAGGCCGGGATCGACGAGCATCAGGGCGAAGACGATCACGACGGGCATGAAGCCGGCGACGATGCCCTGCAGGCGGCCCTGCGCGGTCAGGGTGCGGATGCGACGCTCCAGGCGCAGGCGTTCGCGGATGGTGGCGGCGATGCGCTCGAAGATCTCAGTGAGATTGCCGCCGGTCTTGCGGGCGGTTTCGATGGCGACGACGACCAGCTTGAGGTCCTCGCTGCCGACGCGGTCGAGCAAGTTTTGCAGCGCTTGGGAGAAGGAGACGCCGACGCGGGTCTGTTGGAGGAGCACATCGAACTCCTGGGCGATGGGGTTTTCGCCGTCCCGCACGACGGTTTCAAAGGCCTGCGTGATGCTGAAGCCGGCCTTGAGGGCGTTGCTCATGCCGACGAGGGTGTCGCCCAGTTGCAGCGTGAAGCGGAGCAGGCGGCGGCGCTTGAGGAAGGCGAGGAGCAGGACCGGTGCGCGGAGGGTGGCGGCCCCGGCGGCGGCGGACAGGGCGAAGCTGGTGATGGTGCCCGCGAGATCGGCATTGCGGCCAAGCGTCATGAAGAGGATGAGGAACATGCTGATGGCGGATGCCCAGCCGAGCTCGGTGACGCGGCGGGCGGGGATAAACAGGAACACGTCTTCGAACTGGCGCGCGGTCTGCTGGGAGTACGCGCCATTATAGCGGTCCATGCCTTCGCCGATGGCTCGCAGCAGCACGTAGGCCAGGCCGGTGAAGGCCATTCCGAACAGCGTGGCGATGAACATCATCATGGGAGATAACGGCGGGCTAGGTTCTGGCCCCCCGCTGGGGGTCAAAGATGCCGTGATCGATGCGAAGGCCGCGGGCGGTGATTTCCTCCAGGAAGGTGGGGACCGCCCCGGTGGGATGGAAGGTGCCCTTCACGCGTCCATCCTTTTCCACGCCGGTCTGGCGGAACTCGAAGATGTCCTGCATGGTCACCTGGGTGCCTTCGAGCCCGACGATTTCGGTAATGCGCGTGACCTTGCGCGATCCGTCGCTGACGCGTGAGATATGGACGATGAGATGGATGGCGGCGGCGATCTGCTCGCGGATCGCTCGCACGGGGAGGTCGACGCCGGACATCAGCACCATGGTTTCCATGCGCGAGATCACGTCGCGTGGCGTGTTGGCGTGGATGGTGGTGAGGGAGCCATCGTGCCCGGTATTCATGGCCTGCAGCATATCCAGGGCCTCACCGCCACGGCACTCGCCGATGACAATGCGGTCCGGGCGCATGCGCAGGGCGTTGCGGACGAGATCACGGATGGTGATGGCGCCGCGGCCTTCGATATTGGGCGGCCGCGCCTCAAGCGGGATGACGTGTTCCTGGGGGAGGCGCAATTCCGCGGCGTCCTCGATGGTGACGATGCGCTCATCCGGCGGCAGGAAACTGCTGAGCACGTTGAGCAACGTGGTTTTGCCGGAGCCGGTGCCGCCCGAGACGATGATGTTCTTGCGCAGCTTCACGCACACGTCGACCAACTGGGCCATCTCGGCGGTCATCGTGCCGAAGCGGATGAGGTCGGGAGCGGTGAAGGGGGTTTTGGAGAATTTCCGGATCGTCAGGCAGGGGCCGATCAGGGAGAGGGGATGGATGATGGCGTTGACGCGCGATCCATCGGGGAGCCGGGCGTCGACATAGGGCTGGCTTTCGTCGATGCGGCGACCGAGGGGCGAGACGATACGCTCGATGATGGCGAGGACGGAGTCGTCGTTCATGAAGGTTTGGGACGACCGCACGAGCTTGCCCTTCTTTTCGAAGTACACGTGATTGGGGCCGTTGACCATGATTTCGGTGATGTCGGGGTCGGCCAGAAAATCTTCGAGCGGGCCGAGGCCGAGGGCTTCATCGCAGATCTCCTTGACCAGGCTATCGGGGGACACGCCGAGGGGCAGGCGGGCGGAGACTTCGGCCACGATGGCGCGGATGGTTTTGACAGCGCGTTCGCGCAGTTCGGCCTGTGCGACGCGGGAGGCGGCCAGGCGCTTGATGTCGAGGCGGTTGACGAGTTCGCGGTGAATTTGCTGCTTGATCGACCGGCGCCGTTCCAGCTCCGTGTTTTCGAGCGGGGGCGGGGGGAGGGCGACGGGCGGCGCGGGAGGGGGAGGGGCCGGGACGGGCATGACGGGCTCCGGGGCGGGGTTGCCGGCGGGCGCGGCCGGGTTTTCGAGCATGAGTTCAAAGGGGCCGATGGCAATGGGCTGCCCAATGCGGACGCCCTGCCGGCCGTGGATGCGCCGGCGATTCACCAGGGTGCCGGATTCGGAGTCAAGGTCCTCGATCCAGGATCCTTCCGGCGCCACGGTGAGGATGGCATGCCGGTGGGCGATGTCGGTGTGCACGAGGTGGATCAGGCAGTCCTCGTCCCGGCCAATGGTATAGATCCCGGGGTCGACCGTGAAGACGGCCGCGTCTCGTCCGGGGTGCGTGATGATGAGTTGCAGGGCGTCGCTCACAGATTCGTCTTATGGCGGATGGTGCGCTGGCGGTACGTGTTGAGTTCCGGGAGGCTTTCCTGGAGGCGGTCGAAGTTGACCGACGGGAGTTCGCTCTCGAAGTTCACGTCGCTGCGGTTGCGGAGGGAGAGGGTCAACCGTCCGTTCAGCTGCTGGGCGAAGACAATGAGTTCGGCCTCGCGCGGGGTGACTTCCAGGGTGACGGTGCTGTAGCCGGCGGCGCGTGAGGAAGGGCGGGCACCGCGGGCGTCGTTGGCGAGTTGCTGGCCGGTGGCGAGGACGGTGACGTCCTGGAGCACCGTCAGGGTGACGGTTTCCATTTCGCCGGCGGCGGCCTTGGACGGGAAGGTGAAGGTGCCGAGGACATCGATATGATCGTCGGGGCGCACCATGCTGCTGACGGCGGCGGCGCCGCCGACGGCGATGGAGAGTGCGCGCATGCCTGGGGTGACGGTGGAGGCGAGATCCTGGCCGGTGCGTTCGCCACCTTCGAGGAAGGACCAGTTGAGCGAGTCGCCCTTCTGGATGTTGAACATGGCCTTGCGGCCGATGACGTAGCGCGCCTCGGCGGCGAGGACGACGTCCTCACGTGCGGACATTTCAATCTGATACATGGGCTTATGGCCGATGTCATCCTTGCCGATGGTCACGCCCTGCGGAATATCGCGCGCGGCGGCCACGACTTCGACGGTGCGCACGCGCTTCTCGAAGTCGGCACGTGCGCGCTCGACGGCCGCAAAGCGGCTTTGGAAGTAGCGGATGCTGAGGCCGAAGGCCAGGAGCCCGACGATCAGGGAGAACACGAGGATCAGTTTCTGATTCATAGGGATATCGCTTCCGAATTCAGCCGCGGCAAGGGGCGCGTCCGGCCGCACAGCCGGTCGCCCGTTTGGAGCGTGCCGGTCATTATTTCATGCCCAACCGTTTATGCAACAGTGTAATGGTGGCGCCGCCGGTGGCAGGCGATTCCGCGACGAGCACGAAGCAAAGTTCTTCACCCTTCGCAAAGACCTGCAGCCCCGTGGAGGCGACGCCGGGGCCGGGCGGGGGCGTCAGGGGTTGCCAGCCGGAGCCCGCGAGTTGGCCGGCATAGTAGGCGCGCAGGTCGTCCGCGGGCGTGGCGGCATCGGCGAGGCTGAAGCGGGTCTTCGTGTTCTGGTCTTCAGCGTAAAAGCGCGGGGTGGCGCCGGGGTGGCGGGGGAGGCCGGCGGGTGAGGGGACGGAGGCGGTGTCAGATGACCTGGCAAATTCGGCGGGCGACTGGCGGAGCACAAAGGCCACGGTGTGGCCGAAGGGATCGGGTTGCGTGAGGACGAGGCGCAGGACCTGGGCGTCGTCCTGCAGGGTGGCGCAAGCGAGCCCGCCCGCTCCGTCGCCAAGCGCATCGGCGGCCATCAGGCGTCGGAGGTCAGGGGTCAGGTCCGTGAGTGCGCGGTCCAGATCGAAGACCTGCAGATCGCCACTGCCGCCATTGAGCGTAATGCGCGACTCGAATATGAGGTGCCCGCCGAGGGCGGCAAAGGTGGCGGCGGTGTCGCCACGGCTGTTCCAGCGCGAGAAGACGCGGGCATGCGTGGTGACGGCGATGAGCAGCAGCAGGGCGGTGGCGGCGGGCAGCAGGGGGCGGGGACGCAAGCGCCGGCCTGGTTCCGCGGGATCGGTTGGCATCAGTAGAACCCCGCGGTCTCGGTCATCCAGACTTTGCTTTCCACGGTCACCTTGTCGCGGCTGAACAGGAGGTGGCGCACGGCGGGGAGCAAGGGAACCTCCTCTTCCACGCGAGACGAGACGAGTCCGAAGACGCCTTCGGGAGGCGCGCCATTATGGAGGTCGGCGATCGGGTTTTCGGGAATGGCGCTCATGACGGACCAGTCGGCGGCGTTGGCCACGGCTTGGTCGGGGAACAGGCGGCGGAAGTCGCTGGCATTGGCGAGGTCGAAGGTATCGTCACGTGAGTAGGTGCGGTCATCGGGTCCGGCATCCCAATAGCGGATGTAATCGGGTGTGCCCGGGCTGCCGACGGATTGGAGGGCGAGGCGTCCGGCCTGGCGGCGGGCTTCCGTCATGGTTTCGAGTTGGGTGCGGGCGAGGGTCACGAGTTGGATGAGGCCGGCCACGAGCGCGAGCATGGCGACGAGGCCGATGATGAACTCAATCATGGCCTGGCCGCCGGCTCGTGTGTTCGCGGTGCGTTGCATGTGGGTGCTCAATGGCCCTTTCGGCGGCCGCCCCTGTGACCGCCGCCGCCACCGCCGCCGGCGGTGCATTGGCTCGAGTTCTTGGCGAGCCAGTCCACGCCATCCTGGCGGAACACGGGATCTTCCCAGGTGCGGAGTTGGTTGCAGTAGTACGAGCTGCAATTCAACTGTCCGGTGGCGAGGTAGACGGGCAGGTCCTGCTCGATGAAGCGTCGCCATTCGGGATCGAATCCGCCGGTGCCGGCGGCGGAGGAGGCGTCCATGGGGATGAGGCGGGCGTCGTGGTAGGCTGGCAGGACGAGGGGCGTGAGGGTGGGAGGCTCGTCTCCGGGAAGATAGCCGAAGGGTTTGGCGGCGGCGGTCCACGTGATCGTATTGGAGACCGCGAGTCCGCCGGAGCCTGGGGTCACGCGCGTGGCGTGGGCCATGACGCGCACGGCGGCGTCTGCGCCGGCGTAGTCGTACTGGGGGCGAAGGGGCCCGGTGGAGGGGAAGGGGTCATCGCCGTCCTGGGACATGGCGAGCCAGGCCGTCCAGGGCTCGCCGTAGCAGTACCAGGTGGCATTGGTATTCAGACCTGCATTCGAAAAGGCGTTGCCGAGGCCGCGGCTGTTGGAGGCGGTGGTGATCTGGTTGGTGTCGGCCAGGTCGCTGACGGCGGTGAGGCGGCGGCACAGTCCCAGGCCGAAGATTTCACTGTTGATGTACTCTCCGATGATGATGTCCGGAAGATCCGGCCACCAGGTGTAGTCCGTGTAGTTTTGGAGCAGGCCCGGCGCTTCGTGGTAGAACCAGCACCAGTTGCGGCCGGCCACGGCATCATAGAAGGCGGGGTCCAGCAGGATGTGGTCGCCGACATAGTCGGAGAAGTAGCGTGCGTTGTCGGGGGCGGCGGCCACGCCATCCTGAGCGACGAGGTCGAGCATATCGGCGTATTCGCCCCAGGCGCCGGGATAGGGTTCGGGAAACATCATTTCGCCGTTGGGGCCGACGGCATTGGTATATTCGACACGCACGACGTGGGCGTGTTCGCGGATCATGCGGCTGAAGTCGTCGTTCTGGTGGACACCGTTATTTTTGGCGGCCTGCTGCGCGGCCATGAACCCGATCATGGGTCCGACCAGCGCGAGTCGGGCCTGGAGGTTCGAGACGGAGGCGAGGGTGGCGGAGTCATTGGCGGAGAGGGCGAGGGCTTTGACGATGTTCAAATCGCCGAGCAGGTTCAGGGAGATGCCCTGCCAGCGGGCGGCCATGATGGCGGCGGCATCGCCACCGTTCTGGCTCACCATTTTCACGCGCAGCGTCTTGTGCAGGTCGAAATTCCAGAGCACGACAAAGAAGAGAATGAAGAGGGCGAAAATGATGAAGATGATGGCCTGGCCAGCGGTGCGCGTGGGTGCGGGCGATGGAAGCGGGGTCTGCATGGGTCACCAGGCCTGGTCGTCGAGGTAGAGAGGGAAATGGGCTTCGAGGTAGGCATTGCCTTCAAGTTCCATGCGGTCGTCGGCATAGAAGGCGCGGTGCATGGGCACCCAGAGGCGGTAATTCTGCCGGGTGCGGACGTGAGTCATGGACGCGCTGGCGGAACCATTTCCGGTGGCGGAGTCTTCGCGGGCCCAGTACTGGATGCCGTCGGCGCCGCGGTCCCAGTCCTCATAGTCGAGGATGTAGTGTGCGCGGGCCTCGTTTTCGGCGCCGAGGTAATCGGGGATGCGGGCGAGTTCCAGCCGGGCCTGCTGGGACTCGGGTGTGGTGCCGAGGGCATAGGTCCAGATTTCGCCGACGGAAGCGCCTGCGGTGAGGCGGCGCAGGGCGGCGTTGATGTTTTCGAAATCGGGCACGCGCAGGCGGCCGGCATTGGGGATGGCGGCGACATCGACGACGCGCGCGACCATGCCTCGGTTGAACCCGACGGTTCGGGCGCGCGCGCCACGGGCGGCGGCATGCTCCATGATTTCACGCCCGGCCAGCACCTGGGAGAGTTGCAGGGCGCCGAAGAGGCAGAGCGCGGTCAGGGCAATGACGAGGCAGGCTTCGATGAGTGCCTGACCATCCGTGGGACCGGCGCATCGGCCGCGGGCGATCATGGGGCACATCAGTTCTGGCTGGAGCCTTCAGGGCCCAAGTCCTTGAGCCACTGTTCGGAGCCGGTTTCGACGGCGGTGCTGGCGGCGCTTTCGTCGCCACCGAGTTCATTGACGGCACCGCTCAGCTTCTTGCGGATGGTGTCTCCGAAAACGCCGAAGATGGCGATGGCCGCGATGGCGATAATGATGACGATGATGATGTACTCGACCATTGTCTGGCCGCTCTTACGTCCCAACGTTTTCATGCTCCTCCTGAATTGGATTTGCCCTCACGGGGCATCCGCGGCCACCAAATCCAGCACCCGGGCGCCGTGTTCGCGGGTTGCCACCAGGAACACGGCCAGAATGGACACCATGGCGAGCATGACGGCGGTAACCAGCAGGTATTCCAGGGCGACCTGACCCGCCCGCCGTGCCGCGTGAGCGGGTGGAGGCGCCTCTGCCAGACGACCTGCTTGAGCCCCCACAATGCGCTGATTCATGCTTCGACACGCTACCACCTTGACGGTGCGCTGTAAATATCTATGATCGAACTAATAACGCTGAAGTAGGCCGGTTTATTGCATCCTGCCACCGCCTTGCCGCCGGCTGCGGGGCACCGAGAATATTCGCCATGAGCAACTTTGACATCCCCGGTTTTGAGATCCTCGAGAAGATCGGGGCAGGCGGCATGGCGACGGTCTGGAAGGCCCGCCAGATCTCGCTCGACCGCATTGTGGCCATCAAGATTTTGTACTCGAAGTTTGCGAGTGACCCGGCGGACGTTCAGCGTTTTCAGAAAGAGGCGCAGGCGGCGGCGCGGCTGAAGCATCCGGGGATCGTGCAGGTGTACGACGCGAGCGCGCTCGGCGGCATGTATTACTTCATCATGGAGTACGTGGCGGGCTACACGGTGGGCGAATGGATCAAGCGCAAGGGGGCGCTGTCGATCAAGGATGCCCTTCTGGTCGCGGAGTGCGTGGCCGATGCGCTCGCCTATGCGTGGAGCGAGGCGGGGGTCATTCACTGCGACATCAAGCCGGACAACATGCTGGTTGATGCGGACGGATCGGTCAAGGTGTCGGACCTGGGGCTGGCGCGGACCTTGAGTCACATGCTGGCGGAGGGGGCGAGCGGCGAAGACATCATGGGCACGCCGTCCTACATTTCGCCTGAGCAGGCGCTGGGGACAGAGCCGCTGGATTTTCGTTCGGACATCTACTCGTTGGGGGCGTCGCTGTACCACATGGTCACGGGGCAGGTGCCTTTTGGCCAGGAGTCGCCGGATGCGGTGATGGATCTGCAGGTGAACGCGACGCTGCCGGATCCGATTGACGTGAATCCCGAGGTTCCGCCGCAGGTCTGCTGGCTGATCGAGAAGATGATGTGCAAGGATCCGGCGGGGCGTTCGTCTTCGTGGACGGAGGTGCAGCAAGACCTGGCGCGGGTGAAGAAGGGGCTGCGTCCGCTGGGGGAAGCCCTGCCGGAAGGGATGAGCACGGTGGAGCGCAGCCCGGCGCGGACGAAGAGCATGCGGACGGCGGCGGATCTGCTGGCCACGCGCCGCGCGGGCCCGGTCACGCAAGTGGTGCGGCTGGTGGCGGTGCTGCTGGTGGCGGCGGGTGGGTTGTGGCTGTTTCTGGCGTGGAACCACGGCAAGTTGGACGGGTTGCTGGCGCAGTTGAATGGCGTGCCATCGCCTTCCGCCGGCACGTCGGCGCCGGGTCAGGCGGCGATGGACGACCGCTGGGCAGAGGATTATCAGAACGCATTGGCCTGGTTTGCGGCGCACCCCGGGCGGTACGACGACGCGATGGCGATGCTGAGCCGGCTGGCGGACGCGGCGTCGGGAACGCCATACAGTGGCATGGCGCGGACGCGCGTGGACGCGTTGCGGCGTGAGAAGCAGCAGCGGGTGGACGGCGTGCTGCAGCAGTTGAGCCGCGCGGCGGCCCCCCTGGCGGCGGCCTCAAAATTTGCGGCCGCGGCGGATCTGTACACGGGCTATCGCGGCGAGTTTGCGCAGGAGACGCTAGGCGAGCGCCAGCGGCGGGCCGCGGCGTTGAAGGCGCAGGCCGAGGCGGCCCGGGCACTGCCGCCGGCGCCCCAGCGGCCGCTGGACGATGTGCTGGATACGGTGGCGGCGCAGGTGCTGGATGGACGGTATTCCGATGCCGTGGTGACGCTGGGCGGTGCGATCGCTGACCCTGGTCACGCCGCGCAGGCATCTGAGCTGGCCGGGCTGAAGGAGCAGGTTGAGGGGGCCATGCAGGCGGAGGCGCGCATTCTCGACTCCTTTGCCCGCCAGAAGGGGAAGCAGGTCAAGGTGCAGTTGCGCACGGGCCTGCGTGAGCTCAACGTGCGTGACGTGCGCGACGGCAAGATCGTGGCGGATGTGTACGGCGAGTCCGACCTTGCGCCGACGCATGGCACGATCGAGTTCGATGTGAAGTATCTTCAATACACGGAGCGGTTGCGGCGCATGGGGTCGTCGGATTTCCCGGGCTCGGCGCTGTACATGGGGCTGATGGCGGCTGAGGCGGGCTCCACGGCGTCCGCGCGCCGCTACTTTGGCCAGACGTCCCCGCTCATCGCGGACCGCCTCATGGCAGGCAAGCCCAGCAAGACGACGCCGTAGGCGTGCGTGCCTGGCGGACGTGGCCCCTTGATTCCCGGCGATGGCCTTCGCGGCGCGGCACGCTTGCCGGACGTTGGCGTTGGCATGCTCGTGGCCGCCATTTCACACCGTGTTCGCCGGTCTCCTCGCGCTCATGCTGGTTGTCGATCCGGTCCGCGGACGCACGGGGGATGCCGGGGAGGCGATTACGGGACGAGGAGGTCGGTGTTTCCGCCGAGGAGCATCAGGATGGCAATGCTGACGGCATTGAACAGGCTATGCATGACCATGCAGGTGATCAGGCTGCCGGTTTGCACATAGGCGATGGCGAAGGCGACGGCCAGCACGAAGAGCGGGGCCAGGGAGGGGATGTGCATGTGCAGGGCGGCGAAAATGAAGGCCACGGCGGCCATGGCGATGGCCGGCGTCGTGCGTCGCAGCGCGAGCGGCAGGAGCACGCCGCGGAAAATGGCTTCCTCGACCATGGGGACGATCGTCACGGCCACCACGACGACTTGAACGCGCAGCCAGCCTGGGACGGTCGGATCGAGTATGAGGTCGATGACGGGCTGCGGGCCGATGGGGTAATCCGCGGCGCGCAGCAGCTCGTTGTAGAAGTAAGCCGTTGCGGCGACGAACGGCAGCATGGCGAGGTAGTAGAGGACGCCCAGGCCGACTGCGGAACGGCCCTGGCGCCAGGAGGAGACGCCGAGCAGGGCGCTGGATCGGATGCCGCGGCGCCTGGCCTGCAGGGCGAGCGCGGTGGCGCCGGCGACGGGGAAGCTGATCACCTGCATGGAGAGGGTGAGGGCGTGCAGTTCGTCGGGCGGGCGGCCGGCGAGTTTCGCCCACAAGGCGCCGGCCGCACCCGCGACGATCTGGATGCCGACAAACACCGCGAGCATGAACACGGCGTCCATGTCCTGCCAGGGCAGGGCGCGGATCGTGGCCAGATGGCCTTCGGGCCGCAGCTTTCGCAAGTGGTGGCGCAGGATCAGGGCCGCGAGCGCGAGGAGCCCGCCCTGCAACAGGACACCGGCGAGGATGCTGGCGGCGACGCGGCGCGCGTGTTCGGATGCCAAGAGGTCCATGTGTGATCAGCGGCGGGTTTGGAGCGGCCTGGTGTCCCGTGCGGGCCGAATCATTTGCGACGTAAGCCGAAAAGAGTATAATGCGGGAAAGAGGTTGGCGAGCGAATTGAGGTTGGGGGTGGCTGTGGCTGACGATACCAAATTGGAAGCGCTCCGGCGCCAGTTGAGGGAACGGGGCGGCCTGGTGGTGGCCTTCTCGGGGGGCGTGGACAGCACGTTTTTGGCCGCGATTGCCCAGGCCGAGCTTGGGCCGCGGGCGCTGGCCGTGACGGGCGTGTCGGCGTCGCTGGCGGAGCGCGAGCGGCACGAGGCGGAAGAGCTGGCGGCCCGCATCGGCATTCGGCACCTGGTGGTGGACACGCATGAGCTGGACGACCCGAATTACGTGCGGAATGCGGTGGACCGGTGTTACTTCTGCAAGCACGAGCTGTTCAAGCTGCTGACGCAGCTGGCGCAGCGCGAGGGTCTGCCGGCGGTGGCGGATGGCACCAACATTGACGACCTGGGCGACGTGCGCCCCGGGCGGCGGGCGGCGCAGGAGCACGGCGTGATCAGCCCGTTTGTGGAGGCTGGGATCGGCAAGCAGGAGATCCGGGATTGGTCGCGGGCGTTGGGGCTGCCGACGGCGGACAAGCCGGAGATGGCATGCCTGTCCTCGCGCGTGCCGCACGGCACGCAGATCACGGCGGACATGCTGCACGCGATCGACCGCGTGGAGGACGGGCTCAAGCAGATGGGGTTCCGGCAGATTCGGGTGCGCCATCACGGCGCGATGGCCCGCATTGAGCTGGAGGAGGCGGAGTTCGGCAAGGTCATGGATCCGTCGGTGCGGGCGGCCGTGACTGCGTTGGGCAAAGCCGCCGGGTTCCGGTTCGTGACGGTGGACCTTGAACCTTACAAGCGCGGACGCATGCACGGCGCCAAGCCTGCGGTGGCACCGGGGGCCGCGATCGCATCCTGACCCACGATATCCATTCCGATGCTTCTCCCCCGACGACGGCAGCATCCGTTGCCCGGCCGGCCTGGTGGGCGGGGTCAGCCGTCGCGGAGCCATTCAACCTGGGCGGGGGTGAGGGCCAGCGACAAGGCGCCGAAGGCATCCAGCAGATGCGAGGCATCGGCGGTGCCGAGGATTGGGATGGTGGGGAAGGGTTGACCCATCACGTAGGCGAGGGCGATCTGGTTGGTGGTGGCGCCCAGTTCGCGCGCCAGGGTCTGGACGCGTAGGAGGCGGGCGCGGCTGACGGGATTGTCGAAGACGGCGGCATGCCGTGAGCCGTTGCTGGCGAAGTACCCGCAGGCGGTGGGCGAGTAGGGAATCAGGGTGAGCCCGGACTGCACATGCCAGAGGCGGTCTGCCTCCTGCAGGAAGAGCATGGTGGAATCCCCGACCGGGTTGACCTGCGCCAGGCACCAGCGGGGCTGGGAGGCGGCGAAGCCCTGGAGGCCGTGGGCCGCGGCGTAGGCGTTGGCTTGTGCCAGGCGGCCGGTGGTCCAGTTGCTCGCGCCCAGGTAGCGCACGCGGCCGCGCGCGACTTCCGCATTGAGCATCGTCACAATTTCACCGACGGGCACGCGCGTGTCATCGCGGTGGAGCCAGTACAGATCGACGCGATCCAATCCAAGCCGCTCGAGGCTTTCCGTCAGGTCCTGGGCGATGACAGCGGGGTCGAGGTACGCGTCGGGTCGCGGGTAGCTGACGCCTTGTGAAGGCAGTCCGCCCTTGGTGGCGACAATCACCTGCCCGCGGTCCCCGGCGCGGCGCATGCATGCGCCGAGGGCGCGTTCGCTGCAGCCGGTGCCCGCCTCGAGCCAGAAGCAGTAGCAGTGGGCCGTGTCGAAGAAGTTTCCGCCGGCGGCGCGGAAGGTGTCGTAGAGCCGCTGCAGGTCGTCGCCTCGCACGTGAGAGCCGAAGGGGACGGTGCCGTAGCAGAGTGGGGAGACGTCCAGGTCGGTTCCCGGGAGGCGGCGTCGCCGATTTGTTGTGGTTTGGCTCATCGCATGCTCGCAGAGACAAGATCGTCCATATCCTGCGCGATGATGTCGGCAGCGTCAACCACTTGGCGCTGACATTGCACGATGCCCGATCGCGTCAGCGACGGCGTGAGGATGGACTTCCGCGTCACGGGCGCGGGGCGGTCACGTCCGGTGCGGCCCGTCAGGTTTCGGCCGAGAGCTGAGGCAGGGGCGAGGGGTGGTGCGGGGGCGCGCCGTCGGGCGGCGGGGTGGGGCATGGGGCGACGGCGGGCATGTCGTCCACGGAGCGCCAGCTCACGAGGGATCCCAAGACGATCAGTGCAGCTCCCAGCCAGACCGTGGCGGGCGGGCGGATGTGCAGGTAGAGCGAGCTGCAGAGGATGGAGAGGATCGGGGTCAGGTAGGAGCAGGCCGCGACGAGCACGACGCTGCCGCGTCGCATGGCGAAATCCCAGCAGGCGTAGGCCAGCCAGCTGAAGGTGCCGAGGCAGGCGGCTTCGATGGCGAGGGTGGTGTTCCAGTGGAGCGGCTTGCCGATCAGGCCCTGCACGATCAGCATGAACACGCCGGTGAGGGGGAGGAAGAGATCGACCGCGCCGGCCCCCTGCGGGCCGGCCCAGCGCCGCGTCAGGTTGGAGTAGAGGCCCCAGGTGATGGCAGACATGAGGCCGAAGGTATAGGCGAGGGGAGCGGAGGCCACGTTGCGGGCGACCGAATTCCACGTGATGCCCTGGCCGGCGGTCATGGCGAAGACGACGCCCGCGATGGCGACGAGGGTGCCGAACCAGAGTCCGAGTCCGGCGCGTTTACGGAGGAGGAAGACGGCGCCGATCATGGTGGTGGCTGGCCAGAGGTAATTCAGGAGACCGACCTCGATGGCCTGCTGGCGTGTGCGGGCGAGGCCAATACCCAGGAAGAGGACGATCAGGTTGGTTACGAAGAGCGGGCCGCAGACGGCGAGATATCGTGGGGGCATTCCGCGCAGATTGGTCCGCAGGGTTCCGGAGGCGGCGAGGCGGACGAGTGCGATGGCCCCGGCCACGCTGAAGACCGCCGCCGGCGCACCCAGGGGACCGAGTGCCTCGGAGAGGCTGCGCTGCAGCGCGACGGTCGTGCTCCATAGCAGCACGGAGACGAGTCCGGTGAGGGTGCCGAGGGTCGTCCCCCGCCGGTGCCAGGCGTGATCGTGATTCATCGCGCGCCTTTCCGTCCAGGGCGGCAGGGCGGGGAGCTTAAACGGACAGAAATATCCATAACTCTAAGCCTTCGGGAGAGGGGTTCAAGGCGCAACGTCATGATCGGCTTGGATGACGCGGGCGATGATATTGGCGATGAGGGTGGCACCTTCGGCATTCGGGTGGATGCCGTCAGGGAGCAGATCGCCCCGGGTGCGGAAAGGCTCGTAGAGATCGATGACGGAAATGCCGGCCTTGGCCGCGATGGCGCGCACCTTGGGGATGACTTCGGTGCGGATGCGGTCGTCGGAGAACCCGGAGGTCGTGGTGAACACGGGCAGGGGGGTACAGAGCCAGACTTTCGGGTGGGTGTGCAGGTTGAGGAAGCTCGTCAGCAGATCCTGGTAGTCCGGAATGAAGTTTTCGGGGCGTGTCCAGTTGTGGGCCTTGGAGTCGTTGGTTCCCAGGAGAATGAGTACGATCTGGGGGTCGGTGGCCATGGCCATGGGGATTGCGCCGGTCTGACAGAGGGGGTGATCGCTCTTGGCCAGGCAGGTGGCGCCAGGCTGGCCGAAATTCTGTATGTCCCATTTCGGGCCCAGGATCTTGGCGAGGCGGGCGGGGTAACTCTGCTGCTCGGGATCATCCAGGCCGGAGCCATAGGTGATGCTGTCTCCCACGCAGACGACGCGGGTGGTGTTGGTGGCGGGGGCGGGGCCGATGGGGTTGGTTTCGGCGCCAGAGGGGGCGGGGAGGGCGAGGAGGCCGGCGAGCATCAGGGCACGGATTCCACAGGGGATCAATATGCGCATAGCGTCCGTCTCCAGAAAGTGCAAGAGGGTACGCCGTTTGCGCGCGGGGCGCAAGGGCGAGGGTGATGGTGGGGCGAGTGGCGGGTGTTGCGGTGGCCGATATCAGACGTCAGCGGGGCCGTGTTCCTGGGCGTAGCGGATGAGCGCGCGCAGATTTTCGGGCGGCGTGCGGGGGGAGACTTCGCAGCCGCTATTGACAATATGGTAGCCGCCGGAGATGGCGTGGCAGCGCTGTGCGGCGGCATAGACGCGTTCGGGCGTGCCTTCCATCAGATCGGTGATCGTGGAGACGTTGCCGCTGATGACGCGGCGCGGGCCGAAGGCCCGGCGGGCGGCGACGAGGTCAACGGGGAAGTCCAACTCGAGGATATCGGCGGGCAGGGCGCACATCTGGGATAGCAGCGCGGCGGTCTGTCCGCACATATGGAGTCGGGTCAGCACGTGCGGATAGCGGCGTTTGATATGGCTCAGGACGCGCAACTGTTGGGGGAAGAGGTACTCGGCGTAGAAGTGAGGGCCCATGAGCGAGGCGGCGGCGTCACTCATGCCGATTGTGTCGGCGCCGGCGTCGATTTGCGCGGGGGCGTAGCGGATGGCGACATCGGCGGTGAAGGTGAGCAGTTCGCGCACGAAGTCGGGGTCGTCGATGAAGTCGGTCATGATGGTATTGAGGCCGCGCAATTCCTGGGCGAGGGCGAGTGGCCCTTCGACCCAGCCCACGATCGAGACATCGGGGCCGGCTTCGCGGCGCATGAGGCGGATGCCGTCGACGCGGTCATGCATGCGCCCGCCGCCGAGCGGGTCGGGCACCTTGAACTGCTGCAGGCGGGATTTGTCTTTGAGGGCAGCGCGGGATTCATGGATGGCGGGCCCCTGGTCGTCGAACCATTCGACGCTGCCGTCGCCGGCGATATCGATGACCTCGCGGGCGGGATCAGAGCATGTGAGGAGACAGTCGATGCCGAAGTCCCGGGCGACCTTCACCTGGGCCTCCGCCATTTTGCGGCTGTCGCGGGTGTACTCAATGTAGGGCATGCCGATGTGCTTGGCCGCGAACATCATGACCATGGGTTGCGCGGGCAGGTGATCGACGGGCTGCCCGTTCACGATGGCGCGGACGCGGTCGATGGATTTCATAGCGTCATGGTAGCCTTGGGGCGTGGCGAGGGGCAAGCCCGGGATCGCGCGCGCCTGCGCGTTGCGCCAGAATAAAACGTTACCGAAGGGTACCGGGTCCTCGAGATGGTTGCGCCATAATGAATGTTACCGAAGGCGGGCCATGATTTTGGCGCGTTGGGCGTCGATGAGGGTTCGGAGGTTGTATGGGTCCAGGGC
>JAIOPI010000012.1 GCA_021413965.1 Lentisphaerota bacterium | reverse complement strand
GGTTCATGAGCACCTCCACGCATCCAGAGGTGCTCAGCCTTATCGTTTGAATTCAAATCGATCACGATAAATTTACTCCACAACTGATTTCGATATAGCTACTTACAACGCAAAACAAAACCCTTAACCGGACAGCAGTGCTGAGAGGGCGGTTCGTGAAGCGGGTCTGTCAGGCTTCAATGCCCGAACCGGCCTCTCACCGGTTCGGGCACGAACTCACCACCTGCCGAGCCTCTGCGCCTCTGCGGGAGCCTTCCTCGCCGAAAGTGTCATCCTATAGCCCACCGATCACTGATCACCGTTGACGCTCCCCCCCCCTCCCCGCGTATGATTGGTGCATCAACAATATGATGAAAGGCATAGCCGTATGACAACCGCCACCATTGGGGCCCGATATCAGGTCGTCATTCCCGCCGCGGAACGCGCCAAGGTTGGCCTGCGGCCGCACGACAAAGTGGCGATCGAAGTCGTGGGCGATGGCATCGTCATCCGCCTGCTCGACGCCAGCCGCCTGCGCGGCCTTGGGCGCGCTCTGCGTCCCAGCCAGGACCCGGTCGACTACGTCCGTGAACTGCGCGAGGAATGGGGCCGGCGCCCATGAAATGCCCCCGCGTACTCCAGCATGCCACCGGTGCCGTCCTCGACACGAACATCCTGATCTATCTCTTCGAAGACCATCCCCAGTACGGGAAGCTGGCGGAGTTCGTGATCGCACAGGCCGCCGCGGGCGTGTTTGCCGCCGTCATCACCCCGATCACGGTCGCGGAACTGTTGGTCAAACCCTTGGCGGAAGGGCGATCAGACGTTGCCAGTCGCTATCGCTCGGCCCTGCGCCACCTGCGCAACATCACCTTGACGGAACTGAGCGCGGACACCGCCAGCATGGCCGCCGCGCTGCGCGCCACGTACAAGCTCCCCTTGCCCGACATGTTTCAAGCCGCCGCCTGCCTGCGCGCGCCCACGCCCCTCCTGCTCACCAACGACCACACGCTCGCCCGCGTACGCGAAATCAAGGTCCTGCCCCTGAACGCCTTCGCCTGACCGCGGCCTGGAGCATGCGCATGGATGATCCCATTGCTTGTTCGCGGCGCAGCCGCGCGGCAGGCTGAGTTCCAGATAGTCTTCGCAGGCAGAGATGATGTGGATAGCAGGACGGATCGCACGGTTGACTGATCACCGATCTCCGCCCCCTGACAGGCGCATCCCGTCCCCTGCTAAACGCGCCCCCAATCCTCCACGCGCACCCCGGGGATGCCTGTAAAATGCTTCGCGTTGAGCGTGGCAACCACCAAGCCGTGGCACCCGGCCGTGGCTGCAATGAGCAGTTCGATGACGGGCTTCGTCTGACCCGCGCGTCGCAGGTCAGACGCCAATTGGCCGAAGTGCTTCGCCACGGCTTCATCAAACGGAAGGACCGGGTACCGCCCCGCCAGGAGCTCACGATACCGGCGCCAGTATTTCTCGGACTGCCGGAGTTCCAAGCCCTGCAGCATTTCAGCGACGCAGATGGCCGACGTGCAGATTCCCGTTTCGCCCAGCTCGCTCCAACGCGTCAACGCCAACTCGACGGGCACATCCTTGATGGGTTGGCAGAACACCGACGTATCCAGAAGATGCGACAGCGCCATCGTCAGCCTTCAATCTCAAAATCCAGAGGATCTGCCGAGCGTGCAGGGGGCGCGAAATCCTCCGCGTCGGGCCGCTCCCCTTGACCGCAACCCGCCATGTAGGCATCCCTCCGCTCGCGAATGGTCAGGACGGCCTCTTCAATGGGATCAATGCGCACAAAAGGCCGGCCACGCTTCGTCACCGTCACCGGTTCGTGCGTCGTGGCAACCGCCTCGCAGATTTCAGAAAGGCGCGTCTTGGCCTCAAAAAGTCCAATCACTTTCACCCCTACATCATACTAGTCGCCTAGTTTGTCTGTCAACTAACCACAAACCGCCACTCATTGATGTTGTGCCTTTCCGCATCTGAAATCGCCCGCGTCCGCGAGGGCGATGGCCACGCTTTCACCAGGAAGAGGAAAACTGGGGGTAGTCCTGCCCGAATCCCCCTTGACCTCCCGGGCACGATCCCGCACCGTCTTGACTGCTCGGCAAGTTTCCGTCCGACCTCAACGCGCCGTGTGAAAGGATGCGCCCCATGTCGATCGATCTGACGCCCACCCTCCGCTTCGCGCTGCCGGCGCTGTTCGTCGCCGCGCTGGCCCTGCCCCCCGCGCTGGGCCAGACCCCCGCCGCGCCCGCCCCCGCCACCCTTGACCCGCAGATCGCCATGCTCCAGCAGCACGTGGCGCTGCAGGAGGAGAAGGTTCGCGCCCTCACCGCCGACATGATCGCAATTGACCAGGGCGTGGAACGCGAAGTCACCCGGATGGTCGACGACCTCGCCGCCCTCTCCGACTCCGACGATTCGGACACCAAAATCGCCACCCAGAAGCGCGAGACCATCGCCGCGCTGAAGCGCTGCATCGATTTCTACCGCAAGCTGCGTGAAGAACGCAAAGCGCAGCTGCTGCACCCGACGTACCTGAACGTCTCCGATGAGGATCTGAAGCAGGATATGGCCAGACTGGACGAGCGCACCGAAGCGCGCGTCGAGCAGATCCTCCAGGTGACCGAGTCGCTGGCCCAGGCCCCGGAAATCGCCCGCGCCGACCGCTACGAGACGGCCGAGAATGGCCGCCGCCTGGGGCTCACAGACGCGTACCGGCAATCCGAACGCCTCCACCAGAACAGCGAGACCACCGTGAACAAGGTGAGCGAAGGACTGGAGAAGGACAAGGCGCGACTGACCGCGGAGAATGCGCGCCTGAATCAGCAGCTGTCCATGACGCGCGATCCGGACACGGTGGAGTTCCTGAAGTCCTCGATCGCCTGGAACGAGGAACTGATCGTGCGTCGCACCGAACAAGCCGCCGCGGTGACGTCCGGCACCGCCACCACCAGCCCGGCGGGCTCCGACTACGCCGGAAACGCGAAGGACCCGCAGCCCGTCACGCGCAAGGCCGCGAATGAACTGGACCGCGAGTTCGACGCGGCGCGGCTCGACATCAAGGCCCAGTATCAGAAGCTGCTCACCCTGAAGACCCGCCGCGACCAGGAGCGCGCACAGCTCAAACGCTTGAACGACAAGCTGGCGAGCGCCACGGCAGCCCAAGCCAGCGCGCCCTGATGCAGGGTCGCATGGACGGGCGGGACGTCGATCCCGGCGGGAGCCCGCGGTCCCCGCGGGTCCGTCGTCCGGATGCCGGCGCTCGCGGGTTCAGGCCTTGACCCATGCCCGCGCGGCCGCTTCCTGGTCTGGCGTGAAGCACTTCACCTCGCCCTTGCGGCGGCCGGCGGCAAGGAACGCCAGCGTTTCCGCTTCCCACCGCGCATCCCCGACGACGGCGATCTTGGCAATCTGATCCCCGTACCGGGCAAAAAACTCGATATCGCCCCAGTTGTCGCCACGCTTCCAGCCGAGGAACTTGTCCAGCATCAGCAGCAGCCTCAAGTCCCCGGCACCCGCCTCGATATCCCGCGCCGCGACCGCCTGGATATTGTCCATCGTGGCCTTGTTCAACACCCCCGACACCCGCAAGACATGCAGGTTCCCAGGCTCCTTGCGGAGCGTTGCAGACAATACCGGGGCCTGTTCAGCCTGCCCAAAAAGTTTCTTCAGCCAGCTCATCGTTACGTCTCCTCCCGCCTGATGGCGGCATTCACCGTCGCCACTCTGGAGCCGGCGGTCCCCGCCGGTCTCTCCAGCCTAAAGAAAAAGAGGGACGAGGTTGCCCCTCGCCCCTCTTTCACGCAACCGCCAGCGCGGGGCGGATCCTTACAGAATGACGCCGAGGCCGATCAGGAAGCCCGTGAACGAGCCATCAAACTCGTTGCCGTTGCTCTGCTCTTCCTTGTAGTACACCCGCCGGTAGCCGAAACGTCCGGCCACGGCTTCCGTGAAGTTGTACTGCAGTTCCGGCTGCAGTTCGTAGGTCAGGTCCGAATCGCCCGCGCCAATGTTCAGCGTGGGGTTGAACCGCAGGTTCTCCATCAGCGGAATGCTCGGGCGCAGCATGAACAGCGCGTCCAGAATCTCCGAGGTCTTGTCCACCGAACCCACGCTGTGGATCTTGAGCTCGTTCTTCATGTGCGTGTAGCGCGCGCCACCCAGCACCGCAATCTTCGAGCCCTCGAACGGACCATCGAACCGGTAACCCGTACCCCCCGTCAGGATGTAACTGTCCGAATCGATTTCGCCGTTCAACTCGCCCACCGAACCGTCCTGCGACAAGGCAAAATAGTCGCCCTGACCGAAGACTTCCCAGCGGTCGTGATCGGCCACCACCATCAACGAACCGGCCAGGTCCACCTTGTCGACCAGATCGCTGAAACTCTGGTCCACGCTCGTTTCCTTCCCCTGCACCGTGACGTCGGCATCAATGCCCGCCAACCACGCATACGGCGTGACTTCGACGCTCCAAGCCGACTTCGGCTCGCTCACGGCCGCCGCCTCCGTTTGCGCCTGAACCGTCCCCACCGCCAAACCCATCACAACCACCGCCAGCAGACTTTCGAACTTCATGCACGACTCCTTTCCTGTTGAGTCACGACACACCTTCCACGACGCAAACTTAGCAGACCGGATTCGCCGCGGCAATCGGCTATTGGATGTCCCCGCCGCGAGGAGGGCGTCCCGTCTGCCGGACCCGCACCGGGTGCGAGCCGTCCTTCAAATCAGTGAATGACCGTGATGGGCGGCGCGGCATCCGGGGGCGCCACCGGTGGCGGGGGCGTCATGATGTCCGGGGCCGCGTAAGGCGCGATCGTGACCTCGTAGGTCTCGGAGGTCAGGGTTTCCGATCCGCTTTCGTAAATGGCGCGGACCGTGATGCGGCGCACCTCGCCGGCCGGGACGCGGGACACGTTATTCCACTCCTCGGGGGTCAGCAGAATCGAACTGACGACCGATTCGCCCGGATCCAGATAGCGCGAGGCCCACACTTCGCCCTGCCCGAAGACCTCCTTCTTCGAGATCACCGTGCGATTGCCTTGCTCGTCCGTCACTTCAAAACGCAACTTGCTCAGCGTGCCCGACATGCGGTCCGTCCAGACCTGCTTGGACACATCTGCCGCATTGCGCACCTGGACCGAGAATTCGGTGGGCTGGCTCGTGATCAGGATCTTGCGTCCGTCGGGATCCACATAGCTGGCGTCTCGCCCCACCACAATCGAGAGTTCCAGCCCGCCCGCCGCGACACTCGTCTTCGGCAAGGCCACCCCGATCAGCAACGCACCCGCCGCCACGATCCCCAGCCCGACACGTCCGTATCGCTTCATTGGATTCTCCTCTGGACGGGGCCCGCCCGCACCACCACGCAACGGATCCGGACTCCGCCTCGTCTGCTCGGGGGCCCGGCGACACTCTGCGTTTCCACGACGCGGCACCGCAAGCGCGTGCACCCACGACTTTCGTATCACTTCTGCCGCACGAATTCCACCTCGAACGTCTGCCCCACGGCGGGTTGGTGATAGAGGCCCGCCAGCGCGTCCTCCGCCGGCCGGTACGTCAGCTTATACGTCGCACCCGGATAGTTCACGTCGCGCAATTCCACAAACACCTCGAGCCCCTGCTCGGCATTTTTCGCCCACGTCGCCTGCGACACGCGAATCGGATTCGGATTGAAGTAGCCGCAGTCAAGCGTGCCGCCCGGCGCCACCGCGCGGATCTCCAGCACGTAGCCCCCGTCCGGCCGCTGCCAGATGCCAACCAGCCGGGCGCTGTCCACCGGCGCGGACGCCGGGGCGGCCACCACCGGGGGCGCCACGGCTTCCGCGACTGGTTCCGGCCGCCCGCATGCCCCCGTCAGCAACGCGCAGACCACCCCAACGCCCCACACGACTCCAACCGACACGTTAGCCTTCATGCGCTCCTGTTCCTCGTCGGCCCATGGCAAAGCGTGATGAGCATGGACTGATCCGGCAATGACATCAAGCCGCGAGAGGACTGCACCCGTGCTTGCCCCTGCACCGCGCTTGCGCCATGATCGAATTTTCCCGGAGGAAGCGTGTTGACGGCACCATCACGTGTGAGGCGCTACGGCCTGCCACTGCTCGGCGCAATAACCTTGGCCGCCGTACTGGCGGCGCCCTTCGCCGCCCATCGTCACCGGCTTGGCCACCTCTACCCCAAAGACCATTACGTCGCCCCCGAACGGCACCCTGCCCTGGATGCGGAAGCCTTCGCGCCGTACGCGGGCTCGGAGTCCTGCCGCGACTGCCACCGTGAAGCCTACGACCTCTGGCGAACCTCCAACCACGCCATGGCCGAACGCCTGCCCGATCCCGCGCGGGATGACACCGCCTTCGCACCGACCGGCGGGGACCGCCGGCTCCAAGCTGTCGAAAACCTGGAGCCGGCGGTCCCCGCCGGTCATCTCTTCAATCCGGCGGTGCCCGCCTCTACCATCCCCGCCGCGTCACGCACGTTCCAGCACGGCACCCAGTCTACTTCGGTCGGCGGCAGCAATGGTCTGTATCGCGTTGCGACGCTGGGCCTGTCGGGGCACGTCGAAACCACCACCGTCGCCCGCGTCATCGGGCACGACCCGCTGCGCCAGTTCCTTGTCCCCTTCCCCGGCGGCCGCCTGCAGACGCTTGAGGCATCCTTCGACCCCCTCCGCAACGACTGGTTTAATGTCTACGGCGAGGAGGACCGCCAGCCCGGCGAGTGGGGCCATTGGACCGGCCGCGGGATGAACTGGAACAACATGTGCGCCGCTTGCCACAACACGCGCGTTCGCAAGAACTACGATCCCGCCACCGACACCTACCGCACCACCATGGCCGAGATGACCGTCGGCTGCGAGGCCTGCCATGGCCCGCTCAAGGACCACGTCGCCTGGCGCCGCGCCCACACCAACGCCGTCACGCGCGACCCCACGATCCCGCCCCTGACGCCCCAGCAGAACTTCGAAACCTGCGCCACCTGCCACGCGCGCCGCATGGAACTGACCGGCGATTTTGTCCCCGGCGACCGCTTCGACGACCACCACGTGCTCACCCTCGTGGACGGCACCGACACGTATTACGCCGACGGCCAGGTGCGCGAAGAGAATTACGAATACGCCGCGTTCCTCGGCAGCCGCATGGCCAACGCCGGCATCCGCTGCGCCGATTGCCACCAGGTGCACAGCGCCAAAACGCTCTTGCCCGGGAACTTGCTCTGCATGCGCTGCCACGCCCCCGGCAGCAGCTACACCAATGCGCCCATCATCGATCCCGTCGCCCACGGTTTCCACAAGGTGGATCCGCGGTATGGGATCCCGAACATGGAACAGGCGCTCGCACAGGCGCGGCTCGGCGCCCCACTCCCGCCGCCTCTCGCCATCCCCGACACGGAGGCACTCGCGCGCCGCGAGCGCCTCAACGTCTGGAAGGATGGCGGCGAGTGCGTGAACTGCCACATGCCGCAAACCTACTACATGCAGCGCCACCGCCGGCATGATCATGGCCAGACCATCCCCGACCCGCTGCTCACGAGGCAATACGGCATTCCGAATGCCTGCAATCGCTGCCACACGGACAAGAGCGTGGACTGGGCGCTGGAGTGGACGCAGGCCTGGTATGGCGACAGGATGGACCGGCCCTATCGCCGGCGCGCCCAGGTGATTGCCGCCGCGCGCAACAACCAACCCGGCGCGCGAGATGGCCTGCTGACCATGCTGACCAGCGATACCAATGCCTATTGGCAAGCCGTCGCCGCCGGACTCCTGCGCCCCTGGTCCGCCGACCCACCCGTCGCCGCCGCCCTGCAGGCGGCCCTCTCCCACTCCAATGCGCTCGTCAGAGCGCAGTCAGTTTCTGCGCTTGCGGCCGGGCCGCACGCGCAGAAACTGCTGGACGATCCCGTGCGGGCGGTTCGCCACGCGGCGGCCTGGGCACAGCGCGGTGAACTTGAGGCCGATTCCCAAACCGGCAGGGAGTTGCGCGCCGTACTCGACTACGTTGCCGATCAACCGCTCGGGCAGATGCAGGCCGGCGCCTACTACCTGGCGCGCGGCGATCTGGCTCAAGCCGCCGCGCACTACCGGACAGCCGTCGAATGGGATCCCAACGCCGCCGCGATCCGGCATGACTTTGCGGTCGTCCTTTCCATGCAGGGCGACAGCGCCGCCGCCGTACAACAGCTCGAAGCCGCCTGCCGCCTCGAGCCCGGCAGTGGCGAGTTTCGCTACAAGCTGGCGCTGGCCTGGAACGAGGCCGGCCGCACCGAACTGGCCGTGGCCAACCTGCAGGAGGCCGTCCGACTCGAGCCCGCGCACGGGCGCGCCTGGTATAATCTGGGATTGGCCTCTGCCGGGGCCGAACGCCTGCCCGATGCCGTGGACGCCCTCCGGCGCGCCACCGATCTGATTCCCGGCCCCGACGCGCCTTATGCCCTCGCCACGGTACTGGCGCGCCAGAACCATCTCACCGCCGCCCGCACCGCTCTCGCGGAAGCCTTGCGCCGCGATCCCACCCACGCCCCGTCGCGGCAGTTGCAGGCCGACCTCGAAGCCGCCCGCCACAACTGACCGCGTCCCTCACGAGAGGTCAAAGAGCAGGAACTGATCGGCCATCGCGATCCGCCCCCTGGAGACGGCGGTCCCCGCCGTTAATTCAACTCCACAACCGACCGGCCGGGACGGCCGGCTCCACGCCGCTTGCCCCTGGAGCCGGCGGTCCCCGCCGGTCCCAACGAAAGCGGTGCCCGATTCACAACCACACAATATCAAACACCTTCCCCCGATACGGCCACTGCTCCCCGCGACGCACCAGGCCCTTGCGCTCCGGGTTCCGCCGGACATACGCGAGCTTCTCCTCGTAGTGCCCACGGTCGCGCATCTGGGTATCCCAGCAGTCTTCCTGAAATGCTCCGTGCAACGCCACCTGAGTCTTGCCCGCCAGCCGTTTCCAGTATCCTACCCACCGCTGGACAGGCGGGCGTTCCGCGACACCCGGCACACAGAAGAGATGAACGTGGTCAGGCATCAACATGTATTCGCCCACGCGCCAATGCGTGGCCTGACGCCATGCTGCCACGAGAGCCGCGTGCGCCCGTTCATGGGTCAACACATCTCCACGCAGGCGCGTGCAGACAGTCACATGCAGAACAATCGGTTCATTGTGCCGCCGAACGGGTGCCGGATGGGCGGGATGGCGATGGAAGCCGATCGGACGATCAGGATCAGTCACGTCAATGACCGGCGGGGACCGCCGGCTCCAAACGGTTGGGGACGCCTGGAGACGGCGGTCCCCGCCGTTAATTCAACTCCACAACCGGCCGGCTCCACGCCGCTTGCCCCCTGGAGACGGCGGTCCCCGCCGTTGATTCAGCCTCACAACCCGCCGGCCCTTCACGCGCCCGCGGCCAGGCGCTCCTCCAGCAACTTCGTCACCAGCTGCGGGTCGGCCTTGCCCTTGGACCTCTTCATGACCTGCCCGACGATGAACTTGGCCGCCGCGAGCTTGCCCTTGCGGTAATCCTCGACGGACTTGGCATTCTCGGCAATCGCCTCGTCCACCAGCGCCGCGATGGCGCCGGTGTCGCTGACCTGCCCCAGCCCGCGCTGCTTCACCATCGCCTCCGGATCGCCGCCCTTCTCGAACAGCTCCGCAAAGATCTCCTTGGCGGTGTTCGAGTTGATGGTGCGCGCCTCGGTCAGCCGCACCAGCCCGGCGAGCGCCTGGGGCGTGATCGGCACCGACCGGATGTCCCGCTCCGTCTCCCCCAGCAACCGTAGCATCTCCGTCATCATCCAGTTGGACACGGCCTTGGCATTCGGCGCCTGGCGTGCCGCCGCCTCGAAGAAATCGGCGACCACCTTGTCGGCCACCAGCACGCCGGCGTCGTAGTCGGGCAGGCCATACTCGCTCACGAATCGCTCGCGGCGCGCGCGGGGCATCTCGGGCAGCGTCGCGCGCCACGCCTCCACCTGCGCGGGCGCCAGCACCACCGGCATCAAGTCGGGCTCCGGAAAGTAGCGGTAATCGTGCGCGTCTTCCTTCGTGCGCATCGACGTCGTGATGCCCGCGTCGCCGTCCCAGCGGCGCGTCTCCTGCACGATCGTGCCGCCGCGGCGCAGGACCTCGACCTGGCGCGGCGCCTCGTACTTCAAGGCATTGAGCACGCCCTTGAACGTGTTCAGGTTCTTCAGCTCCGTCTTGGTGCCCAGCTGCTCCTGCCCCTCGGGCCGGACGCTGCAATTCACGTCGCAGCGGATGTTGCCTTCTTCCAGGTTGCAGTCGCTGACCTCGGCGTACTGCAGGATCTGCTTGAGCGCGACCAGGAACGCAAACGCCTCTTCCGCCGACGTGATGTCCGGCTGGGTGACGATCTCCATGAGCGGCGTGCCCGCCCGGTTGAAATCCACTCCGCTCGCATTCGCGAAGTGCATGTTCTTGGCCACATCCTCTTCCAGGTGGATGCGGCGGATGCGCACGACTTTCCCGCCGGCCGGCGTGTCGATCTGCACGCTCCCGTGCTCGCACAGCGGCTGGTCGTACTGCGAAATCTGGTAGTTCTTGGGCATGTCCGGGTAGAAGTAGCTCTTGCGGTCGAACTTGCTGCGCGCGTTGATCTGCGCGCCAATGGTCAGCCCGGTCCGCACCGTCAGCCGCACCGCCTCCCCGTTCATGGTCGGCATCGCGCCCGGATAGCCCAGGCATACCGGGCAGGTCTGCGTGTTCGGTTCCGCGCCAAAGCCCACCGCGCAGCCGCAGAACATCTTCGACCGCGTCCGCAGCTGGACGTGAACCTCGAGCCCGATGGACGTGAGGTAGTTCATCCCAGCCACCCTTCGCCCCGCGCCAGCTCATAGGCGTGGCCGACGCGCAGGATCTGCTCTTCCTTGAAGGCCGGGCCGAGAATCTGAAGTCCCACCGGCAGGCCTCCCGCCACGCCGCAGGGCACGGACAGCCCGCAGATGCCCGCCAGGTTGGCCGTCACCGTGAAAATATCCCCCAGGTACATCTGCAGCGGGTCGTCGGTTTTCTCGCCGAATCGGTACGCGGGCGTCGGCGTGCAGGGCGTGACGAGGGCGTCGCACTGCGCGAACGCCTGCTCGAAGTCGCGCCGGATCAGCGTCCGCACCTTCTGCGCCGAGAGGTAATACGCATCGTAGTAGCCGCTGCTGAGTACATACGTGCCCAGGATGATGCGCCGCTTGACCTCGGGACCAAAGCCGGCCGCGCGCGTGCGCTCATACAGATCCAGCGGATCCGCCGCGTCCGCGCAGCGCTGGCCATACCGCACGCCGTCGAAGCGCGCCAGGTTGGCGGACGCCTCGGCCGTGGCGATGACATAGTAGGTGGCGATCGCGTAGCGCGTGTGCGGCAGGCTCACCTCGATCACGCGCGCGCCCAGCTCTCGACAGCGCTCAATCGCCGCCCGCACGGCGCGCTCCACCCCGGCATCCAACCCGTCGACAACATACTCCCTGGGCACCCCCAGCGTCATGCCGCGCAGGTCCGTCGTCAGCCGCTCGGTGTACGCCGGCACCGGGGCCGCCACGCTGGTGGAGTCCATGGGGTCAACGCCCCCCAGCACTTCCTGCAGGAGCGCGGCGTCGCGCACGGTGCGGGTCATGGGGCCGACCTGGTCGAGGGAGGAGGCGAACGCCGTCAGCCCATAGCGGGAGACGCGGCCGTAGGAGGGCTTGAGGCCGACACACCCGCAGAAGGCCGCCGGCTGGCGGATCGAGCCGCCGGTGTCCGTGCCCAGCGCGCACAGCGCCACGCCGCCGGCCACCGCCGCCGCCGACCCGCCGCTGGAGCCGCCCGGAACGTAGTCCGGATGGCGCGGATTGCGCGTGCGCTTGAGCGCCGAGTTCTCCGTGCTGCCGCCCATGGCAAACTCATCCATGTTTGTCCGGCCGAGCATGACGGCGCCGGCCGCGCGCAGGCGCGCGATCGCCGTGGCGTCGTAGGGCGCCACGTAGCCCTGCAGGATGCGCGAGGCGCAGGTGCAGGGCTGGCCGCGCACGTTCAACACATCCTTCACGGCGACCGGGATGCCACACAGCCGCCCGCCCGTGCCCGCCGCCCGGGCCTTGTCCGCCGCCTCCGCCTCGCGCCGCGCCCCGTCCGCATCGAGCGACACGTACGCGCCCAGCTCCGGATCGCGCGCCGCGATGGCCGCCACCAGCGCGTCGACCAGGTCCACCGCCGTGCAGGCCTTGCTCTCCAGCAACGCCAGCGCGCCGTGGACGGTGAGAGATGTGAGGTCGGGGGTCATGGGCGGGAACACTCGGCCGGGGTGTCGGCCTGGCCTACGGTTGTCACGTTCTCGGCGGGAATCTCCCGCAGAGCCACAAAGTTCGCGGAGAAAGGCATGCTTTCCGGCCTCTGCGCCGCTGCGGGAGCATTCTTTCCTGGATATTGCCGGGCGTGGTTCACAAGCCTCCCTACTCCACAATCTTCGGCACGATAAACTGCCCGTCGCGGCTCTGCGGCGCGTTGCGCATGACCTCCGCCCGGTCGAGCGACGGCTTCACCTCGTCCGCCCGAAAAACGTTCTCAAGCGGATGGGCATGCGACGTCGGCGCGATACCCGTCAGGTCCAGCTGGTTGATCGTCTGCACGTAGTCCACGATCTGCGACAACTGTCCCTGGAACGTGTCGATCTCCGCATCGGTCAGGTGCAGGCGCGCGAGATTCGCCACGTAGCGAACATCAATACCGCTGGTGTCTGTGCTCTCGTGGTCCATACCCGTTTCCCTGGTGAAGGCCTGCAGCCGCGACATGGGCAACACGCACACGCCATGGCGGGATCGGATTCCGGCCGGGACGGCCGGCTCCATCCACCCTGTCACGCCTGGAGCCGGCGGTCCCCGCCGGTCTCTTCCGCCCCTTGAGCCCGCGCGTCAGCCGCCCCTGCCACTGACCGCTTCTCTTCGGCCCTGCAGATTAATGGGCGCTCCGCCCCGAAACAAGAACAGTTTGCCCAGCCCCGGCCCCTTTGGTAGTATGGCCGCAGGTGTTTCACGACAAAGGAGTTTCGCGATGAAATCCATGTGGCGTCTGGTCGGGTGCGGTGTATTCGCCGTGTCGCTGTGCGGTTGTTCCATGAAGGTGAAAGATGCGAGCCCCACGGAGGTCAGTTCGCTCACGGAGCGCTATGATCAGCGCGATCTTCTCACGTGGTCGGATCAGATGGCCCAGGCCCTGATGGCGCATCCCTTCCCGCCCGCCGGCGAGGAGCAGCCCATCGTCGTGGACATGGGCGTGGAGAACCGGACCGAAACGCATGCGGACATGAAGGCGATCACGGACACCATCACCACCAAGATGATGGATGCGAGCAAGATCCGCCTCGTGAACGCCAGCCGCCGCGACGATCTGCTCAAGGAGCAGGGCTTCCAGCTGGCCAACTGCACCGAGGAGACCAAGGTCGCCATCGGCCGCCAGCTCGGCGCCAAGTACATGATGACCGGCTCGCTGATCGAGATCTCGCGCGACGAGGGCAAGGGCATCCGCCTGAAGAAGTCGGCGGACACCTACTATCAGCTGACGGTTGAGATCACCGATCTGGAGACCGGGCTGATCACGTGCCGCAAGCAGCTCGACCGCCTGCGCCGCGCCAGCAAGCCGGTCCTGGGCTGGTAACCGTCTCGCGGGCAGGGCTGAAACGGTCGGCGAGGCCTGCTCCCGCAGAGCCGCAGAGGCGGCGGCGTAACTTCTATCCTGCCCGAAACGGCGAGTGGCGGTTTCGGGCCGCGTGTGACAATCCGGTTTAGCGGGCCGCCGGCCCTGGGCGCCGTTGCCCTCCGGGCAGGGACGGTCCGGCGGTTCGTGTGATGGGCGACTTAGACGTGAACGCTGCGACTCTGCGGGTGTGTCCGGCTGGACGCGCACGGCGTAACCGCGCGGCGCCGTGGCTCGTGGCCATGGCGGGGCTCCTGCTGATGGCCTTCGGAAGCGGCTGCGCCACCTCCGCCCTCGACACCGCCCGGGGCGAATTCTACAACGGGCACCCCGAGGCCGGCGTCAAAGCCCTCACCCCCCCGCCCGGCGACACCACCGATCGCGTGCTCGTGCTCATGGAGCGCGGCACGATGCATCAGGCGACCGGAGACTATGCCGACTCCGTCGAAGACTGGCTGCGCGCCAAGACCCTGGCCGACCAGCTCGATTACATCAGCGTGTCACGCGAGTCGGCCAGCATGGTCGTCAATGACCGGCTCCTGTCGTTTCGCGGCGCCCCCTATGAACGCGTGCTGCTGCACGCCCTGGCCGCGGAAAGCTACCTGTCGATGGGCCTCTGGCAGGACGCGGGCGTCGAGGGCCGCGGGGTGATCCGGCGCCTTGAAAGCCGCGGCGACTTTCCCGATGACGCCTACAGCCGGTATGTCACGGCCCTCAGCCTGGAACTCGCGGGCGACGACAGCGGCGCCGTGTACCAGTATCGCAAGGCCTCCGAAATCGCCGCCTGGTGCGCCATCGACCCGAAGACCGGCGCGCTGGGACCGCACGTGGACACGAACGCGCTGCCGGACGCGGCGGCCCCGCCGCCCGCCCCCAGCCCCCCGCGCAGCAAAGCCGGTTCGCACGAACTGGTCTGCCTGGTGTCCATCGGCCGCGGACCGACGGGCGGCGAGAGCTACGCCGGTTCCAACTGGCGCTGGGGCTCGCAACCCTACGCCGAAATCTATGACGGCGACACCTACCTGGGCAGAAGCTACGTGCTGGCGCGCACGGACGTCCTGGCCGAGGCCACGAAGAAGGTCTTGGCGCTGCGCAAGACCGTGAAGACCGCGGGGCGCGTGGCACTCAAGGAAACGGCCGCCCAGGTCGTCTCCCAGCAGGACGAGTTGCTCGGGGATCTGTTGCGGCTCATCCTGTTTGCCATGGAATCGCCGGACACCCGGCAGTGGGAAACCCTGCCGCAGTGGCTCGGCGTGGCCCGCGTTCCCTGCCCCGCCGATTTGCACGAGTACCGCGTCGTCCTGAAGACCGGCAGCGGGCATGTGGTGGAACAGCGCGTGATCCAGTCCCCGCTCATGAAGCGCGGCCGCACCACCGTCTCCCGCGTCCGTGCCCTCTGACCGCTGACGTCCGGCCGTTCCGCGCCGCGCGCTACAGGAACAGCCGGTGCAGGAGCCAGAAGAGCAGCAGGAGGACAAGCGCAATCGTCAGGATGGCCTTGTTGCGCTGGATGCTGCGCTCGTGCCGCAGCGGGACCGTGGGCCCGCCAATACTGGTCGAAAGATAATCCACAAACCGCTCATCCCGCGGGCGCCGCGCCACCGGCTTGGGCGCGGGCACGATGACCGGATCCGCCAGCGGGCGGTCATCCACGCTGGGGTCCACCAGCGGTGCCAGCTTGATTGCCCCGCCCGTGCGAGTCCGCTCCATCGTCTTCGACAGCGACCGGATGTTCCCGTCCACCTGGTCCAACTGTTTTTCAAGTTCCTTGATCCGCTTGGCTAGAGGAGTCGGTTTCATGGTCGCGATAAGCAGGGATCAACAAGCCTTCCTCGCCAACGGTGGCCACGTGCAGCCGGGCGGGACCCTGACGCCCGCCCCCCTCACACGGTCATTCCCCTCCACGCCCGCGGCGCCCGGCCGGTCACTATCGCGCCACGCCGCCGCCCAACACCAGCCAGGCCACAAAGCAAAGCGCGATCACCACCATCAGCGGCAGGCTGAAGGCCAACCCGGCTTTCAGCCAGTAGCGAAACGACTCCGGACGCGCGTGCGCGTTCCCCGACACCTCGAAGTCCGACACGGGCGCTATGGCGGCGGCGCGAAACCAGCCCGAGGAATTGACTTTCGACATGCCCTTCTTGAACTGCTCCTGCGCCTGGTCGATCACCACGGCGGCCTTGTTCAACTCCGTTTCAAACTGCACGCCGTTCCAGTTGTTCTCGTCGATCTGCTTGATCTCGTGCAGGGATTCCTCAAAGCGCTGGCGTACGGACGTCATCAGCTCGGAGGCGCGCATGGCCTCTGAAATCTGCTTGTCCAGCAACACCAGGCTGCGCTCCAGGTTCGCGATGGACTCGCGCTTCTCTCGCTCGTAGGACTCCTGGCGGCGCGTCAGGGATTCCAGGTGCTCGCGCTCTTTCTCGAGTTCGCGCTGACGCGTCCGCAGCAGCTCAATCTCCTGCACGGCCCCCGCCATCTGCGTGGTGCGCTCGTGCTTCTCGAGCACCAGGCGGCTGATGGCGTGGGCGCTGATCGTGTCCGCCGGCTGATCCGTGCTCTCCGGCGCCGCCACCGCCGGTACGCGCTGGTCCCGCCGCAAATCATTATCAAAGAAGTCTGTACTCATGGTCGTCTTGTCCTTGTGCGGGCCCGTCAGGGAATCACCAGCACCTGCCCGACCCGAACCTGGCTCGAATTGCCCAGAATGTCGGAATTGGCCAGTTGAATGTCCTTCCAGCGCTTGCCGTCCCCATATACTTCGGACGCAATACTCGTCAAGGTGTCCCCGCTCTTGACGCGATAGGTGCTGACCGCATCGCGCCCCGCAATATGCATGGGCTTCGTGACAGGCTCCGGGGCACTCGCCGACGCGGACGCGCCCTGGCTCTGCGATCGCATCTGCAGGCGCTCCGACAGCATGCTGATCTGGGCACGCAGCGCCGCGTTGTCTCGCTCCAGCACCGCGACCTTGTCGGCAATCCGGTTCGGCCCCAGCACATCGGCGGCAAAGGACTGCTGGGCCAGCCGCACGCGCTCTTCCACCAGATTCTGCTTTTCGGCGCCGGGGCGCAATTCCAGATAGCGCCGGTAGTGATAAATCGCGCCGACATAGTCGCGCACGTGGTCGTGCAGAAGGAACGCCAGGTCCAGGTGTGCCCGCGCCGCATCCGGGTCCTGTTCCAGCGCCTTGCCGTACAGCCGGATGGCCGCTTCAACATCGCCTTCCGACGCCCGCGCCGCGGCGCGCTGCACGAGGGGCAGTTCCTGGTCGCGCTTGTCCAGCCAGGCCACGCCACGCGAACATCCGCTCAGACAGACCAGCCCCAGCACCGCCGCGCCCGCCAGACGCGTCCGGCACGGGCCAACCAGATTGCGTACAAACACCTCGAGTCCCCCAAAAGCATGTGACC
The DNA here is from genome assembly GCA_021413965.1 of Lentisphaerota bacterium. GTDB lineage: Bacteria > Verrucomicrobiota > Kiritimatiellia > UBA8416 > JAIOPI01 > JAIOPI01. The sequence continues at coordinate 38,817 of JAIOPI010000012.1, read as the reverse complement.
CCACTCCTTGTTGGGTCAGGATACGGGGATAGTGCCAAGCGCCCCGAGGTGTGTCAACAAGAGGCGGTCGCAATCTTGACACCGCGCGGGCGGCTCCGTGATACTGCGGGGAAACCAATGGCGCGGCGCCGGCCGTTGGGGAAAGACTCGCTGTAAATGTGTGGAATCTGCGGATTTGTGCATGCGGACCTGGCGCGCCCGGCAGAGGCGGCGCTGGCAGATGCCATGTGCCGCACCCTCGCCCACCGGGGACCTGACGACCAGGGCGTGTACGCCAGCGGCCCCGTGGCCCTCGGCTCGCGACGCCTCTCCATCATCGATCTGGATAGCGGCCACCAGCCCATTCACAACGAAGATCGCACCATTTCGGTCGTCTTTAACGGCGAAATCTACAACTACCGCGACCTCACCGCCCTGCTCCAGCGCCGCGGCCACCACTTCACCTCCAAGAGCGACACCGAAGTCATCGTCCACGCGTACGAGGAATTCGGCCTCGAGTTCCTCCAGCATCTCAATGGCATGTTCGCGATCGCGATCTGGGATGACGCGAAGAAGCGCCTGCTGCTGGCCCGCGACCGCACCGGCATCAAGCCGCTCTACTACCTGCAGCACCAGGGCACCCTGATCTTCGGCTCGGAGTTGAAGGCCATCCTCGCCTATCCCGGCGTGCCCCGCACCATCGATCTCGTGGCGCTCAACGAATACCTCAGCTTCGAATACGTCCCCACCCCGCGCTCCATCTTCCAGGGCATTTCCAAACTGCCGCCCGGCCACCTGCTGACCTGCACCACCGGCGGCGAGGTGCACGTCGCCTCCTACTGGGATGTCAACCTCTCCCGCAGCGAAGGCGTGCAGCCCAAGCGTGTCCAGGATTACGCGCAGGAACTCGGGCAGCTGATGCGCGAAGTCGTGCAGAAGGAAATGGTCAGCGACGTGCCCATCGGCGTGCTCCTGAGCGGCGGCATCGACTCCAGCGCCGTGGCCGCCATCATGACCGAGCTGTCCCCCGGCAACGTCAAGAGCTTCTCGATTGCCTTCGACGATCCCTCCTTCGACGAATCCCAGTACGCGCAGCAGATCGCCCGCCACCTGGGCACCGATCACCACGAACTGAAGCTGACGCCGTCCATTGCCGTCGACCTGCTGACCAAGATCGGCGCCTGCATGGACGAACCCCTGGGCGATTCGTCGCTGGTGCCCACCTACCTCCTCTCGCAGTTCACCCACGGCTACGTGAAGGCCGCGCTGGGCGGCGACGGCGGCGATGAGCTGTTTGCCGGCTATCCGACGATGAAAGCCCACCGGCTCGTGGAATACTACGAGCGGCTCGTGCCGGGCTTCGTGCGCATGCGGCTCGTGCCCTGGCTCGTCGACCGCCTCCCCGTGTCCTACGACAACATCAGCCTCGACTTCAAGATCCGGCGGTTCATCGGCGGGCGTGGCGTGCCGGCCATCATCCGCCACCACCGCTGGCTTGGCTCCTTCACCCCGGAGCAGAAGAAACTGCTCGTCGAGCCCTGGGTGCAGCTGCAGGAAAAAGACACCTACGACATCTGTTACGAACATCTGCGGGCCTGCCGCGCCAAGGAGCCCACCAACCAGATTCTCTACGCCGACATGAAGCTCTACCTGGAGGGCGACATCCTGCCCAAGGTCGACCGCGCCAGCATGGCCAACTCGCTTGAGGTGCGCGTGCCCTTCCTCAATCACTCGCTGGTGGAATATGTCGCCACGCTGCCGCACCAGCTCAAGCTGCACGGCTTCACCTCGAAGTTCCTGCTGCGCGAATGCCTGCGCGGACGCGTGCCGGACAACATCCTCCACCGCGGCAAGAAGGGGTTCAACATGCCTGTCGCCAAGTGGCTGACCGGCCCCCTCCGCCCACTGGCGGAAGAGATGTTCTCCGAAGCGCGCCTGAAACGGGATGGCTTCTTCAACGCCCCCTACGTGCGCCGCCTGCTGGACGACCACATGGCCGGCCGCCAGGATCAGCGTAAACTCCTCTGGACCCTCCTCTCATTCCAACTCTGGTACCAGAATTGGGGGAAGTAACGGGTGTCACGCTTCGAGCACGGGCAGACGCGGTTGTCGAGCCTCCGTGGCCTTCTTCTCCGTGACTTCGTGTCTCCGTGGTTCAATGCCTCTTTCTTAAGCCCAGCCACCAGCCATATAACTTCCGAACTCGCGAGCGCCCCGCTCCCATGGCGGGGCGCAACGCGAGAGCAACGTGGCGTGCGTTTGGCTGCCCGTCCGTCCGCGGACGGGATGCGACAAGGGCGTGGTCAGTTTACCCCAGCCGCAAGGCCGAGCTGCCGGCGCCATACTCCGGGTATGCGCCGACAGCGAGAACGCCGCGGATGGGGTGAAATGACCACGCCCTTGTCGCACCAAACGCACGCCACTTTTCACGGCAGCCACCACTATGTCGCGCCATTCGCCATGTTTCGGCCCTCCCCATGCGCCTCCTCCTGATTAACTACGAATTTCCGCCCATCGGCGGCGGCTCGGGCACGGCCACCGCCGCGCTGGCGCGCGAGTTTGTCCGCCAGGGCATGGACGTACGCGTGCTCACCTCCGCCTTCGCGGACCTGCCGCGCACCGACCGGCAGGACGGCTACACCCTCCATCGCGTCCCCGTGATCCGCCGCCACGCCGACCGCTGCACCGTGCCGGAGATGCTCACCTTCATCGCCAGCGCCTGCTGGCATGGCCTCGGCCTCACACGCCACTGGCCCCCCGATGCCACCCTGGCCTTCTTCGGCATCCCCGGCGGCCCCGTGGCCCTTTGGCTGAAAGGGACCCGCGGCGTGCCCTACGTCGTCTCCCTGCGCGGCGGCGATGTGCCGGGCCACCAGGGCGATCAGCTCGTCTGGCACCATCGCCTGACCAAGCCGTGGATCCGCCTCGTCTGGAGCCAGGCCCGAGGCGTCGTCGCCAACAGCGAAGGACTGCGCCGCCAAGCCCGCCAGACCCTCCCCGACCTCCCCTTCCACATGATCCCCAACGGCGTCGATGCGGAACACTTTCGGCCGGCAACAGACAGGGGCCTGGCAACCGCGGATAACGCGGATGACGGCAGTGCGCCCCGGCAGCGCCCCTCGCCCGCATCCGCGTTATCCGCGCCATCCGCGTTATCCGCGCCATCCGCGGTTTCCGATCCCAACGATTCACGCTTCAGTCTTCCATCTTCAATCCGCACCGTCCGTCTCCTCTTCGTCGGCCGGCTTAGTGAGGAGAAGGGCCTCCACACGCTTCTTGACGCGCTCGTCACCCTGACCGCCCAGGCCTGGTCGCTGACGCTCATTGGCGATGGCCCGGAGCGCGGCCCGCTGCAAGCCCAGGCCCGGCGGCTGGGACTGGCTGATCGGATCTCCTTCGCCGGCTGGGTGCCGCGCGAAGCGCTCCCCGCCCGCTACCAGGCGGCGGACCTGTTCGTCTTTCCCTCCACCGATGAAGGCATGCCGAACACCGTTCTGGAGGCCATGGCCTGCGGACTGCCCGTCGTCGCCTGCCGCATTGCCGGCTGCGAAGACCTGGTGATCGACGGCGACACCGGCGCGCTCGTGGCGCCCGGCGATGCCACGGCCCTGGCGGGCGCCTTGGCATTCCTGTGCGCCGATCCCGTCCGCCGCCTGCGCCTGGGACAGGCCGGCCGCGCCCGCGTGCTCGCCGAATTCACCTGGCGCCGCGCCGCGGAAGCCTACGCGGGCCTGTTCCCCACGGCTTGCCTATAGCCTGCCCCGCATCTCAGATGAATTTGGGACTCACGAACGCCCGGCGTCATGGTGGCCTGCTGGCGAGCTCACCATGCAAGCCGTGGTTGGCCTTTTCTTTCGGATTCACCACGGAGACACGGAGACACAGAGCCGGAAGTTTACGGAGACTCGCGAATGGCGCCAGCCCGCTGCGCGGTCTACCCCCAGTCGCTCGCCGGTTGCTTCTCCGTGCCTCTGTGTCTCCGTGGTTCATCCAGTTCTTGATCTGCTGGCCAACTCAGGCATGGTTGGACCACGCCAGTCGTTCCTGAGTTCCAAATCAGATCCGCTTGACCCAGTGCATACAAGAATTGTATATTGGGACTCAGAAAGGTGGCGTGATGAGCAACGTGACTGTCAATATTTCGTTCCAGGACCGATTGCTGCGCGACATCGACCGGGTTGCAAGAGGGGAAGCCAGAAGCAGATCGGAACTCTTGCGCGAAGCCGCGCGCGCCTATATTCAGCGCCAGGAACGCTGGACACAGCTCTTCGCCCTGGGGCGTGAAGTCGCGGCGAAGCGGGACCTGAAGCCACAGGAGGTGGCCACGGAAATAGCCGCCTTTCGTAAATCCCGAGTCAGCCGCCGATGAACGCCCGGCGCATCGTGCTCGACACGAACATTTATATTTCCGCCTTCTTGTTCGGAGGCCCACCCGAACGCGTCATCCGCCTGATACTCAGTGGCGCGCTGGAGTGCTGCATCTCCGTGCCCATTCTCGACGAGCTCCGGGACGTGTTGCAGCGCACCAAATTCGGGCTAACTGCAGACCAGGCGCTGGCGATCGCGGAGGAGGCGCGTGCCATGTGCCGCGTGGTAACGCCCATGTGTACGGTCGCCGATGTGACACTCGATCCGGACGACAACCACGTGCTGGCATACGCACTCGCGGCTGACGCGGATGCGATTGTTTCAGGCGATTTCCATCTGCTGGCACTCAAGCAGTGGCGCGGACGCCCCATTCTCAACCCCGCGGCGTTGCTCAGAACCATGGACACACCACCCGGCGCCACCTGAACACCGAAACCTGAAACCTGGCCTCCCCCATGTGCGGCATCTGCGGCTATATCAATCCCGAGGGCCGGCCGGTTGATCGCGACCTGCTCGACCGCATGAACGCCGCCATCCGCCACCGTGGGCCGGATAGCGACGGGTTCTTCGTCCGTGATCATGTCGGCCTGGCCATGCGCCGGCTCGCCATCCTCGACTTGGTCACCGGCGACCAGCCCATGTCCAACGAAGCGGGCGACATATGGATCGTCTTCAACGGCGAAATCTACAATTACCCGGAACTCCGCCCCCAGCTCGAGGCGCGCGGCCACGTCTTCCGCACCCATGCCGACACCGAAGCCATCGTCCATCTTTACGAGGACTTTGGAGACGACTGCGTGCAACACCTGCGCGGCATGTTCGCCTTCGCAATCTGGGATGCGCGCCGCGGACGCCTCCTGCTGGCCCGTGACCGCCTGGGCAAGAAGCCGCTCTACTACGCCCAACACGCGCAGGGCCTCGTCTTCGGCTCCGAGATAAAAGCCCTGCTCGAAGTGCCCACGCTACCGCGCGACATCGATCTCGAAGCCATCAACCATTACCTGACGCTGCAGTACGTCCCCGATCCGCTCACGGGCTTTCAGCACATCCGCAAGCTCCCCCCGGCGCACCGCCTGATCTGGGAACGCGGCGCATTGCGCGTCGAACGGTATTGGGACCTGCCCTACGGCCCGAAGTGGACGGCGCCCGACGCCGAACTTGCGGAGGACCTGCGCACGCGGCTGCGCGAGGCTGTTCGGCTGCGCCTGCTGAGCGATGTGCCGCTGGGCGCTCACCTGAGCGGCGGCCTGGACTCCAGCCTGATCGTCGCGCTGATGTCCGAAGCCGCCAGCGGCCCGGTGAAAACCTTCTCGATCGGCTTCGAGGAAGCCGGCTTCTCCGAGTTGCCCTATGCCCGCGCCGTGGCCCAGCGCTACGGCACCGAACATCACGAATTCGTGGTCAGCTACGGCGATGTGCCCGACATGATGCAGAGGCTTGCACGTCAGTTCGACGAACCCTTTGCAGACTCGTCGGCGCTTCCGCTGCACCACCTGTCCCGGCTCACCCGCCAACACGTAACCGTGGCGCTCAACGGCGACGGCGGCGATGAGATTTTTGCGGGCTACCAGCGCTACCGCCTCGACCGCTTTGCCAACCTGTATGCGCGCCTGCCCCGCGCGATCACGCAGCAGATCATGCCGGCCCTCCTTAAGTCGGCGCGCGAGCCCGTCAATGTGCCGATCGAAGCCAACTGGGTCGCCGGCCTGAAGCGCCTGGCCCAGGTCGCCGCGATCACGCCCGACGCCAGCATCGTGCGCTGGGGGTCCTATTTTGACGAGGCCCAGAAGGCGGCCCTCTGGCGGCCCGACCGTCGGCACGCCTTTTCCAATCTGACGTCCGCCGATTGGCTGGCCAAGTCGTTCCGCTCTGCGCCAGCCACATCGTTCCTCGATCGCACGCTCTACACGGACACGACGAACTATCTGCCAGGAGATCTGCTCGTCAAAGCCGACCGCATGACCATGGCGAACTCGCTCGAGGGCCGCTCGCCGTTCCTGGATCATATGCTCGTCGAATGGGTCGCGCGCCTGCCGGAGCACTGCAAGCTGCGCGGGAGCACGCACAAGTACCTGCTGCGCGCCGCCTTCGCGGAACACCTCCCGCCTGCTGTGAGCAACCGGGGCAAACGGGGCTTCGGTATTCCGCTGGGCGCGTGGTTCCGCGGGCCGCTCGCCGCGTGGTCGCGCGAGGTGCTCTGCGATCCCCAGGCTCGCATCGGCCAACTTTTCGATCTCGTACCCGTATCCACGCTCGTCCAGGAGCACACCGCTGGCCGCACCGACCACGGCAAACGCCTCTGGACCCTGCTGATGCTCGAATTCTGGCTGCGGCTGTCCAAGGCTACGTGATATGGCGCCCCTGATGCGACAAGCGCGGCCCGCCAAGTGCCTGCCGAAACAAGGGCGTCCAGCTGTACATCCTCAGCCGTTACGGGGACTGTAGGGGCTCCGCTTGCGGAGACCCGTTGCGAGGAAGAGGTCCGCGCAAGCTCGGCCGCTACATGCCTGAGGCCGTACGCCCAACGAGAAGTGTCGGTTGCTGGAAGTCACCTGAACTGCTACCCTATTCCCATGACAACGAAGGAGAAAGTTGTGCAAGCCGTGCAGGCGCTGCCTGATACGGCATCATTTGAAGATGCCATGGAACGGATCCTGTTTCTTGCGAAAATAGAAAGAGGTCTTCATCAGGCTGACCGCAACCAGACAATGGCGCATGCCACGGTAAGGGAGTCGATGGCCAAATGGCTGAAGTAAGGTGGACGCCGCAAGCGGCGAGCGACTTGGAGTCCATCGCCACGTTTATCGCTCACGATTCCTCCCAGTACGCAAGCTTGTTCGTCTCCAGCATCCTCACGGCGGTCGAGCAACTCGCGGACTTCCCCACATCAGGACGTGTCGTTCCTGAATGGCGAACGCCCACGATACGGGAGATCCTGTCCGGCAACTTCCGCATTGTGTACCGCGTCCGATCCGATTTAGTCGAGGTACTCACCGTGTACCATGGAGCACGACTCTTGGCCCCGTCAGACCTGAAGCTCCCATGACTGCACTGGCCTTTGACTTTGGCGCCAACTGGCAGGCCTTTTCCGACGCGCGCATGACGCCGGAGCGCTTCCAGGCCGCCGTGCAATCGCTTGAGTCGCTCATCGGCGCGGACGAGTTGAGCGGCAAATCCCTGCTCGATGTCGGCTGCGGCTCAGGGCTCTTCTCCCTCGCGGCGTCCGCCGCCGGCTGTGCCCGCGTGGTCGGGGTCGATGTGAACCCGAAGTGCGTACAGGCCAGTCGCGACAATGGCGAGCGCCTGCGCGCCATGATGGCGAAGGCGGGCACGCTCGAATTTCGCCAGGGATCCGCCCTGGACGCGGCCGCAATGCGCGCGCTGGGCGCCTTCGACATCGTCTACGCCTGGGGTTCCCTGCACCACACGGGTGCGATGTGGGACGCCATTCGCAACAGTGCCGCCTGCGTGTCGCCGGGCGGAATGTTCACCCTCGCGATCTACAATGCTCACTGGTCCTGCTGGGGGTGGAAGCAGATCAAGCGCTTGTACAACCTGTCCCCGCGTCCCGTGCGCCGGCTTTTCAATGGCGTTTTTGCGATCGTCATCGGCGCCGCCAAGTGGCTCGTCACGCGGCGCAATCCGTTTGTCAAACAGCGCGGGATGGACTTCTGGTATGACGTGATCGACTGGCTGGGAGGCTATCCGTACGAGTACGCCTCCGCCGCCGCGATCGCGGCGTTCCTTCAGCCGCTCGGCTTCGTGCAGAAACGCTGCGTCCCCCCCGAAGCCCCGACTGGCTGCAATGAGTTCGTCTTCGTGCGGACGGGCGGTCCCTCAGGCAGCTCCGGGACGTCCCGCGCCGGAACCCAGGCGGGGCGGGCTTAGCAGACAGGCCGCGTGGCGAAGCGCCCAGCGCGCCATCAGCGGCGTGGCCGGCCAGGTGAAGCAACGCCCCTGCAGCCGCAGCCACGCCAGCGCATACCCCATCGCGGACAGCCCCCCCGCCGCCTGCCGACGCAACGCCGGCGCCTCCATCCAATACTGCTGCCGCTTGAGCCAGTCGTCGACGTACCGGGCCGGGAAGAGGCCGGCATACTCCGGGGCCTCGCGCATCAGCCGCTCCGACTCCCGCAAGATGGCGGACATCTTTTCCTGGCTGGCCGCCGTGGCGGACGAGTAGCCCGTCTCCAGCCGCCGCCAGGCCGCCAACGGCTGCGGCACAAAGCAGGCGCCATGCCGCAGGGCGAGCACGTGATACATGAACCCATCGACAAAGGCGCCCAGCGCGGGGAGGTAGCCACCCTCACGCAGAAAATACTCCCGCGGATACAACGCCGTATTCCCCATGAACCAGCCGCCGTAAAGGCACAGCCGGCGCTTGACCTCGTCCGGCGGAATCCAGGCGGGGCGCATGGCGGGAACGCCACCCGGCAGCAAGCCCTCCGCATGGCCGTCCCGGTCAACGACCAGGGATAGAGCGGAGAAGACTCCGGCTTGCGGATGCGCTTCGAGCATGCCCATGCCGGTCTCAAACAAGCCAGGCAGAACAAAATCGTCCGCACCTCCCGCGTAGACAATGTCGCCCTTCGCACGCTCCATCAGCGTTGTCAGCGTCTTGACCGCCCCCCGGTTCACGCCCTGACGCTCGAACCGAATGAGCGCATGGCGGCGCGCATACGCCTCGATGACGGCCGCGCTGTCATCCGTCGAGGCATCGTCCAGGATGATGAATTCGTCCGGCAGGCGCGATTGACTCAGCACGGACTCGATGGCCTGAGACACAAAAGCGCCATGATTGAAGCACGGCATGACGACCGACAAGGTACGCGTCTTCGCTTGCACACCACTCCTCAATCTTTGATCGACAAGCCGGCCCCGACCGCCCACGGCAAGGCCCTGACCGTACAGGCCATGACGGTCTGCGAGCGACTCATTATGTCAGGGGCCTGACGCTACGCCCATTGATCTCGGTTTCTCATTTCGCTACACTGACGTTTATCTTCAGTCACGAGGCAAGGGGAGACCATACCGCATGTCAAAAAGGCGCACGAAAGATCCGGTCAACCAGGCCAATATCGCCTTCGCCGAGACGCGGGGCGCCATCGCCATGGGGCTCCTCAAAAGCCGGGAATGGATTGAGGATCCCCGGCGGTTTCTCTTTTCACAATCCCGGTACAAATTCGTCTCGAAAATGCTGTCCGGGCGGAAGCACGTCCTGGAAATCGGCTGCGGCGACGCCTATAACTCGCCCATCGTCATGCAGGAAATCAAGCGGCTGACGGTGACCGATTTTGACCCGGAATTCATTGCCGATGCACAGGCACGGGTGCAGCCGGAATACCCCTATGTCGCACGCGTGCACAATTTCCTCGAGGGGACGTTGCATGACGGCCCCTTTGATGCCGCCTACTCGCTGGATGTGCTCGAGCATATCGACGCCAAGGATGAACGCACCTTCATCGGGAACATATGCAAATGCCTCACCTCGGATGCCGCCATGATTATCGGCATGCCGTCGCTGGAAAGCCAGGCCTATGCCACGCCCGGCAGCAAGGCGGGGCATGTGAACTGCAAGTCGGCGCCGGTCCTGAAATCACTCATGGAATCGTACTTCCACTCGGTCTTCATGTTTTCGATGAACGATGAAGTCGTCCACACCGGCTATCACAAGATGGCCCACTACATCCTTGCGCTTTGCGCACACCCCACGGCCGCGGCCACGCGCTGACGGCTGACAGGGTGCCCGAAGCCGCGAGCCATGCCTTCCTTCAGCCTCACGGTGGTGGTCAGGCGGAGGCTCCGGCGTCGTGGCCGCTTGGCAGCCGCTTGAGCAGGCCGGCCTTCAACCCCAGCAGCGCCACCATCGTCAGGCAGTCCACGATGCGCCGCTCGGCGATCATCTGCAGGGCCTCATCCAGCGGAATCCACGCCTTCGCGGCGATTTCCCGGTGTGCGTGTCCGCCACCCGGGGCCACACCATCCTCTGTGCGGTCGGAGGCGTAGATGTGCGTCGGATTGTGGGAGCCGTCCAGCCCCGGCAAATAGAAGGCCAGCAGGCGCGGCTGGCGGCACGTGACCCCGGTCTCCTCAAAGCACTCGCGCACGGCCGCGGCCTCCGCGGTCTCGCCGTCATCCACGCGCCCGCCCGGAATCTCCCAGGCCGGCCCATCCACCAGCAGCCGGTACTGCCGCACCAGCAGCACGTCGCCACCCCGCACCGCCACCATGCCCGCCCGCTCCCCCGAGTGGCTCACGAAAAATTCGCGCGGCCCGCCGTCAAACGTGCCCGTGACGCGCAGAATCGTCTGCACCGGGTTGCGGTGCAGGCACTCGACTTGCGCGGAGGCCGGGATGCCGGTGGCGATCCCATGCGGCCCCGCTATGCGGCGGTTCATCTGCTCGGACATCAGCCGCCCCCCTGTTCAGATCACGCGCCGTTCCAGCAACGGGACCACGAAATGCCCCCCCTCGGCGACGAAACGCTGGTGTCGCTTCAGGATGGGCTCCGCGTAGTTCCAGGCCAGGATCACCACGTAGTCGGGCCGCCGATCATACAGCGCCTCCGAGGCCAGCACGGGCGTGTGAAGCCCCGGGCTGAAGGTTCCCTGCTTGGCCGGATTGTCATCCGCCACGAAGTCCAGCAAGGGGCCCAGTTCAAAGTGGTACGTCAGCGTCGTGCAGGTGGGCGAGGCGCCATAGCCGGCAATGGTCTTGCCCTCCGCCCGCCGCGCCTGGAGGAAGTCCAGGACCGCCCGCTTGCGCCGGTCAATGTCGGCCGACCAGCGCGCATACAGCGCGGGCTGGTCCAGCCCCATCCCGGCCTCGAGCTGCAACAACTCCCCCACGATGGGCGCCACCGCGCGCGGACCGCCCGCCAGCTGGGCAAACCCGCGTATGGACCCGCCCTTCGACGGGATGCGCTGCACGTCGAAGAGCTCCATGCCGTGCTTCCGGAAAAACGCCGCAAACGGCTTCACCGCATGATAGCTCAGGTGCTCATGATACACCGTGTCGAACAGCATGTTCTGCACAATGTCGACCAGGTAGGAAACTTCAAACACGAAGACGCCGTCCGGGGCCAGGAGGTCACGAATGCCGTCCGCCATGTCGCCCAGGCTGTCGGCATGGGCGAAGACATTGTTGGCGGCCACCAGGTGCGCCGCCCCATGCGTCTGCCGCACCTCGCGCGCCAGGGCCGAGGTGAAGAACTCCACCCGCGTGTCGACGCCGGACGCCTTCGCGCGGCCCCCGATGGCGGTGGCGGGCTCGACGCCCAGCACGCGCAGCCCCTGCTGCTGAAAAAAGCGCAGCAGGGAGCCGTCGTTGCTCCCGATCTCCAGCACAAAGGCCCCTGGCGGCAGGTACTGGCGCGCCCGCATGTCCTCGGCATATTTCCGGAAATGCTCCACCAAGCCCAGGGAACTCGAGGTCACGTAGATGTAGTTGCGGAAGAGCAGCTCGGGATTGACGACGTCCCGCAACTGCAGGTGCCCGCACCGGCTGCAGAGACAAAGATCCAGCGGATACATGGGCTGCACGTCCTCGCGGCGGCTGGCGGCGACATAGTCGTCGCCAATCGGCGTGGGCTTCAGGGCCACCACGCAGGCCGGACTGGGGGCCTCGCAGAGTCTGCACGTTTCCCGTCGGTATACATCCTTACGCATGCGGCCGATCTCCTTCGCTTAACGCCACACCGCCCGGCAAGCCGCGGGCCGGATGGGCCGCGCGCCAGCGCGCCACGCTCACTTCCAAATCCGCAAGATGCCGGCCAACCGCCGCGGCGTCCGCTTCCACGGGTGCCCACGGCGCGAAGGCCGTGTCATCCCGCCGGAACGGTCCACTCGTGGTTTCGTGAAACACCAGGAAGTCCGAGCGCACCAGCACGGTATGCAACAGCGGTTCGGACATGCGGTAGAAGAACTCTCCGCCCTCCGTGACCGGCCCCAAATCCAGCACCGTGCGGATGGCGCCGTCGGGGTCAAACACCACCACATCGGCCCGGCCTTCGATCACGTGCACACTTTCCGAGCGCCCCAGATGCTGATGGGCGCGGATGTAGGTCCCGCGCTTCAGGACAATGATCATCTCGTGAATGGGATGGTCAGGGGTCGCATGGGTGCAAATGCGGCAGCGCCCCCGCGCGCTGACCTCGGCATCACGCTTGAGCTGTGCCAAGTCGGCGCCACGGATCTGCACCAGTGGCCCGCTTGCGTAATAGACATCCGCACCGGTCTTGGTAAGCGGCATCAGTCCCTGCTTTCACCTGCTGCAATCCTAAGGGCCCTCGGGCTGGATGGGAAGATCGAAGCGAACTCGCCCCCACGCGCTAGAAACACCTGCTGGCGACCGATCAGTGCGTCTTCGTTCTCAGGATTCACCGCCAGGAGGCAATACCGGACGTCGGAAGCCGCCAGATGCGCGGAGTCGACCACCGCCAGCCGGGAGCCAGGCATGAACATTTGCTGCTTGTTGGGATTGTCATCCACCACAAAGGCGAGCCATGGTGCGATCTGCATCGCGTTGATGTACATGCCGGCCTGGTGGCCGGACCCGAAAACCGCCAGCTTCCCATGCTGCCGGCAGAGCGCCTGCACGTGCCGCTGCACCGCCTGCCGCTGCGGCAGAAAATCCTGCGCGTAAGACCTGCCGCGCGCCATCTCCGATGCCAGATCCAGGGCTGGCGGGGGGGGCCGCGTGGCGCCGGCTGGGCGCACGATGGCCACCGCGGAATTCTCCAGCGGGAGCGGCACCACCGAAACGCGCAGCGGGTTGAACCCGGCCGTATACAAGGCCCGGGAAAACGTGGCGGCAGTGAAATAGTAGACGTGCTCTTCCCACAGCATGCAGTAGTCCCGCGCCTCAAGGCCACCGCGGCAATCCGGGGATTCGACCACCAGGTACCCCTCGCGGTCCGTCAACGTGGCCAGCGCCGCAGCGAAGGACGGCATGTTCTGCACATGCTCCAGGACGTGGCGCAAGATCACGACGCGCGCCACCCCGTGACGACGGACGTAGGCGGCAGCCCGCTCGGGCGTCAGCCGTTCCTGGACCAGTTCCATGCCCAGGTCCGCCTGCGTCCCCCCGAGATCCTGCACGCCATCCAACCGGGCGATGGATCGAAAGCCCTTCCGCTGAAGGCGCTGCAGCAGCGTGTCGTCTTTGGAACTGACCCCCAGGACGGGGGCATCGGGGGACACCCCAGGGAGTCCCGCGATCTCCTCGGCCAACGCGTCGAGATGCCGCTCGGGTTCCGTATAACGGATCCAGTCGTAGGGCGCCGTGAGGGTTGCCCCGGCAATCGGGTTGACCAGTTGCACCACGCCACATGCCTGGCACTGCCCCAACTGCAAGGGGTGCTGATCGTCGGGCGCCGTCGGATCTCTGAGGTAACGATTGCAGATGGCCAGGGGACCAGCATCCAACGACACCTGTAAGCGCCCATCACCACAAACCCCACATCGGCTCATATCGTCATCCCGTTTCACCGGATCAAGTCAGCCAAGGGGGTTGCGCCAGCGAAGGCCGGGAAACCAGGAACGGATCCTTCCTGAGTTCATGAGTTCCAGATTCCGTCGGCTACGCCGCGCTGGCCCATCTGTAGGCTCCCTGCCGCTCCGGCAGGACGTGCGGCGCCTCACTCGAAATAGATGAACGAGTAGTCGCCCGTGTAGCCGGCCTGGTTGTAGAACCACTCCCACTCGGCCGGCGCCAGGAAACATTCGCCGGTCAACACCCAGTACATCAGGTTGACCTTCTCCTCCTCGGTGCGGTAGGACTCCACCACGATGTACTTGCCGCCGCGGCCAACCCGCTCGATTTCCTTCACGGCCTTGACGAGGTCGTAGCAGAACAGGTTGTGCAAGGCGTTGATCGAGATCACCAGGTCGAAGGACTTGTCGGGAAACGGGAGCGCCGTCGCACTGCCCAGTTGCAGGTGGGGCCGGACCTCGTCCTTGGCGTGCTCAATGCCGTAACGCGAAATGTCGATGCCGCAGACCTCAAGCCCCGGCACCGCCTGCATCAGATCGTAGAGCAGGAACGCCTTGCCGCACCCCACGTCGAGCACGCGCATCCCGGGCTTCAATCCGTAGTGCTTGACGAGGGCGTCCGCCACCACCCGCCAGCGCCCGTCATACTTGTAGCCGCCGTAGCCGAATTTGCGGTCGCCATCCCAGTAGTCGAAGTCGTAGAGCTTGGCGCGCTTGATGGCCTCCGCCTTGGGATACTCGTTCACCCGCGCGAGGTAGTCGCGTTTGGTGGCCTTGTGCAACGGGGATAGAAAATCAATGTATGCCATACTGTTTACTCCGTTCGCTGCCGACAATCACCTCACCCACCCCGCCCTGCGGGCACCCCTCCCCGGGAGGGGACCCAGCGACCCAAAGCCCCAACACCGACCCCCTCCCCCGGAGGGGTGCCCGCAGGGCGGGGTGGGTGCCGTCCGCGCTTCCGTCCGACACCTTGCCAACGGGAATCCCGCGCCTCACCCGACGCGAAACAGCGCGTCCGTCGCCGCCCGCTCGATCACCTCGCGCTGCAGAAACGCCTCGGCCTTCTGCAATTGCGCGCGCTTGCGCTCGGCCGGATCGGCCATCCGTCGCGAGTACTTACGCCGTTGCGCATCCATCGGCAAGAACTCATTCAGCATGATGCAGCACCACTTGATCCGGTGCACCGGCATCAGCAGCAGCACGCGGTCCTCCCAGCCCTGGCGCGGCGTGAGCCCGGCCAGCACCGCCTCCTGAAAGCGCGGGAACGTATCCGGCGGCACCGGCAGCGCCGGGTGGCAATAGAAGTCGCAAATGGTCTTGGCGGGATCGTCCCAGCCGCCGTATTCGCAATCCACGAACCGGAGATGGCCCTCGCGCGTCACCACGGCGTTGTGAAATCCAAAATCCGAGGGCGAGAGCCGGCGGTCGGCTTGCGGGAGTGCCGCCTGCAGATCCCAGCCGGCCTGCGCCGCGCGGGCCGGAACCCGTTCCCGCACGTGCGCCCACGCCGACTGGAGGCGGGCATGCACAAACTCCGCGCCAACGCTGTCGACCTCGCTGTTGACTGGAAAATCCTCCAGGCGCTTCAGGCGGGCATCGACGTGCGTCAGGTGGTCGGCTATGGAAAAGGAGGCTTCGGAGGCAATTGGCAACTGCCGCGCGGCGGCGGTCTCGCGCAGCGCATTGACGGCCGTGAACATCGCGCCGGCCTCCTCGACCCGCGCGGCATTGACGTCGGCCGGTGTCAGCCGCCGGCCATGGATGAACTCGTACAGGCCGAGCCCGTTCGCCGGATCGGCCGCCAGCGGGCGCGGCAGCAGGCGCAGCCCGTGCTCCCAGGCCAGCCGGTAGAACGCGAACTCCGCGCCGAGCCGGTCGCGCGGATCCTCCGGATGACGAAAATAGGACTTGAGCAGCACCGACGCCTCGCCCACGCGCACCCGCAGCACTCGGTTATTGCCCGCGCCGGGCAGCGGCTCCAGCGTAAACGAACCGGAAAGGCCCGCTTGCTGGAGCAGGGCCGCCACGTGCGGCTGGAGGTCGTCATCCGTGTGGTGACCCATCATGATGCCCGCCCATCCACCCCGAGCAGCCGTTCCACGTCGGCCCAGGACGTGGCCTGCCGGTGCGGCACCGCCGGCTGCGGGCCGGACGGCGTGAACAGGATCCGGTTGACCGCCGGCGGGAAGCGCGCGTCGCAGAGAAACTCCGCAAGATCATCGACGAACCAGTCGCACTGCTGTTCCGCGACCCGGGCCAGCTTGGCGTCAAAGGTCAATTCGAAGAATACGTCCTCCGGCTGGAGCCCCGTGCGCCCATACAGGCCATGGTCGGCGATCCACGCGCGGGCGGCGGCGTGCAGGTCGTGCCGGGGCCCCAGAAAGGGATGCGCCGTTCGGTGGCTGATGACGCACACGCGAATCCCGGCGTCCCGGCAGCGGCGCACGCACTCAATCGCGCCGGGGAATGGAGCGGCCGCCTGCATGCCCGGCCCATAGATGTAGCCCTGCCACTCGGTCCACTCCGGCTCGCGCCCGGCCGCGCGCAGAAAATCCCGCACCCCGAGCTTGGTGGGCGGGCGCTCCGCCGGCAGCGCAATTTTCCGGGCAATCTCCCGGTACACGCCGTCGTAGCAGGCAATCGTGTTGTCGAAATCTACGCCGAGAATCATGGGTCCACCTCTTGAGAACCCGGGCGACGTCGCGGTGGCACGCGACCTTCCCGCTGCTTCGAACCAACCGCATGTCCATTCCGGTGGAGGGCCGCCGTCCACCGCGGCCGGCGATGTTGCCGCTTTTCAGTCCTGTAGGGGCTCCGCTTGCGGAGACCTGTTCTCTGAGCAGATCTCCGCAAGCAGAGCCCCTACGACCCGCACGCCTACGCCCGCAGGGCCTGGGCCACCTGGGCCGCGATGTGTTCCTCGGTCAGGCCAAAGTACTCGCGGGCGTACTCCTGCTCCCCGGCCACGTACATGAAATCGTCGGCCGTGCCGATGCGCAGCAGCGGGGCAAGGCCCGGCGTGGACAGGCCTGCGCGCCACTCGGCGATGCTGCCGCCCAGGCCCCCCGCCGCCGAGTGCTCCTCGACGCTGACGACGAGCGGATAGCGGGCAAACACCTCGGCGCACAGGGCCACATCCAGCGGCTTGACGGTGTGCATGTTGACGACACCGGCGACCATGCCATCACGGCCCAGGCGATCCGCCGCCGCCAGCACCGTCGGCAGCATGGTGCCCGTGCCGATGAAGCAGACGTCCCGGCCCTCGCGCAACACCATGCCCTTGCCGATCGTAAAGTCGGGCACGCGATCGTGCACCGTCGGCTCGCCCTTCTTGCCCAGCCGCACGTAGACGGGCGCGCCGAGCGCCAGGGCGGCACGCATGGCGGCACGCGTTTCCCAGGCGTCGCAGGGGCAGATCACCGTCATCTTCGGCAGCATCCGCAGGCAGGCGATGTCCTCCAGCGCATGGTGCGTGGCATTGAGCGACGCGTAGGATAGCCCGCCGCCCACCCCGACCAGGACGACCGGAAGATTCTGATAACACACGTCGAGGCGAATCTGTTCCAGGCAGCGCAGCGTGTTAAAGGCCGTGATGGTGTACGTCACCGGCCGCAGCCCCGACAGCGCCATGCCGGCTGCCACGCTGGTCATGTTGGCCTCGGCCACCCCGCAGTTGTAGAAACGACCAGGACAGGCCGCCTTGAACTTGTCGAACATCCGGTTGCCGATGTCGCCCGACAGCAGCACCACGCGCGGATCGGCCTTGGCCAGGTCCAGCAGTTCGTTGGCAAATGCATCACGCATCACGTCACCTCGCCAGCACAGGGGAAAACATTCATCTGGAACTCAGGAAATCATGAAAGGACAAGTTGCTCGCGACCAACACGTTTAATCATCAAGGGCATGTCAGCGAAATTCAGCAGGAGTCCGGACTCAACATTCGTGGCCTTCGTATACCGATTCCAGAAACCCCGGTCCGAGCGCCTTGTGTACCGCAATGGCCGCACTGATAATCCCAGCCGTTAGCTCTTTGTCCGGCAACTCCATGCCTTTGCCCATAACTTGACCGAATTTCAGATTCATCTGGAACTCATGAACTCAGGAAGCATCCGTTCCTGATTTCCTGAGTTCCAGATCAACATGCCCAGATGCGGTCCTATTCCAACTCCTTCAGCGCGCGGGCGAGTTCGTCGGCGTTGGGGATGCGGTAGTGCCAGTTGTTGTCGTCCTCCATGAACGACACGCCCTTGCCCTTCACCGTGTGAGCCACGATGGCCACCGGCTTGCCCGAGCCGTCCGGCACATGGCTCAGCAGCCGCGCCAGCGCCTCCACGTCATGGCCGTCGACCTCGTACGCGCTCCAGCCGAAGGCGGCCCATTTCTCCCGCAGGGGGGCCAGGGACATGACTTCCGAGCTGCGGCCGGTGGCTTGCCACTTGTTGTAGTCCACAATCACCGTGAGGGTCTCGAGCTGCTGGGCCGGCGCCATCAGCGCCGCCTCCCACACCGAGCCTTCGTCGCATTCGCCGTCGCTCATCACCACGTACACCCGGCTGGGCAGCCCCTGGATGCGCGCCGCCAGCGCCATGCCCACGCCCAGCGACAGGCCATGACCGAGCGAGCCGGCCACCGCCTCCACCCCGGGGGCGCACCCGGGGCTGGGATGCTCTGGCAGCGTTCCTCCCGGCTTCGCATAGGTGGCCATCAGCGCGTCGTCAAAAAAGCCGCGCAGCCAGAGCGCCGTATACAACGTCGTCGCGGCATGTCCCTTGCTGAAGACCAGGCGGTCGCGCGCCTCGTCCCGCGGCCGCGCCGGATCGATGCGCAGCGCGCCCCAGTAGGCGGCCGTCAGGATATCGACGCAGGAGAGCGACGACCCCAGGTGCGGCGTCTTCGCCTCGTGCGACAGCGTGACCAGCTGCCGGCGGATGCGGCGTGAGATGGCGGGCAGATCGTTCACGCGGCGCTCATCTTTTTCATCGTGCGGATGTTGTGGAAGATGTCGTCCTCGCGCAGGGCCCCGGCCTTGTACTGGGCCACCAGTTCGAGGATGGCCTGCTCCACGCCGGACTGCGGCTTGAAGCCGGTGGCCAACAGCTTGCGCGAGGTCAGCCGGTAAGACCGCGGATCGTTCGATGGCTTGACCTCAATGTCCGCCGGCACGTGCTGGGTCACCCGCTTGGCGATGTCCATGATGGAGATGTTCTCGAAGCCCGCGTTGTAAACCCCCTGCATCGCCTTGCCCATCTTCAGCAGGTGCAGGTACACGCCGACCATGTCGACAAGATGGATGTTCGGCCGCGTCTGGGCGCCCCCCAGCACCGTGATCCGGCCACGCGTCAGCGCCTGCATCGTGAGCAAGTTCACGGACAGGTCCAGGCGCATGCGCGGCGAGTAGCCGCACACCGTCGCCGGCCGCAGGCACTGCACCAGGATGCGATCCGCGTAACTCAGCAGCACGCGCTCGCTGATCATCTTGGTTTTGTTGTAGTCCGAGATGGGCACGAGCGAGAGGTCCTCGGTGACCTCGTCCTCATCCTTCACCCCGTACACGCTGCCGGAACTGGCGTAGATGAACTGGCTCACGCCGGCAGCGATTGCCGCCTCGACCAGCTGCATCGTCGCCAGGACGTTGACCTCCCAGGACAGCTTCGGGTTCAGATCGCTGCAGGGGTCGTTGGCCACGTTGGCCAGGTGAATGAGGGCGTTGACCCCGCGCATGGGGATGCGCTCCGCGTTGCGCACGTCCTCCTGGATCACCGTCAGCCGCGGGTGCGGCTCCAGGTAATTGCCAAACCACATCAGGTCCGCAACCGTAACCTGGTGCCCTTCCGCCAGCAGCCGCCTCACCAACATGGTCCCGATGTACCCGCAACCGCCCGTCACTAACACATGCATGCCGCCGCACTCCCCTCAAGGCTTGTGAACATAGTTCCAGGGCATCGCCTGCAGATCGCCCAGGTAGTCCTGCACCCATTGCCGCGTGTCGTCAAGTCCCTGTTCCAGCGCAATCGCGGGCTCCCAGCCCAGTTCGCGGCGCGCGCGCGCGCTGTCGAGCAGGTAGGCCGAGTCCTTCCCCAGGCGGTCGCCGACGATTTCAACCTGGTCCTCGAACCGTACGCCCATGCGCTGGGCCAGCAACTCCACCACTTCGCGGATGGAGATGTTGCGCGCCGTCGACAGATGGTAGATGGCGCCGGGCGGTGCCGCGCGGGCCGCCCGCAGCGTCCCGTCCGCCACGTCCCGGATGTGAATGAAGGAGCGCACCGAGCGGCCGCCGCCCTGCAGCGGCAGCGTCTTCCCGCTGAGAAAAGAGAGGATCGTGCGCGGGATGATGCGATAGAGCTGCTGGCCCGGGCCGTACACGTTGGCCGCACGCGTGAAAACGACCGGGAACTGGTACGCCTTCCAGAAGGTCATCAGGCTCATGTCGGCCGCCGCGCGCGACACGGCATAGGGCGTGCTCGGATTGTAGTTTGTATGCTCGGCAATCAGCCCCGCGCAAGGCCCGTAAACCTCCGGGGTCGACACGTGCACGTATTTCTTCAGGAAGCGGCACTGGCGCAGCTGATCGTGGAGCAGCACGTTGGCCACGACGTTGGTCTGGAACCAGTGCGCGGGCGTCAGCCAGCTCTCCGCCACCATGCTCTGGGCCGCAAAATTGACCACGTAGTCGGGCGCGAAATCCCGGACAACCTGCATGATCGCATCCAGGTCATCGTTCAGGTCAAGCCGGTGAAAGCGAAAAGCCTGGTCGCGGCCGCCGGTGCGGTACGGCAGAAAGGCACGATGCGGCTCGGGGGACCGGCTGATGCCAATGACCTCCGCCCCCTCCTCCAGCACGCGCTGCACAAAGTGCGCGCCCGAGAAGGAATTGCTGCCGAGAACGACCCAACGTTCACTCATGACGCCCCCGACCACCTTCTGCGACGTGACCTACTTGAGCAGGTGCATCAAGTGCTTGCTCACGGTCTCCCGATTGACCGACTCCCGGTTCGCGATGACGCCCACGGCCTGAGCGCCCACGGCATTGCCCACGAGCCCCACAATGGAAGCGGGCGCACCCTGGCAGGCACACATGGACGCCACCGCGAACAGCGCGTCCCCGGCGCCGACCCGGTCCTTGAATTGTTGCGTCAGCGCGGGAACGTGCACGATCCCGTCTCGCCGGTCAAACGAGAGGCACCCCTGCCCGCCTTGCGTCACCACCATGTGCCGGCACATCAACTGATCCGTCACCTGCTTCATCAAGGCTTCCACGCTGTCGCTCCGATTACGGGCATCCAGGCGCAGCTCCGCTTCCGATATCGAGACAAAATCCGCACGACGATACTTGGAAACCGTATTGAAGCCGTGGTTCCCCGCGTTCTTCTGCGTGTTGACGGCCAGGTACGGTGCGCGCTCACAGAGCAGGTCAATCAGTTCGCGCTCCAGCATGCCATGGCCATAATCCGTGACGATGACGAGATCAACCAAGGGCAGCAGGCGCTCCAGCTCCTGGCAAAGTTCGGCCACGTGGGCACGCGGCAACCGGTCATCCATCACGTAAATCTCAAACAGCTTCTGAAACGGATATTGTTCGACAAACCGTCGCTTGATCATGGTCGGGGCCCCCGCCAAGTGGACGAAATGCGGGTGAATCCGGGCGTCGAGCCGTTCCCGGATAAAGGATTCCTGCGAATCCACAGACCCCAACTCGGTCAGCAGTTGCACCTGATCACAGAAGGCCGCCGCATGGTTGGCGGCGGCCAGGACGCCGCCGATACTCTTCTCCGTGGACAAGTACTGCGCGGCGAGGATCGGCTCTTTGCCCGACTTTCCCATGGTGGAGCAAAACTGATACTCGTCGATAATCGTCTCTCCAAGCATCAGCACGCGCAGCGGGCGACATCCCGAAATGTACTTCAGGATGTCCGCAAATCCAAAGCTGGCCTTGAAGGTCCTGAGGAATCGCGCCAAGTCCTCACTGGGCGGCGCGAAATGTGAGTTGATCAACGCCGATGAACTGAACACCACGCCGTCCGTGAAGTGGATTCGGCCGCCCCCGGACTCAACCGCAAGCCGTTCATCCGTGATCTTGCCGGTGATGTCATCCTCGGCGCAGCGGTAGTCGCCGCCTTTGACATAAACGTCGGGCTTCAACAGGGCAATGGGTTCGACGGCCGTAGGGGTGAGGTTGAGGGCAACATAGGTCACACATTCCAACGCCGCCAGTGCCTCCAGTCGCAACTGTTCGGTGAAGACCGGACGCCCAGGCCCCTTGTTCACAAAGCGATCCGGCGTGATGGTCACCACCAGCACATCTGCTTGCGCCCGAGCCTCTTCCAAGTGCTTGATGTGACCAATGTGAAGCAGGTCGAACACCCCATGGCAATGGGCGACTTTCAGTGCCGATTCCGCTCGGCGGCGGGCGAGCACTTGCGCCAGTTCTTTCAGGTCCACAATCTTGCTGCTAGACACGATTTACCATCCTCGCCACACGGGAATGACCACGGCATGAAGGCTCGTGAGAATAGCCAAAACCCTGCCGTATCGGCAATACAAACTACCGGAACCGAACCGGCCCGATTGCTTCATCAGAGGCTCATCACGAAGCATCATGACGTGCTTCGGCTCATTTACCGCGCGCTCCAAGGGCTGAAACTTGCACCCGTCCACGCCGGGGCGAAGCCAGACATGTATGTGGTTGGTGCAAGCAGGGGCCGCTACGGGATGTCGAACTCCTGGCGGAATCCGACCGTTTTACCTTCCGGGGGCCAGACGGCGTTGGCCCAGATGCCCCAGGGGATACTCTGCAGATCGACGAACGGGTGCGGTTGGGTGGCCACGTACGGCAGGGGGGGTGGCCCCTCCTGCACCGAGTCACCCGTCGGTTTCCAGGCGGACATGTCCACGGCGTCGTTGCGCCAGTTGCCGGCCGGATCAAAGGCGAAGCGCCAGTCCTTGGCCGTCCCGATCACGCCCGAGTGCGTGCGCAAACCGGCCTGTACCCACTCGGGCTGGGGGCCGCGAAAGGCCTGCATGGCCAGCACATGCCGCCCCGGCGCCAGGGTGATGGGCTGCACCACAAACGCCTGGGGATGCCCCACCTCGCCCACCGTCACCCCGTCGAGATACACGCGCGTTGGCAGGCCGCAGTTCAGACTCAGCAGGGCGTGGTCCGGGGACTCGTGAAACCACAGGAGCAACCGGGCGTAGCTGACGGCGGGCTCATTCGTGGTGGATTGCAGAAACGCCTCGTACAGCGGCCGCGCCACCGGAAACCCCTCCAGCCGCTCGCGATAGGCGATCTGGCGCAGCCGCAGGATCTCCGCGTCCGGCGTGTCCCCGCCCGCCAGGTGCCGGTCGATGCAGGCGCTGGCCCCGACATAGTCCCCCAGCCTTTCGAAATTGCAGAGCGTCGTCATGAGGGCGGCGGCCTCGTACTCATCCGCCGGAACATCCCCCGCCGCCGGCCCCAGCGCATCCGACCCTGCGGGCGACGGTTCGCCCAGATAGAAATACCCCACACTCGCCATCGTCGCCGGGCTCATCTGATCCGGACCGCGCTCGAACACCATATCCGCCGACTGTTCAAAGCGGCGCGCATCATCGCGATGAAACCGGTACTGAATGGTGACAAACGGCCGTTTGAAGACCAGGCCGTGCGTCGGCATCACCAGGTTGTTCTTGTAGTACCAGCCCCCGTTAAAATAGTCCTCCAATCCGGTGCCGCGCCAGCCGGGCACGTTCTCGGAATCGATCCGGATGGTCTCGTCTCCTTCCAGTGCCCACCAGGACGGCGTGGCGCTGCTGTCGCCCAACAGGCACCCCACAATTTTTCCTCGGCCAACCGCATGCACCACCACGTGCGGACGGCCGAGATTCGCCGGCGTGCTGTGGTGCCAGCTGGCGTGCAAATACCCCATGGCGGGATTCCACGACGTCATCGGCCGAACCCACCCTTCGGCCTCCACCGCGACGGGTTGCGACCCTCCGTTCCGAACGACGACCCGTGCCCCCTTTTGAAACGGCATCGGCCAGCGGCAGCGGACCGTGGCGCCCGAAGTCATCAGATACGCGCTGGCATAGTCAGGTGCGCCCCACAGGCGTCCGAAGAACGCATCGAACGGGGTGGCGACGCTCGGTTCCGGCTGATCGTCCCAGGCGATTTCCAGCGTCAGCGCGCGGCGGTCGGCCGCCGTGCCATCTGCCGTGAGAACGCGCAGGCTCAGGTCGCGCAACACGGCCGGTCCCGTGAGCGTGAGCACCTCGGCCGCACCACCTGCTGGAATCGTCGACCGGGCCATACGATTCGTCAGCCCGCCGCGCGCCGCGGGCAGCGGCTCATTATTGAGACTCAGACCGAAGCGCTGAAGCGCCGCCACGTCGTCGTCCGTGAATGCCTCCGGGAAGCGCGGAACCGCCGTGCCCGGGGGGAGTCGAGAGTAGTTGACCTGGTAAAAGAGACGCGGCCAGCCCTCATGCGTGAAGTTTCCTGTTTCTGCCAGAATTTTCAGGCTCTTCTGAAAGGGAAGAGGCGCATACGAGAACCAGCACGACTGCTGGCGACGGCTCAGCGCCGTCAGGAATGGCGCCCGCCCCTGCCGCAGGTCCGCCAGTGTTGCATCGATACGCGGCTTGCGTTCGCCGTCGAAATAGAATTGAAGCCTTTGCTGGTCATCGGCACCACCGGTCGTCCAAAATCGCGTGACGGTACCGGGGCCTGTGAGGTCGGCCAGGATGGCCCAGTTTGTGCCCACGATTCCGGCGAAATTATTGAAGTCATCATTGCCGCCGGTCGGGTCAACCGACCCCACCAGTTCGGCCTGCGGGGTGTCGAGCCGGGCCGGACGCTCCGGATCGAGCAGCCCGTCCACGAATTGCGCATAGCTGATGGACGGGGAACGCCCGCGACAGCCGGCGACGAACAAGGCGCCCGCGAGCATCGCGAGACACGGCACACGGAATGGTTGTCGTCTCGTCGCCATGAACGGCATTGTTCCAGCGACAGAATCAGGAGTCAAATGGGATCGAGCCGCAGGCGACCTCAGTGGGAGGAGGCCAGATTCCGCGCCCGGCGCACCATGTCGGGGAGCATGGCAAAAACCAGGCGCATGAAGTAAGCGAACCGCCGGGGCGTCCAGATCTTGGGAAGAAACTCGCACAGCGTATACGCCGGATTGAGGAAGTGGCGTATGTGGTGAACCAGGTACCTGCGCGCCGCCATGTCGCGCAGTTCCTCCAACCGTTTGGCCGATATATGCTGCGTGCCGAAGAGCGACTCGTCCGGCAGGTGCGGCTTGGCCACCTCCGTCTCATTCAGCAGTCCTTCCTTCACATAGTAGTCGTAAAGATCAGACCCCAGGTGCGGCATGGCGATGTAGAAAATGATGTGGTCAAGCCTGAGGCGATAGGCAAAGCGAATCGTTTCCAGGATATCGGCCTCCTTCTCGTACGGAAACCCGATCACGAACGTCGCGTACGTCCACAGGCCCAGACGATTGGCCGTTTTCACGACCTTCCGCATGTTCTCGAGGTTCACAGGCTTGCGCACGAAGGCGGCGGCGGCAGGCGTTCCCACGTCAATGGAAAGGCAGATGCGGTAGAAGCCCGCCTTGACCATCAAGGCCAGCGTCTCCTCATCCAGCAAGGCTGGAGACATGCCGGGCGGGGCGATCAGGGACAGGCCGGGCTTCTTTTCAATCAGGAGCCGACACAGCTCCTTCACCCGCTTGCGATTGCCAATGAATTGATCATCCTGAAACGCGATTTCCTTGACGCCGTAGCGCTCGGTCAACTGATCAATTTCTTCCAGCACACGCTCCGCGCTGCGGGGCCGCCAGCAGTTGCGCCACACCTTCTGCGTGCTGCAGAAAATGCACGTGTGGGGGCATCCGCGCGCGCTGAACATCGTGGCCACAGGTTTACGCAAAGGATGAAAGTAGTGCTGCGAAGAGTGGCGCAGATACGTCTCGTAGGGGATGAGCGAGCGGTCAGGAATTGGCAGCGTGTTGACATCTTCAACGAGCGGCCGATCCTCATTTGCCACCACGTGTCCATTCGTGCAGTAGGTCAGGCCCAGAATGGGCGCGAAAGAAGTTCCCTCACACACCGCCTGAACCAGTTCCGCGAATGTGACTTCCCCTTCCGAACGCACGACGGCATCGACGTCGGGCCGCGCGGCCAGGCGGAGGTGGTCGATCGTGGCATGCGCCCCGCCCAGCACCATGAGGCATCCCGGCAGCACGCCTTTGATCGTGGCCACCATCTCCAGAACGCTGTTGAGCCCAAGCGTGTAATTGCAGGTGATGCCCACCACATCCGGCTTCAGGGCGACGACGTATTCACGAATCTGGTCGTCGCTCATGCCCGAACGGAAGCCGCCGGCCGTCTGGATGCACGTCTCCGGCCCTTCCATCTGCGCATCCAGAATAGCGACCTCGACAGGCAACGCGCGCTCCGCGGCCAGTCGATTCAGATAGGCCGCCAGGCTAAGGATGCCGAGTGGCTCGACGGAGCGAATCCGCCAATTGAAGCGGAGCGTCATGTAAGGATAGATCAGGAGAATCTTCACTTTGCCTGCCATAACCTCATGACTATACGTCCCGTCCAGGATCGAAATCCATTACTTTTGAAAATCTCTTCGTGGTGCGGGGGCGCGCGGGTGTTCCTCGCCCCAAGACGGGCCGCCCGCGGCTCACGCGGATCCCGGAGTCGGCCGTGCGGGGCGCACTTGCCATCCCCGGATTCTGGCACTAGAGTTCGCCAACCACATGCTGCATGGAAGACATACTGCGGCGACACCTGTCACGCCGGTGAACGTGTCGTGATGGCGCCTCCCAAGGTAACGTTCATCCTGCCGACGCTGAATGCGGCACAAATCCTGCCGCGCTGCCTCGCCTCCATCCGGCGTCAGGATTACCCGGCCGAGGCGTGCGAGATTGTGGTTGCCGATGGCGGGTCGACGGATCGGACTCGCGCGATCGCCGCGGAGTATGGCGCCGTGGTGCTGGACAATCCCCAGCGCCGCGCCGAACCGGGCAAGCAGCTGGCCTTTGCGCGCGCCACGGGCGAGTACCTCGTCTTCCTGGATGCCGACAACGAGATTGCCGGGACCGACTGGCTCCGCCGCGCCATGCAGGCGCTCACCGCCCGCCCGGAGGCGCTCGGCTTCGAGTCGTACTACCTCAAGAAGCCCGGCGACGCGCGGCTCAATCACTATGTGACAGCCTTGCTGCAGTGCAGCAGCGATCCCATTGTGCGCACGCTCAGCCGCATGCCCCGACTGGTCGAGGAAGATGCACAAGGCGTGCAGGTCTTTGCACTGCCGGCGGACGGCGCTTATCCGACCGGCGCCAACGGCTTCATCTTTCGTCGCGCGTACCTGGAGGCGCTGCCCGCCGGAACGTCCTTTCATGAGGCCACGTTCTTTCCGGACCTGATCCGGGGCGGCCGGCGCACGCTGCTCAAGATCCGGGGCTGCGGCATTTACCATTTCTACGTGACGAACTGGTCGGACTACCTCGCCAAGCGCCGCTACACGATGGTGAACTACTTGCTGCGCAAGGAGGAGCACACCGGCACCTGGGATGCCGGTGGCGGCCGCCTGCGGCGGGCCGCCACGGTGCTGTACCACGCCACCCTCGTCGGCCCGCTGATGGAAGGGCTCGCGCGGGCGATCGCGGCCGGCGATCCCACGTGGCTGCTGCACCCGCTCGCCTCGGCCTTGTCAGTGCTGGGCAATGCGCTGGGCTACCTGGACTACCGCAGGGCCGGCTCCTCGGAGGAAGGCATCAAGGCCTCCGTCCGCCTCCACCGGCACGCCAGCCCGCCGCCAGCCCCTAAGCCGGATCGATAGTCGCCCCGGCGCGCGTGGCATCGCGGCGCCACAGGGACGCCAAGATGAGGAGCAGGAGCGCCGCGCGCCCCGCCGCCGCCACGGTCACGTTGCGGCGAGATGGCGCGTATTGCAGCGACAGGTGCGAGGTGCCCGCCGGCACCGGAATCCCTTGGAACAGATAATTCGCGCGCAGGATCTGGACGGGCTGGCCATTGATGGTGGCCGTCCAATCCGCATCGTACTTGACCGATCGCACCAGCAAGGCCGGCTGATCGGCGGTGACCTCCACGTCCACGTCCGCCGGCGCTTCGCGCACAATGTCCACCTGCACGCGTGCCGGGCGGACGGGGTTCACACCGTCCACCGGCGCATAGACGAGGGCCTCCTCGCGAGGATTGAAATCGGGTGACGCCAGGATGGCGAGCGCGGCCTGCTCACCCGCCTTGTCCGCGGACATCACGCGCACACGCGACACCGGCTGGAACTTCGGCAGTGCGCCCGTGAACTCGACCACGCGCACGATTTCCTGGTCGGCCGGCACGCCCGCCACCGGAATGGCGCCGCCGTCCCGCACCTCAAGACCAAACCCGATCCGTTCCACAAACCGGCCGCGATTGCCGTCCATCTGGTTGAGGACTTCGCCAATGCCGGGCACGGTGACCAGCCAGCGAATGCTGCCCAGTTCGAACCGGCGGGGCGAGATGTAGCCGACCGAACTGAAGAGCGATTCGTAGTCCGTGGGCATGCGCGACACGCTGACGGGATTGAACAGGTCGAATCCGCTGGCCATGAACATCGTCATGCGCATCTGATTGAGCGCGCCGGCGATGGCCGCCGCCCGGCCGCCGTCGGGATCGTCGGGTGTGGCGCGGGCCTGCGGCGGCAGCAACTCGATCCGCCCTTCGCGCGCGTGCTCACCCAGGAAGCGGGTGAGCGGATTCGGCGCGACAAGGGCCTTGTAGGCGTGCCCGCTCGCAAAGAAGCGTCCGCTGTCGACCAAGTCGACCGCCGTCAGCGCCGCCACGGCCAGAACCAGGATGCCCGCACGGCGCCGTCGTCCCGCCCACCAAACCGCGACGGCGAACAGGACGCAGATGGCGATCACTTTGAAGCTGATCCACATGCCATGCGCCCACAGGGCCCCCGCCACATGGCCAAAACCCTGAGAGCCAAGGCGCGCGAGAAACGCCTCGCGCCCGGCGTTCATGTCCAGCGCCATCAGCAGCGCGATGCCCGCCAGGCTGCCGGCGGCGATCAAGAGCGGGCGCAGGCCGGCCCCGGCGGGCGGCTGGCGGCGGGAGTTGGCCGCCGGTTCAGGAACGAGCAGCCTGGCGAGTACGCCATCCAGCGCGAGAGCCATGCCGAGCCCCATGCACAGCATAAAGGGCGCGTTCCACTTGTCCGGATTACGCACCGTGCCGAAATACGGGAGGGACCAGAGCAGTCGATAGAGGGGGAAATGTTTTCCCCAGCTCAGCATCAACGTCACGAGGCAGCCGGCCAGCACCGTGATGGCCAGGGCACGGTCAGGCCCCTCAGCCTCCCCCGTCCGGCTGCGACGCCGCAACGCCATGGGAATCAACGTGAGCAAAAGCAGGGATGGCACCACGCCGGCATACCAGGCCGACATGCGGAAATTCCGAAACCCCTGGTGCGTCTGCTCCCACCCTTCGGAGCGCCCGATGCCGCCCCAGTATGGCACGTCGGGATGACTCATGCTTGCGCCGAAGTAGGAACCGGCCACGATGTCCCAGGTTTCGGCGACGGGGATGCTCCACTGCGTGGCCCAGGCGTAGCGCTCCGCGGCGGAATCGCCCTGGGTCACCCCTTCGATGGTGGTGGCGGAGACATTGGTGAGCGTCTGCCAGGCCAACAGCAGCGCGGCGGCCCCGATCAGACATCCGCGCAACGCCAGCACGCCCACGGACGGCCACGCCCAGCCCTGCGTCGTGAGGTGCCGGACGGCTACGAGAGCGGCCACGGTCAACGCCAGGAATGCGCCCACATCGGGAACTTCCGACACCGCCAGCCCGACACAGCCCCCCGCCAGCAGAAAATCCAGCCACCGGTTTCGCAACCGCCCGCGCTCGGCGAACCCCAGCCCCAGAGCGGAAAACGCCAGGGCTGTTGGCCGGACATACAACCCGGCCACGGCGAAGCTGAAGGACACGCCGGACAGCATGACGGCCCCGGCGGCCACGGCCGCCGCGGCGCGGGACACCCGGTACTGCCGCCAGGCCCAGTAGATGGTACAGCCGCAAAAGGCCAGAATGACCACCACGCCCGCCCGCCGCGCCCCGTGCGGACCAAAAACCGTTTCATTGAGGGATTGGATATTGATTGCGGCCTGCTTGGAGCCAGCGCCGAAGAAGAACTGGTTATCCCAGATACGCCGCACCGCATCGGGATAGCAGTAGGCCGGGGAGAGCCCGAACTCAACGCCCCCATCATTAAAGGCCAGAACCGAGTCCGGTTGCAAAAGGACATGTCCCATGGGCAGCGCCGCCAACGCGGCGAACAGCACAAACAAGCCCAAGACATGCAGCCACTTCATCAGGCTACCTTACGACATTTAATCGTGATGAATCGACAGTGAGATTCGTCCAGGCTCTGCCCCAGTAATCCCAAAACATGCCCCGTGCCAATGGCCACCTCCACATGGAACCCCAGAAGGTTCGTCAAGTCCCGCAATCCACGCAGAGTGAAGATACGCGTATGAGGGGCATAGGAGTTCTCGATCCGTGCCGCATGGGGCGTCAACGGGTTACCCACCTTCCAGTAACCATCATCGAACTGCATGGAGAACGGCGTAAACCCGAGCGTGAGCGCCAAGACGTTATCCCAACTGGACAGATTCTCTGTCGATATGATCGCGTATCCGCCCGGCTTCAGAAGGCGGTAGATTTCCTTGAGGAAGCGGGACGGATACACGAGGTGCTCGATCACCTGGTTCGCCACGACCACATCGTACTTCGCCGCCGTCATGGGAAAAGGAAACGCGTCCAGGTCACACTGCGTCAACGCGATACCACCTTGTATCGCAGCGGCCACAAACGGTGGGTAAATTTCGACGCCCTCGATGCGCGCGCAGCCAATCTGACGCTGCATCTCCAACGTGAAGCGCCCATCGCCGCACCCCAGATCGACAACCTGCGCGTCCACCTTCTGCTCTAGCAAGCGGAGGAGCCCTGAATCGCGGGAGCGCGACCACGCGTCGTGCATGCGGATGAATGCCGCTCCCATGGCGCTGGACATCATAAACATCAGGTTGCCATACCGGGCTGGACCAGCGCGATCTGGGGGTGCAGTTTGGTCACATTCATGTCGGACCAGATCAGATTCCAAAACTCGGGACGATGCAGCTCGACAACCAGTGCGATTTGGTTCGACACCAGCCACGTCTTAAACTCTGATGACTTAAGAAAAGCTTCTTCATGGCCTTCGATGTCCATCTTGATGACCGTCGGAATCCCATACTGTGCCGCTGCTTCCTGATACGTGATGGCCTGCCGATCGCCCCCGTCGGCATCGCTGAGACGATTGCCAGCAATGGCGGTGTTCGGCGCCCGGTAGCGGACGGGCGTGAGACTGAAAGCGCGCGGTACGCCGACGATGTTCGTCAATCCATTGCGCGATGCGCTTCTTTGTATGTAGGCGATTGCTTTGGGCGAGATATCAAAAGCTACAACGGGGTTACCCAGCGAGGCCATACGGAGGGAGTAGATTCCCGCGTTGGCTCCCACGTCCCAGATCAGCCCATGGAAGGTCGACAAGGTATCCGCAATATTCTCCGCCTGTTCCAGTTCCTCGCGGCTGGCATACCAAGCAAATGGGTGATCGCGCGAGTCCAAGTAGATCGTCAGGCCAAACACCTCTCGTCTGATGGCAAATGCCGGCATGCAGCGGTGCCAGAGTCTGGCGAGCAACCGACCCGCGCCACTCCACACAAAACGATTGGAAATCCAATACCGGAACGCTGACAACCGCGACTGCATGTCTGCTACTGTAATGCCGGTCCTTCAGAGGGACAAGTGACAACTGCGGGGGTTCACTACCCAACAATCGCCCACCGGTCTATGCTCCAGATTGAAAACGGACCAGCATATACGTCCTAACCCATATACCGGTCCACCGGATCCGAACCGCCTGGGCATCACGCAGACGTCGGGCAGGCAATGCCGAGCAGGTATTGCTTCAACCGAGTGGCGATGATCTTATCATCGTAGCGACGGAGGAAGTCTTTTTGCGCGGGGGTAACTGGCGGGCAGGTGGTAAACGCGCGCACAAAATCCGCAGGATCGCCCAACCGGGCGTAGGAGGGAAAATCGCCGAAGATGGCCCGATAGTGCGGCAGACCGTAACAAATGCAGCGGCATTCGCCATACAGGGCTTCGGCCAAGGCAATACCCCACCCTTCCTCGTAACTCGGGAAGAAAAAATAGGTTGATCGCTTCAGCAGCTCGATTTTATCCCTTTCGCCGATGAAGCCCAATAGCGAAATGCTCGTCACCCCTCGTTTCTGTATTTCAGCTAGGAGCAGGTCCCGCTCGGGGCCGGTACCCACCATCGCCAAGCGCAGATCCGGATGCGTCCGGGCAAGGGACATCATCACCTCTAGCAAGTCGAAAATGCCCTTCTGTGAGGTGAGTCGGCCAACAAAGCAGGCCAGGTTCGCATCCTTTTTGGGCGCGGGTTCGCGGTCCATGGCCCCGGCATCAAATCCAGCATCCAGGACACTGATGGGCTTGCCGGGCAGAAGCACTTCGAGTTGCCGTCGCGCGGTATCATTGCCGGCCACAATAAAGTCGCAGGCCCGCCGCATAATTTTGAGCATCACCCGCTGTTCCAGCGCGGCGAGTCCGAATCGCAAGCGCGTCGAGAAACTGACCGCCTTGCGTTCGGGGAGTACGTGAAACACTACGGCGCCTTTGTGGGGCGCCTGCCAGAACCAGAGGGGAATCAGATCCACACCGAACGGCGAGGCCGCCAGCACAATATCATGTGAGTGCCGGTTGCGCAAGCTCCACCCCACGCCCTGCACCATGCGGATGGCATATGCCACCAGGATGCCCAGCACCGTGGGCTGCAGATTGCTTGCGGTCAGGAAACGGCGGCCCCGCGTTTGAACAAATGACTCTGCTGACGCGGGCACCAGAATGTCCGGCTGCAGCCCCGATAGCCGGATGAATTTGTGCATGACGAGATCCCCGCCGCCGATCGAGGCGGTTTGGCTGGCAAGGCTGCCGTTGAGTATGAGCAACAGCCGCATCGGGCGAGACGCATCCGAAACATCACGTGACCTTCTGTCACGCGGACCTTTTGCATCCGCCTTCATCACTGTCAATCCCGTATTGAACATTGGATACGCGGGAGCATGCCGCGTAATAATCCAACAGAATGCGCTCGCGTCAGCCCGTTAACCGGGTCAGGGCGACTGCGGCTCCAGCAGGATGCCGATGTTTCGCATCCAAGTGGCCACCATGCCGCCATGCTGTGCCCACCATCCCGCCGGACGAAAACCGCACGCGCGCGCTAGATCCGATAGCCCACGCGGCGTGAAGTCACGAATATGCCCGGATGGATCATACGGCTGCAATCGATTCTGCAAGAATCGCGGCCAAAATCCGTAGGTGATGGATTCCGTTCCCACCTCGGAACCCAAGGGCTGCCCACCGACCAGGAAGCACAGCCGGTTGATGAGGGCCGCGCAGTTCGGCACACTGATGACGACTAGGCCGTCGGGCTTCGTGATGCGGCGAATTTCGCGGAGCAGATGCTCGGTCTGGAACACATGCTCCAAGACATGATTGCAGCTCACGAAATCGAATTGAGCATCCACAAAGGGCAGTTCCTGACCGTCCACGCTTTGCTGAAAGAATTCCGGTGCGGGACTGACACTATCCAATAGGCTACCCTTAACCACCTTTACCAAATCCACGACCGCAATGTAGGAAAAGTTCGCACCGTGGCGATCGCGCAACGTCTGGACCAAATCGAAGAGGAATTGCCCCTTGCCGCAGCCAACGTCAAGACTGCGCAGTTGTAGCTTGTCCACACGCCGCAACCAACTCTGAAAGGCGGGCGCGGCGATCAGGCGCGCAACGTCATATCTATTGCGGCCGTATTCGGCGCCCTGAGCATGAAGTCGTTCATAGAATGCCGCACCGACCTGCATAGATTGCCTTCGACAAGGATGTTGGAATGACCTCCTATCAGAATGGTGATTCCTGCGCAAGCCATCGTAATACCAACGCGCACTGCCACAAGTTCGTACCCGGCATCGGAACGAGCAAGTTACAGATTGAGCGTTGAACGTTGTGGGAAATCGGCGATAGTGTGGATCCATAGCCAATTGACGTGGCAACAGTACGAGCGGTGACTGGCGGAGTTCACATGAACATCGGCATCTTCAACTGGCGTGACGTCGAGCATCCCCAGGGGGGCGGGGCCGAGGCTTACCTGCACGAGCAGGGCCGGCTCTGGGTGAAGCAGGGGCATCGGGTCACCTGGTGCACGGCCTCCGTCCCCGGCCGTCCCGGCCACGTCTGCCTCGACGGGATCGACATCCATCGCGCCGGCGGCCGGGCCGGCATCTATGCCGCCGCCCCCCTTCTCCACCGCCGCCACCTGCGCGACGCCGATGTGATCATCGATGCCGAAAACGGCATTCCCTTCTTCACCCCGCTATTCACCCGTCAGCCGGTCGTGCTGCTGATCCATCACATTCACACCCAGGTCTGGCGCCGGGAACTGCCGCCGGCCATGGCGGCCATCGGCCACTTCCTCGAGTCGCGCGCCATGCCGCGCTGCTACCGCCACCGCCCCATCGTCGCCGTCTCCGAAAGCTCGCGCCACGATGTGCTCGAACTCATGCCCGCGGCCACCGTCACCGTCATTCACAATGGCATCAGCGCCGACCTGGCCCCCGGGCCGAAGGCGCCGCGCCCCGAACTCGTGTTCGTCGGCCGGCTGAAGAAATACAAGAGCATCGAGGTGCTCCTGCGGGCGGTGGCGCAGGTGGATCGCACGCTGCCCCTGCACCTGGTCGGGCGCGGTGACGACGAAGCGCGCCTGCGAGGCCTCGCCGCCGAGTTGGGATTGACGCAGACCGTGTTTCACGGATTCGTCACGGACGCCGAAAAGCAGCGCCTGCTCCAGCAGGCCTGGGTGGCGGTGAATCCGAGTTTCATGGAGGGCTGGAGCATCACGAACATCGAAGCCAACGCATGCGGCACGCTGGTGATTGGCAGCGATGTGCCCGGGATCCGGGATTCCATTCAGCACGCCAGGACCGGCCTGCTCGTCCCCTACGGCGACGTGACGGCCTTTGCCGATGCGATCCGCGGGGTGCTGGCGGATGCCCCGCGCCGCACCGCGATGGAACAGGCCGCGCGGGCCTGGTCGCAGCAGTTCACCTGGGCGCGCGCCGCGGACCGCTTCCTGGCGCTGCTGAAGGACGTGGCCGCTCAGGCGCCGGGTTGACCTGTAAGGGAGTCCATCATCGAACGTGGTGTGCGTTTGCCCTCGCCTCGCGCCCCGCCGGCGAAGCGGGACCTGAAGTTGAGTTTCCGCCTGTAGGGGCTTCGCTTGCGAAGACCTCGGGTTGTCACACACCTCCACAGAATAGGGCACGCGCAAGCGCGGCCCCTACGTCGGAGTTGTTTTTTCAATGAATAACCCGGCCACCGGCCGGTGGCGTTACGACGGCGTGGCACGCATGGTGCGGCGACTACAGTGGGCTTGGCGATTCCAACTGTAGTACCCGAACCGTGTTGGCAGTTGTAGGATCGCCCCCCTTCACGCGCAGGCGGCGGGCGGGCGCCGGCCGAGGAGGACGCCGGCGATGAGCGCGAGCATCGCGACCGTGCCGGCGATGGCCATGGCCGTGATCATGGCCGCCGGCGAGCCATGGCTGCGCGACAGGGCCAGGAGGTAGACGGCCAGAATCGGCAGCAGGACGAGCACGCGCCCCGGTTGGTGGCGTGCCCACAGGTACTGCGCCATGAACATCGTCATGGACAGCGGGAGCGCGGCCCAGACGTACAGCCGCGTGAGGGCGTCGTAGGACGGATCCAACACCCCGTACATCAGGCGCATCGGCAAGCCGGGCATCAGGCAGAGACCCAGCGCGCCGGAAAGGGTGATGGCGAAGCCGGCCGCCAGCGGCACGAGCAGGACCCGCAGGCTGGAGGAGTTCACCGCCCGCGGAAACATCGCGTACGCAATCGGCTGCGCCACGAACAGCACCGTGCGCGACAACATCGCCACCTTGCCGTACAGGGCGAGGTCGGCCGGCGCCAGGAGGCGCGCCGAGAGGATCACATCCGCGTTGATGAGCACGAACACGGCGGTCTGCCCGCCGAGAACCGGCCAGAGATAGCGGTACACGGGGCGGGTGTCGAAGCCCGGCAGCGCGGGCGTGTCGGCGAGAATTTTTCTAAACGGCCAGACCCCCATCGCCAATCCGGCCAACAGGCTGGCACCCACGGCAACCAGGGCGGCATCCACGCCCCCCACCAGTGCGGATGTCCCGGAACAGAACAGGACGCGGCATACCCCTGAGCCCAGGCTCGCGAAGGCCAGCCAGCGAAACAGCATGGCCCCCTGCAGGGCGCCGTTCACGATCGGCACGAACATGTTGATCGCGCCGGCCACGCCGAGAATCACCAGGCTCGTCACCGCTTCCACATGCAGGAGCCCGGCAATCCAGCCGGCAAGTGCCAGCCAGCCCAGGAGCGAGGCCAGCGTCCACCACACGAGACGCCGGGTGGCACGGCGGACCACGGTGACCCACAGCGACACCTGATTGCCATGGGCGAACTCCGCGACATAACGCGAAACGGCCACCTGCACCGCGCTTGCCGGAACCCCCAGCACCGTCAGCAGCCCCATCAACTGCACGAATACCGCATAGTCTACGGGCCCCATCAGGCGCCCGAGGATCGGGTGCACAAGGAGGAAGAGCAGCCCCATCAGCATCCCGGCGTTGACGAGAATGGCGCTATCCTGTGCGAGCCGGAAGGTCTCTTTGCTAACCCGTGGTAACCGCATTTTGCACGTTTCCGGCGGGAATCTCCCGCAGAGTCGCAGAGGTTACGGAGCGTTAATCCGTTCACGAACCGCTGAGAGGGCGGTTCGTGAAGCCACTCAGCACTCATCACACCCGAACTGGCCTCTCACCGGTTCGGGTTGGAAAACATTCCCTCTGCACCTCTGCGGGAGCATCCCCGGCCGAAGGCGCCGGCCTTATGCAGGGCGGGACTTCGCAGATTCCGGCTTGAACCGCGTGCGCAGGAAGTCGATGATCATGTGGAACAGGATCGAGTGCACGGCCTCCGCCTGGCACATGTCGTTCAGCGGCACGTGCAGCCGGATGTCGGCCATGCCGAGCAGCGCACCCCCCGTGAAGCCGGTGACGGCCACGAGCGTGAGGCCGGCCGCCTTCGCGTACGTCGCCGCGCGCAGCACGTTGGGACTGTTGCCTGAGCCACTGATGGCCACCAGCACATCGCCCCGCTGGGCAAACGACCGCAGCTGAAGGTCGAAAACGCGTTCATACCCAATGTCATTGGCCAGCGCCGTGATGAAGGCGACGTTGTCCGTCAGGCTCATCACCTTGAAACGCTTGCCCTCGAGGTCGGGCGATGTGCCCTTGGCCAGATCCTGGGCGAAGTGCGAGGCGTTGGAGGCGCTGCCGCCGTTGCCGATGACGAACACGGTGCGCCCCTCGCGATAGGCGGCTTCCAGGGTGTTCAGGCAGGCGTCGATCGCTGCAGAATCCACGGCACGCGCCGAACGTATCACGCTTTCAAGATATGCTTCTTGGGATCCACTCATAGCTTTCCACGTTGAAGATGACTTTGCTCCCGCACCGTTCCAGAAAGAATGGCATTTCCCGGTAGGCCTGCATGGCCTTGCGCAGGCCGGCCAGCCGGTTCGCCGGACAGTAGGTCAGCAGGAATCCCCCGCCGCCCGCACCGCTGACCTTGCAGCCGGTGGCCCCGCCTGCCAGCGCCGTCGCCACCATCTCATCGATGGCGGGATTCGACACGTTGGTGGCCAACCGTTTCTTCAGCGTCCAGTTCTCGTTCAGGACCACACCCACGCGGTCAAAATCATCCTGCTGAATCGCCTCCCGCACCTGTGAGGCCAGCCGCTTGATGCCATCCAGATTGTCGAGGTTTTCGCCGGTCTTCGACTTCTGCTCCGTCAGGATCGTGTCGGCGTTGCGCGTGACGTTGGTATAGAAGAGCAGGAGCCGCTCCCCGAGCGTGCGGCTGGCCCCCTTGGCGCTCAGATCCTCGACGGTCACGCGCTCATCCGGGTGAAACTTGAAATGGCGCAGCCCGCCGAAGGCGGCAATGTACTGGTCCTGCTTGCCCATCGGCCGCTGCAGAATGCGCACCTCGATATCGCAGGCCTCTTCCGCCAGTTGTGCCGCGGGCGCCTGGATGCCGCGGTAGGCATAGAACGCGTTCAGCAAGCCGACCGTCAGGCTGCTCGAGGATCCCAGGCCGGTGCCCTCGGACGGAATGTCGGCCATGATCGCAATCTCGACGCCCTGCCGCACGCCCGCCTTGATCAGCGCTTCCCGCACGAGCTCGTGGTGGATGTCCGCCACGCGGTCGACGATTTCCTTCTTCGAGTAGCTGATGTAAATCTTCTCGTCGAAGCGGCGGTTCAGAATGACATAGATGTACTTGTCGATGGCCGCGCTGACCACCGCGCCCTCCCGGCTCTGATAGTAGGAAGGCAGGTCGGTCCCGCCCCCGGCGAGGCTGATGCGAAGCGGTGTCTGGGTGATGAGCATATTGGGAAAGCCGGAATCTTAAGTCGATTGGCCTGTCATTGCCAACCATGAACTCAACCAGGACTACCCCCGTTTTCGGAAACGTTCAACGTTCAACATGTTTGTCCCATCCTGGCTTCCGCTTGACATGCTCTCGGAGGGAATCTCCCGCGGAGTCGCGGAGTTCACGGAGGAATTCCTGCTTTTCACGAACCGCTGAGAGGGCACTGCTGTCCGGTTAAGGGTTTTGTTTTGCGTTGTAAGTAGCTATATCGAAATCAGTTGTGGAGTAAATTTGTCGTGATCGATTTGAATTCAAACGATAAGGCTGAGCACCTCTGGATGCGTGGAGGTGCTCATGAACC
>JAIOPI010000011.1 GCA_021413965.1 Lentisphaerota bacterium | reverse complement strand
GCGGGCATAGCTGCTCGCAAAAAAGTGGTTGCATGCGGATCGATGCGCTACGGAGCCGAAGGTTGCTTTCTCAGCTTCACTGCAACCTGCCGCCCGGCCCGTCCGCCAGGAACTGGAACGCCAGATCGTGACCCTCAGCACACGACTGCCACGTTATCTGTTGACCCTGCCCGGCATCAACGAACTCCGCGCTGTGGCCCTCTTTGGCGAGACCGACCCGATCCACACCCTGGTCTCCGCCGAGCAGTTCGTCGCCTTCGCCGGGCTGAACCTGGCCGTCTTCCAGAGCGGCCAGTACCAGGCGCCCCGCCGACGAATCAGCAAACGCGGCTCCCCGCACCTGCGGCGAACGCTCTGGACCATGGCCCACCTCGCCGTCCGCCAGGAGGGGGAATTGCGCACCCGCTACCTCCGGCACCGCAAACACGGCCTGCACCACCTGCCCGCCGTCACCGCCGTCGCTCTCAAGCTCGCCCGCATCGTCTGGCGCATCCTCAAGGACCAACGCGACTACTGCCCCGAGGGCCGGCCCACTCAACCCTGATCACCCGTTGCCATGCAAAATCACATCGCAATAATCTCAGCCTTGCCGATTATGCTCTTGACTACGCATAGCTGGTCTATCTTTGACCATGGACGGCCGAGGTCGGCCGTCCTACTGAATTCGGCCCCACTTCTCTGTGGTACTGTACTAAGCCATCCTGAGGCTGCGACAACGTTTGATCCCATTAAGAGTAGCTTTGCCAGAGAAAGGATGTTCCTCATGGTCTTCGTCAGGAAACGCATCGCGTTGGTGGCTCTGATTGGCCTGTTACTGTCGCCCGCGGCCAGGGCGGAACTTACCGCGGCCAGCCCGTTCAC
Source organism: Lentisphaerota bacterium (assembly GCA_021413965.1). Lineage (GTDB taxonomy): Bacteria > Verrucomicrobiota > Kiritimatiellia > UBA8416 > JAIOPI01 > JAIOPI01. Next base: position 2,174 of record JAIOPI010000011.1, on the reverse strand, counting down.
CGACAACATGGTCCTCCAGCGCGACCTGGCCTGCCCGGTCTGGGGCAAGGCGGACGCGGGGCAGAAGGTCGAAGTGAAGTTCGGCCAGCAGGCCAAATCCGCCACGGCGGATGCGGACGGCAAGTGGATGCTGAAGCTCGATCCCCTGCCCGCCAGCCACCAACCGGCCGAGATGACCATCACCGCCGGCGACAAGACCCTCACGCTCAAGAACATCCTGGTTGGCGATGTGTGGATCTGCTCGGGCCAGTCGAACATGGCGTTCGGCCTGGGCAGTAGCACCGGCGGCAAGGAGGCGGCCGAGAAGGCGAACATCCCCGGCATTCGGCTGCTGATGGTGCCCAAACGCGCATCTCCCGAGCCGGTCGATTCGATCACAATCAAGTGGTCCGCCTGCACGCCGGAAACGGCCGTGCGGTTTTCGGCCGTGGGGTTCTATTTCGGGCGAGACCTGCACGAAAAGCTGAAGGTCCCCATCGGCCTGATCCACACGAACTACGGCGGCACGCCGGCGCAGGCATGGACGAGCAAATCGGCACTGGCCGCCGTGCCCGAGCTGGCCTACTACATCGCTGCCGCCGAGAAGATGGTGGCCGACTTCAAGCTGGCCGATCTCCAGAAACAGGTGACGGAGGCCAAAGCCGCCGGCAAGCCCGTGCCGACAACCCAACCCCGCAAGCCCAACCTGACGCACCTGCCGGGCGGCCTCTATAACGCGATGATCCACCCGCTGGTCCCCTTCGGCATCAGAGGCGCCATTTGGTACCAGGGCGAGGCCAACGCCGGCAACGTCCAGAAGGCAATCGAATACCGCACGCTCCTCCCGGCCATGATCAAGGATTGGCGAACCAACTGGGGGCAGGGCGATTTCCCGTTCCTGTTCGTCCAGCTCGCCAATTTTCGGGAGCCGCCCAAGTCGGTCCCGCAGGCCGCCGGTGAGCAGCCGTGGGCGATGTTGCGCGAAGCGCAGACGCGCACGCTTTCGCTGCCCAACACCGCGATGGCGGTCATCATCGACGTCGGCGAGGCCAAGGATATCCACCCCAGGGACAAACTCACCGTCGGCCAGCGCCTGGCCCTGGGGGCCCGCGCGGTGGCCTACGGCGAGAAACTCATCCACAGCGGCCCGACGTTTGACGCGATGAAAGTGGACGCCAACAAGGCCGTGCTGTCATTCAAGAACATCGGCGGCGGGCTGGTTGCCAGGGGCAGCGCCCACGGGAACCTCTCCGGCTTCACCATCGCCGGGGCCGACGGCAAATTTGTCACTGCCGCGGCAAAGATCGAGGGCGACACGGTGGTCGTCACCGGCGAAGGCATCGCAACGCCCGCGGCCGTCCGCTACAACTGGGCCAACAACCCGGACGGAAACCTGTACAACAAGGAAGACCTGCCGGCGGTCCCCTTCCGCACGGATTTGGCCGACCCCCGGGCAACAATGCCGGCGAAGTAGATGGCCGACAGCCGGCAGACGACGGCTTGGTCACGGCATCATGGCACCCCAGAGGTCTCCTTTGACCTCGCGCCTCACGCCGGTCGATCGGCCGGTTGATTGACCGGTTGATTCAACTGCGATTGAAGGTGCCCGATCTCTTCCTGCGCCAGCGACTTCTCGCTGTCGCAACCCCTCACCCCCACACCTGTAAGAAGCAGAAAGTCAAGAATACCCAACCGCGGCCGCCGCGACGGGCATCTCTTGCTTTCGCAGGGCCTCACCGTCGAATGACCAGCGACGTTGATCGCGCGCTCCGGCCGCCGGGGTTCTCGGTGACCGTCTTGATGAAGACTGCTGCCAGACGCTCGAACGACTCACATCATCTTCGCTGATTCCTCGGCGATCATTCCCTGCTCCGTCACGCGGGCGAATGTCGCTCATACACCTATCGGGGACTCCGGCCCATGGCCGGGTCCATGAAGATTGTCGAGCGTAGCAATAAGGGGCGGGGCGTCCATTCAGTCCTTGCGGGGACTGCGGACGAATCCAAAGGAACTCCGCGTCCATTGTGGGGGAAGGGGACTGCCCCGCCACGCTCTTCTGATTTCATCGCCGATGCCTGGCCTCCGTCAAGACGACCTCACCACAACCGCCGGCGCCGATCTGTCGCGGATCGTACGCGCTACCGCTCTTCCACATGCCCCACATCGCCGCCGACAGGCTCCGCGCCACGTTCCGA
>JAIOPI010000010.1 GCA_021413965.1 Lentisphaerota bacterium | reverse complement strand
CGCCTCTGCCCGCTACAGTCGCCTTGTTCCATGCCTTGTACCTCTTCCTCGGTTGTCCCTGATTAAGACCACTGAGGATAGCGATCCCTGGCATGGAACGCTCTTCCCTATAGATGCGACACTTCACCTTGCACTTCCCAGCGTCGCTTTCGGATGGCGAAAACAGATGCCAAAAGGCCCGTATGGGTTCATTATTGGTGCAAGCACCTGCGAGTTTCGTGCTGGTGGACGTGTGGCATTGAGGGGCGTTGTGCCTATTGGGGGGGGTGTGCATGGGAGGCAGGTTTAACATGATGGCTCGCTCGAAGCGGGTGACGGGTACGCTGGCGGCGCTGGCCTTGGTTCTGTCTGCCGCGCCGATCCAGGCACAGACGGTTCGTTACGTAGATGCCGCGTCAGCGGCGGCTGCCCCTGGGGGGACGTCATGGGCGGATGCCTATGTGGGGCTGGAATCGGCCCTCGCGGTGGCGGTCAGCGGGAACCAGATCTGGGTCGCGGCCGGGACGTACAAGCCCGGGGCTGTCAAGGCCAGCACGTTTCAGATGAAGAACACCGTGGCGGTTTACGGAGGATTCCAGGGGGCCGAGAGCGCGTTGGGGCAACGCGTGCTGAATGTGTCGACCTCGCTGCTGAGCGGCGAGATCGGCGACCCCGGGTCGATGGCGGACAATTGCGACCACGTGGTGACGGCGGAAACGGGCGCCACGCTGGACGGGTTCACGATTGCATTTGGCTACAGCACCGCCAACAACGGCGGTGGCCTGTACAATATCCAGAAGGGCATGACCGTGCGGAATTGCACCTTCACGCGCAACTACGCCGATGGCGCGGGCAACACTGCCGGCGGAGGAGCGATTTACTTCGACGGAAACTCGGCCTCCGCGCTGTTCACGATTGATCGCTGCCGCTTTCTTGCCAACGCCACGTTAGGCGGTGGCGGCGCGGTGTTGATCCGAGGCTCCGCCCAGAACATCCGCATCGACAACAGTCTCTTCATCGACAACGCCCGCGGCTTTCCCAATGGTTCCGGTCGCTGGGGTGGAGACGTGGCCAACGCACGTGGCTCGGTCGCCTCTGTCGGCCACATCGTGAACTGCACGTTTTTCAACAAGGCATGGGAGAGCATCGGTGTCGGCATCGTGGGGGGCGATAGCGGCCAGGCCGGACACCTCAAACTAGTCAATTGCATCGTGTACAAAGATGGCATAGGCACAAACATGATTGGCCGCGCCATGAACACCGCTCAAGTCACACTCCACAACTGCTTGATCGACGGCGAATTTGACATCGGGAGCAGTGGTGGCGCGACGAATATCATGGGCACCGAGCTGCGTTTGACCGATCCGGAGTTTGTGAGTCTGGTGGCCACGAATCTCCACCTGCTCACCACAAGTCCCTGTCTGGATGCCGGCACGTCCGAGACGACACCGGTGATCACGATGCCCGTGGTGGATCTCGATGGCGCACGGCGCCCGCTCGACGCCGGCTATGACATGGGGGCCTACGAAGGCGGCGTCGTCGGGCGGCCTCCGGACGGCGTGGTCGTCATTGTCCGCTAGCGCGTCCCGCGCCGAACTTTTCGTGTTCAAGAGGTGGACCCGTCCTGCTACATTGCGGGCCAGTGTCGGATATGGATCCGACTTGGCTTCATCGCGCCGCTGGCGCTCAACGGTCGAGCAAGGAGACATGTCGTGACAATTGCGCTCAAGAAGCATTGTGCCTACGCCCTGATTGTTCCCACCAGCATGGGGGTGCGCATCACGCCGCACAACGGCCAGCCTGTGCACAGCAGCGACACGTTCTTCATGCAGGCCACCAGCGCCGAAACCAATGTGGCCAGCGTGGCGTCCTATCTCGGCCTGCCGGTGAAGGTCCTGACGACGTTCGTCAAGGATAGCCCGATCGCCCGGCTCATCAAGGACAGCCTCGCCGGCCGCCACATGGCCTACGAAGGAAAAGAGGTCGAGCAAGGCGGGCCGTGGGGCTACCGGCACCAGTTCAACATTGCCGACAGCGGCTGCGGGTCGCGCGGTCCGCGCGTGCACAACGATCGCGCCGGCGAAGTGGGGCGCACCCTGAACGTGAAAGACTTCGACTTGGAGCGGATCTTCGGCAAGGAGGGCGCGCAAATGCTGCATCTCTCCGGACTGATCGCGGCCCTGTCGCCGGAGACCGGCGCGTTCTGCCTGGAGCTGGCGCGCGCGGCGAAGAAGCACGGCACGCGGATTTCCTTTGATCTGAACTATCGCGCGTCATTCTGGAAGCATCGCGAAGCGGAGCTGAGCCGGATCTTTGCAGAGATTGCCGGCATCTCGGATGTGCTGGCGGGCAACGAGGAGGACTTTCAGCTATGCCTGGGGATCGAAGGACCCGAGGCGGGTGGCAAGGACCTTGCGGCCAAGATCGCGAGCTTCAAGGCCATGATTGAGCGCGTGAAGCAGACATATCCGAACGCGTCCGTGTTTGCGACGACGCTGCGAGAGGTTATCACCGTGAACCGCCACCTGTGGGGCGCGATCATGGCCGAGGGCGCCAACTGGCACGTGGTGGAACCGCGCGAGATCCCGGTGCTTGATCGCATTGGCGGCGGGGACGGCTTTGTGGGGGGAATGCTCTACGCCATTCTGAAGGGCATGAGTCCCGAGACGTGGATTCAATTCGGCTGGGCCAGCGGCGCGCTCGCGACCACCGGGCTTACCGACTACGCGCAGCCCGCCGACGAAGACGAGATCTGGAGCATCTGGAAAGGCAACGCGCGCGTGCGGCGGTAGGATCCTGTCGGACTTCGGCTTCGGCTGCGCCTCGCCTCAACCCGCCAGGATCCGTTCCATGGCGCCACATCGCGAGCTCACCATGAGACCCACCCATCGCGCGGACAATCCCGGGTTCAACTACTACGGCCGCTGGCAGCGTGGCTCGACGGCGATCACCATCAATTCCGGGTCGCTGGTGGAGTTCGCCTACACCGGCCACGCGTGCACGCTCCTGTTTGATGTCGAGGGCTTTGCGCAATTTCCGGCCATCTTCGTCCAGGTGGATAGCGGCCCGGTCCACAAGACCACGCTGTCGCGCACCGTTTGCTCGGTCGCGGTCACGCCCGCGCACAACGGTGTCTTCGACGGTTGCCCGCCTTCCCCGGCCGTGTGCAGCGATGGACACATCGTGCGGTGGTGGGTGGGGACGCATTCACTGTATCTGATGCCGGAGGCGGGGCGGCAATGGACCACGCTCGTGGGCGGCTGCAAGTTCCGCGGCGTCGCGCTAGCCCCCGCCGCTTCGTTGCTGGCGCTGCCCTACGGCGCGCGTCAGATCGAGTTTCTCGGCGACTCGCTCACGCAGGGGTTGCGGTTGCTCTACACCGGCGTCGATGACGACACGGGACAGCAGTTGCCCTACGCGAACTGGCCGCAGCTCGTGGCGGATCTCCTGGGGCTGAAACCCGTGGTGACGGGCTTCGGCGGGCAGGGAATCGGCACGCCGGGCACCTGCGGCGTGCCGCCAGCCGGGCTGGCGTTTCCTTATGTCCACGCCGGTGCGCGCTGGGTCGCGCCGGTGCCGCCCGAGATCGTTGTGGTCTACCAGGCCACCAATGACGGATTGAAGCCCGCTGACTTCCAGGCCGGCTACGCCGCCTTCCTGGCGCAGATCCGCGCGTGCTACCCGATGGCGGAGCTGGTGGCGATTTGCCCGCACAATCAATCCCGCTATGTGGAGGCCATTCGCCAGAGTGCTACCGGCATGCACGAGGCGCGGGTCCACGCACTTGACTATGCCGCCGGCGTGATCGCGCCGGCGGACACCGTGGACGGCTGCCACCTCAATCCCGGCGGCGCGGTCAAGCTGGCCATCCGGGTGGCGACGGACCTCCAGCGCCTGCGCGCGACGCGCTAAATAACCGTCACGGACGTGGACGCGCCGCCGCCGGACGCCTTGGGTACGGTCACGGTCAGCACGCCGTCGGCGTAACGCGCATCCATCTTGTCGGTCTGCACCGGTCCGGGCAGGGTGAGTGACCGCTCGAACTGTCCGACGCGCCGTTCCATGCGCAGGGTCTTGTCATGGTCCTCCTCGCGGACCGCGGACTCAGCCCGCCCGCTCACCGTGAGGATCCGATCGTCGAGCCGGACGTTGATCTGGTTCTTGTCGACGCCCGGCAGGTCGAAGCGAACGGTGTAGTGATCCCCGTCATCGGTCACGTCCATGGCGGGCGAGAAGGCTTGACTGCTCCAGGCGTTGGTGAACGCGGGGCTCTGTTGAAAACGGCCCATCGAGTCGTCGAACATGCGTTGCATGCGCTGCTGCATGCCTTGCATTTCGGCGAATGGATTCCACGCCGAGTCGTCATCAGCCCAGCCGAGGGGATCGTCCCAGGGGGATCGAGGTGCCGGTGCCGTTGACGGTGCCAGGGTCGGATGCGCTGGCGCTGGGGGCGCGTGCCCCATCAGATGTTGCGCCGCACCGAAGGCGCGCTCGGCGCGGGCCATTTCCTTCTCCGCGTCATCCGGTTGTTGCGCCTCGAGGTGGTTCACCGCTGCTTCGAGGGCCGAGATGGACTGCCGGAGCAACGGCACGGCCTGGGGCGTGTCATCCGTCGATTGCAGGGTGATCGGCGGGGGTGAGGCCGCTCCGGCGAAAGGCGGCAGCGACAGGAGTGCCAGCGCGATGCAGGCACGGAGGGCGGCGTGGACGAACCCTCGCGGTGAATTCGTGGTATTGGATGTGTAGGCATGCATGATCTTTCCTCCTGATTGTGGATTCACTTGACACCATTCGACGAGCACAAGCAGTGCCAATTCGCCATTCGCCCGGCATCGGCGGGGAAGCTGCGCCCGGTCTTCATGGGCGCGTCCTCAGCATTGAAAAAAGGAGGGGTGGAGGTCGGACAGCTTGTCGCAGCAACCGGACAGATTGACCGGGCGGGCGTGCAGGCCATCAGGACGGCGTAGAGTCGCGCGGCGTGCGGGGGCGCCGACTGAAGAACCACATGGCGCGATTGAGCAGGGACTTGAGGTCCGCCTGCAGGTTGCCGCGCTTTCCGTGCGGCGGCGCGGGCGCGGCGGATCCCAGGCAGTCGTGCTCGCGCATGGCTTCGTAGAGGCGCCGGCCGATCCACGCGTCGGTGGCGGCGTATTGCAGGGCGCGGGCCGGGAGATCGGGCCGCGCCCAGTTGGTGAGTTGAGCGCTCTTGGAGATGCGGCAGCTCAGGAAAACGGCCGCCAGTCCGCGCAGCCCGTGGTGCGGAATGCCGACCTCTTTCGCGGCGTGTCCGAGATCCACAAATCCGGCGGGCACAAAATCCGTGAGTTGGCGCAATTCGGCCAGGTCCCGCGTATTCGAAACACCGGCCTTCACGACGGCGGGGTCTGCCAGAATCGCGGCCACACTTTGGGGCAGACCCACGATGCTGAGCCTGAAGACCCAGACGGCGTGTTCTCCGGCCAGTTGCAGCAGGGCGGGGGGATAGTGTTCCCCCTTTCGGAACGTCGGGCGGGTTTCCGTGTCGAAGCCCAGGATCGCTTCGCGCCGCATGGCGCGCACCGCGATCTCCACCTGTGAGTCGGAATCGATCACATGGATGGGGCCTTGGTAGCTGGCCACGGGATGCGCGTTGATTTCCTCGGCGCTGAGCTTTCGGTCGCGGCCATGGCTGGGGCGCGCGCGCGACGCGTGCGGCGGCGCGGCGCGGCGTGTTCCAGAGGCCCGGTCCTGGGGGCGGTTCGTGTGTGAGGTCATGTGTGGCGCATGGCGACGCGTATACTCGGGCCGCATCCTATCAGCCTCGGGGAAAACACGCCACCGTCTCGTGGCGTGAACAGCACGGACCCGAATTCTTGCGTCGCGGTAGGCTGATGGCATGGTGCGGCAGTTCATGATTTACCGCGGCCACAGCCATCATGCGCATTTCAGCATCCTTGCTGGTGCGAGCACGGGCGCAAGCTGGTCATCGCTCTGACCGCGAATCGGTGGCGAAGACCCTGGATGCCTGATGACGGTGGACGTCCAGAGGCGCGGCGGGCCCAGTCCGTCGATGTTCAGGCGTGAGCCGCCTCGACGACGCCGGGCGCATCGAAGTAGCCGACTTCACGCAGGCGATCGATCCAGAGCTGCCGGGCGGGGTTGCGGTTGGGGTTGGCGATCCAGCGCGCGGAGTAGAGGAAGTGGCGCTGCGGCCGGAAAGCTTCGAGGCCAATCTTCACGTTGTCCGCGCCCTGCTGGCGCAGGAACTCGACCTCCTCCGGAGTCTTCGGATTGTTGTAGTACACCACCGTGCACATCCGGCGATCCCTGCCTCCGCCATGGGAGGCGTGCCACAGGCGCAGATCGAAGGCGATCACGTCGCCGGGGTTGCTCTCCAGTACTTGGCAGGGGACATCGCGCAGCGGTGTGGCGCCGATGCCATCGCTGAATTCCTTGCTGAACGGAAACAGGCGATGCGTGGCAGGGAGGACGCGCAGGGCTCCGGAGTCTGTCCCCACCGGTTGCAGATAGAAGGCGAACTTCACGCCGTACTGCAGCAGACTGCCCGTGTCGGGATGCCAGCCCGTGTTGCCCGTGTAGCGGTTGGCGTCGATGGCGACGCCCAGCACGTCCGGTCCGTAGCACTGACGCGCCGGAGCGAGGAACCGCGGATCTTCCAGAAGGCTGGCAAAGAAGGGGGTGTCCTCGTCCATCATCATGGTCCAGTGTCGCTTGGAGCCGTCGTAGGGCCGATGGGTATATTGGCTGGTCAGGGCCTGGTCGAATTCGTGCTGAATGACGGCCAGTTCCTCCGTCGAAAACAGATTGCGGAAGACGAGATAGCCGAAAGTCCGAAAGAAACTCACCTGTTCGGTTGTTAAGGCCGTGCCTGGCTTTGTCATGATTCCCCCGGTCGTGTCTGGCCGCATTCCCACCCCCTGGGCGAAGCCTAGCGAGGCGCCGGTCACGAGGCAAGCGGACTGTGATTGCCGGGAGTCGTGTGCGCGGTGGTGCATGCGGTTCCAGACAGACTCGTCTCATCGAGTGGAATGCGATATAGAGTGCAGGATCAACGGAGACATCATGAAGCTTTGGTATCAGAGTCCGGCCCGGGATTGGTTCGAGGGATTGCCCATCGGGACGGGCCGGCTGGCGGCGATGGTGCTGGGGGCATGCAAGCGCGAGCGGGTGGCGCTGAACCACGAATGGCTGTGGACCGGAGTCAACCGGCAGCGCGATAACCAGCCTCGCCATGACCGCCTGGCATCCGTGCGGCAGCTGCTGCTCGAGCGGCGCTACGCGGAGGGCACGCAGGCAGCCAACGACGCGTTTGCGGGGATGGGCGGCATGAGCCGGACGCCCGGCCGCGTGGATCCCTATCAGCCAGCCGGCGACCTCTACGTCGAGTTCGAGCACGGGCCGGCGCATGAGTACCATCGCGAGCTGGATCTGGACCGCGCCGTGGCGACGGTGTCCTACAGGGCCGGCAAGCGGTTTACGCGAGAATATCTTGCACATCTGGAGGAGGACCAGATTCTCATGCGTGTGCGCCGTTCAGGCGAGCCCTTCCAGTGCGCCCTGTGGCTCGATCGCCTGCACGACGACGCCTGCGGGCTGGCGTTTGATACGCGCTCGACGCGACTGGTCATGGATGGTGCCATTCGCGATGGCGTCGACTTTCGCGTGCAGGTGCAGGTCTGCACGCGCGATGGCGACGCGCAGGTTCTGGATGGGCGGAAACTCCTGCTGCGCGGCGTGACCGAGGTGGTCTTGGCCATCAACATCGGGGTTAAGGCCCGCGGCAAGACGGCGGCGTCGGAAGTGGCTGAGCGATCGCTGTCGACGCCGCTGGACTGGGAGGCGCTGGTGGCGGCCCACGTCGCCTCGCACCGCCGGCATTTCGGCAGCATGCGCCTGGAACTGGCGCTGTCGGAGCCGGACATGCCAACGGATGAACGCTTGCGGCGGCTGCGGGCGGGAGCACCGGATCCGGCACTGGCGGCACTCTACTTTGATTATGGCCGCTACCTCCTGTGCGCGTCGTCGGCCAACGCGGAATTGCCGGCCAACCTGCAGGGCAAGTGGAACGAGGATTTGCGACCGCCGTGGGATTGCGATTACCACCACGATATCAATCTGCAGATGTGCTACTGGATTGCCGAGACCACGGGCATGCAGCGCTATGCCGAGGCGCTGTTTCAGCACATCGAGCGATTCGTGCCGCATGCGCGGAAAGCGGCGATGGACCTGTACGGCTGCCGGGGCGTGTTGTTCCCGATCCAGACGGATGCGTGGGGACGGTCCACGCCGGAGTCTTTTGGTTGGGCCGTCTGGATTGGCGCGGCACCGTGGCTGGCGCAGCACCTGTGGTGGCATTACGAATTCGGGCTGGACGCGGACTTCCTGTGCAAGCGGGCGTATCCGTTTTTCAAGGACGTGGCGTCGTTTTACGAAGATTACCTCGTGGCGGACGCGCAGGGCGTCCTGCAGATCGTGCCCTCGCAGTCACCCGAAAATCGCTTCGTGGGGGGCGGCGATCTGCCGGTCAGCCTGGGTGTGTCCTCCACCATGGATGTGATTCTGGCGCGGGAGGCCCTGCGCTACGCCCTTCAAGCCGCCGAAATCCTGGGAGTCGATGCGGAGGCCCAGGAGCGCTGGCGCACCATGCGAGCGACGTTGCCGGAGCTGAAGATCGGGAGGCACGGGCAGTTACAGGAATGGAACGAGGACTTTGATGAGGTCGAGCCGGAGCATCGCCACGTATCGCATCTCATCGGCGTGCATCCGGGAGATGTGCTGGATCCCGAGCGCACCCCGGAGTTATGGCGCGCAGCGGAAGTATCACTCACGCGGCGCCTCGCCGCGGGCGGCGGACACACCGGATGGAGCCGCTCGTGGGTGGCCTGCCTGTTTGCCCGCCTGGGGCGCCGCGAGGACGCGTGGGAACACCTGCAGCACCTGATCACGGATTTTGCGACCGATTCGCTGCTCGATCTGCATCCGCCGCGGATTTTTCAAATCGACGGCAACCTGGGCGGCACGGCGGCGGTGGTCGAGATGCTCCTGCAGAGCTATCACGGGAACCTGCACCTGCTGCCGGCCTTGCCCGCGGCGTGGCCGGAAGGGCGGGTGGACGGACTCCGCGCGCGCGGCGGCTTTGTGGTCGGTATGCACTGGTGCGGCGGCGCGCTAACCGGCGCGACGATTACGAGCACGCGCGGCGTCCCCTGCAGGCTTATCCATGCGCCGTCAGGATGGCGGATTGTTGACGCGATGGGTCGGCCCGTCGCCGTTGAGCGGACGGGCGATGGGTTGGCCTTCCCCACGACCATGGACGTCACGTATACACTCCTGGTGTAGTCGACTTCCGGACGCGCGGGGTGCTGCTCCTCGTTTCCCGTGGCCTTGCCGTATTCGCTCCCGGGAGCCGGCGGGCCCTTGCCGAAGGTGGTTGCGGGTCGATACAGCGGCAATGAGCGTGAACATGACGGATGACGACCGTTCGGTGGTGAGCGTGGATTTTGGCGGCACGTGGCTGCGCGCCGCGTTGGTGTCGCCTGATGGGGCGTGCCGTGATGTGGCCCGCCGGCCGACGCACGCGCAGCGCCCTCCCGGCCAGATCGTAGACGATCTGTGCGCCCTCATCCGCGAGGTGCGGGGCTCGGCCACCAGGCTTGGCGGCGTGGCGCTGGGCATGCCCACGGTCGAGGACGAGCACGGCGGACTCGTGGCGTCCGACAACGTGCCCACGCTGACTGGATTTCCCTTGCGGACCACGGTGGGCGCCGCCGTGGGGTTGCCTGTCTGCGCGTTCAACGATGCCAACTGCTATGCGGTGGGTGAATGGTGGCAGGGCGCGGGGCGTGGCACACGGAATTTGTGCGGGATCACGCTGGGCACCGGCGTGGGCCTGGGCCTGATCATTGAGGGGCGCTGCCACGGCGGCAGCCACGGGTTTGCCGGTGAAATCTGGAATTCGCCTTTCGATGGGGGAACGGTTGAGCAGCACGCCTGCGGCGCCGCACTGGAACGGCTTTACGCGCGACGAACGGGGCGCGCGGTGCGTGGACATGACATTGAGGCACGTGCCCGCGCGGGCGAAGCCGAGGCCTGCCAGACGTTGGTCGCGTTCGGGCAATCCGTGGGACGCGTTGCGGCGTTTCTGGCGAATGTCATCGATCCCGATGTCATCGTGTTCGGAGGCTCAGTCAGCCAGACCTTTGATTTGTTTGAGCCTGGCTTGCGTGAGACCTTCCTGTCCGGTGCCATGGCAGGGGCGCGCACGCGACTGACTCTCGGACTGCTTGGGGAGCGGGCCGCGCTGCTGGGCGCCGCCAGACTGTTTAACACCGTGACGACCGGGAAGCGGGAGTAACCACGAACTGCACGAATGCCGCGGATATGGCCGGTCATCCCTGGCAAACGTCATCTGGAGTGTCACATCATGAGCGAGCACGTGCGCCAATCGATCTTCCTAAACGAGGTTGCGGAACAGCCGGCGGCGCTGCGTGACTTGGTGTCCTACTACCGTGGGGCGGGGCGCGCGCGCCTGGCCGGCTGGGCGGACCTGGCCCACACGCATCGCCGGGTGATCTTCACGGGCATGGGCACGTCGGAATTCGCGCCAGAGGCGATCGTGTGGCGGCTGGCGATTGCCGGCGTGGATGCCACGACGGTGGATGCCGGGGAACTTCTGCACTATGCCCGGCCCGTTCCCGGCTTGCTGGCGGGAATCAGCCAGTCGGGCGAAAGCATCGAGACGCGCCAGGTGACGGAGGCACGGCGCGGCACGGGGGCGCTGGCGGTGATTGTGAACAATGAGGCCAGCAGCATGGCGCGCGCGTCGGATCTGGTGCTGCCGCTGCGAGCCGGACACGAGACGGCCATTTCGACGAAGACCTATGTCAACACGGTGGGGCTGCTGCATCTCATGGCGGCGGCCGCGGAGGGCGTCGGGCGCATCGATGTTGCGCTTGGGGAACTGGGGGCGGCGGCCGAGGCGATGCCCCGATGCGATCACGCGGGTATCGAACGCGCGGCGGCGCTGCTGGCGGACACGGGTGCCATCGATGTCGTATCCCGGGGGCCGGCCATGGCGGCGGCCAAGCAGACCGCGCTGACGTTCATCGAGGGCACGCGGTGCGCCTGTGCGGCCTTTACGGGCGGGGCGTTTCGGCACGGACCCCTTGAGAAGGCGGACTCCGCGCACCGGGTCGTGTTTCTGATCCCCGAGGGCGCGGGCGGCGAGTTGCTCGTGTCCATGGCGCAGGAGGCGGCCACAAAAGGGAGCCACGTGGTGGCCCTCGCGAGCTGCCCGCTCACGCTGCCGGGTGAGCGGAGTGTGGTGCTGGCGGTTCCATCCTTGGGGGAATCCCTCTTCCCGCTGGCGGCCGCCACCACCCACGCCCTGCTGCTCGAAGCCATTGCACGGCGACGCGGCGTGGAGGCGGGAAAATTCCGCTACGGCGGGAAGATTACCACGCGGGAATGACGCGGGCCCCGGATTGCGCTGGGCCTGGGCGGCGTCACGTCCGGGGGTGACCGCACGAACGTTTCGACACCGGCGGCCGGTTGCGGCATAGTCACCGGATGAATTGGCGGAATGTGGGGCTGCTGGCGGGCTACTGGATCTTCGCCGTCGCCGGTAGCGTGTGTTTCAAGCAGGGCGGAACGGATGAAGGGCATCGCCTGGCGTATTTCCTTGGCGGCAATGCCCTTGGCATTTCCGCCACCTGGTTCATGATGCGTCTCTACAGCCACCTGAACGTCAACGTCGCCATGATCCTGTGCCAGAGTGGCGCCTTTATGGTCACGCAGGGCCTGTACTGGGTACTCTACCGGGCGCATCTGGCGCCGTTGCAGTGGGGCGGCATCGCCGTGGTGATGGTCGGCACGGCTCTGGCCACCTGGCAGGCTCGACCGGTGGCCCCCGCGCCCCAGCCGGCTGCGGAGGGCGCCGCGTCGTGAGCCTGCTGAGTGCCCTGGCGTTCTTCTGGATGCTGCAGGTGCTGTCTTACGTGACGTTCAAGTGGGGCAGCCTGCGCGGCACCGTGCACGCGCGCCGCTGGTACACGGGCTTTCTGGGCGGCAACCTCTTTGGCGGGTCCAGCATCTATTTCCTGATGCTCGTGTTCGCCCAAATGCCCGACAATCCGAACGTTGCGCTGGTGCTGGCATGCGTGGGGAGCACGCTGGGCTCGCAGCTGGCGCTCGCCGTGTTGTTCCACTCGCGGCTTTCCTGGATTCAGTGGTTTGGCATTTTGCTCGCTACTGCCGGCACCGCGCTGGCCACTTGGGGGGGTAACACATGAACTGGACATTAATCGAACGAGGCAAGGCGTATTGCCGTGTGGTGGTCGCGGATGAAGCCGCTCAAGGGCCGGCCACGGAACTGGCGCACTATCTGGGAGAACTGACAGGCACAACGATCGGCGTCGAGCGCCTGGCCGGGACGCGGCCCGGGGACCTTTGCATCCTCGTCTGCGATCGGGCCGCGCTGGCCGCGCAGCCGGAGTGGGCCTCCGAGGCGGCCACGCTGGCCACCGGCGGTGCCGAGGCGTACCTGATCAAGACGGTGGAGCACGCCGGCGTCCGCACCCTGTTGCTGGCGGGTAGCCATGTGCTCGCCACCTGGTACGCGGTCTACGATCTGCTGAACACGCTGGGCGTGGGATTCTTCTTCGATGAAGTCCGAGTGCCGCGCCTGGCCGCGGTCGCGATACCCGCGATGCACAAGCTGGAACACCCGGCGGCCGAAACGCGCTGCTTCAAGCCGCAGGTGCTGGGCGATTACTCGCGCCTGCATTCCTTCTGGTTCTGGGACCAGGCCCGCTGGGAGCAAGCCATCCGCTGGTGCGTGCAGAACCGGCTGAACACCGTGCACCTGCAATGCTTCGCAGGGATGAACTGGATCGCGTACCGGCAGTTTCCCGAGGCGCGCGTGACGAACGACCCGGTGATGACCACGGAGCAGCGCATCCGCATGACCCAGCACCTCATCCGTTACGCCCATGGATTTGGCGTGAAGGTCTGGATCGGGTTCGTGACCAACGGCGCGACCTATCCCTACGTGGATGCGCATCCCGAGCAGGCCTGTACCGGCATCGGTGGCGTGTATGAGGGCGACCTGTGCGGGCGCGCCGGACGCGCCTTCCTGGAGGCGGCCGCGGCCGAGTACTTCGACACCTATGCCGAGGCGGACGGCTTCGTCTTCTGGCCGCCCGAGGGCCACTGCCACTGTCCGGAATGCGAGTCCGGAAAGTCCTTTGTGGACCTGGTGGCTGGGTACATCGCCCGGCTGCGTCGCCAGGCTCCCGACAAGCGCATCCTCCTGCTCGACTGGAGCCTGCCGACGGAAGGCGGGGCGCTGCCGTCGGACCTGACGATGCTCAACATGCATGAGTTTTCCCAGCTGCCGCCCTACGTTGAGCGCGGCATGACCACGATCTTCGACTTGATCGTCAACTGGGATACGGGCTCTTGCACCACGGTGTCGCCGCGGGTGCATGACATGCATCGCGAGATGCTGTTGACGCACCGCATGGGCGTCAAGGGCTTTGAGGCGCACCTGGTGAGCGCGTTTTCCGGCGAGCTGAACATCCAGGCGTTTGCAACCATCGCCTGGGATCCGGAGCGTTTTGATCCCACCGCGTTCACCGACACCTTCCTGACCTGCTACTACGGCGACGGTTCGCCCGCCTTGCAGGCCGCGGTGCGCGAGCTCGAGGCGGTGTGGACGCCGCCGTACAATGCGTACACGAGCATCTTGGTCAGCCGCTTCCATCACTGGGCGGTGCCCGGCGATGCGGCGGCCACCTGCGTCGCCGAAATCACCGAATACGTCGAGCAACCGGGCAAGCCCGGGGCGGTGCCGGTGAAGCAGCACCGGCGCCTGTCGCGCGCGGACATGCTCGCGCTGCTGGACGGCGCGGTGGCGCATCTGGCGGCGGCCCGCGCGCACCTGGGCTCCGTGGCGACAGGGACCGAGCCGCTGCGCTTTCTGAAGGCGAGTGCCGAGGCGCAATGGCGCTATGCGCAGTGGACCACCGAGAAGTATCGTGCGCTGGCCGTGCTGGTCGATGCGCAGCAGGCGGCCACCGCAGGCGACTGGGCGGGCGCCCAGGCGAGCGTGGCGGCGGCGGATCGGGCGGTGGGGCTCGCGCGGGAGGCGCTGCTGCAACTCAAGGCGTTGCTCGATGCGCAGGGACCGTGGTTCCAGACGCAGCGCTGTGTGGCGGAGCGTGACCTGGAGGCATGGATCGGCACGCAGGCCGTGAACGACGAAGTTCAGGATCTCTACGCATCGTCCGTGATCGGCGGGCGCTGCATGCCGACCGCGGGGCTGCAGAAGATGGAGGCGCTCGTGCGCGACGCGCAGGCGGCGGTGCAGGCGCACGTGGCGCCGCGCCTGAAGCCGGAGCCCCAAGAGCTCGAGCCGTATGTACGCTATCCGCGCCAGCGTCAGAAGATAATCCGCGCGCTGCGCGAGCGGCTGGCCAAGGCGTGACCGGCTTGATGGGCATCAGCCTGATGCACCCGCCCGCTGCGCGTACTCTCGGAACAGGGCCAAGTAGCACTGGTAGGCCTGGTAGGACACCCCGGGCGGGGTCTGGTGGTCGCAGCTGATCAGGAAGCCTCCCTGCCTGGCCGTTGGCAGCAGGCGTTCGAACTCGGCGCGCATGGCGTCTTCCCCGCGTGTCATGGTCATCTTGTCGAAATGGCCGATGAAGCACAGGCGGGGGTGCGCGGCGCGGAGGCGTGCGATGTCGACGCCGGCCTGACGCTCCAGGGGCAGGATGCCCTCGACGCCGGCGGCCTCGAACCAGGGTGCGGGCATCGTGATGTCGCCGTCGGAATCCACGACCACGAGCACGCCGCGGCGCTTCAGCAGGGGCACGACGCGCGCATAGTAGGGCGTGACGAATTCCTCGAAGAGGGCCCGCGAGAGCATGGGGCCGTTGTTGTAGCTGAGGTCCTCGGCGAAGGTGATGAAGTCAGGCGCGCAGACGGCGCAGACCTGCTCGATCATGCGCAGCTGCCACTCGGCGAGGTCGGCGTTGATGCGGTGCAGGAGTTCCGGCGCATCGTAGAAGGCATAGAGGTGCGGTTGGATGCCCAGCAGGGTGCGCGCAAACCAGAAGAAGCCGTCCAGGGTCAACCACAGGACGGCGTCGCCGCGCTGCTGCTCGGCGGCCCACCCAGACCAGCGGGCACGGTTCAGCGCCTCGTCAGGGAACAGGTGCGGGCGCAGGCGTTCATACCCTTCCAGGGTGGCGGGCATGAGTGGCGCGCCGTGCGAAGGCGCCCGCGGGCAGCCCGGTTTGCGCACCGAAAGCCAGTCCTGATAATAGACGTCGAGGCCGAAGTGGCGGGTGATCGCGTAGCGGTCGGTCATCTCTGGCGGCAGGCCCTCGGTATGCCAGCGGGCGATGGTCTGATCCCACCACATGGCCCACTCGATCACGGGCAGGCGGTCGAAGGGGCGAAAATGCGTCACCGCCTGAAATCGCTCGTGTGGGGTCATCATGGGGTGGCGAAGACGACGGGGTTCCAGTCGTTGTTGGCGAGTTCGTCTCCGAGTTTGAGGGACGCGAGGTACTCCTCCGGCAGGATATTGGGCTTGCCATTGAACGTGCTGCCGACGGGCATGTAGGCGCAGGTCATGGCGATGCGGCGCTGGCGGGTCATGTTGGCCCCGGCGCCGTGGGCGGTCAGGCCGTTGTGGAAGCTGCAGTCGCCCGCCTTCATGGGCGCGCCGACGGGATCCACCTGGGTCATGGCGGGGTAGGTTTTGAAGAGCTCGCCCATGTTGGGCTGGGTGAGGCTGGCATTTTCAAAGTGCGCCAGCTTGTGGCTGCCGGGCACAAACCACATGCAGCCGTTCTGATAGGTGGCGTCCTCCAGCGCGATCCAGATCGAAATGGCCTCGCGCGAATCAAACGACCAGTACGGATTGTCGAGGTGCCAGCCGGTGGCGTTGCCGTAGGGCTCCTTGATGAGGGTCTGGTCGTGCCACACGCGGTAACCTTTGCAGCCCGACAGGGTGCAGAGCATGCGGCCGAGTTCGGGACCGAGCATGTAGCGCTTCACGGTGTCGTTGATGCGCCAGAGGTTGAGCCGCTGGGTGAACACCCGGTCGTAGTAGGTGTCGCCTTCCTCCAGGTTCTTGCCGCCGCCGGCGACCTTCTTGCGGCCCATGGTGGACACGGCCCCGAGGACGGCGGCCTTGAGTTCGGCGACCTCATCGGCGGTCAGGAACCCCGGTTGCAGGACAAAGCCCTGCTCGCGGTAGGCGTCGATCTGGGCGGGGGTCAGCGTCGTTTTCATGACAGAGAATATCGGCAATATTCCGTATTCAAGCTAAGACTATATTATCCTATCATTTCGACCATGTTGACGTACCGGATCCACCGCCGTGTCCCGACGCTGGCGACGCTGGGAGTTGGGGTGGAGTACTTTCCGGGGTACGTCAACCGCCGCGTCAACTTGCACGCGCTCGACGCGGTGCTGCTGAGTTTCATTCTGCGGGGCCGGGGCCAGCACATCATTGATGGGGAGACCTTTGACGAGGGCGGCGGTTCGCTCGCGGTCACGCACTACGGGCAGCGCCACGACATTCTGACCGATGCGCAAGGCATGGACGTGATGAACGTTTACCTCGATTTGCGCAACGTGCCCTTGCCTCCGCTGCCGGGCGAGTTGCAGCAGGTACTGCCGCTGCTGCTGCCCTTGCACCCGGGGTTCCGGCACCGGCTGAACCGGATCGTGCGCCTGCAGTTTGACGACCCGCAGCCGGCGGCGGCCCTGCTGTTTGGCATGCGGCGCGAGGTGCAGCAGCGTGAGGCGGGGTACGAGGATGCCATGCGGCTGCAGTTCAAACTCTTCCTGATGCTCTGTTGCCGGCAGGTGCTGAAGCGCGGGGTGGTGCCGCACGGTGTCGACGGCGCGCGGCCGGAGGCGCGGCTCGAGCGCCTGCGCGGCTATCTGGACGAACGCTATGCCGAGCCGCACACGCTGGCGGCGCTGGCGTGCCGGGCCGGCCTGAGCCGCACGTATCTTTGCCGCGCTTTCAAGGCCTACACGGGCAAGCCGGTGTTTGACTATTTGATTCAACGCCGCGTGCAGGCGGCGATGATGAGGCTGAGGGGCGGCAACGAGAAGATCCTGCAGATTGCGCTGGAGTGTGGCTTCAATGATCTGGCGTATTTCAACCGCAAGTTCAAGGAACTCCTCGGGCAGACGCCCACCGCCTACCGCCGGGCCGCAGCGCAAGTCCCGTCATTCCGGGCGTGATGCGCGCGCCCCGGTGCGCTAGGATGCGCGCCCATGAATTCCGTCAAGAGACCCGCTGTGGACGCCGGCGTGTGGGGGTTGCTGCGCCTGGCGATGCCGCTGATCCTCGCGTCGAGCGGGCACGCGATCCGAATGCTGTCGGACCGCATCATGCTGGCGCACTACTCGCAGGACGCGATTGCCGCGGCCATGCCGGCCGGGCTGACGTGCTTCACGCTGATGGCATTCTTCATCGGCACCGCGGGCTACGTGAACACGTTCGTGGCCCAGTACACCGGCGCCGAACGCCCGGCGCGCGTGGGGCTGGCGGTGTGGCAGGGGCTCTATCTCTCGCTGCTGGGCGGGATCCTGATTGCGCTGGCAGGCTGGGCCGGGCCGGCCATCTTCGCCTGGATGGGGCATGCGGCCTCGGTCCAGGTGGAGCAGGTGGCCTACTTCAAGGTGCTGTGCTGGGGTAGCGCGCCGGCTCTGATGCTCTCGACGCTGCTCACGTTCTGGAGCGGCCGCGGGCACACGCGCACGGTGATGGCCATTGAACTGACCGGCGCCGCAGCCAACGTGGTGCTGAACTGGTTCCTCATTTTCGGCCATGGCGGGTGTCCGCGCCTGGGCGTGGTCGGGGCCGCGCTGGCGACGGTGATCAGTTCCCTGATCAGCCTGTTGATCGCGGCGGTGCTGTTCCTGCGTCCGCGCGAGCGTGAGCGCTTTGGAACCAGGCCCGCCCGCACGTTTGATGCGGAGCTGATGCGACGCCTGCTGCGGTTCGGGCTTCCCAACGGGGTGCAGTTCATGCTGGACCTGGCGGCCTTCAACCTTTTCATCGCGCTGCTGGGGCGCGTGGGCGTGGTGGAGCTGGAGGCCGCGAACATGGCCTTCAGCCTCAATGCCGTCACCTTCATCCCGCTTTTCGGGCTGGGCGTCTCGGTCTCCATCCTGGTGGGGCAGGGGGTCGGGGCGGGGCACCTGGACCAGGCGCGGCGCGCGGTGCGCAGTGCCGTGATTCTCGCGCTGGTGTACTCGGCCGCCATGGGGGCGCTGTTCCTGCTCGCCACGGATTGGACGCTGGCGCCCTTTGCGCGCCCGAACGATCCGGCGCAGGGCGCGGTCATGGCGACGGCGGCGCGCGCGATGCGCTTCATCGCGGCCTACCTCGTGTTCGACGCGCTCTATATTATCTACAGCCACGCCATCAAGGGGGCCGGCGATACGCGTTTTGCGATGATCATGGGGCTGGCGCTGTCGTGGGGCACGCTCGTGCTGCCGTGTTTTGTGGCCGTGCACCTGGGCTGTTCGGTCTGGACGCTGTGGCGCCTGCTGGTGGTGCACGTGATGCTGGCCGGCGTGGTGTTCGGGTTGCGCTACCGGGCGGGTCATTGGAGCCGCATGCGCGTGGTGGAAGACGGCGTGGTCCCCGGCGAACCGCCAGGCTCAGGCACGGCGCTGGCGCTGGATCGCGGGTGACGGAGGAAGCGGCGCGCGCATGGCCACCATGAATCGGCGGCCGGCCATAGGGGCGGCGGGGGCCCGTCAGCGCAGGGCTTCGAGCCGGAAGAAGCTCGGATAGCTGGTGACGGGGATCTGCACGTCGTGGGTTGCGCCGGTGGCGGTGAAGGTGGTGTTGGTGGTCCAGGTCCAAGGCGCGGTTCCACTGTGCAGCACGTGGTTCGTGCTGGCGGAGACCAGGTTCGAGAAGCCCAGCGTAACCATCGCGTTGTCCACGGCGATGCCGGCGATGAGCGGGTCGGGCGGCGCCACGGGATCGGGGGCGGCCGTCAGCACCACTTCATCGGCGTACACGCGCCGCTCGACATCGACCACCGCACCGCCGGCGGTCATGCGCGGAAACAGGTGCACGGGGGTGAGCGTGGCGGTCCACTCCCCGCCGCCCCCGCGCGCGATGTTGACCTCCAGGTGACCGTAGTGCTTGCCGCCGGCTTGCAGCACGCCGCCGCTCCAGTCCTCGGGCGCGTCCGTGTGCGCCAGGAACGCCTGCTGGGGATTGGTGACGCGGCTGTCAGGCCCGCGGAGTCCGTCACCGCCGACGCCGTAGTCGTAGACGTGCAAGTCGTACGCGTTGGTGCCGCCGCCCGGCAGCGCTTCGCTGCCGCTCACGACCGAGCGCTCCAGCAGTTCGTCGTGGCCGCAGAGGATGGCATCCACGCCAAACTGCAGCATGACGGGGGTCAGGAGTTTGACCGGAGAGCCGAGCTGGTTGTCGCCAGTCACGGCATCGCCGTGGATGCCGGCGGAGTAGGGCGTGTGGTGAAAGACGACGAAGGTGAACCGGTTGCGCAGCTGGGCGTCGGCCAACTGTTCAACGAGCCACTGGTACTGGACCGAGCCCGGGTTGAAGTCCGGGGCCTTGGAACCGGTGGAGGCAAAGAGACGCAGGCTGGTGTCCTGGTCGGCAACGGCGTCGTTGCCATTGCAGGTGTCCAGCACGATGATGGTGGCCGGGCCGTAATCGATGCGATAGAAGCGCTCCTGCTGTTCGGCCGTGCCCCGCCCGTTGGGCGGATTATCGAAGTACGTGAGGAACTTGGCGACGGACTGCTCGGAGCCGGGTTGGTTGTATCCCTGTCCGCCCGTCTGGCGCGTCCCGGGATAGTACTCGTGGTTGCCCAGGGCGGCGAAGATGGGCACGCCACCGGCCAGGTCGTTGTAGGCGCCGGCGTTGTGCCGCCAGAACTCATCCCAGTCGCGCTGCTCGCCGCCGGCTTCTACCAAGTCGCCCGCAATGATCAAGAAGTCCAGATCGCGCGTCTTGAGGGCGGCCGTGTTGGAGGCGTAGCCGGTGGTTTGATCGATCAGGTACAGGCGCGAGGCGCTGCTGGCGGGATTATCCCAGTTGACGCGCACGCCGGTGGATTCCGGCTCGGCCTCGCTGTCCGCGTACAGGGCAAAGCGGATCGGGGTGTTGCGGTCGGGTGCGGTTCGGAAGGTGTTGGTGTAGGTCGTGCCGCCCTGGGTGACCTGGTACGCGTAGCGCGTGCCGGCGGCCAGGTTGGTGAGGCGCTGCTGGTGCAGCCAGGGCAGGGGGCGATTGCCGTTGGACTTCGCCAGCTCGGTGCTGTGGTAGTCGAGAACCGACGCGAGCGTGCCGGCGGATTGGACGGTGGTGGTGGTCCCGCCGGCGACCGCGTACCCCAGCACGCCGGACACGTCCGCCTCCGCCAGCCACATGATCGTGATGGCATTTGTGGTCGGATTCTGGAGGTAAGGGGTCACGCGGAAGTCTGCCGCCAGGCACGTTCCGGCCAGTGCGCAGGCGGCGCCTCCTGCCGCCAGCATCCGGCAACGCGATCGCGCGATTTCGCGTCGTATGGCCCAAGTCGTCACATGGGAGAGACTATCACAGGATGAACACTGGATGCCAGACTCGCCGCCACCCGCTACTCGAACGTGCTGCATGTGGCGGGCCGAAAGGGGCTGTGTCGCCAGCACGCGGTCCTGAACAATATTGTCGTTCGCTGTGGCAAGCGTGTGCTGCTGGACCGTCGCGAGGACAACCACTGCGAGGGGAACCTGTACGATCTGCCGGCGACGCCATGTCGTTCCGCATCGAGTATCCCGCGCCCCGGGCGGGGCCGTTTCCAATGCGTGGCGGGTTTGCGCAGCCGTTCCGCCGCCCGGATACATCACCATCAGAAAGGCGGCGTGCAAGGGGAGGGAGGCCGTGCTCGCGACTTCCAGCGTCGGCGACGGCACGATGCGCCCATAGCGGTCGCTATACCAACCGCGCGTCGGGTTCAGGCCCTGCCTGCCCCTCGTCCCGCACGGCCGACGCGTAGAGTTCGGCGACCACCAGGTGGTAAGTGGCGTGAGTTCAAACTGCACGCCGTCGGGGAGGGCTTGTTCTTGTGCGGTTTGCTTGAGTTGTGTCCAGGCGAAGTCGAGCCACGCGGTGCTGTCGCGCAACTCCCGCAGGCGCGACGTGGCTCGCGCTCCGGCCGGGTATGAATCGTCCCGATATGGGGCGTACCCGCTGGGGGCGTGCCGGGTTCTGCGGCTGGATTTGCGACCAGGCGCCGAATCGGCTATAAACGCGTCTCAAGAAGGGAACTTATTCATGACATTATCCGCGCATCCCCTGCCCCAGTTTGACGACGCGCTTCGCGCCCGCTGCCGCGAGGCGGCGCTGCTGGGTGCCCGTTACATCCGCCAGCAGCAGGTCTGGCACACGTGGCCGTTCTGGACCGCGGATGCCGGCCGCATCGCGCACAACGTCAGCCTCACGAATCCGACGTTCCGGCCGACGTTGTCGCTGACGTGGGACTGTGCGCGATCGGCGCAGGCGCTGCTTTCGGTGCACAAGCTGACGGGGGATGCGACGGCGCTGGAAACCGCGCAGCGCGCCATGGAGTATCCCAAAGTCACGCAGATCTTCAGCCCGGAATTTCCTCAGCACCGCGGGGCCTTTTGCGAGGAGGTGCCGCAAAGCAACCACATTGCCGCGCGCGATTGCATCGAGGCCCTGCAGGGGTTCTTGAACCTGTATGCCGTTACGAAGGACGCCGCCTGCCTGCAGCGCGCGGAGGCCGCCGCCGATTGGCTGCACGGGCACTACATGACGGAGCAGGGCGGCTGGCCGCATCTCTGCATCTTCCATCGCGAGGGAGACCGCCTGCTGAAGCTCAACGATTTCACGCGGATCATCATGGCGGCGGTCGCGCTGCCGTTTGCGCAGATCGATGCGATTCGCGGGCGCCAGCATTACACCGCCAAGATTCCGATGGCGATGGATTGGGCATTCGGAACGGTTCTGCAGGCGGACGGCTCGCTGCGGCTCACGGACGGCACCAGCGTCGGCCACCACGCGGCCAAGAGCGGACCGCTGGCCGGCTGCTTTACGAATGACGACGGGCTTGGCGTCGCGCTGATTGCCTGCTGGCGCGCGACGGGCGAGGACAAGTACCGCGCCGCCG
Organism: Lentisphaerota bacterium; assembly: GCA_021413965.1. GTDB lineage: Bacteria > Verrucomicrobiota > Kiritimatiellia > UBA8416 > JAIOPI01 > JAIOPI01. The sequence continues at coordinate 375,264 of JAIOPI010000010.1, read as the reverse complement.
CGCTGAGATATGGGGACTGGTGGCTGGCGACGGAGGTGGTTCCGGAAACGTATTCCGCCCTGCCCAGCGCGATGCTGTTCTTTCTGGATCTGTACCGGCTGACGGGCGACGCACGCTATCTGCGCAAGACCGAGGTCTATGCCGAAAAGGTGCTGGCGCTGCAGGTGCGCAACGAAACGAATCCCCGCATCAACGGCGGCTTTGCCGGGCATGACGGCGAGAAGGACATCGTCCCGACGGATTACATCAGCCTGCGCACGACGATGTACGCCATGATGGCACTCTGCAAGATGGCCGCCACCGGCGAGTCGCAGTGGAACATGGCATATTCCGCATTCGGGTGGTAGCAGGGGCGGGATGCCGGCGGGCACCCGCCGATTGCGCGGACCATCATGAACAGGACATTCGGCAAGGGGGCGATGGGGCTTTGGGGATTGTGTCTCCTGTTGCCCGCGATGCGACTGTCGGTGACCGCTGTGGAGGCGAACCCCATGAACGAGGTTTCGGAGTCATCAGCCATTTTCTCCTCCGAGTCCCTGGCGGCGCGCATCCAGCAGCACCGGACGGCGGCGGTGCAACTGGTTCTGACGGACAGGACGGGTGCCCCGCTCCGCAACCGCCCGGTCGTGGTGCGCATGGTCCGGCATCGCTTTCTGTTCGGCTGCAATGCGTTTGCTCTCCATCCCGGCGACACCAGCGCGGTGCAGCGCGCGTACCAGGATCGCTTCGTGCGGATCTTCAATTTCGCCACACTGGGCTTCTACTGGTCGGCTTTCGAACCTGAGCCGGGCAGGGTGGAGACGGAGCGGTGCATGGCCCAGGCGGAGTGGCTCGGCGCGCATGGGGTCACGATCAAGGGGCACCCGCTCGTCTGGCGTCAGACCGTACCGGCCTGGCTGCCGGACGATATCCGCTCGGTGCGGGACCACGTACAGGGGCGCATCACGCGGGACGTGTCTGCGTTTGCGGGTGTCATCGGCATGTGGGATGTGATCAACGAGGTCACGGACTGGGATCGAATGGCGGCCCAGCACCGCAACCCGCTGACGCATTATTACCAGCAGGTGGGCGCCGTGGAACTCGTGCGCGAGGTCTTTGCCGCGGCGCGCCAGGCCGCCCCCGGCGCCACGCTTCTGCTCAACGATTACCAGACCGGCACGAACTACGCGGGGTTGGTGCAGGCGTGCCTCGCGGCGGGCGTGCCCATCGATGCCATTGGCATCCAGTCCCACATGCATGCCGGTCCATGGCGGCGCGAGCAGGTATGGAAGACCCTCGAGCGCTTCGCCGCCTTCAAGGTGCCGCTGCACTTCACGGAAACGACGGTGCCATCCGGGGCGCCGCGCGAAGCGGCGGACATCAACTGGCTGGGCCACCACGATGATTGGCCCACGACGCCGGAGGGTGAGGAGCGCCAGGCTGGCCAAGTCGAGGATTTCTACCGCCTCCTGTTTTCGCATCCCGCCGTGCAGGCGATCACGTGGTGGGATTTCTCGGATGCCGGTGCGTGGATGGGCGCGCCTGCGGGGTTGGTGCGTGCGGACATGAGTCCCAAGCCGGCGTACCAGGTGCTGGAGCGTCTGATTCGCGGGGAGTGGTGGACGCCAGACCAGGCGCTCACCACGGATGCGCATGGCAAGCTGGCGGTGCGTGGCTTCCTGGGCGACTACGAAGTCGCCGTGGATGGCGGCGTGGCACGGTTCGCATTGGACCACCCCGGGCAGTTGGTGTTATCGCTATAGTCATGTGCGCGCAACGACAGAAGTCCGGACTCCCCGCCTGGCGTGCCGGGTACGGGCGCCGGGAGATCACGCCTCGCGTGGGGGCCGTGCCGGTGGGGTATTTCGACGACCTGCGTTCCACCGGTGTGCATGATCCACTGGAAGTCGGGGTTCTGTGCGTGCAGGACGAGGCGGGCGCACGATCGCTGCTGCTGGCGTTCGATCTCGGCTGGATGCAGCATGGCGCCATTGAGCAGCTCGCGCGGGCCGTGCAGCGCGCCACTGGCATCCCGCGCCGGTTGCAGATGTTCAACTGCAGCCACACACACAGTGCCCCGTTGTTCGATTCGGCGACCCCGTTTGCTGACGGGCAGCCCTGGGCGCTCGCGCCGGATGGCGGGCCTTACTTTCCACACGTGGTGCGCCAGACGGTCGAGGCCGTGCGCGAGGCGGCGGGGTCGCTCCATCCGGTGCACGCCTGTGCGGCGCGCCTGACGATGGATACCGCCGTGAATCGCAGCGTCTTCACGCCGGAGGGGCGTTACCACAATTTTCCGTGCGAACGCCACCTGCTTCCGCTTGCGAACGGAGTTGTGGATCAGGACCTCGGGCTGCTGCTGCTGTACGGCTTGAAGGGACAGGCCCTGGAGTACGTGGTGGCGAACTATGCCTGCCATCCGCTTAACGCGGGCGGTCACACGCCGTCAATCAGCGCCGACTACGTGGGCGTGTTCCGCTCGGTTGTGCGCGAATCGTCGCGCGCCCAGGCGTTGTTTCTGCAGGGCAGTCTCGGCAACACGCATCCGCGCGTGCCGGAGGGCGGCTATTCCGCGGCGCGGCGCCACGGCGAGCGGCTGGCCGAGGCCGTGCTGGGGCAGGCCTATTCTTCCCGCTGGGGGACGTACCATGCGGATTACGCGCTTCGCGCGCCGGAGATTCGCGGCCGCGTCTGGCGCTACCGTTTTCCGCTGCAGGAGCACAACCCCGCCTGGTATCGCGTCGTGGTCGAGAATCCGCTCGTGCGCCCGCAGGTGTATCGCCGTGCCGGCAAGCCCTGTTTCCGTACGGCCTTGCAGGTTCTGCAACTTGGCGAGCTGGCGCTGTGCGGGCTGCCGGGGGAGCTGACGGCGGAACTGTCGCTGCAGGTCAAGTGGAACTCGCCCTATCGTCACACCTGGATGTCCGGCATGGCCACGGATTACCTCGGCTACCTCAATCACCGCCACGCCTACGTTCATGGCGGTTACGAGGCCCAGACGTCCATCCTGCAGCCGGCGGAAGGGTATCGGCTGGCCGATCAGTTCGTGCATGCGCTGGCGGCGCTGCACGGGACCGGTGCATGATTCGGGATATGACGGCCGATCAGAAGGCCGCGACGGCGGCGGCGACGGGCCGGTCGTGGGGCTTTCCGTTGGTTCGCTGCGCCTGCTCCTCTGCCGAGCGCACCGGCACGGGAATCGAGTGCGAGGGGTGGTCGCCCGCCCGGCGGCGGTCGATGTACGCCATGGCGGACGCGATGACTTCGGTGGCGTCGTAGCCGAACACATGCACGGGCAGTTGTTCCGGTACGGGGCGCGGGTGATTGTGGTGCGAGGCGATGCACAGGTCTTGCGGGATTCGGACGCCCGCCTCAAGCAAGCCCTGGCAGACTTCATCCACGAAGTTGTCGTCCATGATGATCAAGCCATCTGGCCGCTGGTCGGGGCTTTGGGCCATCAGCAACTTGATCCAGTACCGGGCCGTGTATGCGCAACTCGTGGGTAACGCGGCGTGAGCGCCGCGGGCCAGGGTCAAGCCATGGCGCGTGAGGATGGCGGCTCGGTCCGGGGCCAGTTTGTGGCGTCCCAGGCCTTCGGCATCTTCCAGCAGCGCCACCCGGCGGCGGTTTTGGGTTGCCAGGTACGCGGCACTGCGCTCGAGCACGGGCTCGTACTCCATCCGCACCACGGCAAAATCGCCCGTCCAGCTTGGACTGGCGATCATGACCGTTGGCACGGCCGAACTGAAGATGCGGATGTCATCGCTGACGCCGAGTATGGGGCGTGCATGGATGATCCCCGCCAGGCGCTGGCCTTCCACGTCCGCCTGCAGGCGTGCAAAATCCGGGCTGGATGTTTTCCACAAATCGTAGAAGAAGACGATTTCCTTGCCGGTGCGGGTTGCCAGCCGGGTGGCCTCGGACTGGACAACGTCGTGAAAACGCGACCAGCGATGAGGTTCGGCGGGGTGGGACGGGAACGTGAGGGCGTAACGATTCAGGTGGGGCGGGGTGCGGGACACGAAGGTTCCCACCCGGTGCAGGACTTCGACAAATCCGTCGTTGAGCAGTTGGTCGAAAGACTTTTGCACGGTCGGGGCCGTGGTGCCGAAGCGCTTCTCGTAGGTCTCGCGCGTCGGAAGCAGGGCGCCCGGTGCATATAGTCCCCGGACGATTTCCTCGCGCACGGCGGCCAGGATTTCTTTGTGTTTCGCCACCAGGCGATCGTCTGTTGACCGTCTTTTCATTCCACGCATACTACCCTATCCTATAAAATAATAGATAAGTAAACATATTTAGTAGCGTCCCGCGGCGTTCCTATCGGGTGGTCGGCGAATCGGCCCCCACGCTCGGGAGCGAATGGTGCGTGACGTTGTGACGGAGACGCTGGGGGTGTGATCGACGGGCCGGTTGAGATGGCGGCCGGAAGGCGGGGCGTGCCGAAAATGTACATTTCCAAGACGTCCGACTACAAGGAGTTAGGCTGGCGGAATGCGCCTGCTTCACCCAAGATGCGTGGAATCCAGTTGGCGGTTGACCCTGAAGGAGACAAGGATGATGCCGGCTTTGCCGCAGGCCTTTGCCGAACTCAAGCTTCACAACGGAACACCCACGGTGTTCGTGAAGGGACAGCCCTCGCCGTACCACATGGCGTGGTTTCAGACGCCGGACCAGAAGAACCTTGCCAACTTCAAGCGGGTAGTGGCGGCCACGGCACGCCGCACGGGCCTGCATCTCTACGCCTTTGAGAACGGAACGGCGGCGTTCGGGACCGGGCCGACCTGGATTCCGGGACCGCGCGAGGGGCAGGCGGGCGATTACGACCTCGAGGCGATCGCGGGCGATTTCCTGCCATTCCTGGAGGCGGATCCCGAAGCGCATTTTCACGTGCGCCTCTTCATGGAGTACAATCCGGATTGGGCGAAGGAGCGGTGGTGGGCCAAGCGCCACCCCGAGGAGTGTCTCGTCAACAGCGACGGCTGGCAGGCGGAGGAATCCTTTGCGTCACTTGTCTGGCGCGAGCAGGTGAAGGACTACTTGCGTGCGTTCGTGGCGCAGGTCGAACGTGCCGGGCTTCTGGATCGCATCCTGGCCTACCAGATCAACATTGGCACGACGTGCGAGTGGTTCAAGTACGGCCTCAACCTGGGAACCGTCTGCGGCGATTTCTCGCCGCCGATGCAGCGCTACTTCCGCGGCTTTCTGCGGCGGCGCTATGCCAACGACGAAGCCGCCCTGCGCCAGGCGTGGGCCGACGCGAACGTGACCTTCGAGACCGCCGAGGTGCCCACGCAGGCGCTGCAATTTGCGGCCAAGCACTACATCCTGCGCGATCCCGCCACCGAACAGCGGGCCATCGACTACCTGCGCGCCACCTCCGCCCTCAACGCGGAACTGGCCGAGGACTTCTGCGGCACGGTCAAGCAGGCCACGCAGCGCCGGGCCATGGCGGGCGTCTTCTGCGGATACTGGATCGGCTTCCAGTTGAACAGCGACTACTTCCGCGACACCACGGATCTGCCGTCGGCCCACACGCGCCTGCAGCGCACCGGGCACCTCGGCCTGCACCGGATCCTGCACAGCCCCGACGTCGACTTCCTCGTCTCGCCCATGGAGTACAGCTTCCGCGGCATCGGCGGCCACTGCCCCTCGATGATCCCCATCGATATGGTGCGCGAGCACGGCAAGCTCTACATCCAGGAGAACGACGACCGCTGCTGGCACCCCACGCTTCGCGACTACAGCGGCTGCCGCACGGTCGAGCAGTTTTGCGCCACGTACCGCCGCACGCTGGCGGATGCCATCACGACCGGGCAGGGAACCTGGTGCACGTCCATCCCGCACCACATCCAGAAGGTGGAGGGGGTGCCGGGCGATCCCGCGGGCATGTTCCATTCGATCGTGGTCCAGGATCTGCCGGCGGACGAGTGCGCGCGCTTCGTGAAGGAATTCGCGGCCTGCCATCGTGCCGGCCAGTTTGCCTTGAAAGCCGATCGTTCGTCCGCCGCCGAGATCTGCGTGCTGATGGACGACGAGAGCTTTTATCACCAGACGTATCTGAAGAATGTCGAGCTGCCGACGGTGCACACCCAGTGCGTGCGGCATCTGCCCCGGCTTGGCGCCCCGGCGGACATCCAGGTGTTCGATGATTTCATCGAGGGGCGCCTGCGCCCCTACAAGCTCTACCTGTTCCTGAATGCCTATGCGCTGGACGACGTCCGGCGTGCCAAGCTGAAGCGTCAGATCCGCAAGGAAGGCCGGGTCGCCGTCTGGGTCTATGCCAGCGGCGCCCTCAACCGCGACTTGTCCCCGGCGCATGTGACCGACATCACCGGGATCACCTGCGCGATGACCAGGACGCCGTGGGGGCCGTTCACGAACATCACGGACTTCACGCACCCGATCACCAAGCACTTGCCGGAAGGCTTTGCGTGGGGCGTGGACATGAACCTCTCGCCCACGTTCTACGTGACGGACCCGACGGCGCGGTCGCTGGGCGATGTGGTGCACGCCCAGGGGCGCTGCACGGAGGGCCTGGCCGTCAAGGAATTCGCCAAGTGGAAATCCGTGTTTTGTCCCGTGCCCGCCATTCCGCCAGACGTGCTGCGCGGCTTGGCGCGCTATGCCGGGGTGCATCTCTACAGCGAGGCCGGCGATGTCATGTTTGCCGTCAAGGAGCTGCTGGCCGTGCACACGGTCAGCGGCGGCACGCGCACATTCGCGTTGCCCGGGAAGGTGGGGGTCGTCTACGACTTGTTTACGCGCAAGGTCGTGGCGCGCAACACCCGGCGTTTCACGGTGCGTCTGCCCAAGGTGTCGACGTCGATGTGGTATGTGGGACCGGCGGCCAAGGTGAAGGAATAGCCACGCAGAAGCGCATGACGCACGGCGTGAGGCCGCGGGTTGCCTGGCAACGGCGCGGTCCGCCACGCGATCCCTTGCGCTTCACCGCGGCTAACCAACCGCCCGCTCCGGTGTGAGGCTTAGCGATCAGGAGGTTCGATGTGACCATGCAGCCGTTTGCCGAAGTCAAAATCCACCAGGGAACGCCGACCGTTTTCATTGACGGGCAGCCGTCGCCGTACCATCTGGCGTGGCTGCAAACGCCGGACCGCCAGAACCTCGACTCCTTCAAGCGCGTCGTGGCGGCCACCGCGCGTCGCACGGGCGTGCATCTCTACGCCTTCGAGAACGGCACCGTGTCGATGGGGCGGGGGCCCGCGTGGATTCCCGGCCCGCGCGAAGGCCACGCCGACGACTACGACCTGGACGCCATCGCGGGCGACTTCCTGCCGATCCTCGACGCCGATCCCGAGGCGCGTTTCCACGTGCGGCTCTACATGGAGTTCAGCCCGGAGTGGGCGACGGACCACTGGTGGCCGCGGCGGCATCCGGAGGAATGCGTCATCAACAACGTCGGCTGGCAGAAGGAACAGTCCTTTGCCTCGCTGGTCTGGCGCGCCCAGGTGAAGGATTTCATCCGCCGCTTCGTGGCCCACGTGGAGCGGCTTGGCCTGCTCGACCGCATCGTGGCGTACCAGGTGAACGCCGGCAGCACCTGCGAGTGGTTCAAGTACTGCCTGCAGGTGGGTGACCTGTGCGGCGATTACTCGCCTCCCATGCAGCGCTACTTCCGCGAGTTTCTGCGCCAGCGCTATGGCCGCGACGAAGCCGCCCTGCGCCAGGCGTGGGCGGACCCGAACGTGACCTTCGAAACCGCCGAAGTGCCTTCGCACGCGCTGCAGTTCGCCGCCGGGCACTACCTCCTGCGCGATCCCGCCACCGAGCAGCGCGCGATCGACTACCTGCGCGCCACGTCGGCGCTGCACGCCGAACTGATCGAGGAGTTTTGCGCCGAAGTGAAGGCGGCCACGCAGCGCCGCGCGCTGGCGGGCGTCTTCTGCGGGTACTGGATCGGCTTCCAGCTCAACAGCGACTACTTTCGCGATGGCACCGACCTGCCGGGCGCCCACACCCGCCTGCAGCGCACGGGGCATCTCGGGTTTCACCGCATGCTGCAGTGCCCGGACCTGGACTTCTTCGTGTCGCCGCTGGACTACGGCTTTCGCGGGATTGGCGGCCATGCGGCGGCCATGATCCCCAACGGGGCCGTGCATGCCCACGGCAAGATCTACATCCAGGAAAACGACGAGCGCTGCTGGCATCCCACGCTGCGCGACTACGGCGCCGTTCGCAGCGGGGCGGAGTACCGCGCCGTCTACCGGCGCACGCTGGCCGACGCCATCACCTCGGGCATGGGGACCTGGTCGACGGCGATGCCGTGGCTGGTGCACAAGGCGGAGCATCTCAGCGGGGATCCGGGCGGCATGATGCACTCCGACACGGTGAAGGAGCTGCCCGCGGCGGAGTGCTCGCGCTGCGTCGACGAGTATGCGGCATGCCACCGGGTGGACTGCTTCGCGCTGGGGGTTGATCGCACGCCGGTGGCGGAGATTTGCGTGCTGCTGGACGACGAGAGCTTTTACCACCAGACGTACCTGAAGAACCTGGAGTTGCCGTCGGTCTACCAGATGGGGCTGCGCACGCTGCCGCACTTGGGGGCGCCGGCGGAATTCCACGTGCTCAACGACTTCCTGGCGGGCCGGTTGCGGCCATTCAAACTGTACGTGTTCGTCAACGCATTGCAGCTCGACGATGCGCGTCGTGCGCAGCTCAAGCGGCAGCTCGGGCGGAAGGGGCCCCACCGCCGTGTGGCGCTCTGGCTATATGCCGGCGGCGTGCTCAACCGCGATTTATCGGTGGACCACATGGCCGACGCCACGGGGTTCCGCTGCGCCATGACGCTCACGCCCTGGGGGCCGTTCATGAACATTACGGATTTCACGCATCCGATCACGCGTGGCCTGCCGGAAGATCTCACGTGGGGCACGGATCTGAACGTGTCGCCCACGTTCACGGTCCGGGATCCGGGCGCCCGCGCGCTGGGCAACGTCATCCACGCCCAGGGGCGCTGTGCCGAAGGGTTTGCCGTCAAGGAGTTCGCCCGGTGGCGCTCGGTGTTCTGCGCCACGCCGAACATTCCGCCGGCGGTGCTGCGCGGCGTGGCGCGCTATGCAGGCGTGCATCTCTACAGCGAGGCGGGGGACGTGCTGTATGCGGGACGCGAACTGCTCGCCGTGCACACGGTCAGCGGCGGCGCACGCACGTTCCGGCTGCCGCGCAAGGCGGGCGTGGTGGTGGATCTGTTCACGCGCAAGGTCGTGGCGCGCAACACGCGCTCGTTCACGGTGAAACTGCCGACGGTGTCGACCACGATGTGGTACACGGGGCCGGCGGGGAAGGTGAAGGGGTTGTTGGCCAAACCGGGGTAAGGCCGGGTGGGATTGGGTGGGACGAGGCAGAGTTCGCGCGGTGGTGCACAAGGAGTCAGCATGCTTAAGGGCGGGATTATCGGGTTTGGAACGTCGGGTCGGGAGTTCACGGATTACATCAATCAGCACTGTACGCGGGCGCGCATCGTGGCGGCGTCCAACCGCGGGCAGAAGAACCTGGACGCGGCCGTCAAGGAGTACGGGCTGCGGGGCACGAACTCGGTCGATGAACTGTGTTCCTGGGATCTGGATTTCGTGATGGTGGCCTCCACCAGCTATGCGCATGCCTCCCAGGTCGAGGTGGCGGCCCGCCACGGCCTGCACGTGTTCTGCGAGAAGCCGATTGCCCTCACCCTGGCCGATGCGAACCGGATGATCGAGGCGGTGGAGCAGGCGGGCGTCGTCAATGTGGTCAACTACTCACGGCGCTACGCGCGGCGCATCGACGCGTTGAAGCGCTTTCTGGACCAGGGCGACCTCGGCGAGGTGCTGTCGTTCAGCTTCGAGCATGGTCGGGCGTTCGGCCTGAGCGCAGGCGGCGCGCGGCATCGCGCGGTGCAGGAACCGGAGGAGTCGGGCGGCTGGATCGTGCACCACACCTGCCATCAGCTGGATCTGCTGTACTACCTCTTCGGGGAATTCAAGGAAGTCTACTGCAACACGCGCACGACGGTGGCAGGCAAGGACTCCGAGGAACTGGTCTTCGCGAGCGGGCGCATGCAAAACGGCGTCATGTTTCATATTGGCGATTCGCTGGCGAAGGTGCGCTACAATCACATGGTGGTCACCGGGACCAAGGCGTCCTATGCCTGGCAGGAGGTGGACAAATTCGCGTTCGACCGCGTGCGCGAGGAGCACGTGGCGGCGGACAACGTCTTCGGCTTCGATTACGGCTGGTACACGTCGCGCGGCAGCGAGAAGCGCAGCATCGAGCATTTTCTCGACTGCATCGAAGGCAAGGCCAAGCCCGTGGCGGATCTGCGCAGTTCCTACGAATCGCTGCGCGTGGCGCTGGCCATGACGGAGCACCGGAACACGGGTCGCGTGATCGACCTGCAGGCGGGGAGCCACCCATGACCATCGAGACGCACGAAGACCACTTGCCCGCGGATCCGTCCACGGGGCGGCGGGCCGGGATGTTGATTGACGCCACGCAGGGCGCGGTCAACGGGTACTGCATGGGCACGGCGTACTATGATGGGACGACGTATCGCGAGCCTGGCGTGCACGATGACCAGGAAGGCTTCTACGTGCTGGAGGGGACGGGCACGGCGAAGGTGGGCGGGGGCGAGTTCCGGATTCGTCCCGGCTCGGCCTTCATCGCGGCCAAAGGGGTGCCGCACACGATGAAGCGCGATCCGGAGTCGGGTCCCATCAAGGTCCTGTGGTCCCACGGGGCGGTGTAGCCTGAAGGGCGGAAACATCGATCATCGGACGTGCAATTGCGAAGCGCTTGCCGGGGGTCCGCTGGCGGAGGCCTGATTGCCGGCCGGGGCCCGCGCACGCGCGGCCCCGACAGGCGGCGTTCATCACTTGGAGGTTTGGTATGGCAAGACCGGACGTGAGGGCCACCTTTTACACCTTTGGGCTGCCGCCGCCGCTGGCGGAGGCCCAGCCCCAGGGGGACTGGTGGCTGTTCAACGGGATGGGGACGGGGCACGACGGCACGATCTACAGCGGGCTGTGCGACCACCGGTTCCTGGGCGACGGGGCGCGGTTGATCGCCTTTGATCCCCGGACGCGGGCCATGCGCACCGTGGCGAACATGCAGGATGTCTGCGGGCAGCGCGGCCGTCTGGACGTGAACCCGCAGAGCAAGATCCACACGACCATCCTGCCGGATCGCGACGGGCGGCTGTACTTTGGCAGCCACAGCTGCGAGCGGGACTATGCGCCGCCGGAGGTGCGGGCCGTGCAGCGCGGCGGCTTTCCCGGCGGCCACTGGCTGCGCTACGATCCGGCACGTGGCCGGTGCGAAGACCTCGGCATCGCCCTGCCGGGCGAATCGCTCATGGGCTTTGCGATGGACATCAAGGCCCGCCGCCTCTACGCCACCACGCACACCCGGTGCCACCTGATCGAGTACAACATGGACACGGGCCGCACGGAGATCGTCGGCTCGGTCGGCAAGTTTCCGACGCGCGTCTGCGAAGTGGCGGCCGACGGTTGCGTGTACACGTTCGACGAGGACGGGTGGGTCATCCGCTTCGACCCGCGCACGCGCGAGCTGCGCACGCTCGACGCCCGGCTGCCCGGCCACGGCCCGACCGTGAACTTCCTGACGGCCCTGGTGTCGACGATCAGTGCGGACGGGCGCACGATCTACGGGGTCACGTCGGCCTTCTGGCAGACGCCGCGCGAACCGATGGCGGAGTCGATCCAGGGGCGCGTGATGGAGTTTCGCGAGCCGTTCGCGTTTGCGTACGACATCGGGCCTGGGCCTGACGGGCGCATGCGCGCCGTGGCGCCGGCCGGCGGTGTTGAGGGCGCGCGCGTGGGCGACATGCACCTGCTGCACTCCATTGCGCGCACGCGGGAGGGCGACGTGCTCTACGTCCTGCCCCAGCAAGACGGCGGCGCCTCGCGCCTGATGCGCATCACGGCCGCCGATGGCGCCGGCCGAGAGCGGGTGTTGGACGCCGGGGGCATCGTGGGCCCCGACGGAGAGGGGTTCCTGGAAACCGCCCTCGCGGGCACGACGGGGCTGGACGGGACCGTGTACTTTGCCGGCCCGCGCAAGTCGCCCCGGCATCTCCGGGACGACACCCGTTGGGTGTTGGCGGCCATTCCCGCCGGCGCATGGCGGTGAGGGTGGGCGGGCATCGCGGCGCGCGGCTTATCGCGCCTCGCGCGGAGCGTGTTTGAGTTCCGGAAAATCCTCTTCCCTGAATTCGCCATCGCGTCGGAGCTGGCGGGCGTGGTGCTCGGCTTCGGCGGCGCGGAGCTGCACGCGGCGGATTTTTCCGGAGATGGTCTTGGGCAGGTCGCAGAACTCCAGGCGGCGGATGCGTTCGTAGGGCGGCAAGCGCTCACGCGTGAAGCGCAGGATCGACAGCGCCAGCTCACGCGAGGGCTCGATGCCGGGCTTGAGGAGCACAAAGGCCTTGGGCACGGACAGGCGCAGGGGATCGGGGCTGGGGACCACCGCGGCTTCGGCCACGACTTCGTGCTCGATCAGGATGCTTTCCAGTTCGAAGGGGCTGATCCGGTAATCGGAGCTCTTGAACACATCGTCCGACCGGCCGATGTACCAGTAGTAGCCGTCGGCGTCGCGCGAGGCGGTGTCGGACGTGCGATAGAACGCGTTGCCCAGGGCGGCGGCGGTGCGTTCCGCACTGTCGGCGTAGGCGGCCATGAGCCCGGCGGGGCGGGGCTCCAGCCCGATGGAAATCTCGCCGTCGTTCCCGGCATGGCCGTCGGCATCGAGCAGGGCCACGTGGTAGCCGGGTAGCGGACGTCCCATGGAGCCGGCTTTGACGGGCTGGCCCGGCGAGTTTCCGACCAGGGCCGAGGTTTCGGTCTGGCCATAGCCATCGCGGATCGTCAGCCCCCAGGCGGCGCGCACCTGTTCGATGATTTCCGGGTTGAGCGGTTCGCCGGCGCTGGCCAATTCGCGCACCTTCACGGGGTAGGATTTGAGATCCTCAAGCACCAGCATGCGCCACACCGTGGGGGGGGCGCACAAGGAGGTGACGCCGTTGGCGGCGAGCGCGCCGAGCACCTTGCGGGCGTCAAAGCGCGGGAGGTTCAGCACGAAGATGCAGGCCCCCGCGTTCCAAGGCGCGAAGAAACTGCTCCAGGCATGCTTGGCCCAGCCGGGTGAACTGATGTTGAAGTGGACGTCGGTGGGCTGGAGGCCGAGCCAATACATGGTGGAGAGATGGCCGACGGGATAGGTGCGGTGCGTGTGCAGAACGAGCTTGGGCCGGGCCGTGGTGCCGGACGTGAAATACAGCAGGAACGGGTCGTCCGCCCGGGTCGGGGCCTCGGGGACGAAGGTGTCCGATTCCTGATCCGCCCCCGCATAGGTCGTCCACCCCGGCGTGGCGGCATGCCCGACGACGATGCGGGCGTGCAGCCCGCGCAGCCCGGCGAGTTTCTCGACGCCGGCCGGATCCGCCACGGCATGGCGCAGATCGCCGCGGTTGATACGGTCCTGGAGATCCGCGGTGGGCAGGAGCGGCGCGGTGGGGCTGACGACTGCACCCAGCTTCAGCGCGGCCAGGGTGACTTCCCACATGGCGGTCACGTTGGGCAGCATGACGAGCAGGCGCTCGCCGCGGCGCACGCCGGAACGGATGAGAAAATTGGCCACCTGGTTGGAGCGCCGGCTCAGCGTGGCAAAGGAATGGGATTCGGCGACGCCGGCGTCGTTGACGAGTCGCAGGGCCGGGCGGTCATTGTGGCGGGCGATGACATCAAAGTAATCGAGGGCCCAGTTGAAGGTGTCGAGTTGGGGCCAGCGGAAGCCGCGGCAAGCGGCATCGTAATCCAGCCGGTGGGTGATCAGAAAGTCACGCGCCTGCAGAAACGCCTGGGTGGAATTCAAGGGGCCTCCGGTTATCGCCTGCCGCGGGTTGCACTGTCGGCCACGTTACACTGAATACCCGCCGCGTGACAATGGCGAGGGCAGGGGGTGCGTCGGCTCGCCGGGACGGCTCGCCCCACCTGGGGAATTGCCGGCTTGGTTCTGAGGTGGGGCGAGGCGTCCCGGCGAGCCGTGTTTGCGGCTATGGCCGTGCGCGGCCGAGGACGTAGAGCGCGACGGCCGCGGTCATCAGGAGGGCACAGGCCGCGCGGCGGGCGACGGCGTGGGGTGGGTGCGCGGTTTCGAGGTGGCCCCAGTCCGCATGACGCGCGAGCCAGGGGGCGATCAGGATGGAGATAAGTCCGCGCGAGGACTGGACGATGTTCCCAAGCACGACGCCGGCCAGCGCGAAGCAGGTGTAGAGCAGGCCCATGCCGCTCAGCCAGGTCAGCGCATAGGGCGATGACCGGCGCACATCGCTCCAGCCGATGTGCCGAACGCGTCCCCACAGCGGCAGCACGGAGAGGCCGCAGAAGGCGTAGGACAGGGCGCAGGCGGTCAGTGCGGCGTGCAACGGCGACACCGGCGCCATGCGCTCAATGGCCACGCCGATGTACAGGTCCGAGATGGCGTATCCCGCGCAGGCGCCCAGCAGGGCGAAAATGGCCTTGGCGGGCGTGCGGGTGGTTGCGGTCCAGTGCAGCAGCCAGGCCGCGCTGACCGCGAGGGCCACGGCGGTCCACTGCATGGGCGTCAGCCCGCGCCCACGCAGCAGCCACGTCAGCACGGCGAGGAGCGCCACTTTGAGGCCGAGAAAGGGTGCGACGCGGGACGCTTCCGTGTGGCGCAGGGCGGCGAAGAGGCAGGCTTGCCCGGCGAGGTAGCCGAGACTCTCGACCATGATCGGGCCCGCATACAGTGTCCAGTCGGGCATGTTGGCGGGCCAGAGCAGGGGCAGCAGGGCCAGGGACACGGCCCCCTGAATCGCGTGGGCGACCACCAGCAGGCGCAGCTGGCCGTCGGCGGCCTGGCCGACAACGTGGCGGGATTGCAGGTAGGTGAGCGACTGCAGCGCCGCCGCACCCACCCCCAGCGCGATACCGAGAGGGAGGCTGCTCATGGGGGATCGAAGCGGAAGATTTCTCCGGAGACGCCGGTGGGGCCGAGGTTCGTGGTGGTGAGCAGGTACAGTTCGCCCGCTTCGTCTTCGCCAAAGCCCTTCACGAAGCGATTGAGCGGGGCGTTCGAGGGGGCCAGGGAAAGCGGAAAACGCTCCCACAGGTTTGACCGCGTTTCGGCCAGGTAGTAGAGGCGCCCGCGCGGCAGGGAGAAGGTCGAGCTGAAATCGCCGAAGACGTAGGTGCCGGTCAGCGCCGGGAAATGGCTCCCCCGATAGACGTAGCCTCCGATGACGGAGATGCCGGCTTCCGCGTGGCTGTATTCGTGAATGGGGTAGTCCAGTCCTCGCGGATCGACGCCGAGGGCGGACGCCGTGGGCAGGTCGAACGCGTGGCCGCCTTCCGTGATTCGCCAGCCATAGTTGCCGCCCTTGCGCACGACGTCGATTTCCTCCCACACATTCTGGCCGACGTCAGCCACGAAGAAGCGGTTGGTGTCGCCGCGGTCGAACGCGATCCGGAAGGGGTTGCGGAATCCGTAGGCGTAGATTTCATCCAGTCCATTGGTGCCCACGAACGGATTGTCGGGCGGAACGGCGTAGGGGGAGGCGCTGTCGACGTCGATGCGGAGGATCTTTCCGAGCCAGGTGGCCAGCTGCTGGCCGTTGCCGGTGGCGCCGTGCTGGTCGCCCGCGCCGCCGCCATCGCCGAGGGCGATGTAGAGGTAGCCGTCGGGGCCGAACGCGAGGGCCCCGCCGTTGTGGTTGAACTCGGGTTCGTCCTGGCGGAGGATCACCAGTTCGTTTGTGTCTGCGGCGTCGGCGTTTGCTCCGGACACGTGATATTCGGCGACGATGCTCTCATGGTTCACACCCGGGGCGACTTTGGGCGCGCTGTAGTAGACGAAGAACCGCCCGTTCGCCGCATAGTGCGGGTGAAAGGCGAGTCCGAGGAGACCGCGCTCATCGTATCCGGGGGATAGCGTCACGAGGCGTGCGGACAGGTCGAGGAAGGGAGCGGGCAGGAGCGAACCGCTGCTGTTCAGGACGAGGATGCGTCCGTTCTGTTCCGCAATGAACTGGCGCCCCGAGCCATCGCCGGCGTGGGTCAGCGTGACCGGGGCGATCAGGCCGTCGGCGACGCGGGTGAGGAGGGCGGTGACGGCAGGCGGTGAGGCCGGCAAGGCCTTGATGCGGTAGAAGAGGGGGGTGTTGCCGGGCAGGCGCGGGCCGGCGAGCAGCGGGGGATCGGTGAAGACATTGGTGCCGTCGGGGCTGGCCGGGATGTGGGCGACGGCGACGCGGAAGGCATCGGTGGTGCCGAGTGAATTCGCGACCTGCAGATCATACGACTCTCCCGGGCGGCTGGCCCAGCGCAGCGTAACGTTCGTGCTGCCGGCGTCGATTGCCGTTACGGCCAGGGGGGGCGGCACGGTGAAGTCGACGATGAGCGTGGGGCGCGAGGCGAGCGACGCGTTTTCGCGTGAGGCGTAACCGGCAACCGAGCGGGCATTGATTTCATCGCCGATCAGCAACCAGCCGGCGTTGGCGTTGGGCTGGGCCAGCCACGACTTGACGTCAGCCACCAGTTGCGAGGATGTCCAGGCATAGGTTCCCATGGCGTTGACGGTCTGGCTGGCGGTCACGGCGCTCGCGAAATCGCCGCCTGCGGTATCCCACAGCCCGGTGCTGTAGAAGGTGTGCGCCCAGGTCGCGTCCCCCGGTTCGGCCGGCGCTCCGCCGCCTTGGGACGACGCGGACGCACCTTCACCCCACGCGCGCGAGGCGGCATGCAGCGCCACGCTCACGTCTGCACCGCTGGCGGGTCTCGTGAGGGTCAGGCGCAGCACGGCGCCCGTCGCCACCGCGTCCGGGGGCAGATGGGCGGCGACGTCGAACCGCAGGAGGCTTCGGCGCACAGTTCCCGCCGACGTCCGGCCGACAAAGAAGGCATCGCCGGCGCCATTGGCAAGATTCGTGCTTTCCGAATGCAGCGTGGCATCCTGTGCCGCCGGAACGAACACGGTCTCGGCCTGTCCGCCAGCCCCCCCCAGCGCCACCCAACCGGCACACACCAAACCCGTCAAACCGGCTTGAAGTCGCATACATTCCCTCTTCTCACCCCGGCCACACGCCTGCCATTTTAGAGAGGATGGACGGCCCGCTCAATGTTTTTAGGGGGCGTGAATTGCAGGCGGGTGCGGCAGGTGCTACACTGGTGAGATGACGCGTTGGAAACAGACGTGGCGCCTGTTGCGGCCGGCCGTCCTGGGCTTGACGGTGGTGGTGCTGGCGGCTTGCGCGACGGTTCCCGTGACGGGTCGGCGGGAATTCCTGCTCATCGGGTCGCAGGAGGAAATGCAACTGGGGCTGACCGAGTTCCAGAAGATGAAGAAGGCCACGCCGGTGAGCCACGACAAGGCGCTGACAGCCATGGTGGAGGGCGTGGGCCGGCGGATCGCCGCCGTCGTGCCGCTGCCAAACGCGCAGTGGGAGTTTGTTCTCTTCGACGATCCCAAGCAGGCGAACGCGTTCTGCCTGCCGGGCGGCAAGGTGGGCGTGTACACGGGCATTCTGCCGATCACGAAGGACGAGGTTGGTTTGGCGACCGTGATTGGGCATGAGGTTTCGCACGCGGTGGCGCGGCATGGCGCGGAGCGCATGTCGCAGGGGCTGCTGGTGCAGTTCGGGGGGGCGATGTTGGGCCAGGCCATGCAGAAGAATTCCGCGCGCACGCGGGCGCTGGCGCTGCAGTCGTACGGGTTGACCAGCACGTTGGGGGTGATGCTGCCGCACTCGCGGACCCAGGAAACGGAAGCGGATCATCTGGGGCTGGTCTACATGGCGCGCGCCGGCTACGACCCGAGCGGCGCGATTGAATTCTGGAAGCGTTTTTCGGCGTTCAACAATACCCACGGCGGGCAACCGCCCCAGTTTCTCAGCACGCATCCCGTGGACCGCACGCGCATTGCCAACCTTGAGCGCGAGCTGCCGGCGGCGCTGGTCGAGTATCACAAGACCACCGGGAAGTAGGGTTGCGGGCATATCCCCCGGAGCCGTGCGCCCGGTCCGGAGCCGATGTTGGCGAGTGTCCCGGGTTGCCTCCCGCGTTGGGGTGCACCGGAGTGACGGGCTAGCAAGGCAACATGAGCGATACGCCAGACCTTGCCGGCGCAGCCGGCGCAGAGGCCGCCATGGCCGCGCGCGTGGCGGCGCTCGAAGCGCAGTTGGCCGCCCAGTCCGCGGCGCTCGCCGAAACGGCCGCGGCCCTGCAGGCCGAGCGGGCTCGCCGCACGAAGAGCGAAGCCAAGTTCGACACGGTGTTCAATGCGAGCCCCAACCTGATGGCCATCAGCGCCATCGAGGATGGCCGCCTCATCGATGCCAACGAAGGCCTGTTGCAGACGCTCGGCTATGCGCGCCACGAGGTGATCGGCAAGACGTCGCTGGAGCTGGGCGTTTACGCCACGCCCGAGGATCGCGAGCGGATCGTCCGCCACCTGCGCGAAAACGGCCGGGTCAAGGGGCTCGAATTTCCCATTGTCACGCGCGACGGCTCGCGGCGGCAGGGCCTGTATTTCGCCGAGAAGATCGAGTTGGAAGGCGAACCGCTGCTGCTGAGCGTGCTGGTGGACGTGACCGAGCGCAAGCTGGCCGACGTGGCGCTGCGGGCGGCGCAGGAGCAGTTGAAGGCGACGCTGGACGCGGTGCCCGACGTGCTGTTCGAAGTCGACGCGGACGGGCGGATATTCGACCATCGCGCGCCCGCCCATGAGCACAACAGCTTGCCCCATGCGCCTGCGGCTTTCATGGGGCGGACCATTCGCGACGTGCTGCCCGCCGACGCCTGCGAGGTGATCGCGGCGGCCATCGCCGAAGCCGGTCGCCAGGGCTGGCACCGGGGCGGGACGTACGCGTTGCCGATTGGGGGTGAGCCGCGCTGGTTTGAACTCTCGATCAGCCGGCGGGCGGGAGGGGCCGGCGACCGTTTCGTGCTCCTGGCGCGCAACATTACGATCCGGAAGCTGGCGGAAGAGCGGCTGCAGGAGCGCGAGGCGCTGCTGCGGGTCGTGATCGACAACGCGCCGGTGGAGTTCTGGGTGCGCGATACAGACGGGGTCTGCATCATGCACAACAGCGCGGTGCTGGCCCACTGGGGGTCGCTGCTCGGCCAGCGCCCCGACGACACCAAGATGTCGCCAGAGAATCGGGCCGTCTGGCTGGCGAACAACCGGCGCGCCTACGGTGGCGAGGTGGTGCAGGAAGAAGTCGCGTACGTCATTCACGGGCAGACGCGGTACTACTACAATGTGGTGGCGCCCTTTCGCGTCCAGGGTGAGATTCGTGGCATCCTGGGATTCAACCTGGACATCACCGAGCGCCGGCGGGTTGAGGAGGCCCTGCGCCAGAGCGAGGCCAGCCTGCAACTGCAGATCAGGCGGATGCCGATTGCCTACATTCTGTGGACGTCGGAGTTTCTCGTGCAGGCGTGGAATCCGGCGGCGACCCGCATCTTCGGGTACCGTGAGGAGGAGGCGCTTGGCCGGCACGCGTACGACCTGATTGTGGCGCCGCCGGACCAGACGCTTGTCAAGACGGTCTTCCAGCGGTTGCTGCAGGGCGACGCCACGGCGAACAGCATCAACGAGAACGTCACGCGGGACGGGCGGACGATCCTGTGCGAGTGGTCGAACACGCCGATCCAGGGCCCCGGCGGCAAGGTGACGGCGATCCTGTCGATGGTCCAGGACGTAACCGCGCGTCAGCAGGCGGAGGAGGCGCTGCAGAAGGCGCATGCGGATTTGGAGCAGAAGGTCAAAGCCCGCACGGCGCAGTTGCGCCAGCTGGCGGCGCAACTAGTGCAGGCCGAGGAGCGTGAGCGGCAGCGCATCGCCCGCATCCTGCACGAAGACCTGCAGCAGATGATCGCGGGGGCGCGCTTCACGCTGAGCAGTTTGAAGCACCGTCTGCCGGCCGGGGAGCGCGATCGCGTGCTGGCCGAGGTCTCCGACATTCTGGGAAAGGCGTCACAGGTCACGCGTGCCATCAGTGTGGATTTGCGGCCGCCCGTGCTCCACGAGGGTAGCCTGGGGGCGGCCCTGATCTGGCTGGCCGCGGATATGAAAGAGCGCCACGGACTGGACGTCCGGGTCCAGGCCATGCCGGGTCAGGAGCCAACGTCGCCTGACCTGCGGGTCTTCATCTTCCAAGCCGTCCGGGAGCTGTTGTTCAACGTCTGCAAGCATGCGGGGGTCAGCGTGGCGGACGTTCGCACGGCGGCGGTTGAGGGAGGACAGTTCCGGATCGACGTGTGCGACCATGGGGTCGGATTCGACGTGGCGCGAAGCCTCCCGCGCAGTTTCGGCCTGTTCAGCATACGCGAGCGCGCCGAGTTCTTCGGCGGTGCCCTGGTCATCACCAGCAGCCCGGGGCACGGCACGCAGACGTCGCTCATTCTTCCCGCCGTGTGAGCCGATCGCCGTCACCCCATGCATCACCGGGTGGCGGCGGGTCCGGCGGCCTGCCGATCCGCGGGCACGGGCCATTCCTGCTCGCCGACGACGAGGCGGTCTTCGGTGCCGGTCTCCTCGGTGGTGATGCGCATGCCGTAGAACGAGCGATAGACGAACACCAGCGCGATGGCGAACAACACGGCTCCGATGGTGATGCGCCCGGCGCCGGGCTTCATCGAGACGGCGATTTCGACGGCCAGCAGGCCGAAGAGCGTGGTGAACTTGATGAAGGGGTTCAGGGAGACGGACGACGTGTCCTTGAAGGGGTCGCCCACGGTGTCGCCCACGACCGTGGCCGCGTGCAGCAGCGTGTGCTTCTGGCGCAGGTCGACTTCCACGATCTTCTTGGCATTATCCCAGGCGCCGCCCGCATTCGCCATGAAGATGGCTTGGAAGAGGCCGAAGAAGGCGATGGCCACGAGGTAGCCGATGAAGAAGAAGGGGTCGAAGAACGGCAGGGCGAGGGCCATGCAGAAGATGACCACGAACATGTTGATCATGCCCTTCTGCGCGTACACGGTGCAGATCTTGACCACTTCCTTGCTGGCGGCCACCGAGGCGCGCTCGCTGTCGAGCTTGATGTGGTCGCGGATGAAGACCACGGCGCGGTAGGCGCCGGCGACGACGGCCTGGATGGATGCGCCCGTAAACCAGTAAATCATGGCGCCGCCCATGAGCAGGCCGAGGATGACGCCAGGCTGCACGAGGCTGAGGTGTTCGACGACGTGCCCGTACTCCGGCAGGCGCTCCAGGAGCATGATGATGCCGAAAATCATGGTCGTGGCGCCGACGACGGCGGTGCCGATCAGCACCGGCTTGGCGGTGGCCTTGAAGGTGTTGCCGGCGCCGTCACCCTTTTCGAGTTCGAACTTGGCGTTCTCGAAGTCGGGCTCGAAGCCGAAGTCGCGCTTGATCTCCGCGCGGATGCCGGGGAGCTGTTCGATGCGGCTCAATTCGTAGACGGACTGGGCGTTGTCGGTGACGGGGCCGAAGCTGTCCACGGCGATGGTGACGGGGCCCATGCCGAGGAAGCCGAAGGCCACGAGACCGAAGGCAAAGATGGGGGCCGCGAAATGCAGGTCCGCCGGCATCAGGGCCACCAGGGAGGGGTGCAGGGCACAGAGGCAGCTGGTCGCCATCAAGGCCAGGATGACCAGTCCTTCCCAGAAGGCGGAGAAGTTTCCGGCCACGAGACCGGAGAGGATGTTGAGGGAGGCGCCGCCGTGCACGGAGGCATTGACGACCTCCTTCACGTGGCGCGAGCTGGTGCTCGTGAAGAACTTGGTGAACTCCGGGATGAGGGCGCCGGCGAGCGTCCCGCAGCTGATGATGATCGACAGCACCCACCACAGGCCGGGATAGGCCTCGAGGTTGCCCAGCAGCAGGTAGCTGGCGCCGAAGGTGACCAGGATGGAGATGAGTGAGGCGAAGCGCACGAGGTGGATCAGCGGGGCTTCCAGATCGAAGTCCTTCCTTCCCGTGTACAGGAAGCGGCTGCGGGCGGTGTTGAGGATGTAGGCGAGCAGGGAGGTGGCGATCATCAGGGCGCGCATCGTGAACAGCCACACGATGAGCTTGCCGCACATGGGCTGGTGCGCGGCATCCGTCATGACCAGTGCGAGGAAGGTGATGAGGGCGACGCCGGTGACGCCGTAGGTCTCGAAGCCATCGGCGGTGGGGCCGACGCTGTCGCCGGCGTTGTCGCCGGTGCAGTCGGCGATGACGCCGGGGTTGCGGGGATCGTCCTCGGGCAGTTTGAAAACGATTTTCATGAGGTCGGCGCCGATGTCGGCGATCTTGGTGAAGATGCCGCCGCAGATGCGCAGGGCGCTGGCGCCGAGGGACTCGCCGATGGCGAAGCCGATGAAGCAGGAGCCGATCAGATCGCGGGGCAGGAAGACGAGGATGCTGATCATGAAGAACAGTTCGACGCTGACGAGGAGGAGGCCCACGCTCATGCCGGCCTTGATGGGGATGGAGAGGGTTTCGAACGCCTGCCCGCGCAGGGCGGCGAAGGCGGCGCGCGAGTTGGCCTGCGTGTTGATGCGGATGCCGAACCAGGCTACGCCATAAGAGCCGAGAATGCCCAGGATCGAACACAGCAGCACCAGCGCGGCGCGGCCAAGGGAGGCATGCTGCAGGGCGAGGACGTAATACCCCATGCAGGCGGCGATGAGGGCCCAGAGCACGATCAGGAAACGGCCTTGCTGGAGCAGGTAGGTCTTGCAGGTTTCCCAGATGGTGAGCGAGACGTCCCGCATCGAGGCGTGCACGGGGAGCCGGGTGATCTGCCGGTACTGGGCCAGGCCAAAGAGGGAGCCGAGGACGCAGATCGCGAGGCCAGCGTACATCAGGAAGGCCCCGCTGGCGGACAGGCCCAGGATCTTGAAGCTGACGCTGCGCAGCTCGGGGAGCCTGATGTCCGCCTCGCTGGCCAGGGCCGGCAGAGTCCCCAGGCACAGCCACGCCAGCACTCCGAACCGCGACCATCCCAATCTGCGCTGCAACATATAGGCTCCCCCTCGGCCGACGTGGAGGACCCGGCGATGACGCGTGCGCGTCACCGTCGGGGCAAATCGCCCGCCGGCGCCCAGCGTTTATTTGGCATGAAGGGCGGTCCCACTCCGCCGCCTCGGCGCCAGCCACACCCGAACGAACCGGCGCATGCGGCTCGATATCAAAGGAACCGGCCGCTGTCCAGCGTGGGGCGACAAAGATGTCGCGATATCATTCATGGTCGCCGGGCGGGGCGCTGGGCTCCGGTGCCGATTTCATGTGAAGAAAGCGTGGACATGGCCATGGCTGGTTATGGCAAGATGCGCCACTCTCGTTTACTAGGGACCATTCGTTAGCGGAGCCAGGTGCATATGGCGGAAGAGCGGAGCGGCAGTGTGATGTGTGAAGCGTCAGTCGGCGCGCCCACGCGACTGGTCATGGACGCGCAACGGTCCATTCAAGACGAGGCGGCGCTCATGGCTGACTTGCTGGACCGGTCTTCCCAGCCCTTCGGGGTGGGCTATCCGGATGGACGGCTTGGGCTCGTCAACCAGGCGTTTTGCGAGCTGCTGGGATACACCAAGGAGGATCTGCAGGCGCTCACGTGGGCGGAGAGCCTGACGCCGGCCGAGTGGCGGGGGGTTGAAAGCACCAATCTGGCCGCCCTGCGCCGCACGGGCGAACCGGTGCGGTACGAGAAGGAGTACCTGCGCCGGGATGGTGGTCGTGTGCTGGTGGAATTGCTGGTGCACGAGATTCGCGACGCGCAGGGGGCGCCCTACTGCTACTACGCATTCGTCACCGACATTTCCGAGCGGCGTCGTGTCGAACAGGCCCTGCGGGCTTCACGCGACTTTGCGGAGAAGCTGGTGCAGACGGCCAACGCCATCATCCTGGGGCTGAACACGGCGGGGGAGATCACCATCTTCAACGAGGCGGCGGAGCAGATCACCGGCTACCGGCGCGACGAACTCGTCGGACGGAACTGGTTCGATATGCTCGTGCCGCGCGACCGCTATCCGGCCGTATGGGCGGTGTTCTCGCGCCTCGTGACCGACGGTTTGTCCCGCCAGTTCGAGAACCCGATTCTCACCAAGTCCGGCACCGAGCGATTCATCAGCTGGCAGAACAGCGTGCTGGAGGAGGGGGGGCGCGTCATCGGCACGCTCTCCTGCGGCATCGACATCACGGAGCGCCGGCAGGTGGAAGTGTCCCTGCGGGCCAGCGAGGCAAAGTACCGGCGGCTGCACGAAAGCATGACGGACGCCTATGTCTGCGTGGACATGCAGGGGCGCGTCATCGAGTGGAACCGCGCCTACCTGGAGATGGTGGGGTACGGGGACGCGGACCTCAGGGGCCTGACCTACGCCGAGCTCACGCCGGCCAAGTGGCACGCCATGGAGGAGCGGATCGTGCAGGAGCAGATCCTGCCGCGCGGGCACTCCGAGGTCTACGAGAAGGAATACCTCCGGCGGGACGGCAGCGTCTTTCCCGTGGAGTTGCGCACGTTCCTGTTGCGCAACGAAGGCGGGGACCCGGCGTCGATGTGGGCGATCGTGCGCGACATCACGGAGCGCCAGCGTGCGGCGGAGGAGCGCATGGTCCTGGAGAGCAAGATGCTCCAGGCCCAGAAACTGGAAAGCCTCGGGGTGCTGGCCGGCGGGATTGCGCACGACTTCAACAACCTGCTGATGGCCATCATGGGCAATGCCGACCTGGCCCTCGATGACCTGTCCGATCTATCGCCGGCCAAGCCCATGCTGCAGGAAATCAACAAGGCGTCGCAGCGGGCCGCCGATCTCTGCCAGCAAATGCTGGCGTATGCCGGGCGCGGCAGTCTGGCCGTGTCGTCCTTCGACCTGTCCGAGCTGATCGTGGAAATGGGGCAGATGCTGGCGGTTTCCGTCTCGAAGAAGGCGGCCCTGCAGTATCAGCTGGCGAGCGGCGTCGCGCTGGTGGAGGCTGACGCCACCCAGCTCCGGCAGGTGGTGATGAATCTCATCATCAATGCCTCGGAGGCCATCGGGGAGCGCGGCGGCGTGATCACGGTCACGACGGACTGCGCGGCGTGCGACCAGTCGTATCTGCAGGAGACGCTGTGGAGCGACCAGCTGGCCGCCGGGGACTACATCCGGCTGCGGGTGAGCGACACCGGGTGCGGCATGGACCGCGCCACGCAGCTGAAGATCTTCGATCCGTTCTTCACGACCAAGTTTGCGGGGCGGGGGCTGGGGCTGGCGGCGGTGCTGGGCATCGTACGCGGCCACAAGGGCACGATCCGGGTGACCAGCGAGCCGGGGCTCGGCACGACCTTCGAGATCCTGCTGCCCGCGTCCGACCAGGTTCGCGGCCGGGGGGTGGCGGCGGTGGGCACGTCACGGCCGACCCCGTGGCGCGGAGAGGGGACGATCCTGCTGGTGGACGACGAGGAGGCCGTGCGCGATCTGGCGCGCCGGATGCTTGAGCGGCTTGGCTTCCAGGTGCTGCTCGCCACGGACGGACGCCAGGCGCTGGAGCTCTTTCGCGCCCGGCATGCCGACATACGCGTCGTGATTTTGGACCTGACCATGCCGCACATGGATGGTGCGGAGGCCCTGCTTGCCCTGCGGGCGATCGATCCCTCGGTGCGGGTGATGATGAGCAGCGGTTTCAACGAACGCGACGTGCAGCAGCGATTCGGTGAGAGGGGCGCGGCGGGCTTCATTCAGAAGCCCTATCAATTGGCGCGGCTCTCGGATACACTGCGCCGCGTGTTGGACGGACCGGCCTGAGTGGGCGGTCGCGAACCGGCAACAGGACGTGGGATAGGACGCGGGGAGGATGCATGAAGCACTTGGCGCAAATCGGACTGGCGGCGGTGGCGGTGATGGTGGTGGCGGCGTGCGCGCGCGAGACCTCGCCGCGCATCGTGTGCGAGGTGGACGGCGCCATGGTGCCGACCGCGTTCACCTTCGACAGTTTCTGCCGGACGGTGGAAAGCGAACACGGGCAGATCGAGGTGCAGCCGAATGCCTCGATCAAATCCCGCTCGCTGGAAGTCTACTTCCGCCCTCTCGACGGCGGCCAGCTGCTGGCCGAGCGTGTCGTGTGGGTGGGCACTTTTAAGCACATCACGCCGGCGGCGCTCTTCGGCCTGGCGGGCAGCAATGCCGTCGAAGAGGCGACTCTCATGCAGGCGGACGCTGCGGCCGTGCCGACCAATGTCTCCCTGCCGCAGGCTGAGTGATGGCATAAACCTGCCGTCAGCCCCTCGTCCGACCGTTTCCCTCCCGAGTGGACGCGGCGCGTGAGGGGCTGGGGTGTGCCGGTTACGGCACGACGGCCGTGTTGTTGCGTTCCGTGATTTCCGGCAGAGCGTCGGCGGGGTCCACGACGACGCGCCAGCCGGTGTGGCTGGACGGCAACCCCTGCAGGCTGAACGGCAATCGGCGGGGTTCCAGGTCGAGCGGGGCGGGCAGCGCACCCAGCGTGGCCTGACCGTGAATGGTTCCCTGCGCATCGATCAGAGCCACCTCGACCGTGTCCGCATCGGCGGAGCCGATGTTGTGCACCACGCCGGACACCGTGTGGTCGGTGACCGACAGTTCGCGCGCCGCGAGTGCCAGGTCGGCGCGCCGTGTGGCGGGTTCCAAGCGTGCATCCTGGGTCAGCGTCATCACGACGGTTTGCCGCGGCGGCAGCACCAGTGGCACCGCCTCACCGCGCACGATGTCCACGTGGTTGGAGACGAGGAGCGAATCGGCCTTGTCATCGCCATCCGTGTCAGCGCCCAGCGTGAGCGTGTAGCGCCCGTGTTCCAGCATCCAGAAGCGCACGGCGCCGGCGGCGGGCGTCGCGTCGAAATTGTAGACCAGCGTGCTGAAACGGTCGGAGCGACCGGTGCGCACCAGGGCCGCGAAATTGGTGCCGAACCCTTCCCAGCTTACGGCATGTGAGTGGTAGGTCTTGTTGCGGGTTGCATAGCCGCCGGTATATGCACGGGCGGAGTTGAAGGCTGCGTACAGGAAGATCCGATCGGTGAAGGGCTCCACCGTCGTGTAGAAGTGGGAGAACGTCTGCAGTTCGGCTATATCCTCGCGCAGGGCGCTGACGAAGGGGCGCTTATCGCCCGTGGCGAGCCAGGCCAGGTATGGGCTATTGGCGAGTTGCCTGGCCAGGGCGTTCGGCCGGTCATCGAAGAGTCCCAACTGGTAGAGGTCAGGAATGTAGTTGAACGTGAATTCGGGATACTCGGGGCCGGCGAGGAAGTCAACCAGTGGCTGGAGATAGCGTGACTCGCCGGTGATGCGAACCAGGAAGGCCATCATCGAGGCGTGGCAGCCGAAGCCGCTGGAGAAGGGCTCGAAGGAGGTTTCCACGACGCGGTCGCTGGCGACCTCAACGCCCATGGGGTACTGTCCGGGGTCGCTCTTGGCGATGTGGTCCAGCCAGGCGTCGCCGAGTTCGCGCAGGAACTGCACGGTCTGCGGATTCTGGTTGTAGAGGGCGAGCTCGCAGGCGGGGTGGATCAGCTGTGCCTGGAAGCCGCTGTCGAAGGTGAGCGGGCGGTCATGGCTCTCCAGCATGCCCGCGCCGATGATGTCGCCCCGGAAATGCCGGTGGCCGGCGGCATTGACCACGGTCAGCGCCTGCAGGCTTTTGGTGGTTTGCATGCAGCGTTCGAGGTAGAGGGGATCGCCGTCGTGCCACCATGTCACGAGGGCTTCCTGGTTCAAGCCCTCTTCGTAGGCGTGCAGCGGATCCTGGGCGGTGCGCCCGAGGCCTTGATCGAGGCGCACAGCCTGGTCCAGTTCCGCACGGGCGGCGGCGCCGGTTTTGAGCGCCCGCGCGACGCCGTCGGCTTCGAACATCGGGACGTTGGCGAAATTCTGATAGAGGCTGCCATCGTCATCGGAGCCGCCGAACTCGCCCGAGGGCACGAGCCGGTGATCGACCCACCAGGTGGCGACGCGGCGGGCCTCCAGCCAGGCGGTGCGGGCGACGACGGCCCATTCCGGGGCGTCCGGCTCAGCCGGCAGGCGGGCCGCTGGCAGCGGGGGGCGGTTGCGGCTGCGATAGAACCAGTTGCGATACTGCGTGACCAGCGCATCATCGCGGTCGAGCCAGGTGCAATGGTCGATGGCGTCGCGGATCTCTGCCGTGCCCTGGCGCCAGTAGGCGTTGTCGATATCGGCGAGCCAGGCCTCGAGATTGGCGCCGGCCGGCATCGCATTCCACAGGCGCACTTCGCTCAGCACGCCCCAGAACCCCTTGAGCTTCGCGAGCCGGTAGGCGAGCGCGCCGGGCAGGGCTTGGGCGCGGGGGACCGTGTAGAGCACAAGGGCCGGTCCTTCGCAGGACGCGTTCTTCTGGGCGCTGAGTGTGATCCACAAGCGCGCACCGCGGGGTAGAACCTGGTCCGGAATGTCCAGGGCCAGGTCGAGTCGGCCAGGGCCGTCGAGCGTCAGCATGACCGTCGTGATGGCCGTGCGCGGGTGGAGAAAGTCCTGCACCTGGATTGTCAGCGGAATGGGCCCCGGGGCGGCGGTCAGGGTGCCGCGCAGGCCGATGGCGGACAGCGCGCATTCTGCGGCGAGGGGAGCCGTGAGTATGTGAACGGCGGTATCATGCGGCAGGTCCAGAGGCGGGGCGTTGGTGGCGGGTTCCGGCGTCGCG
Source organism: Lentisphaerota bacterium (assembly GCA_021413965.1). Taxonomy (GTDB): domain Bacteria; phylum Verrucomicrobiota; class Kiritimatiellia; order UBA8416; family JAIOPI01; genus JAIOPI01. The sequence continues at coordinate 346,644 of JAIOPI010000010.1, read as the reverse complement.
GTCCAGCCGGTGCGCTGGTCCGCCTCGAAACGATCATCGAAGAACGGTTTCAGGCTGGCCGTATCGGCCGGGCCAGCGACCGTGTACGACACTGCGGTGCCCAGGCGGGAAGCGTCGCCGCCGGTGCGAAAGAAGGCGAGGTCGGCGATGAAGCCATCGTGCACATTGAAGAAACTGAAGCGGTCACCGGCAATCCGCTGGTCGAAGCGGGCGAGCGAGTGATTGGCCTGGCCGGGGAACGTGTGGACGAGGCGCCCGGAGTCGGGGTCGTCGTATTGGCGGCAATCGGCGACCACATCGGCATGGACGCCGCCGTGGATCTGGATGGCGTCGACCCCGGCGCCGTCCGCCAACGTCACGTGCAGGCCGTCATTTTGCCGGTAGAGGTAGCGGACGCCGGCATTGGCCTGCTCGCCGTTGAGGTTGTATTCCCACCGCTGCCCGCTGTAATCACGCGAGTCGATCGTGCCGTCGACCGGGGCCCCGAAGGCGCCGCGCACGGCCCGGCAGTCGGCCACGGGAATATGGGTGATCACTTCGGGGGCGGCGGTGTCGACGGCCACGGGAATGGCGCGGCCCATGACATCGGCGGTGTACTCGCGCCTGAGGGTGAGATCCCGCAGGGCGAGTTCACCGGCACCCGCGCCGTCCGTTTCGACGACGATGAACCACGGCTCGGCCTGTTTCGGGATGAAGGAAATGGCGTGCGACGTCCAGTTCGTGGACGGTTCGAAGGCCACCACCTGGGATTCGCCGGATCGGCTCTTTCCGCGCAGGCGACCACCGACCGTGCCGCGGACGTCCGCGGCGAGCCGGCACAATTGGCCGGCGGGAAGTTTCACGGTCTGCTCCATCCGGCAGGGCTGCTCGCCGGCGCTCATCACGATAACGTCCCGGGCTTCGATCTGCGTGGTGCGGACCGCGCCGCCGACTTCCCAGTTGGCAACTCCGCCCTCCGGGACGACCTGCAGCAGGTCAGCGTTGCGCAGCAGGTTGGCCCGCTCGACGTAGACGCGCTGGTAGCCCTCGGTTGGAACGTAGGTTGTCCCGGCGGGCCAGACCGACAAGGAGGCCACACCCCCGTTGCTGACGTCGGCGTAGTCCTCGCGCCCCAGTTTGAGTTCGAAGAGATCGCCGGCAGCTGGTGCCGAAGGGCGTCCGAGATCGCGAAAGGGGATGGAGATTTCGGAGATCCAACCGTTCGTGGTGATCGCGCTGCGGACCTGCCAGGCGGGGCTGGCGGGGAGTTCGTCGATATTGGTGACCCGGTGGCGGATCAACTCCCGGCCGGAGGATGAATTGACGATGAAATGGTCATACTCCGCATGATTGTCGGTGCATTTAATCCACAGTTCGACGGAGCAATCCATCCACACATCGCGGCGCGTCTGGCGAGCGACGATCCTGGCGGGATCGCCTACCTGGCAGGTGAAGGCAAGGTGCAGGGCTTTGTCTGTCAAGCAGATGAGGGCGTCTGTGGGTTGGGCGGGAGCCCGCGAGGAGTTGGGTTCAGTGAACGTGTCGAGGTGGAGGGCATTCGACCAGCAGGGGTCCGTGAGATCGCCATCCAGGGCCGGCGCGTGGTCGACGCGCGGGATGATGATATCACCGGTGGTGGCGGTGGCGGCGTGGAGCGTCAATGCGATCGACAGGGCCGCCGAATAGACAAGTTTCATACGCGAGATTCCGTTGGTTGCCGCCATTGTGCCGCCAGCGCCGCTGACTGGTGGATCCCCTCGACCCGCCGCGAGGCAGCCCGGAGCCCCGCCTTCGGTCTGTTTAGCCTGCCCATGGCGTGGAAGCAAGCGGGACTCCCTCCTTGTTGCTTTCCGGTGGCCCCGGGTGGCTGAAGCTGGCATACTGCGCACCCCATGAACGGCGAATCACTTTTGGCGGAGATCTCGCGCCGCCGCACGTTTGCGATCATCTCCCACCCGGACGCGGGCAAGACGACGCTCACGGAGAAGCTGCTCCTCTACGGCGGCGCCATCCAGCTTGCGGGTTCTGTCCGCGCGCGCCGCAACCAGCGCGCCACGACCTCGGACTGGATGGAGTTGGAAAAAGAGCGCGGCATCTCGATTTCGTCGACGCTGCTGCAGTTCGAGTACGGCGGGCGTGTGATCAACCTGCTCGACACGCCGGGGCACAAGGATTTCAGCGAGGACACCTATCGCGTGCTGACGGCGGTGGACAGCGTGATCATGGTGATCGATGCCGCCAAGGGCATCGAAGAGCGGACCCGCAAGCTGTTTGAAATCTGCCGCCTGAGGGGCATTCCCATCTTTACGTTCATGAACAAGATGGATCGCCCCGCGCGCAATCCGCTGGTGCTGCTGGACGATCTGGAGCAGGTGCTGGGCATCGGGGCCTTTCCGGTGACCTGGCCGCTAGGAAGCGGTGAGGATTTTCGCGGGGTGTACGACCGGTTGCAGAAGCACCTGCATCTCTTTGAGCGTACGGCGCATGGGCAACACCGTGCCCCGAACCGCGTCAGCGGCATTCATGATGCCAGTATTCGCGCCCAGTTTCCGGACACCATTTATGCGCCGTGGGTCGAGGAGTTGGAAATGCTGACCGGCGCTGGCGAAGTGTTTGACGAGGCGGATGTCATGGCCGGCCTGATCACGCCGGTCTTCTTCGGCAGCGCCATGACCAACTTCGGTGTGCAGCTGCTGCTCGACTACTATGTGCAGTATGGCGCCCCGCCGCAGGCGCGCGTGTCCGCCGGCCGCCCCGTGGCGCCCAGCGATCCGGATTTTTCGGGCTTTGTGTTCAAGGTGCAAGCCAACATGAATCCGCGCCACCGGGACCGCCTGACGTTTGTGCGCGTCTGTTCGGGCAAGTTTGAGAAAGACATGGTGGTGGACGATCCGGACTCGGGCAAGCCCGTGCGGTTGTCGTACCCGCAGAAGCTGTTCGGCCAGGACCGCGAATCCCTGGAAGAGGCGTACGCCGGGGACATCGTGGGGCTGGTCACGCACAAGGCGTTCCGCATCGGGGCCACGCTGACGTCCAACCCGGCGATCCGCTACGACGAGATCCCGCGCTTTCCGCCGGAGGCGTTCGCCAACATCCGGAATTCGGGCACGGCCAAGTACAAGCAGTTCCGGGAAGGGTTGTCGCAGCTGCTGGACGAGGGTGTCATCCAGTCCTTCACGATGGTCGAGTCCGTGTCGGCGGGGGTGCTGCTGGGGGCGGTCGGCCGGCTGCAGTTCGATGTCGTCATGTACCGGTTGCAGAACGAATACGGTGCGGAGCCGATTCTCGAGCCCGCGCCCTTCACCTGCATCCGCTGGATATCGCCGGGCGTGCCGCGCGAGAAGATGGAACGCATGTTCCTGGGCGCCGGCGTGCGCCTGGCGCAGGATATCCGCAATCAGCTCGTCATTCTGTTTCCGGACCAATGGGCGGTGGACTACTTCGTCAAGGAGCACGCGGACGTCGGGCTGCACACGGTGTCCCCGCATGCGACGACGATGACGGACTGACGGGAGCGGCGATGCAGGCGGACACATTCGGCACGGTGACCGTGCGCGCGGCGGATGCGCGCGGGCGGGCGGATTTCGGCTGGCTCGACAGCCGCCACACGTTTTCGTTCGGTGAATACCACGACGCGGCCCACATGGGGTTTCGGACTCTGCGCGTCATCAATGAGGACCGGGTGAGCGGGGGCGGGGGCTTTCCGACGCATCCGCACCGGGACATGGAGATCGTGTCGTACGTGCTGGCGGGTGCGATGGAGCACCAGGACAGCATGGGGAACGGCTCCACGATTCGTCCCGGGGACGTGCAGCGGATGTCCGCGGGCACGGGCGTGGCGCACAGTGAATTCAACCACTCGCCGACGGAGTCCGTGCACTTCTTCCAGATCTGGATTCTGCCCGAGCGGCGCGGCCTGCCGCCGGGCTACGAGCAGAAGCATTTCACGGCGGCGGACCGACGCAACCGGCTGCGCCTGATCGGTTCTCGCGACGGGCGCGACGGGTCCGTGACGATTCACCAGGATGTCGAACTTTACGCGGCGCTGTTGGACGCTGGACAGTCGGTGCGTCACGCGATCACGGCCGGGCGCGGCGTCTGGGTGCAGGTGGCGCGCGGCGGGCTGGCCGTGAACGGGGTTGCCGTCAAGGCGGGCGACGGCGTGGCCGTCGACGGGGCCCCGGCGCTGGACATCCGTTGCACGGATCCGGCCGAATTCCTGGTGTTTGACCTGGCCTGACAAAGGAGCGCAGACGCATGGCGGTGCACGTGGCGATTACACGGCGGGTGAAGCCCGGCCGGGAGCGTGAGTTTGAGGACCGGCTGCGGACCTTCTTCCAGACCTCGCTCACCCACGCCGGCGTCTTGGGCGCGCTCCTGCTTACTCCCGGCCCCGGGTCGAACTCGCGCGAGTACGGCATCCTGCGCAGCTTTGGCACTGCGGCAGAGCGGGATGCGTTCTACAACAGTGCGATGTTTCAGGATTGGCTGGCGGAGTCGCGTGACCTGACGGAAGCCGAACCGGTGCAACGCGACTTGCACGGGCTGGAAGCCTGGTTCCGCTCGCCCCGGTCGCCAAGCCCACCGCGCTGGAAGATGGCATTCCTGACGTGGCTGGCGGTGTGGCCGGCGAGTTTCCTGTCGGGGGCCACGCTCGGGGCGGTTGCGCCCGGGCTGTCGCGCTGGCAGTCCTCGGCCATCGTGGCGGCGGCCGTGGTGCTGATGCTGACGTGGGCGGTGATGCCGGCGCTGACGCGCGTGGCACGGCGATGGCTGGTGGGCGAGGTCGGGACCGGGTGACGGATTGGCGGGTCGCGGGAGGGGGCTGGGTATGACCAACACGACAGACGGGGCCGTTCCGGCTGGGCTGCCCGCGCGCCTGCGGCGGGAGCGGCAGACGATTGTGCTGATGATCGGCATGTACTGCCGGCGTCACCACGGCGGGAAAGGCGGGCTGTGCCAGGCGTGCCGCGAGTTGCACGACTACGCCATGCTGCGGCTGGACCGGTGTCGTTTCGGGGCCGACAAGCCCACCTGCGTCAAGTGCCCCGTGCATTGCTACAAGCCGGACATGCGCGAGCGCGTGCGTGCGGTGATGCGGGATTCGGGACCGCGCATGTTGTGGCGCCACCCCTACCTGGCGCTGATGCACGTCATTGACGAACGCAAACCGGCCGCGGCCGCTTGCGTGCGCGCGGCCGCGGCTACCCGCGCCCCGTGATCAGCCGGCGAGTCTTCAGTAGGCGACGATGCGGCCCACTTCCTCGACGAGGACGGGGATGCCGTCCAACTGGCGGGGCAGGGCGGCCCGGGCGGCTTCGGGGTTGCGCTCGACGAGCACGTTGAGGAACACGATGCCGGCCGGATTGACGCTGATGCCGTAACCATTCACGTTCGGCGCGCTTTCGATCAGGCGTGCGTGGCGCTGCTGGGCGCTGGCCGCGCGGGCAATCTGCGCGGGCGACGGCGAATCCGAGGAGGTCGTGGCGGAGGCGGGGGCCGCGGCGGGCTGTCCCACCATGGTCACGCCGAGCGTTGCGAGCACGTCGCCAATGGGGTTGGCCACGGCAATGGAGGTGCCGCCGGCGAAGAGCAGGCCGACCGCGCGCGGATTCGCGTTCACATCCTCGACCATGAGGGAACCGGAATCGCCGGAGTTGAGGAACTTGCTGCCACGGTTGGCGATGATGATCTGGCCGGTGAAGGTGGCGGTGCCGCGCGTCTGTCCGGCGCACTCGTTTTCGTAGGCAACGCTGACGCTGTAGTTCAGCCCGGAGACGGTGCTGCGGGTCAGGCCCGTGGTGCGGCCGCTCTTCTTGACCTTGAGGTTCAGCGCCGGCGCGCGCGTGCTGCTCGACAGCGTGCCGATGCCGAGGATGGCGCCCGAGGTGTCGACCATGCCGGGAACGACGCTGGCGATGGCGGCATCGACGTTGGCGCCCTGCAACGGATCGGCCCAGGCGTTCAGCAGGCCGACTGTCTGTGCCGAAGCGGCATCACAGGACACATCGATGAGGCCGGGTTGGATCACGGCGTCGCCGATCTGTGCCACGCGCGCGTTGCCGCCGGCCGCGGTGTCAGCGGCCAGCACGTGGAAGTTGCTCAGCAGGTAGATGCCATCGGCATCCTTCACAAGGGAGCCCAGGGTGCCACCGCAGCAATAGCCATTGGCGAGATCGTAGCTCCAGCCGCCGGAGGTCCCGCACTTGATCGGCGTCGGTTGCCTGGCGGTGTAGCTGATGGCGGTGCCGCCACCAGCGGGGGGTTTGGCGCTGGCGATGCAGGCGCTGGCGGCGAGCAGCAGCAGGGTGAGACGCGCGGATGATGCCGACAAGGATGTGGGACGCACAGCGAACTTCATGGTGGACCTCCTGAGATCGCGCGCCGCACCACATCTATTCCTGTCGCGACGCGACGGCGGCAATCATAACACCCTCCTGACGCCTCCACAAATCATAACCGGGAATTTCATTCAGCTTGCAGGGTGTGCGAGGATGTGGCGCTATGCCGTTGCGGCATGGTATCTTACGCCTGTCGTCGAGGTTGGAGATGCCTGCCATGGCGGGTGAACAATGGGGGATCACATGAAGCCGTTCCTAGCCGTACTGATGATCACCGTGCTGGCATGGCGCGCCGCGGGCGCCGAATCGAATGCGACGGCCAAAGTGAAGCTGACGGAGGGCATGGATGCGCCCGGATTCGAGGCGGTTTCGACGGGTGGCGGCAAGGCGACGCTGGCCGACTACCGGGGCAAGTGGCTCGTCCTGTACTTCTATCCGAAATCGTTCACGACGGGCTGCACCAAGGAAGCCTGTTCGCTGAGGGATGGACACCAGAAACTTGCAGACATGGGTGCTGCGATTCTGGGCGTGAGCCGGGACGATCTGGCGACGCAGCAGAAATTCAAGGCCGAGTACCAGCTCCCCTTCGAGTTGCTGGCGGACACGGACAAGGCCATGGCCAAGGCCTATGGAGTCATTGGGTTTGGTGGGTTGTACCAGCGCCGGACCTTCCTGATCGATCCGGCCGGCAAGTTAGCGCACATCTTTTACGGCGTGACGGTCAACATCCACGACGAGGAGGTGGTGGATGAACTCCGCAAGCTTCAGGCCGAGGCGACGGAGAAGCCGTAAGTGGGCGAACGTCCCGGGCACGGGGCGGCCGGGATCCCGCGCCTGGGGCTCGGGATGAAGAATTCAGGGGGCTAGAACTTCATCAGGCAGCCCTTGGGGCCGGCCTTCGCTTCCCAGTTGCGGGGTTTGGCGGTGCTGATCTTGCTGATGGTCTTGTACGTCATGCGCACCCCGCGCGTCTTGGCGCTCTTCACGGTGGCGTCACGCGGATCGAACACCTGTTGGTGGATGCGCTGGTTCTTCTCCGGCGCATAGCTCACGTACAGTTCGGCCGGATCATCCGCATCGAAGAAGAGCACCTTTGCGCCGGGCTGGGTGCAGGAGTACTCCTTGTTCATGATGGCGCCGCCGAACGTGAAGCGCTTCAGGTACGTGATGCTTTCATGGGCGTAGACCAGGGTCATGACCTTGTCCCGGTTGGCCACGGCGCAGTAGATGACGTTCTGATCCACGAACAGCTTGTCGGGCGGCGGGATCACCTTGTAACGCCCGTCCGCCCATACGATGACGATGCGGTCCAGCGAGGAGCAGGCGAACAGGTCATCGCCGGTGATGCTGTGGCCCAGGTAGCCGTTCTGGCGGTCGTAGCGTACCTGCAGTTCGTGGGCGGTGAGATCGCGCACTTCCACCGCCTCGAAGGACGTGATCTGCGTCAAGCGCGGGTGTTCCGGGCCGTAGGTCTTCAGCAGATTCTTCAGATAGCGGATGGCGTAGTCCGTCAGCCGTCCCAGGTTTTTCTCCACCTCGGCCAGCTCGCGGACGAGGTCGTCGATTTCCTTCTTGTTCTTGGCCAGGTCGAAGAGCGAGATGCGCCGGATGGGGATGGCGAGGAGCATGTCGACGTCGGCGTGGGTGAGGTCGCGCCGCAGCTGGTCGCGGAACTGGTTCATGCCGTCGAACACGGCCTGCTTGACCTTGGGGTAGGTATCGCACGTCTCGATGCTCTTGTAGACGCGATGTTCGACAAAGAGCTGCACCAGGGTCAGGCGGTGGATCTCGTCGAGCAACCGTGCGCGCTCGCCCTTCAGTTCGCGGTGCAGGATGTCGACGAGCGACTTGGTGTTGCGCTGCAGCACCTCGTGGACGTCGAGCTCGACCGGGCGCTTGTCGTCGATCACCACGACGCGGCCCGCGACGGCGACTTCGCACTGCGTAAAGGCGAAGAGCGCCTGGATGGCCCGGTCGAGCTTCTGGTCCTCGGCCAGGTGGACCTCGATCTCCACCAGCTCGGCCGTGAAGTCGTCGATGGATTTCACGTGGACCTGTTTCTTGCGGGCGGCCAGCTCGATGGAGGCGATGAGGGTATCCGTGGTGGTGCCGAAGGGGATCTGGCGGATGACGAGGGTGTGTTCGCCGCGCGGCTCGATGACGGCGCGCACGCGCACGCGTCCGTTGCCCTTGTCGTACTCGCTGACCTCCATCAGTCCGCCCTGGCGGAAGTCCGGGTACAGTTTGAAAGGCTTCTTGGTGAGGATGGCGATTTGGGCGGCCACGAGCTCGCCGAAGTTGTGCGGCAGGATGCGCGTCGACAGCCCGACGGCGATGCCTTCGGCGCCTTGCATGAGCAGGAGCGGGAGCTTGGACGGGAGGCTGACGGGCTCCTGGCGGCGGCCGTCGTAGCTGGGCACCATGGGCGTCAGTTCGGGATTGAAGACTTCCTTGCGGGCCAGTTCCGTCAGCCGGCACTCGATATAGCGGGAGGCGGCCGCGGGATCGCCGGTGTAGAGGTTGCCGAAGTTACCCTGCCGCTCAATCAGGAACCCCTTGTTGGCGAGGCCGACGAGTGCGTCGGCGATGGAGACGTCGCCATGCGGGTGGTACTGCATGCTGTGGCCGACGATGTTTGCCACCTTGATGAACTTGCCATCGTCATTCTCGAACAGGGAATGCAGGATCCGGCGCTGCACGGGTTTGAGGCCGTCCTGCAGGTCCGGGATGGCGCGGTCACGGATGACGTACGATGCATACTGCAGGAAATTGAAGTCAAACAGGCGGCGCAGGGGGTCGTCTTCCTGGTGCAGGCCGCCGCCACCGCCCGTGGCCGGCGGGGGCGTGGATCCGCCGGGGATGTCGCCCGTCGCGTCGTCAGCGGCGGGCGCGTCAGCGTCGTCAGCGGCGTCGGGTTCCGCCGCCGGCGCAGGCGCGCCGCCGGCGTCCAGTCCGTCAAAAAGTGTAGGTTGTTCCGTCTTCATGTGTCATCGCCGGGGGCGTCTGGCGCCGCGGCGGGCCGATGCCCTGCCGCCGGCATGCGGGTTCATAGCGCTTCATCCACGACGAGGTTCTCCAGGATGTAGCGCCGGCGCTCCGGTGTGTTCTTGCCCATGTAGAAGTTCAGGAGGTGCGGCACGGCGTGCTGGTTCTCCACGCTCACGGGCGAGAGCCGCATGTCGGGCCCGATGAACTGCTTGAACTCCTTGGGCGAGATTTCACCCAACCCCTTGAAGCGCGTGACCTCGCAGCCAGACCCCAGTGCCGCGGTGGCGGCGTCGCGCTCGGCTTCGGAGTAGCAGTAGCGCGTCTCCTTCTTGTTCCGCGCGCGGAACAGGGGCGTCTCCAGGATATGCACGTGGCCCTCGTACACGGTTGGCTCGAAGAAGCGCAGGAAGAACGTGATCAGCAGGTTGCGGATGTGCAGCCCGTCCACGTCGGCGTCGGTGGCGAGGATCACGCGGTGGTAGCGCAGCGACTCCGAGCTGTCCTCGATCTGCAGGGCACGCATCAGGTTGTAGAGTTCGTCATTCTTGTAGATCGCGTCGCGGTTGAGGTCGCACACGTTGAGGGGCTTGCCCTTGAGGGTGAAGATGGCCTGCGTGTTGGGGTCGCGGCAGCTCACGATCGAGCCTGCGGCCGACAGCCCTTCGGTGATGAAGATCATCGACTCGTGCCCGCGCCCGCGCCGCTTGTCGAGGTGCAACTTGCTGTCCTTGAGCTGCGGCACGCGGATGGAGACGGCCCGGGCCTTCTCGCGCGCCAGTTTCTTGACGTTGGCCAGTTCCTTGCGCAGCTTCTGCGTTTCCTCGATCTTCAGCAGGGCCTTTTCGGCGGCGAGCGGATTGCGGTGCAGGAGGTCGACCACGACGTCGCGGATCTGCGCCACGAGGTCGCCGCGGATCTCGGTGTTGCCCAGCTTGTTCTTGGTCTGGGATTCGAACACCGGCTCCTTCAGCCGGATGGCCACGGCGCCGATCAGGCCTTCGCGGACGTCGTCGCCCTCGAAATGCTTTTTGCTGAATTCGTTGAACGCCTTGAGGATGCCCTCGCGGAAGGCGCTCAGGTGGGTGCCGCCGTCGGAGGTGAACTGGCCGTTGACGAAGGAGAAGTGGGTTTCGTGAAAACGCGGCGAGTGGGTCAGCGCGACCTCGAGGGTCTTGGAGGTGTGGTGGAGGACGGGGTAGATGGACTCCGAGTCGGCCTCCTCTTCGATGAGGTCGCGCAGGCCGCCGTCGGAGATGAGGGACTCGCCGTTGAGCAGGAACTCCAGTCCGGCGTTCAGGTACGTGTACATGCGGATGCGGCGGGCGACGAACTGCATGTCGAAGGTGTGGGCGCCGAAGATGTCGCGGTCGGGCGTGAAGCGGATGAAGGTGCCGTCGGCCTCATCGGCGGCCTTGCCCTGCTTTTCGTTGGCCAGCACGCCGCGTTCGAAGACGGCCTCGACGTATTTGCCTTCGCGCACGCTGCGCACGAGGAAGCGGCTGGAGAGGGCGTTCACGGCCTTGGTGCCGACGCCGTTGAGGCCCACGCTGAACTGGAAGACGTCGTCATTGTACTTGGCGCCGGTGTTGATGCGCGAGACGCACTCGACGACCTTGCCGAGGGGAATGCCGCGGCCGTAGTCGCGCACGGATACCTCGCCGCTGACGACGGTGATGTCGACCCGTTTGCCGTGGCCCATGATGAATTCGTCCACGGCATTATCCACGACTTCCTTGAGCAGGACGTAGATGCCGTCGTCGTAATGCGTGCCATCCCCGAGGCGCCCGATGTACATGCCGGTGCGCTTGCGGATGTGGTCCAGCGACGAGAGCGTCTTGATCTTGCTTTCGTCGTAGATGTGTGTCGTGGGCTTGGCCATGCCTCTCCCGTGGGCTGTCAAATCAAGTGCAGCATCAAAGGGACAATGCCCTGAATAGTCAAGCGTGGCGGTGCGCCAGGTCGGGGGCGGGCGCCCGCGCCCGGAGGTCGCGGGCCACCCGGGCGCTGGAAAGGTCTGCTCCGGCTGGACAAGCGGGGCCGAATTCGCCACGCTAGGCGCGGGATTTGGGTATCAGGGATGGTGTTTTCCAACAAACGAGGGAGGGTGTGTCATGGCGCAGAAGAAGGTCATCGCCGTGGTGGGGGCGACGGGTGCGCAGGGCGGGGGCGTGGTGAACGCCATCCTGAACGATTCGAAGGGTGGATTCACGGCCCGCGCGATCACGCGCGATCCCAGTTCGGAGAAGGCGCGGGCGCTGGAGCGGCAGGGGGCCGAGGTGGTGGCGGGCGACGTGGACGATGGCGAGAGCCTGGTGCGGGCGCTGAAGGGCGCGCACGGGGCGTACTTCGTGACGTTCTACTGGGCGCATTTCTCGCCGGAGAAGGAGCTGGCCGAGGCCCGGACGATGGCGCAGGCTGCCAAAGCGGCGGGCGTGAAGCATGCCATCTGGTCCACGCTGGAGGACACCCGCCAGTGGGTGCCGCTGACGGACAACCGGATGCCGACGCTGATGGGCAAGTACAAGGTGCCGCACTTCGATGCCAAAGGTGAGGCGAACGCGTACTTCACCGAGGCCGGGGTGCCCACCACGTTCCTGCTCACGTCGTTCTACTGGGATAACTTCATTCATTTTGGCATGGGCCCCAAGCGGGGACCGGACGGCAAGCTGGCTATCACCTTCCCGATGGGCGACAAGAAGCTGCCGGGCATCGCGGCCGAGGATATCGGCACGTGCGCTTACGGCATTCTCAAGCAGGGCGCGGCGCACCTTGGCAAGACGGTCGGAATCGCGGGCGAACACCTGACGGGTGCCCAGATGGCGGCGGTGTTCAGCGCGGCGATCGGGCAGGACGTGCGCTACAACGCGGTGACGCCGGAGGCGTATCGCGGCCTTGGCTTTCCGGGGGCGGACGACCTGGGGAACATGTTCCAATTCAAGCGCGACTTCGAGTCGTACTTCTGCGGCGCACGGAGCGTTGAGGGGGCGCGGGCGCTGAACCCCGACCTGCAGTCCTTCGCCACCTGGCTCGCGGCCAACAAGCACCGCCTTGCGGTGGCATGAGCGGGGCGCCGCCTGTGACGCCGGTGGTGGCCGTGCCCGCATGCGGCAGGCGGCACCCGGCGGCCGCTCAGGTGGCGCGGCGGTGGCGGAGGCGATCGAGGGCGACGGCGAGGATGATGATGCCTCCGATGACCATTTCCTGGACCCACTTGGGCCAGCCCATCTGCTGGCCGCCGGCGTAGAGCACGGTGATGATCAGGGCGCCAATGAGGGTGCCGAGTACGGAGCCTTCCCCGCCGCGGAAGCTCGCGCCGCCGATAATGACCGCGGCGATGACGAAGAGTTCGTACATGGCGCCGGTGACGGGCTGGCCGATGGCGCCGAGGTAGGAGAATTGCATCAGGCCGGCCACGCCGCAGAAGAAGCCGCACAGCGCGTAGACCATCAGCTTGGTGCGGCCCACGGGCACCCCGCATAGGCGCGCCGTTTCCTCGTTTGAGCCCACCGCGTACACGTGCCGCCCGAAGCGGGTGTAGCGCAGGATGAAGGCCATCAGGATCACGCCGGCCATCAGGATCCAGACGCCCGTCGGCAGCAGCGTCCAACTGCGCGGCTTGCTGGTGAGCGTGGGGTCCATGAGGGCTCCGATCCAGGTGCCCTCGGGCGGGTAGATGTCGCGCTCATGAGCGAGCCCCTTTGCCAGTCCGCGCACGATGCCCATGGTGCCGAGCGTGACGATGAAGGGGGCCAGGCGCAGGCCGACGATGAGGCTGCCGTTGGCGAGGCCCGCGGCGGTGGCGGCGGCGACGCCCGCCAGGCAGGCCAGCAAGGGCGCGAGCACAGGGTGCTGGCTGACGAAATAGGCGGCGGCATCGCCCCCGATGGTGGCGGCCCCGGTGCCGACGCCCAGGTTCAGCACCCACGATACGGCGACGACGGACAGCGCGATCATGGAGCCGACCGAGAGGTCGATCCCGGCGGCGATGATGACGAGGGTCATGCCCAGTCCGGCGGTGCCATAGACCGCGCTTTGGCGGAGCAGGTTTTCGAGGTTGCGCGGCGTGTAGAACTTGCCGCCGTCCACCATGGCGGCGAAGAAGCCAAAGACGAGCAGCAGGGCCACGAGGCGGGCGAGGATGTCGGCCCAGGCGGAGCGAGCGAGGCGTGTGAACAGGCCTGGGCGGTGGGGGTCGGTACTCATGCGGTCTCCTGTCCGGTGGCCAGTTCCATCAGGCGGTGTTCGGTGCAGTCCTGTCGCGCCAAGGCGGTGCTCAGGCGTCCCCGGCACATCACGGCGATGCGATCGCACACGCCCAGCAATTCGGGCAGGTAGCTGCTGACGATCAGCACGGCTTTGCCCTGCCGGGTCAACTCATCGATCAGGCGATAGATGTGGGCCTTCGAGCCGACGTCGATGCCGCGGGTGGGTTCGTCGAGCAGGAGCAGGTCGACGTCGGCGTGCAGCAGGCGGGCCAGGGCGACCTTCTGCTGATTGCCGCCGGAGAGGTCGCCGAGGCGCTGGGTGGGGCCGGCGCACTTGATGGGGATCTTTTCGATCCAGGGGAGGCAGGCGCGCTGTTGGCGGGAAGGCCGCACGAGCCTGCCGGGGCCGAGCCCGGACAAGCTGGCCAGGGTGATGTTGTCGGCGATGCTGAGGTTGAGGGCGAGTCCTTCCCGTTTGCGATCCTCGCTGAGCATGCCCACGCGTTGGGTCCAGCGCTGGGCGGGCGAGGCCACACCCTGGACCAGGCCCACGCGGATGGTGCCGCGCCTGACCGGATCGAGGCCGAAGAGGGCGCGCAGCATTTCGGTGCGCCCTGCTCCGATGAGACCCGCGACGCCGAGGACTTCCCCCCGGTGAAGTTGAAGCGAGGCCTGGACAGGCTTGTCGCGGCCGGCCAGATCCTGAAGGTCGAGCAGGAGTGGGCCCGGCGTGCGGGCCGTGTGCGGATACAGATCGTTGACGGTGCGGCCGACCATGAGGGCGATGATCTGCGCCGAACTGGTTTCCGCCGTGACGCCCGTGCCCACGGACTCGCCATCGCGCAGGACGGTGAAGCGATCGGCGATCTGCTGCACTTCTTCAAGGAAGTGAGAGATGTAGATGACGGCGATGCCTTGCCGGCGCAAGCGGCGGATCAGGTCGAAGAGGGTGGCGATGTCATGGCGCGTCAGGGAACTGGTGGGTTCGTCGAGCACGAGCACGCGGCATTCGAGGGCGACGGCGCGCGCAATTTCCACAAGTTGCTGCTGGGCGATGGCCAGCCGATGCACGGGCGTGGCGGCGTCCAGGGTGGCCAGGCCGACTTCGCGCATGGCCGCGCTGGCCCGCCGGCGCATGGCGCTCCAGTCGATCAGTCCGCCGCGCGTGGATTCGACGCCGAGCAGGATATTTTCCATTACCGACAGATGGGGGGCGAGTGACAGTTCCTGGTAGATCATGGCCACACCGGCACGGCGGGCGTCCAGCGGGTGGCGGGGACGGTAAGGCTGGCCGTCGAGGAACATCTCCCCGTCATCCGCGAGGTGGGCGCCGGAGAGGACTTTCATCAGCGTGCTTTTGCCCGCGCCGTTCTCGCCGACGAGGGCCATGACTTCGCCGGGGGCGACGGTCAGGGTCACGCCGCTAAGCGCCTGCGTGGCACCGAAGCGCTTGCGCACGGCCCGCATCTGGAGGCGGGGGGTGGGGGGAGTCTGGGAAGCGGGGGGCATTCTAAGATCCACGGGAAACCGGCGGGGACCGCCGGCTCCATTTGAATGTCTAAGCTGGCGTCGGCGGTTTCCGCCGGTCTCTGTGTGCCGCTTGCGCCTTTTCGCGGCTATTTCTTCCTCGAGCCCGCGCGCCTCACTCCAATCCCACCAGTTTGCGCACGGCGGGATCGGCATCGAGGCCCTGCTTGGTGACGATCACGGCCCCGGTGTCGATGACGGGGGGGACGGCTTCGCCGCGGACGACCTTGACCAGGGTTTCGACGGCAAGGTAGCCCATGCGCTGCGGATCCTGGGCGACGAGCGCATCGATCCGTCCGCCCTGAAGATCCTCGACGAGTTTCTTCGACGTGTCGAAGCCGACGAATTTCACGTGGGTCTGGATGCCGGCCTTGCGCAGATCGTCGAGCGCGGAGGCCACGCCGAGGGCGGAGTACAGGTTGCAGGCGAAGATGCCGTCGAGGTCGAGTTGGTTGTTCTTCACGAACTGTTCGAGCGTGTTGGCGGCGGTGGTTTTGCAGCCTTCGACGGTGCCGGTGTCGGGGTACGGGTCGGCGACGATGGCGTGTCCGGCGGCCTTGATGGTGTCGATGAAGCCCGCGGCGCGCGCCTCGGTGCTGCCGGTGCCCTGCGAGAAGCGCATGCACATGACCTTGGCCGGAGCGGGGCCGAGGAGCGACACGAGGTGCTGGCCGCCGAGCGCGCCAGCCTTGGTGTTGTCGGTGGCCACGTAGCTGGCATGGGCATTGCCATCGACGGCGGAGTCGAAGACGACGACGGGGATGCCGGCCTTGACGGCGTGTTCGATCTGCTTGCGCTGGCCGGCCTTGTTCAGCGGCGCCACGGCCAGGCCGCTGACGCCGAGGTTGACCATGTTCTCGATGATCTTGTTCTGCTCGGCGGTTTCCGTTTCGGTGACGGTCCCTTCCCAGCGGATCGTCACGTGGAGGTCCGCCGCCGCCTGGCGTGCGCCCTTCTCGACGGTTTCCCAGAACTCGCCGCCGGTGCTCTTGGGGATCACGCCCAGCTGGAGTTCGGGGGCGGCACCGACCAGCGTGGCGAATGCGACCAGCAGCACCGCCGGCATCAACCACCATGACATGCGAGTTCCCATCGTACCCCTCCCTTGCGCGTGCGGCGCGGTTGCGTGATGACCGGACGACGCATCGTAATATGTCGGATGACAGAAGCAAGCGCGGTGTGGGCGTTTGCCCGGGGGAGAGGCTCGGCGGGACGCCTCGCCCCACCGTCGGGACAAAGCCGGAAGGATTCCGTGCCGCAACCGGAGGGCCAGGTTGGCCGGAAGAGGCGAGGGCAACTGAATCGTTCCGGCCAAGGGTGGTCAGGGCGCACGCTGGAGGCGGTAGAACCCGACGGGGTGGTCGGCGGCATTGGTGTCCACGAAGGAGAGGGTGGGGGCTTGGGCGGTGACGACGCCGATCATGGACCAGTTGGTGACAACGAGGTTGGTGGCGAAGTGAAGTTGGTAGACGCCGCCGGACTGCGCGTTCCATTGCAGGGCAAAGGCACTGGGCGTGGTGCCCGCGACGCTGGCCACCTGCAGAACGGCATTGGAGGCGCCGGGGGTCGGGGGCTGCATGCTGTAGATGGCGGGGGTGCCGTCGGGCCAGCAGCCTTCGCTGTGGTCGGCGGCTTGCGGGCCGAACGTCACGGCATCGACCAGCACGCCGTCGGGGCGGTACAGGGCGATGGCTTCCCCGCCGGCGCTGAGCTTGAAGTTCGTGTGCAGCGGGAGGCCGGGCGCATTGCCGCCGTCTTCGCCGTCGGCCCAGACGAGCATGAAGCTTCTGGGGGCGATGAAGGAGCCGCCCGGGATGCGGAACTGATTGGTCAGGTCGAGGTCATCGGTGAGGTAATACCCGCCCAGGTTGACGGGTTGGCTGGAGGGGTTGAACAACTCGAACCAGTCTTCGAACTTCTGATCCGACGGATCGCGCAAGGTGGTGTTGTTCTGCGCCATCCACTCATTGATGGCCACCTGCAGCGGCAGGGAGGCCAGCGAGTTGGGCTGTCCGGGGGTGGGGGTATGGAAGACCTGGCGGGCGAGCGGATCGCCGTCGGGGTAATCGCCGAAGGAGAAGTCCTGGCCGATGAACGCGTAGGGAAGGTCGTCGAGGACGAGGTGGGTATTGAGGTATGCGCGGGCGAGGACGACGGTGCCCGTGACGGGATTGAGGGCGAAGGAGGTGTGGAGGTAGCCTGGTGCGTCCTGTCCGGGGGAGCCATCGGCCCAGATGAGGAGGCGGCTGCCGGCGGCGATCACGGTGCCGGAGGGGAAGGCCCAGCGGCCGGGGTCGTCATAGGCATTGCTGAGGCGGAAGTCGGTCAGGTCCACATCCTGCGTGCCGCCGTTATACAGTTCGATCCAGGGATCGAACTCGGCGTGGTTGTCCGCCCAGGCGGTGACGTTGGAAGGCATGACTTCGTTGATCCAGAGGGGGGGGAATTCGGGGAGGACGGCGGCGACGACATTGCTGGTGCCGGCGGAGTTCAGCACGGGGATGGTGGGGGTGAAATCGATGGAGCCGTGCAGCGATGAGAAGGTGAGGTCCACGGTGAGGCGCAGGTATTGCGGACGGGCGAGGAGCCAGAAACTGAGGGTGATGGGTTTTGACGAATGCCCGTTGAGCGAGCGGGCCTGAACGATCGTGTTCGAGATATTGCCGGGGCCGGTCGACACGATGGCGAGGGCGCCGGCGCCGGCCAGCGGATTGGTCGTGGTGATGAAACTGGCGGCGTGCGTTCCCAGGGCGGACCAGGGGCCGCTCAGGGCGCCTTCGAAGTCGCCGTTGAGGAGCAGGTTGGCGCCGGCCCCGGCCACCGTGCCGGTCACGAGCATCATGCTGTCGATGGCGACTTGCCCGGGGCCTTCCAGGTACAGGTAGAGTTTGGCCTGATTCAACTGGACGGGCGAGGCGGTGTTCACGATGCCGGTGACGGTGACGTAGGTCCACTGGGGGGGCAGGGTGGGGAAGGCGACGCGCCAGTTACCGGGGCGGTTGTTGTCCTGGTTGATGTCCACCAATTGGAGGGACTGGCCGTTGGCGGCTTCCGTCGGCCAAGGCGGGTCGTCGTCGTAGTGCACCTCATCGATGGTGACCCAGGCGTTGGAGCCCGCGGGCATGAGCAGCTGCAGGTTTTCGCCGCCGTTGTCGAGAGAGCCGGGATAGGTGCCGAGAATGGTTTCCGCGTTGCCGTAGGCATGCTGATAGGCGGCCTTGTTGGCGGCGATGATGCCGTAGGCACGCGGTTCGAGGAGCGAGCCGCCCTGGAACGTGCAGTCGATGCCGTTCAGGCGCCAGCCGCGCAGGTCGAACGTGGTCGTGGCGGAGCGGTTGAAGACTTCGACGAAGTCATCGGCGGGGAGGCGTGCGCCGTACATGATTTCGGTGATGACGATCTGATCAACCGGCGACGGTGGGGGTTGGGTGAGGGTGATGGCGATGGCATTGGAGGCGATCAGGTTGCCGCGCCAGTCATGGGCGGTGAGCATGAGCGCGTTGGTTCCCGGATCCAAGCCGTAGCACAGGGACCAGTTGGTGATGGAGGTGAAGGAGATGGCCTGGCCGACGCCATTGACGCGGATGCGATCCATGGCGAGCGGGGTGGTGCCGGCGAGGGTGACGATCACGTTGGTCGTGCTGAAATTGGTGCCGCCGCCGGTGGTGATGGCAAAGGGGGCGTTGAAGGGGGCGACGGTGGCGGCGATGGCGGAGCGTTGCGAGGCGGCCCAGGATTTCCAGGGCGCCGGCGAGCCGACGCTCACGCCGCTGGCGAGGAAGATATTGTAGAGCGCATCGAGGCGGGCGTCGGCCTTGGCGGCGGTGAAGGGCCCGTCGGCCAGATCCTTGGCGACGGCGTAATACACGCGGCTGAAGACGGGGCGGTTGAGCATGCGGGTCGGGACGGGCCAGCTGGCACTGGGGAAGCCGAGGCCGGTGCTGGCCATGACGTGATCCAGGTCATAGAGTGCGAGGCCGCCGCCGCGTTCGTGGGGGAGGTAGGCGAAGCCATTGTGGGTGTAGGAAAAGCCGTAATGATCCCAGGCGATGAGGGCGCCGTAGGCGGCAAAGGCACCGGTCCAGGCACGGACGTCCAGCAGGGCGCGCAGGCGGGCTTCATAGGTTGCATCCGTGACCGTAGCGGCGGCTTCGACGAGGTCGTAGACAGGATCGTAATCGTCGTTGGGGACCGCGGTGGGTCGTTTTTCGAGCAGCCATCGGTAGCGGCTTTGCTTGAAGTTGCCGTGGCCATCCCGCATGGGAATGAAGGGGTCGCCCACCCAGCCTTCCAGTTTGAAGACCACCGGATCGGGGTCCTCGTAGCGGCTTTCATAGAAATCGCCGCCGGGCGTCTGCAGGTCGTGGAGGAGGGTGCGGTCGGTGCCGTTGACGTTTACGCGCACGTAGCGGGTCTCGGAGGATTGCAGGCCGATGTCGCGGGCGGACCAATAGGCAAAGCCCTCGCTCTGGGCGGTGCCGTCGCCGCCGTTCTGGCCGATCTGATCGAGGTCGAAGTCCGTGGCGCCGAGGAGGCGGGCGGAAGTGGCGTGTTCGACGGAGTAGCCGCCGGAGGAGACGGGGGAGCCGTAGGGGCGCCAGAGGCCGCGATAGCGTCCGCCGGCGTTATAGATGACGCGATAGCCGCCATAGACGAGGGTGAGATCGATGGGTTCGTTGCTGTGGGTGCCGCCGGGGATGGTCTGCCAGCGGTTCACGTTGACGTCGGTGATCCACAGGATGTAGCGGCCGAGCACGCCGGGCGGCAAGGTCTGACCGAAGCGGGCGATGCCCTCGAGTCTGGGGGCGCCGGTGGGGGCGGCGCCGGGCCAGGCGTTGGTTTGTGCGCTGGCGGCGGCGTCCACCACTTCCACATAGAACGCGGCGCGCGCGCCGGTGACCTGGCCGGGAATGGCGGCGCTGTAGCAGCCGTCGCCGGCGCGCAGGTCGCCGCCGGTGCCGCTGTCGTTCATGGCGACCAGCGTGTAATTGGTGGTGGGTTCGATCCGGTAGTACAGGCGCGCGGCGGCGACGCCGTCGGGATCATCGACACGGCAGGAGACGAGGGCAGGCTGGGCGGCGGCGGGCAGCACCGGGCTGTGGGCGAGGTCGCTGATGGCGGGGCCGTTGTTGGCGCGCAGGCGGCTATTCGGCTGGCCGGGCGTGCCGAGGTTGGGTGGGAGGTCCATGCGCACGGCCGCTTCCGCCCAGAAGCCGCGCAGGGCCAGCACCATGTGGGGCCAGCCCGCGAGCCAGCGAACCTTGGCCTGGATGATCACGTTCGTGCCCGCAACCGGGGGGCCCAGCAGGGGCGTGCGCGCGTGATTCAGAAAAGCTTCCGTCCATCCGCTCCAGACGCCTTCGTTGCCGCCCGAGCTGGCGCGCAGGCGCAGGGCGGCGGCGCTGGCGTAGCCTTGCGTATTGTCGATCCCAGTCCGGCTATGATTGCCATATAGGGTCCAGGCTCCGAGTCCCGACTCAAAGGTTTCGTTCAGGAGGGTGGTGCCGTCGTCGAGTTTGACGGCGAGATTGTCGATGAGGCATTCGCCGCCCTGCAGGATGTACGTGCGCAGTTCGTTGGGGGTGCCTGAGCCGTTGTCGACCAGGTTCGTGACGTTGACCGTTGTCCACGGGGCCTTGGTGGTTTCGTCGCTGCCGGCCCAGTTCATCGGCAAGCGGTTGTCGGCGCGCGGATCGACGAGTTCCAGGCTGCTGCCGCCGCCATCGGTCCAGCGGCCCCACTCGCGGCCGTCGCCGTAGCAGACTTCGTTGACGGGCACAAAATCCTCGTAGGGCAGGGCAAGGTCATCGGGGCGGGCGAGGGCCACGCGCTCGCCGCCGTCCGCGAGACGGCCGGAGAAATCGCCGACGGCATGGCCCGGCCCGAGCGCGGAATAGCGGGCCAGGAGATTGGTCACATTGCGCGCCACGACCAGGTAGCCGTGGGGGGGGATGACGGTGCCGGGCGGCAACGTGTAGTCGATGCCGCTGACGAAGCGCCAATAGCCCACGTCCACCGCGTTGCTGTCCTGGTTGTACAGTTCGACGTACTCATCGTCGCTGTCGCCGGAAATGGGGTGATACATGATCTCGTTGATGATGACGGATTCGCGCCGTCGGCCGGCGGGTGTGTTTGAGGTGCCCGGCGTCTGGCCGCCGAGGGTGTAGAAGTCGGCTGCACCATCCGGGAAGCGGCCCGTGGGGACGCCGTTGATCTGCGCGGGGAACCGCGCGGCGTCGATGATGCGCGTGTGATCGGCGGCGCCGAAGTAGAGGTCGTCGCCATGACTGCTGAGCGAGAATCCGAGGTTCGTCTGGGCGAAGGCGATGAATCCGAGCGGGGCCAGGATCGTGCCGGGCGGGATGGTGAATTCGTTGGTGCTCGGTGAGTCGGACAGCGTGCAACCGCTGATGTCCACGTTCTGGGTGGATGTGTTGAACAGTTCGACGTAGTCGACGTCGGGCAGATCGGTGTGCGCCAGAAACTCATTGATGACGACGGCGTCGAGCGGGGTGGTGGTGGTGGGATCGGCGTCGCCTGGCGATCCGCCGATGAGACGGCTGGTGCGCCAGGCGGCGGCGTCGCCCTCGCCGAAGTCGGGGGCGTGGAGCGCGAGCGAATGGCCGGTGCCATCGGCGGCAACGGGCCAGGGGGACTGGTCGCTGTAGGTGGTTTCAAGCAGGATGGCGCCGAAGTTGTTGAGCAGGCGGACGGTGCCGCTGTTGTTGGGCAGGTTACCGGCGAAGGGGCCGAAGACATTGGCGAGGCCGTAGGCGGCCTGCATGGCGGACGGGTCGGCCGCGACGAGGGCAAACGAACGGGCTCCCAGGACGGTGCCGGTGGGAAAGGTGTAGCTCACGTCGCCGGCCAGCTGGAAGCCGCCCAGGTCGTGCGGCAGGGCCTCGGTGTTAAACAGCTCCACGTACTCGAGCGAACTGGTCGAGGCGGCGTCGGATGGGTGGTACATGATTTCCGACAGGATAAACGGGGTGCGTCGGCTGGAGGGTTCGAGTTGCCGGAAGGAGCTGTTCAGGTAGGGGTTGCTGGTGTCGAACTGGGCAGGGCTGTTGCTTCCCGCGGGCGGAGAGAAGAGGGGCGAGACGCCGGTGCCGGTGTAGTCGCACGAGACAAAATACTGCACGATGCCGAGGAATCCGGATGGGATGGGGGCGGCGGTGCGGTAGGTATTGTTGGTTTGGATGGACATCGCGATGTTGGTGAAGGCGCCTGACGTGCCCGGGCGGTACCAGGTTTTGAGGACCAAGTTGGAACTGATGGGGGCTGCCGTGGCTTCGAGGTAGACATGGACGGGCGTCACGCTGGAGGGCGAGTTGGGGACATGGCGGAGGTTGTCGAGCGCAACCCCGGGCGGTGGCGTGATTTGAATATCATCCAAGCCGAGGTACTGGAGGTCGCCCTGGTCGCCGGTTTTGGCGATGCGCACATAGACGGCGTTGGTGACATTCACCCGGTAGGAGAAGGGAATCCAGGTGTCGTCCAGGCGGTCAAAGGGGATGGCCACGGTCCAGTTGGTGCCGTCTTCCGACGTGGAGAGCGTGAAGAATTGGTCGGTCAGGCCACCGTCCTTGCGGCGGGCCTGGAAGGAGACGGTATCGACCCCGTATGGCATAAGGGGCGACTTGATCCACGTGTTGCTGGTGGCATCGAAGTCGTTGAGCCAGGCGGACTTGGGACCTACAGTCTGGCCGAAACCGCCGGCTGTGAAGCGCACCTGACCATCAGACAATTCCCAGCCCTGGTAGGTGTAATTGCTCCAGGCGCCGGTGGTCGGCCAGCTGTCAAAGTTCTGGCTGACCAATTGCGCGTGGGCGGTGGCTCCGGCCAGGAGCAGGGCGACAATCGGCTTCAGCACGCGGGTTCTTCCAGCTCCCCGTTGCTCGCTATGCTGTCGGCGCATCATACCTAGCATCAGCATAGTGTCTGACGTTAGGAATGTCCATGACGCACTTGCCAGCGGCGCAGAATCCACTCAAAACCGGGGGATTCCGTCGTGGTGAGCTCCCGCTTGCGTGGACGGGTTGCAATCGTTAAAATTTGCAGAGCGAGCTAGAGCGGGGGGGGGGGATATCGCGGGACAGGGGGAGGAGGCGCGATGACGAGCAATCCGGTGGGGTGGTTCGAAATCTATGTGCAGGATCTGGCGCGGGCGCGGGCGTTTTACGAATCGGTATTCCAGTGGCGGGCGGATTCACCGGCCGAAGATGTCCATTGGCCAGTACGGATTCATTTCGCTGGTGGTCGATACCGAGGGGAATCTGATTGGCCTGCATTCACTCAAGTGATGGAGGGGTTCCGATGGACGGTCAGCATCGCGATGCGCGGACGTACTTTCTTCTGGGCATGCAGGTCTGCTTCGGTCCCTGGCTGCTGTATGTAGGGGCCATGAAATGGCTGGCCATCGGGCCGGCCGCCTTTGTGGGATACATCACGGCGGATTTTGACAAGACGTGGTCCCCGCACCTGCTCAACATCGCCCTGGCCTGGCTCATCCTGATCGCGGAACCGGTGCTGGCGGTTTGGATTGTGAGCGGTCAGCAGCGGCGTGTGGCCTGGTCGGCGACCGCGGGTCTCATGTTCCTGCTGGTCATTGGACAGACCATCCTGATGAAGCCCACGGTGATCGAGAACTGGCAGTACCTGGTTCTCGCCCTGGCTTGTGCGGCGCTCAGTGAGCCGCGACTGAATCCGCCCCGGGCGTAAAGGAGGGGCGATTTCTGCCTTTCCGGCGGCCATCGCGCCCGCTCCGGGGAGGGCCAACATCCGCTTCTTTTCTTGATTGTAACCCGCCACGACCCGCTCTAGTGTATCAGCCTTTTCTGCGGGTACCGGGCCTTGTGTAGGCCCGGGGCTGGCTGGGCGCCCGCCATGGGCGCCAGGAAGATATATGTCCGTCACTTCGCCGTCCGTGCTTCTGCGGCAGATTCCTGCCGTCCTCATCCCGGCCGCTGGTCGCGTGGGCATTACGCCGGCGGACTGTCTTTTCTGCATGCGCGGGGATCTGGCCCCGGATGGCACGGAGCGGGAAGTCTGGCTGATTGTCAGCGAGAAGCTGCTGGTCAGTTTCGCCACCGACGCGCCCGATGCCGGCCCCCTCACCGGTCCTTACGAGATCGACAAGGTTCAGCGCGTGCGCAGTTTCCAGACGGTCGGCAGCGCCATTCTCCAAGTGATGCTCGACGACTACTACAACCACGTCGTGCGCTGCAGCAACTCCGAGCGCGAGTTGCTCGGCCGTACCCGCATTCAGCTCGAACGCATGGTCAACAAGCGACCGCTTCAGCTGGACGCCCTCGCCGCGCCCAGCGACATGGTCTGCGGCGCCTGCGGGCTCCCGCTGCCGGGGCGCGGCGCGGCCTGCCCGCGCTGCAGTCAGCACGCCGGGCTGTTCCGGCGCTCGCTCGGCCTGATGCGTCCCTACTCCGGCAGCATCGCCCTGCTGCTGTTGATGATGCTGGCGGGCGTGGCCCTGGACCTGCTGCCCGCGCAGCTCACGCGCATCCTCGTCGACCAGGTCATCACGCCGCACGAGCATGTGGAGTGGCTCGTGTGGATCCTGCTGGTGCTGGTGACCACCTACACGGTGCGCGGCGTGCTCAACGTGTTGATCGGGCGGACCAGCAGCACGGTGGGCACGCTCATCACCCGCACGTTGCGGGAGCAGCTGCAGCGCAAGCTGATGAGCCAGAGCGTCGATTACTATGACCGGCACTCGGTCGGGTCGCTCATGAGCCGCGTGCTGTATGACGTGGACTACTTTCAGGGCTTTGTCGCCCAGGTGGCGCAAGGATTCCTGCTGAACATCATGATCGTGATCGGCATCGGCGCCGTGCTGTTCATGATGAGCTGGAAGCTGGCGCTGCTGGTGCTGCTGCCGGTGCCTTTCGTTGTGGTGGGAACCATCTTCTTCTGGCACCGGATCTACCCGCGCTACTACCGGCTGTGGGACAGCCAGTCCAAGATGGCGCAGCTGCTCTCCAGCTTGCTGTCGGGCATCCGCCTGGTCAAGACCTTCGGCCAGGAGGAGCGCGAGCAGCAGCGTTTTGGCCAGGCCGCCGGCTACATGCGCGATGCCCGCCGGACGGTGGAGACGAGTACCGCCACGTTCAACCCCATCATGGCCTTTGTCTTCAGCCTGGGCGGGCTGCTGATCTGGTACGCGGGCGGGCGCGATGTGCTCCACGACCATATCACGCTTGGCACCCTGATGGCCTTCTTTGCGTACCTGGGCATGTTCTACGGCCCCATCTCGGCCATCAGCATGTTTTCCAACTGGGTGACGGGCTTCCTGTCGTCCGCGCAGCGCGTGTTCGAGATTCTGGACTCGCAGGTGTCCCTGCCGCTCGCGGCGAATCCGCGCCGGCTGCCGGAGCTGAAAGGTGCCATCGAGTTCCGGAACGTGACCTTTGGCTACGACCCCTATGTGCCGGTGCTGAAGAACGTGAGCTTCAAGGTGGAGCCCGGCCAGTTCATCGGCATCGTCGGCAAGAGCGGCTCCGGAAAGACGACGGTCGTGAACCTGGTGTGCCGCTTCTACGACCCGCAGGAGGGCGAGATCTTCATTGACGGCATCAACGTGCGCGAGCTCGATCCGAACGACCTGCACCGGCAGGTGGCGCTGGTCCTGCAGGAGCCGTTCCTGTTCCGGGGGTCCATCGCCGAGAACATCGCCTACGGCCATCCCGACGCCTCGCCGGTGACGATCATGAATGCGGCCAAGTCCGCCAATGCGCACGATTTCATCTGCAAGCGGACGGCGGCCTACGACACCCGCCTGGGCGAGCGCGGGGCGGGGCTTTCGGGGGGCGAGCGCCAGCGCATCAGCATTGCGCGGGCGCTGCTATGCGAGCCGCGCGTGCTGATTCTCGACGAAGCGACCAGCTCCGTCGACACCGAGTCCGAGCAGGAGATCCAGAAGGCGTTGGCGCACCTCAGCCAGGGGCGCACCACGATTGCCATCGCGCACCGTCTCTCCACGCTCAAGAGCGCCAACCGGATCTTTGTGATTGAGGAAGGGCGCATCGCCGAGCAGGGCACGCACGATGAGCTGCTCGCGCTGCCCAACGGAATTTATCACAAGCTGGTGAAGATTCAGACGCAGTTGACCCGGCTGGAGTTGTAACGGCGGATACCGCCGTCTCCATGCGGCCCGAAGGCGGGACGCGGAAGCTGGCTTCGGATTGGCCCTTTGCAGAGTCGAACATGACAACCACGCTCCAGGCCCCCGTCGACATTCCTCCGCCTGCCGCCCCTTCGGCCACGACCGAGGCGCCCGGCGTGCGCCGGCTCACGCCGGAGACCACCACTATTTTCGAGGGTACGCTCTCGGTGCTGCACTGCTCGGTCAAGGGGCAGGGGCTGTTTCGCGGCGTGTTTGCCATCCGCATGTTCCCGGTGCGGCATCCGAGTCGCTTCATTTCGCTGCACTATACCGATGTCAGCGACAAGGATCTGGAAATCGGCGTCATCGAGGACCTGTCGGTGTTTCCGCAGGATCAGCAGGCCCTCGTGATTCGGGACCTGACCGCGCACTACTACGAGAAGGTGATCCGGCGCGTCTTCGATGTTCGCTACGAGTTCGGGCTGCTGTTCTTCGACGTCGAGACGCAAAGCGGCCGCGAGCACTTCGTCATGCCCTGGCGTGGCGACCGCGCCGAGGAATACGGCGAAACCGGCCGGGTGCTGCTGGATGCGCTCGACAATCGCTATATTATTCCCGATGTGGAGGAGCTCCCGCCCGCCGACCGCCAGCGCTTCACCAGTTTCATCTACTGGTAGCGCGCCGTACCTGGGACCGCGGCGCTCCTTTCCACGTTTGCGGATGCGCTCAGGGGTGGCCCGCAATCTCCCCGCGCTGGCTGTGCCAGCTGGGCGTCGCCAGGCGGCCCGCGCCCGGAGAGGTTGCGGGCCACCCCGCCATCCTGCAGGTGGCGGCCGGGGGAGGCCCGGCGATCTTTCCCATGGACACGCCCCGCCTGGATGGTGCATTATCGTTAATTGTTTAACGATTGCTAGCGGGGGGCCGGGCAGGCCGCGCCGGGCGGCCCCTGCGGGGGGATGTCATGACGCCGATTCAGAAATTTGTATTGAACGCCGAACGTCTTCGTGTGCTGCCCGTGGCGGTTTATCCAGGGCTTCATCTGACCGGGGGGACGATCGGCCAGGTCGTCAGCGATTCCGTCGTGCAGGTGGCCTGCATCGAGGCCCTGGCGCAGCGCTATGACAATGGCTGCGTGCTGACGGCGATGGATTTGTCTGCGGAGGCCGAGGCCTTTGGCGCCGAGGTCCGGCTCGAAGCGCATGAAGTTCCCACGGTGATCGGACGCCTCCTCACGGAGCCGCGGCAGGTGGCCGCCCTGCATCTTCCCGTGCCGGGTGCGGCGCGGACGTCGGTGCATCTCGACGCGGTTCGCCGCCTGGCGGCCGCGCCGGGGGACCGGCTGGTGCTGGGCGGCATGATCGGCCCCTTTTCGCTGGCGGGCCGGCTCTGGGGCGTCAGCGAGTTTCTGGAGCTGGCGGCCATGGATCCGGACACGGCCCTGGCGCTCCTGGAGAAAGTCACCGCGTTTCTGATTGCCTATGCCGGGGCCTTCAAACGGGCTGGGGCTGACGGGCTGGTCATGGCCGAGCCCGCGGCGGGGCTGCTTTCGCCGCGGATGCTGGCATCGTTCTCGTCCGCCTTCGTGCGTACCATCCTGCGGGCCGTGGAGGATGATCGTTTTGGCGTGATCCTGCATAACTGCGCGGCGCGCCCGCTGCACCTGGAGGCGGTCCTGGAATCCGGGGCGAGTGCCTACCATTTCGGGGCTCCCATGGACATGGCCGTGGCGCTGGCGCGGATGGCGCCCACGCAGATTGTGCTGGGGAACCTGGATCCGTCGGCCGTCTTTGTCCAGCTTGAGCCTGCGGCCGTGCGTGCCCGGGTGCTGGAGTTGGTTCACACCCTGAGACCGCACCGCCATGCCGTGCTGTCATCCGGCTGCGACCTGCCGCCGGGGGCGTCGCTCGCGAATCTGGATGCCTGCTTCGCGGCGGCCGGGTATCCCGCCCGCGAAACGGCCCCGTCCCGGTAAGCCGCCTGCACCGGCTAAATCCCGTGGACAGGGGCGCCTCGGTTGACTAGTGTGACCGGCCGTGAGGCTGGGCCGTTGGGGTCCGCTCCAAGGAGACCATTGTCGCCATGATTCCACGCTACACCGGTCGCGAGATGGGCGCGATCTGGACGGACGAGAACAAGTACCGGACCTGGCTTTCGATCGAGGTGCTGGCCTGCGAGGCCATGCACAAGTTGGGCCAGATCCCGGCGGCCGACCTGGGTCGCATCCGCCAGCGCGCCGATTTCACCGTCAAACGCATCGAGCAGATCGAAGCCAAGGTCAACCACGACGTCATTGCCTTCCTCACGAATGTGGCGGAGTACGTGGGCCCGTCGGCGCGCTTCATCCATCGCGGCCTGACGAGTTCCGACGTGCTGGACACAGGCCTGGCGGTCCAGATGGTGCAGGCGGCGGATATCCTGATCCGCGACGTCAAGGCGGTCCGCCGCGCGGCGGCCGCGCAGGCCCGGCGCTACAAGTTCACCCCGATGATGGGGCGGACCCACGGCATCCACGCCGAGCCCATCACCTTTGGCCTGAAGATGGCCCTCATGTACGACGAGTTCGGGCGCGGGCTCGCCCGCCTGCAGCAGGCGCGCGACGTCATTTCCGTGGGGCAACTTTCCGGGGCGGTGGGCACGCACGCGCATCTGGAGCCTTCCGTCGAACGTCATGTCTGCCGGAAGCTGGGGCTGCGACCCGCGGCGATTTCGACGCAGGTGCTGCAGCGCGACCGGCACGCGGAATACATGGCGGCGCTGGCGCTGGTGGGCGCATCGGTCGAGCGCTGGGCGCAGGAATTCCGCCACCTGCAGCGCACCGAGGTGCGTGAGGTGGAAGAGTTTTTCGGCAAGGAGCAGAAGGGGTCGTCGGCCATGCCGCACAAGAAGAACCCGATCACGGGGGAAAAGCTGTGCGGGCTGGCGCGCGTGCTGCGCGGCAACCTGGTGGCGGCGATCGAGAACGTGGCGCTCTGGCACGAGCGCGACATTTCGCATTCCTCGGTGGAGCGCATCATCGTGCCGGACAGCACGATTGCCCTCGACCACATGCTGACGAACCTCGAGAAACTGGTGCGTCATCTGCGTGTGTATCCGCGGCGCATGCTGGATAACCTGAACATGACCCACGGGCTTGTCCATTCCCAGCAGGTGCTGTTGCTGCTGACGGACAAGGGGTTCAGCCGCGAGGCGGCGTACCGGCTGGTGCAGCGCCACGCCATGCGCGCCTGGGACGAGGGCTGCGACTTGCGCGGGCTGATCGAGTCGGATTCCGAGATCATGGCCAAAGTCAGCCCGCGCGACCTCGATCATGTGTTCGACTTGAAAACGCATTTCCGCGACGTGAACCGCACGTTCAAGGCCGTCGGATTGTAGTCGGGGAACCGCGGACGACGCGGGCGGCCGCGCCGCGCGTTCGGCCGACAGGCCCGATTCCGTGAGAATCGCGCCATCCGAGAGGCCCGTCCGATGTCAGGAAAGGGGATTGCCATGGCCAAGCGTAAGTCAGCCTATGCCGCTGCCGGGGTCGATATCGACAACAAGATGAAGGCGTTGACGGCCATCAAGAAGATGGTTGGACGCACCACCGTGCCGGGCGTGCTGAGCGACATCGGCCTGTTTGGCGGCCTGTTTGCCTCGCCGGGCCGGGACCAGGTGCTGGTCGCCAGCACGGATGGCGTGGGCACGAAGCTGAAGGTGGCCGCCATGGCCAAGCGCCATGACACCGTGGGCCAGGACATCGTCAACCACTGCGTGAACGACATCCTGGTGCAGGGAGCGCGCCCGCTCTTTTTCCTGGACTACATTGGCACGTCGCGCTTCATGCCGGGCATTTTTCACGATGTGATCGCCGGTCTTTGCAAGGCCTGCCGGGAGAATGGCTGTGCCCTGCTGGGCGGGGAGACGGCCGAGATGCCCGGCCTGTATCCGCCGGGCGAATACGACCTCGTGGGCACGTTGGTTGGCGTGGTGTCGCGCAAGCAGATCCTCACGGGCCGGGGCATTCGTCCGGGCGACGTGGCGATCGGGCTGCCGTCGACCGGCCTGCACACGAACGGCTATTCACTGGCGCGGCGGGTCATCTTCGAGCAGGCGGGCCTGGGGGTGCGGTCCCGCATGCCGGGTATGCGCGGCACCGTGGCGGACGCGCTGCTGGCGGTACACCGCAGCTACTTAAAGCCCATTCTAAAGTTGCTTGCGTCGGTGCCGGTGCAGGGCATGGCACACATCACGGGGGGCGGCCTGCTGGATAACGTGCCGCGCGTGCTGCCCGATGGCGTGCGGCTGGTGGTCGACACGGCGTCCTGGACGCCGGGGCCCCTGTTCGACTTCATTCAGCGCGTCGGCAAGGTGGACCGCGACGAGATGTACCGCGTGTTCAACATGGGCGTGGGATACGTGGTGATGGTCCGGGAGCGGGACGTGCCGCGGACCCTGGCCGTGCTGCGTGCGCAGCGGGCGTCACCGGTTATCATCGGTCGCACCGAACGCGGGCCGCATGGCGTTGCCCTCGCCTGAGCGTGTGGAAAGCGGGTCCGTCTCGTTGCGCCAGCCGGTGGCGCCGGTGGGGCGGGCAAACGTGTCTTCCCACACGGCGGCGCCGCGGTCGTCATTGGCCGTGCGATCTGGCCCCCAGTTGCGGCTGGTCGTCTCCTGTCCCTGGGGCTTCCACAGATCGCCGTCGAGCCGCGTGTCATCCGCGCGCTCATCGTCCCAGAGGCTGGCATCGGATTCCGCTTCCTCAGCGGCAGAAACCGCGCGCGCCTGCAGGCGGTTGACGGAATTGGCGAGCCAACCGCGGCGCGTGGTTGACGTGCCGCGATCGCTGAAGGCGCTGTCGCGGCCGGTGCCGTTCTTGTCATCCGCCAGCCAGCCGGGTGCGCGGGTCGTGGCGGGATCGGGAGGGGCGATGTCGGTCATGGTCCCCGGCGGCGGCGCCTCGCTGCGCAGCCAAGGCCCGCGCGCCAGTTCGGCGTCCGCCCTGCCGGCTTCCGGCTGGGACCAGGCGATGGCTGGAGGGGCGTGCAGCGTGACGGGGATCAGGTTCGTGACCGCCGGAGGGGCATCGGCGGCAAAGCGCATCTGGACGGGCTGCAGGACAGGGGCGGGGACGCTGGTTTCGCTGGCGGAGCAGGACCAAGGGCCGGGCGCGATCCACGCCAGCATCACGATGGGGAGAAGCGCGGCTTCGCACCATCGGGTGGAGGGCATCAGGCACTCTCCAGCGGCACGGCGAGGGTGCCGTCAAAGAACTCGATAATGTGTCCCCGTTCCACGAGCCATCCCAGCGGCGAGAGGATGGCGGCGGCCTCGGGGGACTCCGGGCTCGCGCCCGGGCGCAGTTCCGCCAGCAATTGCGTGCGATTGAATCCCGGATGTGCCCGCAGGCATAGCAGCACGTCGCGGATGGATTCGATCGCGCGCTCGGGCGCCAGGGGGACGGGCGGAATATCGGTGACGAAGCGGGAGCCCGCCCCGGCGCGGAAGACGTGCAGGTGGCGTCCGCGCAGGGCTCCGTGTACCGCGATGGATAAATTGCGCGGGGCGCGGCATTCGCGGCTCCAGGCGTCGGCGAGCGTATCCATCAGGCCGGTGTTTCCGGAGCGGCGCACGAGCGCGACGGGGAGCGATGCGTACGAGGCGCTCTTGATCAGCCCGTCGGCCTGTTCTTTCAGGAACTGGCTGGCGGCGGCACTGCGGCGAAGGCCGGCCGTTTCCGGGGGCGCTCCCTTGCGGCGGTACAAGGTCTGCTTCTGGCTCTCGGCCTTCCACTGCTCGATAAGCGCGGCATCATGGTGCGTCTGGATGTTGCGCTTGTACTCGTCCAGCGTCATGTGCATGTACCCGGAGCGGTAGACTTCATCGACGCGCTCGGCGTACAGGTTGTGGTTGGGAGGCCCCAGCAGGACCCCGCTCAGGCCGCACTTGGCGACGCAGACGAAGTTGCCGGTGGGCGGCTCGCCGATGTGCTCTTCCACGTCGTAGAATTCGTCCAGGTGTTCGCGGAGGAGATGGTTCTCCATTTCGGGGCGACTGAGTGCCACCATGCCGCAGGGCTTGCATTGCAGCAGTTTCTGCGTGGGCGAGGTGGACTCCAGTTTGACCCGGCAGGCATCGGGGTTGCCAAGGAAGAGGGAGACGATCTCGGTCAACGGATAGGCGCGCTGGCTGGAGCGAATGCGCTTCACCAGCACGGCGATCTGGCGGTCATCGGGCAGAAAGCGGACTTGAATCGGCAGGGGGGGCGGGGGAGGAGCCGGACGATAACGGGTGGGGCCGGCGTCCGGTCGGCGAGCACGGTCGAGACCGCGCGCATCACGTCCACCGCCACCACCGGGCCGGGCGCCGCCACCACCACCGGTCCGGCGATCACGGGACGGTCCGCCTCCTGCGCGGTCGTGGCGATCGGGACGATCGGGACGGTCGCGGAAGAACGGCATCTCCCCCGGGGGCTTGCGTGCCCAGGCTGGGACGAAGTTCAGCTCCAGAACCTGGTCGCGATTGGCCGGAGTTACATCCGCGGGCGCTTCGCCTTGGGGTATCGAGTCTGACATGAAAGCCTTTGATAGTCGGCTGCCTACGGCACGGGAACACCGCCCTTGGGCTTACGCCGCCGCGGCTGAGCGCCCGACCTGCATGTCGCACCGCTTTGGTGCGGCCTGTGGGTTGGTCATCACAGCAAGCGGTAGACCATACCGCAACATGGGGTCCGGATCAATCGATTCCTTAGCGGGGGGGCGGGCGGCCTTGGAATTATTCCCTTTTTGTAGCGCTGCGGGAAGGGGTTGCGACAAAACGGAATGGCGCGCCCCGGATAGGAATTTTATGCAAAAACATTGGAAAAAGAGCAGAAAACTCGGCATGCTTGAGTCCTGCAACAAGCGTGCGTCCGAGCCGGAATCATGGGCCAGCGGGACGCCGAATCATGGGTCACTTAACAGGAGCCAACATGTCAGCGAAGAAGATCGCCAAGACCGCCAAGACCGCGACCAAGAAGACCACCATTGCATCCCGGAAGCCGGTCACGCCGAAGGCGCGTCCGTCGGCGGCGCGCAAGACGGCCGTGAAGCCGCCGAGTCCGGCGGCGTCGGTCGTGGCCCCCATGCCCGCCGCGGTGGCGGCCCAGGTGCCGGCGAAGCCGGCCCCCGCACAGCCCGCGCCGGTATCCACCTCGGCGGCGGCGGCGGCCTTGGCCGTGACGCCCGCCCAGTCGGTGCCGCCGGTGATCAAGCCGGCGATCACGCCTGAGCAGCGGTTTGAGATGATCCAGCGCGAGGCGTACCTGATCGCGGAGAAGAATGGTTTCCGCGGCGACGCCAATGGCTACTGGATCGCCGCAGAGAAGCACATCACCGACCTGCTCAGGAAGTAGGACGGAAGGGCCACGGCCAGGCCGTGGCCCTTTTCGCTCAGCCTTCGGTGTTGTGGAAGTAGGTCGCCCAGCCGAAGTAGTTGCGGAACGCGTCGTCCAGGCTGCGGCAGACCTGCGACGGGTTCATGGACACATGGTGTTCATAGCCCTGCTCGCAGATATAGCGCAGCAGCTTCTGCAGGTTCGCGATGCGAGCCACGCCATAGCCGCCGAAGGTCTTGACCGGCTGCTTCTGCATCTGGCCTTCCCCGTAGTAGGCGCGGATGCGGCCGTGGGCGTCGTCGGTGGAGACGCGCGCGAACGTGAACGCGCCGGGCTTCATGCGGCCGACCACCGTGCCGAAGGTATTCTCCTTGCCCACCGTGCCGGCGATGATTTCCTGGTAGTCCATCTTGGCTTCCACGAAGACGTCCTTCGGCAGGTTGGCGCAGTGGAACATCATGCACAGATCGGGATCCGTGCCGTAGTTGTTGTTCCAGTCCAGCAGGGCGGAGGGCCGGCCGCTGGCCAGGCGCATGGCGAGCATGCCCACCGAGCCGGCGATATCCACTTCGCAGGCGCTCGGCAGCAGGTTGTTGCTCAGCATGCTCATGACCGTGCAAGGCACCACGCCGAAGAACTCCTCCATGGCCGTCCAGCACTGGATGGCCGTCGACGTGAGCTCATTGTCGGCCATCCACTTGTCGACGACGACGCCCAGCTTGGCCATCTTCACGAGGGACGCCGCCGGAATGCCCTTGGTGGGCACGTAGGCCTTGATTGACTCCAGCTTGTCCTTCACCGGCGCGGCATCGTCGGCGAGGCGGTTGGCCCAGCCGAACAGCTCGTACAGATCGAGGGTGAGGATGGAGATGCCCGAGCCTTCGAGCAGCTTCTCGCTGTATCGCACGGTGTTGAAGGCGACGGGGCGTGCGCCGATGGCCCCGATGCGGGCGTTGCGCAGGCCGCGCACAATGCGGCAGGTGCCGCCGAAGTCGCGCAGATCCTGGCGGAACGAGACGTCGGTGGGGTCCACCGTGTGCAGCGACGTGACCGAGTACTTGATGCCGTACTGCGAGAGGTTGTTGCAGGCGGACATCTTGCCGCAGAAGCTGTCGCGGCGGTCCTTGATGGTCATCTTCTCGGGGTCGTCGGCAAAGGCATGCACGAGCACGGGCACGTTCAGCCCGGCGAGCTTCAGCGTGTCGGCCACGCCGCGCTCATCGCCGAAGTTGGGCAGGGTCACCAGCACGCCGTCAATCGCTTCACGGTGCTTCTTGAACAGCGCCGCGCAGGCCTTGGCGTCCTTGTAGCTTTCGACGGACCCGTGCTTGGTGTCATCGGGGGTGAGGGCCACGACGTCAAAGCCCTCCTCCTTGAGGACCTTGAGCATGACCTCGCGTCCGCTCTTGCAGAGGTGATCCGGGAAGAAGCCGCGGTTGCCGACGATGAGGCCGAGGGTCGTGCGTTTGGCGCTGCTCATGGTGTGTGTCTCCTTAGAGGCATCGTCCTTTTTATTCAACAAATCCGGAATGACGATGGTCGCGATCATAAGGGCAGGCGGGACGACTGACAACGGATTACTGGCGGGACGTCAAGCAGGCGCCGCGCCGTGGGTGACCAGCGTGTGGTCGAGCATGCGCGGGCCATCAAACAGGAAGTGCCCGCGGAAGCTCTGGCCGGCGATCAGCAGCGGCAGCCAATGCACGTCGTCCGCCCACATGCGTGCATAGGGAATTGCCGTCAGAGGCGCCCACAGCGGCTTGGCCTCGTCCGTCTCGCGCAGCGTGCCGGTGAAGTCGGGTGCCCGGTACACCGCCACGTGCAACGCGAGCCCGTCCACGAATTGGAAGAACAGCTCGCCGCCCGCCTGCACCCGCAGCGGAATGACGCCGATTTCCTCTTCTGTTTCCCGTATCGCCGCGGCCAGCGGGGTTTCCCCGGGCTCGAGTCGCCCGCCCGGGCCGTTGATGTTGCCGGCGCCGAGGCCGCGCTTCTTGTGGATCAGCAGGATCTGGTCGTCTCGGATGACGAAGAGCAAGGTGGCCCGCTGGTGTGGCGCCCAGGTCGTCCAGTCGATATCCGTCAACGTGCGCATGCCGGGAATTCGCCTTCATCAGCCGGGTTTTGCCCTGTCGGGGGCGGCGCCGCGGCTTGACGGCGGCGCCTGTGTTTTGTACCCTAACCAACCGTAATCGGGGTGGCAATGCCATCCTTTTGGAGGATGTAGACGCATGACGTTTGGCACTGGCAAGATCTGGATGGATGGCAAGATGGTGGCTTGGGCGGACGCCCAGATCAGCGTCATGAGCCACGTGGTGCACTACGGGTCCTCGGTGTTCGAGGGCATCCGGTGCTATGCCACGCCGCACGGTCCGGGCATCTTCCGCCTGCAGGATCACGTGCGGCGTCTGTATGATTCGGCCAAAATCTACCGCATGCCGATCCCCTACACGCCGGAGCAGTTCACACAGGCCATTCTGGACGTGGTGAAGGTGAACGATCTGAAGTCGTGCTACATCCGTCCGATTGCCTTCCGCGGCTATGGCAAGCTGGGCGTGAATCCGCTCGAGTGCCCGGTGAACTGCGTGGTGGGGGCCTGGCACTGGGGGGCGTACCTAGGCGAGGACGCCATGGAGAAGGGCGTCTCCGTGCGCGTGTCCTCGTGGCAGCGCGCGGCGCCGAACACGTTTCCCGCGCTGGCCAAGGCGGGCGGCAACTACCTGAATTCGCAGCTGATCCGGATCGAGGCCACGGACACGGGGTTCGAGGAAGGCATCGCGCTGGACCACTCCGGGTTCGTGTCGGAAGGGTCTGGCGAAAACATTTTCATGGTGCGCAGCGGGGTGATCTACACGCCGCCGTCGAGTTCGTCCATTCTGCCGGGCATCACGCGCCACTGCGTGTTCCAGCTGGCGCGCGAGGCGGGCATCCGGATTCACCAGCAGGTGATTCCGCGCGAGGCGCTGTACATCGCCGATGAAGTGTTCTTCTCCGGCACCGCCGCCGAAATCACGCCGGTGAGCCATATCGACAACATTGAGATTGGCAACGGCAAGCGGGGCCCGATCACGGAGCGAGTCCAAGCCGAGTTCTTCAAGATCGTGAACGGCAAAGTGCCGGACCGGTTCAACTGGTTCACGATGGTGAAGTGAGCGCGCACGTCGTGCGCGCCTGGGCGGGGTGCTCGGCGGCTGAGTCCATGGTGAGCGAACTTCCGCGCAGAGGCTGACCCGGAACGATTCCGTTGTCGCGCCCCCTCACCCTACCCTCTTTCCCGGCGGGGAGAGGGGCCGGGGGCCGCCGTTTCCAACTCGGATTCCCTTGCCGCTGGAGCCCGCGGTCCCCGCGGGCAGGACTTTCGGAGAGGCGCGTAAGGAAAGCCGGCGGGATCCGATTAACGGGGGAGGAGAAAACAGGATGATCACGTTCAAGACACAGCGGGGATATGGCGTGCTGGCGGTGGCGCTCGCGGTATGGTGCGGGAGCCTGGCGGTGGCGCGCGGGGAGACTGACGTGCAAGGGATTTATGGCATTCCGGTGGAGACGATCGATGGCCGGACAACCACGCTGGCGGAGTACAGGGGCAAGGTCATGTTAATCGTCAATGTGGCGAGCCGCTGCGGGTTCACCGGGCAGTATGCCGGGCTGCAGAAGCTGTCGGAGCAATATGGCCCCGAAGGCCTGGTGGTGCTGGGGTTCCCGTCCAACGACTTCATGGGGCAGGAGCCGGGAACCAACGAGGAGATCAAGCAGTTCTGCACGTTGAAGTACAACGTGACCTTTCCGATGTTCGCCAAGATCAAGGTGAAGGGGGACGGTCAGCATCCGCTGTATCAGTACCTGACGGAGGAGAAGACCAATCCCGCGCATGCCGCCGAGGTCTCGTGGAACTTCAACAAGTTCCTGGTGGGGCGCGATGGAGCCATCCTCGGGCATTTCGGCAGCCGTGCCGCGCCCGATGGCGATGAGTTGCAGGCGGCGATCAAGGCGGGGTTGGCGGTGGGGAAGTAAGGAGTCATGGTGGTTTGGACGAGGACAGGCCACCGCTTATCAGCGGCGGCTGCGTCGCCGCGCCTGCTAAGTGACTCACCTGGTTCGCATTCGGCGTTATTGCCCACATGCACCCAGGTTGCCCGATGGCTTCGTGACGATTGGCGCGGTCACCAGGCGTCTTTGCGGCGGCGGATTTCGGCGAAGACCTCGGCGGCAGGGGCATCGGGCAGGTTCAGGATGGTGCGCAGGGCTTGGGTGTCCGCGCGGAGAAACGGGTTGGTGGCAAGTTCCTCGCCGATGGTGGACGGCACGGTGGGCCGGCCAGAGGACGCCAGGGCGCGCATGGTGGCGAGTCGTTGCGCCACGGCGGGGTTGGCGGGTTCCAGGTCGGCGGCGAAGGCGAGATTGTCGACCGTGTATTCGTGGCCGCAATAGACCTGCGTTTCCGGCGGCAGC
The DNA here is from genome assembly GCA_021413965.1 of Lentisphaerota bacterium. Lineage (GTDB taxonomy): Bacteria > Verrucomicrobiota > Kiritimatiellia > UBA8416 > JAIOPI01 > JAIOPI01. The sequence goes on along the minus strand of JAIOPI010000010.1, from coordinate 308,685 downwards.
TCGCGCAATTTGCAGAGCGACTCCCACAAGGTCGCGGCCGTGCAGCCCATGATCCGTCCGCACCCGCCGGCGAAGAGCGTATCGCCGCAAAACAGCGCACCCTGCACGGGGTCGTGATACGCCACGTGGTGGGGCAAATGGCCGGGCGTGGCCATGACGCGCAGGCGCCCACCAGGAACGGCGATGTCGTCCCCATCCAGGACCTCCCGATCCAATCCTGCGATGGAGGAATCCGCGGGGCCGATCACGGCGCATCCGGTGGCTGCTTTCAGCGGTGCGGCGCCGGCGATGTGATCGCCATGGCCGTGCGTCAGGATCACCGCGGACAGGCGGAGGCGGCGCAGGCGCAGGATATGCTGGACGGCGGTTGCGGCGCCGGGATCGATGACCGCTGCTTCACCCGCCTCGCTTAGGATGTAGATGAAGTTGTCGGCGAGGATGGGGAGAATATCGATCTTCATGAGGGCATGGTACACGGTGAGGGGGCGGGGTGTCATCAGCGACAGACTTGGACCATTCCCATCGGTCGGTCTGTCACGGAGGCGCGCGTTTCGTGCGAGAAGGGCGGTCGATCTTGCCCTCTCTGCGGCTCGGCGGGACGCCTCGCCCCACCTGCTGGCAGCGAGATTCCCTTAACGCATTCGAGGTGGGGCGAAGCATCCCGCCGAGCCGCGCCCCAAGAGTCCGACAGGCTTTTAGCGGAAGGGTTCCCACTCGGGTTCGTTGTCGAAGATCCAGCGGTAGTACTCGCGGCCTTGCAGGTCGCAGGAGGCTGCTTCATCGACGATCACCTGGCACTTGGGGTGCAGTTGCAGGGCCGAGGCGGTGACCATGGAGGTGATGGGGCCTTCGACGGCCTTGGCAATGATGGAAGCCTTGTGACGGCCGGTCGCCAGCAGGATGCAGCGCCGGCTCTCCAGGATGGTGCCGACGCCCATGGTGATGCCGCGCGTAGGCATGTCCCCGGGGTTCGGAAAGAGTGGCGCATTCTGCTGGAGCGTCAGCGGCGCCAGGGCCTTCGCGCGCGTGCGGGACCGCAGGGCGGAGAGGGGTTCATTGAACCCGATGTGCCCCGCTTCCCCGATGCCGAGAATCTGCAGGTCGATGCCGCCCGCCTCCGTGATGCGCTGCTCGTAGGCCACGCACTCGGCGGCCAGATTGCCGGCCAGTCCGTCCGGGAGGTGCGTATTGCGCGAATCGATGTTCACTTTGGAGAAGAGGTTGTCCTCCATGAAGTGTCGATAGGAGTTGGGATGATCCGGCCCCAGCCCGACGTACTCATCCAGGTTGAACGTCCGGCAGAGCGAGAAGTCGAGGTCGTCTTCGACATGCATGCGGACCAGTTCCGCATACAGCGTCTCCATGGTGCGCCCCGTGGCCAGGCCCAGCACCAGCGACGGCTTCATCTGCAATTCCCGCGCCACCAACTGCGCCACCAGGATGGTGGCGGCCACGCGATCACGTTGGATGATGACTTCCATTACGCCGGCACGAGGCCGTATTCCTTGTCGTTGACCGGCGAGGAGGTCATGACCTTGGCGGTGCCGAGCACCTTCTTCAGGCCCGCGAGTTCATCCATGGTCTTGGCCAGCGGCAAGGCGACCTGGCCGCCCAGGATCGCGGACTGGCACAGCCCGTGGAAGATCTCGCTGCCCTTGTAGGCGCTGTCGAAGTTGCACTGGTGCACCTTCTGGTCGTCATCCAGCCAAGCCGCCATTTCCTGGATGTAGGGGGGCATATCGGCGTCGTAATTCATGGCGCCTTCGCCCGACCACGAGCCGCTCTTGGTGACCGCGCGCCAGCCGCCGTTGGTCAGCACTTCGGCAAAGCCGTCGGTGCCCTGAGCGCCCATGCGGTTTTTGCCCCACCACTTGGCGACGTCGGGCTGGTCGGGTGCCCCGGCGCCGACTTCATAATAGCCGCGCACGCCGTTGGCGTACTGCACCACGCCGGACAGGTAATCGGGCGAGGGGTGATTGTCCGCGAGCTTGCTGCTGCCGGCGGCCTGGGCCATGACCCACTGGGCTTCGGCTTCGCCGTTGTACCACCGGGTGTAGTCGATCAGGTGGCTGAGCATGTGCGTCATCCAGCCGGTGGCGGTGCCGTACACGGTGTGGACGCGGCCGAGCGCGCCGCTGGCGATGATTTCCTTCACCTTGCGGTAGTGGGCGCCGTACCGGTGCTGGTGGCTGACGACGGCCTTGACGCCGCCGGCGTCCAGCATCTGCTTGAGCTTGCGCGCCTCGCGGCTGGTGAGGGCGATGGGTTTCTCGAACGCAATCAGGCGGGCGCCGCCCTTGATGCCGACCTTGAGCATATCCGTGCGCAGGCCGGGCAGGGTGCAGAAGCAGAAGACGTCCGGCTTGACGGCCTTGACCAGCTTGGCGGCATCTGTCGACGTCTGCGGGTTGCCGAGCGCCGGGGCCGCGTCTGCCAGGCGGCCTTCATCGATGTCGCAGATGCCGACCACCTTGAAGCGCCCGTTGGCGTTAAACGCCGCCGCGTGATGCTTGCCACGCTTGCCCATTCCGACCACGACCACCTTGTACTCGTTGCTCATGCGTCCTTCCCCCTCTTGCCGTTTGTTCAGACCCTGAAAATCGAAAAGTCGAAAGGTCGAAAAGTCGAAAAGTCACCGACCCGAGGTCCGGACTCCCTGACTTTTCAGACTTTTCGACTTTTCCGACCGGGCCGTGGCCCGTCAATCCGTTTTACGTCAGGCGTGCGCGCGATCCCACGCCAGGCACTGCTCGACGACGTAGTCCACTTCCTGCTCCGTGAGTTCCGGGAACATGGGCAGGGAGACGACGCTGGCGGCGTTCTTTTCCGCATTGCGGACGGAGCCGACGATGCGGGCCTTCTTGCCCCACGGATACCCGTCCTGCTTGTGGATGGGGATCGAGTAATGCGTCTTGGCATCCACGCCGTGGTCGTTGAGGAACTTCACGAATCCGTCGCGATCCTCGGCGAGTTTCGTCTCGAGGATGTACAGGTGGTAGACGTGGCGGTAGCCCGGGACTTCGTAGGGCAGCGTGAAGTGCTTGGGCTTCCGCAGGCCGGCGGTGTAGCGGGCGGCCAGCGCGCGGCGGCGATCGGTCCAGGCGGTGATGTGCTTGAGCTTGGCGCTGAGCACGGCGGCCTGGATGTCGTCGAGGCGGCTGTTGAAGCCGAAGCTGTGGTGGTCGCGCTGGGCCGAGCCGTGGTTGCGCAGCTTGCGGACCTTCTCGTTGATGTCATCGCGGTTCGTGACGAGCATGCCGCCGTCGCCGAAGCAGCCGAGGTTCTTCTGGATGATGAAGCTGGTGGCCATGGCGTCGCTCAGCTCGCCCTGCTTGAAGGTGTCGCCACGCCCGTCGATGCCCTGGGCGTTGTCTTCGATCACGGCCAGCTTGTGCTTGTCCGCGATGGCCTTGATGCGGGGCATGTCCGCGCACTGGCCGTAGAGGTGCACGGGGATGATGGCCTTGGTGCGCTTGTTGATGGCGCGCTCGATCTTGTCCGGGTTGATGTTGCGCGTCTTGGGGTCGCAGTCCACGAAGACGCACTTGGCGCCGGCGATCCAGATCGCTTCGGCGGTGGCAAAGAAGGTGTTCGGGTGCGTGATGACTTCATCGCCGGGGCCGATGTTGAGGGCCATGAGGGCGAGCCAGATCGCGTCCGTGCCGTTGCCCAGACCGATGGCGTGCTTGGTGCCGAAGTACTTGGCCGCTTCCGCTTCGAAGCGGGACAGCATGGGGCCGAGCACGTACTTGCCGCTCATCAGGACTTCGCGCATGTTCGAATCGATCTCGTCCTTGATGCTCTCATACTGGCGGACGTGACCGTAAAAGCTGACGTTCATCTCTGTGTCTCCTTATTCCGGACCTGTGGGCTCAACATCACCGTTGCCAGCCGCGCGCGAGCCCTGTCAATCGAGCCGGCAACCGTAAACGAAACCGGCCTGCTTGGCAATCGTAACCGCATCGATCCCGCCGCCCCCCCCGCTGCGAGGGGCGCCGGCCCTGATGGGGGGGGTCAACCCCTCTTGAGGGCCTGCCACTGCTGCATCACGGCGGTTCGAAACTCTTCGATCAGGCCCCCGACGTACGTGGCGACTTCCAGGCGGTCATCGCGGATCAGGGGCATCAAATCCATGGCGAAATTGGTGGACGTGGTGGCGTCGATGGAGTGGGAGTCGAACATGGTGGCATTGGCCACGCGCCGGCCGGCGACGGCCAGGTCGTAGCGTTTGCCGCCCGCGATCTGCGAGTCGTAGACGCCCATCAGAGCGTCGGCGAGGTGTTCGCGGCCGCTCACGTCCAGCACGATCTTGCGGTTGTCGGCCATCCAGTCCAGGTTGCGCCAGACTTCGACGCCGTAGAATTTCTCAGGGCGGGCGTCGGCGGGGAGCCGGCGCAGGGCGGCGAGCAGGGCGCTGAAGACGGCGACATGGGTGGCGTGCTTGTCGGCGGGGTTGTGCGAGTAGATCACCTTGGGGCGCGTGGCCTTGAGGATTTCGAGCAGGTCTTCGGTGAGCCCGGCGGTGGCCGGGTTCTTGGATTCGGCGCTCGAGTACATGAGCTGCAGGGCGGCGGAATAGCGCCCGATGCAGGCGGCCACGCGCTGCTCCTGGATGCGCACGGCGGTCATCTCATCGTCGGTGTAGTTGGCATACACGCCGGTGCGGGCGCTGCCGCGGCCGTCCGTGCAGGTGACGGCGGTGAACCACTTGTCGCGCTGGCCGAAGCACTCGAAGATGCCATGGAGGGCAAAGACTTCGAGGTCGTCCTGGTGCGCGCCCACGCCCAGGTGGGTGGTGCGCGCGAGCGCGGCGTTCAGGTCAGCCCCATCGGGGACGAGGATGTCGGCATTGGGTTTGTGCAGTTTCATGATCAACCTTGATTCACCGGTTTGCTGTTTACCACGAAGGACACGGCGCGAGCGATTCTAGTGGAGGGCCGGCAGGCTGGCGGCGGCGACGGCCTGGCCGACGCGGCGGCTTTTTTCGTCGGGCACGTGCACCTGGATGCGTTCGGCCAGTTGCGGGAACTGCTCGTGCAGCGTGCGCCGGGCGGTCGCGAACAGGACTTCACCGCCCTGGCCGGAGGTGACACGCCCCAGGATCAGCAGGTGCTTGAAGTCGTAGTAATCCGCGTAGTGGGCGATGGTGTAGCCGAGGTAGGTGCCGATGGTGTCGAAGACGGCCTGGGCGGGCTTGTCGCCGGCATCCGCCTTTTCCTGCACCAGTTTCAGGCGTTCGGGCAGGGGCAGGTCGCGCGGGAAGGAGAAGCCGGCGGCCGGGGCCAGTCGGTTCACGGCCTGCTGGGAGAAATACAGCGCGCCCACGCCACGGTCGCCTGACCACTCGTCCGGCGTCGCGTTGGGGTTGAAGTCCACGGGCGCGAAGGCGAGTTCGTGCAGTTCGCCCGTGATGCGCCCCGCGGGGTCGAGATAGCCGGCGGCTTCGCTCGAGCCCATGGCGACGCCCAGGATGGCGTTCATCTTGAGCGACAGGGCGCCGGCCAGGGCGGTGACGTCGCCGTCGTTGACGACCACCAGGGGCACGCCGAAGACCTTCTGGATATTCTCGAAGATGGGGGTCACGGCGCTGGCGAATTTCTCGGGTGGCACGCTGCGGAACAGCGAGGCGATCTTGATGCGATTCGCCACGATGGCGCCTGCGGAGCTGCCGCCGATGGCATCCACGCGCGGCAGGTGACTGGCGGCCAGTTTCAACCCGTCGACGATGCGCTGGAAATGGTAGGAGGGATCGGGCTGTTTGACGGGATCCCACGGGATTTCGGTGCTGAAGACCGGTTCGCCATCCTTGACGGCGGCCAGCTTGTAATCACTGGCGCCGAGGTCGAAGCCGATGCGGCAGCCGTCGAGGTGGCCGCCAAGCTTCATGGCCGAGCTTCGCGCTTCGGGCAAGGCCTGACCGGCTGGTACGATGACGACCGTCAGCGGCTGATCGTAGATGCGCTGCATGATGTCGGCGTCGAAGGCGCGGGCGCCACCGGCACGGTAGGTGCGCTGGATGGATTCGCAGACGGATGCGGGCCCCTGGATGAGGAGTTTCCAACCGCCGCGCGACCAGAGGAGGAACTTGATGTGGCGCTCGACGAAGCGAAGCGTGTCGGCATCCGTGGCATGATTTGGCGGCAGGAGATCGAGGTCGCCGCGGCAGATGCAGCCGTCCTCGCGTTCGAGCGCCAGTCCGAGATGCAGAGGGTGATTGCTTTGTCGGACCGCCTCGCGATAGCGGCGGTTGGCCAGAGCGGCTGGCACGTAGGCGGGGTCAAGCGGCAGCGCGGCGGGGAGTTTAACGTCCAGCATCGACGGAACGCGTAGCACAGCGGGCTCCTCCTCGAATTGAGTAAAGCCGTTAAAGTAGTCCGCCGGGGCTAGGGTGTCAATCACGGGGGCGAGGCGGACTGGGGCGTCGTTTTCGGGGGCGGCAAGGGAAGGGCAGGCCGAACGAACGGAATCGTGCGGGCGTCGAGGCGCGTCGGTCCGGCAGGATGTTCATGGCGGCCCGAACCGGTGAGAGGCCGGTTCGGGCCAGGCCGGCATGGCGGGCCTACAGCTTGGCCATGAACTGGAAGGTGCGGTCGGCGTGGCCGGGAAGATCCTCGTGACCGAAGTCCGGGTATGTCACCAGCGATTTCGGGGCGGTGATTTTGTTGTAGGCGGCGAACTGCGTCGAGGGCGGGCAGATGGTGTCCATGAACCCGACGGCCATCATGACTTCGCCGCGAATGCGCGGGGCCAGGTGCTGGACATCGATGTAACCGAGGCGCAGGAAGACCTCGTGTTCGCGGGCGTGGCAGGGATCGAAGCGCTTGAAGTACTCCTTCAACTCGGCGTAGGCGGCCACGGCCTGGTCCATGTCCCAGACACGCTTGTAGTCGCAGAGGAAGGGGAAGACGGGGGCGACGCGCTTGATGCGCGGTTCCAGTGCGGCGCAGGCGAGGGTGAGCCCGCCGCCCTGGCTGCCACCCATGGCGCCGACGCGGTTCGGGTCCACGCCCGGCAGGCCCATGACGATGCCGGCCAGCTGTGCCGTGTCGAGGAAGATTTGGCGGAAGAGCAACTGGTCGGGCTTGCCGTCGAGGCCGCGGATGATGTGGCCGTTGAGCGTGTTGCCGGGGGCGCCGCCCAGATCCTCCGACCGTCCGCCCTGGCCGCGGCAGTCCAGGGCGGCCACCGTATAGCCCATGGCCACGTAGGGCAACTTATCCGTCCAGATGCCGGAGTGCATCGAGTAACCGTGGAACATGATGATGGCGGGCTGTGCGCCGTTCTGCTGGCGCGGGCGCAGCAGCTTGGCGTAGACGCGCGAGCCGCCCACGCCGGTGAACGTCAGATGGCTGCATTCGGCAAACGGGGTCTGGTATTCGGCGGGGCTGATGTCGACCTTGGCATTCACGGCGCGCATTTCAGCCAGGGCGCGATCCCAGTAGGTGTCAAAATCGGCGGGGCGGGGATTGGTGCCCGTGTAGGTCTTCAGTTTTTCCACCGGCATGTCAAAAAGCAGCGGCATCTTTTCGGCTCCTTTTTTTGGGGGCGGCACTAGGCTGCGTGCGGTAGACATAGCGCAACGGCGCGGGGCTGCGCAAGGCCGTTTCTGGGAGACATCGACGGGGCGCGGACGCACTAGGGCGCCAGTCTAGTCGTCTGTGCCATCGCGGCGCGGTGGCGGCCGGAGGCCGACGTCCAATGCGCTGGACAGGTGTCGGAGGCGGCGTTAAGATTCCCGTGCAAAGGCGGGAACATCATGCGCGCGGTGCTCAGCACGCGGCAGCGGCTTTTCAAAGGGATGCTGATGACCTTCGACAAACGCCTATCCAAGACGATGCGCATCGACCTGACGGCCGGGGACAAGCCGCCGTTGGAGGAGGGGCCAGGCGGGTCGGTCTCGTCCCTCACGCGGATGGACTGGCAGCAGCGTCGCAAGGCGCCGGAGTACGTGGCGCGCTCGCGCTACCAGGAACTGCTGCAGAGCCTCTACGACGCGGCGCTGGTGACGCGCCTGACGGGCGAGATCATCGATGTCAACGCGCGAGCCGTGGAGTTCCTGCATCACGAGCGGGCGGACCTGTTCGTGATGACCATCTACGAAATCATCTCGGGCGCCGATGAGACCCTGATGAAGACGCTGCTCGAGAATCTCGACCGTGAGCGCTTCTCCCTGATCCAGGCCTATTGCCTGCGGAAGGATGGATCGTATTTTCCGGCGGAGATTGCGGTCAGTCGGCTGCGCCTGGACGAGGTCTGCCTCTGTTTCTTCATCCGCGACATTTCATGGCGCGTGGAGACGGAGGACCGGCTGCGGTTGGAGCATCAGGCCCTGCAGATCGCAGGCAACGGCATTGTCATTGCGGACCAGGACGGGCGGTTGGTGTATGCGAACCCGGCTTTCGCGCGGATGCTGGGCTATGACCATCCCGAGGCCTTGATCGAAGGCGACATACGCGACTTCTTCCCGAGCCGTGAGGCTGCCAACCACCTGATGATGCAGGTCAAGTCGGATGAGCAGACGTGGGGCGTCGAGACCGCCATGCGGCACAGTTCCGGCCGGGACGTGTATGTGCAAGTGTCGGCGACCTGCAACCGGTCCGAGAGCGGTGAGGCCGTTGGGGTGGTGTTTTCGTTTGCGGACATTACGGAGCACAAGCGCACCCAGGACCAGATGCAGGTGGCGCACGCCGCGTTGGAACGCAAAGTGGACGAGCAGGCCGCCGCCATGGCTGAACTGCGCGAAGCCGCGGCGGACCGTGATCGTGCGGGCGTTCCTGCCGGACACTGAGGCCCTCTGTTCCGGAGTCCTACGGGCGGTCGCTCACGGCGGACCGCCAGGACGGCGCTTCGCCAGCGCTCCCGCGCCGGGATGTCACTCATGGTATGAAACATGCTCCTAGACTGCTTGCGCCATGCACTCCCGGAACAAAGCTGGATTTACACTGATAGAGATCATGATCGTGGTCATGATCATTGCCCTGCTGGCGGCGATGGCCATCCCCGGATTTTCAAAAGCGCGAACTTTGGTGCGGGATACGCGCTTTGTCAACGATCTCCGGGTGGCGTCCAACGCATTTGACTACTATGCCCAGGCCAATGGCGACTATCCGGACGACGGCATGCCCGGTGAGATTCCGGTTGGCATGGATGAGGATCTGCGGAAGGTGCGCTGGACGCGGTCGACCCCCATCGGCGGGATGTGGGATTGGGACTTCCGACAGGCCCAGTTTGGCGGTCGCGCGGGAGTGTCTGTGTACCAACCGAACCGCACGGATGCGGAGATGGCCAAGATCGACGCCATGGTGGACGACGGCAATCTGACGACCGGCCTGTTCCTGAAGCGCAGCCAGGGGTATATCTTCTTCGTGCAGAAGTAGTGGCGCGAGCATGCCAGCCGGCACGCGTCAGCCGGCCGGAGGGGCGGGTTTCTTGCGCGCGGGCACGGGGCGTCCAAGGCGCTGCAGCACGGCGCTCAAGTCCTCCCACACATCCCAGTAGCGCGAGCTGGCGCCCGAATCGCCACCGCTGCGGAGCAGGTAAGACGGATGGTAGGTGGGCATGACGTCGATGCCTTCGAACGACAGCCAGTGTCCCCGCAGCTTCGTGATGCCGGTCTGGACATCCAGCAGCCCCTTCAAGGCGGTGGCGCCCAGCGCGACAATAACCTTGGGCTGCAGGATCTCCAGCTGCGCGCGCAGATAGGGGAGGCAGGCCGCCATTTCGTCGGGGAGAGGCGTGCGATTTTCCGGGGGGCGGCACTTGACGACATTGCCGATCCAGACGTCCTCGCGCGTCAATCCCATGGCCAGGATCATGCGGGTCAGGAGCTGTCCCGCGCGGCCGACGAAGGCCAGGCCCTGCTGATCTTCATCAGCGCCGGGGCCTTCGCCGACAAAGACCAGTTCGGGGTGCGGGTTGCCCTGTCCGGGGACCACCTGCTGGCGCTGCTTGCAGAGACCACATTGCTGGCAGGCGGCCACGCGACTGGCGATGGCGTCCAGCGCGGGCGTGGTTCCGAAGCGCGTGTAGGGTGCGCGGTCGGTGGCGACCGCTGGCGTGGCGGGTGCGCGGGTTGCGGGGGGGGCGGGCGGCGGGTGCGCCACGGGAACGGAGGTGGGCGGCGGTGCCGCGCGTGGCGTCCGGTCTGGTGCCGGCGCCACGGGGGGTGGGGCGGCGGGCACCGGGCGAGGGGACGCGGGCGGAGCGATTGCCGGAGCGGTCCGGGCGGGGGCCGGTGAATGGTGAAGGGCACCGGCCGGTTGGCGGAGTGCGGCCAGCGTGGCCGGCGAGATCTCGGCCCAGCGTTCGCCTTCTTCGATTCGATGCTGCAGGTAATCGGCCAAGCCGTCGAGGATGTGCGCGAGGGCCATGGCGGGCTAGCCCTGCTTGCGTTCCGCGCGCGCGTGGCGGCGGGCCTTGTGCGCTTCGTAGCCTCGCACAAACAGCGGGCCAATCACGACGTAGCCGACGCCGAGTGCGATCATGATGACGGCCATGCGCACGCCGAGGGACGGATTCATGCGACCCAGAGCCAGAAAGACGCCGACCAATACCACCATGGGAATGAACAGCGCCGCCTTCTTGGTGGGTTTGGGATAGCGCAGGTTGGTGACCTGCAGCACGATGAAGGTGAAAATGCCGCCGAGGAACAGTGCGGCGACACGGCCTTCGCTGAGGGAGAAGCGCTCGTGCGGTGGCGCCTGGCTGATGAAAACCAACAGCGCGACCCAGCCCGCGTTCACGGTAATGGGCAGGCCCGCATAGCCAGCCTGGCCCCGCAGGGGGTCCTTGGCCTTGAAACGCGCCAGCCGGACGACGCCCGAGAGGGCGACGGCGGACGGCAGCAGCACCCGCACCAGCATTTCATGGGATTGGAGGGTCACGGCGTAGATCAAGATGGCGGGGGCGATGCCGAAGGCGGTGAGATCCACGTAGGTGTCGAGCTCCGCACCGAAGTCGCTCTGTCCGTGCAGATAGCGGGCGAGGTTGCCGTCGATGCCGTCGAGGATCATGGCCAGCATGATCAGGAGCGCCGACCAGCGGAACAGGTGGCCGGTGTGGTCGGGATTCTCGTAGGCGTTCAGCCCCTGGATGGCCACGAGGATGCTGAGGAACCCGCAGAGCATGGCGGCGAGGGTGAACATCGTCGGCACGGCCTGACGCCAGTTCATGAACCGCGAACGGCGAGGGGGGGCAGCGGCAAGTCCGGGTGCGTTCATGGTGATCCTTGGCGGCGCAATCGCGCAATGATGGTTTCTCCAGCACGCACCGGGGCGCCGACGGCGATGACCACGTCGATGTCCGCGCGTGGGAAGTAAAGATCCAGCCGGGAGCCAAATTTCATCATGCCGATGCGATCGCCCTGCTGCACGTCGACGGCCTGATCATGGGACGGCCAGTACACGACGCGCCGGCAGACCGGGCCGACAATCTGGTTGAGCAGACAGCGCGTGCGGGCGTTTTCGATGAGAATCGAGTTGTGTTGGTTTTCTTCGGACGATTTCTCGTCAAAGGTGAAGATGTGCTTGCCGGGGAAGTACCCCAGGAAGCGCGAGCGGCCGGTGATGGGCGAGCGGTTGACGTGCACGTTCAGAGGGCTCAGGAAGACGCTGATGCGGGTCACGTCGCGGGAGATGAAATCGCCCAAATCCTCCAGTTTCAGGCCAGAGGCCTGGCAATGGCGCGCGAATTCGGCGGCGGTGAGATGGTTAATCGAGGCCAGGCGTCCCTCACCGGCGGAGACGATGGCGTCGGGATCGCCCGGGGGAATGCGTTCCGGATCGCGGAAGAAATAGAGGAAGTAGATGGAGAAGATGACGAGAAAGCTGCCGCCCGCCAGGCTGGCGGTACACCAGGACGTGCCGCAGGCCCTGGTCACGCCCAGAACCACGACGGCGGCCACCAGGGACGCCGCAAGAAAAGGCAGCACTTCAGGTCGGAATTTAAGCATAGGGACCCCCATCCGCGGAGGGATTATTAGGGGATCAGCAGGAATAGGGCAAGGCGCAATGACAAAAGGAAACCGCGGCCCGAGGGCCGCGGTTTCCTTTTTCGCCTTTGGGCCAGTTAGCTTCCGGGCAAATGTGAACCGTATAGGTCGCCGCCCGTACGTGTCTAACCAACCGGAGGACAGATGACTATAAAGCACAGCCCGTGCCAAGGCTCGGAACGCTTTCAGATTTGCGATTCCTTGACATCCTGATGACGAACCGCCCATACAGCCATGCAGGAAGTCGGGGGTTTATTGAGAATGGGCCCTCCGGGGCGTTGTGGGTCTGTTGCATGTGTGTTGCATATGCCGACGTGTTGTGCGACACGACAGTCAGAAAATAGACATATCTCCTATGCGCAAGAATTGGTCATCCGATGGGCCCTCCTCTTGGTGTCCCGCCCTGCTGCGCTGGTTCAGGCAGCATCAGCGGCCCATGCCCTGGCGCGACGCTCCGACGCCCTACGCGGTATGGATCAGCGAAATGATGCTCCAGCAGACCCAGGTGGCGACGGTCATGCCCTATTTCGAGCGTTTCATGCGCCGGTTTCCGGACGTACACGCGCTGGCGGCCGCCGACGAGGAGGCGGTGCTGAAGGCTTGGGAAGGGTTGGGGTACTACGCCCGTGCGCGCAATCTGCACCGTGCCGCGCGGCGGGTGGCGGGTGAATGGGGCGGTCGCATGCCTGTCACCGCCACCGAATGGGCATCGCTGCCCGGGATTGGGGACTACGCATCCGCGGCGATTGCGAGCATTGTGAGCGGCGAAGCGGTACCGGCCGTGGATGGCAATGTCCTGCGCGTCATGGCCCGTTTTCGCGGGAGCGACGATGATATCATGCGTCCGGCAACGCGACGCCGGGTATACGAGGATCTGCTACCGCACATTCGCGACGTCAACCCCAGCGATTTCAATCAGGCCCTGATGGAACTGGGGGCGCTTGTCTGCCGGCCGCGCAACCCGCTTTGCGATGCCTGTCCCTTGCAGCCCTCCTGTGTGGCGCATCGCACGGGCCGGACGGCGGAACTACCCGTCAAAACCAAGGGCAAGGCGGGGCCGCATCACATGGTGGCGATGGCGCTGGTGTGGCGGCGGCGGCGCCTGCTGCTCGCCCGGCGGCCGGCGAAAGGCATGCTGGGAGGCCTGTGGGAGTTCCCGGGCGGGCGTTGTCGGCGGGGGGAGTCGCCAGCCGACGCCGTGGCGCGTATCATATTGGAAAGTACAGGGTTGCGAATAAAAGTGGGGGCGGCGCTCGCGCCGATTCAGCACGCCTACAGTCATTTTCGCATTACGGCGCACGGTTTCACCTGTCGCTGCACCGTGGGGGGACAGGTAAAAGCCGGCGGGGAGTGCGAGGCGCTGAAGTGGGTGCGGGCCGAGGAACTGGCGGACTTGCCGTTGACGAAAGTGTCCCGGGATCTGGCGCGCGGGTTGGGATCCTGCCGGGCTTTGGTTTCGGCTGCGCCTCACCGGCGTCCGCCAGTATCCTAACAGTTTCAGATGGTCTGCGCGCGCGCTATCCGACTGCTCTGTTTAGATTCAACGGCGGGGACCGCCGTCTCCAGGGGGCGTTGAATTCCGGCCCAGTCAACGACACGGCAATCGGACTGGAGCCGGCCGTCCCGGCCGGTTCAGTGAGGCGCGGGAGGGGCCGGTTTGCGGCGGCGAGGTGGGGGCTGGCAGACGGGGCAAACGTGTGTGCTGCGCTGCCCGACCACGAGACGCTGAATGGGGGTCTGGCAGCGGGGGCAGGGATCGCCGGTGCGGCGGAAGACCATCAATCCGTCCTGGTTGCGGCCGCGCCGTCCGGCGACGCTATAGAAGTTGGTGGCGCCCGACCCCAGCGTGGTGCCCTGCGAGCGGATGCCGCGCTGCAACACCGTTCGAATGGCGGCATGCAGGCGGGCAGCCTGTTCGGTTGTGACGGCGTGGGTTGACTGGCAGGGGTGGAGCGCGGCTTCCCAGAGGGCCTCATCGACGTAGATATTCCCCAGGCCCGCCACCACGGTTTGATCCAGCAGGAGGGGTTTGAGCATCCGTCGATGACGGCGCAGTGTGGCCGCGAGGATTGCGGGGGTGAACGCCGCTGACAGCGGTTCGGGACCCAGGTGGCCGAGAACCTGGGTGGCATCGGAGACGAGGTGCCAGCGCCCGAACTTGCGCGTGTCATGGAAGCGCAGTTCGCGACCGTCATCCAGGGCCAGGATGATGTGCTCGTGCGGGTTGCGGGGGGCTCCGGTGCGGGCGAACAGCAGCTTGCCGGTCATGCGCAGATGAACCGTGATGATGTCGGTGGATGACAGGGTCATCACGATGTACTTGGCGCGGCGGGTGACGGCGGTGATGCAGGTGCCGGCGAGGCGCCGGCTGAATTCGGCGGCCGAGGGCATCGCGATCGTACGAGGCCAGTGCACCGTGACGGACTGCACACGGCGGCCAATCAGGCCGCCATGCCGCAGGCCGCGCACCACCGTTTCGACTTCGGGAAGTTCAGGCATGGGCAAGCATGTCCGCGCTATCGCCGGCGGGACAAGCCGGGCCCGTCTTGCTCCTGCAGAGCGGCAGGATCCGTACAGGATGGGCGGCCCAAAGCCGGCAGGCGTTGCCCCTTACGTGGCGGGGGTGGGACGCTCGTGCGGCAACAGGCTGCCGCCGATGATCGACGCGCCACCGTCCACGTGCAAGACCTGCCCCGTGATCTTGCGGGAGTAGTTGCCGAGCAGAAAGACGACGGCTTCCGCCACGGCCTGCTTGTCAGCCACGGGGTCCCAGACGAGCGGGCTGGCTTGATTCCACACATTGGCCATTTCGCCGAATCCGGGGATCTTGGTGGCGGCCATGGTGGCCAGCGGTCCGGCCGAGATGGCGTTGATGCGGATGTTATCCCGGCCATGTCGGCGGGCCAATCCGCGCACCAGCGCTTCCAGAGCGGCCTTCTGCACGCCCATCCAGTTGTAGAAGGGGAACACATGGCTGGTGTCGAAGGTCATGGCCACGATGGACCCGCCGCCCTGGAGGGCCGCCTGCGCCTGGCGCGTGACGGTGGCAAGCGAGATGCAACTGATGTGATGCGCGAGCTTGATGTCTTCGATCGCATCGGTGTGGAATTCGGGTCCGAGGCAGGTCTTGGGATTGGCGAAGGCAATCGAGTGGACCACGCCTCGAATCGGGCCGATATCGCGGAACAGCGCCACCACTTCGTCCTGGATGGTGATGTCACAGAAGCGGATGTTCAGGGCGGCGCGCTCTTCATCTGTCATCTTGCTGCGCCGCGAGTCGATGAAGAGGTTCTTCATGCGCTCGTTCTGGACGGTGTAGATCACCTTGCCGCCGAGAGACTCGATTGTGCGCCCGATGGCGTAAGCAATGGAGTCATGATCGAGCAACCCCATGACGACGTAGGTTTTACCAGGTTCCACCATAATCAAACTGCCCCTCGATTTTGCACGCCGGCCGTCCCTTGCGAACCGCATGTCCGCGCCGGACTACTGACAAGCCGCGGAGTTTTGTCAGTTTCGGGCGCAAAAGTCACGTACAAAAAGGCGCTGTGACTCGTAATGATTTGCCGTGCAGTGGATTATGACGATTGAGCAGGGTGGGTGGGACGCTGCAGCGAGGCTCGTGGCGGGGCGTAGAGCAGAGGGAAGAACGGCCCGGTCAGGGGATATCCCTGGGGAACCACCGGTATTCCCGGCAGCAGCGGCTCGTTGGTGTCCGAGCGGGTGCCATCCCCGAAGACGTTCACGACCGTCGCGCGGCGCGGGGTATCCGTATTGTTCTCATACGATCCGTGGAGGGAAAGCCCATGATGGAAGATGCATTCGCCCTTGCGGACTTCAACCGGAACCGGCTTGAACCGATGCCGTTCGTCTTCGGTCAATACGCTGAGGATGGCTTCCATGGGCGCGCCGACGCGACCTTCCGGCGTTGGCAGGAGGCGCCAGCGATGGCTGCCGGGGATGTAATGCACGCAGCCGTTGGCCAGGGTGGAGTCGTCGAGGGCGATCCAGCACGTGAGATGATTGGGGGGCTTGGTGCGGGTCCAGTAGGAGTAATCCTGGTGCCAGGGTACGACTCCACCATGGTGTGGCGGCTTGCAGAAGAGTTGGTCATGCCAGAGTCGGATGGCGCCGCCGAGCAGCTGGCTGGCGGGGACCAGCACGGCGGGATTCCAGAGCAGGTCGTGAAAACTGGGTTCGATACGCCAGGCGCCGAGGGCATGAAACAGGATGCGACCGGGCTGTCCGGACTCGTTCACGTGATACTCGTGGAACAGGTCGCGCCCCGGGTGATCGGGCTTCATCAGGCGCTCGAGTTCCGCGCGCAGGACCTCGAGCTGGTTGTCCGTCAGTACGCGCACGCCGCCGAGGTAGCCGTTCGCGCGATAGAACGCCACCTGCGCATCGCTGAGCCGGTACCGCTCCCACGCCTCGTGAGTATCCGGCACCGGATACAAGGTGCCAATTGGACTATGCTGCCTGGAAAGATCCTGTGGCATCTGCTCCCCCCTTCAGTTGCCCAGACCGGGACAGTGTAGCCCCGGGCGGGATAACAGGGAAGCGAGAAGCGGCGGGGAAGGACGGGGGCGGGCCGGGTTCCATCCGGCCGCCCGCATCACATATGATGGCCGTCGCTGCGCCGTCTGGCCGGTCGCGGCGACTGGCTTCAGGAGGCGCCGAGCATGGCGTTGACGTTGCGCATGACCTCAAAGGCGTCGGCCACGTAAACCACGTCCGCCTTGCCCTGAGCCCACCCGCAGTTGGGGTCGAGGTTGATCGCCCGGCGCTCGCCGATGAAACGCCAGCCGACCACATGTGGCTCTTCGCCATGGCAGCAGGTGGACAAGCCCTTGGGGTGGCGCGGCGTGGACCCGGTTTGTCCCACCTGGTTCAAGTGCGACATGAAGTCCAGCGTCTGTTGGCCCTCGGTCTTCAGGTCCACGAGCGACTTGCTGCTGCCCAGCGAGGCCTGCGCCTTGCCCAGGAAGCCTCGGATCAGGGTCGCGGCTTCGCCGACATGGGGCTGCCCGTCGGCCTGCTTCTTGGTCCAGCCCGCGCCGGCGACGAACAGCACGTTGGCATCGGGGCGGATCGTCTGGGCATCGCTGGCCGGGGCTTGCAGGCCCACGACGGTGGTGCGGCGGCTGTCATCCGCGAGTGTGACGGCGACGGCAGTGACGGCGGCCTGTCCGGCCGGTCCCTGCCAGGGGGTCGCGATGCCGCCGTCGATCAGCAGGAACCAGGGGCGGTGGGCGCGGCTGAAGACCGCTTCCATGCGCTGGCGATAGTACCATCGCCGCGCGCGCAACGTGCCGCCGTTGACTTCAAGCCCCGTGATGTGCGTGTCGATGCGGCCGCCCAGGCGCTGCGCCACGCCGGCCAGGCAGCGGCTGAAGCGCGCGCTCGCCGGGGCGAGCACGATCTCGGCGCCGCTTTGTCGCGCGAGCGCTTCGGCGGCGGCGGCGTCGCTGGCGTAACGCGGGACATCGAAGTCGGCTCCCGCCACGGCCAGTATGGACGCCGCCCCCGTGCCTGCCAGGGCGTCGGCGGCCTTCTGTGTGGCGCTCCCGCTGAGGCCGATGCACCAGGGCATGCCCAGGGCCTGCGCGGTGGTCTGTGCGACCGTCACGGTCTCACGGGCGGATTTCGAGAGGGAGCCATCGGGCAGCGGATGCAGAATCAACAACAGTCCGGACATAGGGGTCTCCTTTCAGCAGGTGGTGCGATTTCTCAGGCCTTCAGCCAGTCCACGATTTCGCGCGCGATGTCCGCGGCCGGCACATCGCGGACCACGCGGGTGTCGCGGCGCTGGCTTGGCAGTTTGACCGTGTCGTATTGGATGCCGGCGCAGCCAACCGTGACGGGTTTGGCTTTCTGCAGCTGCGGCATGATCGTGCGCATGTTCATCATGCCCACTTGCGGGTTGTTGTGCGGTTCCGGCAGCGAGCCCGTGGCCCAGGCGAGCACGGCCGGGGGCGCCACGCAGCGTGACACCTGGTACTGGCCGCCCTCCACACGCTCAAGGATGTGCAGGGCGCCGTCGGGTTCGATTCCCAATTCGTCAACGCCCAGGAACTGATCGCGAATGCCGAGCTGTTCGCCCACGAGTTGCAGTGTCACGCCGCTGTCGCGCGAGGCGGACGCGCAGCCGCCGAACAGCAGCAGGCGGTTGCGGTCGAGTCCCGGGATGCCCTGGATGGCCGTGGCCAGCGCGGTGGCCACCTCATGTGCGTCCGCGAAACCGCTGGCGGTCCCGTCCAGCACGACGAGCTGGAAGGGGACCTTCTGGGCAATCGTCATCATCAACTGCTGGAGCTTGGCCTTGGGGCCCAGCGTCACGAGCCACACCTGGCTGCCGGCCACCTGTTTGGCGAGGTTGGCGGCTTCGAAGAGCGCGTGCCCGGCCCAGGGGTCGAGGACGGCGGGCAGCATGGTTTCGTTCTTCAGCCCGGGTCCCTGCGCCCCCGCGACCGGCTCCAGCGTTTGCAGCGGGTCGGGCACCAGGCTGCCGCACACGACAATATGAAACGGATCGGCCATATTATGTTGCCTCCTATTTCGGTTTATCTGATGTCGGCATCTGGTGGCCACCGGGCCGATTAATTCTCGCTCGAATGCAGTCCGCCGGCGCCGGCGCGAAACTCGATGTTGCCGCGTTCCGGGTCTTCAGGCCGGCTGGATGAGCAATTCCAGATGCAGGCGCCGCAATGCACGCACTTCTCGCGGTCAAAGGCGGGCACGCCGCCCGTGCCGCCCGGCGTGATGGCCTGGCCGGAGCAGACTTCAATGCACACCTTCGCATCGCATTGCTCGCACAAGTTGGGATAGAGGAACTCGACATGGTCGGCGTAACCGGCCGGCGCCTGCACCTTGCCGCCCAGCAGCAGGGCGTCCTGGTGGGAGATCAGCAGCTTGCCGTCTGGCACGATGGGCGGCCAGCCGCACCGGTCCATGAGCGCATCGTGCAGAGGGCGCTGGCCTTGGGCCGCGTCGGCGCGAAGCTTCGCCAATTCGGCCGGGCCGAACAGCTGGTGGCAATAGGTTTCCAGGCTGGGAATGCGCTCGGCGGGGCGCTTGGACGCAGTGGACAGATTCAGCCGTCCGCCGGTCAGTCCCGTCAGTCCCATGCCGAAGAGGCCGGTCAGCACGCCGCGCTGGAAACCGTCGCGCGCCTTTTCCGCGATTTCAATTTCCTTCTGCAGCCAGCTCGCCCGGCGGCGCGCAACGTAGGTGCGTTCGAGATGGTCGCGGGTGTAGGGCAGCCCCTCGCGGCTCAGTTCGATGACGGCCTCGGCCAGCAGCACACCGGTAAACCAGGCCTCGTCCACGCCCGAGTTGGTCAGCACGTTGGTGCTGCCAGAGCCTTCGCCGATGCGGGCAAATCCATCGCCGACCAGCCACGGTTCGCCGCGGCGGCCAGCTTCCTGGATGGATTTGGCACCCCAGGACCGCAGCGTGCCGCCCTTCAGGTAGCTCCACAGGCGCGGGTGCTGCATCCAGTGCTGCAGGTAGCGGTAGCTGGTGCGGACCGGGCTGTCGAACCAGGAGGGCACGAAGATGCCGGCCGAGGCGAGGCCGCCGGGATACACGTACAGGAACCCGAATATCTCGGGTTCGGGGAACCCCAGCGTATGCAGCACGGTGCCGGGCTCGAGGGGACAGCCTTCGGGCAGTTCGATCACGGCCTTCATGCCCACGGCCCAGTCGCGCTGGTGATGGCCGAGCGGCATGCCCAAGTGCTCGTCGAGCTTCCGGCCGACGGGACCGACGGGACCGTCGCCCACGACCGTCAGTCCGGCGCGGATGTCCATGCCCGGCATGTAATTGGCCTCGGGATGGCCGTGCTTGTCCACGCCTTGATCCACGAGTCGCACGCCGGCCACGCGATTGTTTTCGAAGAGCGGTTCCTTGACCGGCATGCCCGGCCAGATTTGCACCAGGCCGGTGCTTTGCAGTTGGTTGCCAACCCACTGGTTGAACTGCCCGATCGACAACAGCAGGCCGTCTTCCTTGCTGATGAACTCCGGGATGTGGGGCAGGACCACGGCCTCGTGATCGCTCTGGTGCAGCGCGCGACCGAGGCGGACGATGGCATCCAGGGCGCGAAGGGCCGCGGGGCGGCGGCTGGCGCCGACGGGATCCATCAGGTACAGCACCTGCTCATGGCGCACGGGGTGCGCCATGGGAATCTGCATGAGGTCGACATCGGGGAAGGAGGCGCGCAGGGCGCGCGCACGCGTGACGACGCCCGACACACCGAAGCCGATGTCATCGGCGCGCTCGTAGCAGACCACCTGCAGGGGCATGCCCGGCATGACGCGGCTTTCCAGCGCGGGCTGTCCGTCGGGCTTGAGCAGCGCCCGCGAGAGGGTGGTCATAAAGCCGCCGGTGGCGGGGCCAAACCCGGCGCACACAATATCCACGTCCATGCTTTGCCGTTCCACAGAACCCATGCCGTGCTCCTGTTGTCGTTCTGCTATGCGACGCCCATGCCGCCGGTCGGGGTGGACTCGCCCACCGCGACCGCGGAGGGCGTCGCCGCCATCCGCATTCCCGTCACGCCGGATAATCCAGCGCTTCGGGAATCATGACCTGCGTCAGCGCCTGGGCGGCCCGGTCCTTGGCCAGGCGCGCGCCGGTGAGGCAGCCGTCCAGCTTGGTGCGCCGGCGCGAGAAGGCTTCGGTGGCGCGCATGCACACGCAGGGCCCTGCCTTGTCGGGGGGCAGGGGCTGGTCGGTAAATTCGCGGCTGAGGGCTTCCGCGATCATCGAGTAGCCGGGCATGGCCTGGTCGAGTGCATCGGCGAGGATGGCGGTCGTGCAGTTGCCGCGCAGATCGCATTCCCATGCCGGATGGCGGTCGTAGCCATAGACGAGTTCGGCGCAGATGCGGCCGACTTCGCCCGCGGCCCGCGCGGTGTGCACGTGGCAGAGGTCGGTGAAGAAGTTCACGAACCCCTCGAGTCCGCCGCCCGCCAGGTTCGGGCTGGCCGGCCCCTTGGCCGCCAGTTCGAGCACGTCCAGGATCTGGCAGCGTGTGGCGAGCAGCCAGCACAGCGCATCGGCGAGCGGGAAAGTCACGCCGTGGCGCTGGCTTTGGTAGAGCGCCTTGCCGTCGGCATCCTTGGCGTCGCGCAGGTGCATGAAGGTCCACAGCCACAGTTCCATGGCGGTGGCCAGGGCACAGGCCCCGGTGGCGGGGCGCAGGGCCCCGATGTGGCGCATGTCCGTGATCCACTGGCGGTACTGCGCCAGGAACAGATCATCCGTCATGGTCACGCTCAGCTGGCGGCGCTGGACGGACTCGGGTCCCTCGTAAGTGGCTTCCAGTTGGGCGTCCATCCACTTCTGGCCGAGGAAGCCGGGGCAGTCTTCGGTGATGCCATAGCCGCCCATCAAGCTCACGGCTTCGCGCAGCATGTTGGTGCCGTGGCCGGTGTTCCAGAGCTTGCAGGCCGGGCACAGCACGTTGGCCAGGGATTCCTGGACGACGTAATGCACGAGCGGATTGGCGTCGAGTTCGGCGAACCGGACTTCGTTGCGCTGGGCGGGCGGCTGCCCCAGCAGGGCCAGATACTCCAGCGCTTCGGCGCGGGGCTGGCGCAGCGCGCGCATCTGGGCGCGGGCGCCCGTGATGCCCTGTTCCGCAAAAAGGGCTTCCTTGCGGCGGACGTAGGGCTCCCAGGCGTCGAAGAGGCGGGCGGTCTCGAAGCCCAGGGAGGAGCCGGCTTCGCCGGAGGCCCAGATGTCCACCAGCCGGTGGAGTGCGTCTTCCTTCTGCTGCAGGCCCAGGTCGTAGCGTGGCGATCCGGGCGCCAGCCCCGCGCCGCCGCGGAAGCGGCCACGCTGGTAGCGCACGACCGGTTCCACCGCCGACAGGAGCTTGGCGGACGTCATCAGGCCGACCGTCACCCGCGTGCGGGCGAAGACCGCCTCGATGATGTCGCCGTGGCTGTAATTCGGCACGATCACGCCGTTTTGAACCGTGTAGCCGCCGATGATCCGGCTGGCGGGAACGGTGAGGTTGAAGATCGGATCGTGGGTGGACGAGAGCTGGTGCACGAGCTTGTGGGTGGGGGCGCCGCGATCAAAGATGCCGGGATCGGACTCCTCGAGGATCACCATGCAGGTGCCCTTGAGCCGCGGATCGTCCGACTCCACGGCGGCCGTCACGAAGTTCGCCACGGCCATGTTGGTGATGAAGCGGCCGCGCTTTTCGACCTGCAGCATGGGTTCGGCCCCTTCGGTCCACTTGGCCACGCGGACCTTGCCGCCGAGGACGCCCGTGTCCACGCCCACATAGGGGATGGGTTCGGTCAGCGCGAATGCGCCGCGCCAGGGCTGGCGTGTTTCGCCCGGCTGGGGCGGGATGCAGGCCGACATGTAGCGGGCCTTCTGTTCGGTGGTGCCACGCTCGACGATGGGGCCGAGGGCGAGATTATTGACCAGGCTGGTGGTGGCGGCGCCGGCGTCGACCCATGCCAGTTCAAACGCCACGAGGGAGAGGGCCAGATTGCGCGGGCCGGTGAGGAATCCGCCGTATTCGGGGTCCAGCCCGGCGGCCGTGATGCCGGATTGGTCGAAGGCGGGGAACATGCGGTTCTTGGCCTCGGTCCAGTCGTGCGTATTGCGCGCCCCCTCGGCCACGAGTTGGGCCACGATGCCGCGTGCGACGGACCGGCTGGACTGCACGACCATCTGGATGTCGAAGCGATCCGCGTAACGCCACATGATCTGGCGCACGTCGTCGCCCGGAAGTGTCTGCAGGGATGCCTGGGTTTCCGGCTTTGTCATGATGGTCATTGCGTGATCCCTCCCTTTGGCGCGCATCGCGGTGGCGACCGCTGCGCCGGGGCTTTCCCCTTGTTCCGCCGACTGGATTTCCGATCGTTACGCGCCATCTATACTGGCGCCGTGTGAGAAATGGTTGAATGAAGCGTTAATAAGGCGAAAGGGCCGCGCAGGCGAGGGACGCGTCGCAACTGAATTGAGAACTGATTCTTTGCGATGCGACAGGGGATGGCACGCGCGGTGACGGTGGAGCGGGGGCGGGGGGGGATTGTCGCGGCATTGTAATGGCCTTGTCATGTGTCGGTGAAGACCGGGGTCTTTCGGAGCCGGCGGCGAGGCTGGCACTGTTGCTGCTTATTGAAGACTCGCTGACCCTGGCTGGTTCGGATGACTCGGTGGTCTTGCCAATACAACCGCAGCCACACAGAGCCCTTACTGGTCAAAGGCCGGACAAAAAAGAGCGGGGAGCCTTCGGGCTCCCCGTTCTTTTTGTGTCTGCGCCGGCCGGTTGTGCGCCGTGGCCGGGGCGTGCCGTGGGATTGACGGGCTTTCGCGGCCCATGCATAGTGGCACCACACACGCAGGGCGGAGGCGGTTATGGCGAGCACATTGGGAACGATTTTTACGGTCACGACGTATGGGGAATCCCACGGCAAGGGCGTGGGCGCCGTCGTCGATGGCTGCCCGGCTCGCCTTCCCCTGACGGAAGCGGATATCCAGCCGCAGCTGGACCGCCGCCGTCCGGGCCAGAACAACCTCACCACGCCGCGCGATGAGTCCGACAAGGTGTCCATCCTGTCGGGCGTCGAGAACGGCGTGACGTTGGGGTCGCCGATCGGGCTGTTTGTCGCGAACCGCGACACGCGTCCGAGCGACTACGGCAACATGCGCGACGTGCCCCGGCCTTCACATGCGGATTTCACCTATCAGATGAAGTACGGCGTGCGGGCGTCAAGCGGGGGCGGGCGTTCCAGCGCACGGGAGACCATCGGCCGCGTGGCCGCCGGCGCCATAGCCGAGAAACTGCTGCACGGGTTGCATGGCATTGAAATCGTCGCCTGGGTGAGTGCCGTGGGCAATGTCGAGACCACGGCGGTGGATCCGGCGCTCGTCACCCGCGCGGAGGTGGATGCGACGATGGTGCGCTGCGCGTACGGACCCGCGGCGGAGCCGATGATGGCGGCGATCCGGGAGGCCAAGGCGGCCAACGATTCGGTCGGGGGCGTGGTTTCGTGCGTGTGCCGGGGCGTTCCGGCGGGCTGGGGCGAGCCGGTGTTCGACAAGCTCGAAGCCCGGCTGGCTCACGCCATGTTGTCGCTGCCGGCGACGAAGGGCTTTGAAATTGGATCCGGCTTTGCGGGCACGCGCCTGCGCGGCTCGGAACACAACGACCGGTTTGTGCAGAAGGGCGACCGCCTGGGCAGTGTCACGAATCACAGCGGCGGGATCCAGGGCGGCATTTCCAACGGCGAGCCGATCATCATGCGCGTGGCATTCAAGCCGCCGGCGACCATTGGCATGCCGCAGCAGACGGCGGACTTTGAAGGCCACGAGGTGTTGCTGGAGGCAAAGGGCCGGCATGACCCCTGTGTGGTCCCACGCGCCATTCCCATTGTCGAGGCCATGGCCGCGCTGGTGCTGATCGATTGTGCCATGTTGCAGCAGCGGCAGCAGTTGCTCGGGTAATGCCGGAACCTCGCGTCCCGGATCCGTGGACTCGGCCGCCAGAGGGGCGCCAGGTTCATCACGTGCGTGAAGTGCAATCCGGCCGGGACGGCCGGCTCCAGTTCCTGCAGCCGCATGGAGCCGGCGGTTTCGCCGGCCTGGAGTCAAGCGTCATGAAGGCGATCGCGGCGATGGTCTTTGCCCTGGGGCTCGCGGGGTGCATCGGTGCCGGATCCCTGCGCCACTGGGTGGGGCACGACGAGGGCTGGCTCATTTGGAAAGAGGGGCCGGCGCCGGTGGATGAGGTCGTGGGGGCGCTGGTCCCCGGCGAACCGACGAGCGGCCCCATGCTGGATGCCATCCAAGGCCGGGTGCCCACGTATCGCGGCAACGTGCGTCACCTGCAATGGACGACGCTGGCTTGCGATTACCACGCGTACCTGATCAAGACAAATGCCGCGTGGGTGGTGGTCGATGCCTTTCGGAGTTCGCGCCGGCGTTGACTCAGCGCGTGCGGCTCTCCAGCGGGATCACGGGCGTCCCCGCGCCATAGCCATCGAACAAGCCAAGCCGCCAGACGCCAAATTGTTGGCGCGTGGTGTGCCGCGAATCGGCGGCGTTCCGTTGTTCCTCCGCCGCCTGTGTCAATGCCACGCGATCACGCAGCAGGCCCTTGCGTGCGTCGTCGTTTCGCAGGGTTGTGCCCAGCGCGTAGCCGAGTCGATAGAGGTCGCAGGATGCCGCGTCGCGGCCCCCTCCGGGCAGAAGCGCCGCCGGTGGTTGATCCCGCTGCAGTTGCTCCAGGCGATCCCATGGAACCTGCGCCGCGGCGCGCTCCTGGAGGGACGGCGGAGGCAGGGCTTGGCGGACGTCCTCCGACCAGGTGCGCGCAATCCATGGCGCGTGTGGATTGTAGCGGTCGGTCCCGAAGATGCCGGGGGAACGCCACAACTCCTGCAGGTACCACGGGCTGACGCTGACGAGGGCCCGGATGGCGGGGAGCCCCCTGGATTTGTCCTCGAACGCACAGCACCAGGCGGCATACAGCGCGAGGCTTCGCTCGCGGTAGAGGTCCGAGGACCACATCGGCCGCGGGTTCCGGAATCCCTCCTCAAGAATGGCCAGCCGCGCCTGGCGATAGTCCTCCGTGTCCAAGGGCAGGCATTGGGCCGCCAGCCAGTACGGGCTGAGTTCCCGGTTGGCCCAGCAAGGGTCATGTGGCATGTAAGCCAGCATGCGCTCGCTGAGCAAGCGGCTGCCGTTGAGATAGACGCGCGGCACAAACAGGAAGACGCTAAGCACGCCCGCGTACAGCAGGAGGCGCCGGTCGGCGCGACACGTCAACGCGCCGAACACGGCGGCGCCGAGGACGATTTGCCCCAGCATTGAGTAGATGAATTCGTCCTTGATGCCATACCCCAGGCGCATGGTGATCATCATGGTGAACGTGAAGGTCCCGCCAAAGACGCAGAAGGCCTGAAAGGGGCTGAGCCTGCGCATCCGCGACGGGTCGTGGCGCCACGCCACAGCCGCCAGAAGGCACGGGGTGAAGGCGGCCTGCAACGCCGACATGAGTTTCTCGTGCAGGAGCGCGCCGCGAAGGGAAGCCAACTCGGGGTGCAGGAATTCGGGTCTGCCATTCAGGAGCAGGCCGGGCAGAAAGCCGGCCAGCAGACCGGCGGCGACCACGGCGGTGCCCGGAGGCGTTGTCAGCAGGCCCCATCGGCCGCGCGTACACCAGCCGCGGGCCCGGCATAGCCGCACCCACCCGTACCAAAGCCCCAGCGCCAGGGACAGGCAGGGCAGGAGGCCCAGCAAGGGATGCGCCCACACGGCGAGAATCGACACCACGACCAGCCACCCGTGGCGCCACATGCGCCGTGGCTGGCGCAACAGGTCGCGCAGCGCCATGTACCACACCATCACCAGGGCCGAGGGCACGATATAGGAATCGAAGTGGCCATACGCACCGAGCATGGCCGGGCTGGACAGCAGGAGCAGCGAGATGCCGAGCCGGTTCGCCGGGGCCAGGCGCCGGCGGGTCCAGAGCATGACCGTGGCCATCAAGACGCCGCCGGTCAGGAGCGTCACGAGGATTGACGCCGACTGCGTGGGGCGGTCCTGATGAAGCAGATTGGAGAATTGATATGGGCAGTCCACGCGGCTCTGGGATGCGGCTTTGACGGCATCCGACAGGAAGCTGTGCAGGCGTCCGCTCAGGTTTGGGTAGGTGTACAGCCGGGCCGTGGAATGCATGGGCGGGTACCCGCCGGATTCGCCGTCGCCCTGGAGTCCGGGGACCGGTGTGCGGAAGAGGCCGAGCGACGCCACCAACAGGAGCGCGGTGCCAACTTGCAGGCCAGCGGCGGCGCGGCGGCGAATCGGCAGGAGCGCGGCGGCCCCGAGCATGAGCAGGGCGGTGCCGGTCCACAGGATGGCAAAGGGAGGTGCGATGAAGGAGGCGTGGTCGAAGGCGAAGAAGGCGTAGTGGCGCGGCAAGACGTGGTTCAGCAACCCCACCAGCAGGATGACGGCCGCAAAGGGGTACATCAACCGGAGGGTCGGACCACCATGGTCAGGCGAGGCGTTCGATGATGGGCGAGGGCGCCCCGGGAATGCATTCATAGTCCAAATGCCGTACGAGACGACTCGTGGTCGTCACGCCCGGGTTATCACCCGGCATTCTATCTCGGCATTTGCGCGTCGTGCGTCTTCTCGAAGGCCGAGATCTGGGGCTCGTAGTCCAGGGTCATGGCGATGTCGTCCAGCCCGCGCAGCAGGTGATCCTTGCGGACCGGATCGATCTCGAACCGGATGACGACGGGCGTGGCGGCGTGCAGCGTGATGGTTTGTGCGGCGAGGTCCACGGTGGCTTCGAGTCCCGGCGTGGCCGCCACGACGGCAAAGAGCTGATCCACCTCCCGCTCGGTCAGTTCGATGGTGAGCAGGCCGTTCTTGACGCAGTTGTTGGCGAAGATATCCGCGAAGGCCGGGACCTCGCCGTTGGCGGTGGTCTTGCGCGGGGCGATGACCGTGCGGAACCCGGCCTGCACGACGGCCCAGACCGCATGCTCCCGGCTCGAGCCGCAGCCGAAGTTGTTACGTGCGACCAGGATCCTGGCGTCCTTGAAACGCGGCTGGTTCAGCGCAAAATCCGGGTCCGGGGTGCCGTCCGGGCGCCGCTTCCAGTCAATGAACAGCGCCTCGCCGAAACCGGTGCGCCGGATGGATTTCAGGAACTGCTTGGGAATGATCTGGTCCGTGTCGACGTTGGCCCGGTCGAGTGTGGCCACGATCCCGCGTTCTTTGACAAAGGGTTGCATGCGTTTGCCTCACGTCTTGCGAATCACTTCCACGTTCTGAAATCGACAAAGTGGCCGGCGATGGCGGCGGCCGCGGCCATTTCCGGGCTGACCAGGTGGGTCCGTCCGCCCTTGCCCTGGCGGCCTTCGAAATTGCGGTTTGACGTCGAGGCGCAGCGCTGTTGCGGCTTGAGCTGATCCGGGTTCATACCCAGGCACATGCTGCAGCCCGCGAACCGCCACTCACAGCCCGCGCGCTTGAAGACCTTGTCCAGCCCTTCGCCCTCGGCCTGCTTGCGCACCTGCTCGGAGCCCGGCACGACCAGCACGCGGACGCCCTTGGCGACCGCGCGGCCGGCGAACACGATCGCGGCGCGGCGCAGGTCTTCGATGCGGCCGTTGGTGCAACTGCCGATGAAGACGGTGTCCACGGCCAGGTCGGTCAGCGGGGTGCCCGGCGTCAGGCCCATGTAGTCCAGGGCCTTCTCCACGTCGGTGCGGTTGTAGCCGGGAACGCCATCCGGGTCCGGCACCCGCGCCGTGACGTCGGCGACCATGCCGGGGCTGGTGCCCCAGGTGATCTGCGGCGCCAGCTGGTTCACATCGATGGTGAGCTCGCGATCATAGGCGGCGCCGGCATCGGACGGCAGCGTCTTCCAGAAGGCGATCGCCTTGTCCAGCGCCTCACCTTGCGGGGCGAACGGGCGCTTGTCGCGGCTGATGTACTCGAAGGTGGTGTCGTCCGGCGCGATCATGCCGGCCCGTGCGCCGCCCTCGATGCTCATGTTGCAGATGGTCATGCGCTCTTCCATGGAGAGCGCGCGCACCGCCGCGCCCGTGTATTCGAGCACGCTGCCCGTGCCGCCGGCCGTGCCGATCATGCCGATCAGTTTCAGGATCATGTCCTTGGCCGTCACGCCGGGGCGCAGGGTTCCGGTGTACTCGACCTTGAAGGTGCCGGGGGTGGACTGGCGCAGGGTCTGGGTGGCCAGCACGTGTTCGACTTCGGAGGTGCCGATGCCGAAGGCCAGCGTCCCGAAGGCCCCGTGGGTCGAGGTGTGCGAATCGCCGCACACGATGGTGGTGCCGGGCAGGGTCAGGCCCAGTTCCGGCCCGATGATGTGCACGATGCCCTGGCGCGCGTGGCCCAGCCCGTAGAGGGTGACGCCGAACTCGCGGCAGTAGTTCTCCAGGGCCTCGATCTGGGCCTTGGAGATGGGGTCCTTGATCACGGAGCGGTCGTCCGTGGGCACGTTGTGGTCCATCGTCGCGATGGTCAG
Source organism: Lentisphaerota bacterium (assembly GCA_021413965.1). Taxonomy (GTDB): domain Bacteria; phylum Verrucomicrobiota; class Kiritimatiellia; order UBA8416; family JAIOPI01; genus JAIOPI01. The sequence continues at coordinate 279,658 of JAIOPI010000010.1, read as the reverse complement.
TTCCGGGCGGCGGACTTTGCGTCCGGACAGGCGCAGGCCTTCGAAGGCCTGGGGGCTGGTGACTTCATGAATCAGGTGGCGATCGATATAGAGCAGGGTGGTGCCGTCGGGCATCACGCCGGCCACATGGCGATCCCAGATCTTCTGGAAAAGTGTCTTAGGCATAATCCGAAGATCATATCGCACCGGGATGCCGGGGTGCAAGTCGCGAGCGAAAGCCCCTGAGAACATGCGCAACGCGACGGATCGTCGACGCGCTAGTCCGCCCGGTAAATCACGGGGCAATAGCGGGGGTCTTCGAGAAAGATGGTCTTGTTGAAGGCCTCGGGGTTCACCTTGGCGGCATCGCGGGGGTGGGCGTTCTCGGTGCGCAGGTGCACGGCGACGCTTCGGCGCGGACCCTGCGACAGGTTCGGGCCGCTGCCGTGGATGGTGAGATCGTTGTGGACGCTCACGCCGCCGGGGGGGAGGATAGCGGGGACTTCCTCCCAGCGTGCGCCCGCGGGCAGATTCATCTGCGCGAGTTGGGCGGCGTGATCCTGGGCCATGAAATCGCTTTCCTTGAGGGTGCCCCAACGGTGGGACCCGCGCACGAAGCGCATGGGGCCGGCGTCCGCGGTGACGTCGCTGAGCGCGATCCAGGCGGTGAAGAGTTGGCTGTCGTCCTCCCACTCCTGCCAGTAGGTCCGGTCCTGGTGCCATCCGATGTTGGTATGGATGGCCTGGCCCGCGTCGCCAGCGGGCTTGTACAGCAGCTGCACCCACCAGACCTGCACGAGGCGTGCACCGGTGAGTGCGGCGGCGAGTTGGCCCAGGGCCGGGTGCAGGAGCAGGTCGTAGATGGCGCGGTTGGCGACCTGCGGCATTTCAATCTTGCAGAGCCTGCGCGGGTCGTCACCCGGCTTCCACGACGACGGTTCCGGCGGGACGCCGGTGTCGTAGCGGCCGGCGCGGACGGCATCCATGCCGGTGACGGCACGGGCGATGGCGTCGGCCGGCAGCCCGCAGGCCGGTGCCAGATGGAATCCATTTTCCGCGTAGGCCGCGCGCGCGGCCGGCGGTGTGAACGTGTGCGACATGATCTCCCCCCCGGCGCCAAGGATGGGCACGCCCCGCGCGCGGGTAAAGCACAAACGACAGCACGCGGGCCACGGTGTGGCCCGCCCACAACACCGGCAGAATCTGCCGCACACGGGGCCCGCTCACGAGACCGGGCGGGGATGTGAGGACACATCCCCGCCCGGGAATCCGCGAATCGGCACAGACGTGCGTCATGCTCAGCGGGGAAGCGGCTCGGCGGGACGCCTCGCCCCACCTCAGATACGTATAGTGAATCTCGCTTTCCGCAGGTGGGGCGAGGCGTCCCTGCCGAGCCGCGCCGAGGATACCGCGCTTTGGGCTTGGCGGGCGGGCGGGTATACCCGAGGATCGCCGGCTGATGTTCGACTCCCTGACCATCCGCGGGCTGACGTTGCAGCCGGCGCGCTTTTGTGCGCCGCTGGCCGAGATTACGCACAGCGCCTTCCGGCGGCTGCTGGCGGATTTCGGCGGCTGCGGGGCGCACTACACCGAGATGCTGTCGGGGCGCAAGCTGCTGAAGGAGGATCTGCAGCAATCGCCGTACTGCAAGCGGCACCCGACCGAGAAGCGGCTGATCTACCAGCTCATGCTGCGCCCGGACGATCCGATCGAGCAGATTATCGAGCGGCTGTCGACGGTGGCCCCGGACGGCATTGACCTGAACCTGGCCTGCTACGCGCCGGTGATCCGCAAGCTCGAAGCCTGCAGTCGCCTGTTCGAGAATCTCCCGGCGTTGATCCGCGTGCTGCGCGAGGTGCGGCGCTGCTGGCCGGGCCCGCTGTCGGTCAAGATCCGGCTCGGCAGCGCGGCGATCGGCAGCGAGGACCGGTTCGCGGAGCGGCTGCGCGCCATCGAGGACAGCGGCGTGGACGCCATCACGCTGCACACGCGCTTCTTCGAAGACAAGTTCAAGCGCCGCTCGCGCCATGAACTGTTCGCATGGGCCACGGCACAGACGCGGCTGCCGATCATTGCGAATGGCGACATCCTGGGCGCCATGACGCTGCAGGAGCATCCGGAGCATTTCCGGTCCGTGGCGGGCCTCATGATCGGGCGCATGGCGGTGGCGCGCCCGTGGCTGTTTGCCGCCTGGGAGGGCCCGGTGACGGTTGACTACGCCGAGGTCTGGCGCCGGATGCAGGGCTATATCGCGGCCGATTTCCCGCCGCGCGTGGCGGTGCGCCGCCTGCGCCTGTTCTCGAAGTACTACGCGCGCAATTTTCATTTCGGGCACGCGTTTGACACGGCGTTGCAGCAGGCACCCACGGTGGAGGCGATGCGCGAGAAGGCGGATGCCTTCTTCGCCCAGCCGCAGCCGGTGTTCGCGCTGCCGAACTTGCAGGGGCTCTGACGCATGGCCAATTGCAGACTGAAGACTGGAGAAGGACGGGCGGCGGAACTTTCCACGACCGTGTGCTCCAGGACGTAGAGGGAAGGTGGTATCGCATGTCCGAGTCGGTCCAGATCCTGACCTTGCGGCAGCCGGCGGCGCGCTGGCAGGATGCGCTGCCTTGCGGCAACGGCACGCTTGGCGCGATGGTGTATGGCAACGTGCAGCACGAGCGCGTGCTGATCAACCACGAGGCGCTGTGGTTTCGCACGGCCAAGCCGGAGCTGCCGGATGTGTCCGCGCACGTGCCGGCCTTGCGCCACCTGCTGGCGACGGGCCAGTATGCCGCCGCGCCGAATTTCCTTGCCGACAAGTTGAGCGCCGCCAATCCCGCGCTCGGGACGATCTGGGTCGATCCCTACCACCCGGCCTTCGACATCGAGGTGATCCACGCGCCCCATCCGCCCTTTGCGTATTACCGCCGCCAGCTTGACCTGGCCACGGGCGTGGCGCGCGTGACCTGGCTCGCGGCCGGCACCACCTACACGCGTGAGGTGTTCGTTTCGCGGGCGGATGACGTGGTGGTCATGCGCCTGCGCGCCAGCCGGCGGCGGCGGATCAGCGTCACCTTGCGGCTGTGCCGGCACGAGGTGGCGAACGGGGACGACAACTGGTTTCAGGACGGCTTGACGCGCGACACGATCCCGCTCGCCTTCGAGTCGGCTGCGGAGGGGCGCGAATTGCGGATTGCGGGGCGCTACACGCCGGGAACCGCGGTGCTGGCGGGCGGCGAGTTCGGCGGGCTGGCAGATGTCCGCGTGCGCGGCGGCGCGACGCAGGCGCGGGGCGATGCCGTGGTGGTGACGGGGGCGGATGAGGTGCTGGTGCGCCTGCGGGTGTTCGCCAACACGCCGGCGGCCGCCGCCATGGGCGAAGCGCGCGCGGCGCTCGCGCGGCTGCCGGACCGCTACGCGAGCCTCCTGGCGCGCCACGCGCGCCGGCACCGGCCGCTCTTCGAGCGCGTGAAGCTGGAACTGGGGCCGGATGCGGCTGTCGCCACCAACGAGGAACTGCTGGCGCAGGCGTACGATGGGCAGGTGCCCGCGGCCCTGGTGGCGCGGATGTTTGCCTTCGGGCGCTATCTGCTGATTTCCTGCAGTCGTCCGGGCGGGTGGCCGGCAAACCTGCAGGGCGTGTGGAACGGCAACTACTTTCCGGCCTGGTCGTCGGACTACCACAACGACGAGAACATCCAGATGTGCTATTGGCAGGCGCTGGGCGGCAATCTGGCGGAGGTGCTCCTGCCGTACGTGGACTACTACGAGCGCTGCCTGCCGGACTGGCGGGAGAACGCGCGCAAGGTCTTCGGTTGTCGCGGCGTACTGGCGCCGATCGCGCAGGCCACGGATGGCCGCCTGCATGCCGGCGCATGGATCAACTGGACCGGCGGCGCGGGCTGGATCGCGCAGCTCGTCTATGACTATTGGCTCTACACGGGCGACCGCGAGTTCCTGCGCGCGCGGGCCGTGCCGTTCCTGATGGAGGTGGCCGCGTTCTACGAGGACTTTCTCGTCGAGGGGCCGGATGGCCGCTACGTGTTTACGCCGTCGCTGTCGCCGGAGAACTCGCCGGACATGGCGCCGCGCTCGATCGTCGTGGTCAACGCCACGATGGACGTGGCGATCGCGCGGGAGGTCTTGGGCAATTTATGCGCGGCCTGTGAAACGCTGGGCATCGAGGCGTCGCGCGTGGCGGTGTGGCGGGGCATGCTGGCGAAGATGCCGTCTTATGCGGTCAATGAAGACGGCGCGCTGAAGGAGTGGCTGCATCCTGACTTGAAGGACCAGTATCACCACCGGCATCAATCGCATCTCTACCCGCTGTTCCCCGGATGTGACGTGAACCGGGAGGACACGCCGGCGCTGTATGCGGCGGCGCGCCTCGCGGTCGAGCGGCGGCTGGTCGTGGGCCTGCAGTCCCAGACGGGGTGGTCGTTTGCGCACATGGCATCCATCTATGCGCGCCTGGGCGAGGGGGACCGGGCGCGGGACTGCTTGGACTTGCTGACGCGCGCCTGCACGGGCGCGAACCTGCTGACCTATCACAATGACTGGCGCGGCCAGGGGGTGAGCTGGTTCTGGGGATTCAAGGGCCAGCCACCTTTCCAGATCGACGCCAACCTCGGATTCGCTGCGGCCGTGCAGGAGATGCTTCTCGGTTCGCGCGTGGGTTTCCTGTCGCTGCTGCCGGCGCTGCCGTCGGCGTGGCGCCAGGGGGCCATTCGCGGTCTGCGTGCGCGGGGCGGCATCGGCGTGTCGCTGCGCTGGGATCGGCTGGGCATGGTGGCGGAGCTGACGCCGCGGCACGCGCAGGTGGTGACGGTGCGAACGGCGGGCCGGCTGCAGGTACGCCGCTTGCGCGGGGCCAAGCTGCTGCGTGTGGAGCGCCGGGATGGGTACTGGTACGCGGAACTGGCACTGCGGGCAAACCGCACGGCGCACGTGGCGACGGGGCCATGCAGAGCCGCGGCGGGATGCTGAGAGCCCGGAGGGCGCGGAGCAGCGTCCCGCTCACGCCGTGCGGGCGGCCTGGAGGGCGGCGGCGTAATCGGGTTCGTCGGCAATTTCGCCCACCTGCTGCGTGTACAGCACCCTGTTCCCGGCATCGAGCACGACGATCGCCCGGCTCAGCAGACCACGGATCGGACCATCGGTGATTTCCACGCCGTAGTCCTTGCCGAAGCGGGGCGAGCGGAAGGAGGACAGCGGCGTGACGTTCTGAATCTTTTCGGCGGAGCAGAAGCGCCCCTGCGCAAAGGGCAAGTCGGCGGAGATGCACAGGACCACGGTGTCGGGCAGGGCGGCTGCCTGCTGGTTAAACTGCCGCGCCGACATGGCGCAGGTGGAGGTGTCGAGGCTGGGGACGATGTTGAGGATCTTCTTTCGCCCCGCAAAGGTGGCGAGCGTGACATCCTCGAGCTTGCCGCTGGTGAGGGTGAAGTCAGGGGCGGGGCGGCCAACGGCCGGCAATTCCCCGACGGTGTGAATAGAATTCCCCTTCAACGTGATGGTGGCCATGGATGCCTCCTCCTTCGCTGTCTGCGCGTTGTTGCGAACTTCGCCTGTGTTGTCCGGCGTTCCGCACCCCTGCGAAGCGCCACCCGGATGCGGGTATTGTAGGCGGGCGGGGCGGCGCGTGCAAGCGCGTTGGGAGGAAACACCGGCTCAAGGCGCCGTTGGACGACTCACGCGGTGGGGCCGCCGCACCTCGGAGCCTGCAGGGAAGGATGTGCGAGGCGCGGGTGTGGCGGGTGGGCGCTATGGCGCCGGCGGCTGGGGGGGCCACAGGATCTTCTGGTGGGTGCGGTAGAAATTCATCTCCGCGATCGAGGCCAGGACGTCGAAATGCGCGTCGTGCGCTTCGGCGCTGCTGTTGAATTCGCCAGGGAAGTACTGTCGCACGAGCGGTTCGTTGTCCTTGTCGAAGGGGAAATCGCCCAGTTCATTTTTCCAGAACACCTTCCAGCTGCTGACGTCGAGGACGCGGTAGTGCGCGCGCTCGATCAGGCCGGGGAGGAACTTGCGTGCGAGGAACCAGTCGCCCTGGAGGCTGTTGCCGGCGAGCGGCGGGCGCTGCTTGATGCTGGCGGGATTGGGGCCCAGGACGTCCGCGATGTACTGCGTCAGTGCGGTGTGAACGTCGGCAATGGGGCGCGCCTCGTCGGACCGGCAGCGCTGGATCAGGCCTGCCAGATGCTCCTGCACCCAGGGATCGCAGCGATCCTCGGGGCCGAGGCGGATGAGGGCGTTGAAATCACGATCGGCCGGCGCGACGCGCTGCATCTTGGCGTCGGTGATCACCATGGCGACCTGGAGGAGCTGGGCGCGGTCCAAGGTGAGCGAGGTGTACTCGGTGTCGAACCAGAAATAATAGCCGGACAAATCGCGGGGGGTGTCGTTCATAGGCGCGCACGATGCCATGGAATGGGCAGGGAGGCAAGGCGTCAGGGGGCGCAAGCGCCGCGCGGGCCCGCCGGTTCGATGAGGATGTCGCGGATGGCGGCGAGGGTGGCGCGGGTGACGCCGACGCCGTGCAGGTAGTGCTCGACCTGGGTGCGCGGGGAGGCGCCCCTGCCGCCGAACATCGCCAGGGTGGCGAGCAGGGCGCGGTAGCCGGAGTTGGTGCGCAGTCGTTCGTCCCAGACCGCCATGGACGTCAGTTCGTAGTCGAGGGCGAGGTGTTCGGCGTCGCCGCCGCAGAGGGCATGCAGCAGGTAGGCCACCGTGCCGGCGCGGTCGGCCCCGCCCCAACAGTGAAAGAGGACCGGATAATTGGCGCGGTCCGCGAAGAGTTCGATGATGCGGCGATAGCCCGGGAAATGGATGTCCCGGATGATCTCGCCGTACGGGCGGATCGGTTCGTTGATCCAGCGCACGCGGCGCGAGTCGAGCACGGGGCGCGCCTCTTCCCCCTCGCCGCGCAAGTCCAGATCGGTGCGGATGCCCAGTTCGTCTTCGAGGACGCGCCGGCCGGCGGGGTGCAGCTGCAGGTGGCCGTTCATTTCGGAGGCGCGGTAGACCAGTCCCTGGCGCAGGCGCGCGCCGCCGGTGAGTAGCCAGCCCCCCAGGTCGCGCAGGTTGGTGATGCCCGGGGCGTGAATCCACCGCGGACCGCGCGCGTGCGTGTGAAAGGATTGAATGGGCGAGGTCACGGGGGGTGTCGCCGCGGCGCGGGAGACCTGCCAGGCGTAGTCCGTGTCCACGTGAAGATGGTAGATGCACCGTTCCCGGCCGGTGCAGAGGATGTCGACATCCGGAGTGGCCAGGTCGGGGCGACGTCCCACGATGACGCGATAGCAGGTGTCGCGGGGGGCGTCATCGTGCCACAGCAACCGGACGGGGTGGGGGAGGCTGCGGTCGAAGGTGTTGGTGCCGGAGGCGGCGTGGCGGATGATGTGGGGATCGCGCGCATGCGTCCGGAAACCGGTCCAGGCGTAGGTCTGCAGGGGGGGGGTGGTGGCGCCGGCGGCGGGGCTGAGCAAGGCGATGCGCGTCATCGGGTCACCCTAACATGGCGCGCAGGGCCGGTTCCAGAGCGGGGTGCTGGAATCGGTAGCCGCAGGCTTGGAGCCGGGCTGGCACCACGCGCGCGCCGGTCAGGAGGAGGGCGTTCGCCATGTCGCCGAGCAGGAGCCGCAGGGCAAAGGCCGGCACGGTGGCCACGGTCGGCCGCCTCAAGACGCGGCCCAGCGCGAGCGTGAAATCGCGGTTGGTCACGGCTTGGGGGGCCACGCAGTTGACGGGGCCGACGAGCGCCGATTCCTGCAGGGCGAAGGAAAGGATGGCGGTGAGATCATCCCGTGACACCCAACTCATCAGCTGCCGGCCATCGCCGAGCACGCCCCCCAGGCCATAGCGAAAGACGGGCAGCAGGCGTGCGAGCGCCCCCCCCTCCCGGCTGAGCACCATGCCAATGCGCGGATGCACAACGCGCATACCGGCCGCCCGGGCAGGCTCTGCGGCGGATTCCCATTCCCGGCAGACATCGGACAGGAACCCGTGGCCGGCCGGGCTGTCCTCCGTTACCGGTTGATCACCCGCATTGCCGTAGAAACCGACGGCGGAGGCCGATATCAGCACGGTGGGTTTCGGGGACAGGGCCGCGGCGGCCTGTGCGATCAGGGCGGTGCCGAGGGTGCGGCTGGAGCGGATGTGCGCTTTGCGCTCGGCGGTCCAACGTCCCGCGGCGATGGATTCACCAGCCAAGTGGACGATGGCGTCCAGCGGGCAGACGGGGGCGAGGTCGATGGCGCCTGACTCCGGATTCCACCAGGCGGAGCCTGGCTGGCGTCCCCCGCGGGTGAGGGGGAATACCGTGTGCCCGCTTAGGGACAGGCAACGGGTGAGGGCTGATCCAATGAAACCGGATGCTCCTGTGAGTAAGACCCTCATGTTGTGAAGGCAATGCTAGCATGGAGCGTGTGTCGGGCTCCATGTTGGAGTGACCATCATCAGGGGATCGCCCCGCACGAAGACAGTCTTAAACATTCGTCGGATAAGTTTACATTTCATCGGGATGGAGTCATGTATTGCCTCTGGCCCATTTTGGTTCAGCTTCCGCAGATCTGGCCCAGCAGCGGTCTGATTTCAGACTGGCATGGCTGCATGAGCGCCATGTGGTGGTTCCTGTGAGGTCATAACATCGGCTGACGATGTGATGACCAGATTGATATCTAAAGCCATTTTTGAGCCAGGCTGGCAGAGATCGGTTCCCTCGGGGTTGGACGAGGGCTGGTGATCCTGATCGAGGCGGCTGATCTACATCCGCCGAATGTCGCCGTCGGAAAGCCTTACAAAAAGATATAATTCCACTCCATTTACAGGCCCTGAGCGGATTTGATAAATATAGCATAACATCAACCTGTTAAACATGTTAAGGTCATCGCCTATTTTTGTTCGCGTGTCTGCTCAGGGTTGGTATGCGATGTGCTAAAGAATGCCCTGTTTCCAAGGGGTAAGGGTTTCCGGGACGCGGTGAGGGGTACAGGGCATGAAAAAGACAACTTTAGCGCTGATGGTGGTGGCGGCTGGGCTGGTTCTGGTGGATCAGGCGCAGTCGGCCGAAATCACCATCTTCGACGGACAGGTTTCGGGCAGTCAGAGTGGCAGTTCGTGGTTCAATCAGGGCACATCGCCTGGCGAGGATCACGAAGTGGAGCCGGCTGACACGGGCGCCCAGGTCTGGGACATGGAAGGGTTGCATCTGAACGGCACCGTGTTGACCATGGTCAGCGGCTACAACGTGCTGACGGGGCAGTCGGATGGGACGAAGGTGTGGCGGCCCGGGGATATCTTCTTTGACGTCAACGGGACCCCGACCTACGGCGTCGACGTGAATGGCACGACGGGCAACAATACGACTCTCATTCCGAACTCGCAGGGGTACGATTACGCGTTGCGCCTGAACTCCAGCACGCTGACGTATCAGCTGTGGGCGCTGGATTCGAGCGCGATGGTCTACGATTCCTATTTTGCACAGAACCAGGAGTCGGATCCGTGGACGTACGCGTCGGGCGGTCAGTTGGTCAGCCCCTCGGCGATACCGTTCACATACACGTATTCGACCTACAACGACACGGTGAGCGATCCGTACGGCTACGGTGGTGGGCTGCACCACGTGGTGAACATTGATCTGGCCGCCTTTCTGGACGCCAATGCCAGCCAGGATTTCTACATTCACTACACCATGGAATGCGGCAACGACCATCTGATGGGGCATGGCGGGTGGCCGGTGCCGACCATTCCGAACATCCCGGTTTCGGATGCGGCCTCGGCGATGACCCTGCTCGGCTTGGGGTTGGCGGGCATTGGTGCCCTGAGCCGCCGTTTGCGCTAACGCATCGACATCTCTTTTCCCGACGAGCGCGCTGCGCGGTGATTGCGACCCACCGCCCAAGCGCGCTCTTCTTTTTTATGGGATCAGTCGTCCGTCAGGCTGTCAGACCACATGTCCGTCAGGGTGGGCGTGGCGGACGGATTCGTACCAGGCGATGGTACGGCGGAGGCCGTCCTCGAACGGCGTCAGGGCGGTAAACCCGAAGCGCTCCCGGGCGCGGGTGACGTCCAGGCAGCGGCGGGGCTGTCCGTCCGGCTTGGTGGCGTCATACCGGATCTCGCCCTGGAATTGGCACAGGCGGGCGATGAGCGTGATCAGGTCGCGAATGGTGATTTCCATGCCGGAGCCCAGGTTGACCGGGTCGGGGCTGTCATAGCGTTCCGCGGCCAGCAGGATGCCCTCCGTCGCGTCATCCACATAGAGGAACTCGCGCGAGGCGTTCCCGGTGCCCCATACGTCGATATGCGAGGCTCCGGCGTCGCGCGCCTCGAGGCATTTGCGGATCAGGGCGGGGATGACGTGGGAGCTGTGGGGATGGACGTTATCGCGCGGGCCATAGAGGTTGACGGGCAGCAGGAAGATGACGTTGGTGCCGTATTGCTGCCGGTAGGCCTGCGCCTGCACGAGCATCATTTTCTTGGCGAGTCCGTAGGGGGCGTTGGTCTCCTCCGGATAGCCGTCCCAGAGATCGTCCTCGCGAAAGGGGACGGGCGTGAACTTGGGATAGGCGCAGATGGTGCCGATGGCCACGAACTTGCGCAGGCCATGCAGCCGGGCCTGTTCGATGAGCTGCGTGCCCATCATCAGGTTCTGGTAGAAGAAAGATCCGGGGTTATCGCGGTTCGCGCCGATGCCGCCCACCACGGCGGCGAGGTGGATGAGCATATCCGGCTTCGCGTCGCGGTACAGGCGCTCCACGGCGGCGCCCTGGGTCAAGTCATAGTCGCGCCGGCGCGGAACCACGATGCGCGTACATCCGCGTGCGGCGAGTTGCGCCACCACATGGCTGCCAAGGAAGCCCGAGCCTCCGGTGACCACGACGGTCTTGTCCGCCCAGAACCCGCCCATGGCTCACTCCTTCTGCGCCATCTCGAAGTCGGCCGCCGTCATGATGTGCACCAGTTCCTGGAAGCTGACGCGGGGCTTCCAGCCGAGCTTTTCCCGCGCCTTGGCGGGATTGCCGAGCAGTTGCTCGACCTCGGTCGGGCGGAAGTAGCGGGGATCGACGCGGACCACGACCTTTCCCGAGCGGGTGTCCGTGCCGATCTTGTCGACGCCCGTGCCGCTCCAGGCGATGGTGATGTCGAGATGGGCAAAGGCATGCTCGACGAATTCGTGCACGCTGTGCATCTCGCCGGTGGCGATCACGAAGTCGTCGGGCTGCTCCTGCTGGAGCATGAGCCACATGGCTTCCACGAAGTCGGGGGCGTAGCCCCAGTCGCGCTGGGCATCGAGGTTGCCGAGGTAGAGGCAGTCTTGCGTTCCGAGCTTGATGCGGGCGGCGGCGCGGGTGATTTTGCGCGTGACGAAGGTTTCGCCGCGGCGCGGGGATTCGTGGTTGAAGAGGATGCCGTTGCTGGCGTGCATGCCGTAGGCCTCGCGGTAATTCACCGTGATCCAGTAGGCGTACTGCTTGGCGACGCCGTAGGGGGAGCGGGGGTAGAACGGCGTCTTCTCGGTCTGTGGGACTTCCTGGACCTTGCCGTAGAGTTCGGAGGTCGAGGCTTGGTAGAACCGGCACCCGATGCCGGTCTTCTTGATGGCGTCGAGAATGCGCAGCGTGCCGATGGCATCCGTTTCCGCCGTGTACTCGGGGACCTCGAAGGACACCTGGACGTGCGACTGAGCGGCGAGGTTGTAGATTTCCGACGGGCTGCTGTCTTCGATGATTCGGTTGAGGTTGCTGGAGTCCGTGAGGTCGCCGTAGTGGAGGTGCAGGGGCACGCCGAGTTCGTGCCGGTCATGGTAGAGGTGGTCGAGCCGCTGGGTGTTGAAGGAACTGGCGCGGCGGATGAGTCCGTGAACCTCGTAGCCTTTGGTGAGCAACAGTTCCGCCAAGTACGATCCGTCCTGGCCCGTGATGCCGGTGATGAGCGCCTTCTTCATGCTTGGGAATCTCCTTTTGCCGCCGGCCATGCCCCCGTGTCGCCCGCCGACGCACGGCGCGAAGATGCCAGCATTCGCGAACGCGGTCAATCTTGCGGGTGAAGATTCGGGGCCGCCAGCCCCGACGGGGCCGGCGACCCGCGCCACGCCAAGGCGTCGGTACTGGCGGCTTCCCGGCCCGATACCGGCGTGACCAGCCCGGTCAGCCTTGGCGGGGTGACCGGCGTGGACGGTCGACGGCAGGTGGCGCGATCACGCCTCGGCGGCTGGCGCGGCTGAGGCGCGGGTCTTGCTGCGCTCGATGGATTGGAGCGCGAGGTAGTTGTCGCCAAAGCGCGCCATGTTCTCCAGTTCGGTATCGAACGTATCAAAGTGTGCTTCTTCCTCGGCCACGAGGCTCTCGAAGACGGTCTTCGATACGGAATCCGCATTGGCGGAGCAATCGCGCGCCCATTTGTTGTAGTCGGCCGCGCTTTCCTTTTCCATGCCGCGCGCCAGCTTGAGCATCTTGCTGACTTCGCGCAGGGGCTGAACCTTGACGGCGGGCGTCATGTCCACGTCACCCTTCAGGAAGAGAATGCGGTCGGCGAGCCGTTCGACGTGGGCCATTTCCTGGATGGCGGTCTTCTTGAACAGGGCCGCCAGCAAGTCATAGCCCTGATCGTCGCAGTGGAAATGGAAATACAGATACTGGTGAATCGCGGCGAGTTCGTCTCCGAGTGCCTTGTTCAACAGAACGATGCTTTTCTCGTGCATGGTCATGGCTCCTAATGCGGAGGTTCATGTAAGGCCACCCACAACCCGTGGGGCCAAAGTCACTGTGCCACAACGGGCCGGAGAAGTCACCGGATAAAGAGCCGGTCACGCGGTGGTGGGCGTCATCCGCGGCCTCAGCCATCCGGGGCGATTGGTGGCGATGGCCTCCACGCCGAGGCGTGCGAAGCGGCGGGCTGTTACGGCGTCGTCGACGGTCCAGACGCACAGGCGCCGCCCTCGTGTGCGCAGGTCGCGCGCCAGTGCCGCATTCAGGGCGCGATGCGACTGGCTGCCCAGTCCGTCCGCGTGCGTGGCGGCGAGCGTGGCGAGGACGGTCGCGCGGGTGGGGCGCCAGCCGGCCCGGTGCGGATCTTGCCGGTAGGCCGTGAGCCAGAGTACGGGCACCTCGGGCGCGGCGCGTTTCAGCGCCCGGATGACACGCGTGTCGAAGGTGATGACCGTCACGCGGCGGCGAAAATCCGGGACGGCGCGCACCAGTGGCACGAGTCGGGGAACCAGATCCGGTCCGGCCTTCACCTCGATTTGAATGCGCTTGCCGCGCGGCAGTGCCTCCAGGACTTCCCGCAGCAGCGGAATCCGCTCCCCCCGCCAGCGCGGCGCCTTCCACGCGCCGGCGTCGAGGCGGCGCAAGGCGGCCCAGGTGAGCGATGCCACGCGGCGGTTGACGCCGGTGGTGCGCCGGGTGTTGGCGTCATGGATGCAGACGATGCGCCGGTCGCGTGTGAGGTGCACGTCGCACTCGATGCCATCGGCGCCCTGGGCCCAGGCCAGCCGGAAAGCCGCCAGCGTGTTTTCGGGCGCCTCGTGCGAGGCGCCGCGGTGGGCGATGATGAGCGGGGTGTGCGGCAGGCTCATGGCGGCGTGATGGCGGGGGTGGATTCGCGCGCGAGGCGGGCGCGCTGCATGAGGCGCTGGGCTTCGTCGGGATGGCCGAGGCGGACTTCGGCGAGGGCCAGGTTTTGCATGGCGCGGGCGTTGCGCGGGTCCACGTTCAGTGCGCGCCGCAGCAGTTCGGCGGCGAGTTCCGTGCGGCCAGCCTCGTACTGCATCACGCCCAGGTCATTGAGGGCCTTGATGTGATTGGGGCGTGCGGCGAGGGCGGCCTGAAAGGCCTCGCGGGCTTCATCGCGCCGGCCCAGTTCGCGCAGCGCGGTGCCGCGATAGTAGAGCGCGTCGGCGCTGGCGGGGTCGTGCGCGAGCGCGGCGTCATATTGCTTGAGGGCATCGTCCAGCCGGCCGCGCACCTGGAGTCCCACGCCGACATTCTGGTGCAATTCCGCGGCGAAACTGAGGGTGTCGGTCGGGACGCGCCGCGGCCAGCCGCCGATCAGGAGCAGCCCCAGCGCCGTGGCGGCCACGGCGGAGCGGGCGCCGGTGCGCCAGCGCGTGACGAGGGTGTCGGCGCCCAGAACGGCGAGGATGGCGAGGGGGGGGACGAGCGGCAGGCGGTAGCGGTCTGCGGGATAGAAGAGGACGAGCGTGAGCGCGTAGATGGCGACGTGCGCCACGACCAGGCGCTGGGTGCGGCCCGCGCGGGCGGCCATGAAGGCGCCGAAGAGGCCGAGCGGGCCGACAAGGCCGAAGGGGAAGGCGAACCCGGGCAGGCGCCAGACGAGCAGGGCCAGCAGCCACGTCTGCTCGCGGAAGGTGTAGATGTCGTGGTTGCGGGGGATTTCACGCCCCGCCAGCAGGAGCCACGCCTTGGCGCAAAATCCGCGAAACAGGGCCACGGGCGAGGTGGCGGCGAAGCGGAGGGTTTCGCGCGTGAAGTAGGATTGGGCGTCGCTGGCGGAACGCGCGCCGTTGCGATAGGGGAGCGACACGAGCCGCTCCCAGTCCTGCCCGGGGCGCGCCGTGAGGGTCTGATCGGTGTCGGCATTGTTGGCCAGATAGAGGTTGATGCCGCCGTTGGTGGAGATGGGCACCCAGTCGCCCGAGACGATGAGGTTGCGGAGCGTGACGGGAGCCACGAGCAGAGCGATGCCGGCGAGGAGGGCGCCGAGCTGGCGGGCGAGGGTGAGGCGGGCGAGGGGATCGGTGGCGCGGCGCCACTGGCGGGCGAGACCGGCGGCCGGTACGAGGGCGCAGGCCAGCAGGTTCGGGAGGGCCAGGGCGGCGAGCCCGAACGCGGCACCGCAAGACGCGGCGCGCCAGGGGGACGGGCGTTCCGCCAGCCGCACGGTGGCCAGCAGGGCCAGGAGGCCGAGCGTCACGCCCAGGCCGGTGGGCAACAGCTGCGTGGCGTAGAAGAGCAGGGGGCCGTAGAGGGCGACGACGACTCCGGCCACGGTGGCCAGACGGGGGCGCATGATGCGGCGGGCGAGGGTGACGGTCAGGATAGCGGCGGCCAGAGCGGTCAATCCGTGGATGAAGCGCAGAGCGGTCATGGCGTGGAGACCGGCGCGATAAAGCAGCGCGAGGGCGTAGGGGTACAGCGGCGGTTGCCAGAAGGCTTCCGGCGGGGCGGGCTTGCCGGCGGCGATGGCGAGGGCCTGCTGCGCATAGGTGGCGGAGTCAACGGTGGGGACTTGGAAGACCACGTTGCGCGCGGACTCCGCCACGCAAAGGGCCAGCGCGATGAGGGACACGGTGGCCACCAGTGTCGGAAAGCGGTCGGGGGAAGCGCGCTCGCCGGAATTCATGGCTTCGGCTAGTATCACCGCGCATTCAGGTTGTCGAGTGGCGTATTGCACGGTCCGGGAGCGGCGCGTCATCGCGTTGCCGCGGGACGGCGTGGGGCCGTCCACTCCACGGGTGGGACACTTGTGGAGCGCCATCGTGGGGGACGCCGGTTCGGTGTCGGGTGGGCGAGAGGGGGAGGGGCATGAATATTCTTTTGATTGGCGGCAGTGGATTTGTGAGTGGCACGCTGGCGCGGGAAGCGCTGGCGGCGGGGCATGCGGTGTGGGCGGTCAGCCGCGGCAAGCGCCCGGCGGTGCCGGGCGTGCACGCACTGGCGGTGGATCGCAAGGACCGGGCCGCGTTTGCCACGACGGTGCGCGCGGCCGCCGTGCGGTGGGACTTGGCTGTGGACTGCATTGGGTTCGAGCCTGCAGATGCCGAGCAGGACCGGGACGTGCTGGGCGACTGCGTGAGCCACCTGGTGTTCATCTCGACGGATTTTGTCTTTGACCCGGGGCGGCGCACCTTTCCGCAACTGGCGGAGAATCCGCACGTCGTGTCGGACGGATACGGGGGGAACAAGCGACGCTGTGAGGTCATCCTGCTTCCCGGGGCACCGGGCGGGATGGTCTGCACCGTGGTGCGGCCCTGTCACATCTATGGTCCCGGCTCCGAACTGGGCTGTCTGCCCCTGCACTCGCGCGATCGCGATCTGATCGCCCGGCTGCGGCGCGGCAATGCGCTCAAGCTGGTTGGCGGCGGTCACTTTCTGCAGCAGCCCATCCTGGCACGCGATTTGGCCCGACTGATCTTAAGCTGTGCGGGACGGGTCGAGACCCATGGGCGCGTCTACCAGGCTGCCGGTCCCGACGTGGTGGAGTCGCGCGAGTATTACCGGTTGATCGCGGAGGCGCTGGGGGTGGAGTTGCGCGTTGAGGAAGTGGCCGTGAGTGCCTATCGCGCCGAGCATCCCGATGCCGCGGCGTTTCTCTGCCACCGCATTTATGACACAGAGCCCTTGCGCGCCGCCGGCCTGGCAGTCCCGTCCACGCCGCTTGCCGAGGGCCTGCGCGAGCAGGTGGCGGCCTTGCTGGCGCGGGCGGGCGACTGAGGGGTGGGGCGAAGCGTGCGGCGACCGCCGGGCGCGGGTAAGAGGGGGGGCCTTGGGCGGCCGCGCCCGGAGGTTGCGGGCCCCCTTTTGCATCGCGAGAGGCCAGTCGCGTCAACGTGAGGCGGATGGCCGTTGCCGTCCCCGGCGGCGAGCGACGAGGCGGTGGAAGGGGGCGGGGCGGGCGGCCGCGAGTGCGGCGATCGTGGTCTCGCGCCAGCCGGGTTCCTCGAGGAGCTGTTCGAGGAGCATGGCGCTGCACATGGCATCGAAAAGTGCGTCGTGCGGGGCACGGTTCGGGAGGAGCGCGCAGACGCGATCCTGCAGGCGCATGGAGCGCGTGAGATCCTCGAGTTTGTGCGAGGCGAAGGCCGGCTGTGCGAGGCGGATCAGTTTGAGCGTATCGACCCACGGACCAAGGGCGTGAAGGGGAAAGGCGCCCTTCAGGTAACGCTTCTCGGTGGCGGTATTGTGGGCGGCCAGGGGGCGTCCTGCCAGCCAGGGCCGAAGCGTGGGCCAGAGGTCGGGCAGCCGCGGGGCCCGGGCGATCTCCTTTCGCAGTTCGCCATGCCGGCCGGGAGCGTGGCGGCTGAACGGCCTGTCACCAACGCGCAACAGGCTCGTGAAGGATTCCTCGGGTACCACGCGTCCCTCCCGCATGCGGACCAGGCCGATCTGCCAGGGTTCGTCCGGGTGGCCCTCCACCGAGCCCGTGCCCTCGAAGTCCACGACGGTCAAGGTGATGTCTGCGTGCGGCATGCCACTCTCCAGGCCAGGCGCGGTGCGTAATACAATCAGACCCCGGCGTGTACAATGCGACAGTTCGCCGGTCTCTGGCGAGCGTCTCGTGACCTCGCCTGGCTCCCTCGCAGGAGGCGTCATTCTCGTTCGCCCGGGTTCGCGGTGCAACGCCATTGTGATTCACGTGAGGGGCATCTGCCCACGAAAACGGCCGGATTGCGTTGTCTCGCGCCTTGTTCGCCCGGGGAGAGACAAGACGAGGCATTGCCGGAGCGCGGCCGCCCGTTGCGGGCAATTCCCCGTACGTTTGTCATCAAGCTGTGATGAAACCGTAATTTGCGGGGGGCAGCCGCGGTTTGGCACTGATGATGCTTATGAGGCACTTGTCTTCGGGATGGGATGGAGGTGCCAGTGAAAGAGCCAACGTACAGATTCACGTGCAACTTGGTGGTCGAGCCGCCGAAGATCGACCGCTTCTATATGGACATGCGCGTCTACTCTGTGGTGCCGTCCCGGGTTCCCGAAGCGGATGACGATCCCGCCGCGCTCGTCTGGCGTGGCATCTACCTGGCGTACGAAGTTGGCCATGCGCCTGGCAAGACGTAAGCCGGCCGTTGCCATACGGCGCGGCCTTTGCTAAGACGGGCGCCCCATGACGCGCACACGCCTTCCCATCGCTCCTCCGACCGACCCGATCACGCTTTTCCGGCGCTGGTTTGCGCGCGCGCAACGCACGGATCCCACCTATCCCAACGCCATGAGCCTGGCCGTGGTCGGGCCCGGCGGGGCGCCCTCCTCCCGCATCGTCCTGCTCAAGGACGTCGTGGATGGACGCTTTGTTTTCTACACCAATTACAACAGCCGCAAGGGGCGGGCGCTGGCCGACAATCCGCGTGTGGCGCTGGTATTCTGGTGGCGCGAGGGCCGGCGCCAGGTGCGCATCGAGGGGCGCGCCACGCCGGTGGCGCGGGCGCAATCGGAAGCCTATTTCATGAGCCGTCCGCGCGGCTACCGGCTGGGCGCGTGGGCCTCTCGGCAAAGCTCGGTCATCCTCGACCGCGCCGAGCTGGCGCGCCGCTACCGGGAGGCCGCCGCGCGATTCCAGGGGCGCGAGGTCACCTGCCCGCCGCACTGGGGCGGGTACGCGGTGCAGCCCGCGCGCCTCGAATTCTGGACCGAGCGCGCCAACCGGTTGCACGACCGGCTTGAATACCGCCGGACCCGTGGCGGCTGGAGCCTGCGACGCCTGTCCCCGTAGGCGCGGCCTGCGCCGCCACCGGCGCCAGGACTCCGCTTTCCCTACCGTCCCGGTCGCGGTTTCCCGCGCTAGGGTTTCGGCGTGAAAAAATGTCCGCCGGGAGCGTTTCGCCTTGCCCCATTCCGCCAGTTCGCTAGTCTTTCAACGCGTGAATAATTCAACGATTGAAATAAATTCGGCGGCGTTCATTGCGCGCGTGGATGGGCTGATGTCCCGCCTGTGCCGGGGCATGGTGCGCCACGAGCAGAATTATCTCACGCGGGGCGCGCTGACCATGCCCCAGTTCTGGGCGCTGGAACTGTTGCACGGGCGGGGCGGCTGCCGGATGGCCGACCTCGTGACGGCGCTGCACGTGAAGTCCTCGACGGGCACGATGCTGGTGAACCGGCTGGCGCGGCTGCGCCTGGTGCGGCGGGCGCACAGCGTGCAGGACCGGCGTGCCGTGGACCTGACGCTCACGCCGCACGGGCGGCGGGTGGTGGATGAGATACACCGCCAGCGGCGGCGCGGGCTCGGCCGCATGTTCAAGCCGCTCTCGGCCCGGGAGCGGGGCGCTTACGTGGCGCTGCTGGAGAAACTGGCGCGCGAACTTCTCAAGGAATGAAACAGACTATGCACGCGATGAACAGACCCGCACGATCCGAACGTCCCCCTTCCATCGCCGCCGCCGTTGCGCTGCTGCTCCTGCTGGCCGCGGGCTGCGGGGGCAAGCCGGGCGGCGCGGGCGAGGCGCCGGGCGGTTTTGCCGTCCCGGTGCGCGCCGTGACGGCCACGCGGCAGCCGATCGAGGAGACGATCGCCCTGGTGGCGACGCTGCTGCCCAACGAGCGCATCCAGGTCAAGAGCGAGGCGGACGGCACCGTGGCGCAGGTCAACTTTGACGAGGGGCAGCCGGTGACGAACGGGCAGCTGCTGGTGAAGCTGGACACGCGCAAGCTCGACGCGGCGGTGGCCGAGGCGGAGGCGAACTTCCAGCTGGCCGAGACCAACCGTCAGCGGGCGGAAAGCATGTTGCAGAACCACACGATCTCGCAGCAGGAGTTCGACCAGGCGACGGCCACGTTCCAGGCGCGCCGCGCCCTGCTGGATCTGATGCGGCAGCAGCAGCGCGAGGCCGCGATCGTGGCGCCCTTCAGCGGCATAGCGGGCGCCCGCCAGGTGAGCCCGGGCCAGGTGGTCAGCCGCGACGTGGTGTTGACCACGCTGGTGGACATCGATCCGGTCAAGGTGGAGTTTCGCGTGCCGGAGCGCTTCCTGGGCGAGCTGCGGGTGGGGCAGTCGATTGCCTTCCGGGTGCCGGCGTACCCGGGCGAGGAGTTCCGCGGCGAGGTGTATTTCATCGATCCGCAGGTCGATCTCGACACGCGGACCGTGCTCGTCAAGGCGCGGCAGCCCAACACCGACGGCCGCCTGCGGCCCGGCATGTTCGGCAACCTGGACCTGATCCTGCAGGTCAAGGGGGACGCGGTGGTGGTGCCGGAGCGCGCCCTGGTGGCGGAAGGCGACGCCACGTTCGTGTTCACGGTGGACGCCGACAAGAAGGCCCAGCGGGTGGCGGTGACGGTCGGGACGCGGCAGCCCAGCCAGGTGGAAATCGTCGCGGGCCTGCAGGGCGGGGAGACGGTCATCGTCGAGGGGCTGCAGAAAGTGCAGCCGGGCGTGCCCGTGATGGCGACGGAGGCGTCGGAAACGGCCGGAGTCGAACCGCCGGCCGCCCAACTTCAATAGCCGCCCCTTCGCGCGGCGTGCGCAGCGAGGCTTCTCATGATTCTATCGGAAATCAGCATTAAGCGGCCGGTGTTGGCCACCATGATGAGCCTGGTGCTCGTCCTGTTCGGGCTGGTGGCGCTGAGCCGCCTGCCCGTGCGTGAGCTGCCGGACATCGATCCGCCGCTCGTCAACGTGCTCACCGTGCTCCCGGGCGCCAACGCCGAGGTGGTGGAGACGGAGGTCACCGAGAAGCTGGAAGAGGCGATCAACAGCATCGAGGGGATCAAGCAGCTCACGAGCGAGAGCCGCGAGCAGGTGAGCAGCATCACGATCGAGTTCAACCTGTCGCGCGACATTGAGCTGGCGGCCCAGGACGTGCGGGACCGCGTGTCACGCGTGCGCGGACAGCTTCCCGACGACATCGAGGAGCCGATCGTGGCCAAGCAGGATGCGGACGCGTCCCCCGTCATCTGGATTGCCCTGTTCAGCGACCGGTACTCGACCCTGGAGCTGACCTCGCTGGCGGAGAACCTGATGAAGGACCGCCTGCAGACGGTGACCGGCGTGAGCTCGGTGTACCTCGGCGGGCAAAAGCGCTTTGCCATGCGGCTGCGGCTGGACGCGGACAAGATGGCGGCGCACCAGGTGACGGTGGGGGATGTGGACAGCGCCCTGCAGCGCCAGAACGTCGAGCTGCCGAGCGGCCGGGTGGAGAACCGTGACCGGGAGCTGACGATTCAGACGCGCGGCGAGCTGAAGACGGTGGACGAATTCAACGACCTGGTGATCAAGCAGGACGGCGCGGCGTTCGTGCGCCTGCGCGACGTGGGGCGGGCCGAGGTGGGCGCGGAGGACGAGCGCTCCATCGCGCGCTTCAATTCCAAGCCGGCGGTCGGCGTGGGGATTGTGAAGCAGTCAAAGGCCAACACGATCGAGGTGGCGCGCGGGGTGAAGGCCGAGCTCGCGCGCCTGCTGCCGCTGCTGCCGGCGGGCGTCGAGACGTCGATTCCCTATGACGAGTCGATCTTCGTGGAGCACTCGATCCGCGAGGTCTGGATCACGCTGTTCATCGCCTTCGTGCTCGTGGTCATCACGATCTTCATCTTCCTGCGCAACATCCGCTCGACGCTGATCCCGTGCCTGACGATTCCGGTGGCGATCATCGGCACCTACATGGTGCTGGCGATGATGGGATACTCGATCAACATCCTGACCATGCTCGCGCTCGTGCTGGCCATCGGCATCGTGGTCGACGATTCGATCGTCGTGCTGGAAAACATTTACCGCCACATTGAAGAAGGCCTGTCCCCGATGGACGCGGCGTTCAAGGGAATGCGGGAAATCGGCTTCGCCGTCATCGCCGTGACGCTGGCGCTGTGCGCCGTATTCGTGCCCCTGGCGTTCCAGACCAGCATCACGGGCCGGCTGTTCATCGAGTTTGCGATCGCGCTGACGGGGTCGGTGATCATTTCGGCGTTCGTGGCGCTGACGCTGACGCCCATGGTGGCGGCGCGCATCCTGAAGCCGATTGGCACGGACCGGCACGGGCCGGTGTTCAATTTCTTCGAGCGCGGCTTCGACCGGTTCACGCGCCACTACAACCGCCTGCTGACGTGGTCGTTGAACCACCGCCGGAGCATGGTGGTGATTTCCCTCGCGCTGTTCGGGGCGGTGATCTGGGTCTACGGCCGGCTGGACAAGGAATTCCTGCCCGAGGAGGACAAGGGGCGCCTGCTGGTGGTGACGCTGACGCCCGAGGGCTCGACCAGCGAGTACACGGACCGCATGCTGAAGCAGGCGGAGGCGCTGGTTCGGAACACGCCCGAAACGGATGGCTACTTCTCGGCCGTCGCCCTGGCGCAGGGCGGCCCGGGCAAGGTCAACCAGGCGTTCATGTTCATGCGGCTGAAGGAGCCGCGCGAGCGGGGCGTGACGGACATCGTCGGCGGGCCGCAGGGGCTGGGGGCGCAGCTGTTCGGGACGATCGAGGGGGCGCTGGCGTTTCCGATCATTCCCAAGGCGATCGGGCGCAGCTTCAGCCAGCCTTTCCAGGTGGTGTTGCAGGATCCGGATCTGGGGCGGCTGAACACGACGGCGCAGGCCGTGGCGGCGTCGCTGCGCACCTCGGGCTACCTGCAGAACGTGCGCAGCACGTACGAGGTGAACAAGCCGGAGCTGCGCGTGCAGATTGACCGCAACCGCGCCGCCGTGCTGGGCGTGTCCGTGCAGGAGATTTCGCGCGCGCTGCAGGTGCTGTTCGGCGGCTTGGACCTGAGCAAGATCAAGCTTGGGGGCAAGGAGTACCAGGTCATCGCGCAGCTGGAGCGGGAGTCGCGCCGGACGCCGGCGGACCTTGACCGGCTGTACGTGCGCGGGCTGAACGGCGAGCTCGTGCAGCTGAGTAACGTGGTGACCTACGAGGTGGGCGCCGGCCCGAGCGCGATCAATCACTTCAACCGCTACCGGTCCGCGACCATCGAGGGAACGCCGGTGGGCGTGACGCTGGGCACGGCGGTGGAGCGCGTCGAGCACCTCCTGCGCCGCGAGTTTCCCGAGGTTCGGCACGAGTGGGCGGGCGAGGCGTCCGATCTCAGGGAGTCGGGCAAGGGCTTCGTGTTTGTGGTGGTGCTGGCGCTGATCATTGTCTACATGGTGCTGGCGTCGCAGTTCGAGAGCTTGCTGCACCCGCTGACGATCATGCTGACGCTGCCGCTCTCGGCGCTGGGCGCGTTCGGCCTGCTCTGGGTGCTGAACGGGGTGAACTTGTGGGGCACAAGCCTGTACGGCTGGGCGCACTACGCGCCGAACCCGCCGGCGATCGCGGGCTGGCTGTCCGCCGTCGTGCCGCGCATCCCGGCGATGAACATCAACCTGTTCAGCCAGATCGGGATCGTGCTGCTGATCGGGCTGGCGACGAAGAATTCGATCCTGCTGGTGGAATTTGCCAACCAGCAAATGGCGCTGGGCAAACCGGCGCGTGAGGCTATGCTGCAGGCAGGTTTGATTCGGTTCCGCCCGATCCTGATGACCAGTTTCTCGACGATCCTGGGCATTCTGCCGATCGCGATCGGGTTTGGCGCGGGCGGCGAGAGCCGGCGGCCCATGGGCGTGGCGGCGGTGGGCGGGTTGCTGACGGGCACCTTCCTGACGCTGCTGATCGTGCCGGTGGCTTACACCTTGTTTGCGGACTGGGGCGCGCGCCTGCGGCGACGGTACATTCACCGGAAGGGATAGATATGCACATGTGGCGCTCAGGGTTGAGGGTTCAGGGGCCGGCAGGGCGGGCGCGACGCGCGCCGCTCCCGGCATGGCTGACGGTGCTGGCGCTGGGGGCGTGGGTGCTGGCCGGCGGCGTGCGGGCGGAGGAGTCCGGAACTGCGGGGGCCGCGTCCCCTCCCGATGCGGGCGCGACGCCGGTCTTTGATCTGTCCCGCTGCATCACGACGTCGCTGGATCAGAACTACGTGATCCGCAAAGCGCGCGAGCGGATCCGGCGGCAGGCCGGGGCGGTGGTCGAGGCGCGGGCGCAGTTCATTCCGCACCTGGCCGCCAACGGCAGCTACCAGGACGTGAGCGAGGAGCTGGCCGGCAATTTCGGCGGGGCTGCTGCCGCGAACGTGCCGATCAGCACGGAGACCTGGCTGATCGGGCTGCAGGTCACGCAGTCGATCTACGCGGGGGGCGGCAATCGCGCGGCCCTCGACCGCCAGCGCCTGCTGGACGAGGCGGCGATGCATGACCTGGAGGGCGTGATCAATGACGTCCTGCTCGATGTGCGGACGAAGTACTACGCCGTTCTGCTGGGGCGCTCGCAGATCAACGTGCAGGAGCAGAACGTGCAGCTGCTGCAGGAGGAGTTGAATTCGGCCAGCAACAAGCTGGAGGCGGGCATTGTGTCGCCGTTCAACGTGCTGCGGGCGGAGGTGGCGCTGGCCAACGGGCAGACGCCGCTGATCCGGGCGCGCAACACGTACCGTCTGGCGGTTGAGGATCTGTACCGGTCCATGGGGCTGAGCGCGGATGGCGCGAGCGGCCCGGCCCTGCGCCCCGAGGTGGAGGGGCGGCTCGTCTTTGAGCCGTACACGCCGGATCTCACCAACGAGCTGGCGGTGGCGGCGCAGCAGCGCGCGGAACTGCGCCAGCTGGCGTGCATTCGCGCAGCGCGGAAGCTGGCGGTGACCGAGGCGCGTGCCGGGGGGCGGCCCGATATATCCGTCTTTGCCGGCTACGGGGCGGAGAGCGACCGCTCCACCGACGACACCTGGGATGAGACGGACGGCTGGCGGGCGGGCGTGCAGGGCACGTGGGCCCTGTTCGACGGCCAGCAGACGCGCGGGCGTGTCATGCAGGCGGCTTCCGAGGCCGAGCTGGCGCGGCTGGACGAGGAGCAGGTCCGCCTCGACATTGATGTGGAAGTGCGACGCACGCATGCGCAGGTGGTTGACGCCGCGGAGCTCGTGCACGCCACCGCGAAGGTGGTGGAGCAGGCGCTGGAAAGCGTGCGGCTGGCGCGCTCGCGCTTCGACGCGGGCGCGGCGACCCAGCTGGACGTGCTGCAGACGCAGGTGGCGCTGACCGAAGCGCGCAACAACGAGGTTCAGTCGCTGTATGCCTACCAAGTGGCGCTGGCCCAGCTGCGCCAGGCCATGGGCGTGCTGGACCAGTACGTGGTGGAAGCGGCGGAGTAGGGCGGGCCAGGTGGACACGTTCAACGCTCAACGTTGAAGTCCGGTGTCGTCAGGGGCCTCTGCGCGCTCAGCGGTTACTGTTGAAGGTTTGCGAGTCTGACGCATGACCGAGACTTACAGTTTATCTGACCTGGCGGTGGCGCTGGGCAAATCCGTGCCCTACCTGCGGAACCTGCAGGTCCAGATCAAGGCGGACGTGCCGCGCCGGCCGGAGCGCTATCCCGAGGCCTACGTGCACTTCATGCGGCGGGTGGTCGCGTTGCGCATGTTTCATGTGCCGGCGGATGAGATTGCGGAGCTCTTCCAGAAGGAGAAGAAGATTCTCGAGTTCCTGCATTTCGATGCCATGTCCGATTCGCCGTTGTGGTACCTCACGGCGGGGGACGGGGCGGTCCGCACGGAGCGGCACCTGCTGTTGACGGGTCAGGACCTGGGCTTCCCGGTGACGTCGGGCGCGATCCAGTGCAACCTGGATTTTCGCGAGCGCAGCCCGGAGTTGTTCGACGGGCGCGAGATGGGCGAGGACGTGCGCAAGGTCATCGACCTGTACCTGAAGCTGCTGCGCAAGATTGACGAGCGGGTCAAGGCGGAGCGGCCGGTGCTGCTGGATGCGCTGGCGTGGATTGGCGACGGGCTGATGCCGGCGTGAGGGTGGCGCGCGGGGAGGGGAGACCGGCGGGGACCGCCGGCTCCAGGAGCGGCGAGGCGCCCCGTCGTCAGGCGAGAATTCCTGGGGGACAAAAGCGCTTGCCACGGGTGTGGGGGATGCGCGACTATCGGCGGCATGAAGGCGCCCGCCTATTTTGTTGCGCTGCTCCTCAGTCTTGCCTGCGTGGTGCTCAGTGTCGTGCTGATCCTCGTGGCGCGTAAGAACCAGGCCCTGCAGGTGACCCTCCAGCGGCAGCAGGAATCCCTGAGCAGCGGCGTGCTGGGGACGCAGGGCCAGCAGATCAGTGGGAGCGTGTTGCAGGATCTGGGCAATGCCGCGGCGGTCAATCCGGCCATACGCGAGCTTCTAGCCAAATATGGATATCGGGTTCGGTCCGCTCAGACGCCAGCCGCAGCGGCAGATGCTGTGAGCCAAGCGGCGAGCGGCAACGCCAAGGGGAACGAGACGGATTCGGCACCCGCGGCCAAGACGGCGGTCCCCGCGCCGGCCGCACGCAAGGGGATTCCATGAACACTCAGGAATCTGCCCCGCCTGCCACCTTCTCACCGTTTCTGCCCATGGCGCTTGTCACGGTCAGTTTGTTGATCTTTCTGGGGTGGCAGACGGCGCAGTCTGTACGCCAGCATGCGACCCTGATCAGGCTGTCGGATCGTCAGGAACTGCTGGCGAGCCAGGCGGCGCAGACGGAGAACCAGCTCCAGGCTCTGATGATGGACCTCTTGCAGTTGGCCAAGACGGACGAGGATGCGCGTGCGATCGCGGCCAAGTACAACATCAAGTTCAATCCCCCGCAAACGGCCCCGGGCGATACGTCGCCGCCAGGACAATCGGACGCCGCCCCACGTGATTCCCGGCCCGCCACCGTGGAATCGGCGGCACCCGCGCCGGTCGGTTCAGGCGGGACCGAGCCTGTCGCCAAACCGACGCCCGCTGCAGACTGATGCCCCATGAGCGGCGACTGGCGCCTGCCAAGCTATGACGGTTCCACTTCTTCGCGCAGGGCGCGCGGCTACGGGAGTTGGGCGCGCAACTGGGCCGCGAACGCCGGGTCCGGCCTTCCGCCGAGTTCGCAGCACCGTTCCAAGTCCGCCCGGGCATGATCGTACTGCCCCAGGCTGAACCACGTGCGTGCACGCTCCGCGTAAGCCGCCGCCAGGCGCGGATTGCGCGCGATGGCTTGTGTCAGCAGGTCAACCGACGGTTCCAGCCGCCCCTGTTCACGCTGGAGCGCCCCGAGTTTCACGTAGCCGTAGGTGAAGTCCGGATCGTTCGCGATGGTGCGGACGTAGTCGCCCATCGCCGCGTTGGTCAATCCCTGGCGGAGGGCCAGATTGCCACGATTGAAATATGCGCTCGCGTAGGCGGGATCTTCCTGCAGGGCCTGATTCAGCAAGGTGGATGCCCGACGATAGTCGCCTGTTTCCATGTAGGCGGAACCGAGATTCGACAGGATGGCGGCTGGCTCATACGTGGGGTCAAGTTCGCGTGCGTGCCACAGATATCGCATCGAGAGCGACTGGTTGTTCAGCAGGCCGTAGAGCGCGCCGACGTTCATGCACGCGCGTACATTGGCGGGGCGTTGCGCTAGAGTGATCAGCCAGACGTTGAGATTTGAGCGGTAGTCCATATTGCGCCAGGCCGTGCGCACGCCCAGTGCGGCCACGATGCTGACGGTGACCACGCCCAGCCACGAGACGAGTAGGTTGCGGGTCTCCGGAGACGGGAAGCGTCTCCACACGCTCACGGCCGACAGGCCCACGACGAGGACCGCTGCCGTTACGAGGGCGGCCAGCGGCAGATAGAGGCGATGCTCTGAGACGCGATCGATGATCGGCATCACGCTGGACGTAGGGGCGAGGATGAGGAAGAACCATAGGCCCAGGTAGCCCGCTTGAGGCACCCGCCAGCAGGCCACGACGGTGGCCGCAAACAGCGTCCCCACCACCAGCAGGGCGGGCCAAACGTCTCGGATGCCCGCTGCCAGAGGCCAGTCGTAGTAGTCGAGACACAACAGGTCAGGCCAGCAGGTCAGGCGCAGGTAATGGAGGATGGCGCCGGCTTGCGTCACGAGGTAGCGCCAGCTGCTGACGTCGGAGCCGAAGCCGGTCTTGGGGTTTCGTTCTCCCCCCAGCGTGAATTCAAGGGCCAGCCAGATGAACCAGGTGGCGATCAGCGCCAAGTGGACAGGGCGGCGTTCCTTCCATGCCACACGCCAGGAGCCTGCCAGAAAGGCCCGATCATAGGCGAGCATCAGCAGTGGAGCCGTAACCATCACTTCCTTGCATCCCATGCCGATGGTGCAGGCGAGGATGGCAAACGCGAACCAGAGGCGGGACGGTGCGCGGCTGTGACCAGCGTGCGCCGATAACGCTGGATGGCCTTCTGCCCCTCGGATAAAGCCGTATAGCGTGAGCAGGATCATGAGCCCCATCATCGATTCAGCCCGTTGCGAAATATACGTGACGCACATGGTCTGCAGGGGATGCACGGTCCATATCAGCGCCGACAGGAAGGCGAGGAGGGTGGCCGAATCGCAGAAGGCGAGGCGAAGCGAGAGGAGGTCGGAAAGCCTCGATTGGACATGGGAGGCGGCGCGGTGCTGTGCGACGAGTCGGAGCGTCCGGCGCACGATGCCGAAAAGCGTCAGCCCAGCCAACAGGTGCACCGCGAGATTGAACATGTGGTAGCCCCAGGTTGCCTGGCCAGCCAGCGCGTAGTTGATGGCGAAGGACAGGTTGATGACCGGCCGGGCCTGAACCGTGCTTCCGCCGCGAGGTGGCGAAAGCACATCCGTGAGTGCGGACAGATCGTGAATGGTGGGGTTGCCGGCGATGACCATCAAATCGTCGAACAGAAGCGGCACCGTGAAACTGTTGGCATAGACCAGCAGTCCGGCCATGATGATGAGCGCCGCGAAGATTGTCGTGCCCATCCGTTGCCGCCATTCACTCTGTCTTGCGCCTTCAACCGGATCGGGTTCCGCTGCGTACATGGGCGCATCCTACTGCGTTCCGGTGGTTTTGAAAGTCCGGTGTAAGACCATGCCCTGTTTGCATATGGGGCAAAGCAGGGGGCGTGTGTTCGGGCTTGGACCGCCACGGTGCATCCCCTACCATGGACTTGCATGCGGCGTCACTGGCCCATCATCACGATCCTGATTCTCGCGGTCACGGCCATCTACGGTCAGATTCTGGGACACGATTTTGTCTGGATCGACGACCGGCCATATATCACCAACAATCCGATGGTAATGCGCGGTCTGCATGGGGAGGGAATTCTCTGGGCCTTCACCTCCATGGCCCAGGCCAACTGGCACCCGCTGACATGGATCTCGCACATGCTGGATGTCACGCTGTGGGGCTCTTGGGCTGGCGGGCATCACCTTGGGAACGTGGTGCTGCATGCGTTGAACAGCATGCTGGTGTTTCTGGTGTTCCGGTTCCTCACTGCCGGCGCGGCGGACGGAGAGAACGGTCCGGGCGGCCAGCATCAGGATGATCCCGGCGGCACCCGGCGTTTCGCAGTCGCGTTCGCCGACCAGGCTTCAGAGGCCCACGCCGCCCCACGCGACGTTCGAACCCTCAGCCTTGAACCTCCCACCCCCATTCCCGATTCCCCTTGGACAGCTTTCTTCGTTGCCGCGCTCTTTGCCGTGCATCCCATGCATGTAGAGTCCGTGGCCTGGGCTGCCGAGCGCAAGGATGTCCTGTGCGCGTTTTTCTTCCTGTTGGCGCTGGGCGCGTACGGACGGTTTGTGAGGGACCGGTATGAAGCGGGGCAATCGGGGCTGGCATTGGGCGGGAGCCGGCAGGCAGCACATCGGCCTGATGTTGCGGCTCCGTCAGATTGCCCGGCACCGAGAACCCATAACCGCTGGTACCTTCTCACCCTCCTCTCCTTCACCCTCGCCCTGCTTGCCAAGCCTATGGCTGTGACGCTGCCGCTTGTGCTGTTGCTGCTAGACTGGTGGCCGCTGAATCGATTTCGGATTTGCGGACAATCACCGCTAACGACATTCAGGGAAGCCAGTCGGTGTCGTTCCGGCGCCCAGGCCACCGTCCGCCGTTCGTACGCCGCCGTCCTCGTTGAAAAGCTCCCCTTCTTTGCCCTGAGCGCGGTTTCCTGTGTAGTCACGGCTTTGGCGCAACGAGGTGCGATGGCGCCGATCGAGCATATTGGCGTGGTGCACCGCCTCGCGAATGCCCTGGTCAGTTATGGGGCGTATCTGCGTAAGCTATTCTGGCCAATTGGGTTGTGTTTCGATTATCCCTATCGTGCGCAGATCTGGTTCTGGCATCTGCTACTTTCGGTCGCCCTGTTGGCTACGTGGACCGTCCTGGCCGTGCGTGTTCGGCAGCGACACCCGTATGTCTTGTTCGGGTGGCTGTGGTACGGGGGTATGATGGTTCCCGTGATTGGCCTCGTGCAGGTGGGCCACGCGGCCATGGCGGATCGTTACGCCTATTTGCCGTTTCTGGGCCTCTATGTGGCATTCGTCTGGGGCGTACGTCATGTGTTGCGTACGCCTTTTCGCCGGCGTCTGGGGGCTGTCGCGGCGGCGGGGGTGCTGTCTGTCTATGGGAGCGTTGCGCACCACCAGGCGGCATTCTGGCGCAATACGATCACGTTGTACGAGCGGACCTTGAATTTGACGGGGCCGAGTGAGATGGCCCTGGTGGCCTTGGGCGGGGTGCTTGGCGAACATAACCGCCTGGACGAGGCCCTGGCGCGCCTGCAGGAGGCCCTGCGGATTGGGCCCAATATTGCCGAAACCGAGACCTACCTGGCCCTCACACTCTCCAAGATGCAACGGTTTGAGGAGGCCACACAACACGCGCGGGCATCGCTTAAACTCAAGTCGGATTACGTGTCTGCCTACGGGGCGTTGGGAGAGGCCCTTTTCCAGCTGGGTCGGGCGGACGAGGCGGTCGCCGCATACGAGGAAGGTTTGGCGAAGGCACCGGGCACGACTTACCTGCTTTATAACATTGGGAAAGTCGCCGAAGCTGCCGGTCGGTTTGACCAGGCCGTTGCAGCCTATCGTAAGGCGCTGGCTCAGGATCCCCGAAACTGGCTGCAGCGCGTGGTGCTCGCGGATGCGCTGATCAAGGCCGGAAGGCTGAATGACGGCCGCGCTGAACTGGACCGTGCCGTTGCCGACCGTCCCATCACCGGCCAGAGCCGCACGATCATGGCCAACGCTTATTCATCCTTGGCGGAGGCATTTGAATCTGAAAATTCGACGAATGGGGCGTGGGCAGCCTTGCAGGCTGCCATGGCCATTGATCCCGGCGCATTGGAACCGCGCCGGGACTGGCTGCTTCTGCTGAGTCGCCGCGGGGATGAGCGCGCCGCCTCCGTCGCGAATGATCTGTATAAAGATTTGAAGCACAAAGACTTCTCAGTTGTCGAGGTGGGCAATGACGTCGCGTGGATCCTGAGCACTCATCCGAAGGCCAGCATGCGCAACAAGGAGCAGGCGGTCGAGCTTGCCGAGGGGGTGGCCGGGCAATCTCGCTATCGGGATCCCACTGTGCTGGATACTCTCGCTGCGGCGTACGCGGCTTCGGGACAGTTCACGATCGCCACGAACATTGCCGCTCGTGCCCTTCACTTGGCGACGGCGCACGGGGATTCCGTGCTTGCGCAAGCCGTACATGATCGGCTGGAGGGCTACATGGCGGGGCGGTCATACTACGATATTAGCCTAGTTGGGGAGTCGCCATAGCCTCCGAAGGCGGTATTCCGCGGCGACACCCTACCAGTCTGGCTTGAGGACTTTTTCATAAAAATGCAACAAAACATGGGGCATTTTACGTTTTTTTCTTCCCAAGTCCCGTGATTATCGTTAACATGCATAAACAGGCTAGTCTTGCTGCGTGCGAGATGAGCGTTGAGTTTGAGTTGTCTCTTGGATCTGTCACGGCACGGAGTGGGCGTCGTTTTCTTGTTACACAAGTCCGTACGGGGATTCGGCTATGAATATACGATTACGTGCCGTCCACGCCGTCTTGTGCTTGGCTGGCGGGCACCAGACGGGAAGACTGGCACTGGTCCTTCTGTTGGCCGCCACGCTCCCGAGCCAAGCCGCACTATTCACCAAGGCTCCCAATGCCACGGCTCTGAATGACCCCAATTCCTGGGTTGGGAGTTCGGCGGTGCCGGGAAGCGGGGACACGGCTCTTTGGAGTACGGCGGTCACGGCGGCCATCGCCCCTGCCTTGGGCGGCGACCTGAGTGTGGCGGGCATTACGTTCGTCAACCCCGGCGGCGGATCCCACTCCATTGCCAACACCGTGGGGAAGACGCTCACCATCGGCGCCTCTGGCATCGACATGAGTGCGGCGACCAAAAGCTTCAACATCATGTGCAATGTGGCGCTGGGCGCCAACCAGGCCATGAACGTCGGCGGATCGTCGACGTTCGCGTTGACTATCGGTTCCAGCACCACCTTGCAGACACTCACGGGATCGTCGAAGATCACGAAGAGCGGAATTGGCATTCTGCGCTTCATGGGCGATGCCAGCGGGTACAGCGGGGAACTCGAACTCAATGGCGGCTTTGTTGACGGCAATTCGACCGGTCTTGGCGCCATGACCGGCAATATCACCTTCATCGGCAATAGCACACTCAAGCCATTTTCAGGAACTCTCACTTTGGGCAGCGGACGCACGGTGACGATCAACAGTGGAATCACCGCCACGCTCAGTCCGAACAATCTCGACACACTGGTTATCGATGGCCTGGTCACGGGATTGGGTAACGTTTCCGTGGCCACGGCGGGTGGCCGATTGGTCCTGAACGGAAACAATGACTACAGCGGCAACACCACCGTCAGCGCCGGGACGTTCGATGCCACGGATGCCATGGGGTTGCCGGACGGCGCGGGTTCGGGCAACCTGACCCTCTCGGGCGGCATCTGGCAGAGCGGGGGGAACATCACCCGCACGTTGGGGACGGGTGCCGGGCAGGTGCAATTGACGGTGGCCGGCGCCGGTTTCAGCGCCCGGGGCGGGCCGGTGAACGTGAGCCTCGACGGCGGCGCCGCGCTGACGTGGGGCAGTGGCTCGTTTTTCGCCGTCGCCACAACGGCCATGGGCCTGATGACCGCCAGCGCCGACAACGTGTTGGACTTCCAGAATGCCATCAACCTGGGGGCCACGGCGCGGACATTTGCCGTGGCCGACAACACGTCATCCACGGCCGACTACGCCATTCTCAGCGGGAACCTGAGCGGCTCGGCCACGCTCGCCAAGACCGGGGCGGGCACGCTGCGGTTGACGGGTGGCACCCAGAGCAACAGCGGGGCGATCACGATCAGCGCCGGCGCCATCGAGTTGAACGACGATGACCGGCTCTGCGCGAACCCGGGTTCGTTCACGGCGGCGCAACTGACGCTGAACGGCGGCACGCTGAAGGTCTACGGCAGCTTCAACTGGAACGGCAACCGTGGCATTACGCTGGGCGCCAGCGACGGCATTCTGCTGGTGGACTCCGGCCAGACGCTGACCATGAGCCAGCCGATCGCCGGCGGCACCGCGGCGAACCTGCTCTACATTCGTGGCGCGGGGACCGTGACGTTGGGGGCGGCGAACCTGTTGGCGGACGCGGGGGGGATCCTGGTGGACACCGGCGGCACGCTGGATCTGGGCGGCAACAGCGAGACCGTCGGTGCGGTCACCCTGGGCACGACCGGCGGCACCAGTGGCACCATCAACAACGGCACGCTGACCAGTAGCGTGACGGGCTTCACGGTCAACCAGGGCACGGTTGGGGCGATCCTCGCCGGGACCATGGGGCTCACGAAGCAGGGCGTGGGCACGGTGACCCTGGGCGCCAACAACACCTTCAGCGGGACGCTGACCGTGAATAACGGGACCCTGCAGATCGCCTATCTGGACAACTCGCACAACGGGAGCGGGGCGATTGCATTGGGCGCCGCGGCGCTCTTGGGCATCCTGGAGTACAACGGCGCTGGCGCGGTCTCCACTACGCGCGGCCTGAGCCTGGCCGGCACGGCGGGCGGCGCGACGCTGGTGGCGAGCGGCGCGGATTCCAGCGCCACGTTGAGCATCGGCGGCACCTTCACTCCGGCGGCCATTGCCAAGACGCTGACGCTCTCGGGCGAAAATACGGGGGCCAACACCTTGGGCTGCCTGGTAGCCAACGGTGCCAACAACGTTGCGCTCTCGAAGACCGGCGGCGGCACCTGGATTATCAACCAGGTCAACACGCATTCGGGCGCCACGACGATCAGCGGCGGCATTTTGCGCATGGGCGCGGCCGATGTGCTGTCCAACACCAGCGCGCTGAACGTCAACGGTGGCACGCTGGATACGGCCGGCTATGCCGACAGCTCGGTCGATCTGACGCTCACGACGGGCTCGATCACCGGCAACGGCACGCTGACCGGCAATACGGATTTTGCCACCGTCGCAGGCGACTGCAGCGCCGTGCTGGCGGGCAGTGTCGGTCTCGACAAGTCCGGCGCCGGCGTCGTCACGCTGACGGGCGCGAATACGTACAGCGGCACGTTGACGGTCTCCAACGGGACCCTGCAGGTCGCCTCGCTGGATGACACCCACAATGGCACGGGGACGATCAACCTGGGCACCGGCGCCACGTCCGGCGACCACATCCTGGAGTATACCGGCAGCGCCAACATCAGTTTGAGTCGTGCGATTGGGCTGGCGGGCACGGGCAACGGCAATACCTTCAAGGTTTCAGGATCCGGGACTGTCAACCTGACGGGCGGGGCCATATCGGTCGGCGGCACGGCTGGCGCGGGGCGGTTGCTGGTCCTCGACAGTTCCACTGGCAACGACCATGTGCTCTCGGGCCTGCTGGACGAAAACCCGGCGTTCATCTCTCTCACCAAGGACGGCACCGATCGCTGGATCCTGAGCGGCAACAACACGGAGCCGCGGGGTACGTTCAATGTCAGCGCTGGCATCTTGCGGATCTCCAATGACAACGCCCTGGGCACGGCGGGAACCTACGGCTCCGGCAGCACGATCGTGGCTGACGGCGCGTCGCTGGAACTGGCCGGCGTCACGACGCCCGAGGTCATCCGACTCAATGGTGATGGCATGGGTGGCGTGGGTGCGCTGCGCGCCGTGTCCGGTGTGAACGCCTGTTCGGCGGCCATTACGCTCGACACGAGCGCGCGCATGCAGGTGGAGAGCGGGGCCACGCTGACGCTGAATGGAACGGTGTCCTTTGCCTCCAAAACGCTGACCTTCACCGGTGCGGGGGACGTGACGGCGGCGGCAGTGCTGGCGGGGACGGGCACCGGCGGCACGGTGGTGATGAGCGGCACGGGCGTGTTGGCGCTGAACAACCTCAACACGTACAGCGGACCGACCACGGTCAACGCGGGCGGCACCATCCGGTTGGGGCACGCGGTCGGTCTCGGCACCACATCCAGCGCGACGACCGTCAATGCCGGCGGCGTGCTGGATCTCTACGGATTCGCGGTTGGCGCGGAACCCGTGACTCTCAATGGCACGGGTATCGCGAGCGGCGGCGCACTGGTGAACACCAGCGGCACGGCGGCCAGCCTGACGGGCGGCATCACGCTGGGGAGCAACAGCAGTGTCGGCGGCTCGGGCAGTCTCACGCTGACCGGGGTCGTCTCCGACAGCGGCTTGAACTATGATCTGGCCAAGGTGGGGCTCGGCACGCTCACGCTGGGCGGCGCCTCGGCCAATACCTACGGCGGGCTGACGACGATCAGTGCCGGCACGGTGGCTCTGGGGCACGCGGCCGGTCTCGGAGCGACGACGGCGGGCACGCTGGTCGCCGGGGGCGCGGTGCTGGACCTCAACGGCAAGACGGTGGGCGCGGAAAGCCTGACCATCAACGGCGCGGGAACGGGCGCGGGCGCACTGATCAACACGAGTGGTTCGGCCAGCCTGAGCGCCGGTATCACGCTGGGCAGCGCCAGCACGATCGGCGGCACGAGCCCCATGACCTTGAGCGGCCAGATCACGGGCGCCTTCGCGCTGACCAAGGACGGGGCCAACACGGTGACGCTCTCCTCCTCCTCCGCCAACGACTACACGGGCGACACCACGATCACGGCCGGCACGCTCAAACTGGGCGTCGCAAACGCGATTCCCAATGGCGGCAGCGCGGGCAACGTGAGCGTAGCTGGCACGCTCGACCTGAGCGGCGACAGTGAAACGATCAACGGCCTTTCCGGCGCCGGCACGGTGGACAACTCGATGGTGGGCGGCCCTTACACGCTGACGGTGGGCGACAATAACCAATCAAGTGTGTTCAGCGGGACCATCACGGATACGTCCGGTACGCTGGCGCTGACCAAGACCGGCAGCGGCACGCTGACGCTCTCGGGGGGCGCCAATGCCTATTCCGGGGCCACCACGGTGGACGAAGGGCGCTTGCGGGTGACGGGGGCGCTGACAGGCACGGGCGCCGTGGCGGTCAACAGCGACGGCATTTTGGACGGTGACGGCAGCGTGGCCGGTCTGATCACAGTGAACGACAAGGGCATCATCGCGGCTGGTGTTAATGCGGTCGGAACGCTGACTGCCTCCGGCGGGCTGACGCTGCAGTCCGGGAGCACCAACATCGTCGAGTTTGGCACGGGTAACGACCAGATCGACGCGAGTGGGGCGACGGTCACCATCAACGGCGGCACGGTTCTCCTGTATGTGGAGGGCACGACGACCCCCTTTACGGGAACCGGTTCGCGCAATCTGATCAAGTATTACAACGGGGTCAGCGGCACGCTGGTGGGCGATCCGACCACGCTGACGGTGGGCAATCCGCAGCCCGGCTACTCCTACCAGTTCGGATCGGACGGCACCTGGGTAACGGTATCCATCGGCGGATCGGAGACCTGGAACGGCCAGGACGCGGACGACAATAACTGGGCCAGTGGCGACAACTGGCTGGACGACTCGGCGCCTCTGGAGAATGCGACCTTGGTGTTTGCGGGCACGGCCCGGCTCTACAACACCAACAACCTGACCGCGAACTGGGACTTTGGGGGCATCACGTTCGATGCCACCTCGGGGCGGTTTGTGATTTTCGGCAACGCCATCGACCTCGGTGGCAACATCGCCAACAACGACGGGGATGAACAGACCTTCGCGGTCGACCTGCGGCTGGTCGGCGCGGACCGCACGTTGGCGGCCACCGCGGGCAACCTGGTTTTCAGTAATGTCATCAGCGAACTGAGCGGGCCGTTGGGGATCCTCAAGACGGGCGGGAACACGGTCACCTACGCGGCGAACAACACCTACAGCGGGGACACGACAATCAGCGCGGG
This sequence comes from Lentisphaerota bacterium, assembly GCA_021413965.1. Lineage (GTDB taxonomy): Bacteria > Verrucomicrobiota > Kiritimatiellia > UBA8416 > JAIOPI01 > JAIOPI01. The sequence continues at coordinate 242,877 of JAIOPI010000010.1, read as the reverse complement.
CACGTTGCGCGTCGGTACGGGCGGCACCGCCGGCGACGTGGCGGGCAACATCGTGAATGACGGCGTGCTGGTGTTCAACCGGTCTGACGCCTACGAGTACGATGGCAACATCAGTGGTTCCGGCACGGTGACCAAGGAGAACAACAACGCGCTGACCCTCTCCGGCGCCAATACGGTCGGTGGTGGGGTGACCCTTAGCGCGGGCGCGCTCAACCTCAAGAGTACCACGGCGCTCGGCGCCGGCTCGGGCACCTTCACGATCGCCGGCGGGACGACGATCGACAACACCACGGTGGGCAGCCTGACGCTGGTGAACAACAATCCGCAGCAGTGGAACGGCGATTTTACCTTCGCGGGGTCCCAGGCCCTGGACATGGGCAGCGGGGCGGTCACGATGAGTGCCACGCGAACGGTGACGGTTAGCGCGAGCACGCTGACGGTCGGGGCGATTGCGGGCCCGAGCAGCGGGCTGATCAAGAACGGCGCCGGAACGCTCACCTTGCGCGGGGCGAATACCTATGAAGGCGCCACGACGATCGACGCCGGCACGCTCCGACTCACGGCGAGCGGTGTGCTGCCCAACGGCGCCAGCGCGGGCAATGTGACGGTGACCGATACGACCGACGGGGACACCCTCGACCTCAACGGGATTAGCGACACGATCAATGGGTTGTTGGGCGCAGGCACGGTGGACAACACCGCCGGCGGCGTGGTCACGCTGACCGTTGGCGACAACAACGCGGGCGGCACCTTCTCCGGCATCATTCAGGATACCGGGGGCGCGTTGGCGTTGACCAAGACGGGCAGCGGGACCCTGACGCTGTCGGGGGCCAATGACTACGCGGGGCTGACCACGGTTAATGCCGGGGGCGTGCTGCGCGTCGCGCATAGCACGGGCCTGGGCGCGGTGACCCTGGGCACGACGGTGGCCAGCGGTGCGGCGCTGGAAATCAACGGCGGCACGCTGGTCATCGGGGCCGAGGCGATGTCGATCGCCGGCACGGGCATCGGCGGCAATGGCGCCCTGCGCAACCTGGCGGGCGACAACAGCATCGCGGGGCTGATCACGCTCATGGGGACCACGCGGATCCAGGTGGAAGCAGGCAGTTCGCTGACCCTGGATGTGGCTGCGGGTAGTGCAATCAGCGCCACGGCGCAGAATCTGACGCTCGCCGGCGAGGGCACGCTTACGATTAACGATCCGATTGCGACGACCACGGGGACGCTGACCAAGGAAGGCAGTGGGACCAATGTGTTGAGCGGCGCGAACTCGTACACCGGTGACACCTTCATCAATGCCGGCGCGCTGCGCGCGCGGAACGCAACGGCGCTGGGGACGATCGCCGGTAATACGATCGTGGCGGGTGGCACGGCCCTGGAAATGGACAACGCCATCACGATCGCGCTGGGAGAAGATCTGAGCCTGACGGGCACGGGCATCGGCAACAGCGGCGCCCTGCGCAACGTGGGTGGCCTCAATGCCTACCTGGGCGTCATCACGCTGGGAGCAGGCGGGGCGCGGATCAATGCGGATGCCGGCGGCCTGCGGTTCGATGGCCTGGTGACGGCGTTGGGCAGCGACCTGACCGTCGGCGGTGCCGGATTGGTGACCAACACGACGGCGATCACCGGTGGCGGCGGCCTTACAAAGGACGGGAGCGGAACCTTCACACTCGCGGCGGTGGCGACGTACACGGGGCCCACGCTGGTGGATGAAGGCATCTTGCGCTGCGGCGTGGCGAACGGCCTGGCCAACGGCCTGCTGACGATCGACGGCGCCACGTTGGACATGGCCTTTGCCGAGGCCAACGCGGGCACCGTGACCTTGCTCTCCGGCTTCATCACGGGTGGCGGGCTGCTGACCGCCGCGAACTTCGTGTTTGAGTCCGGCACCAACAGCGCCCCACTCAGCACGGGCGGCGCGCTGCTCAAGCAGACGGCGGGCACGGTGGTGCATAGCAATTCGCTGGCGGGTGTGGGGCCGGTGGTCGTCAACGGTGGCACCCTGACGCTGGGCAACACGCTGTCGCTCGGGCCAACGGCCAGCGCCAAGCTCTACTTCGGGGCCGGCAGCAACGGCAAGGTGCAGTTAAACAATCAGAGTGTCATCATCACCAACTTGGCGGGCGATGCCACGGCGACGATCGAGAACGGCGGTGCGACCACGCCCAGCACCTTGACGATTAACAACGCGATCGCGAACACCTTCGACGGTCTGTTGCAGGACGGCGGCAGCCAGCCCCTGGCGCTGACCAAGGCGGTGGCGGGCGTGCTGACGCTCAGCGGCGCGAATACCTACAGCGGGCTGACGACGTTGACGCTGGGGACGCTCCAGTTGGGCGCGGCGGGCGTGATCCCCGACGGCGTGGGCAAGGGTAATGTGTCCATGGCGGCCGGCGCCGTGCTGGATTTGAATGGGTTCGGTGAGACGGTCAACGGCATTACCGGCAACGCGGCCGGCATCGTCACGAACAGCTCCGGCACGGCCATTCTGACCGTGGGCAATGGCGATGCGGATGGCCTCACCACGTCCGGGTTTGGGGATGCGGTCGGGGCGTCGCTGTCACTGGTCAAGATGGGGACCGGCATCCAGACCAACAACGGCATCATGCGCATGAGCGGCGGCGTGACGGTCAATGGTGGTGTGCTGAAACTTGGGGCCGTCAACCAGTATGTTGGCGATACAGTCATCAACAACAGTGGCACGTTCCGGGTGGGCGTCGCGGAGGCGCTACCGCACGGCTCTGACCGGGGCAATGTGATCGTGAATACGGGTGGCACGTTGGATATGGGGGGCGTGGCGGATACGATCAATGGCCTGTCGGGCTCCGGAATCGTCACGAACTTGGGGCCCGCGGGGACCGACATCCTGACCGTCGGCGGAGGCAATGCGTCCAGCACCTTTAGTGGCTCGATCCGCGATGGGGTGGCCCTCCTCGAGCTTAACAAGACCGGCAGCGGCACGCTGGAGCTCAGTGGGGCCAATACGCATGCGGGACAGACGGAAGTGCTGGTGAACGGCGGCGTGCTGCGCATCGCCCACGCCGACGCGCTGGGGCAGGTGGGCGCGGCCCTGACCGACACGCTGATCGGCAACGGCGGCGCGCTGGAACTCGTCGGGGACATCACGGTTGCGGCCGAGAAGATCACGATCACCGGTACCGGCATCGCCAACGACGGCGTGATCCGCAACATCTCGGGCGTCAACACCCTCACGGGCCTGATTACGATGGGCGGCGGCGCCGGTGTCTCGCACCGCATCAACGCCGATGCCGGCAGCGCGCTGATCATTGACGTCCCGGGGGGAGAGGCCATCGACGGCACGTCGCAGGTGGGTGTCTTCGGGGGCGCGGGCAACATCACCATTGAAGATCCGCTCGGCTGGACGACCGGCGCGATGATCAAGGATGGCACGGGGACGCTGCGGCTGAACGGGACCACGACCACGCTCTCGACCGGCACGGTGACGGTGGAAGGCGGGACGCTGCTGATCAATGGCGCGCTGTCGGGCACTACCGCGGGCCTTGTCGTCAACAACGGCGCGACGCTTGGCGGGTACGGTACGGCCGGCGGCGTGAACGGGCGGGCGGTCACCAACCTGCTGGGCAGCGTGATGGCGCCGGGCGATCCGCTGGTGGCCAGCGGCATCGGCACGCTGACGGTCGAACAGTGGGAATTGCAGGCCGGCTGCTCGAACGTGTTTGAAATCACGGACGAGACCGTGCGGGACCAGGTCATCGTGCAGAACAGCAACGGGCTGAAGATCGACGGCGGGTCTTTTTACCTGTTCCAACCGGGCACGACGACAATGTTCGACGCCGACGGCAATTACGACCTGATCCAGTATAGCGGCACGCTCCAAGGGGCGGGCGAAACGACGCTCTCGGTGGCGAACGAGAATCCGCTCAAGACGTACGCCTTCGAGTTGTCGGGCGGCTGGGTGCGGTTGAAGATCAGCAGCGCGGCGGCCTGGAACGGCGGCGATCTCGACGACAACTTGTGGTCCAGTTCGGCGAACTGGGGCGGCAGCGTGCCCAGCGCGGGTTCCGAACTGCGATTCGACACGAACAATCGCCGCAGTAACACCAATGACCTGGGCGTGCTCCAATTCGCGGGCATCACCTTCAACGCGACGGCGGGAGCCTTTGAACTGGATGGCGATGCGATCAACCTGACGGCCAACGTCGTCAACAGCAGCCCCAGTGCGCAGCGGATTGACTTGGATCTCGTGTTGGACGGCAATAGCCGCACGCTGGACGCGGCGGCGGGCGCGATAACCGTGAACGGGGCGATTGGCCAGACCGGCGGCACGTACGGCGTGGACAAGACCGGCGCCAGCCTGGTGACCTTGGGCGGTCCCAATACCTTTGGCGGCACGGTTTCGATCCAGCAGGGCGCACTGCGCGCGGCCAACGCCGATGCGCTGGGCGATACAGTGGGCACGACCATCGTCGCCAATAACACGGCCCTGCAGCTGGCCGGCGACATCACGACCGCGGCCGAAGCGCTGTCGCTCAGCGGCACGGGCGTGTCCAGCGACGGCGCGCTGCACAACGTCAGCGGTGCGAACACCTACCGCGGGGTGATTACGCTGGCGGCCAACAGCCAGATCAACGCTGACAGCGGCAGTCGGCTGACGCTCGACGTCAGCACCGCCAGTGCGATTCTGGGGTTGGGCCTGGAGGCGACCTTCGGCGGCGACGGCGACATCACCGTCGTGGATGGCGTGAACACCAGTGTCGGCGGCTCGGTGGTCAAGGTCGGCAACGGGACCACCACCTTCCTGGCGGCCAACGATTACCGCGGGTTCACGGCAATCAGTGCCGGCGCCCTGCGCATCGGCAATGCGACGGGGCTGGGGACGGTGACGCTGGTTCCCGGAACGGAAGTGTTGAGCGGAGCCGCGCTGGAATTGACCAACACGGTCTTGGTGTCGGAAGTGTTGACGCTGACAGGTACCGGCGTGGCCAACGGCGGCGCGCTGCGCAACGTCGGCAACAACAACGAGGTTGCAGGGGATATCACCCTCGGCGCCGGCGGCGCGCGCATCAACTCCGACAGCGGCATCCTGACCTTCCGCAAGGTGACGACGGCGTTCGGCAACGACCTGATCGTGGGCGGTGCGGGTGACACGATCAGTTCCACCGGCGGCATTCAGGGCGGCGGGCGGCTGATCAAGGACGGCAGCGGGACCCTCACGCTGAACCTAGCCGGCACCTATACGGGTGACACGATCATCACCAATGGCACCCTGAAAATTGGGGTGGCCAACACGATTCCAAACGGCGTTACGGCGGGTAATGTCTATGTCTATCCCGGCGCCACGCTGGACGTGACGACGGCCGACACGATTAACGGCTTATGGGGGAATGGCCGGATTGACAACGCATCCGTGACGGCCCGCGCCCTGGCCGTGGGCGACAACACGGCGAGCTCGACCTTCTCCGGGACCTTGACGAACAGCGGGAGCACGATTTCTCTGCAACTTACGAAGGTTGGGAACGGCACGCTGACGTTACTGGGAACCAACTGGTATGGTGGCGTGACCACGGTGTCGGGCGGCACGCTGCAGATCGGCGACGGGAACGACTACGGCACGCTGGGCGTGGGTGATGTGACCGTGAATTCGCCGGGCGTGCTGGTGTTCAACAGGTCCGATGACATTTCCCACGGCAGCGCCACGGTGGAAATCGGCGGCACGGGCAGCGTCACCAAGGAGGGGGCCGGCAACCTGTCGCTGAATGGCGTCAACACCTTCAGCGGCACGCTGACCATCAATGCCGGCAGCGTCACGAACAACTCCGGCCTCACCGAGCGCCTCGCCAACACGATGGACCTCACGGTCAACAACGGGGCGATCTTCGACATCAACGCCTTGAACGAGACGGTAGACGTGGTGACGCTCAACGACGGCAGCCTGCTGAGCGCCGGCGGGGCTGGCGGCGGCAATTTCTACGCCACCAGCGTCACGGCCTATTCGGGCACGATCGCGGTGAAGCCGTTTGAGCGCACGGGCACGACGTTCACCAAGCTGGGGCCCGGGACGGTCACGCTGATCCGCACGGGGAACGGCTACACGGGCAAGACCTTCGTATATGAGGGCACCCTTTCCATCGTGCGGTTGGATAATCTATCGGCGGTCTCCTCCTCCTTGGGCGCGCCGACCACCGCGCTGAACGGCACGATTGATCTCGGCAGCGGGGCGAACAGCGCCACGCTCAAGTTCGCCGCGAGTGGCGAAGGCGCCTCGATGAGCAACCGGAAGATCGACCTGACCGGCACGACGGGCACCGTGTCGATCGACGCCTCCGGCGCCGCCTTGACCGAGACCCTCTCGCTGACGAGCGATTTTGCCGCCAGCGGCGCGGGCGCCAAGACACTGGTGCTGACGGGAAGCAACGCGGGCACGAACACGATTACCGGTGCGATTGTGGACGGCAGCGGGACGACGGGCCTGACGAAGACCGGCGCGGGCAAGTGGATTCTGGGCGGCGTCAACGCCTACACCGGCGCCACCGCCGTCGACGCGGGTACGCTGGTCGTCAATGGCTCACTCGCGGCGGGATCGACCGTGGCGGTGAACAGCGGCGGCACACTGATGGGCACGGGCACGCTGAACGGGGCCGTGAGCGTGAATGCGGGCGGAACGCTCGCGCCGGGCGCGAGCATCGGCGACCTCACGGTGGGCAGCCTGGATCTGAACACCGGCAGCACCAACACCTTCGAATTCACGTGGGGCGACAACGACACCATCGTGGTCAACAACGCGGGCGGCCTGAACATCGATGGCGGCGGGGTCTACGTGTACGAGGTGGGCGGCACGTCGCAGTGGACCAACAATGGCATCTACAACGTGATCCAGTACACGGGCGCGCTAGGCGGGGATGAACAGAACTTGACGGTGCTCAACCCGTACGGCGGCAAGAGCTACGACTTCGTGGCGGATGGTACCTGGGTGAAGCTGATCATTTCGGACGGCGCGCCGCTGGTGGGGATCGGGAACGCCGGCGTGATCGAGGGCAATTCAGGCACGACGACCATGGTCTTCACGGTCACCATGCATGAGACCAGCGCGTCGCTCGTTTCGGGCGAGTTCAGCACATTTGACGGCACCGCCAAGACGGCGTTCAACGATTATGCCTACACCGCCGGCACCTTCCAGATTGCCATCGGGGCGCTCACCACCCAGGTGACGGTGCAGGTCACGGGTGAGACGGCCTACGAGGCGAACGAATCCTTCACGGTGGTCATCAGCAACCTGGTGAACGCGAGCGTCAACTTCGCGGCGTACGCCGGGACGGGCACGATCACCGACGACGACACCCAGGAAACGCAGATCTACGTCAATGCGGCGGCCGCGGGTGGGTTGAATAACGGCTGGAACTGGGGCGACGCGTATACCCAGCTCTGGCACGCGGTGGCCACGGAGTCGGGCGGCGACACCTTCTGGGTGGCGGCGGGAACGTATACCAACGCCAACGGATCCACCCCCATCACGCTGGAAGCCAATGACGTGCTGTACGGTGGATTTGCCGGTAACGAGACGGCGGTGGGACAGCGCAGCTGGACGAACAGCACCGCGACGATTACAGGCGACGCCAACGGTGACAATGTGTCCGACATGGCCGGCACGTGCCCGCTGATGACGTCCAGCGGTGTCGAGTCCTCGTACGCCACGGTGGATGGCTTTACCTTCCGCTACGGCAAGTGGGACGTCGGCAGCAAATACGGTGGGGCCATCAGCCGGCCGACCGCGGGGGCGGCCTTTGCGATCAAGCATTGCACTTTCCGGGATAACGTCGCCACGTACGGGGGTGCGGTGGGTATTGCCTCTGGAACGACGTCGACGATCGAAAACTCGATCTTCTTCAATAACTCATGTTCGGGTGGCTCCTACGGCGGTGCCATCTTCCAGCGGCGCGGCGCCAACTCGACGGCGATCCTCAATTGCACGTTCTACGGGAACACCTCGTCGGGCGGGAATGCGGAAGACGTTTGGCGCCACGTTTCCGCGACGATGACGATCCAGAACAGCATCCTGTGGAGCAGCGTCAGCTCGCTCGACATCGTGGATCAGCCCACGGTGACTTACAGCGATGTGCGCCAGACCTCGGGCACCTACCCCGGCACGGGGAATCTCAACAGCGATCCGCTGTTTGTGAACGCCGCCGGTGGGGATTTCCGTCTGCAAGCCGGGAGTCCGGCCCTGGATATTAACGGCATGACTGGCTATCCGGCCAACGACTATGCCGGGCTGACCCGGCCGCAAGGAACCTATGCCGACATGGGCGCCTACGAAAAAGCGGTGCTGCCGCAGTCGACCATCACGGTGAGCGGCTCGCCGGAGCACAACTACGACATCACGCTGACCGCGGATATCGCCTACGCCCGAACCACGCCCTTCGGCCCGGAAACGTTCGACCATGGCGCGGTCAGCCTGTCGACGGCCATGCTGACCAACGAAACGAGCGACGCGCGCTTGCGATTCAATGGGTGGAACGACGGCCTCTCGGCGTTCAATTCGAACCCGCTGGTCTTCACGCTGAGCATGAACACCAACTTTACGCTGCTCTATGCGCAGCAGTACCGGGCGTCGGGGAGCGGCAGCGGGGGAACGGTCACGATGGACCCGCTGGATGGCTGGACGAACGCCGGCAGCGTCGTCGAATTCACCCAGGTGCCGAACCCCTTCTTCTCCTTCGATCACTGGGAGGATGACCTAGGCACGGACCTGGGGATGGCAGAACCGCTCCTGGTCACACTGACCGCCCCGACCAACATTGTGGCCATCTACAATGCCTCGGGTGAATCGGTCACGGTGCAGACGTCGCCGGTGGGATTGAACTTCAATGCGGACGGGGCGGAGTACACCAACATCCACGTCTTCAGCTGGGGCGATCCGTCGACGCACTACCTGTATGCCACGAATCCGCAGCCCGCCAGTGCGACTGAGCAGAAGCGGGTCAATCGCTGGAACGATCCGATCAACGGCGACACGCCGGCCACGAATCTGAGCTTTGGCGTGGGCGGGCCTGGGCCGTACACGATTACGGTCTACTTTGACACGTACCTCAAGCTGACGACGTCGGCGGTGAACGGGACGGTCACGAATCTGCCGGTCAGCGCCGATGGGTTCTATCTGAGCGGCGCGGTGGTGGACCTCTACGCGACGCCGGCGGCGGGGTACGCGTTTGATTCCTGGAGCGGAGATGCAAGCGGCAGCGCCAATCCGCTCACGATCACGATGAATGCGGCGAAGAGCATCACGGCGACGTTCAAGAAAGTCTTCCACGTCAAGCCGGTGGCGAGCGGGGCGGCGAACGGCAGCACCTGGGCGGACGCGTGCACGCTGGCGTATGCGACCGCTAACGATGCAAGCGGGGATCAGATCTGGCTGGCAGGCGGCACCTACCGACCCGGCAGCATCGTGACGAACTACACGCTCGGAGCCGGGGTTTCGCTCTACGGCGGATTTGCGGGAACCGAGGCAACGCGCGCCGAGCGCGTCAACCCCACGCTGAACCCGAGCATCCTGGATGGCGACGTGAACAACAACGACCTGTATGAGTTGGGCACGGACAGCTCCAACCTCGTGACGATTGCGGGCGCCAATACGCTGGTGGATGGGATCACCTTCACCGGTGTTGTGCGCAACGACTCGCACAGCACGGGCGGCGGGGCCATCCGCATCGCGAGTGCCGGACCGATTACGATTCGGGGCTGCACGTTCACCGCCAATAAGGGCGACTACGGCGTCTGCATGGTCAGTTACCCGGCTCGCGCGGGAGCCGAAGGCAATCTCGTGGTTGAAAATTGCCTCTTCTATGACAACTTGATCAACGATAACGGCAGTCCGGTCATGTACATGTATGACGACTTCAATCTGTATCTGCGGAACTGTACCTTCTACGGCAACGAGGGAGGCGAGGGCTCGATCCAGATGCGCGGAGGTTGCGACCTGCGGCTGGAGAACACGATCCTGTTCGAGCTGGCCTGCGGCTTTGACGACGGCACCGTCAGCGGCACGCCGGTGGCGAGCGGGTTGAAGCTCAATGGCGGGAGCTTGGTCTACTCGCGCAATACCTGTGCGAGGGACGAGTGGCCGACGGCCTTCACCGCGAACAACTACAACAACGTCTACCGCAACGAGGGAATCGGCGAGAGTCCGGACTTCGTCAGCGTGGCCTTGGACGACTACCGGTTGCAGGATGCCAGCTCCTGCAAGGATGCTGGCGACAATGCGTATGCGGCGGCCACGGACATTCGCGGCAAGACACGCCCGTCGGGCATCGTGGATATCGGGGCTTATGAGATGGCCACGTTCGTCAACGCCAACCTGACCGCCTCGCCCGCGGCGGGGCAGACCGTTACCGTGGCGGGGGTGACCCAGGCGACGCCGCACACGTTCCCGGTGGAGGGCGAGGTCACGATGTCGACGACGTCGCCGCAGACGTCCGGGGCGACGCGGTACGTGTTCAACAACTGGGACAACGGGGTGGGCGGCACGCCGACGGGCAATCCGTACACCTTCACGGCGACGCACGCCACGAACTGGACCGCCGTGTATCTCGTGCAGTACCAGTGCACGGCGAACATGAGCCCGGCGACAGGCGCGGGCAGCGTGACGACCAACCCGGCGGACGGATGGGTCACCTCGGGCAGCACGGTCACGTTCACGGCCGCTCCGACCGCCCCGTTCGGCTTCAGTCACTGGACCAACACCGTGGCGCAGAGCGGCAGCGCGGCCAATCCGTGGACGTTCACGGTGACAGCCCCGACCAATCTGACGGCGGTCTTCAGTTGCGCGGGCTCGTCGGTGACGGTGGCCACGGTGCCGGCCGGCCTCAAGGCCACGGTTGAGGGAGCGGCTGTGACGACGCCGCAGACCTTCTGCTGGACGGCCGCGTCGGCGAAGTCGCTGTACGTGACCAATCCCCAACCGGTGAGCGCGGGATCCGAGTACCGGTTTGCCGCGTGGTCCGACACCGCCGGACAGAGCAGTGTAGCCACGAATTGGGGCGGCACGTACACGGTTCCGGGCGTGGACGCCACGGCGACGGCGACCTTTGCTCGCTATCACAAGCTGACGACAACCATCAGCGGGTCCGGCAGCTTGACGACCAATGCGGCCTCTGCGGATGGCTATTATGCCGAGAACGCATCGGTGCAGCTGACGGCCATACCGTTGGGCAGTGGCACCGTGTTCGCGGGTTGGAGCGGCGATGCGAGCGGGACGGACAACCCCCTGACGGTCAGCATGACGGCGGCGAAGACGATCACCGCCACCTTCCAGCGGGCCTGGCTGGTGAAGCCGGCCTCGTCAGGATTGGCGGACGGGTCATCGTGGGCGAATGCCTGCACGTTGACGTATGCGCTCTCGCAAACGGCAGGTGAGATCTGGGTGGCGGCCGGGACCTACACGCCCGCCGCACAGGCCAGTTCGTTCACGTTGAAAGCCAACATGCCGATGTACGGTGGTTTTGCCGGCACGGAGACGTTGAGGAGCGAGCGCAACTGGACCAACAACGTCACCATTCTGAGCGGTGAGCTGGGGAACCCGGCGGATCCGGCCGACAACGTCAATCGCATTGTGATCGGCGTGGCGGATGGAACGCTCGACGGGTTCCGCATCCAGAAGGCGTACTCCTCGGCCAACAACCATGCGGCGGTGTCCGTGGTGAGTGTGGGCCCCATGACCATTCGGCACTGTACGTTCTACGCGAACGTGGCGGCAGCCGGGGCGGCGGGTGGCAACAACGCATCCTCGGTGTACTACAGCTATGCGAGCGGCAGCGCCGCCTTCACGCTCGACAGCTGCTCGTTCATCGGCAACGTCTCCAGCGACACGCATGATGGTGCCGTCGTGCTGACGGGGGCACAGAACGAGTATGCGACGGTCAAGAACTGCATCTTCACGGGCAACGTCGGCAGCGGCGGCAGCTGCGGCGCGGCCATCGCGACCGCCGCCGGCGACAGCTCCGGCCCGCTGATCGTCAACAGCACCTTTGCCAGCAACACGGGCGGTTACCAGATCACGCTGGGCGCCGCCGGCAGCAGTACGGTGGGCTCCGCTCGCATCCGGAACTGCATCTTTGATGGTGGTTCCGCCATTCAGTCCGTCCGCATCCGGTATGGCTCGACGCAACTGCGTTATCAGAATTTGTGTGTCGAGCAGTATGTGTCGCCGCCGCCCGGAAACGTCGATACGTCATTCTATTCACCGAACAACACGCCGCCGACGCCGATCGACGACGGCGGTGGGACGACGAGCTTTGTGGGCGACCCGAAGTTCATCGACGCGCTCGGCGGGGATTTGGCGGCGGGCACGCTGGACGACAATCTGCGCGTGTACAGCAACGGGGCTGGCATTGACAAGGGCACGAGCACGGACGCGCCGGCGTACGATTACGATGGTTCCGTTCGGCCGCTGAACGGTCTTTACGATATGGGCGCGTACGAAGGCGGCGTGGCGCCACCGACGTTGACGATTTTCCGGTTCAAGTAAGGCGGCGACGCTCGTCGCATGGTCAACGGAGGACCGCCGGGCCCGAGGGTCCGGCGGTTTCTTTTTCCGGGGCGCATCTGGTGCGGTGACGAGGCGGAGGGGTGAGGCGGACGTCCGCTCCTCACGTCGGGGGCTGCCGGGAAGAACCGAAGGCTCGCCCCATGCGGGCGAGGGCCTCCCGCAGGATGGGGCGGGGGCAGCCGAAATTCAGGCGAGCCCAGCCGGGGGCGCCGAACAGGGTCCCGTCGGAGAGTCCGACCCCGGTCGCCTCGAAGGTGGCCACGGGGTGTTCCCACCCGGTGGCCCGGCAGTCGATCCAGGCGAGGTAGGTGGCTTCGACGTGGTTCATGCGCAGGCCGGGCAGGGCGGCGACGGTGGCTTCCACGAGATCGCGATTCTCCCGCAGGTAGGCCAGCAGGGCTTGGCGCCACGGCTCCCCATGGCGGTAGGCCGCCTCGCAGGCCACGTACCCGAACGGTGTCAGCTCATTCACAATGCCGCGTGCGGCACGCTGGAAACGCCGGCGCAGAGCGGCGTCAGGAATGATGGCACATGCGCACATCAGGCCCGCGATATTGTAGGTCTTGCTGGGTGACATGAGCGTGATCGTGCGTGCGGCGATCTCGGGCGAGAGCGTCGCCAGCGGAATGTGACGCTTGTCCGCGTCGAGGATGAGTCCGTTGTGGACTTCGTCGGAGCAGACGAGCGTGCCATGCCGCAGGCAGGTCTCGGCCACTTGATCCAGTTCCGTGCGCGACCAGACCCGTCCGGTGGGATTCTGGGGATGGCAGAAGAGGAAGGCCCGCGTGGGGGGGGCGAGCGCGTCGGCGAGGCGGTCGAACGCCATTTCAAAGCGCGACGTGGGATGGTCGATGGTCGAGGCTTCCGCCGTTCTCTCCACCAATGGATCCTTGCGCAATGCCCGCCCCATGTTGAGCGGGGCGTGCAGGAAGGGCGGGTAGATCGGGGTGGACGTCAGGACGGCATCCTCCGGGTGTTCCAGCATCCGGCTCACGACGTGGAGCGCCACCGCCACGCCGGGCGTCCAGGCGGCAATCCACTCGGCCTCGATGCGCCAGTTGTACTCGCGCTCGAGCATGGCCATGACGGCGTCGATGACCGAGGGCATGGGCTCGGCATAGCCGAAAATGCCATGATCGACGCGGGCGTGAAGGGCGGCGAGGACCTCCGGCGGCGAGGCGAAGTCCATGTCCGCCACCCACAGGGGCAGCACATCGCGGCCGGCATAGCGGCGCCACTTGAAGCTGTCGGTGTGGCGGCGGTCGATGACGGTGTCGAAGTCGAAGGTCATATCGCTGTCTGCCTCACGGGGGGACTCTGAATCATACTGGAGCCGGCCGTCCCGGCCGGTGATTGCGTTGAAGGGGCATGCCGTTGCGTTTCCGCGGCGCGCCAGGAGTCGATCAGGCGGTTGAGGCGGCGTTGGAGGGCGCGCTCGCGCCGGGGCATGGCCCAGACGAGATCGAGACGGAGGAGTTCGATGTCGAGTGGTGTCACGCCTGACGCGGGCGGGTTCGCCAGGCGTTGGAGCACCTGTGCGTCGTGAACGTAGAGGTCGATGGCGCCGGACTGCAAGGCGGCCACGGCATCGGCCTGGGCCACGACGGTTTTGCGGCTCGCGCCAAAACAGTAGACGCGCATGTACTCCGCACCCGGGGTGTTGGTTTCAGCCCCGACGATGACGGGCGCCTTTTTGACATCCAACGCCCGAGCATAGCCGGCTGCATCTTTCTGGCGGACGAGTGCTCCCAGCGTCACGGTGTGGTAGGTCTTGGAGAAGATGACGCGCTGCTGGCCGTCTTCGGTCTGGCCGGGGGCGCCGATGATGAGATCCAGGTCGCCGCGCTGGAGTTGTTCGATGAGTTGATTCGCCGGCACGGCGCTGAGCTGCAGGGGGCGCTCCAGGGCCTCGGCCGCGCGGCGGGCGTAGTGCGGCTGGATTCCCCGGATGGAGCCGCCTGCCTGAAACGCCAGCCAAGACGAGGCACGACCGCACGACAAGCGGCAGATGACGTGGGCGGATGCGTAACATGGTGCTTCTCCCGAGGAGCGCGTTCACGCGCAATCGGACTATACCGCACCGGCCGGAGGAATTCGAAGCGAAACTCCGGCGGAATCAAGGCCCGGCACGATCGGGCGGCGTGGCGTTGGTGACAGGTCCGTAGTAAAGCGCTTCATGGTTGGACAGCTGGCCTCCGTCGATCAGTCGCTGGAGGCGAAGCCGGTCGACGTCGCGCATGCCGCCGGCGCTCAGCATGGCCGTGGTGTTGGCGTCATCGCCTTTGCGCCAGGCATCCACCGCGCGGACGATGACCCAGGCTGCCAGCAGGAGTGCGGCGGCGACGATGATCATCCGCGCGTGAGGATTGTCGGTGCGTGGCGGGGCAGGGGTCCGGCATCGATCGCAGTGCAGGCAGTCGCGTTGTCGTTGATGCTGAATGCCGTAGTCGCAGTGGGCTGGAACAACCGGAGGGTTCAGGGCGCGCAGCAGCCGCCAGCGATTGAACAGCGAGAGGAAGGCGCCGGCGGGACAGAGCGTCCGGCACCAGAAGCGGCCGAAGCAGAAGGCGAGGAGGAGCGCGGCGAAGGCGAGCGCGGAAACGCCTGCGGGGCGATCGGGCATGAAGACGGTGACCAGCGGGTCCGCGGCTGCGAGCCGGGCGTCAGGGCGCGCCGCGAAGGCGAACAGCAGCATGGCGAGCAGGACGAACTTGAGGTAGCGGGCAGTGGCCCACGCGGGGTGGCCAGCCGCGGCGCGCCACCGTCGCGGGCAAAGTTCGCCAACCAGTTCCTGCAGTGCGCCAAACGGGCAGACATAGCCGCAGTAGAGATTGCCTGCGAGCAGGACGGTGATGGGCAGCATGACGACCATCCAGAAGGCGGCGCTCCAGATCATGGCGGGCACCCGGCCATCCGCGAGCGCGAGCACATGGGCGGAGGTGAACTGCAGATTGAGCCATAGCCCGCCGGCGGCAACCGTCAAGATCAGGAAGAGGCGCCGCGCGCGGGGGGCGGGGCGTTGGCGCAGGGCCAGGGCGCCCGCGAGGAGACTGAGCAGCACAAGCAAGCCGCGATCGGTCGCGGGTCGTCGAGCGGCCGGAGGGGCGCTGGGCGCATGGCGTGACAGCGCCCGCGTGGCAAAGGTCGGGCCGGCATGTTGAAGAGAGCGAAGGATCGCGCGGGAGGTGAGCGTGGCGCCGGTGAGTCCGTCCACGTCGTGCAGCGGGGCGGGTTCGAAGAGGTTGTGCCCGCGCAGACCCGGAAGCCAGGCGGTGATGCGATCGATGTAGGCGGGGGTGTCGTCCGAGTGGATGAGGTGCAGATCCTGAAGCGTGCCGTCGGGGGTGATCCTGATGGCGAGATGTGTGGGGCCGCTGTAGCCGACCTGGTGGTCGTCGATGCCGCGCGTCCCCAACACGTACGCGATATCGACTCCATTGGAATCGGTGGCGGCGAAATAACGCAGGGGCGTGCCGGCGGTTTTGGGAAGGTCGCGAGGGTGGGGGGCGAGCGGGGCCAGGAGCAGGCGCGCGGCCTCGGCCAACTGGCGGGCGGGCTGCTCCGCGCTTTCGCGTCGCACCAGGTGGCTCGCCGTGAGTGCGAACAGCACGATGCCGGCCGCGAGGTAGCCGAGTCGGCGGGCACCGGTTGCGCGCGCCGGCGAGGCGGCGGGGCCGGCGCTCTCACGAGTTGCCAGGATCAGCGGCACGAGGGAGAGGATCCAGAGCCCCAGCGCGAGCGCGGTCATGGCGGCGCCGAACATGGGGATGAGGAAAAGGCCAGCGGCGAAACCGCCCGCGGCACCGCCCAGATGGTCGAGGAGGTCGATCGTGCCGCCGGCGCGGGCATCGGTGGCGCCGGCGCGCTGGAAGACGGCGGCGGCGAGCGGGACGCAGGCGCCGCTGAACAGGCCGAGCGCCAGGAACAGCGCGGTGAAGGCGGTGCGTGAACAGTCCGGTGGCAATCCGCCGAGCGCCGTGAGCAGGGCGGCATGCGCGAAGGCCAGAGGTACGAAGACGCGCGCGGGGTGGCACCCGACCTGCAGCAGTCGGGAAATTCCGAGACTTCCCAGCGTGAGGCCGAGCATGAACAGCGCCG
Organism: Lentisphaerota bacterium; assembly: GCA_021413965.1. Classification (GTDB taxonomy): domain Bacteria; phylum Verrucomicrobiota; class Kiritimatiellia; order UBA8416; family JAIOPI01; genus JAIOPI01. Next base: position 226,253 of record JAIOPI010000010.1, on the reverse strand, counting down.
TGAGCAGGCCGATATGGACCAGGAAGGTGCCGTGTCGCAGTTGAAACTGAAACAGGAGCAGGACGCTGGCCGCCATGGCGGCGGCGCCCGTGGCGAACACCACGTAGCCCCAGTCGGCGACGGTGGCCCCGCGCCAGCCCGCTTCGCGGCGGTACGCCCAGCGCAGCAGCAGTGCGAGTCCGACGGCGGTGAACGGCAGGGCGGTTCCATGGCGGGCCAGATCGCGCAGGAGGTCGGTGACGTGTCGACCGGCGCCGGACTCGCGGGCGGCGACGAGCAGGCCCAGCAGCAGGGCCGTGGGGTGCGCGTCGGTGTTGCGAGGGAGGCGGTGTGCGATGTCGGCGAGGCGCGTCTCGTATGCCGCGCGCTGGAATGCGATCCGGTCAGGCGGGTAGAGCGACAGGAGCCCGGGAGGAGGAAAGATGGCAGGGGCGCCGGGGATGGCGGCAAATCGGTCGCGCAGCAAGGCCGGCTTCTCCGTCAGCGGCGCGTCGACTGAGGCCATCAACCAGGAGTCATCGCCAGGTTTGATGACGACAGTTGGAAAGACATTGTGCAGCGTGGCGTAGAGGGACGCGCCTGCATCCGTGAGTTCGGGTCCGAGCACATTCTCGCCGCTGCCCACGCGGATGCCGATCAGGCCGCGTGGGGCGAGGCGTTCCCGCAGTGCGCTCAGGCATTCGACGGTTTGCAGTCGATTCTGCGCGAGCGTGGTCACGGCCGGGAGTTGCAGGATGATGATGTCATAGCGCTCGCGCGATTCGGTTGCGAAACGGCGGACGTCAGTTCCTGGTATGTGCAGTCGTGAATCGTGAACGCGCAAGGATGGCGGGAGGACTTGCTGCAGGCGCAGAGGGTAGGAGGGGTCGGCATCGAGCCAGGTCACGTCACGGATCTGGGGCAGGTGGAGCAGGCGCCGACAAAGGCCGCTGGTGCCGGGGCCGATCACGAGGACGGTGCGGGCGTCGGGCTGTTGCGCCAGGTGGATCGCCAGCACACGCGACGCGGACTCCGTGGCGGGAAGGGTATCGATGACGGATTCCCAGGCCATGACGGTGAACTGGCCTTCATACTCGCCATAGCGGTAGCGCGCCTGGGGGGTGGCGAATGTGCCCTGCCACGCCGAGGCCGGCAGATGACGGCTCCAATTGGCGAGATCCTGCGAGCGCGTCCAGCGGCGGTCAGCACCGATGAGGGCGAGAACAAGAAGCAAGCACAGGGGCGATGCGGCTGCCCAGCGGCGGGGGTGACGCTTCGCCGCGATGACGGGGGCGACGGCCAGGGGGATGGCGCCAACGAGGGCGGCGGTGGCGTGACCGGCGCCGGCGGCGAGGAGCGCGGTCACGGCGGCACCGCCGATCACGCTGCCGGCGGACTCCAGGATGAAAACGGCGGCCACGGGCAGCGTGTGGCCGTCGCGCAGGCGGCGACAGGCCAGCGTGAACAGGAACCCCGTGCACAGGCTCACGGGGGCATTGACGAAAAGTGCGGCGGCGAGCAACCGATCGAATGGGAACAACTCATAAGGTTGGATTCCTGCCAGTTGGCGCCCGTGGTGAACGAGTGCCGTCTGAAGGACAAACGCCGGAAGGTAGAGCAGGGCCACATCGGCCAGTCGCGCGGCAAGGCAATCGAGCCGGCGGGAGGCGTGCCGCCCGGCGAGTGCGCCCACGGCCACCCACAGGAGCCAGGCGGCGAAGAAACACGCCACGCCCAGTTCGTGCCCTTCCACGACGCCGAGAAAATCGCGAAACAGGAGGGCCTGGGACAGCACGGCGAAACAACCGATGGCAAGCAGCGTCACGCTGTCTGACGCCTGCTGCCAGCGGGAGGTGTTCACCGATGTTCCTCGCCAAACACGATGGCCTCGAACACCTGGAACTCCGCCCCGTCCATCCACGCGTCTGAAGGCAGGCCCGCTTTGAGGGCGAGGTGGGTCAGGGTTTCGGGTAGATCCCAGCCCTGTTCGGGGGCCACCTGCGGGAGGAAGAGCGCGCGGCGGCGACCTTTGCTCAGGATGATGCCATGTCTGCCGAGTTCGATTTCCTTGAATGACGTGACGGGGCGCGGTGGTGTGAGCACCGATATTTCAATGTGCAACGCCGGCAGCTCCATGGGGGTCACGGGTTGAAAACGCGGATCCTGCGTGGCGGCGCGAATCGCGTTGTCCCTGACGGATTCGCAGAGCGGCACGGTGGCGATGATGTCACCGATGCACCCGCGCAAACTGCCATCTGGTCGCGTGAGGGTGACGAAGGCGGCGCCGGGAGCGCGCAGGACGGGACTGGGCGTGCGCCCCAGGTCGGCGGGCAGCGGAGCGTCCTGATTCAGCAGGTGGCGCTGAAGGGTCGTGCGGGCGATCTCGATCAAGGCTTGACGGTCGGTTTCACTGAGGGTCATGGCGGCCTCCTCCTGAAGCGGTGCTGCACGGGGGGACCACGCCCCCGTAAAGCCCACCGCCAAGTAGCTGACTGAGTTCTCGAAGTCCCCGGTGATGTGTCCGGACATATCGTACTGCAGAAGTTCCGCGGTCGCGTCGGCTGGCAGCATGGCGAGCAAGACGGCGACCGGATCGCGTCCGCAGAAGGTGGCGCCCATGTCATGACAGTAGCGCAGAAAACCGTCCGCGTCGCGTTCGGCGATGAAGGCATAGCCGCCGAGGTCCAGCTGGCGGAGGTTGGCGGCCACATCCTGCGTAAAGGGAAGGTAGCCATAGTTTGGGCCGTAGTGCGTGAAGTCCGAGCTGGCCACAACGAGGGTGTCGGCATCGACGAGGGCCGTGAGGACGGCGGCGGCGTGCCGGATGGCGACCGCGTCGAGTTGACCGACGACGAGTGGCACGAGCGCGAGGTCATGCCAGGCGAATTGCAGCAGGGGGATTTCGATTTGAACGCTGTGTTCGTCGTCTTGAGCGGCGGGGATCATGCGGAACATGGGATCCTTGGCGAGCGCGCGGAGGACGTCGAGGTCGAGCGGCGCCTCACCGAGCGGCGTGGCGATGTGGGTGGCGTCGGGCAGGCTGATGAGATTGGGCATGCTGACGCGGTGCGTGGGTCCGAGGACGATGACGCGGCGGTAGGATCGGCCGCTGGCAGCCTTGATGCCCGCCATGGCCGTCGGGCCGGAGTATGCATAGCCGGCGTGGGGGAGGATGAGGGCGCGCCAGTTGCGATTGGTGTGGATGGGGGCGGCGTCCCAGTCGCGCTTGAGTTGGGCCTTGAGGGCGGCGGCATCGGCGGGGTACCAGCGGCCGGCGAGGGGGGACTGCAGCACGTGCTTCGCTGACGGCGAGGGGGGTGGGGCGGCGGGCAGGGGCGTTGGTTCGTGGCGCGCGCCGCAGGCGAGAGACAGCAGTGGCAGGAGCAGGGAGAGCCGCGACAGCCGGGTGTGGGCGCGGTGGTGCGTGAGTCGAGCGGCGGAAAGCGCGGGGTGATTGGGGCGCGCGATGAGCCCGCGCCCGGAGGTCGCGGGCCACCTGTCGAGAGGTGCAGGGAAGGCTGTCAGCGTGCGCGAGCAGTTGAGTTGCATGTCATCCCTTCCATGGCGCGAGTCCGGGTGGCGTGATGGGCGTCCACGGTCGCAGGCGGCCGGGAAAGCGGGTGTTGGTGGCGGCGCGCAGGACGCGGCGCGGGGCGGTGCTGGTCCAGCGCCAGAGGCCGCAGGCGGTGGCGGCGAGCGCGCCTGCGAGCAGAGCGGCTACCTGGCGGCGGGTCAGTTCCATAGGCCGTAGATCTCCTGGTGGCAGCCGGGGCAGCGTCCATTCTCGATCCGGTTCAGCTCGACGACATAGCCTGTGCGTCGCACGAGTTCCCGGGCACAACGGGGGCAGCGCGTGGTGCCGGCATCGGCGAGGAGCAGGTTGCCGACATAGACGTAGTGGAGACCCTCCGCGAGCGCGATGTCGCGGGCGCGGGAAAGGGTTTCAGCGGGCGTGGGGGGGAGATGGCGCAGCCGGTATTGCGGCTCGAAGCGCGAGAAATGGAGCGGGGTTTCTCGCCCCATGTTTTCGGCGATCCAGCGGCAGAGGTTACGGATGGCGAGGTCATCGTCATTGAGTGTGGGGATCAGCAGGTTCGTGACTTCCACGATGACGCCCATGGCTTTGGTGGTGACGAGGGCGTGAAGGACGGGTGCGAGAGAGGCGCCGCACACGTCGCGATAGAAGGCGTCGGAGAAGGCTTTGAGATCGATGTTGGCGCCGTCCACGTGGCGGTAGAGCTCGCGCAGCGGGGCGTCGTTGAGATAGCCGGCGGTGACCATGACATTGCGCAGGCTGGCCGCACGGCACTGCATGGCGCTATCGAGGGCGTACTCGTAGAAGACGGACGGATCCGAGTAGGTGTAAGCCACGGACTGGCAGTTGTACTGGCGCGCGGCGACCGAGACGGCCTCCGGGGGCAGTGGCACGGCATCCGCCTCCTCGGGATTGCGCTGCGACAGGTCCCAATTCTGGCAGAACTTGCAGTGTAGGTTGCAGCCCACGGTGGCGATGGAGAAGCTGCGACTTCCCGGAAGGAAGTGGTTCATGGGCTTCTTCTCGATGGGGTCGATATGGATGGCGGAGGGGTAGCCGTAGGTGACGGCGCGGAGGCGGCCATCCATGTTGACGCGAATGCGGCAGTCACCGCTCGCGCCGAGCGGAATGACGCAGGCCTTGGGGCAAAGCTGACACTGGACGACGGACATCACCGTCCTCCACCCGGAATGGATCCGACGGGCCTACCTCCACCCGGGAAAGTATTGGATGGGCGGGGAAACCGTGCAAGCGCAATTCGCGCCAGTTGTGTACGGCCTCGGTCTTGCAGGGCCCGCTGGCGCGGACCTCTTCCTCGCAACAGGTCTCCGCGAGCGGAGCCCCTACAGGCCCCCCGTAACGGGCTCCTTACCGGGCAGTCGGAGAGCCAATCAGTTGCCCAGGCTGCGCAGGGGGGCGGGGATGTGGCCGCCGCGGTTCACAAACGTCTCGGCGCCGGTGGGGCAATTGACGTTGGTCACGGTGCCTGAGCCAAAGAGGCCGCCGAAGTCGACGCGATCGCCGGCGCGCTTGCCGGGCACTGGAATAATGCGCACGGCCGTGGTCTTGGCGTTCGTCACGCCGATGGCCGCCTCGTCGAGAATCAGGCCCGCGAGCGTTTCGGCGGTGGTGTCACCGGGCAGCAGGATCATGTCGAGTCCGACGGAGCAGACGGCGGTCATGGCTTCGAGTTTTTCAAGCGTCAGCGTGCCGGCGGCGACGGCCTCCGAAAGCGCGTGATCTTCCATGACGGGGATGAAGGCGCCGGAGAGTCCGCCCACGGCACTGGAGGCGAAGGCGCCGCCCTTTTTCACGGCATCGTTGAGCAGCGCGACGGCGGCCGTGGTGCCGGGAGCGCCGAGCTTGGCGATGCCCATGGCCTGGTAGATCTCCCCGACGCTATCGCCAATGCGCGGGGTGGGGGCGAGGGAGAGATCCACGACACCGAAGGGAACCCCGAGGCGGGCGGCGGCCTCGCGGCCGATAAGTTCGCCCGTGCGCGTGACACGAAAGGCGGTATGCTTGACCTCCTCGGCGATGTCATCCAGGGTGCAGGCGGGATTGCGGGCGACCGCGCGCTCGACGGCGCGTTTAACCACGCCGGGGCCACTGACGCCGACGTTGATGACCGACTCCGGTTCGCCCGCGCCAAGGTAGGCGCCGGCCATGAAGGGGTTGTCCTCGGGGATGTTGGCGAAGACCACGAGCTTGGCGGCACCAAAGCCGTTGGAGGACGCGGTGGCGTTCGCGATGCGCAGGATGGTCCGTGCCACGAGGTTGACGGCGTCGACATTGATGCCGGCCTTGGTCGTGGCGATGTTGACCGACGCGCACACCCGCTGAGTCGCGGCCAGCACGTCCGGCAGAGATTCGATCAGCAGCTGTTCGCCGGGCGTCATGCCTTTCTGCACAAGCGCGGTGAACCCACCCACGAGATCGACGCGAACGGCGGTTGCCGCCGCATCCAGGGCGCGCGCCAGCCGGACGGCGGCCTCGGTGCCATGGTGGCCTTCCAGCAGTTGGCTGGCGGGGGAGATGGCGAGGCGCTTGTTGACGATCTGCAAGCCGTAGGCCGTGGTGAGGTCGTCGCAGACGGCCACGAGTTGGGCGGCGCGCGCGCGGATCTTGGCTTCGACGGCGGCGGCCACGGTGTCCATGTCGCCGCCGGCACAGTCGCACAGGTTGATGCCCATGGTGACGGCGCGGACGTCCAGGTTCTCTTCCTGGAGCATGCGGACGGTGGTCAGCACATCATGGCTGCGCAGCATCGGCGGACTCCTGCAAGAGGGATTTGATGGGGCCGACTTCGTTGGTGGCGCGGAAGATGTTTTCGTGCTGCAGCGTGCAGCGCAGATCGATCTGGCCGAGCGTGCGGTGCAACTCACGCTGAACGTCGCCAATAGGCACGTTGCGCGGAACGGTGAGCTGGCCAATGTAGGTGACCTGGGTGCCGTCGAACTGGAAGGACCAGTCCTCGATGTTGATGCCACGCGCGGCCAGGCAGGTCGTCGTGCGTTTGAGGATGCCGGGCTGGTCGCGACCGGACACCACGAGCAGGTATCGCTGACCGCCCGCGAGGCGCGGCTCGCGGGGAACGGGGACAAATGGGCGCACGACGATGGATGCTTCCTGGCTGCCAAAGCGGCAGGCTATGGCGGCCTGCACGGCCGGGGGCTCCAGCGGTTGGGGGAACGCGGCGGTCAGGATGACGGAGAAATAGCCCTCCACAACCGTCTGGCTGATGCCGTCAATGTTGCCGCCGAGATCGGTGATGGCGGTGGTGATGTCGCGCATGATGCCGGGGCGGTCGGCAACGAGGATGGAGGCGACGATTTTGGATCCGGGGGCCATTTGGGCTAAGAATAGCGGGTAAGAGGACGTTCGTCATCAGGCATTCGGGAAAGGGTGCGGGCCAGGGGCGGGGAACATCACTCCCGAGATCGTTGGATGAGGAGCGCTTCCATGCCGCCTCCAGCGCCGCATAGTGTGAGGACGATGGGCTTCAGCCCTCGTTGCCTCTGTACACTAGTCGGGGAAAACGGGGGAACCTTACGGGGGACTGGGGGCGCGCTGGAGATCGCGGGCCGCCTCGGGAGGTCAAGGGGCGGCGTGGCAGCAGGATTCGCCGGAGGCGGGGTTGAGGACGGGGCTGAGGTAGGGAATGCCGAGACCGAGGCCGCGGAGGATGAGGAGGGCGGCCATGAGGCCAAGGGCGGCGGGGACCAGCGGCTGGAGGTGGCGGCGCAGACCGGCCTGGACCAGGTGGCCGGCAAGGGACACGGTCAGCATCACGGGAAAGGTCCCGAGGCCGAAGACGGCCATGAAGCGCGCGCCACCCACGGCGTTGCCGCTGGCTGCCGCGCCGGCCAGTGCCGCGTAGACGAGCCCGCAGGGGAGGAGGCCATTCAAGATGCCGACTCCCAGCAGGGCGCCGATGGAGCGTCCCGGGAGGAGGCGGGCCCAGAGTTGTTTCATGCCCTTGGTCCACACGCCCAGCGTGCCCGTCGGGTGCCACCAACCGGGCGCGCCGGTGAGGTAAATCACCGCCCCGATCAGCATCGCCAGGCCGGCGACAATGGACAGCGCCTGCTGGAATCCGGCCATGCTCAGGACATGGCCGAAGAGTCCAAACACGAGGCCAAGCACGGAGTAGGTGATGACGCGCCCGGCGTTATACACGCACCGGCCGGCCACGAATCGACCGCGGGATGCGGTCCCGCCGGACAGGGCGAGTGCAATCGGGCCGCACATGCCGACGCAGTGCACGCTGCCAAGGAGGCCCAGCAAAAAGGCCGAGGTCAGTTCCACGATCATGGCAGCACCACGCTGTGTTCGCGGCTGAAGGTGTGGCCGTCCTGCGTCCATTCGACCTGCACGCGCCACAGTCCCGGCGCACAGGTGGAGGCATCGACCACTTGTACGGCATTGGAGTCGGTCTGGATGGGGATGGTGCGGTCGAGGGCGGCGGCGGACGGGCGGTAAAGCACGATGGATCCGCCGACCGAGGGCGAGGGGAAGCGCAGGGTGAAGCGGCGGGCCGCCTCGTCGCCTGTGAACGTGTAGGTTGAGGCGGCCAAGCCGCGCTGTTCACTGTCGATGTGGTCCTGGTGGCGGAGTTCGCGCGCATAGTAATCCGGCGACACGAGATCAGACGGCTGACGCGAGGCGAAGATGGTAAACGCGACGACGGCGACGACGAAGAGGCCGTAGAAGGCGATGATGGCGCGGGGCCAGAGGTTGGCTGACGTCATGGCGTTGACTGCTCGGGGCCGATGAAATTGGTTTTGATGGTCTGCACGCGTTTGCCATCGGCGTAGACGCCGATGCGCACGCGGGTGTCTTTGCCCGTCAGGCTGGCAGGGGGCAATTCCACGACGGCCGCGGTTTCGGTGAGGGCTTCGCTCTTCACGGCCAGCGGCGAGCCGATCACGGTCACGCTTCCGGGTGGCGATTCGATGCGGAGTTCCACGGGCACTTCACGCGAGGTCTTGTTGACGAACTTCAGCAGGTACAGATTGCTGAGGTTGCCATTGGGCATAGGCTGGTACAGGGCTCCGGGGGCGCGCAGGAGGCTCGCCTCTACATCCGAGCGGCTGACCAGCAGGTACGTGAGCAGTCCGCCCAGCACGAACAGAATGGCGGTGTAGACCACGATGCGCGGCGTGAGCTTCAGCCGTTCGCCGCGGTTGATTCCGTTTTCGGACGCATAGCGAATCAGGCCCTTGGGGAAGCTCAGCCTGGACATCACCGAATCGCAGGCGTCGATGCAGGCGGTGCAATGGACGCATTCCATCTGGGTGCCGTTGCGGATATCGATGCCGGTGGGGCAGACGGAGACGCACAGCCCGCAGTTGATGCAGTCGCCGATGCCCGCGGCACGCCGTTCGGTGTGGGTTTGATTGCGATCGGCTTTCTGGCGCGGATCACCCCGCCGGTGGTCGTAGGCGACCACGATGGAGTTGGGGTCGAGGAGGACGGATTGAAAGCGTCCGTAGGGGCAAACGAAGGTGCAGGCCTGTTCGCGGAAGCGCGCGAAGATGCCGTAGAACACCAGGGTGAACAGGATCATGGCGCCGAGTCCGCTGAGGTGGTTGAGCGGGTTGTCGGTGACGAGGGCGATCAGGCCATGGCTGCCGATGATATAGGAGAGCAGGACGTTGCCGATCAGGAACGAGAGGGCGAAGAAGATGGCGTGCTTGAGCGCTTTTTTTGAAAGTTTGGCGGCGCTCCAGGGGGCGCTGTCGAGCTGGCGCTGCTGGTGGGCATCGCCTTCGATGGCGTACTCGATTTTGCGGAAGACCATTTCCATGAGGACGGTTTGCGGGCAGAGCCAGCCGCACCAGACGCGGCCGTAGGTGGCGGTGAAGAGCACGATCATGACCAAGCCGGTGATCATGGCGATGGCGAGGATGAAGAGGTCCTGGGGCCAGAAGATCTGTCCGAAGATGACGAACTTGCGCTCGAGCACGTTGAGCATGAGGAGCGGGTTGCCGCCGATGCGAATGAAGGGGCCGCCGAAGAGCAGGGCGAGGAGCAGGACGCTGAGCCAGGTGCGACCGCGGTAGAAGGCGCCGTTGGGGCGCTTCGCGAAGACCCAGAGCCGGCGGCCTTTCTGGTCGGCGGTCGGAATGTGGTCGCGGAAGTCCTTGAAATCCGGCTGATGGAGGACCGGCTGTGTGGCGGTGGTCATGACATTACCTCACGCCATTATGGGGCAAGCCTGGCGATCGTGCAATGGGCTTGCGGGCGACCCGAGACTGCGGGAGTTGGAAGGATGGAAGATTTGGAAGCTGAGCAATCCAGCGCCGGCGTGGCCGATTCACCCCTGCCCCTTGAAATCGTTTCCGCACGCCACGATTGATCTTGCCTGCCCGCCCCGGGAGCGCAGGAAACCACGCCGTATCGTGCCGCTCCGATCCTTCCAGTCTTCCATTCCCCCAATCCTCCGCAGTCCCGGCACTACTGGCGCGGCGCCGTTCTTACCCCCGTGCACCCACCACGCCCTTGCGGGCACCCCACCGGTGGAGGGGATCGCAGGGAGGGCTAACCCTGGGCGGCGGGGGCGTTGGTGTCGGATGCGGTGGCGGGTGGCGCGTTGGTGTCGGCCTCGCCGGGGGCGGGGGGAACATAGGGGTCGCCTTGGGGCGCCTTGGGGTTGGAGGGCGAGGTGCCGCGCAGTTTCCAGACGTAGCTGGCGACGGCCTGGATGTCCTGGGGCTTGAGGACGGTCTTCCACGTGATCATGCCCTTGGCGGGCACGCCTTCGCGGATGGTGTGCACCGTGTCGGCAAAGGCCGGGCCGTGGATGAAGAAATTGTCACACAGGTTGGGGCCGATGAGTCCGCCGCCTTGCGGGCCATGGCAGGTGACGCAGTTCTTCAGGAACACCATCTGCCCGCTGGAGAGCACCGCGTTATCGGTGGATGGCTCGGGCGGCGTGGCATCGGCCGCGGGCATGTTCTTGCCGGCGGCGGCCATTTCGGCCTCGTAGGCCGCACTCGACGTGAGGCCGATGCGGGCGATCTCAAAATAGAACAGGTACCCGACTGCCCAGATGACCGTGAGGATGAAGAGCCACAGCCACCAGCGTGGCAACTGGTTGTCCAATTCCGTAATGCCGTCCGCATCGTGTGCGAACAGCCCGGATTCCTTCTCTGGGTTCATGAGCGGGCATCTCCTTCTGGCTGAAAGGTTCCATCCTCCTGCAGGGGCAGCTGCCGGAGATGTTCGACATCGGCGCGCTTCAGGCCCAAGGCCCAGACGACGACGCCGGCAAAGACCAGGACGAAGAGGGTGAGGGACACGATCGGGTAGGCGGCGATGCCGCCGATATGTTCGAGCACGTTCCGGATCATGGGGTCCCCGCGGGGATTTCGTTGCGGATGTCGGTGCCGAGGCGCTGGAGGTAGGCGATGAGCGCCACGATCTCGCGGTCGGGTTCGACGATGATGCCCGCGTCCTTGAGATTGGAGGCGATGGTCGAGGCCTGGGCGCTCATGTCGACGAAGGCCTGGCGTTCATAGCCGTCCGGATAGGGCACGCCGAGCTGGCGCATGACGGCAATTTTCTGGGCGGTGATGGCGGTGTTCAGGCGCTGCCGACTGAGCCAGGGATAGCGCGGCATGATGGAGCCGGGCGATGTGGTGCGCGGATCCTCCATGTGTTTGTAGTGCCAGGCGTCGGGGTACTTGCGGCCGACGCGCAACAGGTCCGGGCCGGTGCGCTTCGATCCCCAGAGAAAGGGGTGGTCGTAGACGTACTCGCCGGCCTTGGCGTACTGGCCGAAGCGCTCGGTCTCGGAGCGGAACGGGCGCACCAGCTGGGAGTGGCAGCCCACGCAGCCTTCGCGGACGTACAGATCGCGCCCGAGCAATTCCAATGGCGTGTAGGGCAGGACGCTGGAAATGGTGGGGATGTTGCGGCGGATGACAAAGATGGGCACCATTTCGATGAAGCCGCCGATGATGACGGCGATCAGTGCGAGAACGGCGAAGCGCACGGGCTTGCGCTCGAGCCAGCGATGGCGATAGGGGTGGGGCTCGTCCTGAACCTCGACGGGTTCGAGCGCGGGCGCCTGGGCCTCCGTATCCGCGTCGAAGGTCCCCTGCTTCGCAGTCTTGTAGAGGTTGATGGCCATGAGGATGGCGCCGAAGAGGAAGAGCCCGCCGCCGATGGCCCGCAGCCGCCACATGGGCAGCACCTGGCGCACGACCTCGAGGAAATTCGGGTATTGCAGGAAGCCGTCGGGCGTGAACTGCTTGAGCATCAGGCCCTGGGTCACGCCGGCCCAGTAGATGGGGACGACGTAGAACAGCATGCCGAGCAGGCCAATCCAGAAGTGGTAGTTCGCGAGTTTAACCGAGTAGAGGGTGGTCTTGTAGAGGCGCGGCAGCATCCAGTAGAGCATGCCGAAGGTCAGGAAGCCGTTCCAGCCGAGCGCGCCGGTGTGGACGTGGGCAATGGTCCAGTCGGTGAAGTGGGAGAGGGCGTTGACACTCTTGATGGAGAGCATGGGGCCTTCGAGCGTGGCCATGCCGTAGGCGGTCACGGCGACGACGAGGAACTTCAGGACGGGGTCCTGGCGGACCTTGTCCCACGCGCCGCGCAGGGTGAGCAGGCCGTTGATCATGCCGCCCCAGGAGGGCGCGATCAGCATGATGGAGAAGACGGTGCCGAGCGACTGGGCCCAGTCGGGCAGGGCGCTGTAGAGGAGGTGATGGGGGCCGGCCCAGATGTAGATGAAGATCAGCGCCCAGAAGTGGATGATGGAGAGCCGGTAGGAGAAGATGGGGCGGTTGGAGGCCTTGGGCATGAAGTAGTACATCAGGCCGAGGTAGGGCGTGGTGAGGAAGAAGGCGACGGCGTTGTGGCCGTACCACCATTGGACGAGGGCGTCCTGCACGCCGGCGTAGATGGAATAGCTCTTGAAGAACGAGGCGGGGTAGGCGAGCGAGTTGACGATGTGGAGCATGGCCACGGTGAGCGCGGTGGAGATGTAGAACCAGATGGCCACGTACATGTGGCGCTCGCGCCGCTTGAAGATGGTGCCGAAGAGATTGACGGTGAAGGCCACCCAGACGACGGCGATGGCGATGTCGATGGGCCATTCCAGTTCGGCGTATTCCTTGCTGGTGGTGAGGCCGAGCGGGAGGGTGATGGCGGCGGCGACGATGATGGCCTGCCAGCCCCAGAAGTTGAAGCGGCTGAGCAGGTCGCTGAACATGCGGGCCTTGCAGAGTCGCTGCAGCGAGTAGTAGATGCCGGCGAACATCCCGTTGCCGACGAAGGCGAAGATGACGGCGTTCGTGTGCAGGGGGCGGATGCGGCCGAAGGTCAGGAACGGCGTGTCGAGGTTGGCGGCGGGCAGGAAGAGCTGGATGGCCGCGATCAGGCCCACGAGCATGCCCACGATGCCCCAGACCACCGTCGCGACGGCGAAGTCCCGCACCGTGCGGTTGTCGTAGCGGAAGGTCTCCACGTTACTCATGCGGCTGCAACCCTTTCTCGTCTGCTTTCCGTCGATCCGAATCGTCATCCGTCAGCATGCGCATGGCCGGCGTTTCCACGTCTTCGTACTGTCCGCGGCGCACCGCCCAGATGAACAGCGTCAAGAACGCGATCGCCACCACGAGGCTGGCAAGCATCAGGATCACAATGACGCTCACGCCACATCCTTCGGACGGCCGGGACGCGTCCCGGTCCGCCACGCACAACATCCAGCAAGGACGCAGAGCGTACGGATGGCCGTGGCCATCCGATGATCCGCGCCATTCCCGGTTCCCTCGGAGTCCCTCAACTCAGCCCATGTCGCCAGGCGGCCCAGCGCGTGGCCAGCAGCGAGAACCCGATCACGGAGAACGAACTGATCGGCATCAGCACGGCGGCCACCAGCGGCGACAAACGCCCGGTCGATGCAATACCGATCCCGATGGTATTGTACAAGAGGGAAATGACGAATCCTGCCTTCACGATGCCGACCGATGACCGCGCGAAGGCCAGCAAATCCGCCAGTTGGTGGAAGCTGGCGGCGTCCAGGATGGCGTCGCAGGCGGGTGAGAAGAGGCTGATATCCTCGGTGACGGCGATTCCAACCTGGCTCTGGCGCAGGGCTCCGGCGTCGTTCAAGCCGTCGCCGATCATCATGACGCCGCCCGGCTGCGCCTCCTGCCATTGGCGGACATAGGCGAGTTTATCGGCGGGGGATTGTTCGAATCGCAGATCCGCGCGCGGGCCGAACCATTGGCGCAGGGCGGGCTCGGCCTGGGGATGATCGCCGGAGAGCACGACCAGGTTATAGCGGGCGGCGAGCCGGTGCAGCAGCCCGGCGAGATCGGCGCGGTAGGTTGGCTGCATGGCAAAGCGGCCGCGGACGGTCCCGTCCAGGCTCACATAGGGTCCGGCCTCGGTCAGTGCGGCGTCCGAAGCGACGAATGCGGGTGATCCGAGGCAGAGGGCATGCCCCGCCACGACGCCGCGGATGCCCTGTCCCGGGACCTCCGAGAACGCCGTAGGGGCGAGGTTTGGCGAGGGGGGGGGCAGACAGTCGGCGATGCGCCGGCTGGCGGGGTGGGTGGACTGGCGCGCGAGTGCGGCCACCCAGGTCTGTTCCGTGTCGGTGAGGGCGTCGCCGGTGTACGTGACATTCTGGCGGGTGGCATGGGTCAGCGTGCCGGTCTTGTCGAAGATCAGGGTGGACACGCGGCTCATGTCTTCCACCACAGTCGCGTTGCGCAGGTAGAGGCGATTGCGGCCGAGGATGCGTTGCGCGGAGCCCAGCGTGAAGGGCGCCGTGAGGGCCAGGGCGCAAGGGCAGGCCACGAGGAGCACCGAGGTGAAGGCGCGCAAGGACTGCGGCGGCGAACGCACCAGCCAGACGGCGCCGGTGCTGATGGCAATGGCGATGACGGCGTAGGTGAAGAGGCGGCCGGCACGGTTGGTCAGATTCTGAATTTGGGGAGTGCGGGGCTTCGCAAACGCGGCGTTGTTCCACAGCGAGGTCAGGTAGCTTTGGGAGACAGGCTTGACCGTTTCCAGTTCCACGGCGCCCCCCGTCTGGCGACCGCCGGCGAAGACGTGTTCACCCGGGCGGCAGACCACGGGCTCGGCTTCACCCGTGACGAAGCTGTAGTCAATGCAGGCATCGCCGGACACGAGCAGGGCATCGGCGGGGATGAGTTCCTGGTGGCGCACCAGGATGCGGTCGCCGACCGCGAGGGACGTGATCGGGACTGAGCGCGTGGCGGAGCCTTCCCGGCGGAGGGTGGCGAGCGGGAAATAGGCTTTGTAATCGCGTTCAAACGACAGGCTGGCGAAGGTTTTGCGCTGAAACCACTGCCCGCAGAGGAGCAGGAAGATCAGACCGGAAAAGGAGTCGAGGTAGCCTTCGCTGATGCCAGCGAGGATTTCCACGACGCTTTGCGTAAAGAGGGCGATGATGCCGAGGGCGATGGGGAACTCGATGACCAGGTGGCGGCGGCGGAAGCAAAGCGCGGCGGCTGTCCAGTAGCTTGAGGCGCTGTAGAGCAGGACGGGCATGGCGAGCAGGATGCTGAGCAGGCCGAAGAAGTGGTGCATGCCCCTTTCGTCGGCGGGATTGAGCCCCAGGTAGGCCGGGAAGCTCATCAGCATGATGTTGCCGAAGGCAAATCCGGCAACGCCCAGGCGGAGCAGGAGCTGGCGGGCCGCAGGATCAGGCGGCGGGGCGGTGAGGCTGCCCAGGTTGATCGCCGGTTCGTAGCCGATGGAAACGAGCAGACGGACCACGGCGGATAAGGTGATCTCGGTTTCGTTGAAGCTCAGGGAGAGCGTTTTGCGCGGGAAGTGGACGCGCGCCTCGCCGATGGCGGGATTCAGGCGGTACAGGTTTTCGAGCAGCCAGACGCAGGCCGCACAATGAATGGCGGGAATGGAGAACGTCACTCGCGCCAGGCGACCATTGGTAAAATCAAGGAGTTGTCTGCGAATGGGGTCGGCATCGAGATGTTCGTAGGCCCGGGTGGCGCTACTCTCGGAAGGGCGAATGCCAGGCGACGGTTCCAGTTCGTAAAACCGGTCCAGGCCGCGATCTTTCAGCAGCTGATAGACCATTCGGCAGCCCATGCAGCAGAAGAAGTGGTCCTGGTCCCGGATGCGGCGATCAGGGCAGCGGGCACCACAGTGCTGACAGTCTGGCTGCGCGGCCACGCTGCACGCGGGCGCAGGCGATGCGCTTTCCCATTCTACCGCAGGCGCCACGAATCCCTCCGAATCCCCGAAAACCAAGCTCAAATGTGCCAAATGGCGCCCTTGGCTGACAGCGGAAAATCGCAGGCGGGTGGGGCACGAGCATGCGAAGACGGGAGTCACGTGGCAGGATGGACTGGCTGAAGAAAAGTGGGTCCACATCCCGGTGGGGGGGATGTGGACCCTGGTCCGTCGCTAGGTAACAGTAGCTGCGGCTGCGTTACCCTATCGGCGGATCCATATATAAATCGCTTTTCGCGTCCATACCTTACGGCGGGAGGTTGGCGAATCGAAATTGGTGAGTCGACTACGGCGATCGATTTCGTCAGGAAATAACGCATAAGAGTTCTCTTGCCAGTCGCCCCCGGTCCTCGGTACATTCCGCCCTTCACCGCGTCCGAGAATCCGCAACGGCTTCGGGTGTGCCGTTCCTCGGCCGGGACTGAATTAACAGAGATCGTTTTCGGGCTATGGGCCAGATTTTCCACCCCAGCGCGAATACGCTGGCGAAGCTTGGCATATTCGGAGGGGTGTTCCTTCTGATAGGCCTGTTTACGATTTGGGACCAGTTTCTGCGTTCGCCCTATGTGACGGGCGTGCGGCAACCCATCGAGCAGACCGTGCCTTTCAGTCATAAGCACCATGTGCAGCAATTGGGTATCGATTGCCGCTACTGTCACACGGCGGTCGAAAAATCGGCGGTGGCCGGCATTCCGCCCACGAAGACCTGTATGAATTGTCACGTGCAGATCTGGAAGGATGCCCCCATCCTGGCGCCGGTGCGGGACAGTTTCCTGACGGGCAAGCAGTTGCAGTGGACGCGGGTGCACGATCTGCCCGATTTCGTCTATTTCAACCACAGCATTCACGTGAATCGCGGGATCGGCTGCGTGTCCTGTCATGGACAGGTGGACGAGATGCCGCTGATGTGGAAGGCCAACACCCTGCACATGTCCTGGTGTCTGAACTGCCATCGCCATCCCGACAAGTTCGTCCGGCCGAAGGACAAGGTTTTTGATATGCGCTGGGAGCGCCCGACCGGCACAAACGATCCAGGAAAGGCCTTGGTTGCGGAGTACGACATACAGTCGCTAACAAGCTGCTCGATTTGCCACCGATGAGCACGAACGAATCTTTTGTACCGATGAGCCAGTTGCGGACCCGCACGATCGATGCGGCGGGGCGGCGGCAGTGGCGGAGCTTGGACGAACTGGCGGATTCTCCCCGTTTTCAGGCCCTGTTGAAGGCGGAATTCACCGAGGGCGAGTCGCTGACGGCCGTCAACCGGCGCGATTTCATCAAGCTGATGGGTGCGTCGATGGCGCTGGCCGGTGCCACGGGCTGCACGCGCCAGCCCAAGGAAATGATCATCCCTTACGTCAAGCAGCCCGAGGAACTCGTTCCGGGCAAGCCGCTTTACTATGCCACGGCCGTCACGTGGCAGGGCATCGGGCGTGGGGCGCTGGTGGAAAGCCACATGGGGCGGCCCACCAAGATCGAAGGTAATCCCGATCATCCGGACGGCGCCGGCAGCAGCAGCGTCCTGATGCAGGCCGCCATCCTCGGCCTTTACGATCCGGATCGGTCGCAGACGGTCAAGTATCGCGGGCGCATCAGCACGTGGGACAAGTTTCTGACCGACCTGCAAGCCGCGCGCGACAAGCATACCGCGGACCAGGGCGATTCCCTGCGCCTGCTGACCGGGCCGATCACGTCGCCCACGCAGTTGAGCCTCATCCAGGAATTGCTCGCCGCGTTTCCGAAGGCCCGCTGGCATCGCTATGCGCCCCTGGCCCGCGATGCCGCCTACGCCGGCGCGCGCATGGTTTTCCAGCAGCCGCTGGAAACCCGTTTTGATCTCGACGCGGCCGACGTCATCTTGAGCCTCGACGCGGATTTCCTCTACGAAGGGGCCGGCGCCCTTCGCTACGCCCGCCAGTTTGCCGCCCGCCGGCAGCCGCAAGGCGAGCAGGCCGGGATGAACCGCCTGTACGTCGCCGAATGCACGCCGTCCGTGACCGGTTCCATTGCGGATCATCGCCTGTCCCTGGGCCCCAAGGCGCTGCTGGCGTTGGCGACGGCCGTGGCGGGCGACCTGGGCATCGAGGTTGGCGCGACGGTGGCGCTGGAGCCGGCCGTGGCGGCATGGGCATCGGCGGTGGCGGCAGACTTGCAGGCGCATCGCGGGCGCAGTCTCGTGGTGGCGGGCGACTACCAGCCCCCCGTTGTGCACGCGCTGGCACAGGCGCTGAACGCAGCGCTGGGAAATGTTGGAAGCACGGTCTTTCATACGGAACCGCTCGACACGGCCCCGCAGTCCTCGAGCGAGTCCCTGCGGGCGCTGGTGGATGATCTGCGTCTGGGCAAGGTGCAGAGCCTCTTCATCCTGGGCACCAACCCGGTCTACGATGCCCCCGCCGAAACCGATTTCGCGCAAGCCCTGCAGGCCGTGGCCCTGCGCGTGCACTGGGGCTTGTACGAGGATGAAACGGCTGAGCACTGCCACTGGCACCTGCCGGCTGCGCACGACCTGGAATGCTGGGGTGACGTGCGCGCCTTTGACGGCACGATCACGATTCAGCAGCCGTTGATCGAAGCGCTTTATGGCGGCCGGAGTGCGGCGGAAATCATCGACGCGCTGCTGGGGCGCTCCGGACGTCCGGCGTACGACGTGGTGCGCGCGCACTGGGAGAAGCAGCGCGGCGGACTCGATTTCGATGCATTCTGGAAGCGTACGATTCACGACGGGTTCATCGCCGGCAGCGCCTTTGCCACGCAGCGCCCCGCATTGGCATGGGATGGGGTTGCGATGGCGGCCTTGCTGAAGGAATCGCTGGCGGTGGCGGACGGCATCGAGATCGTGGTGCGGCCCGACCCGTCGGTGTGGGACGGGAGCCTGGCCAACAACGGGTGGTTGCAGGAACTGCCCAAGCCGCTGACGAAGCTCACGTGGGAGAATGCGGCGCTGGTCAGCCCGTCTTTTGCGGAGAAGCACGGGCTGCGCAACAGCGATGTGATCGTGGTGTCCGCCGGCGGCAAGCCGGGTGTCGAGCTGCCGGCGTGGATCCTGCCGGGCCAGCCCGCGAACGCCGTGACGGTGAACCTGGGTTACGGCCGCACGCACGCCGGGCGCGTGGGCAACGGTCTCGGGGCCAGCGCCTACACGTTGTTCCGCCCCGAGTTGGGCTGGGCGTTGACGGGCGGCGAAATCTTCAAGACCGGGACGAACCGCCCGCTGGCCTGCACGCAGGACCACCACAGCATGGAAGGGCGCGAGCTGGTGCGCAGCGCCACGGTGACGCATTTCCAGGAGAATCCCGAGTTCGTGCGCGAACACAGCGAGCACGGGCCCGACACCTCGCTGTATCCCGACCATCCGTACGAGGGATACAAGTGGGGCATGACGATTGATTTGAACACGTGCCTCGGCTGCAACGCCTGCACGATTGCCTGCCAGGCGGAGAACAACATCGCCGTCGTGGGCAAGGGCCAGGTAGCCAAGGGTCGCGAGATGCACTGGATCCGGGTGGATCGCTACTTCGAGGGCGATCTGGACCAGCCCGAGGTGCATCACCAGCCCATTCCCTGCATGCAGTGCGAGCGGGCGCCTTGCGAGCCCGTCTGCCCCGTCGGCGCCACCGCGCACAGCAGCGAGGGGCTCAACGACATGGTGTACAACCGCTGCGTCGGCACGCGTTACTGCTCCAACAACTGCCCCTTCAAGGTGCGCCGCTTCAACTTCCTCGCGTACACGGACGACCAGACGCCGTCCCTGAAGCTGCAGCGCAACCCGGACGTGACCGTGCGCATGCGCGGCGTGATGGAGAAGTGCACCTACTGCGTGCAGCGCATCAACGTGGCGCGCATCCAGGCCAAGGTTGAGAACCGCCGCATCCGCGATGGCGAGGTGGTGACGGCTTGCCAGCAGGCCTGCCCGGTGGGCGCGATTGCCTTCGGCGATTTGAACGACGCGCAGAGCGCCGTGCGGCAGCGCAAGGCGGACCCGCGCAACTACGGCTTGCTGGATGAGTTGGGCGTGCGCCCGCGCACGACGTACCTCGCCAAGTTGCGCAACCCGAACCCGGCGCTGGTCACGGAGGGGGGCTCCCATGGCCACTGAGCCCAAGGTGGAGAAGTTTGACAGCGCGGTGCTTCGCGGCCGGCATTCCTACGATACCGTCACGGACAAGATCGCGTCCATTGTGCTCACGCGGAACCAGCCGCGGGCGTGGATCTTCGGCGCGGCCATTGCCTTCTCCCTGTTGATGCTGTTTCTCTACACGGCCGCCATGGTCGTGGCCAAGGGCATCGGCATCTGGGGGAACAACGTCCCGGTCGCGTGGGCGCTGGACATCATCAACTTCGTCTGGTGGATCGGCATCGGCCACGCCGGCACCCTGATTTCCGCCATTCTCCTGCTGCTCAAGCAGGATTGGCGCACGTCGATCAACCGCTTTGCCGAGGCCATGACGCTCTTCGCCGTGGCCTGCGCCGGCATGTTCCCGCTGCTCCATCTCGGGCGTGTCTGGGTGTTCTACTGGCTGATGCCTTATCCCAACACGTTTGCGCTCTGGCCCCAGTTCCGCAGTCCGCTGGTGTGGGACGTTTTCGCGGTCTCCACCTACGCCCTGGTCTCCCTGATGTTCTGGTTCGTGGGGCTGATCCCCGACCTGGCCACGCTGCGTGACCGTGCGCAGAACCGCGCCGCGCAGATCTTCTACGGGGTGCTGGCCATGGGGTGGAGCGGGTCGGCGCGCCACTGGAGCCGCTACGAGACCGCCTACATGATCCTGGCGGCGCTTTCGACGCCCCTCGTGCTCTCCGTGCACTCCGTCGTGAGTTTCGACTTCGCCGTTTCCGTACTGCCCGGCTGGCATACCACGGTCTTCCCGCCCTACTTCGTCGCCGGCGCCGTCTTCGCGGGGTTCGCCATGGTGCTGACGCTCGCCATCCCGCTGCGGAAGATCTACGGCCTGCAGGACCTGATCACGATGAAGCACCTGGACAACATGGCCAAGGTCATGCTGGCCACGGGACTGATCGTGATTTATGGCTACGCCATGGAAGGGTTCATGGCGTGGTACAGCGGCTCTCCCAATGAGCGGTTCATGATGTACAACCGCCTGTTCGGCCCCTACGGCTACACCTACTGGCTGCTGCTGTTGTGCAACTTCGTGGCCGTGCAGTTCCTGTGGTCGCCGCGCATCCGGCGCAGCACCCTGGGCCTGTTCATCGTCGCGATGTTCGTCAACGTCGGCATGTGGCTGGAGCGCTTCGTCATCATCGTCACCAGTCTGAGCCGGGACTTCCTGCCGTCCTCGTGGGCCCAGTATCACCCGACGTTCTGGGACACCGGGCTCTTCATCGGCAGCATCGGCCTCTTCCTGACGCTGATGTTCGTCTTTATCCGGCTCCTGCCCATGATATCGATTTTCGAGATGCGCGATCTGGTGCACAAGACCGGCGGCGGGTCGCCGCGCGAGTCGGCGGAGAACAAACGGAAGTAACGGGCGCGCGGGTACGCGGATGAAAGCGGAAGCCAAACAACTTTACGGCATCGTGGCGGAGTTCGACACGACGAGTGCGGTCCTGGCGGCGGCCAGGCAGGTGCGGGCGGCCGGCTACAGCAAGCTCGACGCCTATGCGCCGTTCCCGGTGCACGGGCTGGACGAGGCGGTCGGCGCGCCCCCCCGCGCGCTGCCGAAACTGATTTTCTGCGGCGGCTTGACGGGCGGGCTCGCCGGGTTCTTCATGCAGTACTTCGCCTGCGTGATCCATTACCCCCTGAACATTGGCGGCCGTCCGTTCAACAGCTGGCCCTCGTTCATCCCCATCACCTTCGAGTGCACGATCCTGTTTGCCGCCCTCACGGCCGTACTGGGCATGCTGGCGCTCAACGGGCTCCCGAAGCCGTACCAGCCGCTGTTTGCCGTGCCGGCGTTCAAGCGCGCGTCGCAGGACCGTTTCTTCCTTTGCATCAAGTCCCGGGACCCGAAGTTCGACGCGTCGCAATCGCGTCGCGTGCTGGAGCAGACCGGCGCGCTGGGCGTGTACGACGTGGAAGCGTGTTGAGGAGTCGCATGGTGCGCCCGATCCAGAACATAGCCCGTCGCCGCGTGTGGACGCGCGGCATGCTGTTGGCCTTGCTGTTGGCCGCCGGCGGCTGCCGCCAGGACATGCGCGACCAGCCCAAGCTGAAGCCGCTTGCCGCCAATCGTTTCTTCGCCGACGGCGCCGCATCGCGCCCGCTGGTGGAGCACTCCGTGGCGCGCGGTCACCTGACGCTCGATACGCCGTGGTTCACGGGCAAGGAGAACGGGCAGTTCGTCACCAACCTGCCGGTTGCCGTCGACATGGCCTTGCTGCAGCGCGGGCAGGAGCGCTTTGGCATTTACTGCACGCCCTGCCACGGCCGCGCGGGCACGGGCGAGGGCATGGTCGTCCAGCGGGGCTATTTTCCGCCGCGCTCGTATCACGATGCCCAGCTGCGCGGACAGCCGGTGGGCTACTACTTCGATGTCATCACGCGGGGCTTCGGCAACATGCCCGACTACGCGGCGCAGGTCCCGGTGGAGGACCGCTGGGCCATTGTCGCCTACATTCGTACCCTGCAGCTGAGTCAGTATGCCGACATCGCGGCCCTGCCCGAGGAGGACCGTGCGCCCTTGCTGGCGCCTCCCGCGGTTGCGCCGGTCGAGACCACGGCGGATGCCAGTAACCATGGACACCATGAGTAATAGCGGCAACAACCAGAATCAATTCAGTGGCGGTCGGCGGCTGGCGCTCGGGCTGGGCGTGGCCGGGCTGGCCATTTGCCTCGGGCTGGGTTTGAGCCAGCGCGAGGCCGCCATGGAAGCCTACCTGCTGGCCTACCTGTACTGGACGGCGGTGGCGCTCGGCTGCTTCTCGCTGCTCCTGTTGCAGTATGTGTCCGGCGGCCGCTGGGGCCTGGCCATCCGCCGCTTCCTTGAAGCGGGGGCCAGCACGTTGCCGCTGATGGCGGTGCTGTTCATTCCCATTCTGATGCAGCTCAAGGCGCTCTACCCCTGGGCGGATCCGGAGGTCGTGGCCCACGACGAGCTGATTCAGATGAAGGTCGCGTACCTCAACCCGACGGCCTTCGCCATCCGCACCGCCGTGTACTTTGCCGTCTGGATCATCATTTCGCGCCTGGTCATCCGGTGGTCGCGCAAGCTGGACGCCGGTGATGATCCGGCGATCGAAGCGCGCACCCGCCGCCTGTCAGCCCCCGCGCTGGTTATCTATTCGCTGACCGTGACCTTCGCCGCCTTCGATTGGGGCATGTCCCTGGAGCCGCACTGGTTCTCCACGATTTACGGCGTGATCTACGCCGCCGGTGGTGCGCTCGCGGCGCTGACGCTGAGCACGGTCGTGCTGTCGCGCGTCGGACCCAAGGGGCCGCATGCGGCCTTCATGAAGCCCGAGACCATCGGCGACCTCGGCAACCTGATGCTGGCCTTCACCATGTTCTGGACCTACGTCTCGCTGTCGCAGTTCCTGATCATCTGGTCCGGCCACCTGCCCGAGGAAACGCCCTGGTACTACGTGCGCCTCCACGGCGGCTGGCAGTGGGTCGGCCTCGGGCTGCTCGGCATGCAGTTCGGCCTCCCGTTTCTGCTGCTGCTGTCGCGCGATCGTAAGCGCAACCTGAATCGGCTGGCGGGCGTGGCGATCTTCATCCTCGTCATGCGCTACATCGACCTGTACTGGCTGATCGTGCCTGCCTTCACGGACACGCTGCGCCTGCGGGTGTTGGACGTGGTGGCGATGGCGGGCATCGGCGGCATCTGGTTTGCCGTGTATCTGCGGTCGCTCGCCTCGGCGCCACTGCTGCCGGTGCGGCTCACGCGCGACGCCACGGGGGGAGGGGATCACCATGGCTGATCCGCATCATCCGGCTCCGGGCAATCAGGGGCCGGCCAAGACGCCCGGGTACGAAATCCGCGACGCCAACACGCGCGCGATCATGTACGGCGGGATCATCCTCACGGCCGTCGTCGTCTTCTCGTTCGTGTACATGCGCTGGCTGTTCAACCACTACCAGCGCTCCATCGCCCGTGAGCGCCCGCCGGTCTCGGAACTGACCGAGCAGCAGCCCATCCCGCCCGCGCCGCGCCTGCGTGTGAACGCCGTCAAGGAACTGACCCAACTGCACGCGTACGAAGACGGGCTGCTCCAGGGCTACCAGTGGGTGCAGAAGGACGCCGGGATCGCACACATTCCCATCGCGCGCGCCATGGCGATCGTCGCCGAGCGCGGCCTGCCGGTTTGGCCGGCGGCGGTGCCCGCCGACACCAACATCGTCAGCGCGGTGGCGGATGCTGGCGCCTCCAATGCGCCCGCGGCCGCGGCGGCGGCGCCGTCCGGAGGCGCACCATGACCGTTCACGCCGCATCGTGGTCGGCCTGGGTGACGGCCGGGGCCATCGCCGGCTTGGTGGGAGCCGCCTCCATGGCGCGCGCCGCCGAGCCCGGGACCAACATCCTGTCCGAGGCCCGCATCGAGCAGCAGCTTGGTGCCCAGCTTCCCCTGGAACTTGAGTTTCAGGACGAAGCGAATCGTACGGTGCGCCTGGGGTCCTTCTTCGGCGAGAAGCCGGTTGTGCTCGTGATGGCCTATTACAAGTGCCCGATGCTCTGCACCATGGTCCTCAACGGGCTCGTCAAGGCGCTGAACGTGGTGGATCTGAAGATGGGCGAGGACTACGACGTCGTCACGGTGAGCATCAATCCGGACGAGACGCCCGAGTTGGCGGCGGCCAAGAAGGCGTCCTACGTCAAGGAGTACCGCCGCGAAGGCGCGGCCGCCGGATGGCATTTTCTGACGGGCAAGCCGGAGGCCATTCGCCGGCTGACGCAGGCGGTCGGGTTTCACTATCAATTCGACCCCGAGTCCGGCACGTATGCGCACGCCAGCGGGATCATGGTGGCCACGCCGGCCGGCGTGCTCTCCAAATATTTTTACGGGATCGAATACTCCGGTCGGGACCTGCGCCTGGGCCTGGTGGATGCCTCCGAGCGGCGCATTGGAACGCCGGTGGACCAGGTGTTGCTCTGGTGCTTCCATTACGATCCGGTGACCGGCAAATACGGGGTCGCGATCATGCGGGGGCTGCGCGCCGCCGCCCTGCTCACCGTGCTCGCGCTGGCCACCTTCATGGTCCGGACCCTGCGCGGTGAGCGCCGTGTGGCCCAAGCGGGAGTATCGTCGTGAACAAGCTCTTCAACTTTTTTCCGGAAAGTGCATCCACCGTGGCGGGGCCGCTGGATTCGTTGATCTGGTTCCTGATCGGGTTGACCATTTTTTTCACGCTGGGCATCGGGCTGACCTGCATCTATTTCGCGGTCCGCTATCGCCGCCGCCACGTGGACGAGCAGCCCGTCCAGATCGAGGGGAATCTCAAGCTGGAGATGCTCTGGACGATCATTCCCCTGATCATTGCCCTGGGCACCTTCTACTGGGGGACACGGATGTTCCTCGGGATGATCACGCGCCCGCCCGACGCCGTCCCCATTTATGTGGTCGGCAAACAGTGGATGTGGAAGATCCAGCACCCCGATGGGCGCCGCGAGATCAACCAGTTCCATATCCCGATCGGCACCAAGTTCCAGCTCATCATGACCTCGGAGGATGTGATCCACAGCTTCTACATCCCCGCGTTCCGCGTGAAGATGGACGTCGTGCCCGGCCGCTACTCCACCATCTGGTTTGAGGCCACCAAGGAAGGCGTCTATCACCTGTTCTGCACGCAGTACTGCGGCACCTCGCACAGCGCCATGGTGGGCAAGGTCATCGTCATGTCGCCCGCGGCGTATGAGGAGTGGTTGGCCGGCCAGTCCGTTGGCCGCAAGGAAACCATGGTGGAAGCCGGCACCCGGCTCTTCACGGAGCGGGCCTGCGTGACCTGCCATGACGGCCGTACGGGCGCCCAGGGCCCGTTGATGCGCGGCGTCTTCGGCAAGCCTGTTGAACTCTCCAATGGGCAGGTCGTCGTCGCCGATGAGTCGTACGTTCGCGAATCCATTCTCAAGCCACAGGCCAAGCTGGTGAAGGGGTTCCAACCCGTCATGCCCACCTTCGCGGGGCAGTTGAACGAGGAACAGATCCTGCAGCTCATTGCCTATATCCGGTCAATCCAGTCGGCGGAGGGGACGACGGGGGGGCAGACCAAATGAGCGAACCAGCACCAGCCACCAACTATCTGAACTGGAACTACAGCATCCGGTCGTGGTTGCTGACCACGGACCACAAGCGCATCGGGCTGCTGTACCTGATGGGCGTGACGTTCTTCTTTGCCATCGGCGGACTCATGGCGTCCCTGTTCCGCATGGAACTGGCGACACCCGCCGGCAACCTGGTGACGGCCGACACCTATAACAAGCTTTTCACGCTCCACGGCGTGGTGATGATCTTCTTCTTCCTGGTGCCGTCAGTGCCCGGCGTCCTGGGGAACTTCGTGCTGCCCATCATGATTGGCGCCAAGGACGTCGCCTTTCCCCGGCTGAACCTGGCGAGTTGGTACGTCTACATCATCGGCGGGTGCATTACGCTATACGTGGCGGTGACGGGCGGGCTGGATACGGGCTGGACCTTCTACACGCCGTACAGCAGCACCTACGCCAACACCAAGGTGATCACGGCGGCGCTGGGCGTCTTCATCACGGGCTTTTCCTCCATTCTCACCGGGCTGAACTTCATTGTGACCACGCACAAGCTGCGCGCCCCGGGCATGACGTGGATGCGGCTGCCGCTGTTCGTCTGGGCGATCTACGCCACCAGCCTCATCATGGTCCTGGCCACGCCGGTTCTGGCCATCACGATCGCGCTGATCGCGATTGAGCGTGCGACGGGCATCGGCATCTTCGACCCGGCCATCGGGGGCGATCCCGTGCTCTTCCAGCACATGTTCTGGTTCTACTCGCACCCGGCGGTGTACATCATGATTCTCCCGAGCATGGGTGTGATGAGCGAGCTCATTGCCTGCTTCTGCCGCCGGCGCATCTTCGGCTACTCCTTCGTGGCTGCGTCCAGCCTGGCCATCGCCATCATCGGCTTCTTTGTCTGGGGCCATCACCTGTTCGTGAGCACCCAGTCGCCGTACGCCGGCATGGTCTTCTCGTTCCTGAGTTTCCTGGTGGCGATCCCCTCCGCCGTCAAGGCCTTCAATTGGACCGCCACCATGTACAAGTCGTCCGTGTCGTGGCAGACCCCCATGGTGTACGCGATGGGCTTCATGGGGCTCTTCCTGATCGGCGGCCTGACCGGGTTGTTCCTCGCGAACCTTGCCGTGGACATCCACCTGCATGACACCTACTTCGTCGTCGCGCATTTCCACTACATCATGGTTGGCGGCGCGCTGATGGGCTACCTGGGCGGGCTGCACTACTGGTGGCCCAAGATCACCGGCAAACTCTATCCGGAATGGTGGGGCAAGTTCAGCGCGCTGACGGTCTTCATCGGCTTCAACCTCACGTTCATGCCGCAGTTCGTGCTCGGCTTCATGGGCATGCCCCGCCGCTACTACTCCTATCCGGTCGAGTGGCAGGCGCTCAACGTGCTGTCGTCCGCCGGGGCGACCATTCTCGGGGTCGGTTACCTGATCCCGATGATCTACCTGATCTGGTCGCTCAAGAATGGCAAGCCGGCCCCCGCCAACCCCTGGGGCGCCAAGGGGCTGGAGTGGACCACGCCATCGCCGCCGCCCATGCACAATTTCGAGCAAACGCCCATCGTTACGGAGGAAGCCTACGCGTATGGCAACGAGGGACATGGCCATGGCTGATTCCCACGGACCGCTCGCGCATCATTTCGATTCGCTTGAGCAGCAGTATGAATCCGCCCGCCTCGGGATGTGGACGTTTCTCATCACGGAAGTGATGATGTTCGGCGGGCTGTTCCTGGGCTACGTGGTGTACCGCACCAAGTATCCGGATCTGTTTGTCGCGGGCAGCCACCACCTGGACATCACGCTGGGCGCATTCAACACCGTCGTCCTGATCGTCAGCAGCTTGACCATGGCCATGGCGGTCCATGCCGCCCAGGAGGGGCGGCGCGCCCGGATCATCGGTTACCTGTGGCTGACGTTGCTGCTGGGCGGCACGTTCCTCGGGGTGAAGGTCGTGGAGTACAGCCACAAGTTCCACGATCACCTGATTCCCGGTGCGCACTTCCAGTGGCACGGGGCCGGTGATCCCGTGGGGCCCATTCAGCTCTTCTTTGGCTACTACTTCCTCATGACCGGGCTGCATGCCGTCCACATGATCATTGGCGCGGGGCTTTTGCTCTGGCTCATTCGCCTGGCCTCGAAGAACCGCTTCTCCGCGGAGTTCTTTACGCCGGTGGAAATGGTGGGGCTCTACTGGCACTTCGTGGACATCGTCTGGATTTTCCTGTTCCCGCTGCTCTACCTCATTGGGAGGCACGGATGAAGCATCACATCGTACCGGTCCGCCTGTACCTGGGAATTTTCGGCGCCCTGATGGTGCTCACGGCCATTACCGTCACGGTGTCGTTCTACGATCTCGGGTTCCTGAATACGTTCGTGGCCATCACCATTGCGGTTTGCAAGGCCACGCTCGTGATCCTATACTTCATGCATGTTCGCTACAGCAACAAGCTGATCTGGGTGTTCGCCGGCGCCGGTTTCGTCTGGCTCGTCATCCTCATCGCCTTCACGCTGAGCGACACCATGACCCGGGCCTGGATTCCCTTGCCGCCCCCGCTGCCGATGTAAGGCGCGGTGGTGAGCCGTCGCGGTAGGCGAAAGGAGCCACTGTCATGATGCCAACGCATACCATTCGCCTGCACCGCGTGCTGCGTGCGCCACCGGAGCGTGTCTACCGGGCCTTTCTCGATGCCGACGCAATGGTCAAATGGCTGCCGCCGAACGGCTTCACCGGCACGGTGCACCACGTGGACGCGCGCGTGGGCGGCCGCTACAAAATGTCCTTCACGAACTTTGCGACCGGGCACGGGCACACGTTCGGCGGCGAGTACCTGGAACTGATCCCCCATGAGCGCATCTGCCATACGGATGCGTTCGACGATGCGAATCTGCCCGGCGTCATGCACACGACCATTTCCCTGCGCCCGGTCGACTGCGGCACGGAGCTGAACATCGTGCAGGAAGGCATCCCGGCGCCCATCCCGCCGGAAGCCTGCTACCTCGGCTGGCAGGAGTCTCTCACCCTCCTGGCTCAGCTGGTGGAGACCGCCGTCCCGGACGGCGCTTGAACGGTCAGGCGCTTCACGTGACCCGCGGGTTGCCCGGGCGTCGTCCCGTCGGAAGAGGACCATGCGCATGGAACGGTCTACCCGATGGCGGTTGCTTCTCCTCGCCGGATGCGGCTTTGCCGCAACGGCAGCGGCTGGAGATCCTCCATCATTCGACGCGTTTCGTCCGGGCGACACGCAGGTCGTCAGCGTCAGCCTTGGCACGATCGAACTCTCGCCCGGCCCGCACACCTTCACGTTTCGCGTGATCGACAGGAATCCCTCCAGTCGCGGCTACCGGGTGGGCATCGACACGCTGACCGTTTCGCCGTGCGGCCTTGCCCGGGAGGCCGAGGCGCAATTACCTGCGATTGATCGCTGGGGACCCGCCCTTTCCGGGTACTTCGTGGATACCAACCTGCTGAGCGGGACCCGCGCGCTGTCATTCCCGGCCACGGCTCCTGACCAGTTCTTCTCCCTGGCCATGGAGAACGATCGATGGGAGGAATCGAACTTCGCCGAAGGGGAAGGCCAGCACGATCATACCGTTCGCACGACGGTGCTGACCAACACCGCCCGCGATTCCGTGATTCAGCTGGTGGGGCAGTACAACGTCAACTGGCGTGTGACGGACCAGATCGGCAACTCGAATCGCCTCTCGTCCGCCAAGGATCGCTACCGCGGGTGCGCGGTGCGTGTGGTCATCCGTGGCCGGAATGCCGAAGGCGGCGGTCATATCCGGATCCCCAGCGGGGCGGTCTGGGCGTACTTCATGCCGGGCAGCGGCGGCATGCTCCGCATCAACCACGCTTTCATCGCCGAAGCGCTGGTGTCCAATGGGGTCGTAACCGCGGACACGGTCCCCGGCTCCGCGGTGCGGCTGAAGACCGGTTCGGGGGAGAACAGTCTCACGCTGCCCGCCTCCACCCCGGCTTACATGGGCTATCCGGCCCGCATGGAAATCGATCCGGAGCGCAGCTACGCCGTGACCTACCTGATGGATTCGGCCGTCAATTACGGGAACCTGGCCGAATGGCGCGGGACCAATCCGCTCGACCATGTGGGGGCCTACGTCATTCCCTTGAGCAGCGCGCCAACCCTGCAAACCGTCACCAGCGACACCTGGAGCGCGCGCAGCGACGTCATCGCCACGAACGTCCTACCCGGCGTGGAACTGCTCTGGGGCACCTACGCCACGAACGGCGTCTACACCTCCCGTATTGTGGACACCCAGACCCCGGCCCCCGTCTTCACCACCATCGACTGGCATGCCAGAATCCCCTCGAACAACAGCGCCGTCTCGCGGCTCCGTATCCTGGCGCGCTCGGGCAACGCCGAGATGTCCGACGCGCCGGATTGGGCGATGATCCCGCCGATGACCAACCCCGGGGCGCTCAACCTGCCCCGGAGCCGGTATGTCCAGTTCCAGGTGTGGATGCAGTCGCCGAGCAATTGGTTCGACATGACCCCGCAGTTGTCCGACCTCACGCTCGCCTGGACCGGCACCACCCAGGTCGTGGAGCTGTCGGGCCGTTTCCTGACGGGACCCGACTTCGGCATCTGGGAACTGCTGGTCGACACGCCACCGCCCCCTCCCCGCGCCGCGCCCCTGCTGATCGTGCGCTAGCAGCCAGGCGCGGTTGTTGGCGGCGCCGATTTCCCATCGTCAGGCGCGCCGCTTTCTGATGTAATTTGCGTCCGTTCGCGAGTATCAACCATGCGCATACAAATCCAGTCCGGTCAGGCCATCGTCTTCATCGGGGACAGCATTACCGACGCGCGACGTCGCGAGGACTGTCCGCCGCTGGGCAATGGCTACGTCAAACTCTTCGCCGACCTGCTTCTGATACGCGAACCGCAGAAGCGCGTCACGATTCACAACCGCGGCATCAATGGCGACCGTGTCGTGTCCGGGCTGCCGCACATTCCCCAGTCCGGCCTGATCAACCGCTGGCAGCGCGATGTGCTGGATCTCAAGCCCGACTGGCTGTCGATCAAGATTGGGATCAACGACGTGACCAGCAACCTGACGCCGGGCGTGGAGCCGGTCACGCCGGAGATTTATGAGCGGGAGTTCGACCGCCTGCTGGGGGAAACGCGCGCGGCGCTGCCGGCGTGTCAGCTTCTGCTCGTTCAACCGTTCTTCATGCATCGTGGGCCGCCGTCCGATCCGCGGCACCGGCAGATTCTGGACCTGCTGCCCGCCTATGTATCCGCCGTGGAGCGGCTGAGCGTGAAGCACCACACGCGCCTGGTACGTACGCACGCGCTTTTTCAGGCGGTGATGGCGGAGCAGGGGGCCGGGGTCTTCGGCGACGAAGCGATCCATCCCAACCAGGCCGGGCACCTGCTCATTGCGGAAGCCGTCTATGGCGCGCTGAGCGAGCGGTAGGGGGCGGGTGGGTTCGACCTCTTCGCGGGCCGGTGACGGCCGGGTTGTGCTGGCTGCGCGGTGGGTCTATCATTCCGGCATATATGAAACCACGGCTGGCCGTCTGGGGTGTCGTACTGTGTCTGGTTTTGCCGGTGCGGGCGGAAGAGTCCGCCGGTATCACCTCGGTTCAGTTGGCCAAATCGTCTGCCAGTTGGAACGGTGCGCCGCTGCCGTCGTATCCCGCCGGCGCGCCCGAGATCACGATCATGCGCATCACGATTCCGCCGGGAGTGGCGTTGCCGATGCATCAGCATCCGGTCATCAACGCAGGCGTCCTGCTGAGTGGGGAGTTGACCGTGGTCACCGAGCGCAACGACACGCTGCAGCTCAAGGCGGGCGATCCGATCATCGAGGTGGTGGATACGTGGCACTTTGGCCGGAACACGGGCACCAACGCGGCGGAGATCCTCATCGTGTACGCCGGCACCACCAACGCGCCCGTGACGGTCAAGCGGTCGCCGCGCGGATGAACTGGCGGTAGAGGGCGGCGTAGACGCCGCCATGCTGCACGAGGCTATCGTGCGTGCCGCGCTCGACGATCCTGCCGCGCTCCAGCACGAGCACGAGATCCGCGTGGCGGACCGTGCTCAGCCGGTGGGCGACAACGAAGCTCGTGCGCCCCCTCAGCAGCTTGGCCAGGGCGGCCTGGATGCGGGCCTCGGTGACCGTGTCCACGGCGCTGGTGGCCTCGTCGAGGATCAGGATGCTGGGGTTGGCCAGCAGGGCGCGCGCGAAGCAGATCAGCTGACGCTGGCCGAGGCTGATGCCTTTGCCGCCCTCGCCGACCACGGTCATGATGCCGTCGGGCAGGTCGGTGATGATGTCGAGGCAGTCCATTTCCTCGGCGGCCTTGATGACTTCGAGGCCGAGCGCGTCGGGCTTGCCGAAGCGCATGTTGTCGAGCAGTGTGCCGGTGAAGAGGAAGTTCTGCTGCTGGACGATGCCCATGTGCCGCCGCAGCGCGCGGGTCTGGATGGTGCGGATGTCGCCGCCGTCCACGAGGATGTCGCCCGCGGTGGGGGCGTAGAACTTCGCGATCAGGTTGGTGATGGTGGTCTTGCCGCTGCCGGTGTGGCCCACGAGCGCGACCGTCTGGCCTGGCTCGACGGTGAAGCTCACGTCGTGCAGCACCGGGCGCGCCGGGTCATAGCCGAAGCTGACGTGGCGGAACTCGACGCGGCCGCTGATGCGGGCGGGCACCACCGCGTCGGGCGGATCGGCTTCCGGTGTCGAATCGAGCAAGGCGAAGACACGCTCGGCGCCCGCCATGGCGCTCAGGGCCTGGCTGTACTGGGACCCCAGCACCTGCATGGGCCCGAAGAAGGTCTGGGCCAGCAGGATGAAGTGGTACAGATCGTCCACCTGCGCGGCGCCGTGCAAGACGCGCCAGCCGCCCACCATCACGACCAGGGCGATAAAGAGCTGCGTGTTGAATTCCAGCAGCGGCATGAACACGCCCATGGAGCGCGCCGTGTCGACGTTGTATTCCGAATGATCCGCCACGAGTTCGTGGAACAGGCCGGCGTTGTATTTTTCGCGCGCAAAGCCCTGGATCACGCGGATGCCCGTGACGGATTCGGCCAGCGTGGCGGTCACGCGGCTGAAGCTTTCCTGCACGGCGCGGAAGGCCTTGCTCAGGCGCACGCGGAAAT
Organism: Lentisphaerota bacterium; assembly: GCA_021413965.1. Classification (GTDB taxonomy): domain Bacteria; phylum Verrucomicrobiota; class Kiritimatiellia; order UBA8416; family JAIOPI01; genus JAIOPI01. The sequence continues at coordinate 193,198 of JAIOPI010000010.1, read as the reverse complement.
AGCGGTTCAGCCCCCACAGCACCGGGGCCATCACGGCGACGAGCAGGAACATCACCCAGTCGCGCCATGCCATGATGGCGGCGGCCACCAGGGCCTGGCCCGCGTTGACCAGGCTCACGAACAGCACGTCCTGAATGCCGACGCGCATGGCCTCCGCATCGGACGTGAAGCGGCTGATGACGCGGCCCACCTTGTGGCGGTTGTAGTAGGACATGGGCAGGCGCTGCAGGTGCTCGAACATGCGGTTGCGCAGGTCGTGGATCACGGCCTCGCCGATCTGCAGCCCGAAGCGCGAGCGGTACATCATGGTCCACTGCGTGCATGCCGCGAGGGCCAGGTAGCCGAGGGTGCCCAGCAGCACGCCGTGCGTGTCGAGGTTCGAAACCGGTCCGCCGATGACGCTGGCAATGGCCCAGGCGAGGAACGGCAGCTGGATGCCGCGGAACGCGACGAGCACGAGCAAGGCGTTGCGCTTGCCGGCGTAGGGGCGCATGAAGCGGAACAGGCGGCGGATCAAGGAGAGGCTCAGCGGCCGGGCCTCGGCTTCCTGCTCGTCGCCGGGGGCGGCGGTCAGCGTGCGCAGCGGGCGGCGCCTGGTCATGACGCCTCCTGCGCCGGAGCGGCGGGCGCGCTTGCCGCGCGGTCGGCGTCCGGTGTCTGAATGCGGGCCATGGCATAGTACTCGCCCTGGCGCTGCATCAGGTCCGCATGCGTGCCGGACTCCACGATCTGCCCGTCGGCGAGGACGAGGATCCAGTCCGCCCGCCGCAGGGTGCTCAGGCGATGGGTGACGAGAAAGGTGGTCCGGCCCTGCATGGCCTGCTCCATGGCCACCAGGATCTCCTCCTCCGTCCCGGGGTCGATGGCCGCGGTGGGGTCGTCGAGGATGAGGATCGAGGGCTCGAGCAGGATGGCGCGGGCGATCGCCAGGCGCTGGCGCTGCCCGCCGGAGAGGCTGTTGCCGCCTTCGGCGAGAATGGTGTCGTATCCCTGGGGCAGCGCCGCAATGAATCGATCGGCAGAGGCGAGGCGCGCGGCATGCTCGATTTGCGCACGCGTGGCCTCCGGATGGCCGAAGGCGATGTTGGCGGCGACCGTGTTGCTGAAGAGGAAGCTTTCCTGAAACACCACGCCCACGCTGCGCCGCAGCAGGTCCAGGTCCAACTGGCGCGCATCGTGGCCGTCGATGCGGACGGTTCCGGCGTCCGGATCGTAGAAGCGCGGGATCAAGCTGAGCAGCGTGCTCTTGCCGGAGCCGGTGGCGCCCAGGATGGCGACGCACTGGCCGGACGCAACGTGGAGGCTCACCTCGCGCAGGACGGGTTCGTCGCGCCGATAGCCGAAGCGCACCCGCTCGAAGGTCACCTCGCCCGCGATTCGCTCCGGCTTCACGGCCGCCGGCTCGGTCTGGATGCCCACGGGGGCGTCGAGGATCTCGAACACGCGCTCGGCGCCGGTCAGGCTCTGCTGCATGCTGTTGGCGATGGAGGCGATGGCATTGACCTGCCCGGAAAACTGCTGGAGCAGGCCGGAGAACACCAGGAACTGGCCGATCGAGAGCCCGGCGCGCAGGGCCGTGGCCAGGTCCTGGCTCTGTTCGTAGCGAATGACGAGGCAGCCGCCGTAGCCGAGCAGGACCGCGATGTTGATGTTGGAGAGAAAGCCGATGAGCGGCGTGTAGAAGCTCACGTCGCGGAAGATGGCGTTCTGCTGTTCCCGCACCGTGCGGTTCGCGGCGGCGAACTTCCCGATCTCCTCCTCCTGGCGGTAGAACCCCTTCACGACCTGCACGCCCTGCAGGTTCTCCGCGAGGCTGCGGATCAGGCCGTCCATCAGTTCCCGGTTGCGCCGGTAGGCCGGTCGCACCCGGCGCGAGAACCAGTTGGTGGCCACGCCGATGAGCGGCGTCGTGGCGAGGCAGGCCAGCGTCAGCCCCGCGTGGATCTGCAGCATGTAGAGCAGGTAGACGAGCAGCGACACCACCATGATGATGCTCTGCATCACCACCTGGTCCACGAACATGCGGACCATCTGCACGTCGCCCGTCACGCGGTTGATGATGGACCCGCTGGCGTGCTCGTCGAAGAACCGAAAGCTCAGCCGCTGCAGTTTCTCGTAGACCGCCGCGCGCAGATCGACCACGACCTTGGCCTGCACGAGGCGCGCGGCGGTCACGCTGTATTGATAGTTCAGCACGGACCGCAGGGCCGCCATGAGCAGGATGGCGCCGGCAATGGAGAAGACGACCGTGGCCGTGCTCCAGTCGGCGGGGGGCGCGATGCCCAGCGGCCACTCCGGTGGTTTGGGCACGCCGGCGCCCGGTCCCATGGCCGCGTGCAGGCCGTACACGTAGCGGATGTAGTCAACCCCGATGCCCACCAGGCTCAAGCCCGCGAGGCCCAGGACCATGAGCATCGTCTGCAGGCCGAGGACGCCGAAGCAGTGCCAGCGGTAGCGCCAGACCATGCCCAGCAGGCGCCGGATCAGCGCCCATTGCGTGGTCGTCTGCGGGGGAGGCGTGGACGCGTTCTCAGCTGCGTTCGGCATGGACGACGACGAGTCCCCACGGGGTTGCGGTACGTTGCCTGTGGGGCGCGTGCGCGCCGCATCAGGGTTCCGGTCACTCTGCGCAGAGCGGCCATGGTTGGAAAGTCTTTTTTGTGATGGCGGGGTCGTGGCCCTGCAAAGAATGGCACAAGTCGCGGGCGCGGGTCGAACATGGCACGGACGGTGCTATATGTCCGTTACCCTCGGTATTGGACAAGCGGTGGCGGTGCCCGCCAGGCGGGACAGCGCGGCCGGGAAAGAAGCGGTCAGCCATGTACAGGTATGCAGTCGCCCACGTCATGACCTACGGCGCCATTCTTGGCGCGGCGTTGTTGATGTGGTGGGGAATCATTACCCTGCTGCGAAGTGTGCTCGTATAGGACTTCCATCGGTGGGGAATGGGCACCTTCGGGATGCTCCACGCAGGAGATCCTGCCTGTCCCTTTTTGTACCCGCACGCGCAGAAACGAACAGGGGGCGGTGTGCCTTGGGCGAGTGGCGAGGGGGGCGGTTCGGATGCTCCCGCCGAGGCGCCGAGGCGAGGAAGGGGGGCGCCCCTGCCTGAACCGGTGAGAGGCCGGTTCGGGCTGTGACGCGCGGGTTGAACGTTCCGCTTCTCTGCGCCTCGGCGGGAGCGCCCTCCGACACGTAACCAGCGGAAGCCTGGACGACAGAGGAGCACTCGGGCGGCTTGACCGCGCGAGGGCAGACCGGCATGCTGGCCCGCATGATCACCATTCAAGTCGGGGATGACCTGCGCGCGCGCTGTCCGAAGTTCTGTCTCGGCCTGATCGAGGCCAGCGTCAACAACACGCCGACCCACGACGCGCTGTGGGTGGAGATCGACACGCTGTGCCGCACCCTTCAGGAAACCGTTTCCGTGGAGGATGCGAACCGCCACCCGCAGATCGTGGTGACGCGCGAGGCCTACAAGCGCTGCGGCAAGGATCCGAATCGCTACCGGCCATCCGCCGAGGCGCTGCGCCGCCGCATCCTGCAGGGCAAGCCGCTCTACCGCGTCTCGACGCTCGTGGACCTCGTCAACTTCGCTTCGCTCAAGACTGGCTATTCGATCGGGGCTTTCGATCTTGCCAAGGCCGTGGGACCGTTGTGCTGGGGTATCGGCCGCGAGGGCGAGCCCTACGAGGGCATCGGGCGAGGCGTCCTGAACATTGCGGGGCTGCCCGTGCTGCGCGACGCGACGGCCGCCATCGGCACGCCGACGAGCGATTCCGAGCGCACCAAGCTCTCGCTTGAAACCCGCCGGTTGCTGTACGTGATCAACGCCTACGGCGGCCGCACGGGGCTGGAGGATGCCGTGCGCTGGCTGGCGGAGCGGCTCGCCACCTACGCCGCCGCGACCGAGGTGGAGACGGCGGTCACGGGGTGAGGGGGAGAGGGGAGCGGGGACCGCACGTGGGTGACCGGCGGGGACCGCCGGCTCCAGTTGCGGATCATCACGCGGAGGGGAACGCCGCGGTCTACCCCTTCCACGCCTGCGCGGCCTCGAAGAGCGCGAGGATGTTTTCCGGCGGCACGTTGGCCTGAATGTTGTGCACGGACGCGCAGACGAAACCGGTGCGGTCGCGCATGAAGACGTCCAGGTTGCGGCGGACTTCCGTGGAGACCTCGGCGGGCGTGGCGGTGGTCAGCGTGCCTTGGCAGTCGCAGGCCCCGCCCCAGAAAACCAACTTGTCCCCGAAGGCATCCTTCAGCCGCGTGGGATCCATGCCCGTGGCCGTCGTCTGCACCGGGTTCAGGATGTCGACGCCCATCTCGATCAGCGCGGGAATGAGCGGGAAGATGGCGCCGTCCGAGTGCAGCAGGACTTTCCAGTTCGTGTGGCGGTGAATCCAGTCGAGCCCGCGGCGGTAGGCGGGCAGCAAGAGTTCACGAAACATGGGCGTGGAGAGAAAGGGCGCATGCTGGGTGCCGAAATCGTCGCAGAACTGAAGGACCTGAATGCGATTCCCGACGGCAGTATGCAGGTCCGACAGGTTCTGGAGCCACACGTCGACGAGCTTGTCGTACAGCGCGTGGACGTAGTCGGGTTCCGTGGCGAAGGTGACCATCCAGGCGGAAAAATCGCCCTGGCCCAGCCCGTAGAACAGTTCGTGGGGCGGGCCCAGCGGTGCAACGATGGCCTTATCCGTGCCCTCGTGCAGCCGGCGTGACATCACGGCGTAGTGATCGAGCTCTTCGGTCGTGAGGCGCGGCGGCGCGTAGCTGGCCACGTCCACGTGTTGCGCGCCAGGATGCGTCTCGGTGCGGTCGAAGTAGAATCCGCCGTTGGGCATGCGCGCGATCGGCTGGCCGTCGCGGAGGATGGCGAGATCGCCCGTGGGTTCGGTGACGGGGTTGAACTCGTCGGGCACGTCGACGCGTGTGCCGTCAAACAGCGTGAAGGGTTTCCAGCCGCCGGTCGTACGGATGCCGAAGGCCACGGCGGGACGGTAGAGGCCGACGCAGTCCGCGCCGCAGCGCTGCGCGACGTCGGCCTCGACCTCGGCGAGCATCTGGTACACGTCGAACACGCGCGGGGGATGGGACGAGGACAGGCGGAGGTGCTGGCGCAGGCGGGCGTAGGCCGTGACGGCAATGCCGCTCTGGCGGGTTCCGCCAAAGTCAACGGGGACCCGGTCGACCGGTTCGTGATTGATGGCCCGCAGGATGCGTTCGCGTGAATTCATGGGGCGCTATCATGCGGACAATGGCGACGCGGGTCAATGCGAGCCGTTGTGTATCAAACGCACTCCGCCGCGGGGCGCTGGTGAGTTTCGAAGGCGAGGGGCGAGAAAACGTGAATGTGATGTGTGAGGCGGCACCCACCCCGCCCTGCGGGCACCCCTACCAGGGAGGGGATCTTCGATAGAGCCTGAGTGCCTGGTCCCCTCCACCGGAGGGGTGCCCGCAGGGCGGGGTGGGTGTCTAGCCGGAATCGTGCAGTGTGATGCCGTCGTTGCGCCTCCCCTCCCCACCGAGGAGGGAGGGCAGGGCTGAGGGGCGCGGACGAAGGCCCGCTGGCGCGTTCCGGTTCACACCTCGTAGCGGCGGAAGGCGTGGCGGCGGGGGGAGCCGCGGGCGATCCAGAACTCGCGCAGGCGGGGCAGCATGTAGAAGCTGTCGAGCGTCATCCACCGGAAATCATCCTTGGGCTGGCAGCAGACGCTCCTGACCGACGTTTCCCTCTCGTCGCGCAGATAGGATTCCACGCGTGCGGCGTCGATGTGGCCCGCGTCGCGGCGGGCCATGGCGGCGATCCGCTCGCCGCGGAACTGCGGGTTCACGGGCTTGCTGGTCAGATCCTGCCGGGACAGCCGGCACATGCGCGGGCTCTCGAAGTAGGTGGCGCGGGTGGCGATGTCGTGGACCGGCATGATCTCGATCTTGTGGGGGACGCCCTCGACGACCACGAGGGCCCCTTTGACGTCGGCGAGCATGAAGATGAACGCGCCGGCGTTGCGCGTGCGGCGCAGCAGCGTGAGCGCCTCGGCGCAGCTGCGGCGCGCGAGGAGCCCGGCGATGAGTGCGTAGCTGGGGATGCCGACCTTGGGTTTCACCTTGGGCCACACGCCGCCGCTGGTCCAGCAGAAGGACAGCCCGTAATCGTTCAGGCCGGCGCCGGCCCAGAGCCCCGGGTAGGAATAGAACAGGGCGCGGGGCTGGCCGTTGATCTTCAGGCGCGTCAGATGCGACCAGGGATAAAGATGCGAGAGCCAGTCCCAGTTCTGGCCGATGATGGGGGCGCCGTCGCGCGTGGCGGCGCCCGTGGCGCCAATGGCGGTGCAGTGCTTGAGATGTTCCACTTCTTCGTGCAGCAGCAGAAGCGTGACCTGGACGAGCGAGAGCCCGGAGCCTTCGGCAAGTCCATGGATAAACTGGACGACCGCCGGATCCCAGCGGCGGAGGACGTCCCAGCAGCGCGCGGCATAGCGGAGGCGCTGGGCGTCGGGCGTCACTTCCGCATGCAGGAAGGCTTCCATGCGCTCGGCCATGGCGTCGCCGTACTGGCGCCCGCAGGTGCGCGGGGAGCCGGCCAGTTCGACCATCGTGTGCTCGCTCGTCAGGAGTTGCTTCATGCCGTGAATGATAGAGGGTCACCGCCGGCGAGCGCAACGGGTTTAGGCTGGGCCGTCCGCGCCCGGAGGTCGCGGACCACCTTGATCGAAGCGGCGGGGCTAGGCGCCCTGGCGCCACGCCAGGAGGTTGTCGACCGTGACGGATTCGAGCGATTTCACGACGTGGTCGGCGGCGCGGAGGGAGTCCGCGGGGTGCGTGGTGGCGACGGCGACGACGGTCATGCCGGCTTGCTTGCCGGCCGCGATGCCGACATGCGCGTCCTCGATGACGACGCAATGGCGCGGCTCGGCGCCGAGGCCTGCCGCCGCCTTGAGGAAGACTTCGGGGTCGGGCTTTCCGATTCGGACGTCCTCCGACGCCACGATGTGGGCGAAGCGGTCGTGGAGGCCGAGCAGATCGAGTGCGCAATCCAGGTTCTCGCGCGGCGTGGAAGAGGCGATGGCGCAAGGGACATCGCGCGCAAAGAGATCATCGAGCAGGCGGCGGATGCCGGGCAGGGCTTCCAGGCCGGTTTCCTGGACGATTTCGCGGAAGATGGCTTCCTTGCGGTCGGCCAGTCGCTGGGCCTCGACGGGGTCGGTGGTCCAGTGAAACATGTCCACGATGATCTGCGGGTTGCGCATGCCGAAGCTGCGGGCGAAGTGGTCGTCCGGCAGCGGCAGATGATCGCGGGCGGCCATGCGTTCCCAGGCCGCCTTGTGCTGGCGGGAGGAATCGACCACCACGCCGTCCCAATCGAAGAGTATCGCCAAGGGTTCCATGGGCGGCATGGTGGCGGCACAAGGCGCTGAGGTCAATAGGAGATGGGGGAGAAACAGGGAGGAGGAGGAGCCCGCGCCCGGAGGTCGCGGGCCACCTTGTAGGCAGAGCTTCGCGGGCGGGAGTTATGGCGGCGGGGCTAGGGGGCGGCTTGGCGTGCTTCGGCGAGCCAGTGCCGGATGTCGGGGTCGTCGGGCCACAGGCGTGCGGCTTCGGCGTAGAGGGGGATGGTTTGTGCGATCTGGCCGCGGGACCAGAGGAGCGCGGCGAGGGATTTGTAGGCCATGGGATCGTCCGGCGCGAGGCGCACGGCCTGGCGGAACGCCTGCTCGGCATCGTCCACGCGGCCGAGCTCCCTGAGGGCCACGCCGCGATTGGCATGCGCGGCCGCGAGGTCGGGGCTGGCGGCGGCGGCACGGTCGAACCATGACAGGGCGGCGGCCGCGTCACCGCGGCTGCCGGCGTCGATGCCGAGGGCGAGGTACGGCTCGGCGTAGGTGGGGTCGAGGTCAATGGCGCGGGACATGAGCGCGCGGCCGGCATCGGGCTGGCCGGTGCGCAGATCGATCAGCGCGAGATGGTGTGCGTATTCGGCACGGGCGCGTGGCGAGAGGGTTGAGTCGTGCTGCGCGCGGGCCCAGAGTTGCTCGGCGAGCGGGCGGGCCTGCGCGACGTGGCCGCGGCTGAGCAGGGCGGCGAGCAGGTTTCGGCGCGGGCGCAGGGCGTGGTCGGGCGTGTCCCGCACGGTGGCCTCGAACAGCGGGAGATCGTCGCGCCAGACGGCGGCGCGCTGGTGGGCGAGCAGGGCCGCCGCGACCAGGACGGCGGCGCTCGCCAGCAGGACGACGGGGCCGCGCCGCTCGGCCTGCCGCGCGGCCAGGTCTCCCGCGGCCCAGGCCAAGCCGATCAGCGGGAGGTAGAGAAAGCGCTCGGCCAGGTACTGCATCATGGGCACGAGGTTGGAGACGGGCAGCAGCGCGATCGCGATCCACAGGATGCCGAACGTGATCACGGGCTGGCGGACGCGGGCGCGCCACACGAGCGTCGCCACCAGGATCAGGGTGATGGCGGAGCTGACGACACGCGGATCCAGCGGCGACTGGCTGGGCAGCATGCCGGAGTAGTCCGCCAGCAACGGGTGCGGGACGACGAGCAGGTGCAGATAGAGCAGGGCGACGCGCACCATGGTGAGCATCGTGGGGAGGAATCCCGCCAGGTAATCCGTCTGGGAGGTGCGTCCCATGAAGCCATGGCGCCAGGCCAGGTAGCCCACGCCCACGGCCGCGAGTGAGGTCCAGAGCGCGACGCGCGTGCGGGGTGACGCGGGCGCTGCGATGTGGGCGGCTCCCGGCAGCCAGGCGCCGCCGGCGGCGAAGAGGAGCGGCAGGATGATCGCTTGATCCTTGGCCAGGCAGGCGAGTCCGTAGGCGCCGGCGAGCGCCGTGATGCGTCGCCACGTCCATGGCTCCGCACGCCAGCGCAACCAGGCCCCGAATGCCAGCAGCGTCCAGAAGGCGGCGAGCAGATCGTCGCGGCACTTGACCCACGCCACGGCCTCGGTCAGCGCGGGGTGCACGAGGAACAGCAGGCTGGCCACGAGACGCGCGATCCAGGAGCGGGATAGCCGACCGGCGATCCATCCGACGAGGAGGGCGTTCACCAGGTGGAGCATGACGTGATGCGCGTGCCACCAGCGCGGGTCCAGTCCGGCGACGCTGTAGTCGGCGGCATAGGAGAGATTGCGCAGCGGCCGGAAGACGAGAAACTCGTCCGCTCGATTGGCTCCGGCCGAGGTGTCGCGATCATAGAAGTAGGCGGGCGCCTGACGCCAGTCGCGCAGGGCCGTGTTGCGGACGATGAAATAGGTGTCGTCCCAGACAAACCCGAAGCGCAGAGTCTGTCCCCAGACGGCCACGGTGAGGGCGACGCTCAGCAGTATCCATAGCGCCAGGCGTCGCCGGGGCGACGCGAGCTGAGGGCGTGGCGGTATGGCTGAGTCCACGTTCACAACGTCTTCAAATGGTTCCGACACGCTTTTCTACCCACCCCGCCCTGGCGGGCACCCCTCCGGTGGAGGGGATCGCGGGCAGGCTCCTTGCGGGCGTGGCGCCGCGCGCTACTTCACCAGTTGTCGTACTTGATCCAGGTAGCGCGCCACGTGCGGGTGCGGATCGACGGCCTGGGCCGCCTCCAGCAGCGTGACCGCCCGCGGATACCGCCCGCGCGTCACTTCGATCTCCGCCTGCTTGACCAGGGCGCGCCCCTCGAAACCGGCGAGGCGTCCCGCGCGCTCGTACTCCAGCAGGGCGTCTTCCGGGGTGCCGGACTCGCGCGTGAGATCGCCCAGCGCCAGCAGGGCGTCCCCATTCAACGGATCATCATGCAGCAGCGCACAGTAGGCCTCGCGGGCATCATCCAGGCGCCCGTCGCGCCGGGCCAGATCCGCCCCCAGGCGCCGCAGGCGGCTCTTCTGCGCCGCCGTCAGCCGGGTCGGGTCCGCCGTCGACTCGGCCTGGAGTTCATCGAGGAAACGCCTGGCGTCCTTCAGGGCATCCAGCATCAGCAACCCTTCCGAAGCGCGCAGGCGGAGTTCCACGCCGGATGCTCCCGCGGCCAGGGCGGCACGGTAAGCGCTCACGGCTTCCTGCGGCTGGCGGCGGTTGAGATAGAGGTCACCCAGCATGGACAGCATATCGGGCGTGACGGCCCCCAGGCGCCGGGCTGTTTCCAGGGCAACGATGGCGTCATCCTCCTGTTCGCGCGAGAGGGCGAGGCTGACTTGCAACGACCAGAGGTCTGTGTCCTGGGGGCGCGTCAGCAACAGTTCATGGACGAGGGCGGACGCCTCCGGGTAGCGCTGCTGATCGATGAGACTCCTGGCCAGGCCACGCCGGGCCTCGGCGTCATCGGGCCGCAGCATCAAGGCCTGGCGGTACGCGCCCTCCGCGGAGAGTGGTCGCGCGGTGAGGGCGAGGGCATGGCCCAGCAGCAAGTAGGCCTCGGCGTCGGCCTGACCATCCTGCGCGAGGGAGGTCAGGGAGGCGATGGCCAGGTCAGGGTGATCCTGCATCACATGGACACGGGCGAGATTGTTCAGCGCCGCACGAAAGCGCGGAAGCTTGCGCAGCGCGTCGCCATAGGCGATGACGGCATCGTCCAGGCGGTTGGTCTGCACATACAGGTTGCCAAGGGCATAATCCAATGCCGGGCTGGACGTGCGGCGGTCGGCCTCACGCAGCAGGGCGATCCCGGCCGGAAGATCGGTCTCCGCTTTGAGGATCGCTTGCTGCAGCAGTTCCGACTCGCGCGCCGTCACTGTCGGCTCGAATGGATCCGAGGCGGTCGCGCCCGGTGCGGCGCCGTCCGCTCGGGCAAGCGGGGCCATCAGCGTGACGGCGGTCAGCAGGGCGCCCAACAGGGCCAGAAGCGCCGTGTCGGCCGGGCGCCCGCTCCGTTGAGGGGCGAACACGGAGGGTCGGGCGACCGGCAAGGCGCGGGGCGTATGGTGCGGCGGCCGGATCCGGGAGTCGTGGAGCATCTTCGTCATTCTTCCAATCGGAACGTCAGTTTCTGTCGTACGCGAACCGCGACGGGCTGGCCATCCTTCACGCCGGGTTCAAAGCGCCAATGCTTCACCGCCTGAAGTGCGGTTTGATCAAACATGTCTGGAGGCTGTGCGTAAACGACTTCGGCGGCGCTGACGGAGCCTTGGGGGGTGACGACAAACTCGACGACCACATCCCCTTCGATGCGGCGGAGGCGTGCACGGGGGGGATACATCGGGGTGAGGCGGGCGAGGGGACGCGGCATCGCATCGGCCTGGGATACGTCGAAGACCATATCCGCGGTGCCGATGGCCGCGAGCGGAGACGGTGCGCCCGCTGAGGCGATGGGGAAGGACAGTGCACCCGGTCGGCCAAATGGCGCCAGGGTCAGGTCGGCGTGCAGGCCGGAGGTGTTCAGCGGCAGGCGCGCGACGGGGGCCATGCGCGGGGCTGGGGCCTGCAGTTGCGGGGCCTCCGGCCGCGGCATGTTCGGCGCGGGTTCGGCGGCGAGCACGGGGGGCGGCGGCAAGGCATCGAGATCGACAAAGACGTCGCGATGGCGGCTGGCGGTTGCGGGGACGGGCACGCTGACGATGGGCGTGAGCAGGGAGATCCCCAACGCCAGCAGCACGGCAGCAGGCAGAATCCACCAGGTGGATTCCTTCTCGTCCGGCTCCATTCGCCAGCGAGCGGGGACTATGCTGGGCCCTTGCATGGTTGGCGCTCGACAGACCGCTACGGGACCCCTGCGCCTGCGCGGTTGAATTCGCGGACGGCGTCGAGCATCGCCACGATATTGGCCACCGGGGTCTTGGCCTGCACGTTGTGAATGGTGTCGAAAACGAAGCCGCCGCCGCGCGAGAAGATCCTGCAGCGTTCGAGAACCTGGGCGCGCACCTCGGCCGGCGTGCCAAAGGGAAGCGTCTGCTGGGTGTCCACGCCGCCGCCCCAAAACACGAGATGGTCGCCGAAGCGGTTCTTCAGCGTCTGGGGGTCCATGCCGGCGGCGGAGCACTGCACCGGGTTCAGAATGTCGAACCCTGCCGCGATGAAATGCGGAATGAAGGCGGCGACCGCGCCGCAGGAGTGCTTGAACGTCTTCCAGGTGGTGTGGCTGTGAATCCAGTCGTTGATGCGCCGGTAGTAGGGTTCGTACAACTCGTCGAAGGTGGCGGTGGAGCAGAAGCTGGATGACTGCGTGCCGAAATCCGTGCCGCAGACGAAAATGACGTCGAGCACATTCCCGATGGCGGCATGTACCTTGGCGAGATTGGCGAGGGCCATCTCGCATTGCGCTTCGAAGATGGCGTGGACGTAGTCGCGGCGCGTGGCGGTGGAGATGTACCACTCGGCCACGTCGCGGATGCCCTTGGGGTGTTTCAGGAAAGGTGCCGGCACCAAGGCAATGTCTCCGAACGCCGTGCCGCCGACGCCGCCCACGACGGCGCGATCCGAGTCCGCCAGGAGCCGGGCCTGTTCGCGGTAGTAGGCGAGGTCGGGCTCGCTGACGGGGCCGAACTCTTCGAGGTTGTCCTGCGGATTCAGCCGCTCTTCGTCGATCGGTTGCTGGCGGATGATGGCGTCGAAGAAATAGCCCGTGGCGGGCATGCGGCCGCTGGCCGGGGCCTGGCGATCGCCCTCCGGGTACAGCAGAACATCGCCGTTGGCATCCTGGGAGGTCACGAAGTGTTTGGAGACGAGGACGTCCTGGCCCCACGGCGTGCGAAACTCGCGCCACTGCTCGTTGCGGAAGCCGAAGATCGTCTTGGGTGAGGGGAGGGAGACGGTATCCACGCCCATGGCCTCCAGCAGGTCGGGCTCGATTTCGCCGAGCATCTGGTACGGCTCGCAGACTTTGACGGGGTGGCGGGCCAGGCCGTAGTGGTCGCGCAGCTGGGCGACGCAGGCGACGTGGACGCCGGTGGTGGCCGTGCTGCCGAAGTCGATGGGCACCCGGTCAGGTGTGCGATGTCGCAGGGCTGTCAGCACGCGTTGTTTGCTAGTCATCATGGGGGTGGCTCCGCGCACAGTTTTTCGATCACGTGATAGACATTCATTTCCATTTCAGCGGTGAAGCGCCGCAGCGAGTTCACGAAGTGGTTGTAGAACATGACGGCTGGAATGGCCACCAGCAGGCCGAAGGCGGTGGTGACGAGCGCCTCGGCAATGCCGGCGGAGACGACGCTGGCCCCCCCTCCGGCATTGGCGGCAATATCGCGGAACGCGCGGATGATGCCGGCGACGGTGCCGAGCAGGCCGACGAAGGGGGCGGTGCTGCCGATGGTCCCGAGGATCGGCACGCGGTGTTCCATGTTGTGGATCTGGACCTGGATGGCATGCCGCATGGCGCGCTCCTTGTCTTCGCGCCCGCCCGGCTGGGTCAGGACGTCGGCCACCACGGCGGCGACGGGTTTGCGGTGGCGCTGGCAATGCAGCAGCGCCTGGGGCATGCCGCCCTCGGCGAGGTCTTTCAACACGGCGTCCACGAAGCGGCTGGCGTCGAGATGCGCGCGGCGGAGGATCAGGGCGCGCTCAAGGATAATGGCGCATGACCAGATCGAGGCCAGCAGCAGAATGCTGAGCACGGGCCAGCCTTGCCGCAGCATGTCGAGCAGCATGAAATCCTGGGGCGTCCCGCGCCCGCGCATAATGGCGATGAGCGTGGTCAGCAAGCCGGTTCGCCGCGCCGGTTCGGATTGGCGCGTGTCGAGCATGACCGTGGCTTCGCCGCCGGCGGCCAGCGTGGCCAGGGCCGCGGCTGCGTCACCCTCATAGGTCTGCTGCAAGGCGGGGGCCGCGCCATGCGGTGGCATGCCCACGGTGCCGGCCGCGCCACCCGCATCCGCCGCGAAGTACGTCAGGGGGCCGATGGCCACGAAGCGGCCGGTGAGTTCGCGCCCGCCCGCGTCGAGGCACGCCCCGTTGAACGCGTGGCCACCCAGTCGGCTCCGGTTCCACTGTGCCGCGAGATCCAGCAGGCGGGTGCCCGCATCGGAGAGTCCCGCATAGTCCTGTGCGGCGGATAGTCCCGGGTCAAGGGCCTGCAACTGGCCGCGTAGCGCGGCGGGCACCGCCGGTCCCAGGCGCGATTCCAGTGACTGGCGGTAGCCGTGCAACGCGGCCAGCGTGCGATAGGCCTCAGTCTCCAGGGCATGCGCGGCGGCGGCCTGGTCGTTGCGGTCGCGCTCCTCCTTCTGACGCAGGGCATCGCGGCGCTCGACGTCCCGGCGCAGATCCCGCACGTCGGCCTCCAGGCCGTTCAGGCGCTGGACCAGTGGGGCGCGAGAGGCGGCGGCGGCATCGCGGGCGGCATTGAGTTCCGCGGTGGCCTGCCGGATGTCCTGTTGCGTCCGGGCCAGGGCCTGCGGCACAGGCGCCACCGGTGCCGGCGGACGGCCATCGGCGGCCAGGCCGGCGGTGGCCATCAGGGCGGGGAGGATGGCCCACCGCCAACCGGGCATGGTGCGAGGGGCGATCATGGCGCCACCTCCACGACTTGGAGCGGCAGCGGGGACAGGGCGGCGGGGTGGCCACGCTGTTGCAGCTCGATGGCCCTGCGGATCGCCTCCGCCAGGGCGGGCCGTGCTTCCCAGTGCCAGCCGTCCGCGGCGGGCACGCCAACGGCGGCCCATTGGTCATCCGGCGATACGGCGAATCCGCGGGCGAGGCCGAGATACAGGACCTCCATTTCGCGACGTCCGCCCTGGCCGTCGGTCAGGATCTGCTTGACGACATTCATGGAGCCCTGCAGGGCTTCGATGCGCGTGTACAAGGCCAGCGCCACCATCAGGCGCTGGGCGAGCGGCTCATCCCCGGGGCGTGCGGCGCTGGATGACAGCTGTTGAAAATCGGCGGCGACCGGGCCCGACAGGGGTTCGGGTATCCGGGGTTGCCAGCGGCGCAGGTCCGCCTCGGCACGCTCGACTGCCGGCCGCAGTCCATCGAGCGTCGCCTTCAACTGGGCCTGCCTCGCCGACTGGGCGTTCAGGTCCGCCGCGCGCGCCTGCTGCTGCCGGTCCAGGTCGTCGCGTTGCGACTGGAGGCTGGCCCGCTCACGCTCGAGTATGTCGATTTCCGTGCGCAGGTGCTGCTCCTGCTCGACCGCGGCGCGGGATTCGGAGGCCGTCTGCGTGCGCAAGTCAACCCACTGCCGCACAAGCCCCTCGAGGGAGGGAAGGGCATTGGTGTCTTCGGCGCGCGTGGGCGCGGCGTGAAAGAGAGGCAGGACCAATGCCGCCGACAGGATCCACCATCGACACCCGCCTACCCGGTGAACGTTGGACCGCGACGGCGGTGTGGGTGATGTTGGCGGGCCGTGTTGCATGAGTCGTCTTGTTCAGAGCGCGGCGCGCACCTTGGCGGCAAGGGCGGCGAGGGCGGCGTTGTCGGCCGGTTTGGCGTTCGCGAAATTGAGTTGGCCCATGCTGCTAAAGGGAACCAGGTGCATGTGCGCGTGGGGCACTTCCAGCCCTGCGACGATCATCCCCACCCGTTTGCAGGGCACGACGCGCTCCAGCGCCCGCGCCACCCGCTTGGCGAAGACCATCAGATCCTTCAAGAGGGCGTCATCCAGGTCGAAGAAATAGTCCACTTCCTGTTTCGGGATCACGAGGGCGTGTCCCTCGGCCATCGGCCGGATGTCCAGAAACGCGAGAAATCGGTCATCCTCGGCCAGTTTGTGGCAGGGAATGTCTCCCTTCACGATGCTCGTAAATATGGAACTCATGCGGCACCTCCCCGGTCATGCAGCGGCCCCGGCGGCTTCCAGTTCCGACTTGCGGTACAGCGCGTTCAGCGTCAGTCCCACCTTGGCCAGATTGTCGACGCCACCCGCCTCGCGGTCAATGACGCAGACGACGAGATCGACCTGGGCTCCGAGGCGGCGCAGTTCGGCGACGCCGTCGAGAATGGCGCCGCCGGACGTCACGACGTCCTCCACGATCACGAGTCGGCGCCCGCTGATGTCGCCACCTTCGGCGATCTTGCAAGTGCCGTAGGATTTGGCCTGCTTGCGTACGAAGAGGCTGGGCTTGCCCGTATGCTGGGCCAGGAGGGTGGCCAGCGGAATGCCGCCCATTTCCAGGCCGGCGAGCGCATCGTAGCCTGGCGGCAGCAGGTCGACCATGGCCAGCGTGATGGACTTGAGGAGCACGGGATCCGATTCAAACAGGTACTTGTCAAAGTAGACTTTGCTGCGCACACCCGAGCGCAGCAGGAAGTCGCCGTGCAGGGTGGCGCATTGGACGATCTGGCGGGCGAGTTCGGTGCGTGATGTCATGGTGGCGATGTTTCTCCTGTTACCCCTGACCCTTCCCTCTCCCCCGAGGGGAGCGGGTCAAGGTGAGGGGGCCTGTTATGCTCAATCTCCATCCTCAGCCGTTCCAAAACGCCCTCCACGTTAGCGCGAATCTGGCTGTTCCAAAAGCGAATCGTGCGGACGCCCTCGCTCATCAGGAAATCCGTTCGCGCTTGGTCATGCAAGCGGTGATCGGGCAGATCGTGTTGGCCGCCGTCGATTTCTACGTTCAGTTTGAGTTCCGCGCAATAGAAGTCGAGGACGTAGGGCCCGAAGCACTGTTGGCGCCGGAATTTGGTGTTGGCGACTTTGCGGTTGCGGAGGTGTTTCCAGAGGGTTTTCTCGGTGGCGGTGGCCTTGCGCCGCAGGATGCGGGCAAGGGGTTTGTTGGGGGTGCGTATGGGGACCCCTCACCCTACCCTCTCCCCCGAGGGGAGAGGGGGGGGGCGTTCGCATGAACGTGGCGGGCACGGGGGGGAGGGTTCACGCCGGTGGCAGTTCCTTCTTCAGGAAATCAGGCAGATCAGGCATGCCGGACAGTTGAAAGTCGGCGAGCGGGTTGCGCGGGCCGGGGTGGACGAGGATGGTTCTGGCGCAGCCGGCGGCGCGGCCGGCGCGGATGTCGCGCTCGTGGTCGCCGATCATCCAGGACCGTGCCAGGTCGAGGCGGTGGTCGTGCGCCGCGCGCAGCAGCATGCCGGGGTTCGGTTTGCGGTCGGGATGCTCGTCACCGTGCGGACAGACATAGATATCCGTCAGCGCCAGGCCCGCCTGCTGCAGCAGGCCGCGCAGGTGCGCATGAATGGCGTCGATGCCGGCCATGGTGATGAGGCCCCGGGCCACGCACTTCTGGTTGGTCACGATCACGGCGGCGTAGCCCCGTGCCGCCGCCACGCCCAGGGCCTCGACGAATTGCGGGATGAGAAAGAAGCGGTCCACGCTCAGGACGTAGTATTCCGCCTTCGGCGGGCTGACGTTGACGATGCCGTCGCGGTCGAAGAAGACACAGGGTTGCAGGGTGGGTGTCATCAGTCACCGCGTGGCGGCTATGGTTTCTGCCGCAGCAGGGTGGCGGCACGCTTGGCGAAGTAGGTCAGGATCATGTCGGCCCCGGCGCGCTTGATGGCCAGCAGCGTTTCCAGCATGGCGCGGTCGGCGTCGATCCAGCCCTTTTCGGCGGCGGCCATGATCATGCAGTACTCGCCCGACACGTTATAGGCGGCCACGGGGACGTCGCAGGAGGCGCGCACGGCGGCGATGACATCGAGGTAGGCGAGCGCCGGCTTGACCATCACGACATCCGCCCCTTCCGCCACGTCCAGGGCGATTTCCTTCAGGGCCTCGCGCACGTTGGCGGGGTCCATCTGGTAGGTCTTCTTGTCGCCCTTCTTGGGCGCGGATTTGAGTGCGCCGCGGAACGGGCCGTAGAAGCAGGAGGCATACTTGGCGGAATAGGCCAGGATGCCGACGCGCTCGAAGCCCGTTGCGTCGAGGGCCTCGCGGATGGCGCCCACGCGGCCGTCCATCATGTCCGAAGGCGCGACCCAGTCAGCGCCGGCCTCGGCATGCGTCACGGCCATGCGGCAGAGGACTTCGACGGTCTCGTCGTTGACGATTTCGCCGTTGATGACCAGCCCGTCGTGGCCGTGCTCGGTGTAGGGGTCGAGGGCGACATCGGTCTGGACGCAGAGTTCCGGGCAGGCCTGCTTGAGCGCGCGCACGGCGCGGGGGATCAAGCCCTGGGGGTTGTGGGCCTCGGTGGCGAGGTCATTCTTCTGCTCGGAGTAGCCGAAGAGGTTGACGGCCGGGATCCCCAGCTCGAGCAAGTCGTGGCCCTCGCGCACCAGTTCGTCGATGGAGACGCGGAACTGGCCCGGCATGGTATCGATGGGCTCGCGCACGCCGGTGCCCTCGGTGACGAACATGGGGAAGATGAGATCGCCGGGGAGCACGGTGGTCTCGCGCACGAGGGTTCGCAGCGCTTCCGTTCGGCGCAGCCGGCGCGGTCGATATGTGAGGTCGAGGGCCATGGTGTTGTTCCTTCGCCGTGGGGCTGTGAATCAACGCTAGCAATAGAGGAATTGGCCCTGGTTTTCAAGGGATTCCGGCCTGTCGGGTCGAGCCGGTGATGAGGGGCGGGTTTTGCCGGTCGACGGGCGCGGGGGGGGGACTTGGTGGCGAGTCGGGGGTGGGGGCGGGGGATGGAATTTCTAAGGTGGCCGGGGTGCGCGCGTCGGGGTAAGCTCCGGGAAACCGATTGGGCTTACCTATGAAACGACATGGGCTTTGCGTGCTGCTGGTGGCGGGTGTCCTGGGTGCCCGGGCCGACACGGTGGTTCTGAAATCCGGGGCGTCCATCAGCGGCGAGATTGTCGGCGAAGATGCGCGCGAGGTGCGGCTTCTGGTTTCGCGCACGCCCTCGGGCCACATCCAGACCATCAAGGTCATCGACCAGGAGAGCGTGGAGAGCCTGCAGCGCGATACGCCGGAGGTGGCGGAAGAGGCCGATCCGGTGGTGGCGGGGGAAGCGGGGGGGGGCAAGGCGCAAGCGACAGCCGCGTCCACGCCGGCGCTGTCCGATCCGGCGGCGATGCGGGAGGCGATGAAGCGTGCGGATGCGCTGACGGGCGGGGGACAGTTTGAGGATGCCATCCAGACGTACCGGGCGGTGATCGAAGGGGCGGATGCCGCGTGTGAGGGGGCGTCGGCGGAGGGGCAGCCCGCGAGCCTGGAGGTGCTGCAGTTGCGCGACCAGACCTACTCGCTGCTGCTGATTGCGCTGAATGGGCGCCTGGCGCACCAGCGCGAGGTGGTGGATACCGCGGAAGACAACGCCAAGGACCTGGTGAAGGATTTGAGCCGGGTTCAGGACGAGCGGGAGACCTTGATCCGTGAGTCCAAGCAGGAGGAAGACGGCATGCGCGTGCGGCGTCTGGGGGCGGCCCATGACGTCCCGGCGAGCACCACCCGCCTGCGCGAGTTGCAGGAGCGCGCGCTGGTGCTGGAAAACCGTTTGCAGGCTCAGCGGGAGCGGGCGGACGCCGAGCGTGCCGGGATCATCAACATGGAGAGCGAGATCAAGGTGACCCGCGAGAAGGCCCGCCAGGCGGCAACCGCGTATGCGGCGGCGCAGCGGGCGAGCCACGGCCGATACTAGCGGCAGTTCGGGCACTTGCCGATCAGCATGATCTCGTGGGCTTCAATCTTGTAGCCGCGCGGGGCAAGGGCCTCGAGGTTCTCGGCGCAACCGTCGAGTTTGAAGACGCGGTCACAGGCGTCGCAGTGGAAGTAGTGGTGATGGGTGGCGTCAGCCCACTCGTAGCGCGGGGGCTGGCCGGGGACGGCCACCGCATGCAGCCAGCCCGCCTGCTGGAAGGCCTTGATCGTTCGGTAGACGGTGGCCAGTCCAAGCTGCGGCGCGCTCCGGCGTGCCTGCAGGAGCACTTCGCGCGGGCTCAGCGGGCGATTGATGCGCTGAAATACGCCCCGGATCGATTCGCGCTGTGCCGTTTGGCGTTCCATCATGCTCCACGTCGCAGCCACACGATAGACGCCGCCTGTGTGCGGCGCAATCCCGAAGGCAACTCAAGGCGCGCCAACGACTTGCTCCCGTGCGGGGCGACGGGCGGTTGGCGGCGGATCCGCGGGATCTTTTGCGGGCCCTGTGCTTGACGTTTTGGCCGGAAATTGGCATCATGCTGCCCGTTCAACCAACAACAATAAGAGCCCACTAGGAGCGAAAAGATGAGCGTACTCGTTGGTCGGGAAGCCCCCGACTTCACCGCCGCGGCCGTCATGCCGGATGGTTCGATCAAGGAAAACTTCCGCCTCTCCGATCTGCGCGGCAAGTATGTGGTCCTGTTCTTCTGGCCGCTGGATTTCACCTTCGTCTGCCCGACGGAAATCATCGCGCACGACAAGCGCCTGGGCAAATTCAAGGAGCTCGGCGTCGAGATCGTGGGCGTGTCGATCGATTCGCAGTTCACGCATGCGGCTTGGCGCGGCACCGCGGTCGAAAAGGGCGGCGTGGGCAAACTCGGCTTCCCGATGGTGGCGGATCTGAGCCACCGCATCGGGCAGTCCTACGGCATTCTGCACCCGGACGCGGGCGTGGCCTTGCGCGCGACCTTCCTGATCGATCAGAAGGGCATCGTGCAGCACCAGGTCGTCAACAATCTGCCGCTGGGTCGCAACGTCGACGAGACGGTGCGCATGGTGGAAGCGCTGCAGTTCCACGAGACGGTGGGCGAAGTCTGCCCCGCGGGTTGGAACAAGGGTGATTCCGGCATGAAGGCGAACGCCGATGGCGTCGCCCTGTACCTGTCCAAGAACGCGGCCAAGCTCTAAGTGATTCCAGGATGAGGAGCGGAGGGCCTCACACGTCCCGTGCGGATGTGTGGGGCTCTTTGTTTTTGGGGGACGCGGGGGGAGCGGAGGGGGGGGCACGTCGGGGGGCTTAAATCCGTGGTTTCAGGTGCCCGTCCTGCGGTATGATCCCGCTTTCTGATTGCGCGATGCACGACGTCATTCACATTGGATTCTGTCCCCAGACGCGGCTGCGGGTGATTGCCGTCGACGTGACGGAGTCGGCACGGGCGCTGGAGGTGCGGCACCTGGCGGGGCCCACGGCTGGCGCGGTGCTGGCGGAGGGACTTGCGGCCGTGGCGTTGCTGACGGCGGACGTCTCCCAGGCCGACGAGACGGTGTACATCCGGCTCAAGGTGGACGGGCCGGTCAAAGGGCTGCTGGCGGAGGCAAGCGGCAACGGCGACCTGCGCGGATTCCCAAACATCAAAGTGCTCAACGACCTGGACGGCGCGGAGGCGATCGATCCCCACGTGGCGCTGGGGACGTCGGGCCACGCGCAGGTCGTGCGATCGGTGCCGGGGCGCGTCCTGAACCAGGCCATGGTCACGGTGACGCCACCGCGGCTGGACAAAGTGGTCGCCCGCTATTGCAACCAGTCCCTCCAGGTGCCAACGGCGGTGGCGGTGGCGGTACGCGCCGACGTGGCCGGCGTGCTGTACGCCCGCGCGCTGCTCGTGGAGCGCATGCCGGACACGGAGAGCCAGGCCTTCGTCGATGTGCTGGAGGCGTTCCAGGATGGCCGCGTGGACCGTGCCCTGGCGGAGACCGAGCAGCTGGACGCCTTTCGCGACATCTTCCGCACGCCGGACCTGAGCGAACGGTCGAGCCGGCCGCTGCAGTTCCACTGCCGGTGTTCGCGCGAACGCATCCTGAATGTTGTCCGCACGCTGCCGGGCACGGAGCTCGACGAGATGGTCGGGGAAGACCGGACCCAACAGATCACCTGCCACATGTGCGGGCAGGCGTATCCGCTGAGCCCGGAGGACTTGCGCGCCCTGAAAGCCGAACGGCAGTAGGCGCGCGCCGGACGATGGACGACATGGATGGTGGAGCCGGCGGTCTCCCGCCGGTCCCGTTGTGCGCCTGGTGGCCGATCGAACAACAGAGGAGCGCTGAGCATGACATCGCAACCCGCGCCGAAATCCCTGCAGGTATCCTGTGTGCAGATGCACTGGGCGAAGCCGCTGGAGTTCAATCTCGAGCGCACGCTGCACTACATTCCCCTGGCGGCCGCGGCGGGCAGCCGGGTGGTGCTGTTCCCGGAAACCAACCTGACGAGCTACTACTATCCGTACGTGCTGAACCTGGATCCGGAGGATGTGCAGGCGGCGCTGGAAGGCGTCTGCCAGGCCGCGGCCGACCATGACATCTGGGTGATCTGCGGGTCGCTGCGCCGCACGCGCGACCGCCATCTCAACGTGGCGCACGTCATCAGCCCGGCGGGGCAGATCGTGCATGAGTACGCCAAGGTGAACATGGCCGGCCGGGACGAGCAGGCCTACTGCCGCGGCGGCGACAAGCTGTCCCTGTTCGAGATCGATGGCATCCTGTGCACGCTGGTCATCTGCCGGGATGGACGGCACCCCGAGCTGTATCGCGTGCCGGCCATGGCGGGGGCGCAGATTCTGTTTCACCCGTCGTGCAGCTCGGATGAAATCGAGGCGGTGTGTTGGAAGCGCACGTCCGGCCGGGCCCAGCAGCCGGTGGGGCCGAATGCGAAGATTTTCCACTGCGTGGCGAACACGATTGGCCAGGATCCCGAGGGCAAGCAGACGTCGAGCGGCGCGTCGTTCATTCGCGAGCCGAATGGCATCCCGCTGGCCGAGGCGGGGGCGTACCAGGAGGAGATGATCACGGCGGTGCTGGACCTGGCGCGCGCGGACCGGTCCTACGTGCGGGACAGCTTGCGCAACCCGCCGTTCCTGGCGGCGCACTGGGCGTCGATGGTGGCGGACGTCAAGGCGCGGGCGGATCAGCCGGTGGTGTGAGGGCGGCTGGGGTGGGCGGGGAGGGGAGGGGCGGGGCGGGGCGGGGAGGCTGGTGCCGCGAATGTGGTGTGCGTTTGGTGCGCCACTGGGGCGGCCATTTCGCCCCATGCGCGGCGTTCTCGCCACCGGCGCATACCAGGAGTATGGCGCCGGCGGCTCGGCCTTGCGCCTGGGGCAAACTGGCCACCCCATTGGCGCATCGCGCCTGCGGCGCGAAGCCAAACGCACCCCACGTTTGCCCTCGCGTTGCGCCCCGCGGAGGAGCCCCTCGCGGACTCGGGGCTGGCGGGGCGCTCGCGAGTTCGGAGTAGGAATAGGTCCTGCAAAGGACGTCTTTCGCGCCTGTTCCGAACTTGCCATCGCCCCGTCCCCCACGGGGCAATCGGCGAAGCCAAAGGCACGCCACGTTTGCCCTCGCGTTGCGCCCCGCGGAGGAGCCCCTTGCGGACTCGGGGCTGGCGGGGCGTTCGCGAGTTCGGAATAGGAATAGGTCCTGCAAAGGACGTCTTTCGCGCCTGTTCCGAACTTGCCATCGCCCCGTCCCCCACGGGGCAATCGGCGAGGGCAAAGGCACGCCACGTTTGCCCTCGCGTTGCGCCCCGCGGAGGAGCCCCTCTCGGACTCGGGGCTGGCGGGGCGTTCGCGAGTTCGGAGTAGGAATCGGTCCTGCAAAGGACGTCTTTCGCGCCTGTTCCGAACTCGCCATCGCCCCGTCCCCCACGGGGCGATCGGCGAGGGCAAACGTGGTGTGCGTTTGGGTGCCCGCCCGGCTGCGGGCGGGATGCGCAGCGGGAGCGGCAAGCTTGGAAAAGCGCAAGGCGCGTGAGGCGACGCCATACTCCTGGTATGCGTCGCCTCACGGAACGCCGCGCTTTGCCAAGATCGCCGCTCCCGCTGCGCACCAAACGCACACCACATTCGTGGCACCAGCCTGATGCGGTTGCGCGGGGCTGTGCGCGGGGCTGGCTTGTTGGGCAGTCATGGGGTAGACTGCCAGTGGTGGCCGTGGGGCGGCGGTGAATAAAAGGGGCGGCGCGGCGTCTTACCCATAGAAGCGGACCGGATGATCCAATGGATCAGGATGTTGTTCAATGGGTGGCGCGGGCTCAGGGCGGCGACCAGGCGGCGTTTGGGGAGCTGGTCCGGCGCTACCACGGGCGTGTGTACAGCCTGGTCTACGGGATGCTGAACAACGCGCAGGACGCGCAGGAACTGGAGCAGCAGACCTGGATTCGCGCCTGGCAGAAGCTGGGCACGTTCAAACGCGAAGCCGAGTTCTTCACGTGGGTTTACCGGATCGCCTCGAACCTGTGCCTGGACTGGCTGCGGCATCGCCGCCGCGTGCGCGAGGAACCGCTGGAGGCGGCCGTGGAGCCGGAGCCGGCGCCCGAGGTGATGCGTCAGCCCAGCGTGGCGACGGCGCCGGACGAAGCCCTGTTGCGGCAGGAGCGGCGGGCCCTGTTCGAGCGGGCGCTGGGTGAGCTGTCGCCCGAGCACCGGCTGGTCGTGCAGCTGCGCGAAGTGGACGGGTTGTCGTACGAGGAGATCGCCGCCGTGCTGAAGTGCCGCGTGGGGACCGTGATGTCGCGGTTGTTTTATGCGCGGCAGAAATTGATCGAGAACATGAAGGCGACCCTGTGAACTGTCACCAGGCACAACGTTGGTTGAGCGCGCGGCAGGATGGTGCCCTGGACCCGGCGCGCGTGGCGCGGCTGGCGGCGCACGTCGCGTCGTGCGCGGCCTGCCGGAGGTTTGAGCAGCAGTTGGCGGCGCTCAAGCCGCACTGGCAGGCGCGGCCGGAGACGGCGGTGCCGACGCCGGAGGCGGCCTGGGCGGACGTGCAGCGCGGCCTGCGCCTGCAGGGGGCGGAGGAGCGGCCGGCGGTGGTGGTGCCCTGGGCGCGCTGGGCGCGGGTGGCGGTCATGCTGTGCGTGCTGGCCGCGCTGGGGGCGGTGCTTGACCATGTGTGGAGCGGGTTCTCGCCCGTCGGGGAGGTCACGGCGGCACCGGCCACGAAGGTCCTGCGCGCCACAACAGAACTGGCAGGCGCGTCGACGATGGTGTATGAAGATCAGCAAACCGGCTGGGCGGTGGTGTGGGTCATGCCGGCGGAGGACGGCAATCATGCCCGGATGTGAACGGCGCGTTTGGCTGGGGCTCATGGCGGTGGTGGCACTGGGACTGTGGGGCCAACCGGCGGCGGTTGAAGCCGCAGGCACCGTGCAGATCAATGCCACCCTGATCCGCGCCTCCAACGACGCGGGCAAGGGCGGGGCCAAGCCGCGGCTGCCCGGCATTCTCAACAACTTCAAGTCCTACCAGAATTATGGTGGTGGCTCGGCCAGCGCGTCCATTCCCGGCCGGGCGTCCATAGGATTGGGCCACGGCAACAGCCTGGTGATCACCGTGTCGCCCTCGTCCGGCAACCAGGTGGAGGCCGGCATCAACTGGCGCGGCCCGTCGGGGCCGGTGCTCAACACCGTCGTGCGGCTCACGCGCGGTGGCCCGCCGGTCTATCTCGGCGGCGCCCAGCAGGACGGCGGCACGATGATCATCTCGGTCTCCGCACGGTAGGCGGGGCTGCGTTCGCGGCCGTTCGTTTTCCGTTCACGGTCGTCCTCCCTGTCATCTTCTGAAGGCGGGCGCGGTGTCGTTCTGGCTTCCATTTGGCACCTTTCCGGCCTGACTCTCACGCCGCGTTCGGATTTGGGGTGCGGGTGAGCGCCGGCGGCGGGATTAGGATTACGATTAGGATTAGGATTAGGATTAGGATTACGAGTAGGATGTGGATGTATCATGTTTGTTGTTAGGGGGTTGCGTTCGGAAGGGTGGTCGTGTGAATAAACGGGGGATGAGGGGCGTCATACCCGGTGAACCCTTGGGAAGGAGGGGTCACATGAAAAGCATGACAATCAGCGGTTTGGTGGCGGTTTCGGTGGTGGCGGTGCTGGCAACGGGGTGCGCCAGTCCGGGGTACCAGACCCGGCAATCGGAGATCAACTCGGCGGTGGTGGGGGCGGTGGCCGGCGGCGTTCTCGGGGGCGTGCTGGGCAATAACGTCGGCGACGGCAACAACCAGGTGCTCGGGGCGGCGATCGGTTCTGTCGCTGGCGGACTGGCCGGGCAGCAATACGGTTCGGGGCAGGACAACACCCGGCACCGGTTGGAGTCGCTTGAGGCGCAGTCGCAGACCGAGACGGTCATGATCCAGAATGCCAATGGATCCTATACGCCGGTCGTCTTGAACAAGGTCGGCTACGGGCAGTATCGCGGCCCGCGGGGCGAGATCTACACGGCTCGCCCAACGGAAGACCAGCTGAAGCAGGCGTACGGATTCTGATGGAAGTCAGGCCAAGGCGGGGCTGGCCGGTGGAGACCGGCCGGCCTCGTTTGGTTTTGGGGCGACCGCGATTCCGCGCGTCGTTCGGGATGTCCGCCGTGGCGTCGGCCGGGACGCCAGGCAAGCCGGAATCGTGGCATTGAATCGTGGAGGCGCCGGCGTATACTGGCGCACGAGGAGGATCGCATGGGAATGCTGCATAAGCACGTGTCTCAGGTGCCGGAAGAAGTCGTGACGGCGGGGCGGGCGACGGTGAAGCAGGTGGTGATCGGCGCCGACGAGGCGCCGCATTTTGCCATGCGGAAATTCACGATCCGGCCCGGCGGGGGCATGCCGCCGCACACGAACACGGTCGAGCATGAGCAGTATGTCCTGCGCGGGCAGGCGCACATTGGTCTCGGCGATCGGGTGATCGACGTTCAGGCGGGCGATGCGCTGTACATTCCGGCGGGCATGCCGCACTGGTACGAAGTCCACGGCACGGAGCCTTTCGAATTCCTGTGCCTCATTCCGAACCTGCCGGACAAGATGGACTTGGTGAAGCCCGCGGCGGCGTCATAGGATCGTCACCTGCACGCTGCTTTCGATGATGCCGGCGGCGATGGCAAAGCGGGTGAGGCCTGAGATCTCGTGGATGTTGAGCTTGGCCATGAGGTTCTGCCGGTGTTTTTCCACCGTCTTGATGCTGATGCCCAGTTCCGACGCGACTTCCTTGTTGGCCTTGCCTTCCGCAATCAGTTGCAGGACTTCCAGTTCGCGTGAGCTGAGGTGCGCGATGCGCGGCTTGATCCGTCCCTCGCGCACCGTTGGCTGCTGGGCCTGAAGGCGCTTGGTGACCGCGGGGCTGTAGTACGTCTTGCCTTTGGCCACCTCGCGGATCGCGGTTGCCAGTTCATGCGCGGATGTTTGCTTGATGAGATATCCCGCCGCGCCCAGCGCCATGACCTGCTCGATGTAGGCGTCATCACTGTGCGCGGACAGCATGATCACGCGGGTGGCAGGGACGGTTTTCAGGATCTGCCGGGCCGCTTCCAGTCCGTTGAGCAGCGGCATGGCGATGTCCATCACCACCACCGCCGGCTTGAGTTTGCGCACACCGTCCACGGCCTGCCGTCCATTCTGCGCTTCGCCGACGACGTCCAGGTCCGGCTCGTTTTTCAGCAGGGACCGAAATCCCTCCCGGACGATCTGGTGATCTTCCGCCAGGAGCACCGTAATGGTTTTCATGATGCGATCTCCAATCGTTTTTCCCGCGGCACGTCGGCCCGAATGGTCGTGCCCTGGCCCGGTGCCGATTTGATGGTCAGGGTGCCGCCCAGATAGGCGGCCCGCTCGCGCATATCCAGCAGGCCGAAGCCGGCGCTGCGCTTGCGCCGGTCTCCCGGGCGCGGCGCCATATCGAACCCAACCCCATCGTCCGTGATCGTCAACCGCACCATGGCGGGCGTTGTCGTCAGGCGCACGGTGACGTGGCGGGCGCGCGCGTGCCGCCGCACATTGCTCAAGGCCGCCTGGAAAATGCGGTACAGCGTCAGCTCCGTGTCGGGGAGCAGCCTTGTCATCGAGGATGAGCAGGTGGACTTCAGGTTCAGGCCGACGCGCTGCGCGAAGGTGGCGCCATCACTGCGGATGACCGCGGCCAGCCCCAGTTCGCCCAGGGCGCTGGGTCTCAGATTGTGGGAGATGCGCTCCACCTCCTCGGCCGTTTGGCCAACCATCTCGCGCAGCGTCATCGCTTCCTGCTGCAAGCGTGCGTCCTGATGGGCGAGTTTGTCTCCCAGGGTCTGGCAGCGCGCCACGATGGCGCACAGCAGTTGCGTGATGTGGTCGTGCAGCACGAGGGCCACGCGCCCGCGTTCCGTTTCCTGCACCTGCACGAGGCGGCCGGCCAGTCCCCGCAGCCGCGCTTCGCTCTGAAGGGCTACGGTCAGGTCCGTGACGACCACGCCGATCATCGCCATCCCGGCCGCCGGTTCTTTCAGGGGGCGGAGCGAGAGGCAGACGGGCACGCGCGAGCCGTCGCGGGCGATCAGGCGCACATGGAGCTTGGCTCCCTGGCGGCTGGGGTGCTTGACCAGAGCCCGCAGGGCCAACCGGTCCGCGGGTTCCAGAAGTTTGCGAAACGGGGATCCGATGACCTCCGCCAGGGGGGTTTTGACCATCGTCGCGAAGCATTGATTGGCGTACAGGATCAGCTCGTCCGTCGTCAGCGTCAGCGCGCCCTCGTTCATGGACTCAATGAGCACGCGGTAGGCGTGTTCGGCGCCGCCAAGCGTGTAGATTTGCGGGCCATGCTTGCCCTTCACGACGACGGCGTCCACCTCGCCGTGGTGGATGGCGCGCAGCGCCTCCCGGGCTTCGGCCAGGCTGGCTCGCAGTTCGGCGAGTTGGCCGGGGCGCGCGGGGCGCCGCGAGCGTGTGGCGTGCGCGGTTTTCATGGTGTTGTCTTGATGCGACGGTTCAGATCCAACCCGATGATCAGGCCAGCCGTATTCGTCAAATTGCCAATCAGTTGCCGGACCGGGCGCGGATACTCCTTCACGAGGGTGGGCGTGGCGAGAATCTGGCCGTTGCGGGCCAGGATGGGCTGCTGGTAGATGTCGATGATGTCCAGCGTATAGGCCCCCTTGAATTGGGATTCGCAGAATTCCCGGGCGCGCAGGATGGCCTGCTGGGATCGGGCCGTGGCCCCGGCCACGTAGAGGCGCAGGACATACTTGTCCGCGCGCCGGTGGGGTTTGGCGGTCGTCGATGCGCGGGGTGGCCGTGTGCGCGGGTGCCTCTTCATGACCGTCCCCTGGTTGCGGCGCGGCTCCGGTCGCCGGGCGTCGTCTGGGTGTCGGCCTGGCGCAGGCGGGCCAAGGCGGCGCGTTCGGCGGTCAACACGTGCGTGCGCGTGCCGGCTTGTTCGTCCAGGCGTCTGAGTTCCTCGGCCTCGACTTCATACTCGGAGCGCAGCGTGGCAATGCGCTGATTCACCATGGCGCGCTTGTGCACCAGCACGCTCTGGCGGCGGGCCGCGTCCTGCCGTCCGGCCAGGAACTCGGCTTTCTCGCGGGCGGCCTGTGCCGCCCGGGCCGCGCCGGTCAGCACGCCACCCGGTCCGATATAGGCGTCCACCAGGTCGATGCCGTGGTCTGAAATCAGAAACTCGCGGACCTGGTTGGAATGCGACATGCCGCGTGCCTTCAGGACGTAGAGCACGCGGTTGCGCTCGCCGTTGCCTTCGAGGTCCTGCAGCAGCAGCCAGGCGTCCATGAGCGAGGAGATCGTGATTTCGCTTTGCTCGAGGGCTTGCCCGCCGTGGGTCAGGCTGGTGAAGAACGAGGTAATCTGTTGGCCCTTCAGGAAATCGATCAGGCGCGTCACCATGGCCTTGGTTTCGGATTCACTGCCGGCCACGAGCAGGCTGGTCAGCGGGTCGACGACGACCACGTCCGGCCGAAAGGTGATGATTTCCTTGAACATCGTGGCCAGGTGCATTTCCAGGCCGTAGAGAGTGGGCCGCGCCGAGTGGAAGCGCAGCAGGCCGCGTTTCACGGCGGGCTCCAGGCGCAGGCCGATCGAGCGCATGTTGCGCATGATCTGGCTGGGGGACTCCTCGAACGCGAAATACAGCGCGCGTTCGCCGCGGCGGGTGGCCGCTTCGGCAAAGAAGGTGGAGGCGCTGGTCTTGCCGGTTCCCGGGGTGCCGGTGAGCAGGATGCTGCTGCCGCGGAAGAAGCCCCGTCCGCCGAGCATCGCATCGAGGCGCGGGATGCCGGTGGAGATGCGCTGGCTGGAGGCCGAGTGGTTGAGCCCGAGCGAGGTGATGGGCAGGACGCTGATGCCGTCGTCGCCGATGAGGAACGGGTACTCATTGGTGCCGTGCGCGGTGCCGCGATACTTCACGACGCGCAGGTGTCGCGTGGCAATCTGCTCGTGGACGTGGTGGTCGAGCACGATCACGCAGTCGGAGACGTATTCTTCGAGGCCATGGCGCGTCAAGTGCTCGCGCCCGCGTTCGGCGGTGATGACGGCGGTGACGCCCTTCTCCTTGAGCCAGCGGAAGAGGCGGCGCAGTTCGGCGCGCAGGATGGCTTCGTTGGGCAACCCGGCAAACAGGGCCTCAAGCGTGTCCAGCACGACCCGTTTGGCGCCGATGGAATCGATCGCGAAATTCAGGCGTACGAACAGGCCCTCGAGATCGTATTCTCCGGTCTCCTCGATTTCGCTGCGCTCGATGCGGATGTGGTCGACGAGGATGCGCTTGCGCTGGACGAGGTCGGCGAGGTCGAATCCGAGCGAGGCGATATTGGCCTTCAGTTCGGCTTCCGTCTCTTCGAAGGCCATCAGGACGCCGGGTTCGCCGAATTGCACGGCGCCGCGGACGAGGAATTCGGCCGCGAGCAGGGTCTTGCCGCAACCGGCGCCCCCGCACACCAGGGTGGGGCGTCCGCGCGGGAAGCCGCCGCGGGTGATTTCGTCGAGTCCCTGGATGCCGGTTGGGCACTTCGGCAACGACTTCGCGGGTGTGGCGGGCTTGGGGCGAGACGTCTTCATCTTCATGCAGGCCTCGTACTTACGGCGTTTGCCGGCGTTTGCCGGCGGTGCGGAACGGGATCTGGGCGCGGATGGTGGTGCCGTGACCGGGAGTGGACTCGACGGTCAGGCGCCCGCCGACCATTTCCGCTCGCTCCCGCATGCCCAGCAGGCCCAGGCGCTTGTAGCGCTTGCTGTGCCAGACGTGTTCCACGGCGAAGCCATGGCCG
Source organism: Lentisphaerota bacterium (assembly GCA_021413965.1). Taxonomy (GTDB): domain Bacteria; phylum Verrucomicrobiota; class Kiritimatiellia; order UBA8416; family JAIOPI01; genus JAIOPI01. The sequence continues at coordinate 162,524 of JAIOPI010000010.1, read as the reverse complement.
TTGTCGTGGATCTCCAGGAGCACGGTGCCCGCCTTCTTCACGATGCTGATTTTCACCAGGGTGGCGCAGGCATGCTGGGAGACGTTGGTGAGGGCGGACTGCGTCAGGCGGTAGAGGGCGGTGCGCTTGGCGCTGTTCAGCCGCTCGACGTCGGCGAAGGCCGCGAAGCGGATGTGGAGCCCGGTCTGCCTGGTCATGTCCTTCATGAGGGCATGGAGGGCGGGAATGAGCCCGAGGTCGTCCAGGACGGTTGGGCGCAGGCGCCGGGCAAAGCCGTGCACGATATCCACCGCCTGTTCGACCAGGCGCTGGGTGCGGCCGATCTGGCGCGCGAGGTCGCGGGCACTGACGGCGGACTTGTTGCGCAAGTTCGCCAGGTGCACGTTGATGCCCGTCAGGGTCTGGGCGACTTGATCGTGCAGTTCGCGGCTGATGTCCCGGCGTTCGTCTTCCTGGGCGGACAGCAGCTGGTGGGAGAGGTGGCGCAATTGTTCCTGCAGGCAGCGCGACTGCTCCCACAGTTGGCTGTAATGCTGCTCGCTCTTCTTGAGGGCGGCTTCGACCGTTTTGCGCCGGGCGATTTCCTCTTTGAGTTCCCGGTTGGCGACGGTCATGGTCTCCAGGCGTCGCTGCGATTCCTGCGCCCGCCTGAGTTCCGTGATGTCCGCGACGGCCAGCCGGCACCATGGCTGTGGGCGGTCAGGGGCAATGGCGCGCATGGCGTGAAACGCGGCCCGGAACGTCGTGCCCGGTGCCTGCTGAAGCGTGGCTTCGGTCACCAACTTGCCGCGGCGGGTGAAGACGGCGGATAGAAAGGCCTGGAAAGCGGGCCGGTCAGGTGGGGCAATGAAGAGCTGCATGCGGCGATTAACGAGGTGGGTGCGTTCCGCGCCGAGCAGGGCGGCACCGGTCAGGTTCACATCCAGGATCACGCCCTGTTCATCCAGCGAGAAATAGCCGGTGGGGGCGAAGTCGTAGAGGTCGGTGTATTTGTCGACGATGACCTCCATCTTGTCCCGGGCTTCCTGGAGTTCGGTGTTCTGCATTTCCAGCTCGATCTGGTGGACTTGCAGTTCGTGCAGGAGGCGTACGGAATCGGCGCTTGACCGTGGGCGGCTGCCGGATGTCCGACGTCGGCGCAGATAGCCTTCGGCACGGCGGCGCAATGCGTTGGCCGCGGCGTTCGTCGGTTTTTCAGTCATGTGTCGCCTCCTTGGTGCCTGGTCACGGCCCCATGACCCTGGCCAGCATATCCCGCAAATGGCTGATGGCGAAGGGCTTTTCCAGGGCGGCCTGGAACCCGTGGCGGGCGAAGTCCAGGACGACGGGATCGCTGGCGTACCCGCTCATGACAATGCCCTTCACGGTGGGATCCACCTTCAGCAGTTCCAGCATGGTCTCCCGTCCGCCCATGCCTCCGCGTACGGTGAGGTCCAGGATCACGGCATCAAACGGCCGCTTGGCATCGCGCGCCCGGGCAAACACGTCCAGCGCCCGCTGGCCATTCTCGGCGGTCTCCACGTCGTGGCCCAGATGCCGGAGCGCGGTCCCGACCGAGAGTCGGATGCCCTCTTCGTCATCCATGATCAACACGCGCCCGTGACGCGGCTTCACGACCGGAGCGGCGGTCGACGCGACCTCCGTCACTTTTCCGGAGGCCGGCAGATACAGGATGAAGGTGGTCTCGAAGCCAACCGCGGATTCCACGGCAATGGCGCCGCCGTGTTTCTGGAGAATGGTGTGACAGAGCGTCAGGCCGAGGCCCATGCCCTTTTGCTCCCCCCGTTGCTTGGTTGAGAAATAGGGATCAAAGATCTTGGGCAGCACGTCCTTGGGGATCCCATTGCCGCGGTCGACAATGCTCATCCGGACGTAGCGGCCGTCCGGCAGCACGGGTACATGATGGGCGCGCAGCGCGACGTTCTCGGCCTGGATGGTGACCACGCCCCCCTCCGGCATGGCTTCGCGAGCGTTCAGAATCAGGTTGCGGAGGACCTGCCGGATCTGGCCGGCATCGGCCTCGGCGGTCCAGAGGTTGTCGGGGATATGGAGTTCCGCCTGCACGCGCGAGCCGCTCAGGGCCAGCGCGGCGGATTCCCGGATCGTGGTGGCCAGGTCGATAACCTTGAGGACGGGGGCCCCGCCCTCCGCAAAGGTCAGGAGTTGCTGCGTCAAATCGCGGGCCATCAGGATGGCCTTCTTGGCCTCGCCCAACCGCTGGCCCCATTCCTCGCCGGCCGGGGCGAGCATGCGGCCGAGTTCCAGGTTCAGGAAGATCACGGTGAGCAGGTTGTTGAAATCGTGGGCGATGCCTCCCGCCAGGATGCCCGTCGACTCCAGTTTGCTGAGCACCAGGCGATCCACATCGGCGCGCTTGCGCTCGGTGATGTCCGTCACGGCGGCGCGGCATTCCCGCCCCAGCGCGGCGGCCACCCCTTCGATCAGCACGTCGATGGGGAACTCGCCATTCTTGAGGAGCGTGACCTCGCACGTGGCCCGGGCCTGGCTTTCGAAGACGCGCTTGAGGAAGGCGTTGTACTGGGGCAGGTGCGCCGTGGACACGCAGAGTCCGAAGCGGCGCTTGATCAGCTGTGCCCGCTCGATCCCGAGCAACCCCGCGCAGGTGAGGTTGGCTTCGGTAATGACGCCCTGCCGATCGAGCGTGACATAGCCCACCGGGGCGAAGTCATACAGGTCACTGTACTTCTCCATTTCCTGTTCCACCTTGTCGCGCGCCCGCTGAAGCTCATCGTTTTGCATTTCCAGCTCAATCTGGTGCACCTGCAATTCGTGAAGCAGGTGCTGCGTGTCGGCCACGTTCAGATTCGGGGCTGTCGCGGGATGCTGGTCGCGCAGGCTCTCCTCGGCGCGCGCGCGCCGGGAGGTGTCATCGGCGTTGGAAGCGAGGGGGGACATGATCAGCTCGGCCTGGCCTTTCCGGGTCCGGGCTTCCGGCCGGCTGGCGTGGTGCGCAATGGGCGTCCGGGGGTGGGGCCGTCCGAGCGCGTCCGCGTCTGCTTGGTCTTGAAGGTTTGGCGGGCATAGCGCTTCTCGAGGCTGGCGTGCCGATCGCCCAGTTCATCGGCCATCGCCTTGGCCGTGGTGATGTCCATGAAGGTGATGACGAGGCCGTCGATCCGGTCGTCGAGCGTGCGATACGGCATAATGCGCACGGTGAACCAGCGGCCGTCCGCGGCGCCAATCGGCTTTTCGGCGGGCACCAGCGATTGCAGGACCGCGCGGCCATCCTCCACCAGGTGCGGGTAGTGCAGTTGCGAGGCCAGGTCGGTGATTGGCCGGCCCACGTCCCCCGGCCGCAGTTTGATGATCTTGGTGGCCTGCGTGGTGTAGCGCCGCACGTTGAGGTCGTTGTCCAGGAACAGCGTGGCGATATCCGTGCTGTTGAGCAGGTTCTTCATGTCGTTGTTGGACCGCGACAATTCGTCCAGCTTGGCCTGCAACTCCGTGTTGACGGTCTGGAGTTCCTCGTTGAGCGACTGCATTTCCTCCTTCGAGGTCATGAGTTCCTCGTTGGTGGACTGCAACTCCTCATTGGTGGATTGCATTTCCTCGTTGGTGGACTTGAGTTCCTCCTGCGAGAGCTGCATTTCGGCGCGCGTGATGCGGGTCTCCTCGTGGGCCTTGTGGAGTTCGTGTTCGAGGGCGGCAAGCCGTGGGGGCTGGGGGCCCGACTTCGGCAGGCGCCCGGACAGGCGGGGCAACACGGGCAAGGTGACGTCGGCGAAAACGATCATGACCAGGCCATGCAAGGGGCCGGGCTCCGCGAGTCGCTGGATGGTGACATCCACGGCCTGTTCCGGAGGGTTGTTTTCGCTTTCGCGGCCGCGGAACGTCACGGGCGTGTCCTGTCGGAGCACTTTCTGAAAGGCTCCGCTGAGTTCATAGCGCAGCCCTTCGCGGACCATGACGAAGATATTCCAGTTGGCTTTGCCGGCCGCCGGTTCGAGGTATTTGCCGGTGCGGCCGCTGATGTAGAAGATGTCGCCCTTGTCGTTGACGAGCGCGGCGGGCGGCGCGTAGCGCTGCAGGACCAGCTGGTCTGCGAGGGACTGAAGGCTGGCCGACGCGATCGGCGCGGGGAGTCGTGTGGGGCCGCCCGGGATCGGGGCGCTGAAGGTGGACGGGAATTCCACGGGTTCCAGCCGCGTGGCGGATTCCATCCGGCGATAGAGCCGCGATTTGCCCGGCACGGGGGCGAACAGATCGGAGAATCCTCCCACGGTTTCCGCGCTGCCGAGGAACAGGATGCCGCCGGCGCTGAGGTTGTAGTGGAACAGCGGGATCAGCTTCTTCTGCATCTCCGGCTCGAGGTAGATCAGCAGATTGCGGCAACACAGGATATCCAGCTTGGTAAAGGGCGGGTCCATGATGAGGTTTTGGGGGGCAAACGTGATCATGTCGCGAATTTCCTTGCGGACCCGGTAGCCGTGCTCGTCCTTGGTGAAGAACTGGGCGAGCCGTTCGGGCGACACGTCGACGGCGATGTTGGCCGGAAAGACGCCGCGGCGGGCCAGTTCGATGGCGTCGCGGTCGAGGTCGGTGGCAAAGATCTGCAGCGGGACGTGCCGCTTGGGGTCGATGCTCTCCGCGGCTTCCTTGAACACCATGGCCAGGGAGTAGGCCTCTTCGCCGGTGGAGCAGCCCGTCACCCAGGCGCGGAACGTCTGGGCGGTGGGGCGGCTGGCAATCAGCGCGGGGATCAGGTCCTTGCGCAACAGGTCCCAGGCGGCGGGATCGCGAAAGAAGTTCGTCACGCCGATCAGCAATTCCTTGAACAGCAGGTCGAGCTCCTGCGTGTTTTCCTGCAGATACCGGATGTACGTGGCCATCTTGCCGATCTGGTGAATGCCCATGCGGCGCTCGATGCGGCGGTGGAGGGTGTTGCGCTTGTAGAGCGAGAAATCATTGCCGGTGCGTGCGCGCAGGAGGATGACGACCTTCTCGAGCGCGCTCTGGGTCTTAACTTCCAGCGGGGCCTCGGAGGCGGACTCGCGGAGCGGGGGGCGCCTGAGATAGGCGATCAGTTTGGCGGGCAATTCGGCCACGGGCGCCACGATGTCGGGCAGCCCCGCCTCGATGGCGCTGCGCGGCATGCCGTCGAACTTGGCGGTGGCGGGATCCTGGACGAGAATGAGGCCACCTTTTTCTTTGATGGCGCGCAAGCCGAGGGTGCCGTCTGACCCCATGCCCGAGAGAATCACCCCGATGCTGTGTTCCTGCTGGTCCAAGGCCAGGGAGCGCAGGAAGAAATCGATGGGCAGTCGCAGCCCGCGGGGGGCCGCCGGTTCGAGCAGGTGCAGCATCCCGTGGAGGATCGACATATCCTTGTTGGGCGGGATGACATAGACGGAGTCCGGCTGCACGCGGGTGCGGTCCTTGACCTGGATGATCTTCATGCCGGTGGTGCGCTGCAGGAGTTCGGGCATGAGGCCTTTGCGCGTGGGGTCGAGGTGCTGGATGATGACAAACGCCATCCCGCTGTGGGGGGGGATGTTCCCCAGGAACTGCTCCAGGGCTTCGAGCCCGCCGGCCGACGCCCCGATCCCGACAATGGGGAACGCCGCGCCCGGGCGCGGCCCCGCCGCCTCTGTGGGCGCCGCCGTGGTGGGCGGTCGCGGGCCGCGCGTGGATGTCCCTTTTCGTTTCATCATACGACGTCTCAGGCCTGGCTATTCGTCATTCCCGTCCCGGTCGCGCGCCATGGCGGGAGGCCTCTGCCGTGCATCGGAGGTCACTATCCAACAGTGCTCGGCGTTTCTCCATGGGGTGTAACCCTACCCGGGGCATGTGCCCCCGGAGACCGCCGGAAATCGGTGCGGGTTTCCGCGGCCATCGGACGCCGCGAGTAGGGTTAGACCCCATACCATCCTCCTGCGTCCCCCCCTACACTCATCTTGCGTTCGACAACCAAACAGAAAGGCGCGTACGCATGGGACTCATCATACTGATCGTGCTGGTTCTGCTGCTCCTGGGCGCCTTGCCCGCGTGGCCGCATAGCAAAGGCTGGGGGTATTATCCCAGCGGAGGGCTCAGTCTCGTGGTCGTTATCCTCCTCATTCTAGTGCTCACGGGCCGGATCTGACAGACAAATGCGCAGGCGGGTTGTGCCCCATGGCGAGGGGCGGTCCGCCGGCATAGGCTCGTCGTGAAGCGGGGTGTTCGCGAGCGCGGCGGGGCACGGCGCATCCGCCGGCGAGGCCCCGGAACTGCCGAAAGGAGTCGCGTATGTTGTGGACACTAGCAGTCGTGTTATTGGTGCTGTGGGCGTTGGGGCTGGTGACGAGCTCAACCATGGGCGGGTTCATTCATGTCCTGCTGGTGGTTGCGATCGTCATGGTCCTGGTCAACATCATCTCGGGTCGGCGAGCGATCTAGGCCGGAGTCCTGCCGCGCGGCTGTCGTTCGCCGGCACCCGCCCCGCTCCGGCCAAGGCCCCGCCGCCGCGCCACGCGCGGCGGCGGGCGCGACGCCGAATCCCCCCGCTCGCGTCGATCGGTAGGGTAACACCCCATGTTCGGCAACCCCCGCCCCGCGTAGGCTCGTTCCAGTGAACCGTACATACAAGCCGCAACAGAAAGAGATCAGATACATGAAAGCAACGTTTCCGATAATGATGGCCGTGGCCGCCCTGACCGTCGTCGCCACGAACCTGCCGGCGCGCGCGTCCGATACCGATGACCGGATCGAGTCGTCGTTCAAGAACAGCTATGTCTACAAGACGTACCTGGCCAACGAAGACGTCAAGATCGACGCCGAGAACGGCGCCGTGCGGCTGTCGGGCGCCGTGGGGGACGAATCCTTCAAGCCCATGGCACAGGACACGGCGGAAGCCCTGCCGGGCGTGACGAGCGTCGATAATGGCATTGTGGTCACGGGTGAGCGGCCGGCGAAGGACTCGGACACCTGGATCGGCATGAAGGTGAAGACGGCGTTGCTGTTTCACCGCAACGTGAGCGCCACGGCGACGGACGTCTTCGTGAAGGATGGCGTCGTCAGTCTGCGCGGGGAAGCCACCAGCCAGGCCGAGAAGGATCTCACCGCGGAATACGCGCGTGACGTCGAAGGCGTCAAGGACGTCAAGAACGAGCTGACGATTGCGAAGATCCCGGCGACGCCCGACCAGACGATCGCCGCGCAGGTCGACGATGCGTCGATCACGGCCCAGGTCAAGTCCTCGCTCCTGTCGCACCGGTCGACCAGCGCGATGAAGACCAAGGTCCAGACGACGGATGGCGTGGTCACGGTGAGCGGCGAAGCCAAGAACGAAGCCGAGATCAGCCTCGTCACAAAGCTGGTCACGGACGTCATTGGCGTCAGCAGCGTGGTCAACAACATGACCGTGGCGGTAACGACGGCGTCGAACCAGTAACGGACGAGAGGCGACCGGCGGGGGGGATTCCAGGGCCCGCCGGCCGCCTTGTTTCTCAGAAGGGAGCCCGTATCGTGAGCACATCGCATCGATCGAAGCATCATCACCGCTGCCCGCGCGCGGAATTTGTCTATCACGCACCGGCCGCCCGGCTGGTGTCCGTGGCCGGCGATTTCAACCAGTGGGACACGCAAGCCGCGCCGATGCACAAGGGGACCGGCGGGGATTGGCGCCTGAGCGTGGACCTGGCCCCGGGCGTCCATGAGTATCGCTTTTTTGCGGACGGCGTGTGGACCGATGATCCCAAGGCCCAGCAGAAGCGGGCAAACGCCATGGGGGCGGAAAACTGCCTGCTGATTGTTGAGGCGTCTGCCGCCCCGGCCGCGGAGTGAGGGTTGTCATGAATCCGAAAATGACCGTGGCGGTGGTGATGATCGTGTTGGGTGCCGTCGTGCTCGGGTACTCGGGAATCTCGTTCCGGTCACGGGGTGAACCGGTCGATGTCCTGGGCGTGCGCATAGAGACCACGCGTCGTCACTTCATCCCTCCGGTTGCCGGCGCGATTGCTCTGGCGGGGGGGCTCGTGCTGCTCGTCATGGGCACGAAGAAGGCGTAGGCCGTCGCGGTCGCGCCCGCGGGACTCGATCCGGCTGGGCGCCCGGCGGCGGGCGTGGGGGCGTGCATGGATAGAAAGCGGGGGAACGATGTCGGCGCGCCTGTTGCGATGGCAGGGTGGGATGGTGCGGCCATCGCGCTCGCACGCGAGTGAGCCGCCGCTGCGGGGCGAACTGTTCAGCGTGGAGCAGTTGGCGCGCCATGCGCGGGCGCTGGCGACGAAGCATGTCGTCGTCACGCAGCGCAGCCCGAACCGGCTGCTGTCCCGGCTGGATGCGAACGAGGAAAGCCTGCGGGCGTTCAACCGGTCGCTGGCCGGCGCCAATCCGGGCCGCCGCATCAGCCCAGCCGACGAGCGGCTGCTGGACAATTTCTATCTCATCGAAGAACAAGTCCAGATGGCGCGGCGCCACTTGCCCCGGGGCTACAGCCGGGAATTGCCACGCCTCGTAGACGGTCCGTCCGCCGGGTTGCCCCGGGTCTACGACATGGTGCTCGAATTGATCTCGCACGTGGATGCGCAGATCGACGCGGGCCCTCTCAGCGCCTTCGTGGCGGCCTACCAGACCAAGCGCTCCCTCAACCTGGGCGAATTGTGGGCGATTCCCATCATGCTGCGCCTGGGGTTGATCGAGAACCTCCAGCGCGTCACGCGCCAGCTGACCGCCGCCCGGGACGACCGGGATTGCGCGGACGCCTGGGTGGATCGCCTGCAGGCCATGGCGGAGCGAAATCCCTCGCGCCTCGTGGTCGTGGTGGCGGACATGGCGCGCGCCGAGTTGCCCATCTCGTGCTCCTTTGTGGCGGAGTTTTGCCAGCGCCTGTCGCGCCAGAGCCCGGTGCTGCACCTGGCCCGCGACTGGCTTGAGCACCGGTTGCTGGAGCACGGGCAGACCATCGAGCACCTGGTGCACCAGGAAAGCCAGAACCAGGCCGCCGACCAGGTGTCGGTCAGCCACAGCATTGCCAGCCTGCGCTTTCTGAGCGCGATGGAATGGAAAGGGTTCGTCGAGGACTCGAGCCTGGTCGAGGCCACGCTGCGCACCGACCCGGCCGGCCTCTACCGCGGCATGGATTTTTCGACCCGCGATCGCTATCGCCACGCGGTGGAATGCCTGGCCCGCTACAGTGCGCGGTCGGAAGCGGACGTCGCGCAGCGCGCCGTGCACCTCGCGGCCGAAAGCGCACGGGAGAAGGGGCCCGCGCACCGGTCGGCCCATGTGGGCTTCTACCTGATCGACAGGGGCGAGGCGCTGCTGGGGAGCGTGGTGAACGTGCGCCGTCCGTGGCGCACCAGGCTGGAGCGGGCGATTCACCGGTTTCCGCTGACGTTTTATGTCGGCGGGATTGGGGCGCTGACGCTGCTCATCACGCTGGGCGTCGTGCTGGGGGCTTACGCGTCGGGTGTCGCGGGAGGCCGTCTCATCGGTTTCGGCCTGGTCTTTCTCCTGTGTGCCAGCCAGCTCGCCGTGGCACTCATGAACTGGATGGCCATGCTGCTGGTGAAGCCCAGCCTGCTGCCCCGCATGGATTTCCGGGCCGGCATCCCCGACGGCTGTCGCACGATGGTGGTCGTGCCCACCTTGCTCACGGGGGTGGAGGGCGTGGATCGCCTGATCGAGTCCCTGGAAATCCATTACCTGGCCAACCGGGATCCGAACGTCCACTTTGCGCTGCTGACGGATGTTCGCGATGCCACGGCGGCCACGCAGCCTGAGGATGCCGCCCTGCTGGCGCGGGCACGGGATGGCATCGCGATGCTCAACCAACGGTACGCCGGGCATGGGGCCGGCGGCTTCTACCTGTTCCACCGGCCGCGCCGCTGGAATGCGGGGGAAGGGCGGTGGATGGGATACGAGCGCAAGCGCGGCAAATTGACGGAATTCAACGCGCTTCTGCGCGGCGGTTCCAGCGCCTGCTTCTCCGAGATGGTGGGGGATCTGACCGTCCTGCCGTCCGTCAAGTACGTCATCACGCTGGACACGGACACGCAGTTGCCGCGCGATGCGGCGCGACTCCTGGTCGGCACGATGGCCCACCGGCTGAACCGTCCGGAGTTCGATGCGGCGACCGGAATCGTGGCCGAAGGCTACAGCATCATGCAGCCGCGCGTCGGCGTGAGCCTGCCCAGTTCCCGGCAATCCTGGTTCGTGCGGCTCTTCTCGGGGGATGCGGGCATCGACCCCTACACGCGCGCGGTATCGGACGTTTACCAGGATGTCTTTCGCGAGGGCTCCTTCATCGGGAAGGGGATCTACGACGTGGACGCCTTCGAGCGCGCCATGGCAGGGCGGTTCCCGGAGAACACGGTGCTGAGCCACGATTTGCTGGAGGCCTGTCATGCCCGCTCGGCCCTCGTGAGCGACGTCGAGTTCTACGAAGCCTACCCGTCCCGCTACAACGTGGACATTGACCGTCGCCACCGCTGGATTCGCGGGGACTGGCAAATCACGCCGTGGCTGCTGCCGCGGGTTCCAGGCTCGGACGCCCGGCGCATGGCGAACCCGCTGACCGGGCTCTCGCAGTGGAAGATTTTCGACAATCTCCGCCGCAGCCTGATCCCGCCGGTGCTGGTGGGGTTCATTCTGGGAAGCTGGATGCTGTGCCCCGAACTCGGCGGGCTCGGACCGCTGCTGGTCCTGGCGATCATGGCGCTGCCGGGGGCGCTGACGACGCTGGTGGATCTGTTCGGCAAGTCGGCGGACCTGCCGTGGGCCATGCATCTGCGCGGGGTGACCGGAACCGGTGGACGGCAAGTCGGCCAGGTTCTGCTGACGCTGGCCTTTCTGCCTTACGATGCCTTCGTCAGCCTGGATGCGATCGGCAGAACGCTCGTGCGCCTGCTGGTGACGCACAAGCGCCTGCTGGAATGGCACACCTCGAGCGACGCGGAACGCACCGCGCGCACCACGTTGGGGGGCTTCTATGCCACGATGTGGCCGGCACCCGCGGTGGCCCTGGCGAGCGGGCTGGCGTTGTACGGGTGGCACCCGGCGCTGGTGCCATCGGCCGTTCCCCTGCTCGCCGTCTGGCTGGCCGCCCCCTGGATTGCCTGGTGGATCAGCCAGCCGCTGGCCTCGCCGCTCCCGGAGCTGAAAGACGAGCATCGCGACTTCCTGCGGCGCATCGCCCGCAAGACGTGGCACTTCTTCGACACCTTTGTCACGGCGCGGGACCACTGGCTGCCGCCGGATAATGTGCAGGAAGTGCCCGCGCAGATGATCGCATCGCGGACGTCGCCCACGAACATGGGCATGGCGCTGCTGGCCAATCTGGCCGCGTATGACTTCGGCTATCTGTCCGCCGCCGGCTTGATCCGGCGCACGCAGGCAAGCCTGGCCACGATGCAGCGCCTGGAACGCTACCGCGGGCATTTCTACAACTGGTATGACACGCGGACGCTTCAGCCCCTTCAGCCGCTCTATGTCTCGAGCGTGGACAGCGGCAACCTGGCCGGGCACCTGTTGACGCTGGGGGCGGGACTGCGGGAGGCGGCGGACGCCGTCACGGTCACCCCGCAGATCATTGAGGGCATGCGCGACACGGTGAGCATCCTTCGGGACTTGGCCCCGACGCACGAAGCGCTCGCGCATCTGGATCGCGACCTGAGTGAACGCCCGGCCACGCTGAGCGCGACGTGGGCCCTGCTGCAGCGCGTCACGCAGCAGGTGGCGTTGCTTGCGGCCGCGCCGGGAGCGGAGGTGGACGCCTTCAATGGCTGGGTGGAGGCCCTGCAGGGCCAGTGCCGGGAGCAGGTGGCGGACCTGCTGTGGCTGGCGCCTTGGGTGGCGCTGCCTCGCCCCATCCCCGATGCGAAGCGCCTTGACCACCGCGTGGCGCCATCCGACACACGTGCCGGCGAGCGGCTCGGCGATTCCGAGGCCGGCCGGCTCGAGGACCTGCTGGTCCAGCTTGACCGGGCGCCGACGCTGAGGGCCCTGGACACGCGGGTGCAAGCCCTGCTTCCGCTCATCGCGTCCGCCTGGCCGGGGCTTGATCCGGACGCCGCCGCGAATCCGCTGGCGGAGCGGTCGTCCGGCGCGGCGCTCCTGCGAAGCCTGCGCGAGGCCGGCGAGCATGCCCGCGAGCGGCTGCAGGCGCTGGAGGACCTGGCCCGCCAGTGCGACGAACTGGCCGCCATGGATTTCACGTTTCTGTTTGATCCTGCGCGGGAGCTGTTTGCCACGGGTTTCAGCCTGACCGAGCACCGCTGCGACGCCAGTTACTATGACCTGCTGGCCTCGGAGGCGCGCCTGTGCAGCTACGTGGCCATCGCGCTCGGGCAGGTGCCACAAAGCCACTGGTTCTCGATGGGGCGCCTGCTCGTGGCGGCCCGCGGCGAGCCGATCCTGATTTCGTGGAGCGGCTCCGCCTTCGAGTATCTGATGCCCATGCTCGTCATGCCCAACTACGCCAACACCCTGATCGATCACACCTGCAAGGCGGCCGTGCAGCATCAGATCGCGTACGGCCTTTTGCGCGATGTGCCGTGGGGCATTTCCGAGTCCGGGTACAACCGCACCGATGTGCACCTGACGTACCAGTACCGCGCCTTCGGCGTGCCGGGGCTGGGGCTGAAACGCGGGCTGGGCGAGGACCTGGTCGTTGCCCCGTATGCCTCGGCCCTGTCCCTGATGGTGGCGCCGCGCGAGGCGTGCGACAACCTGCAGCGGCTCGCCGCCGAGGGGCGCGAAGGCGCGTACGGCTTCTACGAGGCGGTGGACTACACGCCGTCGCGCCTGCCGCCGGACGAATCGAGCGCCACGATCCGCTCGTTCATGGCGCACCATCAGGGCATGAGCCTGCTGGCCCTGGTGAACGTCCTGCATGACTTCCCCATGCCGCGCCGTTTCATGGCGTGCCCCCTGCTCAAGGCGGCGGAGTTGCTGCTGCAGGAACGCGTGCCCAAGACGGCGGCCAGCGTGCTGGAAGCGGATCTGATCCTGGAAACGTCGCAGACGCTGACGGGCGAAGGCGAGAGTGTGATGCGGATCTTCCGGGATCCCACGCTGCCGGCGCCGGAGGTCCACCTCCTGTCAAACGGTCGGTATCATGTGGCCATCAGCAGCGCCGGCGGCGGGTACAGCCGCTGGCGCGATCTGGCGGTCACGCGCTGGCGCGAGGACGGCACGCGCGACCGCTGGGGCAGCTTCGTGTACCTGCGCGACCTGGGGACGGGCGACCTGTGGTCCGCCGCCTATCAGCCCACGCGGCGTGCGGTGAAGGGTTACGAAGCCATCTTCACCCAGGCGCGGGCCGAGTTCCGGCAACAGCCGAACGGGCTCGACGTGCACACCGAGATCAGCGTGTCGCCTGAAGACGACGTGGAACTGCGGCGCATCACCATCACCAACCGCTCGTCGGTGGCGCGCCACCTCGAGCTGACGAGCTACGCGGAGGTCGTGCTTGCGCCGCCGGCCGCGGATGCTTCGCATCCGGCCTTCAGCAACCTGTTCGTGCAAACGGAGTTTGCGCGCGCGTCCTCCGCCATCCTGTGTTCGCGCCGTGCGCGCTCGCCGGACGAAAAGCCGCCGTGGCTGCTGCACCTGATGGTGGGGCAGGGGGGGACGCTGGGCGACGTCTCGTGCGAGACGGATCGTGCGCGGTTTGTCGGGCGGGGCGGGTCCATGTCCCGGCCGGCGGCGATGCAGTCGATCCTGCCGCTGTCCAACACGGTGGGGTCGGTGCTCGACCCGATCGTGGCCCTGCGGCGCACGGTCACGCTGCCGCCCCACGACACGGCGACGATCGACTACGTGATGGGCGTGGCGGAGACGCGGGAGGCGGCGCTGGCGCTGGTTGAGAAGTATCAGAGCGCGCGCATGGCGGACCGCGCCTTCGACCTGGCCTGGACGCACAGCCAGGTGGCCTTGCGGCAGCTCGATGCCTCGGAGGCGGAGGCGCAGCTGTACGGCCGGCTGGCGGGCGCGCTGATCTATGCCGACCCGGCGCGGCGCGCCAGCCCGGCCGTTTTGCGCAACAACCGGCGCGGCCAGAGCGGGCTCTGGAGCTACGGCATTTCGGGGGACACGCCGCTCGTCCTGCTGCGCATCAGCGACGCGGGGACCTTCGGCATCGTGCGGCAGATGATCCAGGCGCACGCGTACTGGCGCCTGAAGGGGCTGGCCGTGGAGCTGGTGATTGTGATCGAGGATGCGTCGGGCTATCGCCAGGCGCTGCAGGACCAGATCCGAAGCCTGATGGACGCGGGCGTCGAGGCGCAGCTGCTGGACAAGCCGGGCGGGATCTTCGTCTGGCGGCTGGAGCAGATACACAACGACGACCGCGCGCTGCTGCAGGCCGTGGCCCGGATCGTGCTGGACGACGAGAGCGGGACGCTGGCGGAGCAACTGGAGCAGCGCCGGGTGCTGGCGCCGATGGTTCCGGCGTTGATCCCGGGGCGATCCCCCTGGCGGGACTCGCCCACGCCGGTTCCGCCGCGGGACCTGATCTTCCCGAACGGTTACGGCGGGTTCACCCGCGACGGGCATGAGTATGTGATCACGCTTCAGCGCGGGCAGGTGACGCCGGCGCCGTGGGTCAACGTGATCGCCAACCCGATGTTCGGCACGGTGGTGTCGGAGAGCGGGTCGGCGTACACCTGGGGCGAGAACGCCCACGAGTTCCGGCTGACGCCGTGGAGCAACGATCCGGTCCAGGACCCGACGGGCGAGGCGTTCTACATTCGCGACGAACAGACCGGGCAGTTCTGGTCCCCCACGCCAGCGCCGGCGCGTGGCGCGCGGCCCTACGTGGTGCGGCACGGCTTCGGCTACAGCGTGTTCGAGCACACGGAAAACGGGATTGCCTCCGAGCTGTGGATGTACGTGGCCATGGATGCGCCGGTGAAGTTCATGGTGTTGACGCTGCGGAATATCTCCGGGCGCGCCCGCCGCGTGTCGGTCACGGGCTACTGGGAATGGGTGCTGGGCGACCTGCGGCACAAGAGCCTGCTGCATGTGCAGACCGAGATTGATCTCAAGAGCGGCGCCTTGCTGGCGCGCAACTTCTACAACACGGAGTTTCCCGATCGCGTGGCGTTCGTCGATGTCGGGGACGGGGCGCGCAGCGTCACCGCGGATCGCAAGGAGTTCATCGGCCGCAACGGCAGCCTGTCACGGCCGGCGGCGCTGGGGCGGGTGCGGCTTTCGGGTAACGTCGGGGCGGGGCTGGATCCGTGCGGCGCGCTGCAGGTGACCTTCGACCTGGCGGCGGGACAGGAGCGCGAAACGAGTTTCCGGCTGGGGGTCGGCCGGACGCCGGCCGAGGCCCTGGCGCTGATTCAGCGCTTTCGTGGCGGGGATGCCAGCCGCGTGGCGTTGGAGGGCGTGTGGGGATACTGGAATCGCACGTTGGGCGCGGTGAATGTGGATACGCCCGATCCGGCCGTGAACGTCATGGCGAATGGGTGGCTGCTCTACCAGACGTTGAGTTGCCGGCTCTGGGGGCGCACGGGGTTCTATCAATCCGGGGGGGCCTTCGGGTTTCGGGACCAGTTGCAGGACGTGATGGCGCTGGTGCACGCCGAGCCTGGACTGACCCGCCAGCATCTGCTGCGCGCGGCCGCGCATCAATACCGCGAAGGCGATGTGCAGCACTGGTGGCATCCGCCGGCAGGGCGCGGGGTGCGCACCCAGTTTTCGGATGACTATCTCTGGCTGCCTTACGCGATCTGCCGCTACGTCACCTGCATCGCGGACAGCGGGGTGCTTGACGAAAAGATTCCGTTCCTGGAGGGCCGGCCGGTCAAGCCCGAGGAGGAGGCCTACTATGAGCGGCCAAACCGCTCGGATGAATCCGCCACGCTCTACGAGCACGGGGTTCGCGCGATTGAGCGCGGGCTGAGCTTTGGCGCACACGGGCTGCCGCTGATGGGCTGTGGGGACTGGAACGACGGCATGAACCGCGTGGGCCACCTGGGGCGGGGAGAAAGCGTCTGGCTGGCCTTCTTTCTTTATGACGTCCTCACCCAGTTTGCCCCGCTGGCGCGCGCGCACCAGGACCCGGACTTTGCCGACCGCTGCCTGGCGCAGGCGCGGCAGTTGCAGCAGAACATCGAGGCGCACGGGTGGGATGGCGGGTGGTACCGCCGGGCATACTTCGACAGCGGCGAGCCGCTGGGCTCGCATTTGAATCCGGAATGCCAGATCGATTCCTTGCCGCAGAGCTGGGCGGTGATCAGCGGGGCGGGGGATCCCGCCCGCACGCGCCAGGCCATGGCCGCCGCCGATCAGCGCCTGGTCCACCGGGACGCCGGGCTGATTCAACTCTTCGATCCGCCGTTCGACCGGTCGTCGCTCAATCCGGGCTATGTGAAGGGGTACATGCCGGGGGTGCGCGAGAACGGCGGCCAATACACGCACGGGGCCATCTGGATGGCCATGGCGTGCGCGCGCCTTGGCGAGAGCGAGCGCGCGTGGGAACTGTTCGGGTTGCTGAATCCGGTTCACCACGGCGGGACGCCCCAGCAGATCGCCATCTATAACGTGGAGCCCTACGTCGTGGCAGCCGATGTCTACGCGGTGCCGCCGCACCGCGGTCGGGGCGGGTGGACGTGGTATACCGGCTCGGCCGGCTGGATGTACCGGCTGCTGATGGAATCCCTGCTGGGGCTAAACCTGGAAGGCGATCGGCTGCGGGTGGAGCCGCGCCTGCCCGGCGCGTGGACAACCTGCAAGGTTCACTACCGCTACCGGCAGACGGTGTATCACATCACCCTCACGCGGGTGGCGTCGGCGGCGACGGAACCGCTCGCCCATGCGCTCGACGGGCAGCCGCTGCCGGGGCCGGCGATTCCGCTGCTGGATGACCGTCAGGAGCACGGCGTCGAGATCCAGGTTCGCTGAGGCGGCGGCTGGTGGAGCCGGTGGGTGAACACCCCATGGAACGTGCACCCCCGGGGGGCCTATCCTGTGCCGAGGGAGGATAGCATGCCAACAACAGCAGTCAGAAGGAAAGTCGGTGCGGCCGAACCGGTCGCAGGCCACGGTCACGGCAAAACCACGTTCACGCCGCGTCATCCGGGCGCATATGCGGCGCGCACGAATCGTTTCAGGCGCGAGCGCTCCGAGTCCCAGTGGGAGCCCTTTCCACAGGCAGGGGGGCACGACGTCGATGCGGATCCGCCAGCGGTGTACCTGGACGTGGAACCGGAAACCGGGCGCTGGTATCCGCGAGCCGGTGCGTTGGGGAACCGCGTGCTGGTCGATTCCATCGCGGAGGAGGACGCGGAAGGCCGGACCTATGACCAGACATCGGTCGAGGGCGGCGTGCAGGCCGCCGAGATTGATCAAATGATCGTCGCGGCCGAGGCCCAGCAACAGGAGGACAATCTCTGAAGATCAGCGACAACGGCGTGCCGGCGCGACCGCGCCACATGGCGATCCCGCATCCGGCGGTGACCCGGCCGCACCGGCAGGCATTCGAGTCGGCCCTGCTTTACGGCGTCCTGTGCGCGACGTACATCGTCCTGTCGGGATCGCTGGCCGTCCGCGCGGCGGTGACGGCCGAGCATGTGCACGCGATCGAGACGCTGAAGGGCCTGGCGTTCATCCTCGTCACCGGGCTGATTTTCTATGGGATTACCCGCCTGCGCCTGACGCGGATCCGGCAGCAGGAGGAGACCATCATCGCGCAGGAGCAGGCGCTGCAGCAGGCCGATCGCAAGCGTTGGGCGGCGATGACCGCGGCCACCGTGGCGCACGATTTGAACAATCTCCTGTTGTCGTTTTCCGGGCTGCTGGATGAGCTCGACGAGTTCCAGCGGGATGTCCCGTCCCTGCGGGAGATGCATGTGAAGATCGAGAGCGGCATCAGCAAGCTGAGTCATCTGGCCAAGCGCCTGGCGTCGACCCTTGGGCGTGCCGTGCCGGAGCGGGACGAAGCCGTGGACCTGCGCGCGGCCGTGAGCGAGCTCCTCACGCTGGCGCAGAAGCATCCGGACATCCGGCACTGTCAGCTGGTGGCGTCCGACGTCGCCTCCGTGACCCTGCTGTTGAATCGGACGCTGTTTGAGGAAGCGGTTCTGAACCTGCTCGTCAACGGCGCGCAGGCGGCCGGCCCGACGGGGCGACTTGAGGTGCGCCTGACCACGGATGGGAGCACCGCCATGCTCGCCGTTCACGATAGCGGCCCGGGTGTTCCGGAGGACCTGCTTGAGGATATTTTTGATCCGAGTTTCTCGACCAAGCCGGACGGCACGGGGATCGGCTTGCTGACGGTCACGGCTTTTGCCGCATCCTGCGGGGCCACCATCGTCGTTGACCGGTCGCCGCTGGGGGGCGCGATGTTTCAGCTCCGGATTCCGGTCCGCGCGCCCGGCGTGCGGATCGAACAGGGCCACCCGGCGGAGGCGGTCACGCAGTAGGCGAAGGCGAACGAGCGTTGCCAAACGGAAGGGAAGGAGACGCACCATGCACAATTCGAGGCACATATTCTGGGCGGCCAGTCTGCTGATGCTGGCCATCACGCTATCGGTCCGGGCCGACGAGGCCACCGGCCCGCCGCAGCAGATTGCCAGCGGCATGATTGAAAGCATCGACAGCGGCCGGGGGAGCGTCACGATCAAGAGCTTTGACCGGTCGCTCACGTTCAGCGTGGCCACGGATGCGGCGATCACGACCACGAACAGTCCGGCGGCCACGATTCAGGAACTCAAGGTCGGTGATGTGATCGAGGTCCAATACGACCAGCTGCTGGTTGTTCACCGCCTGTCACAGCTCGTCGTGGATCCGCCACCGCCGGCACCGGGCGACGTGCCGGACGAGATGCCGCGGTAGAGGCGCGCGGCCCTGATGATGGCGGGGCGGCTATCGCATGGGCGGCTTGCCGCCATGTGCGCCGTGCCGCTTCGGCGGCGGGGCGGTGCGTTCCGACTCGAAGGCGCGGATCTGCATCGGGCGGCCCTTGTAGCTCGGCAGGCTGCCGGCGGTGAGGATGCGCGGATCGGCGCCGGAGGCTTCGAAGTAGCTGCGGTCGTGGTCGATCTGGATGCGGCCGATATCGAAAATGGGGCCGCGCGACGCGCGGTTGATCAGCCCGATGAGGTCCCCGGGCGTCAGGCCGTTGCGCACGCCCAGGTTGACGATGAACCCCGTCATCTGGCCGGGCTTGCGTTCGCGCGGCTGTCCCCTGGGGCTTCGCTCGGTTCCGGCCAGCCGGGTGGCGTTCAGGTCGGCGGCGTCCTTGTAGTACGCGAGGAATCGGTTGAATTCGAGGGAGACGAATCGCTTCAGCACTTCGGTTGCGGGCAGTTCGGCGAGCAGGGCTCCCATCTGGGCGAGGTAGGGGAGGATGGCGGCCTCGTCGACGTCGACCTGCTTGACCCGTTCGAGCAGAGCGTGGAGCTGGGCGGCGCAGACTTCGCGGCCCGAGGGCACGCGCTTCTGTTCGAAGCGCGTTTTCACCACGCGCTCGAGGACGCCGATCTTGTGCTCCTCGCGCATGTTGACGATGACCACGGAGATGCCGGGCTTGCCGGCGCGGCCGGTGCGGCCGCTGCGGTGCGTGTACTGCGCGGCATCCACCGGCAGGCTGAAGTTGATGACGTGGGTGAGGTCGGAGACATCGAGCCCGCGCGCGGCCACGTCGGTGGCGACGAGGAGTTGGAGGTGGCGGGTGCGGAACGAGCCCATGACGCGATCGCGCTGGGCCTGGCTGAGGTCTCCGTGGAGGGCGTCGGCGTTGTAGCCGTCTTCCATGAGGCGGGTGGACACGTCATGGGTTTCGAGGCGGGTGCGGCAGAAGACGAGGCCGTAGATGGTGGGATAGACATCGATGATGCGCTTGAGGGCGGCGTAGCGGTCGCGCGCGTGGACGATGTAGTACTCGTGGCTGACCATGTCGGAGCCGGCGTTGCGCTCGCCGACGGTGATTTCCTCGGGGGTGTTCATGTAGCGGCCGGCGAGGGTCGCGACCTGGCGCGGCATGGTGGCGGAGAAGAGCAGGGTGCGGACGCCCTTGGGCACGGTTTTGAGGATGGCCTCCAGGTCTTCCTGGAAGCCCATCTTCAGCATTTCGTCGGCTTCGTCGAGGACGACATGCTGGACGTGGGCGAGTTGGGCGCGGCCGCGGCGGATCATGTCGAGCATGCGCCCGGGCGTGGCGACGATGATGTGGGCGCCGCGCTCGAGGGCGCGCATCTGGGCATCGATGGGGGCGCCGCCGTAGACGGGCTGGATGGACACGCCCTTGGTGTAGGTGGCGAAGCTGAGCAGGTCGCGGGTGATCTGCACGCACAACTCGCGGGTGGGGCAGAGCACCAGCGTTTGCGTCCGGCGGTTGGCGGGGTCGGTGCGGCTCAGGATGGGGAGCCCATAGGCCGCGGTCTTTCCGGTGCCGGTTTGGGCGAGGGCCACGAGGTCGCGATCGCCCGTCATCAGGAACGGGATGACGCGCATCTGGACGGGCGTCGGTTTTTCAAAACCCAGGTCCGTGATGGCGCGCCGGATGCCCGGGGCCAAGCCAAGTTCGTCAAAGGTCATCGTCATAGGGGGGATCCTAGCACATCGAGCCCGACGATGCGCTCATTCCGCGAAGCGCATTTCCTCGATCATGGTTTCGGCCCAGCTCTGCATGGCCTGGTGCGGCTTAGTATGCAGTTGGATGCCCACCATGAAGGTGCCGGGCCTTTTGGCCGGGAGCGACCAGCGGACGATGCCATCCAGCATCAGGGGTGTCGTGACGCCCTGCTTCGACACCTGGATCCAGAGGCGGATGTCGAGCCGCACCGGCAGGCTGCGGTCGAGCAGCAGCTGCACGCCGCCGATCGAGGCATCCTGGAGTTCGCCCTGAAACTGGGGCCGGCGGACGAGGAAGCGGAAGGGGCCGCGCAGCTGGGCGAGATCGACGTTCGTGATCAGCTTGATGCGGCGCTGGGCCCGCCGGTTGTCGTTGGCCTGACTGTGGGCTGAGAACTTCACGCGACGTCCGTTGTTTCTGGACCTTCGCCGTGGCCCTTTGCGAGGCCGACGCAAAGTGGTGGGCGATGCAGGACTCGAACCTGCGACCCCTTGGGTGTGATCCAAGTGCTCTAGCCAACTGAGCTAATCGCCCCCATGCGGCAAGGCTTCGGATGGTTGTTCCGAATGCGGGCGAGGATGTCACAGGGCATGCTTCGGTGTCAAGTGGCGTGGCGGGCCTGGCGGCGTCCGTGCCGGCTCCGCGGATGGGGCTTGATTGGCGCGCGCGCGGGCGCTATGACACGGCGCGGGGGATGTCAGGAGGAAGGGGTTTCATGTCCATGGATCAAGTCGTCAGTCCGATGGTGTTGACCGCGAATGAACGGCGTTTCTACCGGGAGGAGGGGTACCTGTGCCTGCCGGGGTTTGTCGAGTCGCGACACCTCGAGGCCCTGCGCGCCGAGGTGCTGGCGATTCTCGCGGCCAAGGGCATGGATCTGCAGCGGCTGGGGCAGGCCACCGATACGGCGGACAAGCTGCGCCAGTACTCGGCGTATCTGCGGGGCTCGCACCTGGACCGCCTGATCAACGGCTCCCGCGCGCTGGCCGTGGCGGCGCAGCTGCTGGGGGGGGCGGCGATCCGGTATTTGCCGTTCACCGCCGTGAAGCTGGGCGGGGGAGGCGGGACGTTTCACTTTCACCAGGACAACAACTACACGACCCATGATCCCGCGTTGGGGTCGATCAACATCTGGGTGGCGCTGGTGGACATGACGCCGGAGAACGGCTGCCTGCTGGTGGTGCCGCGTTCGCACCTGGGCGGCACGCTGGAGGCGGTCAACGCGGGTGACGGGGACGGGCACCGCAAAGTCAGCGCGGATCCGGAGTACTACCTGCCCATTCGCATGCGTGCGGGTGATGCGGTGGCGTTTACGCGCCTGACGGTGCATGGCAGCGGTCCGAATCAGACCCCGGAGCCGCGCCTGGCGTACGCGCTGCAGTATCATCGCGACGACGTCAAGTACCGCGATCCCGCGAGCGGCGAGTGGAAGCTGCTGATCACGAATCCGCGCACGCAGACGCCGCCGCAGGACGCGCTGTAGCGGCGGTTACGGCGCCGCCTGCAGCAGGCGTTCCCAACCGGAGGGGCGCAGGTCGTCCGCGGTGTCGGGCTGGCCGTCGGGGCCGTTGGAGACGAGCGAGGCGCCGTTGGACGCGGTCGCGTAGCGGTAGGGTGAGCGCCAGGGGTCGGCTCGCACGAGGGACACGTAAGGTCCACGCCAGCCGGCCAGGTCGGGGTTGCTGATCAGGGCGGTCAGGCCTTCGCGCTCCGTGGGATAGCGGCCGCACTGCTGCTGGAACTGTTCGAGCGCGGCCCGCAGCACATTCAATTCTGCCTGGGCCCGTTGCGGCAGGGTGATGGCCGGTGCGGGCGCGGGTGTCTGGCGGGCGCGGGTGATCAGGAGGGCCCCGAGGAACGTCATCACCAGGAGCAGGACGATTAACTGGATGGGGGTGAACCTGAGGGCGGGGATGCGCTTCCGCCCGCCGCTTTGCTGCTCCAGTTCGTGATGGACTCGCTGGCGGGCGCGGCGGCGATCGCGGAAGCGCTTTTCGCGGAGGTGATCGGGCACCACGACGGCTTTGCCGCAGCGCGGGCAGTGTGCCGGCGGCGGCGCCGGCAGCAGGTCGCGGCAGTATGGGCAACGGAATCGCATCGATGAGGGCGGGGGGGCAGGAGTCAGGGCGGCGCCGGCCGTCGCGGCCGGCGGGCTCTGCCGCCCGCCGTGGCGAGCGGCCGCGCTAGGGGTTCACATTCTCCAGTTCCGCGGTGTCGAAGTTGACGCGGCGGTAATAGCAGTCGCGCGGTTCGCCGGCGCGGTTTTTGGTGTGGCAGATGCCGCGGCGGCGCGGGCGGACTTTGTAGAGCAGCGAGTTCTGTTCGCAGTTCACGTAGGCCTCGACGAGGTCGAAGGTCTCGCCGGAGGTCTTGCCCTTCTCCCAGAGTTCGTTGCGCGAGGTGCTCCAGAGGATCAGGCGGCGGGCTTCGAGGGACTTGCGGAAGGCGAGTTCATTCGTGTAGGCGACGAGGATGACCTCGCCGGTGTCGAGATTCTGCACGGCGACGGGGATCACGTCGCGGCAGCGCTCGGCGATCTTCGCGATCTTGCCGAAATCCAACATCAGGGCATTGCCTTCTTCGATCTGGCTCATGGGGCTCCTTGTCTCGTGTGTCACTCGTATATAGCGGGGGCGGGGGTCCGCGTAAAGCCGGGGTTATGGGGCGGGAGGGATGGGGCGGGCGCGACGCTCACGCAGAGTCCGCCGAGATCGCAGAGGGCGGGCGGGATACTCGGCGTCAGTTCAGCCGGGGAATTTGGGGCAGATGATCAAAGTGGGCGTCGCGCGAGTACAGGAGCAAGTCGTGTTGCAGGACGCTCTCGTTCTGCTTGCCGACCGTGCCGCATTGAAAGCCAGCCCGCAACTCCGCGAGTGTGACGAACGGCAGCACAATGGCGTCGGCTGAGGCGAAGCGCTCGACGGTGTCGGGCAGACCGCCGCAGAAGTCGCGATAGCGGTTGGTGTCGATCGCCATTTTCATATCCAGAGGTCCTCATCCACCTGGTCCATCTCGCGCAAGGCCTGATCGGTTTCCGGGTCCGGGATCCACGTCCCGGCCAGGTCGTCGAGATCACCATGCCGGTGCGGTTCCTGATCGATTCCGAGGCCGCGCCGCAAGGCCTCGAGGGTGGCCTGATTGAGGCTTAGCCCGGTTTCCCGGGCCTGCTTGCGCAGGAGGGCGTCGGTGCGTTCGTCGATGCCGCGCACGCTGTATTGAATCGCCTTCATGCTAGCAGTGTATGCAAAGCATGCATGCATGATAAGCGTTGACGCGCGACGGTGCAGGCGACGGGCGGGGGCAAGCGATCCTTGAGTCCCATAGCGTTCCTGATTCTGATCATAATCTTAATCGCAATCATAATCGTAATCGATTCGGCAGCAAGCGATTATGATTAGGATTACGATTAGGATTACGATTGCGAGTGTGATGACGAAAGCTGTTGTCGGAAACAACAAGCGGTTCAACTGAATTTGCGGATGACGGTGCGGACGACGCCGGCGAGCTCGAGCGACTGGCGCGGGCGGATCGGCGCATATTTCTTGTTGGCCGCTTCGAGGGTGATGTCCTTGCCGCGCTTGACGAAGTACTTCATGGTCCACTCGCCATCGACCTGCGCGATGACGATGTCGTTGTTGCGCGGGGCGACCCCTTTTTCGACCAGGACGATGTCGCCGGGGAGGATGCCGGCATCGATCATGGAGTCGCCGGTGACCTTGAGCATGAAGGTGGCGTCCGGGCGTTCGACGAGGAACTCGTCCAGGCTGAGGGTGTCGAGCAACTCCTCTTCGGCGGGAGAGGGGAAGCCGGCGCGCACGGAGCCGAGCATGCGGATGGCGCCGGCGATCTTGCCGGTGGGGGCGAGTTTGCCCTGTTTCTTGGTGAGATAGCCGGCGGCCTGCATGCGGCGCAGCAGTCCGAAGACGGCGTTCTTCGAGCGGTAGTCGAAGAGCGTGAGCATTTCATTGTAGCCGGGGACGCGGCGTTCACGGGCGTAGAAGGCGCGCAGGCGCATGACTTTGTCGGGCAGGTCCAGGGTACGGGGCATGCGAGTGACTCCAATCTGTCCCGAGAGTAAATGAACGAACGTTCATAATCAAGCGTTTGGCGTTTAGTGTTGAGGCGCGGCAGGCGGGTGCCATACTGAACGGGCACGAGGCGGACGGGGGTGGTGTAATCGGAGTGAACGCGTCCCGAGAGGGTCTCCATGCCGGCGCTGATCCACCATATTGAGACGCTGGTGCCGGAGACGGCGTACAGCCAGGCGTTCATCGAGGCGCGCATGCGGCAGTGGGCCCGCACGGAGCGGCAGCAGCGGGTGCTGCGCCAGATCTACCGCCATACGAGCATCGACAAGCGCCATTCCGTGGTCAGCGACTTTGTGAGCGCCGCACCGCGCGAGCTGTATCGCATCGATGCGGACGGCCAGGTCGACAACCCGCGCACGGGCGAGCGCAACGCCTTTTTCGTGAAGCACGCGCGGCCCATGGCGGTGGAGCTGGCGCGGCGAGCGCTGGCGGCGTGCCCGCACATCGCGCCGGCGTTGGTCACGCACGTGATCACGGTGTCGTGTACGGGGTTTTCGAATCCCGGGATGGATTACCACGTGGTGCGGGAGCTGGGGCTGGCGGCATCCGTGCAGCGCTACCAGCTGGGATTCATGGGCTGCTACGCGGCGCTGCCGGCGCTGCGCATGGCGGCGCAGTTTTGTGCCGCCGATCCGTGCGCGGTGGTGCTCGTGGTGTGCGTGGAGCTGTGCACGCTGCACCTGCACCCGCGCGGCACGGTGGACGACATGCTGGCCAATGCGCTGTTCGCGGATGGCGCCGCCTGCGCGGTGGTCAGCGGCCGGCCGGCGGCGGAGGGCGCGCGCGCGCTGGCGCTCGGCGAGTTCGCGTCGGCGCTGGTGACGGAGGGCGAAAGCGAGATGGCCTGGTCGATTGGCGACAACGGGTTCGACATCGTGCTGTCCGCCTACGTGCCGAAGATCATCGGCGGGGTCATCCGGGAGCTGGTGGCCCCGGTGCTGCGCACGCAGTCGCTGGCGCCGGGGGATGTTGCGCACTGGGCGGTGCATCCCGGCGGGCGGGCCATCGTCGACAAGGTGGAAGCCGGGCTGGGGCTGGCGCCGGAGCAGGTGGCGGCGTCGCGCGAGGTGCTGCGGCGCTACGGCAACATGAGCAGCGCGACGGTGCTGTTCGTCCTGCGCGAGCTGTGGACGTCGCCCGCGGTGCGGCCCGGTGAGCACATCTTCGCCATGGCGTTCGGGCCGGGGCTGGCGGTGGAGAGCGCGCTGCTGGAGGTGCGGGGGGCCATGGCGGGGAGCGCGGCAGCGGCTGGGACGGCCGGCGCCATGCCCCTGGCGCGGGCGATGGCGACCGGTGCGGGGGTGGTGCAACCGCGTCCGGCAGGCGGTTGAGGGGACGGCGCGGGACCCACCATGGAAGGGCGTTCACAGTATGAGGTGTTAATCGCCGGTGGCGGGCCGGTGGGGCTGTTGCTGGCCAACCTGCTCGGGCAGCGCGGGATTCGCACCCTGGTGGTGGAGCGGCGTCCGCAGATGGGCGCGTCCTCCATGGCCATTGGCGTCACGCCGCCGTCGCTGGTGATCCTGCGGCAGGTGGGCCTGGATGCGGCCTGCGTGGCGGGCGGCGTGGCGGTGGAGCGCGCGGTGGTACATGATCGCCGGCGGTGCCTGGGCGACGTGACCTTCGGATCCTTGCCGGCGCCCTATCCGTTCATCCTGTGCCTGCCCCAGGCCGACACGACGCGCATCCTCGAGGAGGGGCTGGCGCGGTTTCCATCGGTCACGCTCCGGCGCGGGGTGGCGTTGACGGGGCTGCGCGTGCAGGGGGAGGGTGTCTGTGCGACGTTGGACGAGGGCGGGGTGGGGCGCGGCGTGGAGGCGCGGTTTCTGGCGGGGTGCGACGGTCATGACAGCGACGTGAGGCGTCTGTTGGCGATGCCGGTGCGCGAGACGCGGCTCGGGCAGACGTTCCTGATGGCCGATTTCGACGACGGGGGCGCGCGGGATGGAACGGCCTATTTGTGGTTCACGGAAACGGGGTCGGTCGAATCGTTTCCGTTGCCGGGCGGGCGGCGACGCTGGGTGGTGTTGACGCCGAAGCTGGAGCGCGCTCCGGCGGCGGATTTCCTGGCCGCGGTGGTGAAGGCGCGGGCGGGCGTCGATCTGGCGGGGCGGCGAAAGCATTTCGAGAGTGCCTTTGCGGTGCAGGAGTTCATGTGCCGGAATTTCCATCGCGGGCCGGTGGTGCTGTGCGGCGATGCGGCGCACGTGATGAGCCCGATTGGCGGGCAGGGGATGAACACGGGGTTTGGCGATGCGGATCTCCTGGCTGACGTGTTCGTTGCGGTGCTGCGCGAGGGGGCGGATGCCGCGGAGCGGCTGCGGGCGTACGACCGGGTGCGCCAGCGCGCGTTCCGGGTGGCGGCGCGTCGGGCACGGCGGGGCATGTGGCTGGGCACGCGCACGGGCGCGGCCGCGTCGTGGCTGCGCAGCCTTTTTTTGCGCGCCGTGCTGCTGCGCCCGCCGCTGCGGGCGCGACTGCCGCCGTACTTTGCCATGCTGACGATTCCGGGGAGGCTGAAGGGTGTCTGATCAGGGGGCGCATCGGCGAGTGTGGGCGACGGTGGGGTGGGGGCGGCATGATGGACATTCGATCGGGGCGAGGGGGGGCGTGGCCGGATCTTTCGGTGCGCGTGTGGGCGCCGGAGTTGATGGATGCACCGGACTGTGACACGGTGCAGCTGCTGCGCACGCTGGCGCAGTTCACGTGGATCAACCGCGTGGTGTCTCGTTACCGGACGTTGCTGACGCGTACCGTCCTGCGGGACATGCAGCGCGATCCAGGGCGGGAGTACCACCTGGTGGATCTCGGGGCGGGCGGGTGCGACATCCCCGTCTGGCTGCTCACGCGCAGCCGGCGACTGGGGCTGCGCCTGCGTGTGACGGCACTGGATCTGGATCCGCGCACGGTGGCCTGGGCGGTGCAGTGCCATGGCCGCCAGCCGGGACTGACGGTGGTGCAGGCGGGCGCGGCGGAGCTGGCGCGTTTTGGGCCGGTGGACTACGTCTTTGCGAACCACTTTCTGCACCATCTTCCCGATGTGAAGACCATCCGGGATGTGATGGCCAAGGTACAGGCGGCGAGCGTGCGTGGCTACGTGATCTCGGACATCCGCCGCAGCAGGCACGCCTATGTGGGCGTTACGGTGCTCAACGGCCTGTTCTTCCGCAGAAGTTTCGCGCTCGCCGATGGCCAGCTGTCCGTGCGCAAATCCTTTACGTTTGGCGAGATGCGTGCCTTTCTTCCACCCGGAGATCCGGTGGCGCGAGTCGTGGCGCTGGTGCCGTCGCGCCTGGCGATCGTGGGGGGGGCGGCATTCGAGTCCGTATCGTTTTCTGCTTGATGCGGTCAGGACAGGCGCTACATTCCCAGCAATTTTTGACGTGGCTGGTTGCGCAAGCGTCGGCACCATGGAAAAACTGCTGGTCGCCATATTCTTCATCAGCCTCATGGCTGGATCCGCTGCGGTCGCCGATCCCGCCGCTGGCGATGCCGACCGGCGTGCCCTGGTGGGCGTCATGGCGGCGGTGGAGACGACGCGCGCGGAGGAAGAGGTGGACCGCTACGAAGTCTTCGTCGTGTGGCCGACCGGCTGGCGGCGCGCGTGGGACTCGGGATGGGCATTGGAGGCGGACTGGATGGTGGCGGCAGGCATCCTGTCCGACGGAGAGCACGATCCCGTGATGGCCGCTGCGGGGCCGCGTCTGAGCGGGGTGCACCGGTGCGGTCTGGTGGCTGGCATCGGCTGGAAGCCGACCTTGATCAGCGAACATTATCTTGGAAATCGCAGCCTGGGCGGAGCGCTTCAATTCGGGTCCGAAGCCCGATTGGGGTGGCGGTTTGGCGACTGCCTGGAAGCGGGGCTCGCCTTCGAGCATGTCTCCAACGGCGGGCTCTACACGCCCAATCCTGGCCTGAATCAGTTCCTGCTCGATATTGGGGTACGGTTCTGACGTCGGGTCGGGGGCGGCGGGGTCTTGGTTGTCGCATATTGTGACGACGATGCGTCGGACCAATTCACTGTATTCCCCTCTGGTTTCTGGAGGTTGGGGCAATTCAGATATAGCCTAGTACGCAACTATGCTTAACGCTTAGACTTGACCATTTTCATCCTCCTTCCTATACTACATAATCTTCTTCAGCCGTCACCTCCGGGGGATGCAAGGGGTCATGCAGCGAGCGTATCGCAGGTTCAGCCGCAGGACGTTCGCCCCGCTGCATGGGGTGGTTGCCCACGTGCGGCATCCCGTCGGTCGTTTTTCCTCTGTGCGCCTCTGTCGCGCCCTATCCCTGACGCTCATGCTTGCCATGGCCCCCCTGGCGCAGGCGGGCAACACGTGGGATGGCGGTGGCGGGGACGACAACTGGGGCACGGGCGGCAACTGGAACCCGGATGGCTCTCCCACTCCCGGTTCAGCCAATGATCTGCACTTTGCCGGCGGCACGCGCCTGGCGCCCTTCAATAACTACGCGGACTGGGACGACTGGCAGTCTTTCTACTTCGATTCCGGCGCCTCCTCGTTCACGATTTCCGGCAATTCCATCGACTGGTTCGGGAAGGTGGAGAACGCCAGCGCCAATGCGCAGGCGCTGAACCTCGCCAACCTGTCGATGAAGAACAACGGCGAGCTGAACCCGGTCAGCGGTGACCTGTCGATCGGGGGCGGCAACAACATCTACAACGACAACAACAACGACCTGAATGTCTGGGGCAACAACGGGCACACGCTGACGTTGGGCAAGACGTTCAACGGCAACGCCAGCGCGTCGTTGATCGTGCAGCAGAACAGCACGGTTCAGATCACGGTCAGCCAGAGCTACCAGGGCACGACGGAGATCAATGCCGGCTCGGTGCGCATCGCGGAGGGCGTGACGCTCAACGGCGGCACCATCTACGTGGGAAACGGCGCGGCCACCACGGTGGACGCGGAGTTGCTGATCACGGACGCCAACGGCGGCTCGACCGTGGATGAAACCGTGACCGTCAACCCCGGTGACGGGACGTATTTGAACCGCACGGTGGGTGGCAGCAACACCAGCGGGGTGAACACCTACAGCGGCACGATCGGGCGCGACAGCGACGGGGACAATGAAACCGTCACGCTGACGGCGGCGTCGGGCGGCACGGTGGAATACACCGGCAGTGTTGCGGGCGACGACGCGGTGTGGGTGACGGGCGGCGGCGTGACGCGTTTCGGCACGACGGCCAAGACCTACACGGGCAACACCATCGTCACGAACAGCAGCACGCTGCGCCTCAACAACTCCAATGTGGTGTCGGACAGCAGCGACGTCTTACTCGACGCGGGCACCACGTTCGACCTGAACTTCAACGACGAGACCGTGGCGTCGGTGTCGGGCGCCGGCAATGTCACGCTGGGGAGCGGGCAGCTGATCGTGGACCACACGACGAGCCGCACGCTGGGCGGTGCGATCAGCGGCACGGGCAACGTGGTCAAGAAGGGCACGGCGACGTGGACGCTGACGGGCACGAACGCGTGGAGCGGGGGCACCTTCGCGGTGGGCGGCACGCTGCAGTTCAATACCAACCAGGCGGCGAGTTTCAGCGGCAGCCTGTTTGTGGGTGAGGTTTCGGGCGGTGCGGATGCGACGCTGGCCATCGGGGGCGGGGGGGTGACCCTGACCAACGCGGTGGTCGTGCGGGCGGGCAGCACGGGCACGAAGACGCTGGCGGGCAACAACACGGCCGGCACGGCGACCTTCTCGGGGCCCGTGACGCTGAGCAACAACGTCACGCTGGCCGCGTCGTCGGGCGGCACGCTGAATTTCACCAACGCCATCGTTGGCGCGGGCGCGATCTACACCAACACGGCGAGCGGCGCGGGCACAGTGGTCTTCGGCGGTGCCGGCAACAACGCGAACGTGGCCCTGACGGCCAGCGCGGGGACGGTCATTCTGGGCAAGACCAGCAGTGCCGCGGTGCACGCGCTGGACGCCGGGCTGACGGTATCGGGCGCGCTGGTGCAGATCGGCGGCTCGGGGCGGGACAACATCGCCACCAACGCGGCCGTGACCGTGAACAGCGGGCGGCTGGATGTGAGCGGCCGGACGAACGCGTGGGATGCATTCAACGGGTCGGGCGGGGCGATCACGAACAGCACGGGCACGAGCCTGCTGATCGTGGGGTCGGCGGGCGGGGGCGGGACGTACGCGGGTCAGATTGTGAGCGGCGGCGGGACGATTGCCCTGATGAAGTTCGGCACGAATGCGCTGACGCTGTCCGGCAACAACAGCTATGGCGGCGGGACGACGATGGCGAGCAACGGCGGTCGGCTGAACCTGGGTCACGCCAGCGCCCTGGGCACGGGCACGCTGTTCATCGGCGGGACGGGGAACACGTTCGACAACACGAGCGGCGGCGCGCTGACGATCGCCAACGACCTCTCGCTGACCAACGGGAGCCCGACGTTCGCGGGCAGCAACCCGCTGACCATCACCGGGACCACGACCATCAACACGGCCGACCGCACCCTCACGGTGACGGCGAGTACGCTGACGCTGAGCGGCCCGGTGCGGGAGCTGAACAATCCGCGGCAACTGGGCAAGACGGGTGCCGGCGGGATGCTGGTGCTCAACGCGGCCGCCGGGCCCTGGACAGGCGGGATGCAGCTCAACTCGGGGCCCCTGGGCATCGGCCATGACGGCGCCCTGGGCACGGGCACCTTCACGTTGAGCGGGGGTTCCTTCCAGGCCGTCGGCGGCCATCGAGCCCTCGCCAACGTCACCGTGCTGGCGGCGAACGTGGGCCTCGGCGGGTCGAGCAACGTCACCTTCACCAGCAGCGGCACGTTCACGTTCTCCGGCGTGAACCGGACGCTGACCGTGACCAACACCGGCAGCACGGTCCTGTCCGGGCCGGTGTACCTGTCCGACGACAACACCAGCGCGGGCCGCGCGCATACGCTCGCCGGCACGGGCCCTGTCACCATCAACGCGGCGATCGCCAACAACAACGCGGGCAACACGATGCCCGTCAGCATCATTCAGAACCATACCGGGACGGTGATCTTCAACGGCACGAACACGTACAGCGGCTTGACGACGGTGAACGCCGGCACGTTGCAGATCCAGGCCGACCAGGGCGCGGCGTTCAGCAGTGCGGGCATCGAGGTTGGCGCGACGACCGGGTCCGCGGGCGCCACGCTGGCGATAGGCACGGCGGCCGTGACGGTAACGAATGCCATCACGGTGCGGTCGGGCAGCAGTGGGACGAAGGTGCTGGCGGCCACGAACACGGCGGGCACGGCGACGTTCTCCGGGCCGGTGACGCTGAACAGCGCGGTCACGCTGGCGGCCAACAGCGGCGGCGCGCTGACGCTCAGCGGCACACTGGCCAACAACGGCAGCAACGTCACGGCGACCACGACCGGCACGATCGCGCTCAACGGCGTTGTCAGCGGGGGCGGCAGGCTGATCAAGCAGGGCACGGGCACGGTGGCGCTCGGGGCCAACCACACGTACACGGGCAACACGGAGATTGATCTCGGGACGGTGTCCGTGACCGGCGACATTGCCACGGGCAGCACGACCTACATCGGCAACGGGGCGGCGGGCGGGGCGGCGACGCTGGCGCTGGGGGCCAACGGCGTGGACCTGGGGGGCACGGTGCAGGTGAACGTGGACCCGGGCACGGCGGCGCGCACGATCACCAGCACGGCGGGCAGCGGGACGACCACGCTGTCGGGCAGCGTCCTGGCCAACACCAACGTGACCCTCACGGCGACGGCGGGCAGCACGCTGCTGCTGAGCGGGACGCTGAAGCTGGACAATGCGCTCAACGCCGATGCGGCCGTCACGGGGGACGTCACCCTGGGCGGGCTGATCGACGTGACGAGCGGCGCCTCCGAAATCAACTACGGCGGGGGCGGGACCCTGACCATCAGCGGGAACAACGCCAGCGAGCCCTACATGCTCAACATCGGGGGCGGGACGGTCTTCCTGAATCACGCCAGCGCGCTGGGGAGCACGGCGTCGTATGCGGACAAGATCAACTTCGGCACGGCGGCCAGCACGCTGCGGGTCGGCGCGAGCATGGCGCACGCCACGATGGGGATGCGCATCGCGGGTGTCAGCCCGACCTTCCAGATTGACCCCGGCGTGACGTTCTCGGTGGGCGGCGCCGTGGACCGCACGTCGGGCGCCGCCACGATCACGAAGAGCGGCACGGGGACCCTTGTGTTCACCGGCGCCGGGGCGAACAACGACGTGGCCCTGCTGGTGGGCGCGGGCATGTTCCAGGGCACGGGCATTGGCGGGAATTTGACGGTCAACAGCGGCGGCGCGATCAATCCGGGATCCAGTCCGGGCACGATGGAGGCGGGCAACGCGGAGTGGGGCACGAACGGTGTCTATGTGTGGGAGGTGAACGATTTCGCGGGCACGTACGGGGCCGATCCCGGGTGGGATAAGCTGAACGTGGCGACCAACCTGAGCGTGACGGCGACGACCACTCCGGGCGAGCAGTTCACGATCCGGCTCACGACGCTCAGCGGGGCGGTGGCGGGCAGCGCGGCGCATTTCACCAACACGATGCCCTACACGATTCACATCGCCACGGCGGCGAGCATCAGCAGCTTTGCGGCTGACAAGTTCACGCTGGATACGAGCGGCTTTGCCAACCCGACGAACAATGGCGTCTGGAGCATCACGAACACGGCGACGACGATCGACCTGGTGTTCTCGCCGCCGGGCGGGCCGGTGTTGAGCGCGGGGCCGGACCGCACGTTCACGACCATGCTGGGGTCCGTGCCGGCGACGCAGACGTTCGGGGTGACGAATGCGGGGCTGGGGACGCTGACCTACACCAACACCCTGACCTACGGGACAGGCGCCTCGGGCTGGGTGAGCATTGCGCCGGCGCCGAGCCCGCTGGGGCCGGGGGCGTCGCTGTCGCACACGGTCACGGTGAGCGTGGTGGGGCAGGCGGGCACCTTCCACGCGACGAACACGATCACGGGCAACCAGACCAACAGCGATCAGACCGTGGTCTTCACGTTGACGGTCACGAACCTGCCGCCGCCGACGGCCGCGACGGCGACCGCGGACGGGCATGAGCTGGTGCGGCTGTCGTGGACCAAGGCGCCGGGGCTCGACACGCTGATCCTGGCGAGCACGAACAGCATCGCGACGGATCCGACGCCGGGGGCGTCCTATGCGGCCGGAGCGACGATCGCGGGTGCGACGGTCATTTACAAGGGGAGCGGGTCGGTCCTGGAGCACGTGGTGCCGCCGGGGCGCACGAACGTCTACCGGTTCTACGCCGTCAACAACGACTACTACTCGACGAATGCCGTCGAGGCGAGTGCCGTGACGGGCGTCTATCGGGCGGGGGAGATCGTGGAGCCGTTTGCCTACACGAACGGCGTGGCGCTGAGCGGGCTGAACGGCGGCAGCGGCTTCAGCGGGGCGTGGGTGGTGGGAGCGCAGGGCACCAAGCTGGTGGAGACGAACTACCTGGCGGCGACGGTGCCCATCTTCCCGACGATCGCCAACTACCCGGCGCGCACGGCGAACCGGCTGCACTTCACCGACCCGGGCAACGGCAGCACGAACCGCGCGGAGCGATCATTTGCGACGGTGTCCACGGGCCAGGTGTACGCCGCGGCCATGCTGGCCTACCGATGGAAGGGCGTCAACAAATGGTGCGGCCTGTCGCTGATGTCCAACACGACGGAGAAAGTGTTTGCGGGCAAGATCGGGCACGGGACGAAGGAGTATGTGCTCGGGCTGGATGGGGTGGGCGGCCAGACGGTGTCGAGCCCCGAGTATGACGTCATGCCCTTTGGCGAGTCGCCGGGCGGGACCAACAAGGTCTACCTCGTCATGGTCCGGTACGACTTCACGTCACGCCGGGTGCAGGTCAAAGCGTACGACCCCACCCAGACGGTGCCGCGCACGGAGCCGGGGACGTGGGACGCCACGGACACGCTTGCGGCGGGGGATATTGTCACCTTGGACGGCGTGCGCGTGCACGCGGGATCGGCAGACCTGATCAACACGATCGGCGATTCCTATTTCGATGAAGTGCGCGTGGCGACCAACTGGTACGAGCTGCTGGGCGAGACGGGGCCGGTGCTCGACGTGGCTCCGGCGGCGCTGACGTTCACGGCCAACCTGGGGCAGAACCCGGTGGTGACGGAGCAGACCTTCACGGTATCGAATCTCAACTCGGGCGCCTTTGCGTTCACGAACCTGATCACGTACGGGGCGGGGGCGACGGGCTGGCTGGCCGTGACGCCGGGCACCGGCAGCCTGAGCGGGGTGTCGGGCTCGATCCAAACGGCGGCGGTGGCCGGGGCGACCTTCACGCTGTCGCGCGGGACGTACACGGCGACGAACACGGTCTACGCAGGCGCGGGCGGGACGCAGGCGGTGGTGGTGACGTTGAGCGTGACAGGCTACAGCGGGCGGGTGGTGTATGAGCCCTTCGACACGGCGACGTCGGGCGTCCTGGACGGGACGGGCGGCGGGTTCGGGTGGAACAACAACTGGGCGCACAACGCGGGCAGTCCGGAGCCGTTCTACAACGGCAGCGCGGGCATCGCCGATTTTGGCGACTACTGCAGTTCGGACGGGCAGGTTCGAATCAACTCGTGGGAAGGGGGCGGCTCGGCTTTCCGCGAGGCCTACCGCGAATTCACGCCGTTCACCAACGGGGTGTTGTACTTCGCCACCAAGATCAACATCGGCAACACGGGGATTAACCGCGAAGCCGGGATGAAACTTACGGATGGTGCGTTCGACAAGCTCCACATTGGCAAAGTCGTGGCGACGGACGGCACGGGATTCCTCAGCGCGCTCTATCCAAACGGACAGAACTACGTGTCAGCCTATGCGCTGAACAGCGGGGTCGATTATCTGCTCGTCGGCCGCTACGATTTTGCCGCGCGCCATTTGCGTGTCAAAGGGTTTGCCTCCGGGTCCCCGCCCGGCTCCAGCGAGCCGGCACCCTGGGACATTGACGTGACGTCGACGGAAGGAATCAGTGCCATCAACCGGGCCTCCCTCTACACGCGCGCCGTCGACCCCGACAACCCCGGCATCGTCCTGTGGGACGACGTGCGCCTGGCGACGACGTGGAACGACTTGATGTGCGACCTGGGGCGGCCGCAGGGGTACCCGGTGGTGTCCAACGCGACGTTCCACGCGGTCGACAGCACGAACAGCATTTCCGACGCGCAGCTGAGTTCGGGGAATTTCCCGGTGTCGGTGGCCTTCTACGACCGTTTCGGTATTCGCGCCGACAGCGTGGCGACGCCGTTCTTCCGGCCCAACTTCGATCTCGTGAACGACGCGGGCGGGCTCATCGTGCAGGATCGCTACTTCGACACGACGAACTTCTCCGCGGACGCGACCGTGATGGTGGGGAGCAACGCGACGCTGAACCCGGTGACGGTCGATAACATTCCGATTGGCACGGTGACGCTGCGCTGGAGCGCGATCAACTCCAACGAGGGCTACCGCGTCAACGCGCCGGACCGCGAGGACGGATCGAATCTGACCTTCACGGTGTACGACGAGGACGTGCTGGGGCCGACGCCGACGCTGCTGTTCGTCGGCACGGCCTACACGCTGGGCTCGGTCCAGACCAACATCACCGATGCCGACCTGGCGAACACCAACGATTTCGCGGACATTGCCGTGCGCTGGGACGATCCGAGCGGCGTGTTCATGACCAACAGCCCGCCGTTCGGCAACACGAACATCGGGTCGGAGAACGGCCGCGTCATTCCAAACTGGGACCTGCTCACGTCGAATACGATCACGCATGCGACGAACGTTTTCGGCTACGACCAGGTGTTCACCGAATTCGTCGGCGACAACGGCGCGCTGTCCGTCACGACGTACTATCACAACGCCTTTGCCATCACGAATATCGACTTCAACTACGTCTTCTACCTGACGGCGAGCGCGGAGGACAACGACAACGACCGCGGGATGACCTTTGACGTTGATGGGGACCCCGTGCCGCGGGATCGCACGGTGATCACCAACGCGCTGTCGTTCCTGGGCGTGACGGACGACGACAGCACGCCGCCGACGGCGACGTCGCTGCGGATCTTCGGCAACAGCCGCGGGACGGGCCTGGTCACGGGTGCGGAGCTGGGGGCCGGCGGATGGTCGATCACCGGGCGGGTGCAAGACGCGTACAGCGGATTGCGGGTCAACGGGACCAGCACGAACGTGCCGGACAACTCGCCGTTCCTGCGCCTGCTGGACCCGAGCGGTGCGGTCCGGCTGACGGCGATGCTGACCAACAACATCGCCAACGGGGAGACGAATGCGAGGCCGTTTTCCGTCACGGCGACCGCGGTACCGGGCGGCATCCAGGGCGGGACCTGGACGGCGCAGATCATCATGACGGACACCGACGGCGATCGCGCCGACGATGCCCTGACTTCGACGAACAGCATCACGTTCGAGGTTCCGACGTTCGAGTGGGATGCGGGAGCCGGGGTGGACCGGGACTGGAGCAACGCAACGAACTGGACGTCGAACGTGGAGCCAGGTGCGATCGACACGGCGTTCGTGAATGGTGGGTACACGGCGGTGGTGGCGCAGGCCGGCGAACGGGCCCTGAGCCTGCTGGTCGGGGACAACGGTTTTGACAGCGGGGCGGACGGAGGCACGGGCACGGTCGAGCAGACCGCCGGCAGCCTGGGGATCAACACCACACTGACCCTGGGCGAGAATCCCGGCGATCTGGGGACCTACCTGATCAGCGGCGGGTCGCTGACGGTGACGGGCGCCACGACGATCGGTTCGGCCGGTATCGGGTTGATGACGGTGACCGATTCGGGCGTCGTGACGTCGATCGGGGATTTGGCGGTGGGCGCGGGCAGCATGGGCGGCGCTGAGGATCTTGGCAGCACGCTGACGGTGGCGGGCGGGGCGGTGGTGGCGCAGTCGCACATGTACGTCGGCTTCAACGTGGGTGGCGACGGGCACGTGGCCATGAGCGGTGGCACACTGGGCGTGACGAACGACATCATCCTGGGGTTTGACCCCGGGTCCACGGGGACGCTGACCATGACCGCCGGCCGGCTGAATGCCGGAGGCGCGGGGGCCGGCGAGCACGTGTTTGTCGGTTCCAGCGGCTATGGCGCGATGACGCTGTCGGGGAGCGCGACGGTCATGGTGGCCAACGCGAAGGACGTGGTGATTGGAGAGGCCGTGAACGGTGCCGGCGCGGAGAGTACGGTGTCGGTGCAGGGCGGTGCGCTGCTGGCCGTATCCCGTTCGATTGAGATCGGTGCCAGCAGTGCGGCGCGCGGGGCCCTACAGGTCTCCGGCGGCATGGTCCTGGCCACCAATGACCTGAACATTGGCAGCGCTGCCGGCGCGACGGGCACCGTGACGGTCAGCAGTGGCACGTTGCAGACGCTGGGCAGCGTGGTGGTGGGCCGCATCGGGCAAGGCACGCTGACCATTTCCGGCGGCACCGTGACGGCGGCCATCATTCGGGTCAGCGATTATGTCAGCGGGTCGGTGCTGAATCTGACGGGCGGCCGGCTGGCGACGACGGGCAATGGCGATTTCAATGTGGATCACGGGGGGACGGTTAACGTTTCGGGCGGAGAGATGGCCACGGATGGCTTTGACCTGGGCACGAACGGGGTGTCCACGCTGAACGTCTCCGGCGGCACCATCACGGCAGGCGCCGCCTCGAACGCCTTCAACGTGGCGGCGGGCCTGAACGTGACCGGTATCGTCAACCAGACCGGCGGCGCGCTCCAGCTGGTCGAGAATCAATCTCTCAACATCGGTTCGCAGGGCACGTCCGGGAGCCGCTACGGTTTCTACAGCATCACCAATGGCACGGTGTCCATCAGCGGCGCGGGTGACATCAACCTCGGGGATACGGACAGCGCGACGGGGCGCGGCGTGCTGTCCGTGCTGGGCTCGGCGCCGAGTGTGACGGTGGGGGATGACCTGTTCATGTCCCCGCTGAACAACGGCGAACTCGAGGTGACGTTGCGCGACAGCGCGATCGCGCCCATCAGCATGGGGAACGACATCACCCTCGCGGGTACCCTGACGGTGAGCAACATCGGGGCGGTGGCTGCTGGCCGCTATGTCATCCTGACCAACGTCAATGCCATCGGCAATGACATCGTGGGGGCGTTCGCGTCCACCAATTGGACCGGCAGCGTGACCGGGCGGGTGGTCGTCTCGACGCATGATGTTGCCCTGCTCTTCGGTCCCGTGATGGCGGTGTTGGGCACGAACACGGCCATCACGATTCCGGACGGGGATACGACGCCCGCCCTCGACGACGGAACGACCTTCAGCAACGTGGTGGCGGATATGGTCTTTGACCACACCTTCACGGTGACGAATCTCAACGCCACTTACGCGCTGGACCTGACGAATGCGCCTGCCGTTGTCGTGAGCGGCTCGACGAATTTCTGGGTGGTGATGCAGCCGGCGACGAGCAACGTGAATCCGAACGCGACCACGACGTTTACGATCCGCTTTGCGCCGGATGCGGTGGGTGTCTACACGGCGACGGTGAGCCTGGCGAACAACGACACGCCGCAGAACCCCTACGACTTCCAGCTGGCGGGGACGGGCGTGTTGGCGGCGGAGCCGACGGTCCCGTCCAGCAATCTGGTGTTCAGCGCGGTGACGAACACGCAGATGACGGTCTCGTGGCAGC
Source organism: Lentisphaerota bacterium (assembly GCA_021413965.1). GTDB lineage: Bacteria > Verrucomicrobiota > Kiritimatiellia > UBA8416 > JAIOPI01 > JAIOPI01. The sequence continues at coordinate 123,232 of JAIOPI010000010.1, read as the reverse complement.
CTGGAGACGGCGCGAACCGCCTGCTGGTGGCGCGGGTGGGGACGAACGTCACCAGCGTGCCGCTGGATGCCACCGTGTACGCGGCGGACGCCATTCACAGCAACGGGGCGGCCATCGCGGCAGGCGTCTATGCGGTGTACAATGGCAACGGGACGAGCGTGACGGTAACGGGACTGATGCCGGCCACGCCTTACGCCTTCGGGCTGTTCGAATACAACGGGAGCAACGGCGGCATCAACTACCTGACGACGAACGCGCTCTACGGGACCCAGACGACGCTGTCGTTTGCGCCGGTCATCACGGAAGGGGTGTCCGTGAGTGTGACCATGTCGGAGAACGGGGATCCGACGCCGTTCAGCCTGACCCTGAACGCGACCGATCCCGACACGCCATACGGGGACGTGATTCATTGGAGCGTGCTCAGCGCCCCGTTCTATGGCGTGGCGTCAGCGAACGGCACGGGCGGGTCGGTCAGCGTGAGCTATACGCCGGCCCTGTACTATTCGGGGTCCGACAGTTTCGTGGTTCAGGCCACTGACAATTTTGGCAACCAGGACACGATCACGGTGCAGGTGACGATCACGGCGGTGAACGCGGCCGGCAAGGTGTTCTACTTGTTCGAGTGAAGGTGCGATCAGGCTTATGAAAGCGGGACGGTTAACGCAGCGGGTGTCGATAGCGGCTGCCGCCTTGTCCAGGGCGGCCTGGGCGGGGCACATGCGGCCCCGTTCGGGAGCCCGGCGCCGGGGGTGGGTCCCGGGGCTGGCGCTTGGCCTGCTCGCAGCGGCCGGCCTGCGCGCGGGGACGGTACCGTTCATGGAACCTTTCGACACCCTGCCCTCCGGCGTGCTGCACGCGCAAAACAGCTGGGAATCACAGCGGCAGCGCGATGTGCAGGTCCAGACCACGGTGGCGTTCGACGGAGCGAAGGCGGCGGTCGTGGCGACGAATGCCGTGTTGTGGAACAGTTTCAACGACCCGGCGGTGACCAATGTGTGGATCGACTTCTATGCCCGGCAGCGGTATCCGAGCAACGATGCGCCGCCGTCGATCACGGGCAGTGTCGCCGCCGCGTTTTACGTGGACAGCAGCGGGGCGCTGCGCGTCACCAGCAACAACACGTGGTTGACGCTGAGCCAGACCGTGCCGTCCAACGTGTGGCGGCGCTACACGGTGAACCTGGACTACGTGACGCACCGCTGGTCACTCTTCCTGGCGGACGAGGTGCCCAACCGGCTGTCGACGACGGTCATCACCAACGTGCCCTTCTGGTCATCCTCGACGAATGCGTACTTCCAGAGATTCCGGGTGAAGAACTGAGATGAAGGCCACCGTACAGATTTGCCGCGCGCGTGTGTGGCGGGGATGCCTGGCCGTGCTTGCGGCGGGGGTGCTGGCGGCACCTTCCGCGCGGGCGACGGTGCTGGCGAGCTATAATTTTGATGCCACGAATCTGGTGGCCAGCAGTGTCAGCAGCGTGGTGACCGCATCTGACTTCTTCCATGTGGGCAACGGGACGGCGGCTTTTGATCAAGGGTTCCCGGCGACCGGCAAGGGCTACAGCTACACGATTTGGACCAACACCTACCTCGGGAGCCATTTCGGGTTCACGGTGGTCCTGGCGCCGGGATACGTGGCGCATCTGGACAGCCTGGCCTTTGATTGCCGGCGTTCAGCCACGGGACCCGAACAGTGGGTGGTTCACTACAGCCTGGACGGAACGACCTTCTACACCCTGGGAAGCGGCGACGTCGGTGCGGCCGAAAACTACCACAGCCAGCTCGTGGCGGACGCGCGCCCCCTGGATGTGACCGGCACGGTATACCTTCGGCTGTACGCGACCAACGCGGTGGACGGGATCGGCACGTGGCGCTTGGACAACGTGACCCTGAACGGCACCCTTCGGATCGACGACGGGCGGCGCCTGATCCGCTCGCGAGCGTCGGACGGTGCGCACTCCGACCGCTGGGGCGCAAGCACGAACGCGGGCATCGGCACGGTGGCGGTTTCAACCCTCAAGCACAGTTCGGGCGCGTGGTCGCTGGGGCTGACCGGCTCAGACACGGGCAGCGCGGATCCCCACGTCGTCTTTGATAACGTGCCGCTCACCAGCGTCCTGACCAATGTGCTGGGCAGTGTTGAGCCGGTCCAGCTTTCGGTTGCCTTCGCGGCGGACAATCCGGACACGGGCGACGATCTGTACCTGGATCTTTCGTACGACAACGGCGCCAGCTGGAACGGCAGCGGCAGCGTGAAACTGGTGGACGGGTTTGGCGGCATCGACGTGGAATTCGGCGCGACGAACGGCTCCAACCCGACGACCGTGTCCCCGAATCCGTACCTGGTGACGCTGGGGATGGCGCAGACCCAGATCGCGGTGCGCGTGCGGTTCGATGAAAGTGTGGGCAACAGCAATTCGAACGACCGGTATTACGTCGACGACGTGCAGCTGAGCGCCGTGCCGGTGCCCGCAGTCAGTGCGCCTTCCGTTGGCAACTACGGGTCAGCCAGCAACGTGACGACCACCGGGGCGCGGCTCGCCACCCACGTGCGTGGCGGCTATCCGTATCCAAGCCTGACCCTGTATTACGGGCCCGCCGACGGCGGCACCAATGCGGCGGCGTGGTCTTCCTACCGGGCGTTGGACGCGAAGCGCTGGGGCGTTGTCTCGGCCGCCTTGACGGGGCTTACGCCGGGGCAGCTCTATTACTATCGCGCCTATGCGCGCAACACGCAGGGCGAGGCCTGGTCGGTCGCCACGTCGAACTTCACCACCATCGCCAGCGCTCCGAGCGCCAGCGGCGCGCTGTACCTTGACAGCTTCGGCATCGCGACGGCGATGCCCCTGTCCATTGATCGGGATGGCAATGGACTTTCCGACCGCTGGGAGTCGGAGTACCTGGGCGGACTCGGCAACACCCTGAGCGGTGACGCAGACAACGATGGGGTGTCCAACGGGCGCGAGATGACGGCGGGGACCGCCCCCAACGTCAGCAACTCCCACATGCGCATCATCGTTGCCGACGTGGCGAGCCCGACATCGTCCAATTTCCAGGTCACCTTCATGGGTGGTGGTTTCGATGGGCCGACGCCGTTTGCCGCGGTCGGGGACCGTACGGCGCGTCGCTTCCAGGTGGCGGCGGCGAGCGAGGTGACGCTCGCGAAGGTCCCGCAGTCGGCGGTCAGCGACGGATCCACGGGGACGAACACGTGGACGGACGTCAACGCCACGGGGCTGTACACGTCGCGGTTCTACAGTGTGTCGGTCTCGTACGGCGGCGGGGCGTACACGAACACCGAGGAATGGGCGATGCACGTGCAGTCGCGCGCGGCGGGCACGCGGTACCTGGTGTGCGTGCCCGTGGACTACGGCAGCAGCAGTGCCAACAACGTGAACGACCAACTTGGCCAGCAACTGGCGCGCGGGCTGCATGCCGACGAGTCGTTGGCGGCGGCTGACCGCATCGAGTTCTACGACTCGAACAAGGCATGGAAGATTTTGCACCTGCGCACCAATGTCAATGGGACGGTCTATTGGTACGACTCGGATATCAGCGGCCCGGCAGACGTGCAGATGACGCCGGGCATGGGGTTCTGGGTGGTGCGCGGGAGCGGTGCGGCCTATCGCGGCAACACGGTGTTCGGCGGCAAATCCTGGCTCGAGAGTTCCGTGAGTGCGATTGACATCACGACGGATAACGGAAACTGGAATTTCTTCGGTTGGCCACTGCCGCGGCCGCGGTGGCATTACAACCTGGGTGCCGGCACGCCTGCCGATCAGCTGGGTTTCGAATCGTTGGCCTCGGGGGGTGTGAGCAATGGCCCCACGGTCGCGGCCGGCTACAAGGGCGACGAGATCTGGGAATGGCGGAACGGGGAGTGGTACCGCTCGTACTGGTTGATGGAGCACATCAACGACAGCCGGAACGGCCGGTGGTGGGACCGGTTCAGCAATGACTTCGCGAATTTTGGATTCGAAGTGGGCCGGGCCTACTACTACAAGCATGTGACGAACAACTGGGGCGGAGCGAACTTCCAGATTGTACCGGATGCACCCTAGTCGCCGCGGTGCGGCCAAGGCTGGATGGAGTGGAAGGGTGAGGGCAGTCGTGAACGTGCGAAATCGACATAGAACCGGTGCCCGTGGTCGAGCGTGGGGACACGCGCTACTGGTGTTGCTGGCCGTGAGCCTCGCGCGGCCGGCGCTGGGCGGCACGGAGTCCGTGGAGACGTGGTCGGGGGCGGGGACGGCGGGGTGGAGCAATGAGACGACCGGCGCGACGCTGAACAACCCGGGCGGCTACCTGGCGTTTCAGTTCAACCAGCAGAGCGCGCCCGTGCTGGTGGAAGACCGGGCGTGGGTGGACCTGCCCATTGGCGTGGTGCTGACCAACCTGCAGTTCACGTTCCGGGCCGGCGATACGCCGCCCAGCGCGTTGCGCGTGGTGTTGCAGGCCAGCACGAACGGCCACACGTGGCAGCTGAATCTCGATCAGCCGGTCGCCGGTCCGTGGTTCCTGTACACCGTTCCCTTGGTGTACGCTCCGGCGTGGTGCCTGACGACCGGCGGCGACAGCGCCGAGGCGTTCGCGGCGGACCTGCCCCTGGTCGATCGGGTGGCCGTCTACGTGCGCCGGCACGGGTCGCCGGCGGCGCAGGAGTATGGCATCGATGATTTCACGCTGCAGGGGCTGGCGCTGGACCCGCGCGACCGCGACGGGGATGGCATGCCGGACGATTGGGAAACGTTGAACGAATTCGATCCCGAGAACCCGGGCGATGCCGGCGACGATGCGGATGGCGACGGGATGACCAATTACGCGGAATACCGCGCGGGGTCCAACCCCCGCGATGCGACATCGGTGTTTGACGTCCAGATTGCGCGCGTGGTCACGCCGACGGGGACGCCGGTGGAGGGGGTCGTGCTGAGTTGGAACTCGATTTCGAATCGCACGTATGCGATTTGGCGGACGCTGGACTTGCGCAGCAACGGCCTGGACCGGATCGACAGCGGCGTGGCGGCCACCCCGCCCGTGAATATCTACGAAGCTCCGGTGGCGACCAACGAGTCGGCTGCGTTCTACCGGATCGAAGTCGAAGCTCCGTAAGCCCGCGCGTTCTGCGCGGCGACAGGACACATGGCCATACAGAAGCACATCTCCGTGGTCGGGGTGGTTGGTGTCAGCCTGCTGCTGGGCGCCTGCCAGATTGAATCGTTGCGGGAGGATTTTGCGCGCGAGGCGCCGGTGCGGGTGGCGGAGCTGGACCCTTCCGGTGCCGGCGACCTGGCGCTCACGCTGGCGTTTCGCGAGCCGGTCGTGGCGCAGGTGATGTTGAGCACCGATCCGGACGCGGAGCCGCGGCCTGTGGCGCGCGTGACAGGCGAGCGCGGCGGCCGTAGCACGTGGATCGACGCCGGGGCGTTGGCGAAGCCGGGCGTCCGTTACTACCGGCTGCGCGTCGATGTCGGGGGGGAGTCGTGGCAGGGAGCCGAGGAGTGGGCGGTGTTCGTCCAGGTGCGCGAGCCGGGCCAGCGCTATCTCGTTTCCGTGCCGGTGGAACTGGGCGCGGACGGCCGTCTGAATGGCCCACTGGGACAGCAAGTCGCATGTGGGCTGCATCCCGGCGCTACGACCAATGACGCCGACAGCCTTCAGTATCTCGACGCGAAAGGCGGCTGGCAGATGGCGTATCTCCTGGCCGGGGCCGAGGGCGTGCCGCAGTGGTGGGACGCGCAAGCCGGGGCGGCATGCGAGGCGGCAATCGAGCCGGGGAGGGCGTTTTGGATCACGCGTGGCCAGGGGGCGGGCCATCGGACGACGCATGGGCTGTTCTGGGGGCGGACCATCACGAAGCCGTACACGGTGGCGTTCCGGGGAGACGATGGCCGAGCCACGCCCTTTGGCTTACCTTGGAGCCGGCCTCTGGCGCACCGTCGCGCCGTGGTCGGTGCCGTCAAGACGCCGATCGCGGACCCGCTGGGGTTTGGCCCGGTGGGATCCGGTGGTCGCACCAGTGACACGCGTCGCCGGGATGAGTGCGGGGATCAAATCTGGGTCTGGCAGGACAACGAGTGGCGAGGGTACTATTGGCTCATGGCGCACGTGGGGCCGGCATGGGATGGTCGCTGGTGGGATAACCGGAGCCGGGATTTTGCCGATTTCGCGCTGGAGCCGGGCGTCGGGTACTACTACCGCCATCGGCCAAACCGTTGGGGTGGAACGAATTTCGTATGGTCGCCGCCGCTTGAGTCGAAAAGCCTTGACAGTAAATGAGTTACGTGGTACTTATAGATGTTGTGAAAAGGATGAGACCCTCCCTGTCTGCAGTCGTCTTGCCGGTGATCGCCGCCCTGCTATGGTGGCCGGTCCAGCCAGCGAGAGGGTCGGTTATTGCCGTCCACAACTGGGATACCGCGCCTCATCCGTGGCATACGATGTATAGCGACGTGAATCTGGGGTGGAACACGACCGGGGGAAATCCGGCGGGGTGGATGCCAATCACCTTCCCGGAAATCGACCCGGTCACCTATCCCGAAGTCAACCAGGACAAATGGGAGGACATTGTATACGTCAACAAAGAGGATTTTTTTGCGGGTAATTTTACGCCCAACATGAGCGTCGGGCTGGATTTTTATGCGTCGAATGCGCTGCCCCAGAACGTGCAGCTGCAGTTTGGTTCGACCAACGGGAACGTGTGGGGGTACGACATTACGCCGCGGGTCACCCAGACACAGACCTGGAACTCGGCGACGGTGTCGCTGGCCTATGGGAATGCCTGGGGTCCCCTTCCGGGTTACGACGACACCGAGGAGCAGTTCCTGGCGGACTTGGCGGCGGTTGACTGGATTGGCGTGTACATCTTCCGCGAGGACGCAGGCGAAGAGGTCTACGGGTTGGACAACTTCCGGTTGCTGGTTCCTGAGCCGGGACAGTTGGCGATGTTATCGGCGGTGTTGCTTGCCGCACGCCTGCCCTGGCGCCGCCGGCGCACGCCTTCCGCCCCCCGCCGAACGTAAGCGTGGCGTTCGGACATGTTGTGTGTGGTCCGGGGAAATCGGCGGGCCACGAAAGACGGCGGCTGGCGCGGGGGTGGCCTTGCCGGCGCGTTAGAGGTCCTCTGCTTCTCCATCCGGGACCGGAACTTCATCATCCATCGGCAGCGTTTCCAGCTGAAGTGGTGTGCCGACGCGCCTGTCGGGGCGCGTGTCCGGGGGCGTGTTGCCGGCGCTTTGATCGCGCCAGCGCGCGATCAGGCGGTTGGCAGCCACGACGTCATCATCGGGGATGGCGGCGGACTGGCCCAGGGCGTTGTCGAGGAACTCCATGGCGCCGGTGATGTCGTTGGTGGCGGCGCGCAGCTGGGCCTCATGCATCTGGGCGCGGAACCAGAGTGGTGAGCCGGCGGGTTCACGCGCGGTGAGGCTGGCGATCATGGCGCGGGCGGTATCGACCTGTCCGGCGGCCACGGCGACGGCCGCAATGGTGTCCATGACGCGCGGGTCGTCCGGGGCGAGGGCCTGCAGGCGGGGCAGCAGCGCCTGGGCTTCGGGCAGGCCGTCGGGCAGTAGCGTGAGCAGGTAGGCCAGGTTGTTCAGGATCTGCAGATCCTCCGGGTAAAGTGCGGCGCCGCGCCTCAGGATATCGGCGGCCCGCCCGGGGTTGTCGAGGAGTCGGGACGCTTCGGCGGCGATGGTGAAGGTAAGGCGGTTGGTGGCGCCGCCGGACAGCGCGGCATCCATCTGATTGTACGCATCGAGCACTTCCCATCCGCCGCGTTTGAAGCGCACGTACCCCAGCAACTGGGCCCACATGACGTTGTCGGGTTCGTTCTGGCGCAGGTGTTTGAGGGCCTCGACCATGTCGATATCGGTCAGCGGTTCGGTTTCCGGCATCTTGAGGTCGACCATTTTGCGATAGAGGGACGTGGGGGGGTGCAGGGCATTGAGCAGGGCCTGCTTGGTGCACTCGGTGGCCCACTCGCGGTCTTGTTCGGCCAGGGCACAGCGCAGGCCCTGCACGTAGATGGGCAGGAGGCCGAGGGCGCGTCGGGTGGCATCGCGCAGCGCCACGGCGGCCTCGGCCGGCATCTCGCGGCGCATCAGAAATTCACCGGCGCGGGCGACGGTCTCGGCCGGGTAGCGGGTGGTGGCGGAATCCGGGGCCGTGAGGAGGCCCATCACGCGCGTCGGATCGGTGTTGGCTCTGGCGACCAGATCGGCGAGCCAGATTTCCGAATCCGAGGGGCAGGCCGCGCGGGCCTGTGCGATCACGGCGGCGTCGGCCCCCGAGAGTCCGATCAGCCAGCGCCAGAGCGGGCTGCACGCGGGCAGCAAGGCGACCGCGCGCTCCGCCGAGCCACGGGCATCCTCGAAGCGCCCGAACCGGCACTGCAGGAGGGTCAGCTGGTTCAGCAGGAGCGCGCGTTCGACGGGGTCGCGCCCGATCTGTTCCCAGCGCGAGATGGCGGCGAGGTCGCCCTGGGCGCCGGCGGCGTAGCAGGACAGCCAGGTTGACATCATGCCTTGCAGGAAGGGGCTGGAGGTGGTGGCGAGGTTCTGCTTGAGCACGTCGGCGTTGCGTGCGAACTGGGCCTCGGAGGGGATGAAGAACTGGTGCCACATGTGGGCGAGTTCCGCGGGCGGCAGCATGAAGGGCTGGGGGCTGCCGGCATGGATCGGCGGGCGCGCCATCAGCGCGCTGTGGCAGAAGGCTTCGGCCTCCACGTAGCGCTGGGTATGGAAGAGCGTCTGCGCGCGCAGCATGTCCAGTTCGCGGGTCTGGCGTGGGCGCGGGCTGTCGAGCACTTGCAGGGCTTCATCGGGCTCGCCAGCCTGCAGCAGGGTGGCCGCGAGCAGCGCATCGGCCTGGGCGGAGCGCGGGTAGCGGGCGCGGATTTCCTGCACGGCGGTGAAGGCAATCAGATTGAGCCTGAGGTTCAGGCACGCGCGGCCGAAGCGCAGGAGCGGGGTCAGGCCGGCCTGTTCGTCATCGATGAAGCCGCGCAGGGTTTCGTACACGCCCTGCCAATCGCCGGCACGTTCGTACATTTCCGAGAGGGCGACTCGGACGGGCCGCTCCTCCTCGGGGTGATCGCGGCGCAGGCTCTCGAGTTCCTCGCGGCATTCCAGCCAGCGTCCTGCCTGTTCGAGGGCATTGGCGTAGAGGTAGCGCAGGGGGATGGACAATTCCCCTTGTGCGCGCCGGGCCTTGAACTGGTTCAGGGCGAGGTCGAGGAATCGCTGGCGGGCCGGCAGGGGGTCGGCTGCGGCAAGTGCGGCGCCTTCGGGGACCCAGGCGCAGAAGGGGCTCCAGGCGGCGAGATTCCGTCCGACCTGGTAGAAGGGGCGCAGGTCGATGGTGTTCATGGGGGTGGGCGAGGCCAAGCCGAGGGAGCGCCGGCGAAAGGCGAACCACTGGCCGCCGAAGCGGACCACGGTCATGGCCAGCGCGGGGTGCGACGCATCGAGGTCGTGCATGCGCCGGTAGAGGCCCCAGGCGAGATCGGGGCGTCCGAGTTCAAAGCACTTGTCGAAGAACTCGTAGAGCTGGCCGGGGTCGGTGGCGCGGCTGGCGACGAGGCGCAGCTGCTGGCCGAAGCGGTCCTCCCAGGCTGAGTCGGGGCTCTTGGCCGCGAGGTAGAAGAGCGGCTCCAGAATGCGCGGGTCGCCGGGCCATCGGGCGACGGCTTCGCCGGTGAGGCTGGCCACCCGCGCGGGCTGGTCCAGGTTCATGTTGGCCTCAATGGCGGAGAAGGCGGGCTCGGGGAGGGTGTAGGGCTCGGGCGACGCGGTGGCGACGATGCTCTGCCACTGGCGGTGCTGACGGAGGAACGGGTACATGAGCCGGATACGTTCGAGGTTGGGCTTCCAGCGCGCGGCGAGAGGGATGTTGCGCGTGACCCCCTCCGTGTCCTCGCTGCGAAAGGCCATGACGGCGAGGATCATGGCCACGCGAGGATTGGCGCGGCGCACGGACTCCGGCAGGTCGCGCACGATGGCGGCGGCGTCCTCGACGCGATCGAGGGCCATGAGGGCGTAGGCTCGCAGGACATTGCGTTCCTGCGCCTGGTTGCCGGACAGGTCGGTCATGGTATCGGCCGTGCTGAGCACGTCCTGGTAGCGGCGCAGGGACAGGAGCAGGCGCAGGGACTTGAGCGTCCATTCCGGATCGGCGGCGCTGCGCGCGATGACGGCGTCGGTCAGGAGCAGGGCCTCTTCGAAATTGCCCGCGTCATGCGCGGCGGTGGCCACGTCCTTGAGCACGGCGAGGCGGTTCCGCGGACCGTTGCGGTAGACCATGGCGGTGCCGGCCGCCACGAGCAGCGTCGTCAGCGCGATCGCCCAGCGCACGCGGCGGACATGCAGCCAGTCGGTGGGATGGGCGACCTGGTGATCTGGTTCCGGGCCCACTGGTTCCCCGGCGGCGCCGTGCAGACGCCAGCGCCGCCAGAGGCGGACCTCGCCGTAGACGAGGAAGACGGAGGCGATGACGACGAAGCCGGTCGTGTTATGGAGAAACTCAGCCTGGTTGATGCCGAAGAGGCGCGGCACCAGGATCACGAGCGTGGCGATGCGCAGGATGTTGAGGACGAGGGCCTGGATCACGGCGACGGCCACCGTCAGGGCGCACTCCCATGCTTTGAAGCGGTTGAGGATGGCGAGGCCAGCTCCCAGCAGGAAGACGGTGGTGGCGGTGCGCATGCCGCTGCACCACCCCGGGACCTCATAGGTGGTGAAGCCGGTGTGGAGGACGAACTGATCGGCCCAGACGCGGATGTCGAGCCCGAGCAGCAGGCACTCGGCGCCGCGCACGGAGAGGTGCTGGAGGGCGAGTTCCATGGGGCCGAAGAAGCGGCCGGGGAGAGGATGAGCCCAGTACAGCAAGACCAGTGCGAGGGTCAGGTCCTGGCGGTAGTCGCGGGGGAGCGCCCAGCGCAGGCAGCCCCAGAACATCAGCAGGAGGCCGATCCACTCGGCCTGCTGGACCTGGAAGATCACACCCACCAGCACGCAGGCCGTGCCGGTGATGGCCGCGAGAACGGGCTCGTGTGCGCCTGGGTAGCCGGGAAACGCGGTGCGCCCGGGCTTGGGGCGCAGGATGATCATCGTGGCGAAGCTAAGGGTCAGGGCAAAGCGGATCCAGCCGTTCTGGGTGGCGGTCAGCATGCCCAGATGGGTGACCATCCACAGGAGGAAGAGGCCGAGCGCGCCGCTGAGCACGGCCAGTCTGGCGGGAGGCCGCCTGTTGGCATCGTTCATGGGCGGCCCCGCCATGTTTGTGCGCTCATACGGCGCCAAGCTTAACAGGCGCCGGGGATACGCGGCAAGCGCGGGTCAGGTTTGCCGCTCGGACTCGAGGCGCAGGGCTCGGGGGAAGAGCACCTGGTTCTCCTTGTCCACGTGCACGCGCATGTCCTGCTCCAGGGTCTCGAGCCCGCTCAGCAGGCCGCGATAGGTTGGGCAGGCACCGGGCGGGGGCTGGAATCCGTCGGTGAGATTGCGCATGCGCAGCAGGGCGCCGTCCGCATGGAGATGCTCCATTTCCATGACGCGAATCGGATTGGCAATGCTGCCACAATGGAAATCGATTGCGGCGCCCGGGGTGTCGAGCTGGCGGATAATGGGGAAGAGGATGCGTTCTTCCTTGATCATGTGGGACCCGAGCTCGTCGGCGAAGGCGGCCAGCAGGTCGCCGAGTTCCGGCAGGCGCGCGTCGCCGGCGCCGTGCGCGGCGATGACGTTCCGCATCATCTGCTGCAGGCGTGGGAGTTCGCGGCGCAGCAGGGCGTGGTGGGTGTGTTCGATGTGATCGGCGAGAGCGGTCAGGGACAGGGCGGCGGGTTCGGCCAGGGCGGTGGGGGCAGGCATGTTGGCGGTCTCCTTGTCAGGGGGCGGCGCGACACCGGCCGCCGGCTGGATTGGATTGACTTTGCGCGGGCGCTATATCAGTATATATGGATCTATATATCCATAATGTTGCTAAGATAGCAGGTGAAAAGGGACTGTCAAGCGGCTATTCTCTGGTTTTGCCTGTGCGGAGATTGAGGATGTTTTCACAGACAGCGGAATATGCCTTGCGCGCCATGGTGTGGCTGGCCAATCAGGACGGCGAGCCGCGGGTGACGCAGGAGATTGCCAAGGGCACGCATGTGCCGGCCGGGTACCTCTCGAAAGTGCTGCAGACCTTGGGACGTGCGGGGCTGGTGCAGTCGCAGCGTGGGTTGCACGGCGGCTTCCTGCTTTCCCGCCCCGGGGCGGCGATCACCGTCCTGGACGTGGTCAACGCCGTGGATCCGCTCAAGCGCATCAGCAGTTGTCCTCTCAAGATCAAGTCGCACGGGGAGCATCTCTGTGCGCTGCACCGGCGGATGGACAACGCGATTGCGCAGGTCGAGCAGGCCTTGGCGGCGACTTCGATCGCGGACATCCTGGCCGAACCCTCCCGCAGTCGTCCCTTGACGCTGTAGTGGTGAGGGTTTGGGCTTGAAGCACTCTCCGATCTGCCTATACTTGCGTGTTTTCGTCCGTGAATCCGGGTGCCGACCGTCGTGAAGCGGGAAGTGGAGTGTGACGCCCATGTCCGAGAATCAGCACGATCCCAATATAGATGCTCTGGAAACCCTGGAATGGCTCGAATCCCTCGACGAGGTGCTTGAGCGGTCCGGAAAAGAGCGGGTACGGGCGTTGCTCCGGGAGTTATCCCTGCACGCCTACGTGAACGACGTTCGCGTGCCGCTGTCGTCGAGCACGCCCTACATCAACACGATTCCGTTCCGCGAACAGCCTCCTTATCCGGGCAACCGGGAGCTGGAGCGTCGCATCAAGAACGTGGCGCGTTGGAACGCGATGGCCATGGTGGTGCGCGCCAATCGCCATAAAGAGGGTATTGGCGGCCACATTTCCACGTTTGCATCCGCCGCCACCCTCTATGAGGTGGGCTTCAACCACTTCTTCCGTGGGCGCACGGCCGATCACCCCGGGGATATCATCTATTTCCAGGGCCATGCGGCGCCGGGTATTTACGCGCGGGCCTTCATGGAAGGTCGGTTGACGGCTGAGCACCTGCGCAATTTCCGTCAGGAGCTGCAGCCCACGCCAGGCCTGTCCTCGTACCCGCATCCCTGGCTGATGCCGGACTTCTGGTGTTTTCCGACCGTGTCGATGGGGTTGGGGCCCATCACCGCCATCTACCATGCGCGGTTCATCAAGTATCTCGAAGACCGCGGGCTCAAGACCCCCTCCGACCAGAAGGTCTGGGCCTTCCTCGGCGACGGCGAGACGGACGAACCGGAATCGCTGGGTGCCATCACCCTGGCCGCACGTGAGAAACTGGAGAACCTGATCTTCGTCATCAACTGCAACCTGCAGCGCCTCGACGGTCCCGTGCGAGGCAACGGCAAGATTATCCAGGAACTCGAATCGGCATTCCGCGGTGCGGGCTGGAATGTGATCAAGGTGATCTGGGGCAACGACTGGGACCCGCTGTTGGAGAAGGACACGGAAGGCGCGCTCGTCCGCCGCATGGGCGAAGTCGTTGACGGCCAGTATCAGAAATACATCGTCGAGGACGGCGCCTACATCCGCCAGGATTTCTTTGGCCAGAATCCTCAGCTCGCCGAGATGGTCAAGCATCTGTCGGATGAGCAGTTGCAGAAGCTGCGGCGCGGCGGCCACGATCCCGAGAAGGTGTTTGCGGCCTACCAGTTCGCCACCATGAACCGCTCGGCTCCGACGGTCATTTTGGCCAAGACCATCAAGGGGTACGGGCTGGGCGAGAGCGGCGAAGGCAAGAACATCACGCACCAGCAGAAGAAGTTGAACGAATCCGAGCTGCTGGCGTTCCGGACGCGCTTCCAGATCCCGATTTCCGATGACGAGGTGAATGAGCTGCCGTTCTTTCGCTTCCCGGACGATTCGCCGGAAATGCATTATCTGCAGGAGCGGCGCAAATCGCTCGGCGGCTACCAGCCGCAGCGCCAGGCGGCCGTGGTTCGCATACAGACGCCGGGTGATGAGATGTTTGCGGAGTTCGAGGAGGGCACCGGGGACCGGGAAGTGTCCACGACGATGGCCTTCGTGCGCATGCTCGCCAAGATGCTGCGCGACCCGCAGATCGGCAAGCTGATCGTTCCGATCGTGCCCGATGAAGCGCGCACGTTTGGCATGGAGGCGCTGTTCCGCCAGTGCGGGATCTATTCCCACCCGGGCCAGCTCTACGAGCCTGTGGACAAGGATAACCTGCTGTACTACAAGGAAGCGCGCGACGGGCAGATCCTGGAGGAGGGCATCACCGAGGCCGGGTCGATGAGTTCGTTCATCGCCGCGGGCACGGCCTATGCCATTCACGGGATCAACACGATTCCCTTTTACATCTACTACTCGATGTTCGGCCTGCAGCGGGTGGGCGACCTGGTCTGGGCCGCGGCCGACAGCCGCACCAAGGGCTTCCTGCTGGGCGCGACGGCCGGGCGCACGACGCTCTCGGGCGAGGGCTTGCAGCACCAGGACGGCAACAGCCACGTGCTGGCGCTGCCGGTGCCGAACCTGATGGCCTACGATCCGGCCTTTGCCTACGAGGTGGCGGTCATCATTCAGCACGGCATGCATCGCATGTATGCCCAGGGCGACGACATCTTCTACTACGTCACCCTGATGAACGAGAACTACGCGCAGCCGGCCATGCCCGAGGGTTGCACGGACGGCATCCTGCGCGGCATGTACCGTTTCCGGGCCTCGCCCCTGGCGAACGCCACGGTTCGCGCGCGCCTGATGGGCAGCGGTTCGATCATGAACGAGGCGCTCAAGGCGGCCGCGCTGCTCGAAGAGAAGTATGGCGTCGCCGCCGATGTCTGGTCTGTGACCAGCTACAAGGAACTGTACAAGGATGCGACGGAAACCGACCGGTGGAATGTCCGCCACCCGGACCAGCCGGCGCGGATGCCCTACGTCACCCAGTGCCTGCGCGATGGCTCGGGGCCCGTCGTTGCGGCGTCGGACTACATCAAGGCGCTGGCCGAGACCGTCGGCCGCTGGATCCCGGGCCGTTACACGGTCCTGGGCACGGACGGCTTTGGCCGCAGCGAGGGGCGCGCCGAGCTGCGCGACTTCTTCGAAGTGGACTACCGGCACATTGTGCTGGCCACCCTGGGCGCGCTGTCGCGCGATGGCGATCTGAAACCCGACGTGGCGGTGCAGGCCCTCAAGGACCTGGGCATCGACCCCAACAAACCCAACCCTCTGACGGTTTGACATGCCGAAGATTTTCAAGCTTCCGGAACTTGGTGAGAGCATCAAGACCATTCAGGTGGTCAAGGTGCTGGTGGCCGTAGGTGACGTTGTCGCCATGGATCAGCCCCTGGTGGAACTCGAGACGGACAAGGCCACGGTCGAAGTCCCTTCGTCGGTCAGCGGCAAGGTGACCGCGATCCACGTACAAGCCGGCACCGAAATTTCGGTTGGTGCCCCGCTGTTGACCGTGGAGGGGGATGCCGCGGGTGAGGCCGCGCCGGCACCCGCCCCGGTGGCTGCCGCCCCGTCGGCGCCCGCCGCTGCCAAACCGATGGAGCAGCCTGCCGTCGCGGTGGTCCCGGCCGCTCCCGCCCGCGCCCCCGGCCCTTCCGTGCGGGCCGAGTTTGCCGTTCCGGAGTTGGGCGAAAACATCAAAACGATTCAAGTCGTACGCGTGTTCGTCAAAGACGGCCAACTCCTGGCCAAGGATCAGCCGGTGCTGGAGCTGGAAACGGACAAGGCGACCGTGGAAGTCCCGTCCACGGTGAGTGGCGTGGTTCGCGAGGTGCGCGTCAAGGAGGGGGACGAGTTGACGGTTGGCGCGGTCGTGTTCAGCTACGACAGCGAAGCCTATGCCCCCGAGGAACCGCCGGCGCCGGCTACGCCGGCCGCCGTGCCCGCCTCGTCGCCCGCCTCCGCGGCGCGACTGGTGGCGTCTGCGCCAGCCTCCGGTCCCGCGCCGCGCGTGACCGCCATGCCCGCCGGCCCCGGCCGCCGCGTGCCGGCGGCTCCCTCGGTCCGCCGCTTTGCGCGCGAGATCGGCATCGATATCAGCCAGGTGCCCGGCAGCAGCGGCCACGGCCGCGTGTCGACCGAGGATGTGAAGCGCTTCGCCAAGGCCTTGAACGAAGGGCGTGCGGCCCTGCCGGCGGCGGCGGCCGCGCCGGTCATGTCCGGCATGGCGGTGCCGGCCCTGCCCGATTTCGCGAAGTGGGGAACGGTCGCGCGTGAGAAGATGAGTGTCATTCGCCGCAAGACGGCGGAACACATGGCGCTGAGCTGGTCCCAGATCCCGCACGTCACGCTGTTCGATCATGCGGACATCACGGACTTGGACGATCTGCGCAAGCGCTATGCCCCGCGCGCGGAGCAGGCCGGCGGCAAGCTGACGATGGCGGTGATGGTCATCAAGGTGCTGGCGCAGGCGCTCAAGGTCTTCCCCAAGTTCAACGCGTCAATCGACATGGCGACGCGCGAAGTCATTTTCAAGAAGTACTGCAACATAGGCGTGGCCGTGGACACGGAGCGGGGGCTGATGGTGCCCGTGCTGCGTGACGTGGACAAGCTGAACATGATTCAGATTTCGGTGGCGCTGGGGCAGCTGGCCGAGAAAGCGCGCACCGGCAAGGTCACGGTCGCCGACCTGGAAGGCGGCACGTTTACCATCACCAACCTGGGGCGGACCTGCGGGCTCTTCTTCACGCCGATCATCAACTACCCGGAGGTGGCCATCCTCGGGGTGGGCCGGGCGTATGACGAACTGGATCCGGGGACAGGCAAGGCGCGCAAAAAGTTGCCGCTCTCGCTCTCGTTCGACCACCGCCTGATCGACGGCGCCGAGGGTGTGAAATTCCTGGGCTGGATTATCGAAGCGCTGGGCGAACCGCTGGTGCTTTCGTTGGAAGGTTGACGCGGAAGAACCCACCCGGATTCTGCCACCCCTTTCGGCGGTGGGGATCAAGCAGCGGTCGTCGCGCAGGCGGCGCCGCATGGGCGGGTGGGGATGGACGACAGCATGGAAACAACTACCACACAACTGGTCGTCATCGGGGGCGGGCCGGGCGGATACCCGGCCGCGTTTGCGGCGGCCGACCATGGCCTGAAGGTGACGCTGGTCGATCTGGAAGCCAACCCGGGCGGCGTCTGCCTGTACCGCGGTTGCATTCCGTCCAAGGCCTTGCTGCATGTCGCCGAACTGATCACCAGCGCCCGCGAGGCCGAGGTCTGCGGCCTGACCTTCGGTCCGCCCGTGCTCGACGTGGACAAGTTGCGGGCATGGAAGGACTCCGTCATCAAACGCCTGACAGGTGGGATCGGGCAGCTGCGCAAGCAGCGCAAGGTGGACTTGATCCAGGGGCGCGCGACGTTTGTGGATGCGCACACGCTGTCGATTGACCTGGCGGGCGGCGGCACGCGCCAGCTGGCCTTCGAGCACGCCATCGTGGCCACGGGGTCGCGGCCCGCGACCATCCCCATCGCGCCGGCCTCGCCGCGCATCATGGACTCAACCGGTGCGCTGGCCCTGCCGGACATCCCCAAGAAGCTGCTGGTGGTGGGCGGCGGTTACATTGGACTCGAGCTGGGGCAGGCCTATGCCTCGTTCGGTTCCGCCGTGTCCGTGGTGGAGATGCTGCCGCAACTCATGACCGGCGCCGACCGCGACCTGGCCCAGGTCCTGATCCAGCGGTTGAAGAAGCAGTTCGCCTCGATCTGGATCGAGACCCGCGTGCTGGGCATGCAGGACACCGGGTCCGGCATCCTGGTGAAGATGCAGGACAAGTCGGGCCAGGCCTTCGAGGAGACCTTCGACCGCGTGCTGGTATCGGTCGGGCGCAAGCCCAACACGGAGAACCTGGGCCTCGACAAGGCTGGCGTCCGCGTGGACGCGCGCGGCTTCATTGAAGTCGATGCGCAGCGGCGCACGGCCGTGCCGTCGATCTTTGCCATCGGTGATGTCGCCGGGCAGCCGATGCTGGCGCACAAGGCCACGTACGAAGCCAAGGTGGCGGCCGAGGCGATTGCCGGCAAGAAGACCGCGTACGATCCGGCGGCCATTCCGGCCGTGGTCTTCACGGATCCTGAAGTGGCGTGGTGCGGGCTCACGGAGCTTGAGGCGCAGCAGAAGGGGATGGCTATCAAGGTGGTGAAGTTCCCCTGGGCGGCATCCGGTCGCGCGACGACGCTGGGGCGCAGTGACGGTCTGACGAAGATCATCACGGACCCGGAAAGCGGGCGCGTGCTGGGGATGGGCGTGGCGGGGCACGGTGCGGGCGAGTTGATCGCCGAAGGCGTGCTGGCCATCGAGCTCGGCGCGGTGGCCGACGATCTGGCCCTGACGATCCATGCGCATCCGACGCTGTCCGAGACCGCCATGGAGGCGGCTGAGTCGTTCTCGGGTCACAGCACGCATTACCTCGGCAAGGCCTAGCTTGTCGCGCTGGCGGCAGGGATTTTCATGATTGTCACCATTCGCGCATCCGTCTGTGTGGGGTGCGGCGTTTGTGCCAAGTTCTGCCCGAACGTGTTTCGCATGGACGGTGCCGTGGCGAAGGTCGTCTTGGCGGCCGTGCCGCCGGACGAGCAGGACCTGGTTCACGCCACGGCAGATGTCTGCCCGGTGGCCGCGATCGAGGTGAAGGAGGATAGGGGACATGGGCAAGCTTCTTGAGCGGCTCTTCGAGGGGTTGCTGTGGCGCAGCCGGTACATGGTGATTTTCGCGGCCGTGGCGAGCGTGATTGGGGCGCTGCTCATGATCGGCCTCGGCTGTCTCAACATTGTCGACGCCGTGGTGGCCTGCCGGGCGCTGTCCCACGGGCTTGCGGCTACGGATGAGTTGCAGATCAAGGCGATTGCGCGCGTGATTGCCGCCGTGGATCTGTTTCTGATCGCGACCGTGTTGCTCATTTTCGGGATCGGTCTGTATGAGTTGTTTGTCAGCAAGATCGACGAAGCGGAGCGCGACGCCCGGACCTCGCGGGTGCTGATCATTCACAGTCTCGACCAGCTCAAGGAGAAGCTGGCGAAGGTCATCGTGATGGTGCTGGTGGTGAGCTTCTTCAAGGCGGCGCTGGGGCTGCACTGCAACACCGTGACCGACCTGGTGCTCTTTGCGCTCGGCATCTGCCTGGTCTCCGCCGCGCTCTACCTGCTGGGACGCAGCGGCAGCCACCACGGGCCCGCATCAGCCAAGCCGGAGTGAACGGCAGGCGTGGCGGGGAACGCGGGTCGGTCCAATACGTTGAGAGGCGATTCACGCACTTTCTTCCTGTCGGCCGTGCTTGCTGTGGCCCGAATAGCGCTGCTTCACCAAGGGCGGATCGCATTGATCTGAGCGACCAGATCCGCGAGTACGTAGCCCTCACGGACGTACCGTAACTCGACCCCATTCTGTCTGCAACGCACTCGCTTATTCGCGTCAAGCTTCTGTCGATACTCGATCCCCTCTTTCTCTCCAAAATGTGCCACCTCCTGATCGTGTTGAAGCCCTTGGTGCCCGCATTAGGCACCTGGCGTGGCGCGTTTTTGTGCTCTGTCGGACGGCGAAGGCCGTCCTCTCCAGGGGGGGAGGGGCTGCCAGTCACGCGCCAGGGGGCGGCGCCATCAGCGGCTATTAGCGGCGCGTGGGATCAATCACCACGAGACCGCGGAAGTAGTCGCGCAGAAAGCCGCGGTCTCGGGCAATGAGTTGGTCCGCGTGTATCCGGGCGTGCGCGCCGATCAAGAAATCGGCGACGACGCGCCCGACACGTCCGCCCCGCTTCAGGTGACGGCCGAACAGCGAACCCGCCAGCACGGCGCTCTCGGCTGAGGACGGGACGAATTCCAGTTGCCAATCACGCATGAAGTCATGCACCGCATTCGGATTCGGAAAGGCGGGAACGATTTCTGCCAGGACGCACTCCCCGACGATCAGTTGGCCCTGTCCGAGGGCTTTCCGCAAGGCGGCTTCCGAGTGGTCGGCAAACTCCGGGCTGCCGGTGAGGACATCGAGGATGACCGAGCTATCCAGAGCCGAGATCATGCGCGTACGCGTGCGAGGTAGCGATCAACCGAGAGTCCACCGGGCAGGCGCCCTTGGCCACGCCATTTCCGGAAGGGGTCTGAATCCGCGCGTTTGACGCCGATCAATTGACCGTTGACGGCCTCGAAGTCTATCACCGTGCCTGGACGCAGTCCCAGGCGATCACGACAGCCCTTGGGCACGGTCACCTGTCCCTTTTCGGATAGAGTCGCCTTCATACCGTAATGGTAAGAACTCTTACTCGTAAAGTCAATATACGACATTGGCTTGAGCCGCGGAATAGCCAACCGTCGCATGTCGAGGGGAGGGTGATCCCAATCTTCGACAGGATGGAGATTCCTCGCTGGCGCTCGGAATGACAGAGGGGCGTGCTGGGGCGGAGGGAGATGGCGGCGGGGGTGGAGCCCACCCCGCCCGTTGGGCAACCCTCCGGGGGAGGGGATCGGGCGTTACGGGTAGGCGAAGTCCATGTCCTTGGCGGCCTTGAGTTCATCGGGACGGCTGACGCTGGTGGTGTGCGGAGCGGCGTGGAGCGCTTCGGGATCAGAGGCGGCCCTGGCGGCAATCTCGCGCATGGCGCGGATGAAGGCGTCCAGCGTTTCCTTGCTCTCCGTTTCCGTGGGCTCGCACATCATGGATTCCTTGACGATCAGCGGGAAGTACACGGTGGGCGGGTGGAAGCCGTAATCCATGAGGGCCTTGGCGATGTCCATGGCCGACACGCCATGGGCGACCTGGTGCCTGGCGGACAGCACGAACTCGTGCATGCAGGGGTGGTCGTAGGGCAGGTCGTAGACGTCCTTCAACCCGTGCATGAGGTAGTTCGCGTTCAGCACCGCATTCTCGCTGGCTTCAATCAGTCCCTCGCGGCCCAGCAATTGGATGTAGGCATAGGCGCGCAGGAGCACGCCGAAATTCCCGTAGAACGGTGCGATGTAACCGATCGAGTGCGGGTAATCGTAATTCAGCGCGTAGGTGTTGTCGCGCCGCTTGATGACGCGCGAGATGGGGAGAAAGTCGGCGAGGTGTTCGCGCACGCCGACGGGGCCGGCGCCGGGCCCGCCTCCGCCGTGGGGCGTGGCGAAAGTCTTGTGCAGGTTGACATGCATGACGTCAATGCCGGCATCGCCCGGGCGGAATTTGCCGAGGATGGCATTGAGGTTGGCGCCGTCGTAGTAGACGAGCGCGTCGTGGGCGTGGGCGATCTTCACCACCTCGGCAATGTTCCGGTTGAAGATGCCGAGCGTGTTGGGATTTGTCAGCATGATGGCGGCCGTCTGGCGGCCCATGGCGGCGCGCAAGGCCTCGAGGTCGATCATGCCGGTCTCGGGCTGCGTGGGAATGGCGCGGGTGGTGAAGCCGGCGATGGCCGCGCTGGAGGGGTTCGTGCCGTGGGCTTCATCGGGGATCAGCACCTCGGTCTTGGCGTTGCCCTTGTGGCGGTGGTAGGCGGCCACGAGCATCATGCCCGTCAGTTCGCCGTGCGCGCCGGCCAGCGGTTGCAGGGTGAAGGCCTGCATGCCGGTGATTTCGCAGAGCAGGTGCTCGAGTTCGTACATCACGGCCAGCGCGCCCTGCACGAGCATGCCGCCGTAGCGAAGTTGGGGCAGAAAGGGATGCAGTCCCGCGAACCCCTTGAGGCGCGCCGCCACTTCCAGCGCCTTGGGGTTGTACTTCATCGTGCAGGACCCGAGCGGATAGAAGCCCGTGTCGATGCTGTGGTTCCGGTGCGACAGCGCGATGAAATGGCGCATGACGTCTAGCTCGGACAGCTCGCAAAGCGCGGCTTCCGTGCCGCGGCGGTAGGCGGCCGGAAGGGGTGGCGGCTCGGGCACGTCCCGCTCCGGCAGGAGCACGCCGCGGCGGCCGGGGATGGATTGGTTGAAGATGACGCTCATGATGCGGTGTCCGGGTTTCGGGGCGGGCGCCGGTGGGTGGCGTTCCTACCGCCTCAGCGCGGCCTCCAGCTCCTCGGCAAAAAGACCAATCTCATATTTCGATCGTTTCTCGGTCACGGCGACCAGCATGTAGTGGTCCATTTCGGGGTAGAATCGCCCGAGCGGAAGGCCGGGGGCGATGTTGCGCTCCACGAGGCGGCCGACGAGATCGCCCGTGCTCACGGGCACCTGGATGGTGAACTCGTTGAAGGTGGGGCTGGTTTCCATGACCTCGACACCGGGGATTTGCTTGAAGCGGGCTTTCGCGTACTGGGCCTTGGCATAGCAGAGATCCGCCACATCACGCAGGCCCTGCTTGCCGAGCAGGCTCAGGTATACGTGAGCCCGCAGCGCGCAGAGCGCCTCGTTCGTGCAGATGTTGGACGTGGCCTTGTTGCGGCGGATGTGCTGTTCACGCGCCTGGAGCGTCAGGACAAAGGCCTCGCGGCCGTTGCGATCGGTGGTGCGGCCGACCAGCCGTCCCGGCATCTTGCGCACCAGGTCGCGTGTCGTCGCCAGGAATCCCAGGTACGGTCCGCCGAAGCTCAGCGGGATGCCGAGGGATTGCCCCTCGCCGGTGGCGATGTCGACGCCGATTTCGCCCGGCGTCTTGAGCACGGCGAGGGCGATGGGGTAGACGGATTGAATCACCAGCGTGCCGCGGGCGTGGCAGGCCTCAACGAGGTCGTGGTGATCGTCGATGACGCCGAAGAAGTTCGGATTCTGAAGCACGACGGCGGCTGTCTCGTCGTCCAGGGCCGCAAGGAGGCGGGCGCGATCGCTCTGGCCGTGGGTGACGGGAATTTCGGCGAAGCGGATGGCGAGGTTGGCCGTGTAGCAATCGAGCATCTTGCGGTAGACGGGGTTGATGCCGCCATCGACGATGATGCGATTGCGGCCGGTGGCGTGGATGGCCATCTGGCAGGCCTCGTAGAGTGCGGTTCCGCCGTCGTAGAGCGAGGCATTGGAAACCTCGAGCCCGGTGAGTCGGCAGATCTGGGTCTGGTACTCGTAGATGGCCTGCAAGGTGCCTTGCGAGACTTCCGGCTGATACGGTGTGTAGGCGGTGTAGAACTCGCTGCGTGACGTGATCGCGTCCACGGCGGCGGGAATGAAGTGGTCGTAGAAACCACCGCCGATGAAGTTGACGAGGTGGGCGTAGTTCCGTTGCGAAAGTGCATCCAGGGTGTCGAGCACCTCGAGTTCGGACTTGGCGCCGGGCAGGTTGAAGGATCGCGGGCGAATGTCCGCCGGAATCGCCGCAAAGAGCTCGTCGAGGTGCGTCAACCCGCAGGCCTTGAGCATGTCTGCGCGCTGCGCATCGGTATTGGCAACGTAGCTCATGCCGCCCCCCCCCCGCTTCAATTCCGAACGGTGATTTTCGACTCGTAATCCGCGGCGTCCAGCAGGGTGGTCAGCGCGGCCGCGTCGACGCCGCTTAGGGTGATGATCCAGCCGTCGCCGTAGGGGTCGCGGTTGATGAGTTCGGGCGTGTCATTGAGGGCCTGGTTCACGGCGCTGACCACACCGCCGACGGGGGCGTAGAGGTCGCTGGCCGCCTTGACGGACTCGATCACGCCGAATTCCCCGCCGGCGGCCAGCGTCCGGCCGAGCTTGGGCAAGTCGACAAACGTAATATCGCCCAAGGCTTCCTGCGCGTGATCGGTGATTCCCACGACGGCCTTGCCGTCTTCGAGCTTCACCCATTCATGGGTCTTGGTGTAGCGCCGGTCGTTGGGGGTCATGCGGCTTCCTCCCTCGCGCGTGACGCGCGCTTGCGGATTATGATCAGAAAGTGCGGTAGGCGTCAAACGAGGAACGGCGCACGGTCCGCAGCGGGGCAAGATCAGCGCGGGACGGTCTGGGCGCTTCAGGAGAACGCGGCAGATGCGGGGCCGGGCGGGGCGGGGACGTCGTCGGTGGCGGTGATGCAAAGCGTTCCAGCCGCCGCCTTGTTCGCGGCCTTCGGCGTGATGGTTACGGCTCTTCGGCAAGGCGGTAGTAGCGGCAGGGCGCACCGACAGCATTCGTGTCGGTGAACGTGGCGATGGTTGTGGAGGCGGTGATCACGGATTCGACGCGCCAGACACCACTCGTCAGGTCGCCCACGCTTTCGATGCGATAGACACAGCCTGGGCGGGTGGGCCACTGCACGGTGGGCGGGAGCGTCGCGGTGCCGCTGATGTCGTGAATAGTGAAGACCATGTTGGATGATCCTGGCGTGGGGATCCACAGTGCCTGCGGCAAGCCGGCGCCGTCCGGCCAGAGTCCCTCGGACGTGTCCAGGGATTGCGGGCCGAAGGCCACGCTGTCGAGTGGCGTGCCATCCGGCGCGAAAAGCGCAATCGCCTCGCCGTCCTTGTTGAGGGAGAAGTCCACATGCAGGTCGCGGCCGGCCTGGTTCTGCCCGGGCTGGTTGTCTGCCCAGATCAGGAGGAAGCCCTCGCCTTCAATCCAGATGCCGCCGGGGATGACGAAGCGGTTGCTCGACGCGGGATTGTCGGTCAATTGGAAGCCGCCGAGGTGGACGCGCTCCACGCCGGCGTTATGCAGTTCGATCCAGTCCTGGAACCGGCCGTCGGCGGCATCGGGCAGCGTGTGCGCGTTATCGGCAAGCCACTCGTTGATGCGGATGGACGGCTTCAGCGACACCGGGGAATTCACCTGGCCGGGGCTGGGCGCGTGGAAGACGATGCGGGTCAAGGGGTCGCCATCGGGGTAGGAACCATAGGACGTGTCCGGCGCGAGAGGACCGTAGGTGATGGCATCCACCAGGATGGCGCGCTCCTGCCAGCCGCGCGCGAGCGTCACGGTCCCGCTGGCCGCATTGACGTCGAAGCTGGTGTGCCACGCATTGGCGGCGGTTTCGCCGGGTTCACCATCAAGCCAGACGATCACGCGCTCCCCGGCCGCGATGGAGGCGCCAGCCGGGAATGACCAGCGGCGCAAGTTCGTGAAGCTGTCGCTCAGGTAATACGCCGTCAGATCGATGGCATTGGTGCCCGCGTTGAACAGTTCCAGCCACGGATCGTACTCGCCGAGATTATCCACGGTGGTCGCGGTGTTCGACGTCATGACCTCCGTCAGCCACAAAGGCGGGAATTCCGGCAGAGCCGCCGCCAGGGAATTGCTGGTGCCCGGGGTATATGCGGCCTCGCTCGGTGGCGTCTGGGCGACCGACTGGGTGCTCTGCAGGGCGGTCTGCGTGACCTCGACCGTCAGCGTGCCGGCACCCGGCTGCGGCCAATACCAGTAGCTGAGTGTGTATGTCGTGGCCTTGGCCAGACCAAGGTCCGCCTGTTTCACTGTGTGGTTGGTGGGACTGCCCGCGCCCGTGGCGATCAGCTTGAGCGCCTGGCTCCCGGTGTACACAGCTTCAGCCGTGTTGGTGCTGCCCGCATGATTGCCAGACGGCTGCCAGTCCGGCTCGAGCGGGTCCTCAAAGTCGCCGTTGCGAAGCACATTGCCACCCACCTGTGCGACGGAGCCGCTGACGAGGCAAACCTGGTCGACCATCGCCTGGCCCGCCCCGAGCAGGGAGAGGCAGAGGGTGGCGCTGCTCATGGTCAGCGGGCCTCCGGTGGAGAGTCCCGTGACGGCGGCAAATTTCCAGGAGGGGCTGACACGGCGATCGACGGCGGCCCAGTTGCCCGGGCGGCTGTTGTCCTGATCGGGATCGATGAGTTGAAGGGCCGAGCCTTGGCCGTCAGCCGATGCGGGCCAGGGCGGGGCGTCATCGTAGCAGACCTCGTCCAGGGCAAGCCACGCGTTCGAATCCGCGCCGGGAGCGAGCAGGGCGAGCCGTTCTCCGTCGTTGTCGAGCTCGCCGTTGTAAGCGCCGAGAACGACCTCCGCGTTGGTGTAGATCTGGGCGTAGGCGGTGAGATTGTCGGCGACGACGCGGGATTGACGGGGCGCGATAAACGATCCCGGGGGGAAGACGAAGTCGACGCCGGTGAGCTGGCAGCCGGATAGGTCATAGCTTTCCGTCGCGGAGCGGTTGAAGAGCTCGAGGTAGTCCGCGTGGGGCTGCGGCGCATGGTACATGATCTCGCTGATGACCACGCTGCCGGCGGGTGGCGGCGGCGCGACGGTGGCGGTGACCGTCAGGCTGTCGCTGCCGATCACGGCGCCAACGCGATCGAGCGCCTCCAGGGTCAGGGCATTGGCGCCGAAGGCGAGCGGAACGGTCAGGGTCCAGGTGGTGACGCCGGGGAATGCGGGGGTGAAGACGCGACCGTTGATGCGGATGGTGTCGACGTCCACGGGGGCGGTCCCGGCCAGCGTCGCGCGCGGCGCATCGACCGCGAAGTCGGCACCGCCATTGCTGGTGACGGCAAAGGGTGCGGCCACCGTGGCGAGCGCGTTGAGGATGAACGTGCGCCGTCCCGTGAGCCAGGATTTGGTGCTGATGGTGGAGCTGTGCAGCATGCTGTTGGAGGACATGGCGGCATCGAGTTCGTCAAACAGCGGATTGAACTGCTCCGCCAGCAGCGGGCCGTTGGCGGCTTCCTTGAGCACGCGCCAGTACAAGCGGCGGTACGGCGCGTGGTTGTACATGCGCAGGGAAACCGGATCGTCGTTCCGGAAGAGATCCGAGGTGTTGGCCTCTTCGAAGGCCATGTCCATGTCGTAGAGAAAAAGGAGGGCGGGCCGGTCGGGCGGCAGATAGGCGGAGGCATTATGGTGCCAATCGTAACCCCACGAGTCCTTGTTTGCGACGACATGATTGATGGCGAAGTAGGCCATCCAGTTCGGCATGTTGGCGAGGGCGGAGGTCCGCGCGGTGTAGAGCGCGCTGTCGCCGAGGTTGAAGGCGTCGACGAGGCCATAGAGGCGGCTGAAGTCGTCGTCTGGAACATTGGTGCGACGTTTCTTCCACCGGTCTCGATAGTACCACTGGGCGGGGGCTCCATCGGTGCCGACGAACCGCTCAAGGGCGTGCTCGTTCATTTGTTTGAAGGTTGTGTGGTCGGGATCATCGGGGAACCAACTGTGCAGGAAGTCGAGGGCGGGGGTCTGGTACTCGTGGAGCGGATGGCGCTGGGAGCCATTGACCCAGACATTCACGAGGCGCAGGTTGTTGTAGGGCTGACCGAGACGGCGCGCGAGCCACTGGCAGAAGCGCTCCACCTGCCGGCTGCCGTCGCGGTCCTTGTGGCCGGTCATGTCGAGTTTGATCTCGGCGTCGCCATGCAGGCGCTCGGCCTTGGGGAGTTCCAAGGCGTAGGCGCACATGGTGGGGCCGTCGGGGCCGTCGAACAGGCGCCACCCGCCGCGGTAGCGGCCGGCGGCCTCGTAGATGGCGCGGGCGCCGTCGTAGACGAGCGTGAGGCTGATGGGTTCGTTGTCGTGCGTATCACGGGCCGCCCAGAGGTTGCGATTGGTCTGCGTGAGCCACAGGTGGTACGCGCCGAAGACGCCGGAGGCGGGTGTCTCGCCGAAGCGGACGAGGCATTCATTTGCAGCCTGCAGGGGAAACGCGCTGGTGGCGTTGCCATCGAACGCCTCGATACGAAACGCGATCAGGGCGGCGGCGGGCTGGCCGGGCAGGGTGGCGGTGTACACGCCGTCGCCGGCCAGCGTGTCGCCAGCGGTGCCGTCGTCCAGCAGGGGCAGGGCGACGGTGTTCGTGGCGGGATCGAGGCGGTAGCGCACGGTGGCCGCGGCAATCCCGTCGGGATCATCGAGGCGGCAGGTCACGCGCACGGACTGCTGGGTGGCGGGCAGCAGGGGGCTGTGCGCGACATCGGCGATGGAGGGGGCGGCGTTGGGGCGGGCGCTGCTGTTGCGCTGTCCCGGCGTGCCCAGGTTCGCCGGCAGGGCCAGATGGACGGGCGCCTCCATCCAGTCGCCGGACAGGGAGAGGGTGGCGAACGGCCAGCCCCGCTGCCAGCGGGCCTGCGCGCGGATGGTGACGGTGGCGCCGGCACTGGGAATGGGAGACAACGTTCCCGCCACATGATTCTGCCAGGTGAAGGACTGCGAGCTGCCCGAGACGTCGCCGCGCCCGCTGGCGCGCACGTGGAGGCACTGCGCGCTGGCATAGCCGCCGGTGGCGATGGATGAGCGGACATGGTTGCCGCGCGGCGCCCAGCCGGCGCGCCCGGCCTCAAAATCCGAATTGACGATGGCGTTGGCGCTGGCGGGCGTGATGACGACCACGTCATCGATCAGGAACTCGCTGGCCTGCAGGGCGGTGACCTGGAGTTCGCCTGCCGCCCCGGACCCATAGGCCAGCGTGCCGGTGCGCTCGATGGCCGTCCAGGGCGCCTTGGCGCTTTCATCGCTGGCGGCCCAGTTCATGGCGAGGCGATGGTCGGCGCGTGGGTCGATGAGCTCCAGGCTGCTGCCGCCCCCGTCAGCCCATTCGCTCCAGCCGTCGCCGTAGGTCACCTCGTCCACGACCACGAAATCCTGGTAGGGCAGGGCCGGGTCGTCGGGCTTGGCGAGGACGATGCGCTCGCCGCGGTCAGAGAGTTGCCCGCGGTAGTCGCCGACGGTGTTGCCTGCCTGGAGCTGCGGGTAGTGCGCCAGCGCGTTGGTCACGTCACGCACGACCACGAGATAGTGGTCGGGGGCGATGGTGGTGCCGGGCGGGAAGGCGAAATCGATGCCGTCCAGGAACCGCCAGTTGGCCAAGCTGACGGTCTGCGTGCCGCGGTTGTAGAGTTCGATGTACTCGTCGGCATCGTGCCCGGAAATGGGCGCGAACATGATTTCGTTGATGAGGACATCGTCGATTCGCAGCGGTGCATTGGGGGCGCCCGGGGTTGGGGTTTGGAGCGCATGCCAGCCAGGGGCGCCGTCAGGGTGCCGACCCGTGGCCACGCCGTTGGCCTGGGCGCCGAAGCGCACGGCATCCAGGACGTGGTAGGCCTGGGGGGCACGCAGGATGACATCATCGCCGTGGCTGCTGAGGGAGAACCCGAGCTGTGTCTGGGTGTAGGCCACGGTGCCGCCCGGAGGCAGCCTCGTGCCGGCCGGGATGCTGAACTTGTCGGTGTCCGGTGTGTCGCTCAATGTGCAGCCCGAGAGATCCTGCGTCTGGGCGGTGGTGTTGCAGAGTTCAATGAAATCGAGTTCGGGCAGGTCGGTGTGAGCGAGGCACTCGTTGATGACGAGGCCGTCGAGCCGGTGATGAAATTCCGGGTCCGGGGTCCCGGGCGAGCCGCCCGCGATCGGGCTGGCATCCCAGGCGCGGACGTCGTCCTCACCGAAGTCGGGGCGGGCGAGTTGCAGGGAGGCGCCAGCACCGTCGGCGGCCACGGGCCAGGGCATCTCGTCGCGGTAAGACACGTCCAGCAAGATGGCGCCTTGCTCATTGCGCAGGCGGACGCGGCCGCGGTCATTCGGCAGGTCGTTGGTATAAGGGCCGAAGACATTGGTGATGCCGTAGGTGGCTTGCAGGGCGGCCGGATCGCGCGCGATTACGAGATGCGCGCGGGCATTGAGGCGGGTGTTGGTGGGGAACAGGTAGTCCACATCGCCCGCGAGACGAAACCCGCTCAAATCTTGCGACACGGGCTCGGAGTTGAAGATCTCGACGAACTCGAGATCCTGGCCGTCGGTCCGCGCGGGTGGGTGGTACATGATCTCGGAAATCGTAAGCGGTGTGCGCCGGCTGGACGGGAGGCACTGGCGGCGGGCGGATATCAGGGCGTTGGGCGGGGCGATGACCGGGGTGTCCCGCAGGGAGACATCGTCCAGCCCGATGGCGAAGTTCACGGTGCCGGCCGTGGCCTGTGCAAGGCGCAGGGCGCCAGAGCGAATCATGCTGACATCCAGTTGGACCAGTTGCCAGGTGTCGTTGGTGACGGGCACATCCGAGCAGGCCACCCAGTCGAGGAGGTCGCTCGAGTGGAGAATGACGAGGGAGCCGGTGCCCTGATTCGCCTGGTTACGCCGGGTCCAGAACGTGAGCTGACTGGTGCCGTTGGAGATGAAGGGGGACTGCGCCCAGGACGTCAGGCCGGTGCCATGCAGCCAGAGGGCTTTGGTGGGTGAGTGCGGGGCCGGCCACTGTACGGCGGCGGCGCGCACCTGGGCATTGACCATCGACCAGCCACTGGTGCCGGTATAATCGCTCCACGTTGTGGTCGCTGGCCAGTCGTCGAAAGATTCCGCCAGAGTGGCGGCGGAAGCGGGGGCCGCGCTCCCACCTGCGACGAGGGTTGCAAGGGTCCCTGCGACAAGGCGCAAGAAATTGAGCGATAGAGACTTAGCGTGCATGCGATGGGTTGCTGACTGGGCCCGGCCCCTAGGCGTCCTAATAGTATACCTTAGACGGGCGAAGGCGGGCAATGTGCGTTACAGGAACGCACGCATGGGCTGGCGAGCGGTGCCTGAACGGTAGAATGGGCGTGGCACAACGATGGCGGGGAGGCGGTCCCGAGCCGTCTGGATGAGGAGGGGCGTGCCTTCAACGGCTTGGGAGGCATGGACGTATCCGAGGGCAATGGCGTGGCCGAGGGAGGGCGAGAAACTGCCGCTGGTGACGGCGCCGCTGTTCGCGCCGAGAGGGGAGAGGATGGCATCACCGGCACGTGCGGCACGGCGGCCTTCAAGGGCCAGGCCGACCAGGCGCTGCGGCTCTCGGTCCGAGGCGCGAATGGCCGTGGCGCCGATGAAATCCTTGGATGTGGACATAGCGGCGCTGAATCCGGAGTCGCCGGCGTTCCGGCTCTCCGAGAGTTCGTGCCCGTAAAGTGGCATGCCGACCTCGAGGCGCAGGGTATCGCGCGCGCCCAGGCCGGCGGGCACGGCTTCCTTTGCGAGGCAAGCGTCCCAGAGCGCGAGCGCCGTGTCCGGCGGGCAGTAGATCTCGAATCCGATTTCGCCGGTGTAGCCGGTGCGGCTGACCAGCACGCGCTGGTCGGCGAAGCGGTTCTCGTGAAAGCGGTAGTAGCGCAGATCGACGATGGGTTCGGCCAGCAGGTGCGTCATCAGGCGCGGGCTTGCGGGGCCTTGGATGTCGAGCTTGGCGGTGGTGGAGGAGCGGTTCTCGAGGTGCGAGTCGCGGGATACCTGAGACCGGCACCAGTCAAAGTCGGCGTCCTGCGTGCCTGCATTGACGACGATCATGAAGGCATCGATCGCGAGGCGATAGACCAGCAAATCGTCACGCACACCACCGTCCGGGTTGCAGAGCAGGCCATAGCGGCATTGGCCGATGTCAAGCGTGGCGACCTCGCACGTGACCAAGCGTTCCAGGTCGGCGAGGGCGTGGGGTCCGGCAAGGAAGAACTCGCCCATGTGGCAGGTGTCGAAGATCGCCACGCCCCGGCGGCAGGCCTGGTGTTCGTCGAGGATGCCGGTGTACTGGATGGGCATGTCGAATCCGCCAAACGGGGCCATGCGTGCGCGCAAGGAGAGGTGACGAGGGTACAGGGGCGTCCGGTGCGGCGGCGGGGTGGTGGCCTCGGGGTGCATGGCGTCAGGGGGGCAGGAGGCGGCGTTTTCGGCGGGCATCGGCGTTGAGGATATCGGCCGCAATATCCAGGGCACGGAAGACGCGGGGCGCATCCAGATGATAGACCACGTTGATGCCGACGCGACGATCGGTGACGATGCCGGCCTTGCGCAGGACGGCCAGGTGGCGGGACACGGCGGGCTGGCTGGAGCCGATGGCCCGCACGAGTTGATCGACATTGGCGTCGCCAGCCTGAAGCACCTGAAGCAGCTGAATGCGCAGAGGGTTGCCGAGCGCCTTGAACACCTCCGCGCGCATCCTCGCTTCCGCTCTCGTCAGCATGATGAACGGAACATTATTCACATATGTGAATAATGTCAAATCATTAAGGCGATTGGGCAACCGCTGCGTGGGGGCGCCGGCGCTAACGCTGCTTTTCGTAGGTCCCGACGAGCATGGCCTGCGCCAGGATGTGCCCACGCATCGCGGCTTCCACCTGGGGCTTGGTCGGCTGCTTGAGGTCCTCCAGCACCGCGTCCAGCGCGTAGAGTTTGTGGACATAGCGGTGGCGTCCAATCGGCGGACAGGGGCCGCGGTAACCCGGGTGCCTCCAATCGTTGACGCCCTCGGAGGCGCCCGCGGGAAACGATGTCGGGCTCGCACCAGCCGGGAGCCCAGCCGTCGCGGCCGGCACGTTGATCACGACCCAGTGGACCCATGTCACCTTCGGCGCTAGCGGATCCGGGGCATCCGGGTCATCCACGATCACCGCCAGACTGCGGGTACCCGGCGGCACCCCGCTCCATGCCAGCGGTGGCGACAAGTCCGCTCCCTCGCATGTGAATCGGGCGGGAATCGCCCCGCCATCAACGAAGGCGGGAGAGGTGAGGGTCAGGGGCGTGGCCGCCTCCTCACCTTGCACCCGCAGGACCGCGGTGAGGATCAGCATGGCCATTCCTCGCCACCGCCTGCATGTGGGAATGGAACGCATCACGCCGTGCGCCCTCCGTCTGCAACCAGGATGATGAATCGACGGGACGCTCGCAAGCCGAAAGGGGGCGTCGGGTTCGGGCTTGCACTGGCGATGAAGCGGACGATAATCAGCAGGCGGAGGAACCGAACATGCAGACGCATCAAGCCATCACCGTTGGTCTGGTCATATTCCTGGCGCGCCACGCGCTGGCCGACGTTGTGTATGTTGCGGCGGGGGCTGCCGGAGCGGGCAGTGGCAGCAGTTGGAACGATGCCTTCACGAACCTCGAGTCGGCCCTGTCGACGACACCGGCAGGCAGCGAGTTGTGGGTGCATGCCGGGGTCTACGGCCCCTGCACGCTGCGCACGAACACGGTCGTGTACGGTGGTTTCACTGGCGCGGAGACGCAACGCAACGCGCGCGACTGGCGCGCCTATCCGACTCTCATCAATGGGGCGGGCAGCCGTGCCGTGGCGTTCGCCGCCGGCGCCACGCTGGATGGCTTCGTCATCACCAACACGTCCGGCCAGGGAGGCGCTGTGCTGTTCGACCGCGTCAGCGGCACGCTGCAGAACTGCCGGGTAGTGGGACATGCCGGGGGGGATGCCGTGGCGCTGGTATCGACCGGCGGCAACAGCGGCGCGCAAACCGTGGTGCGCAACTGCGAATTCACGGACGGCAGCGGCGGCTCCGCCGTGTTCTATTACGGACGGACCAATATCTACACGGGCCCCCATCCGGTCACCATTGACCGGTGTACGTTCAGCCGGAATCACAGTACGGAGCGCGGTGGCGCCATCAGCACCGATCATGCGGGCCACTGGCTGCGGATCGAGAACTCCGTCTTCATCCACAACACGGCCGACTTAAGCGGCGGTGCGCTGTATGCGGGATACAGTCAGTTCGGTCCGGGGACGCCGGTTGGCGTCTACAATTGCACCTTCTACAGCAACGCCTCGCCGGCGGGGAAAGCGGTGTGCGTGAGCTTCGAGGAGGCGCGCGTGGATGTGCAGAACTGCATTGTGTGGGGCGCCACGAATGACCAGCTCCGCACGCAGAACAGCACGCCGGTCCTGCGCGTGGGTTACTCCGATCTGGAAGGTGGATTCGCCTCGACGTTTCCGCGCCACGGCACGATCACGGACTTGGGTGGTCTGCTGGATGGCGATCCGCAGTTCGCGGACGCGGACGGCGCGGACGACGTCATCGGCACGGCGGACGACGATCTGCGGCTGACGGCGGGCAGCCCCTGCATCGAGACCGGGCTGGCGGAGGTGGCGCCGGATCACGACCGCGACGGGCTGGTGCGCCCGCAGGGCACCCGCGTCGACATCGGTGCGTACGAATTCGCCGGCGGCCCACTCCCGACCGGCGCCGTGATCCAGGTGCGCTGACGGCCCCAAGGACGGGTCCCACCACCGGGGAATTCGCTGGCGAGTGGCACGCCCCCGCGCCACCGTGCCTGACTCGCGGCGCTAGACGCGGGGCAGTTGGTCGCGGGGAATCTCTCGCAGCGGGCAGTAGCGGGCGTCCTTCTCGGACACGAGGGGTGACGCGACCGGCCACGTGATGGCGATGTCGGGATCCGACCACAACAGGCCGCGATCGTCCTGCGGGTGGTAGTAGTCGGTGCACTTGTACATCACGTCGGCCTTGTCGCTCAGCACGCAGAAGCCGTGGGCGAAACCGGGCGGCACGAAGAGCTGGCACCGGTTTCGGTCCGACAGGATTTGCCCGACCCACTGGCCGAAGGTGGGCGATCCCACGCGAACGTCAACCGCGACGTCGAAGATTTCACCCCAGATAACGGACACGAGTTTGGCCTGGGGGTGATGCAGCTGGAAGTGCAGGCCGCGGAGGATGCCGGCCCGCGAGTGCGAATAGTTGTCCTGCACGAAAGGGCCACGAATGCCGCATTCGGCATAGCGGCGTTCACTGAACGTTTCCATGAAGAAGCCACGCGGATCTTCGAAGACGCGCGGCGTAACCAGGAGGACTTCAGGCAGGGTGGTCGGTTCGCATTTCATGGGAGGCAGGACTCGGGGTTCAGGGTTCGGGGTTCAGGTGGGGCGGACAGCCCGGCCGGGAGGGCCGGCTCCAGAGTGCGATGGGTGTCGACATGGTGATTCGCGTGATTCAGGGAGAGATGGCGTGCCTGGTCATCATCCGTAATGCTGTTTGATCCACTGTTGATAATCCCCGCTGCGGACGCTGGTGATCCAGTCCTTGTGGTCGAGATACCATTGGATGGTTTTGCGGATACCGGTCTCAAAGGATTCGGCGGGCTTCCATCCCAGCTCGCGCTCGACTTTGGTGCAATCGATGGCGTAGCGGCGGTCGTGCC
Organism: Lentisphaerota bacterium; assembly: GCA_021413965.1. Lineage (GTDB taxonomy): Bacteria > Verrucomicrobiota > Kiritimatiellia > UBA8416 > JAIOPI01 > JAIOPI01. The sequence continues at coordinate 88,535 of JAIOPI010000010.1, read as the reverse complement.
CAGGGCGATCCTTGACATAGGTGATCAGCTCGCGCCGGCTCTGATGCCCGGGCAACCTGCCGGCGATCTCGTCGAGGAGATCGCAGATGGTGTGGACGACGACGAGGTTCTGCATTTCGTTGCGGCCGCCGATGTTGTAGGTCTCGCCGCGCCGGCCGCGCTGCATGATGGCCCAGACGGCCGTGTTGTGATCGCGCACGTAGAGCCAGTCGCGCACGTTCCTGCCGTCGCCATAGACGGGCAGGGGCTTGCCCTCGAGGGCGTTTAGTATCATGAGCGGAATGAGCTTCTCGGGGAACTGGTAGGGGCCGTAGTTGTTCGAGCAATTCGAGAGCGTGGTGGGCAGGCCGTAGGTGTGGTGATAGGCCCGCACCAGGTGGTCGGACGAGGCCTTGGAGGCGGAATAGGGACTGTTGGGCTGGTAGGGGGTGTTCTCGGTGAAGAAGCCGGTGTCGCCGAGGCTGCCGAACACTTCATCGGTGCTGACGTGGTGGAAGAGCGTGATGCGCTCCTGGCGTTCACGGGCGAGTTGCAGCAGGTTGTAGGTGCCGATGATGTTGGTCTGGATGAAATCGTCCGGCCGCACGATCGAGCGATCCACGTGTGATTCGGCAGCGAAGTGGCAGATGGTGTCCACGTGGTGCGCGTCCATGACGCGCGCAACGCCCTCGCGGTTGCAGATGTCTTCCTTCACGAAGGTGTAGCGTTGGGGGAAGCGTGCGGCGAGATCCTGGAGGCTGAGGGGATTGCCGGCGTAGGTGAGTTTGTCGAGGTTGACGATGCGGCCGGTGAAATCCGATTCCTCGAGCAGGAAGCGGATGAAATTCGCGCCGATAAAGCCGCAGCCGCCGGTGACCAGAATCGCTTGCATTGCGGAGGATTCTGGCGGGTGAGCGGAGGGGTGTCAAGCTGTGGGCGAACGGCGGGCGGGGGGCGGTTATCGGCGGGGAAAGCTCCCGCCGAGGCGCGGAGGCTGCAGATTCGCCACAATCTCGGCGCCGCTGAAGACTATTCCCGCCGGAAAGGAGTCGAGCGGAAGCCGGGACGACACACGATGTATCCATGGCGTCGGCACGGATGAGAGGGGTCAGGCGATCATGCGGGCGGCGACGGCGAGGAGGAAGAGGGCGAAGCCGCGCTTGAGCGGCCTGGTGGGGACGCGGTGTGCGAGGCGCGCGCCGAGCGGGGCCGTGAGGACGCTGGCGGCGGCGACGCCGGTCAAGGCGGGCAGGTAGACGAAACCGAGGCAACCCGGTGGGAGCGCGGGGGCGTGCCAGCCGTTGACGATGTAGCCGGCCGCGCCGGACAGCGCGATGGGAAACCCGATGGCCGCGGACGTGCCGATGGCGGTGCGCACGGGCAGGTTGCACCAGACGAGAAAGGGGACGGACATCGTGCCGCCGCCGATGCCGACGAGGCTGGAAATCAGGCCGATGCCGCCACCGACGGCGGACATCCCGACTGCGCCGGGAAGTTGGCGCGTGGGCCTGGGGCGCATATCGAGCAGCATCTGGATGGAGACATAGAGCAGGAAGGCGGCGAAGAACCCCTTGAGCGAGGCGGGCGAGAGTCGCGCGGCCACCCAGGACCCGCCGAAGGTGCCCACGACGATGCCGGCGGCGAGGCGGGCGACGGCATCCCAGCGCACGGCGCCATGGCGATGATGGGCGAGGCCGCTGGAGGTGGCGGTGAAGACGATGGTTGCGAGCGAGGTGCCGAGCGCGAGGCGCTGTACGTGCTCCGCCGGCAGGCCGTGGGTGGTGAAGGCGAAGGCGAGCAGGGGCACGATGATGAGGCCGCCGCCGACGCCGAGCAGCCCGGCGAGCAGGCCGGCGATGGAGCCGATGGCGAGGTAGGCCAACCAGAGGGTCATGGGGTGACTCTAGCGGATACGGGGGGGCAGCGCGAAAGCTGAAATGCACGCCCCATCCCTTCTTCCCGCCTGCGCCATGGCCGAGCCTGCGCACATGAGGAGCATGAGCAGCGTCCGGCAACAGGGGTGCAGGCGGACGTGATGGAAGTGGGTGGCCAAGCCAGAATTGTAATCCCGGCTGGGGGCGAACGCGAGTTACCTCTCAGCCTTCTGGCGCGTGCGCGGCTTGGCGGACTTTGGGCGAGCGGCGGGGGCGGCGCCGAGGGCGAGGAGGAGGCCGAGGGCGAGGAAACTGGTGACGAGGCTGCTGCCGCCGTGGCTGACAAAGGGCAGGGGAACGCCTGTGATGGGGATGGCTTTCGTCACGCCGCCCAGGTTGAGGAGCGTCTGCAGGGCGAGGAGGGCGGCCAGGCCGGCGGCGAGCAGGCGCCCCGCTCCTTCGGGTTGGCGATCGACGGTGTCGAACGCGGCGCGAAAGAGGAAGAGGAAGATGGCGACGACGAGCAGGCAGCCGAGGAAGCCGAGTTCTTCGCCGATGACGGCGTAGATAAAGTCCGTGGAGGCGACGGGGATCTGCGCGGGTGATCCCGCGCCCAGGCCGATGCCCCAGGCGCCACCCGTGTACATGGCGGAGAGGCCCTGCAGGGTCTGCCAGCTGCTGCCGGTGGGGTCGCGGAAGGGGGTCCACCAGGCGGTGACGCGCGTGGCGATGTGGGGCGTGAGGTGGTAGCCGGCCACGGTGACGCCGCCGGCGAGGACGAGGCCGGCCACGAGATAGCCGAGGCGCGACGTGGCGGCGTAGAGCATGACGACCAGCACGCCGCTGCACAGCACGAGCATGCCGAAGTCGCGCAGGTACACCAAGCCGAGCATGGGCAGCAGCCAGAGCACAGCAAAAGGGATGGCCACGTGCAGGGGCGGGAAGGGGATGCCGGCGATGGTCTGGCTGAATTCCTTGCGGCGGTTCGCGATGAAAGGCGCCATGGCGATGACGAGAAACAGCTTGGTGAGTTCCGTCGGATTGATGCCGCCTTCGAGGAAGACGCCGCCGCGGAACCGTCGTCCCAGCAGCATCATGGCCGCGAGCACGGCGAGGGCCGCGAGATAGCAGAACGGTGCGGTGGCGAGGAGCAGGCGTCGGCCGAAGTCTCCGCGAAAGAGGAGGGCGGCAAGCGCGCAGGCGGCCATGCCGAGGAGGCCGGCGTAGCGGGAGACGCCCTCGGGCGGCGCCGTGGCGTGCATGTGGAACCGGAACTGGACGGCGACGCCGATACCGCACAGTGCCAGGGCGGCGAAGAGCAGGCGGCGGTCTGGGCGGAAGCCGAAGAGGAGGAAGGCGACACCGAGCCCGAGTGCGCCAGCGAGGAAGTAAGCGAGTGGCAGGGCGTCCCCCACGGCGGTAAGTGGGGACGCCGACCACTTGGCGGCGAGGACGCCGAGGTAGGCGGCGGACACGATGCCCGTCAGCAGGAGTGCGAGATGGCCGCCGGGTTCCGATACTCCCCGGTTGCGACCGCGGCGTTTCTGCGCGCTCATGGTTTTCCTCCCGTGGGTGCCGAAGCCTGCGGGGCCCGACCAGGCCCGGATGCGCCACGCGGTGGGGCTGATCCGGGCGATGCCCGGCGCGGACCTTCCGTCGTACCCGCCCCGAGTGCGGGCTCTGCCAGCGCCGGCCATCCCTGTTTGGCGGCGAGTCGCATGACATCGACGGCGATCGGCAACGCGGACTGGGCGCCGAAACCGCCGCCTTCGACGACGACGGCCAGGGCGAGGCCTGGTCGTGTGTAGGGGCCGAAGCACACGAACCAGGAATGGTCGCGGCTGCCGGCGTTCTGGGCGGTGCCGGTTTTGCCGGCAATATCCACTTCTGGGATGTTGGCGCGGCGGCTCGTGCCATGGAGCACCGAGCCCCGCATCATGGCGCCCACGCGTTTGGCCGCCGCGGGGGTGGTGGCCTGCGAGAGCGTTTCGCGCGGCTGGCGAGCGCGGCACTGCGGGGCCATCATCGTGCCGCCGTTGGCGATGGCGGCCGCCACGAGCGCCATCTGCAGCGGCGTGACGGCCAAGCGCCCCTGCCCGATGGCGACCTGCGCGGTTTCGCCCACGGCGCGGGGGGAGAGGTCGGGGAACGCGCTGGCGTCGGCGGCGACGGAGCCGGAGGACCCGGTGAAGATGGGGATCGGCTGATTGAAGCGAAAGCGTGCGGCGATGTCGTTGAGGGCGGAGGCGCCGAGTTGGGGGCCGAGGCGCGCGAAGAAGACATTGGAGGAACGGGCAAAGGCTTCCTCCAGGTCGAGCTTGCCGTGGCCCTTCCAGGTGGAGCCGCGGCGCTGGGCTTCGGCGTATTCGTGGTCGCGAATGGGTTTGGCGTAGCCGGGGGGCGTGTAGCCGGCCGCGGGGCAATCGATGGTTCCCTTGAATCCAGCCTCGGCGGCGCGGCACGCGGTGATGATTTTGAACGATGAGCCCGGGGCATAGCGCCCCTGCAGGGCGCGATTGAACATCGGCGTGTTGGCTTGACGGTTGAGACGGGCGGGATCCACGCGGTTGGGGTCGAACGACGGGCTGCTGGCCATGATCAGGATGGCGCCGTCGGCCGGGCGGATGCCGACGACGGCGCCTGGCCGTCCCGCCAGCAGCTCGAGCGCCCTTGCCTGCAAGGTGGCGTCGATCGTGAGCTGGACGTCGTTGCCGGAGGCTCGGGCATGGTCGAGCATGCCCTGGCCGAAGGCCCGCCAGTCTTCGAGTGCGCTGGCGCCCGCTCCGCTGAGGGATTGGTCGTCGGCATTTTCGATGCCGGTCAGGCCGTACATGGGATCGGCGTAGCCGACGAGATGGGCGCAGGCGGGGCCCAGCGGATAGGTGCGTCTGCCGGCGGCGGCGTCATCGACGGCGAGTGGGGCCCCGCGGCGGTCGAGGATGCGGCCACGGGCGTGGGACTCGGCCGGATTGGTGGTTCGATGGCTGTGGCGGCGCATGAAGGCGATGAAGGCGGGGCGTGTGAAGCCCGCCAGTTGCCAGGTGGCCTGGTAGGCGAGGATGGCGAGGAAGCAGAGCACCAGGAAGGGAAACGTGCGGGGGGGGCGCCCGCGCGCCCCGGCCGCACGCATCGGGGCGGGGGCGGCGCGCCAGAGGGCGAGCAGAAAGAGTCCCGCAAGGATGAAGAAGGCGAAGCGCGCGCCGCGCACGACATCCGTGGCGTGGGCCGCGACGAATGCGGCGGCAGCACGAAAGAGTTCGTTCGGTGAATCCGGTTGCACGTTGGGCGGAGTATTGACGAATGGATGAGTGAGTTCAATACGGGTTGTCCGGCATGCCTTCGCCGCACGCACGGATGTCGCGGCGTGACGGGTGCGCCCGTGGTCGGGACTGCGCGCCAGCCGGCATGTGCGGGGCGTGCACTCAGCCGGGCTTGGGGGCGGCGAGCTTGGCGCGGGTCTCGGCGAGCAGGGCGTCGTGGTGACGGCGCACGTACTCCGCCAGGTCGTCGTGCCAGTGGTGCATGACGTGGAGGCCGGCCTCTTTCAGGCGCGCGTTGGCAAGAATCGAGTTGGCAGGGCGGCGGGTGGGCGTGGGGAAGTCCGCGGTCGTACAGGGCTCGATGCGGTGCGGGATGTTCATGAGCCGCAGGAAGGCGCTGGCCAGTTCGAACCAGGTGCAATGGCCTTCGCCGGTGGCGTGGTAGAGCCCGGGCTGTCCGCGGGCGATGAGCACCTTGATCTGGCGCGCGAGGCGCTCGGACCAGGTCGGGCAGCCGTGCTGATCGTTCACGACGCGAATCGGCTTTTCGGGGTTGGCGAGCGCCAGCCGCAGCATGGTTTTTAGGAAATTGTTTCCGTGCGCGCCATAGAGCCAGGCCGTGCGGACGATGATATAGCGCTCGGTCGTGCCGCGAATGGCGAGTTCGCCCTCCAGCTTGGTGAGTCCATAGACGCCTTGCGGTCGCGGGCGATCGGCTTCGGTGTAGGGCTCGGGCGCCGGCCGCTCGCCGTCGAACACGTAGTCCGTCGAGACATGCACCAACAGCGCGCCGTGGGACTCGGCGTACTTGGCCAGCAGTCGCGGGCCATCCGCGTTGACGCGCCGAGCGTTGTCCACATCGCTCTCACTGCGGTCCACGTTTGTGTAGGCGGCACAGTTCAAAACGGTGCCGGCGTCCGAGGCCCCGAGCACGCGCACCACGGATTCCGGGCTGGTGATGTCGAGTTCCGGCAGGTCCATGCCGGTGACCACGTATTCGGGGGGGAGCACGGCGAGGGCGTCGTGTCCCAACTGCCCGCGGCAGCCGGCGACGAAGACCTTCTTGGCGTCGATGCGTTCCGGCTGTTTCTCGGGCGCCTCGGAAGGGGGCCGGGACGGGGCGGACGCGATGCCCGGCACGGCTGGTGCGGGTGCAGGCGGCGCCGGAGTCGACACGGGTTTCGCGGCGTTGCGGTTAGTCTGGCGGCGTCGCGTCACGTGGTGGCTCCCTGTCGATAATCGCGGATGCGTCCGGCCACCGAGGGGGCTTTGGTGGCGTCCACGCCGGCGGCCATGCGGTCCAATGCGGCGAGGGCTTTGGGTTTAAGATCGGCGGCAAGATGCTGGACCTGGTTGAGGGCGGCGACCAGCCGGTTCGCGGTGTTTTCGTTGACCGGCGCCAAGCGGATGACGGTGTCGGCGAGCCAGCGGAGTCCCTGGTCAGTCCACAGCAGTTTGTTGTTCGTGGCCATGGGCAGGAACAGGGCCCGGTTGTGGTTGGGGTGCGAGAGGCGGAACAGCGGTCGGCGCTCCTCCTCGGCGATGCGATCGAAGGTGTCCGCATGGACCCCGGCGGCGATCAGGCCGAGATAGCTGGCATACCCATTGATGTGGTGATGCCACTGGGCGAAGGCTTCCTCCATGATCGCCCGTCGGGCGGGGTGATCGCTGAGGTTAAGCGCCTGCAGGGCGTTGACGCGGTCGGTGATGTTCCAGGCGCGGCGGAAGTGCATGTCGGCCAGTTGCTGTGTCTCGGGCGTATTGGCTTCACTGATGATGCGCAGCAGGATGCCTTTGAGCAGCCGGCGGTCAATGCCGTCCTTCGGTGATGCGCCGCGCGTGTAGGTGTCGACGGCGTGAAAAGCGGTGAGCAGTTCGGGCAGATAGCGGGCGGCGACGGCGTGCAGGAGGCGCGCGCGGGCGGCGTAGCGTTCGCGGTACCAGGGGATGTAGTGCCGGTCGAGGGACTGCTCATCGATGCGCAGCAGGTGCGCCATCATCCCCGGGCTCAGCGAGGAGTCGCCCAGGATGTCTCCGATGAGCGCCAGCCAGGCGCCGCCGATCTCGGCCTGCGGGTTGTGCAGCAGGCGGATGCGTTCTGCGTCGGTCAGCCGGCGCAGCGCCTCAACACGATTGAACGCGTTGGAGTCCAGGCGGACTTGCAGGGCGAGCGCCTCGGGCGTGGCGGACTGATCCTCGCAGGTGCCGTAGAACGAGCAGTCGCGATTCAGGGACAGGAAGGCCGGCGCCGGCGTGTCTTCGAACACCACGTGGGTTTGCGCACCCGTCAGTTCCACGACGCGGGCGGTGCCCGGCACGTCGCGCCCCCGGGCGTCCACGGCGGCGAGTTCCACGGGCAGGTGAAACAGGCCGCCGGTTCCGGCGCGCGTCTGGGTCAGCGTCAGGCTCAGGCGTCGCGCGGCGGCGTCATACTGGTGTGTGCCCGAGATGCGCGGGTAGCCAATGGTGTACAGCCATTCGCGCTTGAACTGGGACAAGTCGCGCCCGCTGACTTCCTCGAAGCAGGCGAAGAACTGGTCCGTATTGGCGTTGCCGCCCTTGTGGCGTGCGAAGTACAGGTTCTTGCCGGCGCGGAACGCATCGACCCCGATGATGAGGCGCAGCATGCGAATGACCTCGGCAGCCTTCACGTAAGTCACGCCGTCCACCAGTTCATCGGGATCGTTGAAGCCTTCGCGGACGATATTGCCCATGTGGCCGCCGTCTTCGACGGCCAGGGGGCCCACCAGCGGCGCGCGCATGTCGTCGACCTCGTCCAGGCGCAGGACATCGGCATCGAACTGGCTGCGCTGGAACTGGCGCTCGACGTCGACGGTGAAGGCTTCGTTGAGCCACATGTCGAAGGGCGTTTCCATGGTGACGTCGCTGCCGCACTGGTTGTGCTCGAACTCGTGCACGATGATGCCGTGCGCGTAGACGAGGCGGCGATCGCCGGTGAAGTCATCAATGAGTGCGGCGCTGGTGATGATCGTGGTGTTGCCGACATTCTCCATGCCGCCGAAGTTTGACTTCTCCATGCAGATCGTGCGGTAGACGTCGAAGGGGTATTCGAATTCCTGGGTCCGTCCCTGCCACAGCAGGGAGTCCTTGAGAATCTGCATCGGTGCGCGGGCGCCCTGCGTGCAGCCGGGCGGTACCAGGTATTCCAGGCGCACGCGCCGGCCGGAGGGATAGGCGACCTCGTCGGCGAGGACGTCCCACGTGCCGACACAGACCAGAAACAGGTAGGGGGCCATGGGGACGGGATTCACGAAGCGGATGAACTGGCGGCCGGGCGCGCCGGGTTTGGGGACGGGACGGCCATCGGGGCAGAGGGTCCGATCAATATTTCCGTTGGAGATGAGATGCGTGTAGCGGGCGTCCGCCTCGATGGTGGTGGTCATCGTGCACTTGGCCGTGCAGTCGTCGAAAACCGGTAGGATGCGCTGAAAGCCCCACTGCTGGCACTGGGACATGTATTGCGGCGGGCAGTTCGGTGGCGCGGTGTCCATGTAGATGCCTTCGAGGATATGCTCGGTTGGCACGCAGGTGGCCGCGACGCGAACCGTGAAGCGCGATCCGGCGGCCACGGGCTGCGGCAAGGTGACCAGCAGCTTGTGGCGTTCGCGCTCGTAGGCGTGCGCGAGCGGCTGTGTCAGGCCGCCGTCATTCAGCGCCACGACGTCCCGGATGTCCAGGTCGCGCGCATCGAGCGCAATCGACGTGAGTGGCACGCGTGCGGTCATCTGCAGGTCGATGACGCCGTCAACCCGCCCCGCGATGACATTCAGCGCGATGTCCAGATGGTGGAGCGTGACGGGAAGGGGGGCGAACCCCGTGCGCAGGTAGCGGAAGCGGCTGGTCGTCATAGGGCGGTGTCCGCCTTCGCGGCGAACACGAAGTCGCTTTCCGTCAGGCCGTCGATCTTGTGGGTCCAGATCAGGACTTTCACGCGCCCCCAGCCGACATGGAGGTCCGGGTGATGGTTCTGCTGTTCCGCGATGGCGCCCACCCGGTTGGTGAAATCGAGGGCCTCGCGAAAATTGCGGAACGTGAATTCCTTTTCCAGGTGATGCTCATTGATCACGTCCCAGCCGTTGCCGAGTTGTGCCAGGAGATCGTGCAAGGCCGGTCCTTTGAGCGGCGGCACCCCTCCGCGGCAGGGGATGCACTCGCGGTTGGCCAACTCACAGGTGCTCATGGGCGTCCTTTCGGAGATGACGCGGGCATTGGTTGTCTATTCCGCCTTATCAACGGGATAGCCGGCTTCCTGCCAGCCGGCGATGCCTTCGGGCATGATTTTTACACGTTGGTAGCCGAGGCGTTGCAGGCGCTCGGCAAGCTTGTGGCTGGCCGGGCACTGGAGATTGCTGCAGTAGGCGATGATGGGCGCATCCTTGGACGGGAGGGCCTTGCTGATTTCCTCGTCGGCGGCGTCGGCGGTCAGACTCATGGCGCCGGGGAGCCGGTTGCCGTCATCGTACTTGGCGCTGCGCGCGTCGACGACGGTGATGTTCTGCTTGGCGTCCAGGAGATCCTTGAGCACGGCGGGGCTGATCGTGGTGGTTCCCTTGCTGGCGTCAGGTGAGGATGTGCTGGCGGCTTGGTCGGCCGCGGGAGCGGCATCCGTGGATGCGGTCTTCTGCTCGGCGCCCGCGCTGGCGCAGCACGCGCCACCCGCCCAGGCATTGGCGGACAACAGTCCCGCCGCGCACACCCCCAGCATTCTCGTCGCAAAGGTCATGTCACCCTCCCGGCCCTGGCTGCATCATCTACTGCGTTTGAAATGAGGCCATCACGATACCGTTTTCCGGCGCGCGGCGCAAGCCTTGGCCGCCCGACTGGTGGGGCACGCGGCGTAGGGGGCGTGCGGGGCGTCGCCGTCGGCACGTCATCAGGCAGCCTGTGATGCGGCGGTTCACGTGGTGGTGGCGGGGGGGGGCGCGGTTTCGCTGGCGATCCACTGGCGGTAATCCGGGAGTCCATCCTGCACGGGCGTGACCAGAATTTCCGGCAGCGCGTAGGGGTGGTGTGTTTTCAGGAAGTCCATGGCGGCGGGGGCGCAGGCGGCGCGCGTTTTGATCAGCATGACGTGTTCGCCCGACTTCTGGAGACGGCCTTCCCATCGATAGGTGCTGCGTGCGGGCAAGATCTGCACGCAGGCTGCGAGCCGCTGTTCGACGAGGGCGGTTGCCATACGGTCGGCTTGTTCGGCCGTCTCGAGGGCGGTGGAGATGATCACGACGGCGTCGTCGGCGGCCATGGCGTCCAGGACGCGCTCGAGAATGGTGGCGGCGGTGAAGAAGCGGGTGGGGTCGGCGAGGAGTTCGTCCGCGTGCTGGATGTAGGGGCCCGGGACCAGTTCGTGACGGCCATGTTCGATCAGCGCCCGGCAACCATGCGGTTCGATTTCCATGTGAAACTGAAGGCCGTAGAGACGGTGGTGGGCGACGAACGCCTGATGGGTGCAGGCTTCGCTGGCAAGCAGGTGGTTTGCGCCCGGCGGCAGATCGAAGGTATCCCCATGCCAGTGAAGGACGTCGAGCGAATCGGGAAATCCGGCCAGCGCGCCGGCTGAGGTGGGCGTGCGTTGGACGGGGAACCAGCCGATCTCCTTATGGGCATTGGCGTAGACGCGCGCGCCCAGTGCATCGGCGAGCAATTGAGCGCCCAGACAGATGCCCAGCACGGCGCGTCCAGCGGCGATGGCGTCTCGCAGCAGGCGCTTCTCATCGTGGAGCCATGGGCAGGTCGCTTCGTCATGGACGCCCATGGGACCACCCATCATCACCAACCAATCGAAGGCGGCGGGCACGGGCAGGGCTTCCCCGGCGTAGAGCCGCGTGCCGGTGACGGGGTGACCGCGCATGCGGGCCCAGGTCAGAATATGACCGGGGGTTTCGAAAGGGACGTGCTGGACGTAGTGAATGCGAGGCACGAGCAATTGTCGTGGCCTCGGGCGCCCCTGTCAATCAGGGTTGCCTGAGGCACGGCATTTCTAAATCGTCCAGTCCCGGATGTGGATGCCGCACTCCTTGTGCTCGTCAAGTTCCCACCACCAGCGACCGGACCGAGGATCATCCCCGGGTTGCACGGGTCGCGTGCAGGGGGCGCAGCCGATGGAGGTGTAGCCCTTGTCGAACAGGCGGTTGTAGGGAATCTTGTTCTCGCGAATGTACTGCCACATGCGGCCGGTGTCCCAGTCCGCCAGCGGGTTCACCTTGATAATGCCGCCGTGGACCTGGTCGCGCTCGATTTTCTGGATTTCGGAACGGGTGGAGCCCTGGTCGCGTCGCAGTCCGGTGATCCAGGCATCGAGGCCGGAGAGGGCGCGTGACAGCGGTTCCACCTTGCGGATGTAGCAGCACTCGCGCCGGTTCTCCACGCTTTCGCGAAACGAGTGCATCCCCTTCGTGCCGGTGAGCCGCTCGACGGCTTCGTGGCGCGGGAAGGTCCACTCAATCTGTACGTGGTAGCGCCGGCTGATCTCGTCGGCGAGTTCGTAGGTTTCCTCGTTCAGCCGTCCGGTATCGAGCGCGAAGACGCGAAAATCGGGTCGAATCCGGCTCATCATATGGATAATGACGGCATCCTTGAAGCTCGTGGAGAGGGCGATGCGCGGGCTGAATCGGTCCAGGGCCCAGCGCAAGACATCCTCCGCCTCGCCGTTGCCATGGTAGTCGATGGCCGTCTGAGGCTGGTCAGTCGAATTGTCCGACGCGGGTATGGGATCTGGTGTCATGTGCGCCTTTGGCGGCCGGCCGGTCTGGGGGGACGCCAACGCCTGCGGGGGCGCCGGTGATGCCCGCGGCACGCCGCCGCGTCCTCAGATGGAAAATTCCAGGACGCGGGACATGGCCGAGGCCTGTTCACACATCATCTGAACGGTCAGCCCTTCGAGGTGTCGGGTGACGTAGGCGTTGATGTCCTGCCAGACCTTTTCGTAGGGCGTATTGCGGTCGTTGGCATTCCCGGCGGCCTCGTCGGACAACAGGGTTTCCTCGGTGAGGCGGACGACGGAGGCGAGGGTGATTTCCGCTGCGGGTCGCAGGAGAAAGTAGCCGCCCTTGGCGCCACGCTTGCTGCCGACGATGCCCCCGCTCTTGAGCACCATCAGGATCTGTTCAAGAAACTTCTGGGGGATTCCCTGACGGCGGGAAATATCGGCCACGCGAACAACGCCCGTGTTGTGGTGCAACGCCAGATCGAGCACGGTGTTCAGGGCATACTGCGTTTTGGAAGAAACTTTCATCTTTACTAATTCGATGAAGAAACTATGGTATATTTTTCGATGGCTGTCAATATCGTGTTTGCAACAAGTGACGGCAGCCTGTCAATGTGAAATCCCTGCTGACCCACGGGAATGATGAGTATTTGATGAAGGCGAGTAAGGGACAGGTAACAGAGGGCCAAAACACAGGTTTGGCGGGTTTCTCGACGCGTGCGGTGCATGCCGGGCGCGGATTTAATGAGAATACCGGGGCCGTGATGCCGCCCGTCTTTTTGACATCCACCTTTGCCGCCGGCAATCCGGAGGGGTTTGACTACACGCGATCCGGTAATCCCAACTTCCGGTTGTTGGATCGGACCCTGGCTGCATTGGAGGGGGCCCTCGCCTGCACGTCGTTTGCAAGCGGGGTCTCGGCCATTACGGCGGTGGCCTCGACATTGAAGAGCGGGGACGTGGTCTTGGCTGAGGAAAATGTCTACGGCTGTACCTACCGGCTGTTCGACAAAGTATTCGCCAAGTTCGGCGTACAGACGGTCTACGCGGATCTGAGTGATCAGGCGAACTGGTCCCTGATTGCCCGTCACCGGCCGGCGCTGGTGTGGCTGGAAAGTCCCACCAATCCTCTGCTGAAGGTCATTGATATTGGCGGCATCAGCGAGGCGTCCCGAAGCGTTCACACCCCGGTGCTGGTGGATAACACATTCGCTTCGCCGTATCTTCAGCTGCCGTTGGAACTGGGGGCGACGCTCTCGCTGCACTCGACCACGAAGTACATCAACGGGCACAGCGATTGTCTGGCCGGGGCGGTCATCACGAACGACGAGGAATGGCACGGCCGCATGATCTTTGCGCAGAAGGCGCTGGGGTTGCAGCCGTCGCCATTCGATGCCTGGCTGACGGCCCGCGGGGCGCGCACGCTGGCCCTGCGCATGGAGCGGCACAGCCGCAGCGCGCTCGATCTCGCGGCCTGGCTGGAAGCGCAGTCCGCCGTGAAGTCCGTGCGCTATCCGTTTCTGCCCAGCCACCCGCAGCACGCTTTGGCCAAGCGCCAGATGCGCGCCGGATCGGGGCTGATCCTGGTTGAGCTGGATACCGACACGGATGGGGTCCGCGCGTTTTGTGCGGCATTGGAGTACTTCACGCTGGCGGAAAGCCTGGGCGGGGTGGAGAGTCTGATCTCCCACCCGGCGACCATGACGCACGCGTCGGTTCCGCGCGCCGTACGGGAGCAGGTTGGCATCCGCGATGGACTGGTGCGGCTCTCTGTGGGCATTGAGGACGTCGAGGATCTGCGGGCGGATCTGGCGCAGGCATTGGATCGTGTGGGGCGGGGGACTGCCGCGATTGGACGTGTCGAGGACTAAGTGGCTATGCGTGATCTGTTGACCGATCCCATCTGGCGCGGTGAAGAGATGGGGATGCCGATTCCGGATTCGCCGCATGCGGTGTCGGTGGCGTTGCCGCGTTGGGCGGACGTCGTTGGCTATGAGGAGAAGCACCCGGACGTGGTGGCGCGGATGCGCGGCGGCTACCCGCGTTTTGTGATCCATGAGCGCGTTCGCGAGCTGGCCGCCCAGATGGCGCCGGGCCAGCCATGCCTGCCCTTTCCCTCGCTGCGCGCGGCGGAGCAGTGCGCGACTTACGTGAGCCGCCGGAGCGGGCAGGATGCCTGGCTGGTGCGCCATGGCAGTGTGTTCGGCGTGGCGACCACACCGGCGGGCGAGACGGCGCTGAAGGCTTTCTGGCAGCATACGGGTCTGATCGTGTCCAGCCGACAGGCGGAGGCGCACGTGCAGGGGCGTGGGGCCAGGCTGGCCGCTGACGGGCCTGAGCCGCGGGCATCGCTGCGCGCGCAGCTGGCTGCCTACTATGGGTGCGAGGCGGGCGACGTGTTCCTGTATCCCACCGGCATGGGGGCCATCTATGGCGTGCTCAGCGCCGTCAACCGCTGGCGTCCGGGGCGGGCAACCGCCCAACTGGGCTTCCCTTACGTTGACTCGCTCAAGGTGCAGCAGGAACTGGGGGCGGGCGTCGTCTTTGTGCCCTATCGGCAGGGGCTCTCGCTCGACGAGGTGCAGGCGCTCTTGCGACAGCAACCGCTCGCGGCCTGCTTCTGCGAACTCCCGAGCAATCCCCTGCTGGAATGCATCGATGTTACAACGCTGGCGCCGTGGCTGCGCGCGCAGGGCGTGCCGCTCGTGGTCGACGATGTGGTGGCCACTCCGTTCAACGTGGATTTGAGACCGCATGCGGACGTGGTGGTCACGAGTCTGACCAAGTACTTCGCCGGCACCGGTGAGGTGATGGGCGGGGCGGTCATGCTCAATCCCCGGTCGCCCTTTTACGAGGCCCTGAAGCGGGTGGTAAGTACGGTCCATGAGGACTTGCTCTGGGTGGAGGATGCGGCCGTGCTCGACCTGCAGGCGCGCGGCTTTGCGGAGCGCATGCAGCGCCATAACGCGGGCGGTCTGATGCTGGCGGAACGGCTGCGGGCGCATCCGGCGGTGGAGAAGGTCTGGTATCCCAAGTGGCAGTGCGGGGAGGCGTATGAGGCCGTGCGTCGGCAGGGGGGGGGCTGGAGCAATCTGCTCAGTTTCCTGGTCCGCGATCCGGCGGAGCAGGCCTCCCGGGTGTACGATGCGCTGCAGGTTTGCAAAGGGCCGACGTTGGGTACGATCTTCACACTTGCCTGTCCCTTCACGCTGTTGGCGCACTATGGCGAGCTGGAATGGGCCGAATCCTGCGGCGTATCCCGCTACTTGATCCGCGTTTCGGTGGGGGTGGAGGAGCCGGAGGAGCTGTGCAGGCGGTTTGAAAAGGCCCTGGCGGTGGTGGGCTGACGCCCTTGGGGACAGGTAACAAGCGGTGGCAAGCCGATAGGGACAGGCAACAGAGCGGAAACAGAGCACCGGGCGGTGTCGATAATTAAGATTAGACCGATAGGGTTACGCGTGTTATAGTAACGGCAGAGTTCCCGGCATGTGGGGGCCGTTGTATTTTGGGCGGAACAGACGCATCACCAGACAAGGAGAACACATCATGTCGCGCATCTATCCTGACAACAGCCGGTCCATTGGGAATACCCCGTTGGTGACACTCAACAAGGTCACCGGGGGCGCCAAGGCCACCGTTTTGGCTAAAGTTGAAGGTCGCAATCCCGCCTATTCCGTGAAGTGCCGGATCGGTGCCGCCATGATCTGGGATGCCGAGGCCTCGGGCAAGCTCAAGCCCGGGATGGAGATCATCGAGCCGACGAGCGGAAACACCGGCATTGCCCTGGCCTATGTGGCGGCGGCGCGCGGCTACAAGCTCACCCTGACCATGCCGGAAACAATGAGTCTGGAGCGCCGGCGCGTGCTGGCCGCCTTCGGGGCGAATCTCATCCTGACGGAAGGCGCGAAGGGCATGCCCGGGGCCATTGCCAAGGCTGAAGAGCTGGCGGCCACGGACGCACGCTACTACATGCCGCAGCAGTTCAAGAATCCGTCCAATCCCAAGATTCACGAGCAGACCACCGGGCCGGAAATCTGGAACGACACGGATGGCCAGGTGGATGTCATCGTGTCCGGCGTGGGGACCGGCGGCACCATTACGGGGATCAGCCGCTACATCAAGAACACGCGCGGCAAGAAGATCATGGCCGTGGCGGTGGAACCGTCGCACAGCCCGGTGATCACGCAGAAGCTGTCCGGCCAGCCGCTCAAGCCGGGGCCGCACAAGATCCAGGGCATCGGTGCCGGCTTCATCCCCGAGACGCTGGACCTCTCCATCGTCGACCGCGTCGAGCAGGTCTCGAGCGACGAGGCGATTGACATGGCCCGCCGGCTGGCCCGCGAGGAAGGCATCATCTCGGGCATCTCCTGCGGTGCGGCGGCCCACGTGGCCGTGCGTCTCGCGCAGCAGGCGGAGTTTGCCGGCAAGATGATCGTGGTGATTCTGCCCGACGCCGGTGAGCGCTACCTCTCGACGATCCTTTTCGAAGGGATTTGAGCGAGCGGCGTTCGCCTGACTCCCTTTATAATCGACGCCACGTCGGTGCCGCGCGATACTGGCCGGCACGTGCCCCATGGTGCACGGTCGGAGGATGTCGCATGAAGCGTAATGGATTCCTTGGGCGTGGGCTGGCGCTGTCGGCCTGTGCGCTGCTGCTCTGCCTCGCCACCACCGGTTGCGGCTACAATCGCATCCAGGTACGCGACGAGCAGGTCAAGTCCGGGTGGGCCGAAGTGCTGAACCAATACCAGCGCCGCGCGGACCTGGTGCCCAATCTGGTCAACACGGTCAAGGGGTACGCGGCACACGAGAAGGACGTGCTCACGCAGGTCACGGAGGCGCGTGCCAAGGTCGGGTCGATCCAGGTCTCGCCTGACATGCTGAACAATCCGGAGGCCTTTGGCACGTTTGTGGAGGCGCAGTCTGAACTCAAGAGCGCCATCGCGCGCCTGCTGGTGGTCTCGGAGAATTATCCTCAGCTCAAGGCGGACGCGGGCTTCCGCGACTTGCAGGCGCAGCTTGAAGGCACGGAAAACCGGATCGCGGTTGCGCGCAACCGGTATATCCAGGCGGTGCAGGAGTACAACGTCACCGTGCGCCAATTTCCGGCCAACCTGACCGCCAAGATGTTTCACTACGCGCCCAAGCCGACCTTCGCCGTCGAGGATGAGAAGGCGCTGGCCACGCCGCCCACGGTGGCGTTCTAGTCCGCACCACTTCAGCCGTTACGGCCACCGCGGATGCATGGAAGGCGATTCGCCATGAGACGTCTGTTCCTGCCGATGCTGGTGTTGCTGGGCGTGACCGCGTTGGCGGGCGCCGACGTGGCGGTTCCGCCGCTGCGTCAGCGTGTCACCGACCTGACCGGCACGCTCTCGCCCGCCCAGCGGCAGGAACTCGAAAGCCGTCTTCAGGCATTCGAGACGCGCAAGGGCTCGCAGATCGCCGTCCTCATGCTTTCCACCACGGCTCCCGAGGCCATCGAGGCCTATGCCCTGCGCGTGGCGGAAGCGTGGAAGCTCGGGCGCCAGGGGGTTGATGACGGGGTGCTGTTCCTCATTGCGAAGGACGACCGCGCCATGCGGTTGGAGGTCGGTTACGGGCTTGAAGGCGCGGTTCCTGACGCCGTGGCCAAGCGCCTCATCAGTGAGGTGGTCACGCCGTATTTCAAGCGCGGCGATCTGCCGGGTGGCGTGGCGGCGGGTGTCGATCGCCTGATTGCCATCATTGATGGCGAGCCGCTGCCGGACGTCGCGCTTCAGGCGCCCGGGCTGCCCGCGGCGATGCGTTCCATCGATACAAGCCGGTTGGTGAACAACCTGCCCTTTCTGATGATTGCGGTGGTCGTGTTCGGGCAGTTCCTGCGCGCCTTGATCGGGCGCCTGCTTGGCGGCCTGCTGGCGGGAGGCCTGGTGGCGCTGGTGGTATGGTTCCTCGTCTACTCCCTGCTGGCCGCGCTGGTGGCCGGGGTCATGGTGTTTGTGCTGCTGGCGCTCTCGTCATCGTCTACGCGGCGGTCGAACTATGGCGGCTTTCCCTCCGGCCGCTCCTATGGCGGCTATCGCGGCAGCAGCGGGGGCTTTCGCAGCAGCAGTAGCGGTGGCGGCTTTCGTGGTGGCGGAGGCAGTTTCGGCGGTGGCGGCGCGTCGGGGCGCTGGTAAAGGATCCGCGATGGTTTGGGCAGCGGTTTTCGAAGCCGTGGAGATCACGGATGACGCGGATCGCGCGCGGCGCGAGGCATGGCTGCCGGCCATGTGAGTGAGATCATGGACATCATGCGGTTTATAAAGCATGTGGGAACACCGTCGTGGGTGTGGCGCCGGCCGTTTCCAGCGGCCGTGCGGGAACGGTTGGGAGCAGCGGTGGCCGCGGGTGAAACGCGTCACCGGGGTGAAGTCGTGCTGGCCATCGAGGATGCGCTGGAGCCGGCCGAACTGTGGCGCGGGGAGTCTCCTGCAGAGCGGGCGCGCGAGGTGTTTGCACGGCTTCGCGTCTGGGACACCGAGGAGAACAACGGGGTGCTGATTCACCTGCTCTTGGCCGATCGCGCGGTCGAGATTGTGGCGGATCGCGGGGTGCATGCGCGCGTGGGCGCGGGCGCCTGGGAAACCATTTGCCAGCGCATGGAAGCGGCTTTTCGCACCGGAGATTTTGAGGCGGGGACGCTGGCCGGCATTGCCGCCGTCAGCGACCTGCTGACGCACGAGTATCCGGCCACGCCGGGCACGAGCCGCAACGAATTGCCGAACGAACCGGCCTTCCTGCGGTAGCCCGGGTTTCTCCGCCCGCTGTTCGTGTCACCAGGCCAGCGTCAGCCCGGCCGAATAGCGGCGGCCGGCGACCTCTTGTCCCGCGAACGGCTGGAAGCTGTTGTTCCAGACATTGTCGGCGGCGAGCGTGAGCACGGCGTGCCGGCAGGTGGGCAGCGCCAAGTGCGCCGCCACCGCGCCGGTGGTGCCGAAATCGTCACTTTCGCGCAGCGCGTTGGCGACCTGCCAGCGGAGCACCTGCGTGCCGGTCAACTGGATCGTCTCCGTCGCGCGCCAGACGGCCGACAAGTGGAGCAGGTGTTCGGCATAGTCGAGCACGTAGCGGCTGGCGTAGACGTCCGCATCGTCATGCTTGTCGAGCCAGGTGTACTGGCCATCGAGGCCCAGTCGTTTCGTGACGTCGCCGCGCAGGCCGGCTTCCACGCCGAGTGTGTCGACATCCTGCAGGTTGACGGCTTCGAAGCGGGTGGACTCCGGTGTCCGGCGGACCCAATCCACCGACTCCTCGCTCCACTGCTGGAACACAGCGGCATGGCCGTTCATGCGCTCGCCGAAGCGATGTTTGAGGCCGCCTTCCGCCGTGCGCGCTTCCTGGCGTTCGAGGCCCGCATTGCCGAGGCTGCCGGGGGATTCGTAGTTCAGCTCGGTGTAGGAAGGCTGGCGCACGGTTTCGGTGTAGGAGGCATAGAGCGCGTTATCGTCGTTCACCTGGACTTCGGCGCCCGCCTGCGGGAGCCACGCGGGCTTGTCATCGGAGAAGACTTCGCCGCGCGCGCCGGCCGTGAGTTCGAGCGGGCCCAGCGTCCATGCGGGGAGCGCCTGGAGGATGCCGCGCTGGCGGTTGTGGTCGCCGAGGGTCAACCCGTCCATGTTCTCGTCCTCGACGCCGGCGCGCCAGTTGAGGGCGAGGTCGGCGGGCAGGGCGGCGCGTCCATCGGCGGCGCCGGCGAGCACGCGCGACTCGGTGTGGTTGTGGAAGATGGTGGGAAGGATGTCGTAGGTGTCGTCGAGCTCGCGCCACTGGGCCGAGAGGCGCGTGAATTCGCCGTCGAGGTCGCCCTGGCGGCCGGAGAGGAACACGAGCGAGTCCTCGGTCTCTTCTTGCGCGGGCAGGGTGTCGCTCACGCCGTAGTAGCCCCGTGCGCCGAACTGCTTGTGCAGGGTGCCGGCGGCGAGGTCGACCTGCGCGTCAGGCGCGAGGTACTGCAGGTGTCCGCCCGCGTTCCACAGGTCGAGATCGTTGTCGGGGTAATCGACGCCCTTGGCGCCTTCATGGGCGCCGAATGCGCTGGCGCCCCACGTGCCGCCGGCCTTGTCCGCGGCGACGGGCTGCTGGACGAAGGCGGATTCCCACTGGCGGTCCGTCTCGCCTACGCCGCCGGAAAGGCGCCGCGTGGCGCGCACGGGCGCGAAGTCCATCGATACGCTGCC
The DNA here is from genome assembly GCA_021413965.1 of Lentisphaerota bacterium. Taxonomy (GTDB): domain Bacteria; phylum Verrucomicrobiota; class Kiritimatiellia; order UBA8416; family JAIOPI01; genus JAIOPI01. The sequence continues at coordinate 68,497 of JAIOPI010000010.1, read as the reverse complement.
CACGAGATGGCCGTCAGTCTGGCGGGCCTGGTCGAGCCCGGTGACGACGCGCGGGGCGGTCAGCAGGGCGGCGGGCAGGGGGAGTTCGGCGTTGAAGTGTTCCGTTTGCGGATTACGCAGGGAAAGCCCACCGAGTGACAGGCCGGCGCCGCTGAAGCTGCTGCCGCGGATCGACAGGTCGTTCTGGACGCCATAGCCGCCCTGGGAATTAACCAGGACTTGGGGCAGGGCGGCCAGTGCGCGGCCCAGTGTATCGACTTGTCCGTAGGCCCGTGCCGGCGCCAGGTCATGCGCCACCACGGTCATGGGTTCGAGATTGGTGGTGGCGGGGGCTGCGGCCTCGCCGCCATGGGCTAAGCCGGCCACCAGCACGCTGCACACCACGGCCAGTACTTGCTGAAAACGCTGCATGATTGATCCTCCTCCGCGTCCTTCCACCCGTTTCGACGGCGCGCATGATGTGTTAAGAACTGGCAGAAGGCAATGCCGGATTTCTGGGGGGTCGCAGGGGAATGAAGACGGACTAAAGAGGTTTGGGATTGAACCACAGAGGCACCGAGACACGGAGATTCGAGCGGGGAGGTGCGCTTCGCCGCCTCTGCCTTCTCCAGCGCAACGGTTGGCTCGGGAGAGAACACAGGAGGATGCCTCTGCTCCGTGTCTCGGTGCCTCCGTGGCAAGTCCGAAGCCCCAACGGGTGGTTTGGGACGGAGCCAAGAGCATATCCCCGTTTCGGGATTGGGTCTTGGGCAGGTCTAGTGGCCACGGCTGGACTTGTCGCGTGTGCCGACGCCGACCTTGGCCACGCCGATCTTCTTGGCGAGATCGAGGACCGTGACGACGTGCTCGAAGGGCGTGGCTTTGTCGGCCTGCACGAGCAGAGGCTGATGTTCGGGGTCGGGCAGGGCCTGGCGCAGGGCCGCTTCCAGGCCATCGGTTGCGACGGCCTGGCCGTTAACGTAAACCTCGCCCGCCGGACTCACCTGGATCTCGACGGTTTCCGTCGGTGGCGATTTTTCGCCGGATTGCGCCTCGGGCAGCTCCAGCTTGAGCTGGGACTTGACCAGCAGCGGCGTCATGATCATGAAAATGATCAGCAACACGAGGGAGACGTCGATGAGCGGGACCATGTTGATCTCCGCCATGATGTGATACTTGTCGGAACTGCTGGCGGTTTTCACAGCCGCTCCTCCCGGCACTGCGTCTCAATCACATCATACACGGCCATCTCCATCTCGCCGGAGAAGCGCCGCAGCGCATTCACGAAGTAGTTGTAGGCCATGACGGCGGGAATGGCGACGACGAGGCCGAAGGCGGTGGTCACGAGCGCCTCGGCGATGCCGGCGGACACCACGTCGGGACCGCCGCCGGCATTGGCGGCAATGTCCTTGAATGCCTTGATGATGCCGATGACGGTGCCGAGCAGGCCGATGAATGGTGCCGTGCTGCCGACGGTGCCGAGAAAGGCCACGCGGTGCTCGAGCAGGTGCAACTGCTCCTGGATCGCATGCTGCATGGCGCGCTCCTTATCGTCCCGGCTCCCGGGCCGGTTCAAGACCTCGGCGACGACGGCGGAGACGGGCTTGCGGAAGTGCTGGCAGCGCTGCATGGCGCGTTCGAGGCCGCCCATGGCGAGATCGCGCAGGACAGCCTCAACGAACTGCCGCGCGTCAAGGCGGGCATTGCGCAGGGCCAGAAAGCGGTCCAGGATGATGGAGAAGGAAACGATCGAGCAGACCAGGAGCAGGCTGATGATCGGCCAGCCCTGCTTGAGCATGGCGTAAAGTGTCAAGTCGTGCATGGCGGTGTGCGTATCCTTCCGTGAAGCTCGGCTACTGTAGCCCGCCTCACGCAGGAGTGCAATCGGAACGCAACAGGCTTGTGAGGCGCCCGTCAAACCGGGGCGGCGGAGGTGGCGCCGGCTTTCGTGCCGGACGACGTCTGGCGGGCCTTCCGGGAACGCGCCTCGTCACGGGCCGGCGGCCTTGCGGACGACAGCTTCAAGCACCCGCTGGCGGCGCACTTTGCGGACTTCGACGTCCAGGCCGTCGCGGCGGATGCGCAGGCCGCAGTCCGGCGGTGTCGTCAGGCCGATGTCGCACCAGTCGGCCAGCTTCTGCGGGGCCAGCGCGGGCGGGAGCGGCAACGCCATCTGCAACGCCGTCCAGATGGCCTCCATGGCGATGCCCCCGCCGGCGATCCACGCGTTGCCCAGGGCATGGAGGTGGGCCGGCAGGCGGTCGTACTCGTCGCTGATGTCGCCGACGAGTTCTTCCACCAGATCCTCCAGCGTCACGAGTCCCGCGACCAGTCCGTCCGGGGCGAGCGCCAGTGCGATGTGGGACTTCTCGCGGATCATGCTGTCGATGGCCTGGGCCAGGGTGGCCAGGGCGGGTAGTTTCTGGATGGGGCGTACGATGGATTTCAGGCTGGGGTCCTGCGGGCTGAGCCGCAGGGCCGTGACGATGTCCTTGAAATTGACGTAGCCGCGGATGGTCTGGGGATCGCCGGCGGTTTCGCACACGGGGTAGCGGGTGTGCATGTGCAGGTGGGCCTCGATCAGCGCGTCCGCCAGCGACCGGTCCGCGGCAATCATGAAGATGTCGCGCGCCGGCAGCATGATTTCCTGCAGGCGGCGGGAGGAAAACTGCGCGGCGGCGGTGACGATGCGCTCCTCCAGTGCGCCGATGACGCGCTCGGCCTTGGCCAGGGTGACGGCGGCGCGCAGTTCCTGCAAGGCCGAGGTGTCCGCGGGCGGGGCGGTGTCTCCGCGCACGCGGGCAATGACGGACAGCGCCCACTTGACGGAGCCCTCGAAGGCCCGGATGGCGGGGTGGAAGGACCAGCTCAGCACGCGCATGGGGACCGACAGGGCCAGGACGACGGCTTCCTTATTGCGCAGCGCAAACATCTTCGGCGTGAGCTCGGCGAAGGTAATCGTCAACATGCTCATGGGGATGACGAACAGCGCAAGGGCCGCGAAGTCCGCCCAGTCGCTCGGCATGCCCCAGTGGGTGCTCAGCCAGGGCGAGAGGAACTCATCGACTGCGGCCCCGCCGGTGGCGGCTCCGATGGCCCCGGTCAACGTGATGCCCAACTGGACGACGGCGAGGCTGCCTTCCAGGCGGGTCTTCATGGCCAGCGCGGCGCGTGCGGCCATCCCGCCGGATTGGGCGAGGGTCGCCAGGCGCGCGCGGGATATGGAGGCCAGCGCCATTTCATACGCCGCGAACAGCGCATTAAACAGCAGCATCAGGCCGATAATGATGGCTTCGGTCAGAAAATGCATGAAGCTCCCGGGGAAACGTCACATGATAGGGCGATCCGCGTGCCGGCGTAAACCGAAACTGGACGTGCGGGCGCGGTGGCGTGCCTACCTACAGCGGCACGGAGAAGCGCCGTTCGGCGGGCGTGCCGCGCAGGTAGGTGGCATGGTCGGGGTGTGTGGCATCGACATAGTCGACCTTGAAGCGCGGCTGGCCGTGAATGTTGGTGCCGGGATCGTGCAGATCGGCGGGCGGGGTGACCATCCCGACCTCGATCCGGTCCGACGTGACCGTGACCAAGGCCAAGTCGTGCGGCAGAGAGGCCAGCCCAGAGGCGGCGACATGGTGCACACCCAGCCGCTCGACCATGCCGGTCAGGTGTAGATGACCGGAGATGACCAGCCGGACGGTTTGGCCGGCGGCATCCAGCAGGTCGATCAATTCGGCTTCGAGGCAGCGCCAGGAGATGAACCCGAAGCTGTTTCGCAGCACGGCGGGATCGCGCAACGGGACGAGCGGAATGTGGCAAACCAGGATTTTGGGACGCGCCGGGTCGGCGCGCAGCGCGTTGCGCAGAAATCCGTAGCGGGCTTCCCGGCGTTCGCGGGTGACGTGAAAGCTGCCGGCGTTGTTCATGACCACGACATCGACCGGGCCGGCCGCAAACACGTAGTCCATCTGGTCCTTGAACGTTTGTCGGAAAGGCGCCTCAAAGGCGTCGTCGCCCTCGGCCTGCTTGATTTCGTGGTTGCCGACGCAGGGGTACACGGGCATTGGCAGGGCGGCCAGTCGCGCGTGCAGCGCCGGAATTTCGGCGGCAATGGCGGCGAGGTCTTCGCCGTGGATCAGGTCGCCTGCGGAGACCACGAAGTCCAGACCGCCAAACGCGCCGGGCCGGGCCAGTTCACCCAGCAGCCATTCCGCCCGCCGATTGGCGCCGCCATAGCCGGCATGGCCCTCCGCGCCCGGGGCGAATTGGGCGTGCAGGTCGTTGATGACCAGGAACCGGGTCACGTGGGGTTGCCCTTGGCGGCGCCGGGCGCCTGGAGCGCTTCCCACTGGCGTTTGCCGGCCGCGCGGATGCGGTCGTCGTCCCAGCGTTCGAGGTGGTGGGGCTTGGCGTGGAACTTCTCGACGGCCGGCGGATTGTCGAGGCGATTGTAGCAGCAGATCAACGACCAGCGTGAAAACTCACTGCGGTTCTGGTCCGAGCGGTGCAGGGTGTTGCTGTGGAACAGCACGGCGGTCCCGGGCTCCATCTCGCAATAGACGAGGTCCATGCGCTGCATGGCGAGCGCCACGCGATCCGGATCCGCGCCCGTCTGGTTGCCGAACTTGCCGTGGTTGATACGGCCCATGCGGTGGGAGCCGCGCAACACCTGCAGGCAGCCGTTGTCACGTGTGGCGCGGTCGACGGCAATCATGCAGCTGGCCTGATCCGGTCGAAGCAGGGTGTCGTTGTACCAGTAGCCGTAGTCCTGGTGCCATTCCCACGCGCCGCCCACGCGGGGCTCCTTGAGCATCATCTTGTGGTGCAGCTGGTAGACCTCGCCGTCGAGCACCTGCTCGGTCGGTTCGATGATGCGGGGGGAGTGGGCAAAGGCGCTGTAGAGGTCGTCCTCCAATTCGCCGCGGATGAAGATTTTGCTGTCCATGCCGCTGGCGTCCTTCATGACTCCGGCTTGGGCGATGGCGCGGTCCGCGCGGGCGACAGCCAGAAGTTGGTCAATCATGTCTTTGGGGAACAGGTCCGGCAGGAGCAGAAACCCGTCCGTGTGAAAGCGGTGAACCTGCTCGGATGAAAGCCGATGTAAACTCACGCGTAGCCCTCCCGGGCGCCACCCTCTGGCGTCCATGCGGGCATGCTAGCGGCGGGGAAGGGGGCGTGGCAAGTGCGGGGGGCGGTGTTTCTTGTGTCGGTGTTTCTTGTTGCCCAACGTGCCGCCCTTGGGGCACCATAAAGGCTTTCCGGGAAGCCGTCCCGCCCTGGTGGCGCCCCTAATCAATACCGAAGGAAGTTGGTCCGGCATGCAGAGCAATCTGGCGCAGCAGACCGCCGTTCGTGCGAGGTCACGAGGGCGCCATGGCCACGTCGTGTTCGCGGCCTCGTTGTCGGAAGGTTGCCGGGCATGACGGGTCGCCGCGTGTTTGTCCTCGGCCTGGACGGGGCCACCTTCGATATCATCCACCGCATGCGCGCGGCGGGCCGGCTGCCTGCGTTCGGCCGTCTGATGCAGGAGGGGGCCTGGGGCCGGCTCGAATCCATCGACAACATGCGCAGCGCCGCGGCCTGGACGTCGTTCCTCACGGGAACCAATCCCGGCAAGCACGGCATTTACGAATTCTACGATTACCTGCCTGAGTCCTACAGCCTGCGCTTCATCAACGCGGGCATTCGCGATGGCCAGAGCGTGTGGGGCCTGCTCAGCGCGCACGGCAAGAAGGTCGGCGTCCTGAACGTGCCCATGACGTACCCGGCCGAAGCGGTGAACGGTTTTCTCGTGGCGGGGCTGGACGGCCCCAGCGCGGCCAGTCCGGGCTTCGCCCATCCGCCCGGCTTCATGCAGAAACTCGAGGCGCAGTACGGGCCCTACGTGATTGAACCCGGGCTGACGGGCGCCATGGTCGGCGGCCGCATCCCCGAAGCCGTCCGGCTGATTCGCGAGGAGATTGAGCAAAAGATCGCCATCACGCGCGGGCTGATGAAGTCCGAGCCGTGGGATTTCTTCATCAGCGTGTTCCGCAGTCTCGATGCGGTGCAGCACACGTTCTGGAAGTACATGGATCCGAAGCACCCGGACCACCAGGCGGCCGAGGCGGCGCAGTTCGGGACCGTGATTGATGACGTGTACGCGATGATCGATGTTTTCCTGGGCGAGCTGCTGGACACGCTGGACGCCGACACGACGCTGTTCGTGATGTCCGATCATGGGTTTGGTCGCAAGGTGCCGGCCGGCAGCCAGATCAATCCGTGGCTGTCGACGCGGGGGCTGCTCACGTACCGGAAGGGCGATGGCGGGGCCGGGCTGCTGCGCGAGGTGTACAAGCGGGTGGTGGGGCGCACGTCGCGGCGCATGAAGGAGCGGCTGTGGCAGCTCTTCCCGAGCCTGCGTGACCGGGTGCAGTCCCGGATTTGCTTCTCGAACATCGACTGGCGCCGCACGCGGGCGTACTCCGACTCGCTCTTCGCCAACGTGCGCGTGAACCTGCGCGGGCGCGAGCAGCAGGGGATTGTCGAGCCGGGCGCGGAGTACGAGGCGCTGATTACCGGCCTGATCCGCGACCTCAAGGCGCTGCGCGACGCGAAGACCGGCGAGCCGATCGTGCGGGACGTGCTGCGCAAGGAGGATTGCTACCAGGGGCCGTACATGGGGAAGGCGCCCGACCTGCTGGTGCGCTGGCGGGAAGACATCGACATCTCCGGCATTGATTTCGAGGGGCGTCCGCCGCCGCCGTCCCGCATCGGGCCGGCCGTGCCGGGCGAGGACCCGCGCATCATCAGCGGCGACCACCACCTGAACGGCGTGCTGCTGGCGCGGGGGCCGGGGCTGCGGCGTGGCGCGGAAGTGTCGGGCGCGCGGCTGATCGACCTGGCGCCGACGTTCCTGCACACGCTCGGCCAGGCCGTGCCGTCCGACATGGATGGGCGCGTGCTCGACCAGCTATTCGCCGCGGCGCCCGCGCCCGTGCAATTCGAAGACGCCGCACCGCGCCAGGGCCCCCAGGGCGACGGCGCCTACGACGCTGCCGCCGAAGCCGCCATGCACGCGCGGTTACGGGATTTGGGGTATGTGGAGTAGGGCGGAGGGGCGGGAAACGGTGTTCGATTGGCTGAGTCTTGATTTTTCGAAGTGTGAACGGCGTGAATGGGGGCTCACGCGGCGTTTTCAGTCGTTCAGCGCCCGTGGCCCGATGTCGACGCCAATGGTGAACCCGTATTTGCTTTGTCCGACAAACCGACAATCGACAATCGAAAATCGAGAACCACCTTCTTTCTTATGAAGTTTTGCATCATCGGCGCCGGGCCTACCGGCTTGGGGGCGGCGCACCGGCTGGCGGAGTTGGGCGTCACGGATTTTCGCGTCTTCGATCAGAACCCGTACGTCGGAGGGCTGGCCACTTCCATCACGGACGGGAAGGGCTTCACCTGGGACGTGGCGGTGCACGTCACCCACTCGCACTACCACTACTTTGACCGCGTGCTCGAGAACGCGCTGCCGGGGGGCTATTACACGCTTGAGCGCCGGTCCTGGGTGCGGCTTTACGACCGATTCCTCCCGTATCCGTTCCAGTACAACATCCGGCACCTGCCGCCGGAAGCACTCTGGGACTGCGTCGAGGGGCTGCTCGATCCGGCCCGCGGCAAGAACGGGGTCAAGCCTGTGGATTTTCACGAGTGGGTCGAGGCCGGCTTCGGCCGCGGCATTGCCAAGCACTTCATGCTGCCCTACAACCGCAAGCTCTGGACCGTGCCGGCCACGGAGATGGCCTACCAGTGGATTGGGGACCGCGTGCCGCAGGTGGACACGACGCGCGTCCTGCGCAACGTGATCCTGCAGCGCGACGACGTGACCTGGGGGCCGAATTTCTCCTTTCAGTTTCCCAAGACGGGTGGCACCGGCGCCATCTGGAACGCGGTGGCCGCGGCGCTGCCGGCGGGCACCGTGCAGTTGAACCAGACCGTCGTCGGCATCGATCCGCGCGCCAAAACCATCCGCCTGGCCAACGGGGCCGTGGAGCGCTATGAGCACCTCATCTCCACGCTGCCGGTGCCGCTCGTGGCCAGGCTGGCCGGGCTGGATGCGGTGGCCACCCGCGCCTCGCAGCTGCGCCATTCGCATGTCTACGTGATGTGCGTGGCGCCGGCCTATCCAATTCCCGACGCGCTGCGCGAGAAGACCTGGGTTTACTGCCCGGGACCGGAGAGCAACTTCTACCGGCTCACGCCGTTCTCGATCTTCTCGCCGGCCCACACGCCGGACAACAGCCGCTTCTGCTCGTTCCTGTGCGAGATCTCCGTGCCGGCCGGTGAGACGCGCTCGCCGGAGGAATTGCGCCGCGCCACGTTCGAGGGGCTGGTGCGGGGCGGCTACCTGCCGCACGTGCCGGAAGACACGCACACGCACCTGTTCGATGCCACCTACGGCTACCCGATCCCGACGCCCGAGCGCGATCGGATCCTGGGGGATGTGCTGCCCGCGCTCGAGTCGCACCACATCTACAGCCGGGGGCGCTTTGGCGGCTGGAAATACGAGGCGGCGAACATGGACCACACCTTCATGCAGGGCGTGGAAGTCGTGGACCGCATCCTCAAGGGCACGCCCGAGAAGACGCTACCGACGCCGGACGTGGTGAACGCGGGCAAGCACTAGCGCAGATCCGCGCTGGCGAGGTAGGGGGCCAGGGCATTCACGAAGGCCATGCGCACGTACTGGTACCCCGTGTCATTGGGGTGATTGCCGTTCTCGTGCTCCATCAGTGTGGAATCCCAGTGCGGCACGCTGGTGATGTATTCGTACACCGGCGCGACCGGAATGTGGTAATCACGCGCGATGGTGTAAATGCGCGGGTTGAAGGCCTTGATGTTCTCATACTGCTCGGGGCGCATGCTGGGCACCACCGGCGGGATGGTGGCGATCACCACGAACAGCCCCATGGACTGGCCGTTCCTCACCATGCTCCGCAAGTTGCTTTCGATCGTGTCGAAGGGCCGGTTGAACACGTGGTCGTTTGTGCCCTCCATGATGAGCAGCACGCGGGCGTGTGACTGGCGCAGCATCCACGACAGCCGGGTGACGCCATCGCCCGTGCTCTCGCCGGACTGGCCGTAGTTCAGGGCGGTGACATCGCCGCCATAGGCGCCCTCCAGCAATTGCTCGAGCAGCAGGGGATAGCCGGAGGCCGGTCCATCGGTGCTGCTGCCTTTGCCATAGGTGATGCTGTCGCCGTGGCAGTGGATGCGCAGATTTTCGACCGCCCCGTGGGCGTAGGCCTGCACGGCTCGCAACCAGAGCCCGGCACCCGCTTCCTCCCGCACGGCATTGCCGGCGCCGCTTTGGCGGATGCGCCAGCGTCCGGCGGCCGGCCGGTACTCGGACAGGTCGGTCCGGTGGTCGCCATCGTAATCGGCAGGCACGGCCACAGACTGGGACGTGCCGAAGGTGAGCGTGCGGCCGAGGGCCGTGCTGCTGTCGCGGATTTGCCAGCGCGCGAGGGGGGCGTCAAACACGGCGATATCGGCCTTGCGGTCGCCGTCGTAATCGCCGGGGACGGGGCGGGCTTCGGTGCGGCCGAGGTGGTAGCGGCGCGTGGCGCCCGAACTGCTTTCGAGGATGAACCAGTCGCCCAGAACGGCCACGTAGTACGCCAGGTCGTCGCGCCCGTCGCCGTCATAGTCGGCCGGCACGGGCCGCGGGTCGAGGGCGCCCCACGTCTGGACGCGTGTGGTGCCGGTGGCGCTATTCCGGATCTGCCATTCGCCGGTCGTCCGGTAGAAGACGGCGAGGTCGGTCTTGCCGTCGCCGTCGTAGTCGGCCGGCACGGGAAACGCATCGGGGTCTCCCCAGACCGTATGTTGCGTGGCCCCGGAGGCGAGGTTGAGGATGCTCCAGGTGGCATTGCCCTGGGCAAAGACGGCCACCTCGGCCCGGCCATCGCCGTCGAAATCGCCTGACACGGGCGTGGCGTCGTAGTAGCCCCAGGCGTATTGGCTCACGGTATGGGTGGAGCTCTGGAGAATGTACCAGGCACCCGTCTCGCGGCGATACACGGCCGGATCGTCCTTGCCGTCGCCGTCGAAATCAAACCGGACGGGTGCCGCCTTGGCCGGCGCGGCCGCCCGGAGACCCAGCATAACCAGTAACACGGCCGCAGACGCGTGACGCATGATCCTCTCCTCCACCCATGAAACCCGCGCGAATGATACGCTTTTCGGCCCATGATGGCAATCACCCCGTGGCGGTCCGGCGCTTGACACTCGCCGCAGGGGTCTCGTATCGTCCGCCGGATCGCGAGACAAGGCCCCTGCTTCCCCGCCAGACCGCCTCCCGCGGCGCCTGGCGGGTGACCCGCCTCTGAAGGAATGCAGACGACGATGCACACCACCCGCCCGGCCGAGATCCCGCGCGCCGGTTCACATGCGAGGCGCGGTCATGGCTGAATCGTCGCCGCGTCCGGTGCGTACCCGCGTGCTGATGCGGGGGGCCTTTCTGCTGTTCCTGGCCCGCCTGGGGACGATGGTGCTGGGGTTGCTGCAGGTCATGCTGCTGGCCGCCAAGTTCGGTGCCGGTGCGGTGACCGATGCGTTCTTCACCGCCCAGGCCATCAGCTTTCTGCTGGTCGGGGCGGTTGAGTCGGGGCTGAGCCTGGCCTTCGTCCCGGCCTTCGTCCACAAGCTTGAGCACGAGGGGGCCGACGCGGCTTGGATGCTGGCCGCCGGCCTCTTCCGCGCCGGGTTCTGGATCGTGCTGATCTTTGCCGTGTGCTGCAGTGCCCTGGCGCCCTGGCTCCCGCACTGGCTCGCCCCCGGGTTCAGCCCGGAGGCTTGCGCCTTCACCAGTGAGATGATCCGGATGCTCGCCCCCGTGGTCGTGCTGATGTTCGCGGGTGCCTTTCTGGCCACCCTCGACATCATCAACGAGCGCTACGTGCTGCTGGCGCTGGCCACGCTCGTGCATGCGGCGGCCGGCCCGATCGCGCTGTACGTCTTCGCCGGCCGGCTGGGCATTTGCGCGCTGATCGCGGGGCTCTACGTGGGCGGCTTGTTGCGCTGCGTGCTGCTGGTGGTGGCGCTGCCCGAAACCCGGCGCCTGTTCGGCCCGGCCCTGAGCCTGCGCGATCCCGCCATGCGCCAGCTCGGGCGCATGCTGGGCCTGCGCCTGCTCACGGCCTGGTTCATGGAGTTCAACCTGATCGTGGCGCGCTGGTTCGCCTCCCTCCTGGGCGAGGGCTATGTCTCCTGCCTGGCCTACGCCAGCCGCGCCGTGATGACGATGGTGCGCGTGGTGCTGCAACCCGTCAGCCGCGTGCTGATGCCCGCCTTCTCTCGCCTGGCCGCGCATCGCAATCACGACCGCATGCAGCGCATGCTCGAGCAGGTCGGCATCGCAATCGGGTTCGTGGTCATCCCCCTGGTGGTGTTCCTGGTCGGCTTCCGCCACGAGATCCTCACGGTCCTGTTCAAGCGCGGCGAATTCGCGGGGCAATCGGTCGAGCTGACGGCCATCGCGGTGCTGTACTACAGCGTGGGGGTCATCGCCTTCATCATCACGCCGCTGCTCAACGGGGCTTTCTTCGCGATGCAGGATTCCCGCACGCCGTTCCGCATCGGCGCGGTGATGGTGCTGGTCAACACGGTCAACAACGCGCTGCTGATGCCGCTGCTGGGACACGGGGGCATTGCGCTGGCGGCCTCGCTGGCGAGCAACATTCAGGCCGTGCTGCTGTGGCGCAGCCTGGGGCGCGTGTTCGGCGGGTTGCGCGCCATGCAGGTGCTGCTGTCCCTGCTCCGGTCCGTGACCTCCGCCGGCCTGGCCCTGGCGGCCTCGAAGGTTGCCGCGACGCTCATGGGGCACACGCATGCGACGGACGTGCACCCGCTGCGCCTGGTGGTGGCGCTGATCCTGGGGGCGATTGTCTACGTCCTGTTGCAGGCGGTCTGGAATCGCGAGGCCCTGCGCCGCTTCCTGGATCTGGCACGCCGTCGCCGGGGCGGCGTGGCCGCGGCGGAGTGAGCGCCCGCCGGGGTGGCCGCCTTGCCTTGGCGCGGCTTCTTGGCTATAACCCCGGCGCGCGCGGGCACCGCCTTCGGGGCTCTCAGCAAGGACTGAGTCATGACTGCAGGATGCAAATCCATGGGCACGCCGATCCTCACCTACCATTCGATTGACGCCAGCGGGTCCATCATCTCACTGGCTCCGGCGACGTTTGCCCGGCAGATGGAGACGCTCCGGCAACTCGGCTACCGCGGCGTCTCGGTCCGCGAGTGGCTGGACCACCCGGGCCAGGGCGGTCCGCCGGACGGGTCGCCGCCGGGCCGGCCCTGCGTCATCACGTTCGACGACGGCTACCAGAACAATCTCACGCACGCCCTGCCGGTGCTGAAGCAATGCGGGTTTGGCGCCACGGTCTTCCTCAGCACGGGTGTGGGGCCGCGCAACGACTGGGTCAACGCTCCCGGGGTGCCGTCGTTGCCGATGCTGACGTGGCCTGAGGTCCGGGAGCTGGAGGCTGCCGGGATCGACATTCAATCCCACGGCCATCGCCACGTGCCCCTCAACCGGCTCGGTGCGGCAGACATCCAGACGGAGTTGACGACGAGTCGTCAGCTGATTGCGCAGCATGTGCCGCGTCCCGCCGACGTCCTGTGTTACCCGTACGGCGCCTACAATGAGGACGTTATCCGCGCGGCCAAAGCCTGCGGCTTTCGCGCGGCCGTCACGACGCGGTTCGGCTGGAACGCAGCAGCGGCGGATCGCTATCGCATCGAGCGGGTCCCGACGCAATGGTTTCGCAAGTTTCCGTCCTTCTTTCCCGTCCTGCTGAGGCACTGGGGGTCCCCGGTGCTTCTCCCGCTCATCCGCGTTTACGTCGGCATGCGCAAACGCATGCGCAAGGGGCAGGTTGGCTGACGGCGGGTGCGCGGAAGCTTGTGAGGAGACTCCTCCGCGGCTATCATGTCGGCTTGTGAAGAGGGCGCGGACCGGGCGGCGCGAGGGCAGCGGACATCCGGACGGAATCAGCACGTATGAAGGTGTGTGTGGTCATCATCACGCGGAACCGCCGCGAGGCGCTGCTCCGCAATCTGCGGTATATCGAGCGCTTTCGCAGCACCTTCGACGAGTTGCTTCTCGTGGACAATGCTTCGACGGACGACACGGTGGCCGCCGTGAAGCAGGCGTGCCCCTGGGTGCGGGTGCTGCAACTGCCCTGGAACGCCGGCTGCAATCTCGGCCGCAACATCGCCGCGGTCAACACCGACTGCGAGAGTTTCCTGAGCCTGGACGACGACGGCTGCTTCGACTTCTCCGCCTTGCCGGGCATGGTGAAGCTCCTTGTTGATCAGCCCAAGGTCGGCGTGCTGGGCGGGCGGGTGGTTGAGCTGCCGGGCAAGGATGTTTTTGCGCTCGATTTTCAGGACTACCCGCCGCGTGCGCTCGAGCCCTATCAGGCCTACCAGTACCACGGCGGCAACTCGTTCTACCGCCGCTCGGCGTTTCTTGACATCGGCCTGTTGCCGGACTTCTTCTACGGCGCGGAAGAGCGCGATGTCGTCCTGCGGATGTGGAAGAAGGGCTACGCCGTGCTGCGCTACGACCGGGCCGTGCTGTTGCACTGCAAGCAGGTGGATCCGTCCGCGCTGAAGCGGTATCACGCCAACCACTATCGCAACTGCCTGCGCGGCATCTGGCGCAATCTGCCGGTGCGCTATGCGTGCTCGTGGACCGCGATCAATCTCGGCGCGGGGTTCTTCTCCAGCGTCACCACGGGCAACCTCTTTTCCTGGCTGCGGGGCGTCAGCCGCGGGTTGTGCGATCTTCCCGGGATCTGGCGCCGTGAACGCTCGCCGCTGACGGTCGAGCAGTACCGCGACCTGCGCCGTGCCTGTCAGGGTCAGCTGAGCTGCCAGGCGCGCGGGGCCTCGTTCCTCCGGAACATGCGGGTCCTGCGCGCCCAGGGTCACACGTGAGCGAGGAGCCTATGGCGGCCACCGACAGCCCGCTGCGCATCGTCAAACTCATTTACCAGTCCTACCTGCCGCATCAGGGGCGCTACCCGCGCGTGTCCGACCAGGCCGGCATCCTCCAGGCCGACGGACACGACGTGACCATTCTGGCGTGCGACCGGGAGTGCCGGCATCCCCTGCAGGAGACGACCGGCGGGGTCAAGGTCGAGCGCATCCGGGTGCGCGCCGGCGAGCACCAGGGGCCGTTTCTGCAAGGGCTTCCGATCCTCCGCTTCTACCTGAAGGCGCTGCGCTGGTTCCAGGGGCGGCAGGTGGACGTCGTGGTCTGTCACAACCTCGACGTGCTGCCGCTGGGCTGGCTCGTCCGGCGGCGCCTGGGGTGCAAGCTGGTCTTTGACGCGCACGAGCCCAACTACTACGCGCTCTGGCCCCGGTATCTCCGGTTCATGGTTGCCCTGGTCGAGAAGGTGGATCTGTTCTTCGCCCGGCGCTGCGATGCGGTCTCGGTCACCAATGCGTACCAGGTGGACAAGTACCGGCGCGTCGGCGTTCGTCGTGTGGAGATCATCGGCAACTACACGCGGCCGGAGCTGTGTGCGGCCACGTTCGATGAACGTAAGTTTGCCGCGCAGCCCATCGTGTTCGGGCGCTTCGGGACGATCTATCCGGGCACCGGCGTGGAGTACATCGTCGAGGCCTTTGCGTCCCTGCTCACGCGCTGCCCCGAGGCGCGGTTTCTGCTCGGGGGGCGGGTGGCGGACAACTACAAGCAGGCGCTTGAGGTCCAGTTGGCGCGGCTCGGGCCGGCCGTCACCTACCTCGGCGCGTACGAGGCGACTCGGATTGTGTCGCTGTACAGCCGGATTCATGTGGCCTGCCTCGTGTATCCGAAGAGCGCGTGGTTCCGGAACATCACCCCCACGAAATTCTATGATGCCATTTCCAACGGCGTGCCCGTGATCATGACGGACATCGGCGGGCTGGGGTGCATCATCGAGCAGTACGAGTGCGGGCTGGTGGTCGATGAGCGCGACACGGAGGGCGTTGCGCGGGCCATGGAGCGCCTGGCCCAGGATCGCGCGCTGCTGCTGAAGCTGGCGCGCAATGCCTTCGAGCTCCGGAACACGCTGTTCAGCTGGCCGAAGCTGCGCGAAACCTACACGCGCCTGATCCGCGACGTCGCCGCGGGCCGCTAGGCCGACGCCGGCGCGGGATCCGGCGGGGAGCCGGCTTCCTGGCGGACGAGATCCCACATCGTGATCGACAGCGCCAGCTGCATCCAGTTGATCTCGTTGGTCATGGTGTCGAGCGTGCCCGAGAACACGCTGAACGCGATCAGCAGGCAGAACATGGAGAGGGCGACGAAGCGCATGGTCGGGTCGCGGGATTCGCGCATGGCGCGGTAGAAGAGCCAGGCGCTGACGGACAGGATGGCGAGGTACAGGAGCAGGGCGGGAATCCCGTTTTGCGCGGGCAGCAGCGTGTAGGTGCACTGCGCCCACATCGGGGAGCGCGTCACCGTGGGCTCAATGTACTGGTGGTAGACGGCCAGGAAATTCCCCGACCCGACGCCCAGCAGCGGGCTGTCGAGCGTCATGTCCAGGCACATCTTCATCCCCCCCAGGCGCATGTCGACGGAGGACGAGCCGGTGGCGCCGATGTAGCGCGCGACGGCGAGCTTGGAAAAGGCAAAGGTATAGATGGTGATGCCGCTCAGCGTCAGGAACACGGCGAGTGTCCCGTAGAGAATCTTGTGGCGGGTCTCGATGAAGAACCAGAAGGCGGGCAGCGCCACGACCAAGGCCAGGGCGGCGCCGCGTGACCCCGTGGCCAGGATGACGAAGGCGTGGATGCCCAGCACGACCAGCACGGCGGTCTTCAGGCAGAACCCGCGGACGAGCTGCCAGGCGGCGATGGTCATCAGCAATCCGAAGATGATGCTGCAGGCGAAGAAGTCCGGATCGCCGGAGGGCCCCAGAATGCGAAAGCCGGTGGTGCCGCCGAAGACGTTCTCGGGCAGCGGAATGCCCAGCACGGTGAGCAGGTGCCGCTGCGTGACGGCTTCAAACACGCCGATCAGGCCGATGAACACGTAGCTGAGGGCGCAGACGCGGATGAGGTTGTAGAGCGTGGGCCGGTCATCGACGATGTTGATGACCAGGAAGAAGAAGACGATGCCGTTGATCACCCGGGACTCGTACTGGATGAACATGCCGAGGTTGCCCGCCATGAAGAGAGAGAGGAAGCCGACATAGGCGAACAGCATGACGAGCAGCGGCAGTGCGGTTGTCAGCAGCATTTTTTGCGGGCGGGTGTCCTTGGTCACGAGCAGCTTGAACAGCCACACGACGAGGATGGCGGCCAGCATGAGCTTGGCGAAGGTCAGCGTGCCGAGCAGCGTGGGGTGGCCGGGGGTGGGCGGGAACGGGGCGGTGAGGCGCTCAAACGGGATCAGGAAAACGGCGGCCAGCAGCGCGGTCTTCGGGCTGCGGAAGGCCCAGACGAGAAAGAACACGCCGGCCACGACGACGAAGCTGACGGCGGGCTCCATCATGGACAACGTGGTGAAGACAAAGATGGCCGCAAGGAAGGCGGCCACGATCAGCGCCAGCGTAATGAGCTTACCCTTATTCACAGCCGTGACCTTGCCAGCTGACGCATACCGGGACGGCACTCATCGTGGGAATATCCACGAATCGCTGTCCCCGATGGACCACATCCAGTTCTGCTCGGCGGCCAGAAAGCCGTCGGGCGCCTCCACGCGGCCCCGGCGCGCGATCAGGGAATGGGGCGTGCTCCGTTCCCGGTAGCCGGCCTGCAGGAGCCGCTCGCGCAGGGGATCGCCTTGCGACGCCCATGCCATGCAGGCGGAGACCTGGCGGCCAAGCAGTTCCCGCGTGGCCGCCGCCAGCAGCGGGTCGAGAATGCCCGGGGCGTCCTCTGCGCACAGCACCTCGTCGAGTATTCCATAGCGGACACCGG
This sequence comes from Lentisphaerota bacterium, assembly GCA_021413965.1. Lineage (GTDB taxonomy): Bacteria > Verrucomicrobiota > Kiritimatiellia > UBA8416 > JAIOPI01 > JAIOPI01. Next base: position 51,565 of record JAIOPI010000010.1, on the reverse strand, counting down.
CCTTTGCGGCAACGTGGAAGATCACGGCGCCCGAGAGTGCGGTCGCGGTGCCGATGCCCAGCGTGCGGTAGGTGACGCCCGGACAGCGGGCGTAGCGCCAGTTCAGGTAGGCGGCGTCCTTGCGCACCATGATCGGCGCTTTGCGCATCCGCGCCCAGAGGGCGTCGAAGCGCGCATCGAAGCGGTCCAGGGCGAAAACGGGCTGGTGGCGCAGCAGGCGAACGGCCGCCCGATGCGCACGCCACCGGAACGGCAGTCCCAGCCCGGCTCCGAGCGGCACGTGCCAGCGCGCCGCCAGATAGCGCCCGGGGTCGAGGATCCGCACGTACTTGCGGATTGCCGCGACGGTTTCGAACCCGAGCATCATGGTGGAAAAGTCGCGGGTCTGCTCGATGGCCAGGCCGAAGTCAAAGCCACGGCCGCTGTCGGCGCCCGCGGCGCGGTTCAGGGTTTCGATCAGGCGGAACAGCGTGCCGGTGGAGCGGTGCGGTTCCAGGATGTCGTTGTCCGCCACCTGGCTGGCCGTGCAGGGGCCGCCGGGGACCTGCATGGGGAGGGCAAAGGCGCCGGCCATGCCGACAATGGCTTCGCCCTCCAGCGCGAGGGCGAGTCCGGAAGGGCCGAAGGGGTTGCTGAAGTACTTCCAGTCCCACACGGCAGCGGGGATGTCGAGGCCCGTGGCCTGCCGGGCGAAGGCGCTCAGCGCGGAAGCGTCGCCGGGATGCGCCAGTCGGACATTCATTGCCCCTGAACCAGGCTCTGAATCCACGCCGGCACGTACTCGTGATACCGGTTGAGCACGGCGCCGAGGAGCTGGCCCTTGTGATCCGCGATGTTCTGCCGGGCACGGGCGATGGCACGCACGCTGGTATTGCGCACATCCACCACCAGGATCACGCCGTCGACGAGTGGGGTCAGGTACGTGGTGGCAAACGCGCTCAGCACGGGGGCGTCGACAATCATGATGTCAAAGTCGTCGACCCAGGTGGTCGGGGCGCGTCGATCTGCCGGCAGGGTGCTGAGGCGCGCTCCCACGCTGAGCCGCGCGGGCTGGCCGGCGGCAAAGGTGAGGGAGGCGCGTCCGGCGCGCAGATCCTCCAGCGCCACGCCGGTCTTGCGGCCGCCCGACTCGCCCACGGTGGCCAGGATGACCTTGCGCCCGGATTCCGCAAGGTGCGCGGCGGCGCAGCTCGCCAGCATGCTGCGGCCCGCGCCGGCCGACACGCTGGTGAACAGGTAGACGGCACCCTTGCCGCGGGATTCCGCGGCCGTGGCGATCCGTTCCCCCAGATCGTTGAAAGAGGCGCGAGCCGATGCCAGATTCTGTTGCGCGCGTTTCGTCATAACCCCACGTTTCGCAATCCGGCTTCGCCACCCTCCAGCGTGGGGATCACGCCGATCACGGGCACTTGCTGCAGCTCCAGGTCGAGCGGGCCCTTGATGGGGTCGCGCCAGTACTCGACGAAAAAGGGCAGCCCCACCGAGACCGGAAAGGCGAAGACCAGCGCCACGATGGCCACGATCAGCATGGACGGAAAGTCGCTGTCCGACGTCTGGGAAACCACCGGCGCGTCGAGCACCTTGATGCGCATCTCGGCGATGCCGGAGCGCGCGAGCACGTCCATTTCCTCGAGGCGCGATTGCACGCTCAGGCACAGCTGCTGGTAGATCTGCACCTGCAGGGTCAAGCGGGCCGCTTCGGCCTCTTTCGCGGGCAGCTGTTGCAGGTCCTGCTCGAGCAGGCGCAACTCGGCGTCGCCGCGCGAGATGTCGGACTCGCGCGCCTTGCCCAGGCGCACGAGTTCCACCTGCAACTCGCTCTTCAGCTGGCGAATCTCGGTGCGGGCATTGATGACGTCCGGGTGCTGCTCCGTCCGTTCCGTCAGCATGGCGGCGAGGGCGACTTCCTGGCTGTGCAGGCGGGCGCTCAGGTCCTGCATCACCGTGTTGGCTTCGATGACGGAGGAGGCGATGAGGAACGGCGCGTCGTCGGTGGCCGCCGTGAGCGAGGCGATCTGCGCCTGGAGCACTTCGAGTTCGCTCTTGCTGCGGTTCTGGATCGCGACCAGCTCGTTCAGCTTGGCCGTCTTGAGCATCACCTCATCGGACGGGAGGATGCCGTGGTTGGCTTCCTTGAAGCTGCGCAGCGCCGCCTGTGCGGTCTGCAGGCGGGACTCGTTCTCGGTCAACTGCCGGCGATAGGCGTCGCGGGTGCTGCCGTTGTACTGGGCGGACAGATCGGACAAGGCCTTCTGGGCCTGCTCGATCAGGGCCAGCGCCACGGCCTGCGCGAGTTCGGCCGTCTCGCCGTTGATCTTCAGGTCCACGACCTGGGTTTCCGTGTTGACCTTGGCATCGACCCAGGGGAAGAGCCCCTTCCGGAAATCGTCCGCCGCCTTGTCGACCCAGTCGACCGGTCCGATCTCCACGCCCTGGATTTTCTGCATGAGAGTCACGGGGGCCAGCATCAGGTGGATGATCGCCATCTTGGCCTTGTCGCGCAGCGTGTCGGGTTCCTGTGTTTTCAGGCGCTTGCGCTCATCGAGGCCGAAGCGCTTCACCATTTCATAGGCCATGCTCTTGCCGGTCAGCAGCGCGACGACGCTCTGGGCGGGGTCGTCGGTGGAGGCCGGAGGCTGGGGCGACATGAGACCGGGGAACGGTGATGGGTTGGCGCGCGTGGGGGCATCGACAAGCAGCAGCGCTTCCGCCTCCCAGGTGGGGGTCAGGAGGAAGCCGGCGAAGAAGACCATCGCCAGCGTCAGCAGGAAGGTGACGAGGATGAGGATTTTGCGCCGGCACAACACGTAGAAGAAGTTGTGCAGAAAGGCTTCTTTGTCGACTAAGTTCATGCCGATCTATTCCGGGGCAACCGCCGGCGCATTCGGGGCCGCGTGGCCCGCCCGCGCCGGCGATTATCGTTCCAAGTTCCCGAGGTTCACGGTGGCCGCGGTGCCATTGTTGTCATTGCGGTTCGGTCCGGCCGAGATGTTCTGGCCGATCCAGACGCCGGACTCGGCGGTCACGATGGGGCGGATCGCGACGTAGAGGTGCTCAAAGAAGCGGTCGATGTTTGAGATGAGCGAGCGCGGCACATACACAATGTCGCCCCGCTGCAGGCGCACATTGGCGGCCGTTTCGCCGCGCTTGAGGACGCCGTCGATGTCGAGCACGCGCATGTCGGGCGGGCCGGGCGTGTCCTTCTGGCGGATCAGCACCACGTTTTTCTGCTCCGCATCCAGCGTGGTGCCGCCGGCGAGCGACAGGGCGTCGAGCACGGTCGTATCCCCTTCGGAGAGGAAGACGCCGGGCCGCTGCACTTCGCCGAGGACGAAGAGCTTCTGGCCGCCGTAGCGCAGGACCTCGATGTTCACTTGCGGGTCGTCGATGCGGGGCGGGGCGCTGGATTTCTGCACCTGGACAAGGACCTGCGGATTCACAATGTAGGTGGCGAGTTTCTTCTGGATCAGCGCGCCAGCCTCGGTGGGCGTCAGCCGGGTCAGGACGACGTTGCCGATGAGCGGCAGCGGGATCTCGCCATCGGGGGGCACGACGATCTGCGCGTTCAACTCGGGATGGCGGACCACGACAATCGCCAATTCATCGCCGGTGGCGATTGGCGTGGGGCGGGGTGCGGACAGCCCCTTGCCGATGGCCTCGCGCAACTGGTCCAGGCTGCGGCCGGCGGCGGGGACGTCGCCCAGGCCGGGGTAGAACAGCTTGCCGCTGGGGGGGATTTTCTGCCGCAGGCTGAGTTCCGGATGCTGGTAAACGGTGATCGCAATTTCGTCGCTGGGCGAGAGGAAGAATTCGCTGATCAGGGGGGCGCCCCCGGCCGCCGCGTCGAAGCGCTCAGCCGGCACGCTGGCGCTGGGTGACTGGCAGGCGGAGGTCAGGACCACCAAGGCGCTTATGCCGCAGACCACCCCCAGACGCAGCCATGTGGAGCGAAGCAGAACACCGATGGACAACATGGATCTCCAGCTTGCAGAATGGATCGGGTGAGCCCGTTTACTTGGGCGCGAGTCTATGCCGGGGTTGAAGGGGCCGTCAATCGACAAATCGGCCGTCAGGTAAGGGGCCAGTTACGGGAGGGTGTTAACGGCGGAGACCGCCGTCTCCAAGCTCTGGAGCCGCCGTCCCGGCCGGTTTCCGTCAGCGTACCCTCCCGTAACTGGCCGACTACGCCGTCAGTTGGCCTTCTCGCGCGATAACACGAGCTTCCCGAGCCGCTTGAATTCGGCAAAGGCGGACTCGTTGCCAGGCTCCATCAGGTGGGTGAAGACGACGCCTTCGTAGCTCGAGACGCCGCGGTTCTTGTAGTAACTGATCCCGACGCAGCCAGCCTGTTCGGCCGCTTCAAAGCTCCAGCGGATCGTGTCGGCGTTGCAGGGCGCATCGCGCAGTTTTTTGCCGCCGCGTCCGAACTGCTCGCCGTGAAACCCCTGGGCCACGTAGCACAGCTGCTGGTGCGGGGCCATCTTGCTGCGGAGCGCCGACAGCGCCCGCTGCACTTCACGCTTCCACGCCGACTCGCTGTTGCAGACCTTGTCCCCCATGTACCACGGATAGAAGTCGGACTGGACAATGTCGATGCCGGGAGGAATGCCCCGGTCCAGGTGGGCGTCGTTGAACACGACCATGATCTTCTTTCCCGGAAAGGCTTCCCGCACTTCCTGGATGGCGCCCTGCAGTTTCTTGTAGCTCCAGTTCCAGTAGACGGGCTTGTCCAGGTACGGTTCATCGACGGCAGCGATCGTCGTGATGCGATCGTAGTGCTTCAAGTCGCGGATCTTCTGGAAGAACGCCATGCGCTGCGGCTTGGGGAGGTTCCAGATCTCGTTCATCTGGGGTTCGGTGTTCAGCGTCAGGATGATGTTCTTGAAGCCGGCCTCCGAGTAGAGTTTCAGAATCAGATCGACGGCGCGCGAGTATGCCGGGCTCTTCCAGGGGAAGCCGGTGATCACGGTGTTCGCGTACTCCCGCTCCTGCTTCTCGAACTGCAGGGCGCGGGCATAGTCCGCCGGCGTGACGGTGTCGAGGGAGGCCTCCTTGAGGTGGGGAAAGGCCTTCAGGAAGTTCCCCTCGCCGATGCAGAACGCGCGGATGGATCCCGAGGCGGGCGTTGGCGTGGCGTCAGGCTCCGCCGCGGGGGCGGGCGTGGGGGCGGGTGGAGGTGCCGCCGCCTTGCGAAAGCCGAAGGGGCCGGCGAGGAGTGGGGCGCTGAGCAGGCACAGCGTGCCGGCGGTGATGAGCAGGGCGTGGATCGGGCGCATGATGTTATCTCCTTAAGTCGCGGGCAGGGCCGGTTGTGTCACGAGTTTGTTGAAGGGGTCCTGCCTGCATCGAAGGTTCCAGAACCGACGGTCCAACGCAAGCTCGATTGGATTTTTACATTCGGGGCGCCGCCCGCGGCGCCGCCCCGTCGCTCTAGCGCGTCGTGGTCCACACGGCCATGCGCTTGCCGCGGAACGCGCGCGTCATGCCCACGAGGGACGCCGCATTGACGAGGCAGAAGTAGTAGGGAAGCGCCAGCAACGCGTTCGGGTGCCCACGGCGCTCCAATTGCCAGCCGGCGAGGGCGAGCGCATAGAACAGGACCTGGCCGGCAAAGGCCAGTTGGAAGAGCGGCACCTGCAGCAGGAACAGGTTGGCGGCGAACGCGCCCAGGGCGGGGATGCCGATGGCCCAGCGCAGGACCTTGCGCGAATAGACGTGCGCCACAAACAGCGGGTGCCGGAGCATGCGGATGTAGCGCGGCATTTCGCGCACCATGGTGAACCCGCGCACGGCATTGCGCACCCGCACCTTCCACTCCGCGGTCGAGGAAACGGCCGTGTCTTCCTCAAAGCGCGCGTCGGCGGCGAAGACCACGCGGTACCCGCTGTTCACCACATGCAGCGGCAGCACGTGATCGAATTCCAGGTCGCCGGGGAGCGGGAAGAAGAGGGCGCGGCGGATGGCGGTCATGGCGCCGGTGATGAACGCGTTGGAGATCACGTCGGACTCGGCGCGCTTGAGCATGGTCTCGTAGGCCCAGTAGCTGCCCTCGCCTTCGCCGGCCATGGTGGCGCTGCGAATGAGCCGCCGGTTGCCGTTCACGATGCCGACGCGCGGATCCTGGAACCACCGCATGAGCTGGCGCAAGGCATCCGGGGCAAACAGCGCGTTGGCATCGGTGATGACCAGGATGTCCGCCGTGCTGGCCATGCCGAGTTCAGACAGTCCGCGGATCTTGCCCTTGCGGACGTCGTGGCGGATGAACTCGACGCCGCGCCCCGCATACCCCTGCGCAATGGCATCGGTCTGATCGGTGCTCTGGTCGGAGGCCACCGTGATGCGGAGCTTGTCGCGCGGGTAGTCGAGCGCCAGGGTGGAGTCGAGTTTGCGGGCGATGACGCGCTCCTCGTTGAAGGCCGGGATGAGGATGTGCACGGATGGCCATTGCGCGTCGGGTGGGGGCGAGGGGGGCGCGGCGCGGCGCCAGGTGCCGACGACCACCAGGAAGAGGGGATAGAGCACGTAGACGTACGCCATCCAGAGCACGCAGAGGGAAAAGACGGCCAGCGCTGAGGTCGGCATGCGCTTAGTAGGCTTCCTTGGTCTTGCACACCACGGCAATGGTCCGGAACAGCAGCTGGATATCCTTGGCGAACGAGACGGTTTGCACGTACGACAGATCATGGCGCGCCATGCCCGTGGCCGAGGTGTTGTCAAACCGGGCGGACACCTGCCATTCGCCGGTCACGCCGGGCCGCACGAGGTTGCGCACCGCGCTGATGTCGGGGAAAGGCGCGAGCATGGACGGCAGCAGGGGCCGCGGGCCCACCAGGCTCATGTCGCCCAGCACCACGTTCCACAACTGCGGCAGCTCGTCGATGCTGGTCTTGCGAATAAACCGGCCCACCGCCGTCACGCGCGGATCGTTCTCCAGCTTGTGCAGGATGCCCGCCGCTTCCTTGCGCCGGATTTCCTCGGCGTCGACAAGATGGGCCTGATCCACATACATGGAGCGGAGCTTGTAGATGGTGACCAGCTTGCCGTTCAAGCCCACGCGGGGCTGCGCGAAGAATCCGGGCCCGGTGCTGGTCAGCCGGACACACAGCCACGCCACGCCGATCACGGGCGAGAAGGCGATGAGCAGCAGCGTCCCGGCCACCAGGTCGAAGGCGCGCTTGCCGTGGCGATTGTAAAACCCGTTGCTGGCGATGCGCGCCCGCTGCGCCAATCCCTCGTCCATGGACGGCAGCAGTTTGTGGACGTGTGCCGTTTGCTCTGTCGCGGTTATTTCCATAAAGCTCACTCTCACTGCCAGCTTACCGGGCCGGGCGAATGACGAACGCCACATGCTTGCGAAAGGTCGGAGACGTCGCGGACACGGTGGGGCCCGCGACTTCCTGCTGGCTGATCACGTTGCCGTCGTCGTCATTGTACCAGATCCACGTGTGCGGTGCGTCCACAAGTCCGCTCACCGTCACCGTCGTCTCCACCGGGGGGTGTCCCTTGTACAAGTGCTCGAGCGCCTGCTGGTTCGTTTCAATCGACTCGAAATGCTGCCAGGCGCTGTCGGCCACCTGCATCAGGGCGGCGCCGAGTTTCCTGGCCGTCCCGGGCGGCGCGTCCTTCATGCGCGTCGCCATGGCCTGGGCCACGAAGCGCTGCGGTTCCGCCAGCAGCTTGTCAACCGCCCGGTCTGCCGCGGCCTGATCCATCCCGAGGTTCGCCTGCAGGACGCCGGACAGCTTGCGCAGGCCGTCATCCCAGCGGGTTTCCACCCCGGCCTGGTCCAGCAGGAGCTTCCACTTGGAGAGCATCTGCAGTTTGCGCAAATCCTTGGATTTGGGATCGCTGAGCGAGGCGGTCTTTCGCCCGGCGTTCACCAGTTCGATGTCGTAATCCAGCGACGTATCGTGCAGCAGCCAGCCGATGACGGTCTGGCCGTCGCCAACCGCGAGCGTGATGACCTGCGGATGGCTGAGACTGATCTGGTCGGCGAAGGGGCGGGAGTCCACCTGCGCCAGGTCGAAGAGGGCCAGGAACGGGCGCATGGTGGCGGCGCTTTCGGCGACGCTTGACGGCACCCGTTCGATGCGCGGTGCCCAGGTGGCGCCCGCCCCGGCCGCGCCCGACGCCAGGTACGCCCAGAGCGCATGGTGTTCGACGTCCTTGACCGTCCCCATCATCAGTTCCTGGAGGTCCCCGGCCATCACCTTGGGGTTGTCCACCAGCATCTGGCGCTCGTTCTCCAGGTAGGGCTTCCGGTACCCCGCCAGCTGCACATGATTTGCCACGGTGGCCTTGATGTCCAGCGCCTCGCGCACCGGATTCAGCATGTTCCGGGATTTGGTGTAGTAGTGGCTCTGCAGGACGTCCGTTCCGCGGGTGGTGTAGAAGAATTGATAATCGGGCGAGGTGATGTAGAAGTCGCCGGCGCTCAGGCCGATCAGGTGGGCCTTGCCATAGCGCGCGGTCTCGTAATCGCGCAGGTAGCAGCCCATCTCCTCGGCCCAGGCGGCGGACTCGCTCCCGTTCCCGCAACCGCAGGTGGGGACGTCAATCTCGTTCCAGATTTCCCACATGAAGACCTGAGGACTCTTGCCCCACCGGTCCACGACATACTCCATGCGCTTCTTCCAGAGGGCCTTGGCCGCTTCATCCGTTCGCAGCAACTGCACCGTCTGGACTGGCCCGCCGTTCCCTTTGAAGTAGGGATAAGACGCGAAATTCTCCTCCAGCGTGCAGGTGTGGGAGGGGATGACGAGTTCGAGGTAGACGCCGTACTGCTCGGCCAGCGCGATCAACGTGTCAACCCGGCGGGCGTATGCCTCGTGAAAGGTGCCGGGCGGATTCTCCAGGAAGGGGATCTGGCCGCGCTTCACTTTCCGGGCGACTTCCTCCTTGGTGTCGTTCCAGGAGAACCCTTCGAGATCGATGCGCAGGAAATTTTCGCCATGTGCCTGCATGCTTTTCAGATAATCGACAAACTGCGCCTCGGTCGCATCGTAGGCGATGCAGGCGCCGTTGAGGGCCGTCCCGATGGGGAAGAACGGTGTTCCATCTTCGAACATGAAGTAGCGCTTGTTGGGCGCCAGGCGAATCCATGGTTTGGTCATGGTACTATCCACGGATGTCGGAATGGGGGCCTTCGCGCCCTCCCCGTCGGCCGATACGGCCTCATCACCCTTCGTTCGGTTCGCCGGCATGGGTGACGCGCTGGCTGTGACTGTCGCGCTTTGTTTCGATTCCTCGTCATTGGCCATTGCGACGGCCGAAAACCCACTCATGGCAATGGTGATGGTAACGAGAATGGACAGCCTGCTGCGCCGAGACCGGGTGTTTTGTGCGTCGACTGATCCGGTCTGAATAGGGGACATCATCCACCACGGTAGTGGGAAAGGGGGGGGCGATGCAAGCCAAAAAGTGCCAGTTCATGGGCAAATCCATGTGATTCGGGATGGAAATGGGGACCTGGTGGCGAGGGGGCCCGCCCGGGGGGACGGGCAGTTGCGCCTTGCAAGGTTGACGCACGTGTCGTATCGTCCCGAGCAACCCAAGCGCGAGCGACGACACCCCCGTGAAGATCATCCAGGACGAAATCGCCATTATAGGTATGGCCGGCGTTTTTCCGGACGCTCCCGACCTGGCGGCCTTTTGGGAAAATATTGTCGCGAAGCACTGTAGCATTTCTGACCATCCCGACCCCCGCGCCATGGATTGGCTCGATCCGAATTCCACTGCTTTCGGTCGTGTCTACAGTCTGCGCGGCGGCTATTTGAAGGATCTGGCGCGCTTTGACCCGATTCAGTTTGGCGTTCCGCCCAACTCCGTGGCCAGCGGGGATCTGGACCAGTTTCTCACCGTGCGCATTGCCACGGAGGCCCTGCATGATGCCGGACTCCGCGACGGTGATTTTCCGCGCGAGCGCACCGAGGTGGTCCTCGGACATGCCACGACCTTCCATCCCGGGCTTGTGAACTGGTTCCAGCACGGACTGGGACTCGACCAGACACTGGCCGTCATCCGGGGGCTGCATCCCGATCTGACGCCGGACGAGACCGAGCGTTTGCGCGCGCATCTGGGGCGGACGCTGCCGGAGATGACGGCGCAGACACCACCCACGCTATTGCCCAACATCGTGGCCGGCCGCACGGCCAACCGCCTGGACCTGATGGGCGCCAACTACATTCTCGACGGCGCCTGCGCGTCGTCGGCGATTGCCATCGATAACGCCATGAAGGATCTCCTGCTGGACCGGTGCGATCTGGCGCTGGCCGGTGGCGCGCAGGCCTGCGTGTCGCCGCTGGAGCTGATGCTGTTCTGTTCCATCGGGGCCATTTCGCGCCATGCGGCCCTGCGTCCGTTTGATCAGGCCGCCGATGGCACGATGCTGGGCGAAGGGACAGGCATCCTCGTCCTCAAGCGCCAGCGCGACGCCGAGCGTGACGGCAATCGCATCTACGCCATCATCAAGGGCGTTGGGGTGGCGAGCGACGGGCGTGGCCGGGGAATGATGGCCCCTCGCCCGGAAGGCGCCATGCTGGCGATGCGCCGGGCTTTTCAGTACGCCGAGGTGGATCCCGCCTCGATCGGGATGGTGGAAGCGCACGGCACCGGCATCCCGCTCGGAGACCGAACCGAAATCGGGGCCTTGCGCACCGTCTATGGCGCCCGTCGCGGGCATTATCCGACCACGGCCGTCGGCAGTGTGAAGTCGAACATCGGGCATTGCCGCCCCGCCGCCGGAATTGCCGGCGTGATCAAGGCCACCATGGCCCTGCACCACAAGGTGTTGCCGCCGACCGCCAACTGCGATACCCCGCACCCCGCCCTGGAACTGGAGACGACGCCGTTCTATGTCAGCACGGAGGCCCGGCCCTGGATTCACGGCAACGCGGATCTGCCGCGGCGTGCGGCGGTGAACGCCCTCGGGTTCGGGGGAATTGACTCGCATTGCATTCTGGAAGAGTACCGGAACGCGTGAATATGGGGCCTGCCAACCAGTCTGCCGCGCCGTCGCCACTCCAAGCGGGAAGCGACCTGTTCCTGGTTTCGGCCGCAGATGACGCCGGGCTCCCCGCCGCCCTCCAGAATCTGGAGCGCGGGCTCGCGCTCCAGCCCGACGCCCCCCTGCGCGACTTTGCCTATTCGGTGGGGCGCGACTTCGACCCGGCCCGGCCCTGCGTTGCCATCGTGGCCACGTCGCATGCGGATCTCGCCCGCAAGTTGCAGGTGGCCGTGCAGCGGTTGCAGTCCCCGGGTGTCGACCGCGTTCATCAGAAGGATGGCCTCTACTACTACCGCCAGCGCCTGGGGCGCACCGGTGGACTGGCCTTCCTCTTCCCGGGCGAAGGGGCGCAGTACCCGAACATGCTGCGCGACCTCTGCCTGCGCTTTCCCGAGATGCGGGAAGCCTTCGACGAGGTGGACATCGCCTATGGTGCGGATCAGGACGGCGTATTCCCCAGCCATTCGGTCTTTCCGCCCCCGGGAACGGTGCCCCATGTCTCGGCGGACATCTACGGCTGGCAGCAAGCCGTCATGATCGTGCTGGCCGCCAACACCGGCCTGATGCGCCTGTGCCGCCACCTTGGCCTGCAACCGCGCGCCACCGTCGGGCACAGCTACGGCGAATTCTCCGCCTTCGAGATGGCCGGCATTCTGCGGGCGGCCAACCGGGCGGAACGCATTGAGGGCTTGCGCCTGTCGTCACGGCAGATGCAGGAAATCGCCGGGCTCACCAACATTCCGCCGGCCACGCTCCTGACCGTCGGCGGCGTCGAGCGCCACCAGATCGCTGCGGTGGTGGCGCCGCATGCACAGGCCGTCAGCGTGGCCATGGAGAACTGCCCGCACCAGTACATCCTGTGCGTGACGGGTCCCGATCGGGCGTCCATCGTCGCCACGATGACCAGCACCTTGACGGCCGCCGGTGCCATCTGCGTGCCGCTGGCCTTCGATCGCCCCTATCATTCGCCGCACCTGCTGCCCACCGCCGGACTGGCCCGCGAGTTCTATCTCAAGGCCGGCATCCACGCGCCTGAGATCGACGTGTACTCCTGCTGCAGCGCCGCGCGCTTCCCGTCCGATCCGGCGACGATCATCGATCTGGCCACTCGCCACTGGTCCGAGCCGGTCCGTTTCCAGTCCACCATCGATGCCATGTACGCCGACGGCATCCGGGTCTTTCTCGAAACCGGTCCGCGCGGAAACTTGTGCGCGTTCGTCGACGACATTCTGCGTGGCAAACCCCACGTCGCCATTCCGGCCGACCGCGAGCACCGCGGTGGCCTCCTGCAGCTGCAGCACGCCCTCGCGCAGCTTGCCGCCCATGGAGTCGGCATGAACATCGCCTATCTGCATGAGCGGCGCGGCTCCGTCTGGATGGATCCGGCCACCTGGGAGCGCCCTTCCGCCCATGCCGCCGGTCGCCTCGTGCGGCTGAGCGTGGCGACGCCGCTGCTCCGGGCCGATTCGTACGTGGCCGAGTTCGGCCCGCTGGCGCGCACCGCGGCGCTGGCCGCCCCGGTCGCCCCGGTCGCGTCGCCGCTTCCGCCGGCCGTGGTCGCGCCTGCCGTCGAGCTGCCGAGTGGCCGGGAGACGGCCATGCTGGCCTTTCTCGAGACCATGAACCAGTTCCTGGCCACCCAGGATTCGATCCTCACCCAGGCCGCCGTGGCGACGCTTCCGGCGGCGCCGCCCGCACCCGCGCCTGTCGACGCGCTGCCGCTGCTTGGAGAGCTCGAGCGCCTGGACCCTGGCGTTGGCCTCGAAGCCGTCAAGACGCACAGCATCGACGAGGATCTGTATCTGCTGGATCACACGCTGGGCACCACCACGTCCGTGTTCGATCCCGCGCTGCGGGCGCTGCCCATCATGCCGTTCCTCTTCAGCATGGAAATCGTGGGAGAAGCGGCGGTGACGCTCTTCCCGGGGCATGTCGTCACGGCGTTCGTCGATGTGCGCGCCAACCGCTGGATCTTCTTCGAGCGCGGCGTGGTCCGCCTGCGCGCCATCGCGCGCCGCGTGGCCTCGGCCGACGGCGAGGTGCAGGTGCGCGTCGAGATTCGCGAGGACGCGGGCGGCGATCCGCGGGCGCGCTTCCGTCCCTGCTCGTTTGAGGCCACGGCCGTTCTGGAACGCGGCTACCCCAGCCAGCCCACCCCCGGCAAGACGTTGACCCTGCGGGAGCCCGAGGACTGCCGCTGGAGCGGCGCCGCGATCTATCCGAAGCGCACGTTTCACGGGCCCCGGTTCCAGGGCATCCGATCCATCAATCGCATCGGCGACAATGGTCTCACCGGTGACATCGAGGTTCTTCCCCGGCATGACCTGCTCGCCTCGACCCCCGCTCCGGCGCTCGTCAGCGACCCGCTCCTGCTGGACGCGATGGGGCAGTCCATCTGGGTCTGGGGAAACCGCCAATTGCATTCGGGGCATTTCTTCCTGCCGTTCAGTGTCGATGCCTTCCATCTGCCCAAAGCGCCGCTGCCCGCCGGCACCAAGCTGACGTTGAACCTGGAACTGCTGAAGCAGGAGAATGGGATCATCGCGTGCACGGTTCAGGCCGTCGATGCCGCGGGCCACCTGTGCGCGGAGATGATCAACCTCCAGGACCGGGATTTCGCCATCACGCCGGCGCTGCACGCCGTGCTGCTCGAGCCCCTCGATCACGCGCTGAGCATGTGCTGGGCGCCGCCGCCCGAGATCCTGGTGGCCCTGCAGTCCCGTCCGGTGTTCACCCGCATCGCCGGGTATCCGCGCTCGCTGTTCGAAAGCAGTTCAGGGGTTTGGCACAGGGCGTGGGCCTTCCTCATCCTGAACCCGCCCGAGCGCGAGGCGTGGCTGGCGCTGGCGGCGACGCCGCGGCGGCAACTGGAGTGGCTGTGGGGCCGGACCGCGGCGAAGGATGCGGTGCGGCTGATGCTGCAGCGCGATGCGCCCACCCGGCTGGGGGCGGCGGACATCCAAATCGATGTTGAGGCGGGCGGGCGGCCGGTGGTCAAGGGGGGCTGGCGGGGCGTCTTGCCGCACGTGCCATCCCTGTCCATCGCCCATACGGGCGACATGGCCGTCGCCGCGGCGGGTGACCGCGACTGGATGCTGGGGATCGATGTGGAACGGGTGCGCGAACCCAGCGCCGATCTGCTGGACGGCGCCTTCGGGTCCGAGGAGCGGGCGCTGCTGGAGGCGCTGCCGGGGAATCGTGCCGCCTGGACCTTCCGCCTGTGGTGCGCGAAGGAGGCGGCGGGAAAAGCGCTGGGCACGGGGATCCTGCGGGACCCGAAGGCGTGGCGGATTCGCGGGATCGAGTCGGCCACGGGCGCGGTCACGCTGTGCCCGCCACCCGACGCGGCGCCGGCGCCCATCCCGGCGCTGACCGTGCAGACGTTCCAGCAGGACGACGACGTCTACGCGATCAGCGAGTACCGTCCCCCAACGGCCCCGGTCGCGTAGGCCGCCACGACGTTGACGGATGGCGCGGATCATGGTCGATCGCTTCACTGATCCATGCGCCATGTCCGGCTGAGAAATCGAAAGGATAGTTGATGACGGCGAATGATACGGTGACCCGGGACATCCTCGCCTTGCTACAGCAGAAGCTGCAGGAGCAGGGGGACGACGTGAGCCAGGCGTTGTCTGTCGACACGCGGCTGGTCGGCGATCTGGAATTTGCCTCCACCCAGCTGGTGGAGTTCTGCATGGCGGTGTCCAAGCATTTCGGCCGGCCGTTTCCGTTTCAGGAACTGGTCTTCCGCGACGGCCGCTTCCAGGATTTCGGCGTGCGCGACCTGGCGGCATTTGTGCAGGCGCAAATGAACAAGCCGCGCTGACGCGCCGCGCGAGGGCCCGCGATGACCGCGCCAGGACGCCAACCGTCGTGCAGGGGGACGGTCAGGCGCGCCGGGTGATCCAGATGGGACTGGTCCAGACTTGCTCGGAGGTCTGGGCGACGCGGGTCCATGTGAACTGGCCGTGGTTGGGGTCGTAATCCAGTTCATAGTCCCCGTCCGAGTTTCCCCACCAGCTCTGCGAAGCCGTGATGAGACCGCGATAGCAGGCCGTCTCGCCGGGCCGCAGCGAGTTGTCCGTATGGCGCAGGGCCACGTCGGCGGTCGGATGTTTCAGCGTGGCCAGGAGTTTGTCGTTCTTGTGCAGCTGCAGCTGGGAAATGTAGGTGCCCGACGGCATCTGGGCGGACAGCCGCACGACAGGCGCCCCTGACACGGCCAGCACGTCGCCCATGACGGCCAACTCATCGGCATTCAGCGTGTCCTCGGCGGCGAACTTGATGACGGGCCGGATGCCGGTCGATCCGCAGGTGCGGCGCGCATACAGGCCGTCCCAGATGGCTTCGCGCGTCAGTTCCGTGGACCATACGCCGGCCAGCCCGCCGCCGCCGCCCAGGGCTTCGCGGTTTTCATACACGTAGCCGTGCGCCACCTGGTTCAGGAATTCCTCGCCGGTATGCGGATAGCGCTTCTTGGCCAGGACCTTGCCGCGGCCGGGCTCCGGCGCGTAGGTGGACCCCAGCTGCCCCTGGTGTGTATCCGTGCCGGCGATGATGCCGATGTGATAGCCGCGCGCGAGCATGGCGTCCACGCTACTGGCTTCGGCCAGCGGGCGCATGAAGGGATAGCGCCGGTACGGCATGAACGGTTCATAAGGGGTCCACACGCTGGCGCTGTTGCCCCACTTCGAATAGATCTCCACCAGCCGGTCGGTCTCGGGATTGTAGTAATCCCAATTCGTCAAATGGCCCCACCGGAGCGGGTGATGGGAAATGGTCATGGCGGCATGGGGCTTCAGCGCCGCCCACAAATCGGGTGGGGTGGGGTGCGAGAACGTATCGGGCGGAATGGCTGGCACGTCCCTGGAATCCCGGAAGAGGACTTGGCGGTGGCCAAACGTCGTGCAGGTCCACTCGAAGCCCGGCAGCGTCACGAACAGGCCGGGTTCATTCAGGGCATCGGCCGTCGCGCGCGCGTCGGCCCACAGCGGTACGGGCGAGCCGTCCTGCATGGGCAGATGGCGTCCGAAGTAGTTCATCCACTCGGCGTGGTCCGTGACCGCGGCGAAATCGAGGTTGCGCCTGGCGCGCGCATAGCGGTAGGCCATCTGGGGCGTCCCATAGCCGTCGCTGTAGGCCGTGTGACCGTGTATATCCCCCCAGTACAGCCGCATCCCGTCGAAGATGGCGTCCAGATAGGCCCGTGGCTCGGAGGCGGCCCGCACGGCAGATGCACCGCGCGTCGGCGCGGATTCGGCCAAGGCCAGCGGTGGCGAGGCGGCCGCCGCCGCCAACAGCTTGAGAACGTCACGTCGTTTCATGGTCACACCTGCACCCTGGCGTGCACGATATGGTCATAAATCCCTAATAAAACCGGGGACACCGGCATTATAATCGAGTACCCCTATTGCGCAAGCATCCTTGCCGGGTGTGTGTATAGCATTCCGATGGTTGGTATGTATACAACCAGTCGAAATCAAGAGCCGAATTTTATCGGCTACGAGGCATCTGCGCGGGGGGGGGCGGGCGCCGGCTTGACGACGGATTTGATGCCGAGCAGGCGCTCGGCCTTGAGCGCCACGCGCCAGGCGATCCGGCCCAGCCCCAGCTTGGCGAACAGCCACAGCATCCGATGGCGCAGCCCGGGGACGCAGACGGTTTGCCGTCGCTGCATGGCCGACCAGCTGGCGCGCACGACCTGATCCGCTTCGCTGAAGAAGATCTCCGGGATGTAGTGTGTGTCGTCGCTGGTGTGGATGTTCGTGCGCGTATGTCCCGGGCAGAAGGCCTGGGCATAGACGCCGGTCCCGCGCAGTTCGCGGCCCAGGCCGCGCGTGAACGCAATCACGTAGGATTTCGTCGCGCCGTAGTTGGCGAGCACGCCCATGTTCACCAGCGCGCCAAGCGCGGCCACGTTGATGATGGCCCCTTGCCCGCGCGCCACCATGCGGGTCGCGGCGGCCCGGCACAGGATCACGGTGGCCGTGCAGTGGATCGCCACCATGTCCGCGAGTCGCGCGGGATCCATCTCCAGGACGGGGGCGGGCTGGGGCACGCCCGCGCTGTTCACGAGCAGGTCGATGCGCGGCCGCTGGGCGATGGCGGCGGCCAGGGCGTTCAACTCCGCTGCGCTTGCCAGGTCCACGACGCGCGTCTCCACGGCGACCGCGTATCTCCCGGCCAGCTCCCGGCTCAGTTCCGCGAGGGCCGTGGCGTTGCGATCGACCAGCAGCAGGTCATGGGACTGTTCGGCGCAGAGGCGCGCGAAGGCCGCGCCGATGCCGGACGCCGCGCCGGTAATGACCGCTTGCGGATGGGTGTCCATGGTTGTGCTCCCCGGCGCTTACACGCCCCACGCTTTCCGGATGCGGCTGTCGAGCCACCAGTCGCCGAGCAGGCGCGGGATCCACCACTTGCACGCCCGCCCCAGCAGCCCGCCCGGCACGACGACGTAACGGGTGCGCGGATGGCGGTCGAGCAAGGCGCGGCAGACGACGCGGCTGATCGCGGCGGGCGGCAGGCCGAGATGTTTCAGCGTCTCGATCGATTGCAGCCGCGCGGCCAGAAAGGGCCCGTAGTCCGTGGCCAGGTAGGGCGAGGCGGTTTCGGTCTTGTCCCAGATGGGCGTGTTGACGACGCCGGGTGCGACGACGCTCACGCGGATGCCGTACAGGAGCAGCTCGCGGCGATAGCCGTCGGCCAGCGCTTCCACGGCGTGTTTGGAGGCGGCATAGACGCCAAAGAACGGATACACGAGACGGCCGCTGGTGGAACTGATAATCACGAGGCGCCCCGGCGGATGCGGGCAGGGGCGGCAGGCGCCGAGGAGGGGTAGAAAGGCCTGCGTCGTGCGGTAGACGCCATACACGTTCACGTCGAACTGGCGGATGAGATCCTGCAGGGGCACGTGCAGGAGGGGACCGTTGACGGAGCACCCGGCGTTGTTGACAAGCCCCGCCAGGCCCGCCTTTCCGACGCGCTCGCGGACCACCTCGACGGCGCGCTTGATGGCGTCGTCATCGGTGACGTCGAAGCACAGGGGCGTGAAGCGATCGCCCAGCGTGCGGCACAGCGTGTCCGCATCAGCGGCACGGCGCACGCTGCCGAACACATGGAGGCCACGTTCCGCGAGATGGAGGGCGGTGTCGTGTCCGATGCCGGACGACACGCCGGTAATCACCACATATTTCACGAGCGCCTCACGGAGTCACTATAGCGACCGATGGTGTGCGGGACAAAGTGGAAAGCGCGGGCAC
Source organism: Lentisphaerota bacterium (assembly GCA_021413965.1). Taxonomy (GTDB): domain Bacteria; phylum Verrucomicrobiota; class Kiritimatiellia; order UBA8416; family JAIOPI01; genus JAIOPI01. The sequence continues at coordinate 33,301 of JAIOPI010000010.1, read as the reverse complement.
GATGTCCGCCAGCGGTGAGGTCGGGGGCCGTCGCGGGGGCCTCCGTCCCAGCCCGCGTCCCGCTTGACCCATGCGAACAGCCGCGCCTATAGTCTGCACTCGTGCGCGGCACGAAAACGGGATAGGGGTGGGGCATGACCGACGCTTTTCGGTTGGATTTCACAGGGATCGGCGTGTTCAAGGCGGGCACCACCTGGCTGGCGCGCTGCCTGGCGGAGCATCCGCAGGTCTGCTTTGCGGCGAGCAAGGAAACCAACTTCTTCCTCAAGCACAACATCGTCAGCGCCATGCCGGCCAACAAGCGCCTGTTTGCCTCCGCCAACTATGGCGAGGGCTTTGACTGGTATCGTGGCCAGTACCGGAATCACCAGCCCGGCCAGCTTTACGGAGAGTACTCGAACGCCTATATCGCGGATCCGGAATCGGCCCGGTTGCTGTACGAACACCATCCGGCCGTGAAGCTGATCTGCTGCTTCCGCAACCCGGTGGAGGTGGTTCAATCGGGGTACGCGCAGGCGAGCCGGGCGCAGCCGCTGCCGGACACGCTGGAAGTGACGCTCGAAAAATATCCCCAGATGCTGCGATACGGCTATTTTCACGCCCACCTTCAGCCCTTCCTGCGGCAGTTCCCGCGATCGCAGTTTCACCTGATGTTGTACGATGACGTCCGCCAGGATCCGGCCGCCAGCTATCGGGGCGTGTGCCGGTTTCTCGGCATCGATGACGCCTTCGCGCCGGCGTCCCTGCACCAGGCCGTCAATCCGCGCACCGTGCTGCGCAGCACGGCGCTGCGCAATCTGCGATACCGGCTGAGCACGCTCAGCCTGGCGGCGGCACCGCTGCGGCGCGTGCGGAAGGCTCTGTTCAGGTGCGGCGTGGGGGGCATGGTTCAGCGGCTGTTCGAGCGCAACGAGAAGGTGGGCGTCACCACGCCGATGGCGCCCGAGACGCGCGCCCGCCTGGTGGCCATGTATCGCGAGGATGTGCTTCAACTCGGGACCCTGCTGGGGCGTGACCTGAGCGCCTGGTTCGAGCCGCCCAAGCCCAAGGCCGTTCCTTCCTGACCGTGGCCTCCCGGGCCCGTGAATTCGGCTCGACGCCCTGGCGCGGCGCGGGCTACGATCCGCGCCTCCGGACCGTGAGACCGGGCTGGGCGCGCCGCCGGCCGCGGTGCGCCGCTTGACCTATGGACCAAACATTCAAACTCGATTTCGCGGGCGTCGGCAGCATCAAGGCCGGCACCACCTGGCTGGCCCAGTGCCTCGGCGAACACCCGCAGGTCTGCATGTCCGCGATCAAGGAAACCAACTTCTTCACGCGCTCGCATCCGACCGATTCCCTGCCTGACCGGCGCCTGTACGACGCCTCGAACTACGACCGCGGCCTGGGCTGGCTGGCGGAGCAGTTCCGCGCCTGGACGCCGGGGCAATTGCGCGGCGAATACAGCCCGGGGTATCTGCCGGACGCGGAATGCCCGCGCCTGCTGCATGCGCACAATCCCGCGATGAAGTTGCTCTTCTCGTTCCGCCAGCCCGCGGAGGTCCTCTACTCGGGCTACTTCCAGCTGCAGACGTTGTACGCCGTACACGACGACTTCGAGACGGCGCTGGAGAAGTTCCCGCACATGATGGAGTACTGCCGCTACCACAAGCACGTGGAGCGCTTCCTCAGCGTCTTTCCCCGCGAGCAGGTGTGCCTCCTGCTCTACGATGACATGCGCGCCGATCCCGCCGCCACCTTCGCCTCGGTCTGCCGCTTTCTCGGGATTGACGACACCTGCGCCCCGCCGAGTCTCACGCATCGCGTCAACGCGCGCACGGTTCCGCGCAGCGTGCTGGTTCGCGACATGCGCAGCGCGGTGCGCGCCACGCTGGCGTCCCATGCGGTGACGCGCGCGCTGTGGTCGGGCCTGCAGCGGAGCGGGGTGCTGCAGCCGCTGAAGCGGCTGTACCAGCTCAACGAAAAGGCGACGCCGGCGCCGGCGCCGATGAACCCGGCCACACGGCAGCGCATCGATCAGGCGTTTGCCGAAGACAACCTGCGGCTCGGCGCGCTCATGGGGCGTGATCTGAGCCACTGGAACCGGCCGGCCTGACCCGGGTCAGCCGGCCTGCTGGCCGAGCGCGATCACCAGGGCATCGGCCTGGCTGCCAAACTGAATCTCGTCAGCCGCGTACTGGCTCCCCGCCAGCGCCGGCACCATCCACACGCCGCGCGCCTCGAACTGGCGGCGGACCAGGTCGGTCACCATGCCGGTCTTGTCCCAGGGCCCCCAGTCGATCGCGACGACACGCTTCTGCCATTTCTGGCTCAGCGTCAGGGCCAGGCGGTTCAGGATGTCATTCGCGGCCACGTAGTCCGACTGCCCGCGATTGCCCGTCCAGCCGGCGACCGACGAAAACAGCATCATGAACTTCAGGCTCCGGGGCTGGGCCAGCTGCGACAGGACGAAGGCCGCCGTCGTCTTCAGGTCGAGAATGCGCGCGAACGACTCCGGCGACTTATCCGCCATCAGCTTGTCTTCCAGCTGGCCGGCGCCGCAGATGATGCCGTCCAACCGGCCGAAGCGCTGGCGCACGGTGGCGAAGAGCGCCGCCATGGCTGCCATATCGCACGCGTCCGCCGGGTAGTAGACGACGGTGGCGCCGGCGCGTTCCAGGTCGCGCCGCGTGGCGCGCATGTCGCGGTCCATGAGCAGGCGGCGGGCTTCGCGCTCCAGCTCCAGCGGCGTCACCTTGCGTCCCTGCCGGGTGGCCTCCTCGTAGAGCCACTGCTTGAGTTCGCGCTCCGTGGCCAGGGCGCTCACGGCGGCGGGCTCTTCGCCGGGCCACGGCGAGCGGCCCGTCAACACCAGCGTCGGGCGCCACCGGCCGGCGACGGCGCGGGCCACTTCGCCGGTGATGCCGCGCGCGCCGCCGATCACGAGGATCACATCGTCGGCGCCAAGGGTGAGCGCGGCTGTCTGGCCGAGAGGGACCGCCACGGGTTGCGGCACCCAGCGCTGGCCGCCCTGGTGGTAGATTTCGTATTCCGCCGGCGGCCCGGCAACTTCCGCCAGCAGGAGGTCCGCCACACGGGCGGCATCCGGCTCCGTGGTGTGCAAGGCCTTCGCGATCGCATCCGGCCACTCAACGACGACGGACTTGATGAGGCCGATCACGCCGCCACGCCAGGGGTGCTGCGAGGGCGGCAGCGACCCGTCATGCAGGTCGGTCCCGAGATTGATGCCGGCCAGCACCCAGGCGCCCTTGGCCTGCAGGTCGCCCGCGGCCGCGCGCAGCAGGTGGAAGAACCCTTTAACCTCCTGGTCGATGGCCTGCTGCCAGGACGAAGAGGAGAGCTGTTCAAACGTCGGCGCCGCACACAGCGGGGCCAGGTGGATGAGGCCGCCGATGCGCTGGTGCTGTGCGCGCAGCGCCTGCACGGCCTGCGCCGCGCCGGCGGGAGTCTGCGCTTCGGCTCCGAGCATGGCCACTTTGGCGCCCCGTTGTTCGAGGCGCGCGCCCACCTGCTCCGCGATGCCCCGATCGTCACGGGTAATCAGGATCACACCGCCCGGCACGGCGGAAGGGCTGCCTTCCGGCAGCGCGGCGGGCTGCAGGCGCGGCAGATAGCGGATCACGCCACTTGCCCCCGCCGCGCCCTTACGGGCCGCCGCGGGGGCCGCCGGTTTTGAGTGAGTCGTCGGCCCAGCCCCGGCAGGGGAGGTCGCGACCCTGATGACATCGTGCAGCGTGCGGGCGCCGGCCAGCCGTTCCGCCATGTCGGCCGGGCCCGGCGGCAGTTTCTTGCCGAAAGCCGAGAGGATCTCGACGCGCTTGATGGAATCGATGCCGAGATCCGCTTCCATGTCGAGCGTGGGGTTCAGCATTTCGACGGGATAGCCCGTGCGGTCGGCCACGAGCGACTGAAGCTGCTTCAGCAGATCGTCGGATGACACGGTGGCCGCCGCGGCGGGGGCGGCGGCGGGAGCCGGCGCGCGCACCGGCTCGGGCGATGCCGCGGGGGCGGGACTGGCCGCTGCAGGCGCGCGACCTTCGGCCTCGCGCAAGACTTCGCGCAGCGTGCGCGCGTGGGCGAGGCGCTCGGCGATATCACCGCCGGCGTTGGCCAGCGTCTTGCCGAAGGCGGTGAGGATTTCGACGCGCTTGATGGAGTCGATGCCGAGATCCGCCTCCATGCCTGCGTCCAGGTTGAGCATTTCCACGGGATAGCCGGTGCGGTCCGCGACCAGCGCCAGCAGCGCCTTCTCGAGCGGCACGGGTGCGGCCGCCGCGGTGGCGGCCGGCGCCGGCGCGGACAGGGCGGCCGGTGCCGGGACTGGCGCTGCCGGGACCTGTGGTGGTGCGGCGGAGACGTGGGCGACGAGCGCGGGCGGTGCGGCGGCCGGCGGCAAGGGCTCGGGCGGCCTGACGGATCGCAGGGGCTCGGCGGGGGCGACGGAACCGGCCGTGCCGCCCAGGTAGGCCTGCATGACGCGCTGCTGGGTTTCCAGGAAGCGCTGCATGGTGTGCTGCCACTCGACCAGCACGTGCGGATTCATGGCCTGTGCCGCCGGCGCGGGGGCCGCCGCGGGAGGCGCCATCGGCGTCAGCACGGGGGTCACGACAGGCGTGGCGGGCGCGGCGGCGGGTTGGGGTGGCGTGGGGACAGCAGGTAGTGCATTCATGGTGGCTCTCGGTTTGCAGATTCGGACCGGTTCCGTGGCACGGCGCGCGTAGGCCCCGTTCACCAACAGCATGTGCGACGCGGGCGGCAGCGGCATGGCATTCAGATTGACGGCGCGCAGTTCGCGCCCGGCGTAGAGGCGGTCCAGATGCAGGTTCACGCCTTCGACGTACAGGCGGGCCAGCGCTTGGAGGAAGACGCCGAGTTCATCGCCCTCGCGCACGCTGGTGGCGATGGCGGCGTGCGGGTCGGTGCCCAGGATGTTCGGCACGAGCCGCGCGAGCACCTGGTTGGGGCCGATTTCCACGAACACGCGCGCGCCCGCGGCGTACATGCGGCGCACTTGCTCCGCGAACTGCACGGGGCTGACGATCTGGCGCAAGAGGGTGTCGGGGATGGCCTGGGCCTCGGCGGGATAGGCGTCGGCGGTGACGTTGCTGAAGACGGGCGTCGCGGGCGGCAGGAAGGCCACCTCGGCCAGCGCCTGCGCGAAGGCGGCCTGGGCCGGGGCGACGATGGGCGAGTGGAAGGCGCAAGCCACGGGGATGGCCGCGGTGTCGAGCTTGGCGCCTGCGCAGCGTGCGGCCGCGGTGGCAATGGCGGGGCGGGTTCCGCTGATCACGGTCTGGCGGGGGCTGTTGCAGTTGGCGATCCAGACATCCGCGAGGCCCTGGATGGCGGTGGAGACGGCGGCCGCATCGGCCTTGACGGCGAGCATGGTGCCGAGGTCGCCGCCGCCGTTGCCCGAGAGGTTGGCCATGGCCTGGCCGCGCGCCCAGGAGAGGCGCAGCAGGGCCTCCGCGTCGAAGGCGCGGGCCGCGTGCAGGGCCACGAGTTCGCCGTAGCTGTGGCCGGCGTACATGGCGGCCGTCACGCCAAAATCCTCCAGCAACCGGAGCAGAGCGAGGCTGCAGGCGCCGATGGCGGGCTGCGCCACCTGCGTGGCGGTCAGGGCGTCTGCTGCCTGCTTGCGCGCCTCGGGGCTGAAGGCGGGCGGCGGGGAAATCAGGCGGCTGAGCGGGCGGTCGAGCCGGCCGTCGAGCACGCGGTCCGCGAGCGTGAGGGCGTCGCCGACTTCGGGGAAATCGAGCGCGAGCTGTCCGAGCATGTTGGGATGCTGCGAGCCCTGGCCGGGGAACAGGAAGGCCACCTTGCCGGTGCGGGCCAGCGGCACGGGCGAGAAGTAGACGCCGTCCGCGGCCACGGCCTGCCCGGCGGTGAGCGCCTGGTGCAGGGCGTCCAGGCGCGTGGCCAGTTCGGCGAGCGAGCTGGCCAGCACGGCGGCGCGGCAGGGGGCGAGCGCGGCATGGTGCTGGTGGAACGTGAGCGCGACGTCCGCCAGCGCGGGTGGCGCCGGCCACTCCTGCAGCTTCTGAACGCGTCCGTGCGCGGCTTTCACCTGCGCCAGGAGCGCGGCCTGCGATGGCGTGGCGAAGGTGAACAGTTCGGTGGTGCGGAGGCGCGGCACGGGGCGCTCGGAGAGGGCCCGCGCATCGCCGGTGTATTCCTCGAGCACGGCGTGAAAATTGGTGCCGCCGAACCCGAACGCCGACACGCCCGCGCGGCGCGGGTGCTCGCCGCGCACCCAGGGCCGCGGCTCGGTGTTCACGTACAGCGGCCCGTCCTGCAGCCCGCCCTGCGGGTTCGGCTGCGTCACGTTGATGGTCGGGCTGAGCGTGCGGTAGTGCAGGGACAGGGCGGCCTTCATGAGCCCGGCGACGCCCGCCGTGCACTTCGTGTGGCCGATCAGGGACTTGATGCTGCCGATGGCGCAGGACGCCGGCGCGGCGCCGTGGCGGCGGAGCAGTTCGGTGACGGACTGCGCCTCGGTGCGGTCACCGAGCGCGGTGCCGGTGCCGTGCGCCTCAAACAGGCCGACCGTGGCCGGGCTGATGCGCGCCTGCGCGTAGGCGCGGTTCAGCGTGCGCACCTGGCCTTCGAGGCGCGGCGCGGTCATGCTCTTGCTGCGGCCGTCGGAGCCGCCGGCCACCGCGCGCATCACGGCGTAGATGCGGTCGCCGTCGCGCTCGGCGTCGGCACGGCGCTTCAGGACCACCGCGGCCAGCCCTTCGCTGATGACGATGCCGTCGGCGTTGGCGTCGAAGACGCGCGGCTTGTCCCCGGTGGTCAGGGCGCGGGCGGAGGAGAAGCACATGTAGCCGAACGGATTCTGGACGGTGTCCACGCCGCCGGTGATGACCATGTCGCTGGTGCCATCGGCGAGTTCGCGGCAGGCCAGGTAGATGGCGGCGAGGGAGGAGGCGCAGGCGGCATCGACGGTGAAGTTGACGCCGCCGAGATCGAACTTGTTGCTGACGCGGCCGGCGACGACGTTGAGCAGGATGCCGGCGAAGCTGTCTTCCGTCCACTCGGGCAGCTGGTTCCAGAGGGACTCGTCGATGTGCGTGAGGAAATGGGGCAGGATGGCGCGCATGCCGTACTGGGCGCCGAGGTCACCCATGCCGCCGCCGACGCCGAGGATGACGCTGGTGCGCTCCTTTTGCGGGAAGCGTTCGGTGAGGCCGTTATGCCCGGCGTCGCGCAAGGCGCGATCGACGAGTTCGAGCGCGAGCAGTTGGGCGGGCTCGATGCTGCGCAGGGAGGCCGGGGGGATGCCGAACTTCACGGGATCGAAGAGCACATCGGCGATGAAGCCGCCCATGCGGCTGTAGATCTTGTCGCGCGTGCCGGGGCGGCGGTCGAACCAGCGGTTGAGATCGAAGCGGTCGGCGGGGATTTCCGTCAGCGCGTTGCGCTTGCGCAGGATGCCGTCCCACAGCGCGGCGGGGGCATCGGCGCCGGGCAGCAGGCAGGCCATGCCGACGATGGCGATGTCGAGCGGGGCCGGCGCCTCCTCGGGGTTCTGGGCGGGCTGCTCCGGCATCATCACGGGCTGGTCGCGGAGCTGCTCGAGATACGCGACGCCGCCGTCGCAGACGTCCTCGTGCAGTTGCCGGATGGAGCGCAGGGCGGTGTGCATGGCGGCGACCTGGCCGATCATGTACATGCCTTCCTTGCGCTGGCGCTCGGCATCGACCTGCTCGTAGGCGACGCGGCCGTCCGGCCCCGGCGCGTTGCCGCGGGCAATGGCCTTGGAGGCAATGCGCAGGCGCCCCATGTTGTGCTCCTCCAGGCGCCGGCGGATCTCCTCGTTGCCGACGCCCGCGGCCTTCAGGCGGGCGCGTTCGCTCTCGAAGTCGTCGTAGAATTCGGTGGGGGCGCAGCGGATGGCGTGGCCCGGGCCCGTTTCGGCCAGCACGGTGTGCGTGGCGTCTAGTGCGACCTGCTGGAAGCGCGGCACGATGGCGCCGGTGGCCACGGCCTCATGCGTGAACAGGTAGGCCGTGCCCATTTCGAGGCCGAACTTCATGCCGCGGTCGATGATCGGCTGCGCGAGGGCGCACGCCATGGCGGCGCTGTGGGCGTCGTGGATACCGCCCGCGAAATAGACGTGGACCTTGGCGGCGTCCTCCGGGGGCAGGCCGGCGCGCACGAGCACGTCGACCATGGATTCCCACAAGACGAAGCTGCTGCGGGGCCCCACGTGGCCGCCGCATTCGAACCCTTCGAAGATGAACCGGCGCGCGCCTTCTTTCAGAAACGCGTCCAGCATGGCGGGAGACGGGACGTGCAGGTAGGTGTGGATGCCTTTGGCCTCGAGCGCGGCGGACTGGTCGGGCCGGCCGCCGGCGATGACGGCGTAGGGGGGGCGGATCTGCTCGATCACGGCCAGCTGCTCCAGTCGCAGGTCACGCTCGACGAATCCGAGGATGCCCACGCCCCAGCTGCGCGTGCCCATGGCGGCGGCGGTGGCTTCCAGCAGCGCCCGCGCGTCCTTCTCGCGCATCAAGGCGAGGGCCAGCATGGGGAGCGCGCCGCCCTGCTCCACGGCCGCGCAGAACGAGGCCAGGTCGCTGACGCGCGTCATGGCGCCCTGCATGACCGGGTAATCGGTGCCTTGCGAGGCGGCCATGGGCGATCCCTTGGCGATGGCGGGGGCCGCCGCCACGCTGCGCGGCACGGCGTCCTCCACATAGTCCCGCACGGCGGCGAGCACCTGCGCGACGGGTTGCGCGGCCGGTGCCCAGGCCGCGGCGAAGGCGGCTTCCTGGCCGACCAGCCAGGGGCGCTGCTCATGGGCCGGTTCCTGCAGCAGGGCGCGCAAGGCGGTGCGCAGCTGGGCCGGGGCGTCGGGCGCGGTGCGCAGGCTGGTGGCGAGATCGTCGAGGGCGCCGCGCGAGGTGAAACCGGGCTGTGCATAGACCCGCACCCAGACCCCTTCGTGCAGCTTGATCGCGGCGGTTTCGCTGCCGTCCATGCGCGCCAGGCGGCGCTTCAGCGCGGGTGGCAATGGCGATTCGCGGGTCAGGGCGAGCTGCCAGTCCAGCACGATGCCGGTGGCCCCGCCCACGGCGCAGGCCACGGCGCCCTGACGGCCCACGCCGCCCCAGACGAAGATCGGCAGCGGGGTGCGCCGGCGCAGCAATTGCAGCAGGACGTAGGACGTGTGTTCGCCCACGAGCCCGCCGCCTTCATGGCCCTTGGCGAGCAGGAAGGCGCACCCCAGGGATTCCGCGGCAGCCGCGTCATCCGGATTGCGGACGACCAGTCCGAGCTGGGCGGGGCGCGGCCGCAGGCGGGCGATGCAGGCATCCAGCGCGGCGCGGTCGCCGTGATCGATCACCACCGCGGCGCCTTCGGGAAGCAGGGCGCAGACGTCCTGGCAGATTTCGGGCCGCTCCGCCTCGACGATGACACCGAACCGGCCTTGGGCCAGTTGGCAGAGGCGCTGGACGGCCAGGATCGCCCGTGCGCTGTCGGGCACCTGGGTCAAGTCCAGCAGGCCGGTCGCACCGCACCGGGACGCGGCGATCGCGAGTGACGGGTCCCACGTTCCCGGGAGCGTGACCACCATCTGTTCCACGTGCCCGTTTCCGGGCTGCATGCCGTCCGCGCTCGCCATTCCGTCCTCGCATTCGCAAAAATGAAGACTGCTTATGCCAGCCTTGCAGGAGTCGGGGTCCGTGCCGGCCCGCGGCAAGCAGCACGCCGTCGTGACGGAAGGCTATGGCTGCCGTTTCCGTTGCTTGCAGCAGGAAATGCGCCATTCGGCGCTCCGTCTGCCGGACACCCAAGGATCGTCAAACGCGTATCATACGTGGCTTCGAGTGCCCGTTCCATTCCTTTTTTGGGGCGTGTGTTTGGCCCGATTGATGCTATGATGCCGGCGTTTCGTGACGCACATAACGACATCCAAATGTGGCGGGGGTAGGATGATTATGGAGCCGATTGTGTTCGGGGGGCATCGGCGCAACCTGAGGCATGCAGGGTTGTGCATCGGGGTGTTCATGAGCATGTTGGCCAGTCTGGCTGACGGGGCCCTCCCGTGGGAGCAGATTGGCCCGTCGGGGGGCGACCGCTTCATGGTCAAGCTCTCGCCGACGAACCCGGCGACCGTTTACGTGCTGGGGTACAACGCGGTTCACCGGAGCATAAATAAAGGCGACACCTGGACGCCGATCCATTCGCAGATCATGGCCCGCAATTCCTTCGCTGATATGGCGTTCCTGTCGACGACCGGCTCCCTGATTGTGGCCTCCAGTCTGGACGGCGTCTGGTACAGCGGCAACGACGGGGCCAGCTGGCAGGAGCGCAGTGCGGGGCTGCCGTCGCTGAATGGCAATGGCACGTACTTTCCGGTGGCCTCGGTGGCGGCGCTGTCCTCCGGCCGGATTTTTGCCAGCTTTGGCTCGCACCGCACCGCGGGCATGCCGCCGTATCTGATCTACAGCAGTGACGATTCCGGACTGACGTGGACGCCTCGCGACCAGGGGATCGCGACGGTCAACACCAATGTGTACACCTTCACGGTCTCGCTGCTTTCCACCGATGTGGCGCGCACCCAGCTGTGGGCGATGGTCTACGGCGCCGGCGTGTTTGCGTACAGCAACGGGGTCTGGGCCAGCCGCCAGGGCAACTTGCCGCCCGAGGCGCTGCGCACGACGTTTCTCGCGCACGACCGGCAGGACTCCCGGCACCTGGTGCTGGGGACGGAGGATGCCTGGATCTTTGAAACGCGAAATGCCGGCCAGACCTGGTCGGCGGTGCCCCGGCCGCCCCAGTTGGGCGGGCTGGCCCGCCTGCCGCTGGTCTACGCGGTGGCGATAGATCCCAACAACGGCGGCGTGATCCTGGTGCGGGCCATGGACCGGCAGGGAGGGCAGGAGTTTCCGCTGTTTCGCCCCGGTGCGGGGCAGGATGGCGGAGCCGGTTTCTACGTCACGGCCAATGGGGGCGCCACCTGGACACAGGGGTCCATGTTTGCCTTTCGCATGGAAGCTGATCCGTCGGAAGTCGTTGAAGACGTCATCCCGAACCTCGGGCTGGTGCGGCGCAGCAAGACGTGGTACCGGACGTCGGGGGGGCGGAACTGCCTGCTCCGCAGCACGAATGGGTTGCTGAGTTTCGAGGTAAAGACGGATGGCGTGGAGACCACCTGGGTCAACAGCGTCAAGGTGCTTCCGACGCCGCCCCAGGGGCTGAGCAACCTGGTGCTGGCCGCTTCGGAGGACGGGCTCTACCTGCTGAGCAACGGTCTGGCGGGGGGCTGGTCCTTCGCGAGCTCGGCGGACAGCCCGGTCTACACCTGGTCGTTTGCCGCGGATTACCAGAACAGCCGCAAGGTGCTGTATGCCGTCGGTTCGCCTGCCTGGTCCACCCCGCAGTATCGCGGCATCTACCGGATGGATCTGGACTGTTTCAATTCGCCGTGCCCGCCGGCCGATAATCAGATCCTGTCCGACACCGGCGTCTGGCACGTGGTCACGACGCCCGCCAATCCGAACCTCATCTATGCCGGGTGCCAGACCGCGGGCGTGTTGCGCAGTACGACGGGTGGCGCCACCTGGACCGCGTTCAACGCCGGGATCGCGCTGCCGGCCAGCATCACGGACGTGCTGCTCGACACCAACGGCGCCCCGCTGTATGCGTCGTTCCGCACGTCGAACGGCGATTCCAGCGATCCCACGCAGCCGAGCGCGCCGCAGGAGGGCGAAGCCGGCGGCGTCTACCGCTACAACGCCGGCAACTCCCGGTGGGAGCGCCTGAACGGGTTGTCTCTGGCGGCCTACGATCTGGACCTGATGGCCGGCCCGACGCAGGCCGTGTTGGCGGCGACCGCGGCGGGCGTCTACAAGTACACGGCGGGCCAGGGCTGGACCCTGCTGTCGGAGGCGCGGCTCACCAACGAGTTGAAGATCGACTCGCAGAATCCCAATTCCATCTACGCGGCCACGCAGGTGGGCATCTTCCGCACGACCGACGGCGGCGCGCACTGGCAGGACCTGTCGGCCGGGCTCGACAGCCGCGCCGTCTACTCCCTGGACCAGGACAAGGTGACGGGCACGCTCTATGCGGGAACGGAAGGCAGCAGCGTGTTTGCCCTGCGCCGCGATCCCAACCCGGTGCCTGTCATCGGCCCGAGCGTCACATCGCTGGCGTTTGGCCCCTTCCCGCTGGGCTACACGCGGACGGTTATGGTGACGGTAACCAACCGGGGCGAGGCGGATCTCGTGCTGACAAACATCACGGTGTCGCCGGCGCCGTTCGCGCTGGTGTCGGCCCCGCCGCTGCCCGTGCGCATCACGCCCGGCAGTTGGGTGGATTTTGGCGTTCAGTGCAGTCCGACCGCGGCCGGCGCCGTCGCCGGCAATCTGCGCCTGTACGGAACCCAGGCGGCACCGGTGACGGTTCCCCTGAGCGTGACCGGGTACAGCGAGATGGGAACGGTATCGGTGTCCGTCAGTCCCTCCACGGCGGGGTGGAAGATTGAGTATCCGTGGGGAGGCGCGACGAACCGGGTGGGCAACCTGCCAGCCGCACAGACCCCGACGGGCGTGTATACCGTGCGCTGGCAGGAGGTGGCCGGCTACGTGCTGCCGACGAACCAGCCCGCGGTGGTGAACGTCAAGTCCGGCACGTCGGCCGCGTTGGTGGGCACCTACCGGTTGCGCCAGGCCGGCGCCCTGGCATGGCGCGTGGCGCAGTCCAGCGTCAGCGAGAACGGGGGGCGGGCTGTGCTGGAGGTGGTGCGCAGCGGCGGCAGCGACGGCATCGTGACCGCGCAGTATCGCACGCAAAGCGGCACGGCGATCGGCAGCCAGGACTTCCTGGACACAGCCGGAACGCTGACGCTGGGGGATGGCGTGACGAATGGCACCGTGAACATTCCCATCCTCAGCGATGTCGTCAATGAAGGGGGCGAGAGCCTGGCCGTCGTCCTGTCGAGTCCGGGCGGCGGGGCCACGCTGTCCACGCCCACGAACAGCACGGTGACGATCATCGACGGTACGGGGGCGTTCCGGTTCGACAGCGCGGCCTACGAGGTGGATGAGGGCGGCACGAATGTGGTGATTGGCGTGAGTCGCGTGCTGGGCAGCGGCGGCATCGTCAGCGTTGCGTTTGCAACGAGCAACGGCACGGCCGTGGCCGGGCTGGATTACGTGGCCACCAATGGCGTGCTGGTGTTTGGCGACGGCCAGACGGCGCGCACGTTCTCCGTCAAGGTGCTGGACGATGCGCTGACGGAGACCGATGAGACGCTGCAGATCCGGCTTTCGAGTCCCACGGGCGGGGCCAGCCTCGGCGACCCCAGCACGGCCACGTTGAAGATCATCGAGTCGAAGGATCTCGATCAGGACGGCCTGCCGAACTGGTGGGAGTTGCAGTACTTCGGCGATACGACCAATGCCGTATCCACGGCGGACACGGATGGCGACGGCCTGCTCAACCAGGACGAGTACAAGCGCGGCACGAACCCCACGCTGTGGGATACGGACGGCGATCGCGTCAGCGACGGGCTGGAGGTTCAGCGCGGCACGGATCCGCTGCGGTCCAACAGCCGGCCGTTCATCATCATCACGGACTTTGACGGCGACGGCGCGTCGGACCTGGGGGTGTACCGCCCGGAGAATGGCTGGTGGTATGTGCGCCAGAGCCTCGACGGCCAGCCGTTTTCCGGTGGTCCCGTGGCGTGGCAGGCCAATGCGGTTCCGGTTCCGGGGGACTACGACGGCGACGGGCTGTGCGACTTTGCCGCGTTCACGCCCCAGACGGCCAACTGGTACATCTTGCAGAGCAGCACCACGACGCTCATGGGGGGCGCCCCGTTCCCTTTTGGCTGGGCTGACACCACGCCGGTGCCGGGGGATTACGATGGCGACGGCAAGACGGACCTCGCCGTGTACTGGCAGGCCGGTGGCGCGTGGTACATCCGGCAGAGCAGCAACGGGGCCATGATGGGCGGCGGGGCGATCGCATTCGGGTGGGCCGATGCGATGCCGGTGCCGGCGGACTACGATGGCGATGGCAAGCTGGATCTCGCCGTCTTTCACCGTGCGGCTGGCCAGTGGTACATCCGGCAGAGCAGGAATGGGGCGCTGCTGGGAGGCGGTGCCGTGGCGTGGGGGTGGGACACCAATTTGCCGGTCCCGGGAGACTACGACGGCGACGGGCGGGCGGACATTGCCGTGTACGATCCACCCAGTGGCAACTGGTATGTGCAGCTCAGTTCGACCGGTGCGACCCTGGGTGGCGGGCCCATCAATTGGGGCGCGCCGCTGGCCATGCCCGCGCCGGCGGACTACGATGGCGACCACAAGACCGATATTGCCGTGTATGTGCCGAATACGGGCAAGTGGTACGTGCGGCAAAGCGCCAGCGGGCTGCTGCTCGGCGGCGGCACCGATGTCAATGGCGGCGTCAACTGGGGGCACGTCACCGTGTACCCGTATCATCCCGCCTACCAGGTCCTCCGGCGCCTCGGGCTGGCCCCGTGATCCCGCATGGCGTGGGGCCGCGTCCTGTTCCGCACGCATCCGGGCGGCACCCGCCCGTACTTGACACTCGACACGTCCCGCTCAAGTTGTGAATTCTGCACCCATGCAAACACCTGATGAGGTTATCACCATCGTGTCGGGGTTGCCCCGTTCGGGCACGTCGATGATGATGAAGATTCTGGAAGCGGGCGGCATGCGGCCGCTGACGGATAACATCCGCCAGGCCGACGTCGACAACCCGAAAGGGTACTACGAACTGGAGCGGGTGAAGAAAATCTCGCACGATTCGGCTTGGCTGCCGGCGGCGCGCGGCACCGTGTTCAAGATGGTGTCCACCCTGCTGGTCAAGCTCCCGCCGGCTTACACCTATCGCATCATCTTCATGCGAAGACCGATGGATGAGATCCTGGCGTCCCAGTCGAAGATGCTGGAACGACTGGGGAAGCCGTCCGGACCCGACGATGGGCAGATGACCGCGCTGTTCAACCGGCACCTGGCCGAGATACAGGTGTGGCTGGCCAAGCAACCCAACATGCGGGTGCATTACGTCCACTACGGCGATGTCATCCAGTCCCCGCAAAAGGTGATGGCGGACTTGTGCGCGTTTCTGGAGCGCCCGTTGGATGCCGCGCGCATGGCGGCCATTGTGGATCCGGAACTTTACCGGAACCGGGCCTAGCCGCGAACCGTTATGGTGTTCAGTTCGTCCATCTTCCTGTTTTTCTTTCTGCCCGCCGTGCTTCTGCTCTACGCGCTGACCCCGCGCAGGCTGCAGAACCTGCTCCTGCTCGCGGCCAGCCTGTTCTTCTACGCGTGGGGCGAGCGCGCCTACACGGCGGTGATGCTCGTCTCGATCGCCGGGAATTACGCCGCCGGACTCGTCGTGGATCGCCTGCCGGGCGCGGCGGCGCGTCGCTGGGCGGTGGGGACGGCGGTGGCGCTCAACCTCGCGCTGCTTGCGGCCTTCAAGTACGCCAACTTCCTGGCCGACAACCTGAACGTGCTGCTGCAGGCGCTGGGTGTCCCGCCGGTGAGCCTGGCGCCGGTCCACCTGCCCATCGGCATATCCTTCTTCACGTTCCAGTCCATGTCCTACGTGGTGGATGTCTATCGCCGGGAGGTCCGGGCTCAGCGCCGACCGGTAGACCTGGCGCTGTACGTGGCGCTGTTCCCGCAGCTTGTCGCGGGCCCCATCGTCCGCTATCGCGACGTGGCGGCCGCCCTGGGCGCACGGCGCGTCACGCGTGACGGGATGCTGTCCGGTGCCCGCCGCTTCGGCATGGGCCTCGCCAAGAAGGTGCTCATCGCCAACACGCTGAGCGTGCCGGCGGACCGCATCTTCAGCCTGCCCGGCGACCAATTGAACGGCAGCCTGGCGTGGCTCGGGATCGTGGCCTACACGATGCAGATCTATTTCGATTTTTCCGGCTACTCGGACATGGCCATCGGGCTTGGACGTCTCTTCGGTTTCGACTTCATGGAAAACTTTCGCCATCCCTATGCGGCCCGCTCGGTGCGGGACTTCTGGCGCCGCTGGCACCTCTCGCTGTCGACGTGGTTTCGCGACTACGTGTATATCCCGCTTGGCGGCAGTCGCGGCAGTTCGCTCCGCACCGGTGTGAACCTCGTGCTGGTTTTCTTTTTGTGCGGCCTCTGGCATGGCGCGAGCTGGACGTTTGTCGGATGGGGACTGTTCCACGGCTCGTTCCTCGTGCTGGAGCGTGGCGCCTTCGGTCGGTTGCTGGAGACGCGCGTCTGGCGACCGCTGCAGCACGTCTATGTGATGGGGGTCGTGATGGCCGGATGGACGCTGTTCCGCGCCGCCGACCTCGGTTCGGCCGCGGCCCTGTTCCGTGCCGCGGCCGGTGGGATGGCGCCGGTTCCGGGCGCGTCCCTGAGTGCCTATCTGACACGCGATGTGGCGTGGGCGCTGGCGGCCGGTGCGGCTTGTGCGGGACCGTTCGCCGCGGCGCTGGTCGAACGCTGGCGCGCCGGATGGGGGCCGGACCGGCCGCTGCGCGCCGCTCTTGCCGGCGCCGGTGCCGATGCGGTGCTGCTGGCATTGGTCGTGGCCAGCGCCGAGAAGATCGCCACCGGGGCCAGCAATCCGTTCATCTACTACAGGTTCTGATCTGCCAGCCAGGCCTGCAGATCGGCGGCAATCACGCGATGCCCCTCGCGGGACAGGTGCGCGTCGGCCGTGATCAGGCCGCGGGTGTCGGCTGGCAGGGCCGCGGCCAGGGCGCGGCAGGGGACCGCATGCGCCTGTGCCCACGCGGCGACGGCATGATCAAGAAACGCCGCCGGCGGCACCAGGCTGGCGTTTGACGGGACGAGAGTCTGCAGGTTCAGAGTCGCCACGGCCAATCGAATTCCCTCGCGCCGGCAGGCGTCGTACACATCATCCAGGTACGGACGGGTCAATGCCCAGGCAGCTTCGCGAACGGCGGGATCGGCATAGTCTGCACGACCGCCGCGCGGGCCCGCGTGACCCGACGCCCGCCATGCGGCGGCGTGGCGCTGGAGGCGGGCTTCGATGGCGCTCGGGCGCAGGACATAGCGCAGGGCGGCGCGGCCGCGCGCGAACCATCCGCGCCAAGTCGCGCCGAGCGCCAGCGGCGGATTGGCTGGCAGGCCGGCCACCAGGCTCAGGGGGTCCGCCATGGGCGGCAGGCGGGAATAGGTCGACTCGCGAACGCGGTCTTCCGCCAAATCGTTTTCCGAGAGGATGACCACGAGCGCCGCCGGATGAAGCGCCTCGTAGCGGGGCAGGTTCAAATCGTAGTACAGCGGACTGCCGCCCTGCATGGCGCCGTTCACCACCTCCCAGTTCGCACGGCGCAACGCGTCATGAAGATGCGCGACGAAAGTCTCCTCGAACTCGACGCCCGCGCCCTCCACCACCGAGTCGCCGATGACGAGGAGCCGCCGCTGTCCGCCTGCGGGCGTGGCGCTGACGTCAGGGCCGCGGAACCCCCGGGCGTTGATCCGGTAGGTCACCGCGTAGTCCCCGAAGGCCTGGACGTATTGTGCTCCCGGCGCATGCCAGCACAGGAACGGGCGGCCGGTCCGGACATAGGGATTCGGTGCATATGGATTGATGCGCGCCAGGGGGGTCGGTGTCGGGGCGCCAGGCTTGGTGAAGGCCTGAACCGCCAGATCCGTCAGCGGAATGGCCAGGATCAGGGTCAAGGCCACGCGAAGGAAAACGAATGTTGCACGCACAGCGGCCTTCATGGATGCGGACGACACCAGCGGCCAGGGCCGTTAC
The DNA here is from genome assembly GCA_021413965.1 of Lentisphaerota bacterium. GTDB lineage: Bacteria > Verrucomicrobiota > Kiritimatiellia > UBA8416 > JAIOPI01 > JAIOPI01. The sequence continues at coordinate 15,526 of JAIOPI010000010.1, read as the reverse complement.
CCGTCGCCATCGGGCTTGGTGGCATCGCCCGGGGCCACCTTGACATAATCAATGGAGAGATCACAACCGCCGAGATATTCGACGCGATATTCGATGCTCGTTGCATCGGCGGACGACACCTCAAACGGCAGCGAGACGGTCGTCCAGGTGCCGGTGGCTTGCAGGGTGCTCGCATCCACGACCGTGCTGGCCAGCTGGCGGGTGCCGTGCGCGGTGCTGACGTCGAGGCGGGCCACCGGCTGCGTTGGCATCGTGCCGGCCTTGAGGCAGAAGGTGGCCACGTGCCGCCCGGGCGGCAGGGTGGTGTAACGGCCGAACATGAGCCAGCCGCGCGGAGCCGGCGGCGCCACGTGGCGCACGAATCCGAGCAGGGCGCTGGGATCGACAACATTGGCGCCCACCAGCCGGTGGGAGTCCGTCGCAAGCTGCACGCTGAGCAGGCGGCCGACCATGGCGCTCAGATTGCCGAAGCTGTCGGGCACGTTGAGGATGCGCTCCACGAACTCGAACACGACGACGTCGGGCTTCCACTGCTCCACCACATCGGGTTGAAAGCCGTAGGTCCAGACGGCCACCAACCGGCTGAAATGCGCGGCCAGGGGGTCCAGCAGGAGTTCGGCAAAGGAGTCGCGGAAGAAGACGGCGACGGGCGCATTGGTGAGGTCGGTTTCCGCGTTCCAGGTTCCGCCGAACATCGCGCTGCCCGACCGGGTGAACCGGATGGGGGTGGGCGAGGTCCAGTTCACCGTGACCAGCGGTTCGGTCAACACGTGATTTAGCCCCATCAGCGTGGCCATATCCGCGGAGGTATAGCGTCCCTCGTTGGTGGTCCACCGGATGTCGGCGAGATCGGCGGGCACGGAGCCGTCCGGCGTCAGCGCCTTCATCAATTCGCGGCAGCCAAGCAACGCGCCATACGGTGACCAGTGCGCATCCAGGCGGTAGTAGACCGGTGCGTGGGGCTTCTCCTGCTCAAACGTGTCGCGCAGGTCGACGACGGTCAGCCCGCGCGCTCGGCTGCGCGACACAAACTGATCGAGCCGCGTCAGTCCGTCTGCGCGGCGCAGCTGGCGCGGCATGTGCTCGGGATACAGCGTGCTCTTGTTGGGGGGAATCATGATCACGAAGGTGGCCCCGCGGTCCGCCAGCCATGACTGGATGACCGCGAAGTAGCCGGTCAGGCGCTCAAGCTCGGGTTCGGTGAAGGGGTTGAGGCGTTGAAAGGCCGTGGTCTCGTCCGGTTTGCCGAAGTACAGCCAGCCATCCTCGCCAACGCGGGCCAATTCAATCGGCGAATCCTTCAGCCAGAAGAACTTCATCCAGTTATAGGCATAAGTCAGCAGGTTGCGGAAACCGAAGAAGTCGTTGAAATAGGCTTCATAGGCTGCCGGGAATTTCCGCAGGCTGCGCAGATTCCACTCCAGTGCGGGCCGCTTGGCGAGGGGGCGCAGTTCGCTCAGTGTCGGGGCGGGGGCAAAGCGCAGATAGTAGTCGGCCAGGGGCAGCATCAGCAGAACGGCGAAGAGCAGGATCATCGCCGTTTGTCGCAGGCGGTCGAGACGCTGTGGGCCACGGGTCATGGTTAGAACCGGAAATAGATGAACGGGTTGTAGGTGCCGCGGGCGAGCAGCATCGCACAGAAGATGAAGAGGACGGGCAGAACCGCCAGGTCGAGGACCACCTGCCCGAGCGCATGCATCCAGCCAGCGGCGGGTCCGCCGTCTTGTGCGGCCCGGTGGGCGCGTTCCGCCAGGGCCGGCCACACGGGGGTGGCGGCTATCAGGCCCACGGCAAAGGTCAGGACGAACTCGCGATTCCACAACATGGCACTGTGCAGGACGATGCCGTCACCGGACGCCTGGCCGGCCATGGCCCCCAGGAACGCGAGCGCGTGGGGCAGGGACGTGGCGCGAAACAGCACCCATCCCACCAGCACGGCGAGCAGGGCGTAGAGGTGTTGAAGCGGGCGGGGCAGGCGCGACAGCCCGGCGGACCACGGGGTGCGTTCAATCAGCAGAAACAGGCCGTGATAGAGGCCCCACAGGACAAACGTCCAACTGGCGCCATGCCAGAGGCCGCAGAGGAAGAACACGAGCACGAGGTTGAAACCCGTGCGGGCCGCGGAGCCGCGATTGCCACCCAGGGGGATGTAGAGATAGTCGCGAAACCAGGTGGAGAGCGAGAGGTGCCAGCGCCGCCAGAAATCGCGGATCGAGGTGGCGGTATAGGGGAAGTTGAAGTTCTCGAGGAAGCGGAAGCCCAGGATCCTGCCGAGGCCGATGGCCATGTCCGAGTAGCCGGAGAAGTCGAAGTAGATTTGCAGCGCGTAGGCCAGGGCGCCGGTCCACGCCACGCCGGCGGTGAGCTCGGCGGCTGGCAGGTCGAACACGCGGTCCGCCACCCTTGCGAAGGTGTTGGCGAGAACCATCTTCTTGGCTAACCCGATGACGAACCGCCGCACGCCGCTGCTGCACAGTTCGAACGAGGTGGCGCGGTTGTCAATCTGGGCGTCGACGTCCTTGTAGCGGACAATGGGACCGGCAATGAGTTGCGGAAAGAGGCTTACGTACAGCCCGAAGTTGAGTGGGTTGCGCTGGACCCGGGCGTCGCCCCGATAAACATCCACGACGTACGAGAGGGCCTGGAAGGTGAAGAACGAAATTCCAATGGGGAGGTGGACGGGGGACAGGTGAATCTCGGGCCGGCCGGCGATGCGCAGCAGGAGGTTCAGGTTGTCGGCGAGGAAGTTGGCGTATTTGTAGGCGCCGAGCAGGGCGAGATTCAGCGCGACGGCGAGGCCCAGCATCCCGCGGGCGGCGTGGCGGCGATCACGGAAGCGGTACACGAGCAGACCCAGCACGTAGTTCATCAGGATGGACGCGACCATCACGAGTGCAAAGTCCTGCTCGCCCCAGGCATAGAAGAACAGGCTGGCGATCAGCAACCACAGGTTGCGCATCCAGAGACGGGGCAGCGCCAGGTTGGCGAGCAGCACGAGCGGCAGAAACAGGAAGACAAAGACTGTGGAACTGAAAACCATGGCCCGCGCGGACTCCCGGATTGATGCGTGAATCGCCCGGGATGCTAAAGCTGCCCCCTGGTGAATGCAACGTGGATTTCGGCGGGAACGCGCACGTCGGGCGAGTGCGGCTACGGCTGGCCCCACGTGACGTAATCGACGTCGAGTTCGCCACCGCCACGAAACTCGACACGGCATTCCGCCTGGGTGGCGCCCGTTGCGGGCACGGTGAATGGCAAGCGCACATCCTCCCAGACTCCCGATTCGAGGCCGGAGGACACATCCAGCGTGCGCTCGGCCAGAATCCGGGCGCCATGCTCGGCAGAGACGTCCACGCGGGCGATGGCTTCGGTTCCGGCGGGGCGGGCCCTGAGCCGGAAGACGGCCTCGTAGGAACCGGGCGCGAGGTCCTCGTAGCCTCCGAAGAGCAACCAGCCGGGCGGGGTTGATGCGGTGGCGCGGCGCACCGAGCCGATGACGGAATCGGGTTCCAGCACATTGGTTCCCACCCGGCGGAACCCGTTCACGGCGGCCTTGACGTGGTGCAGCCTTCCGATGATGCCGGCCAGGCTGCCGAAGCAGTCGTCGCGGGAAAGGATGCGTTCCACAAACTCGAAGATCAGCACGTCCGGGTCCTGCTGCTGCACATAGTCGGGGTCGAGATGCGTGGTCCATGTCGTGGCGAGTTTGCGGAAGTGAACGGCGAGCGGGTCGAGGCGGGCACCGGTCATGGCGAAGGAGTCATGCAGCAGCACGCCGACGGGGCGATCGGGCTGGTCGGTTTCGAGGACCATCTTGTTGCCGAACGCCATCCCTTCATTATAGCTGCAGCGCACGGCCGGACTCGGCTGCCAGTCAACGACCATGGACGGCTCCTTCAGCACGGCGTCGAGCCCCATCAGCGTCGCCAGATCGCCCGGGATGAGCGGGGTGTCGGACAGGGACCAGGGCGGGAGCGCGCCGGGTGCGGGCGTCGATCCCGTCTGCAGGCTGGCGAGGACGGCGCGGTAGGCGATGTGGCTGGCGATGGGCGTCCAATGCGAGTCCAGGCGGTAGTAGAGCGGGATGGTGGCGCGGGCCTGCGCGAAGACGGGCCGCATATCGACCACGGTGAGGCCCTCGCGGCGCAGCGCGTCGACCAGCTGATCCGTCCGGGACGGCAGATCGGCGCGGCGCAGGTTGCGGGGCATGTGTTCCGGGTAGACCGTGCTCTTGTTCGGGATGACGAGCACGACGAAGCGGGTGTGGCGCTGCTGCAGCCAGGTGTCGACCTCCTTGAAATAGTGTGCCAGCAGGCGCAGGTGATCCGGGGCATAGGGGGCAGTGCGCTGGTACGTGACCAGTTCGTCCGGGCCGTAATACAGCCAGCCTTCCCGGCCGCGCAGGACTTGCGTCGTGGGTGATTCCCGGAGCCACCGGTACTTGATGTCGTTGTACCAGAACGTCAGGAAATTGCGGCCGCCGAACGCGTCGTTGTAGTACTTCTCGAAGTCCCGCGGCAGGCGGCGGAGGGCGCCGGCGCTCCAGGCGAGGCGCGGGGGCTTGCAGAGGGCGCGTTTCTCGTTGAGCGCGTAGTTGGGGGCGAAGTGAAAGACGTTGTCGGCGATGGGGATCAGCAGGAAGGCGGCAAACACGAGGACCGTGGCGGTCTGGCGCAGGTGACGGTAGGTGGAGAGGCCGGGGTGCATGGCATCAGAAGCGGAAATAGATGAACGGGTTATAGGTACCTCGGGCGAGCAGCATGGCGCAGAACACGAACATCAGCGGCAGCACGACCAGGTCGATGGCGGTTTGGCCGAGTTCGGCCAGCCAGGCGCGGCGCGCGCGGCGGTCCTGCTCCAGCCGGCGCTGAACCCGAGCGGCGATGGCCGGCCACAGGGGGGTGGCGGCGACAAGGCCGAGGGCAAAGGTCGCTGCAAATTCGCCGGACCAGAGCATGCCGGCATGCAGGGCGATCCCGTCGCCGTGGGCGCGACCCGCCATGGCGGCGAGGAAGGCAAGCGCTTGCGGCAGGGTGGCGGCGCGGAAGAAGACCCAGCCCACGAGCACCGCCGCCACGACGTAGGCGTGCTGGAGCGGGCGGGGCAGTCGCGCGACGAGCGCACCCCAGGATGAGCGTTCGAGCAGCAGGAAGAGGCCGTGATACAGGCCCCAGATGACGAACACCCAGCTGGCGCCGTGCCACAAGCCGCAAAGGAAGAACACGAGCACGAGATTGAAGCCGGTGCGGGCCGGCGAACCGCGGTTGCCTCCCAGGGGCACGTAGAGATAGTCGCGGAACCAGGTCGAGAGGGAAATGTGCCAGCGGCGCCAGAAGTCGCGGATCGAGGTGGCGACGTAGGGGAAGTTGAAGTTCTCGAGGAAGTGAAAGCCGAAGCACCAGCCCAGCCCGATGGCCATGTCCGAGTAGCCGGAGAAGTCGAAGTAGATCTGCAGTGCGTAGGCCAGGGCTCCCGTCCAGGCGAGGCCGGTGGTCAGCTGCTCCGGCGGCAGGTCGAAGACGCGGTCCGCCACCGCGGCGAACGTGTTGGCGAGAATCATCTTCTTGGCCAGGCCGATCACGAACCGGCGGACGCCGGCGGCGCCCAGTGCGATGGACGTGGTGCGCCGGTCAATCTGTTCATCGACGTCCTTGTAGCGAACGATGGGGCCCGCGATGAGTTGCGGGAAGAGGCTGACGTAGAGGCCGAAGTTGAGCGGGTTGCGTTGCACGCGAGCATCCCCGCGGTACAGGTCTACGACGTAGGACAGCGCTTGAAAGGTGAAGAAAGAAATCCCGATGGGCAGGTGGACGGGGCGCAGTTGAAGGGGCTGGCGCCCGCAGAGCTGCAGCAGGGCGCTCAGGTTGTCGGCCAGGAAATTGGCATACTTGAAGGCGCCCAGCATGCCCAGGTTCAGGGCCACGGCGAGGGCCAGCACCCACCGGGCGGACTGGCGCCGGTCGCGGCAGTGGTGCACCAGCAGGCCGAGCCCGTAGTTCAGGAGGATCGAGGCGAGCATGACCAGCACGTAGGCCTGCTCGCCCCACGCATAGAAGAAGAGACTCGCGACGAGCAGCCAGGCGTTGCGCATCCCGAGGCGCGGCAACAGCAGGCTGCCCAGGAGAACCAGCGGAAGAAAAAGAAACAGGAAGACTGTGGAACTGAAGACCATGACGCGGCGGGCTTTCTATATTAAGCTGGCGATGCTAAGGGGCGACGGCGGTGAATGCAACGCGGATTTGGCATGGCCGCGGCGGCGATAAGCCGGTCGCGTCTTCGCGGGCTTTCCATGAAGATACGTTGGACACCCGTTCACCGCGCGGTATCATGCGGCGAACAGGGGCAGGCCGCGTGCGAGAGGCGTGCCCGGGCCTCACATCAGGCGGCCGGCGACGGACACCGGCAGGTTGTTCAGGTTAAAGGATACTATGCGGGATCAACTCAGCGCGCTCGTCGAACGCGTCCGGTCAGTCCGGGCGACGATGCTCAAGCCGTTTCTCTCGACCCTCGAGATTTACCGCGGCCTCGATTTCTGGCTCTCCAGCGCGGACATGGCGGCGCGGCTGAAGGAAATTGACCGGCGGATCGCCACGACGCCGCCGCAGGATATTCCCCGCCTCTGGGCGGAGATTCCATTCGACGTGTTCAGTTTGCTCGCCTTCCATCGTCTGCCGCAGTACCCGAACCTGCTGGCGTTTTTCCCGGCGTGGCCCTCGGCGAAAGTGCAGGCCGAAACCGTTGGGGCGACGGGCACCAAGCTGCAGTTCATGACCAACGCATTCATCCGCAGCCTCGTGCGGGGTGCGCAGGCTCACCTGCCTCGCCCGCTCTCCGAGGCGCGCGTGCTGGACTACGGGGTGGGGTTCGGGCGCAACGTGCGCATGCTCTCCAAGTATGTGCCGGCGGGCAACCTGTACGGGGTGGATCCCTTCCCGCCCAATGTCGCGCTTTGCCAGCAGCTCGGGCTCAAGGCGCACATCCACGCGTGCGACAGCTACCCGCAGCACATGCCGCCCGCTCTGGCCGGCACGCGCTTCGACCTGATCTTCCTCTTCTCCATCTTCACGCACCTGTCCGAACCCACGCACAAGCGCGTGCTCCATGTGCTGCACGAGGGGCTGGCTGACGACGGCGTGCTCGTGGTGACGGTCCGCCCGCGCGAGGCGTGGGACGTGCTGGAGTCGCCCGAGCGCGAGCGGCTCAGGCAGGATCACGACCGCAAGGGGTATGCCTTTCTGCCGATCGAGATCGCGGAGCTGGGCACCGTCGACGGGGAACCCACCTTTGGCGAGTCCACCATGTCGCTGGCGTACGTGGAGCAGCACTGGACGGACTGGCGAGTCGTGGACATGGATCTCAACCTGATGGACCCGTACCAACTGATCCTCTTCCTCAAGAAGAAATCGGCCTGACGGCGCCGGTGGCGGCGCGCGGCTACCAGGCGATGGCGGTGAAAGAGTGGCTGTTGGAGAGGTGTGCCAGATTCACGGCGAGGTGCTCGATCTGGATGGTCGCCTGACCCTGGGGTTCGATGCCGATCCGGCCGCGACGCCGGCGCTGGGCCTTGGCCCAGCGGCTGCGCAAGCCGCCCGTGAACGTGGTGTCGAAGATGTGCACGTGCCGGAAGTTCACGCGCAGCAACGCATCCAACTCCTCGTAGGTGAATTCGCGCAGATGGAAGGGATTGCGGCTGCGCCCCCATGGCGACGAGATTTCCTTGTTCGGTGTGCCCAGCAGCAGGAGCCCGCCCGGCCGCAGCACGCGGCGGATCTCCGCGATGTTGCGTTCCGGGTGCGGCAGGTGTTCCAGGTTCTCGGAGGTTGTGACCACGTCGAACGAGGCATCCGGAAAGTCCAGTTGCTCGGCATTCATCTGGCGATAGGCGAGGCCGGGGGCCTGGAAGTGCGTGGACGCATACGCAACGGCATCGCCGGCGTAGTCAATACCAGCCACGGAGGCGGCTCCCTGCGTGATCATGAAGTGGCTGCCGTAGCCGGTGCCGCAACCAACGTCCAGGACCGCCTTTTCGGGCACGAACTGGCTGAAGAAGCGGTACACCTCCAGGTGGCCGGCGAAGATGATGTCCTGCACGTCCGGACAGACGCGCTCATCAAAGTGCGTCGGCGGATGCGCGACCTCCCGGTATAAGCCTTTCAGCGTCCGCCAGATTCTGGACAATGGATGGTTGCTCATGGTTTTCGGTTCGGAGTGGTAGCACAGATCGGCGCGCCTGGCCATGCTTTGTGAATCCCGCCGCCGCCGCTCACCACTCGAAGCGCGCGTTGCGCGGGTTGAAGTTCGGGTTGTAGGAGGGATCGTGGAGGAGGCGGTCGCCCCACGTTTCGCGCATGTGGTCGAGTTCCGGCGATGACCGCGGTTGGGGGGGCGGGGTGCGGTGGCGCGGATCCGTGAATTCGGCAAAGGGCGTCCACACGGTTTTGCGGCCTGCGCGACGGGCGCGCAGGCAATAGTCGACGTCGAAGTAGCGCGCGGGCAGGTGAGCCGCATCGAACCCGCCCAGGTCGCGGAAGAGCGCCGCGTGCGTCAGCAGGCAATCGGCGCTGACGGCCGTCATTTCCTGGATGACGCGCGCGCGGCCCGCGTGTCCGAAGGACGATCCCGCGATGCCGTTCCAGGCGCAGTCATAGAGCGCCTCGCCCACGCCGAGGACCAGGCCCGCATTCAGCACGCGCCCCCCGGACCCGTACAGCTTGCCTCCCACCACGCCGACGTCGTCCTGCGTGGCGGGCGAGATCATCTCGTCGAGCCAGGCAGGCCCGCGGATGCGCAGGGAAGGCGCCAGGAAGGCGAGGTGCGGTCCGCGGGCGCGTGACGCGGCGGCGTTGCAGGCGTCGGGGAGCGTGCGGCCGGCCGTGTCAAAGCGCGTGACGCTGACCCCGCGGATGGTGTCCGTGCCGGGGGAGGCGCCCGGCGCACCCGCGATCACGTCGAAATGCGCGTAGGCGGTTTGTGCGACGACGTGCCCCACGGCACGCTCGGCTTCGGCGAGGGAATCGGCGATGACGATCACGCTGGCATGATGGGCGGCGGCATCGTACGGGAGGTACAGCTTGTGGAGAATGTAGAGGTAGGAATCGCCGACGACCGCGCGCCGGCCCAGTCGCTCGTGATGCTCGGCAATGGCCTTCTTCGCGGCGACAAACGCGTAGCGCTTCACGGACGGATCGCCGGCCGTGGAGTCGGGCACGGCGCGCCAATGGTAGAGCACCTCGGGGATGTGGACGATGTTGCGGTCCCCGGCTGCCTCGATGAAGCGCAGGATCAAATCGTAATCCTGGCTGCCCTCGTAGCCTTCCCGGAAACCCCCGATGCGATCGAGCACGGACTTGCGGTAGACCCCGAGGTGGTTGACCATGTTGACGGCCATCATGAGCCAGCGGTTCCAGTCCGGCTTGAAAATCGGCTCGAAGCGGACCCCGTCGACGGTGATCTTGTCCTCATCCGTAAAAATCAGATCCGCCTCGGGGCGCGTGTGAAGCGTCTGTACGACGCGTTCGAGCGCGCGCGGATGCAGTTCATCGTCGTGGTCCAGCAGCGCGACGAACTCGCCGGTGGCAAGGGCGAGGGCGCTGTTGGAACAGGCGGAGATATGCCCACGCGCAGGCCGCGCGCAGACCTTGATGCGCGGATCGGCTGCGGCGTACGCGCGCGCGAGGTCCAGGCCGCGCGGATCGGCGGAGGCGTCGTCGGCCAGGCACAGCTCCCACTCGGCGTACGTCTGTGCCTGCACGGACGCCAGCATGGGGCGGAGGTAGGACTCCGGGGTGTTGTACAGCGGCACGAGGATCGAGAGGCGTGGCCGGTGCGTGCACGCCGAGAGGGCGGGCAGGGCGGCATCGAGGAGGCGGATGCGCTCCGGTTCGATGTCCCGGATCCAGCGCGCATAGCGGCGCCGGTCCCGTTCCTGGCGCAGCCGGTTCCTGACCGCCGCGAGGCTATTGAGGAGGACTGTCTTCATCACGCATACCGCTCCCGCCTCATCGGTTGACCCGCACAGATCCGCCGAGAAGCAGGTGCCGACTGTAGCAGGGATCGCCATGCGGGAACAGGTGGCGCCAGCGGGCGCGGAAGCGGTCGCGCTCCTGGCGGTCCTGCTCGGATTCGAGCGGGTTGCCGCGCGAGGCGTTTTCATGGTGCAGGAGCGTGGCGTCGGGGGACCAGAGGATCCGATAGCCCTTCTCCAGGATCCGGCAGCAGAGGTCGAGATCATTATAGGCCACTTCAAAGCCCGGGTCGAAGCCGCCGACGGCGTCGAAGACCTCGCGGCGCAACATGAAGCAGGCCGCCGTCACCGCCGAGTAGCACTGGGTGGTTTGCAGGCGGCGTTCGTACCCGGCGTCACCGGCCGGGGCGCGATGGAAGATATGGCCGGCGGGGTAGGCCTGGTCGAAGTCGAAGACAACGCCCGCGTGCTGCACGGTGCGGTCGGGATACAGCAGCTTGGCGCCGACGCCGCCAACCTCTGGGCGCTGCGCATGCGCGAGCATCGCGTCCAGCCACCCAGGCGCGAGGACCTCGGTGTCGTTGTTGAGCAGGAGGATGACAGGGTGGCGGGCCTGGGCGACGGCCGCGTTGTTCAGGCGCGAATAGTTGAAAGGGGCGTCATAGGGCACCACGCGGATGTGGTCCTTTCCCCGCAGGGTGGCGAGGTAGGCGAGCATCGCGGGCTCATCGCTCTGGTTGTCGACGAGCAGCAGCTCGTAGTTCCGGTATGCGGAGAGCCGTTCGATGCTCGTCACGCAGCGCTCGAGATAGGCCTGCCGATTGCGAAAGGGGATGATGATGGAAACCGGCAGCGGCTTGTGCAGCGCGGGCGTCACGCGACCGCCCGTGGTATTGACGTCGCCGTAAAGGGCGCTCGCGGCCCGCCGTCGAACGTCTTCCGGCGCCGTGCCGGCGTCGAAGGGGGCATGGTAAAGAACGGCCGGCACGTGCGCCACGTGGCGCCAGGCGCTCATCATGCCCAGCAGGGTCGCGTATACGCCCTGGTGCGCCAGCTGCGCCAGCGTCTCGAGCGGGGCGGCGCCGAGCGAGTCGTGGCGCAGGGCCACCACCCGGCCGATGTAGTCGTGTTCGAGAAAGTACTCGGCGGACCAGTCCGGCTTCAGGCGTGGACGCGTGTACTGGCCGTGCCGGAACGTGTCATGGTCGGTGTATACGAGATCGGGCGGTGGCGTGCGGGCAAACGCGACCTGCAGGTGGCGCAGGAAATCCGCGTCGAACCGCACGGCGGCGTGCGTGACGACGACGTACTCGCTAGCCGCCAGGCAGGCGCCGGCCTCCCCTGGCGTCAGCGCCTCTTCGGTGATGTCGAGGTGGTCGCGCACGCGGGCCAGGTTGTACTGGTCGCGCCCGGCGTGATAGAGCAGGTCGGCACCGCCGTCGGCATCCAGGGCGAGGTGGGTGAGGGCCTGGTGCACGGCCGCGACGTCGGTGCCATCGGTCAGCAGGTACAGCACGCGCCGGCAGGTCGGCGGTGGTGGCGGGCAGGCCGCGCGTTGGAAGCGATATTGCGCGGTAATGGCGAAATCCGTGCCGAGGACAAAGCGACCGCGGATGAGGCGATGGGCGAGTTGCCGCAGCGTGGCCCACGGGCCGAACGTGGTCAGGCACTGCGCGAGGCGGCGCGCGCCTTCGCGCACATGCGGGGCGACGCGGAGCAGGACGTGCTGCGCGCGCCAGGGCCAGGCGACAAACCCGAGCGCCCCGACGGCTTCCCCCCACCACATCCCGGGCCCAAACGCGAGGCGCCGGCAGGTTCCGAAATGGTTGTCGAAGAGCGCGCAGGGGATGAAATAGCGCGCCACCGCCCGGGGCGGGTGGCCCAGGAACTGGGCCAAGGCGCGCACCGTGGCGCGGTGCAGATCGGCGGCTGGCACGAGGAGGGGAAGCAGGCGACGAAACGCGCCGGTGAGGGCGATGGATTCCTGCAGGGCCTGCTGGATCGGCAGGATGCGCTCGGTAAACTGGCGCTCTTCGCCCGGCAGCCAGACGCATTCGGGCGTGACGCGGTCGCCGTTGCGGCGGTAGCTGCCGGTGGTGCCATGCGGGGCCATGGCCACGAGTTCGAGGATGATGCGGCTGACAATGAGCCTGGCCTCCTCGTCCTCCGGCGTGCGCTGGCAGATCCAGGCGTCCTTGACGAGGTCGGGCCGCGCGCGTTCAACGCCTTTGCGTCCCTCGGCGACTTGGTCGAAGCCGAAGTAGTAGCCATGCACGGCGGGGGTGCCGCCCCGTTCGCGGAGCACGTCCGCGATGAAGGTCTGCATGCTGCCGGCCCAGCCGATGTCGGCCATGAGGATGGTGCCGGACTGGGGCAGGCCAAGCTGGCGGAGGTAGTCGCCGAAGACGGCGAGGCGCTCGGCGCGGGCGGCGGTGTAGGCGGTGCGCAGGCGGCGGTCCAGCAGGGGGCGGGCCAGGAGGTCGCGGTTGACGGGCGACCGCACGTCCAGCCGCCGATCCGGCGGCAGCCCGTACTCGCGCACGACGTCGAGGCAGGCGGGCTGGCCGATGGTGAAGAAGGCGAGGAGCTGCCGCGCGCTGACCGACCAGACTTCGTGGGAGTCGAAGGAAATGAACGCGCGTTCGAGGGCGTCACGCGTGAGTTCGGGAATGGCGAGCATGTGGGTGGAGACGCGGCTGGCATGCACGTAGGCGGAGGCGATGGTGCCGCCACAGGCGCGATCGAACAGCGTGCGGAGGAGGTGGCCTTCGCGGGCGAGAAAATAGACGGTGGGGACGCCCAGGGTGCGCGCGCGCTCGATCAGGGCGTCGATGTAGGCGCTGAGGGGCGCGGTCAGGGCGATGGCCATCTCGACGGCGGCGCGCGGACGCGACCGGCAGCGGGCCTGCACGGTCAGGGCGAGGGCGCGCGCGAGACGCTCGGGGTCCGGGTCACATGGAGGGTCAACGGGAAGCAGGTCGTCCAGCGCGCGGCGACGAGCCGCCTCGCCCGGGAATTCGATCAGCAGGGTGGGCATGCCGAGACGGCGCGGCACGGCGTCATCGCTGTGGGGATTGTCGCCGACATGCAGCAGATGATGCGCGGGCAGGCCAAGGGTTTTGAGGACGTGTTCGAACAAGCGGCCGGTGTCCTTGCGTCGCCGCGTGGTGGAGGACACGTGGATGGCATCGAAGCAGGGCAGGAGGCCGGTGGGGGCGAGGAGGGTGCGAATCTGGTCGACGCTCAGATAGTTGTCGGAAATCAGGATGACGCGCCGGCCGCGCGCGTGCAGATCGCGTATGGCGGCGGCCACGGGTGCATGGGTGAACAGGACGCTGGCCTCGAGCTCAAGTTCAAAGCGGATGACCTCGTCCGCGATGGCGGGAGTGGTCAGGCCCAGGGTCGCGAGCAGGCGGCGGATGGCCTCCGCGTGGGCGTATTCGGCGTCGTCACCGGCGGCGCGGGAGTGGGCTTTGAGCTGGTCTTCGACGTCGCGGCGCTGGCGGTAGAGATCGGCGGTCGAGAGGCTGGGGCGGTCGGCCAGCCAGCGGCGCCGGAGGTAAGCGCCGGTGAGCACCTTGACGTACTCGGGCGGCAGGAGGCGTCCGACGAGCGTGTCGAACAGGTCAAACGCAAAGACGTCGATCTCCCTGCGGGTGTCGAGGTGGCGGGTCAACGCCGAGTCTGACTCAATCAGCATGCCGACACCTTAGCAAAAGCGGCCCCGGCCACGGCAGCGCAAATCCGCGGCAGGACGGGGTCAGGCCAGGAATTTCGTGTACTCCGCGACGACGTCGTCGACCAGTCCCGCCGCCCGCACTTCGCCCTGGTGAATCCAGACGGCGCGCTGGCAGAGGAAGCGGATGTCATCGACGCTGTGCGAGACGAGCAGGAAGGTGCAGCCGCGTGCCTTGAGGGCGCTGATGCGCTCCAGGCACTTCTTGCGGAAGTTGGCGTCACCGACGCTGAGCAACTCGTCGATGATCAGCACCTCGGGGTCGATGTGGATGGCGACGGAGAAGCCCAGGCGCATGACCATGCCGGAGGAGTACTTGCCGACGGGCATGTCGATGAACTGTTCGATTTCGGAGAAGGCCACGATGGCGTCGAAGCGGTCGCGCACTTCCGCCTCGGTCAGGCCGAGGAGGGTGGCGTTGAGGAAGATGTTCTCGCGGCCGGTGAGGTCGGGGTGGAAGCCGACGCCGAGTTCGAGCAGCGCGCAGACCCGCCCCTCGGTGACGACGGCGCCTTCGGTGGGATAGACCGTGCCGGCGATGATGCTGAGCAGGGTCGACTTGCCGGCGCCATTGCGGCCAATGACGCCGACCGCGTCGCCGCGCGGGACTTCGAGCGAGACGTTACGCAAGGCCCAGAAGTCGGTGGTGCTCGGCTTGCGTCCGACCAGTCGGCCGGCGAGGTCGCGCAGCAGGAAGGGCTTGTTCACCCTCAGGCTGTAGAGCTTGCTGACGTTGTCGAGTCGGATCACGCGGCTCCTTGTCAGGTGAAATCGGCGAAGCGGCGCTGCAGTCGCTGGAAGGTGAAGACGCCAAAGCAAAGGGTGGCGATGGAGACGGCGAGGGCCGTGAGGGCGGGGCGCCAGTCGGGGTTGGACTGCAAGAGGATGGCGCGGCGCGAGGTTTCGATGCAGCCCGCCATGGGGTTGAGCAGGTAGAGGTCGTAGACGACGGGCGGCAGGCGGGTGCGGATGAATTCGAGCGGGTAGAAGACGGGCGTCAGCCAGAAGAGAATCGTGAGTCCGGATTCGATGATATAGAGGGTGTCCCGGTAGTAGACGTTGAGCGCGGAGCACAGGAAGCCGAGCCCGGCCGTGAAGATGGTCTGGACGAGGACGGCCGCCAGCAGCCAGAAGATATGCAGGGTGATGGGCAGGCCGAACCCGAGGGTGAAGACCATCAGGAGTCCGAGCAGGACCGCAAAATCCGTCAGTTGGGCGAGCACCATGGCCAGCGGGATGATCAGGCGCGGAAAGGCGACTTTCTTGAGCAGCGAGGCGTGTTCGAGGACGGAGAGGGAGACGCCCGGCATGTTGCGGGTGAAGCTGTTGAAATGGACCAGGCCGATCAGCAGGAAGAGCGGGAAGTAGGGGATGTTGCCGGCCTGGGGATAGACATGCGTGAAGACGAAGGCCAGCACGCCCAGCATGATCAACGGGTTGAGCACGGACCACAACACGCCAAGGGCCATGTTGCGGTAGCGCACGCGATAATTCTTCAGCACCAGTTGCTTGATCGCGTCCCGGCGTTCCCAGATGTCGTGGATCAATTTCATCGCCAGCTGCTGGGCTTGCTTGAAGTCATCCGACGCACCCGTCGCGTCGGGTCAAGCGGTCGGCGGTAAAGCAAAAGATCTTAGTCCATCCCCGAAGGCAAGTCCAGCGCGTGTTCCCGGGCAACGCGGGCCCGAGTTGCCCCATAAATAATGTTACCGAAGCTTTTGGCCCGGCAAGGGGCCCGAGCATTCGTTGCCCCATAATTGATGTTACCGAAAGGAGGCATCGATTATGGGGGGTAAGTCGGCGAGGGAGTACCTGGATGCGATCTG
>JAIOPI010000009.1 GCA_021413965.1 Lentisphaerota bacterium | reverse complement strand
GTCCACCGGCAACAGCATCGGCGTCTCCCGATCCACCGTCACAAAGCGTGTGCTCATGGACGCGTAGTTTACCATCCGCGCTTACCCACGCTATCGAAACTGATGAAAACGACTGTCGCAAGTCCGACAGGCTGCTAGGGGTGAAACGTGGTTCGGGCTGGCGTCGCTGCTGCACGCGCGGCTTGGGCGGGATGTTGTCACGTTTGGTGCGAGCGGGGCGGGCAGCCTGCGCGGCATGGCGGGAGAACCGCTCGTGGGGCTGGCCGTGATCAACGCCACGGCCGGCCTGCGCATGGCGCCGCCCGCGACGGTCGTGGTGATGTTCTACGAGGGCAACGACCTGAACGACAACCTGGTCGACGTCATGCAGCGCTACAAGCCCTCTTACGACCTGGATCGGCTTCAGGATCCCGACTATTTCCGGGCGTTCATTGATGAGGAGGTGGTGGCGAAGGATCCGCTGAACCCGCGGACGCATCCGCGGGCGTGGTGGCGGCACTCGCTGCTGCTGTCGTTTCTGGTCGCGCAGTTTGGCGAGCCGGAGGAGTCGGTGCTGCCGCCGCGCGCACCGGCGTTCTGGCAGCAGGACTCGAATCATGTGGTGGTCGGCGGGCGGGAGGTGTCGATTCCGGGTCACCTGCAGGGGCCGGCGCTGGAGTTGAGCGACGGGGAAATGGCGCTGGGCGGTTACGTGTTCGAGCGGGCGCTGGCGTATTTGCGGGCGGCGTGGCCGGAGGCGCGGTTCGTGGTGCTGTACGTGCCGTCGGTGCTGACGTGTTACCAGCCGGCGGCGGCGACCGTGAGCACGGAGAGTTACCATTTTCGGGGTGCGATCTATCCGGCGGCGCGGGTGGCGAGCCGGAGCGGTGCGATCTATGCGGAGGTGGCGCGTGCGTGCGCGGCGCAGGGCGTGCCGCTGATCGACAGCCGGGCGAGGTTGCAGGCGGTGGCGGCGCGGGAGTTGATTCATGGGCCGGGGGATTGGTTTCACCTGAACCGCCACGGGTATGAAGAATTGGGCGCGGTTCTGGTGGGGGGGATGGGAGCGGGGCCGTGAGGCGCGTTGGCGAGGTCGGGTGTAGGGGCCGCGCTTGCGCGGACTTGTTGAACGGAATAGGTCTCCGCGAGCGGAGCCCCTACAGGGCGAGGCTTGTAGGGGCCGCGCTTGCGCGGACCTGATGAACGGAACAGGTCTCCGCGAGCGGAGACCCTACAGAAGGTGATGGGTGCGGGCCCGCATGGTGCCGTTGAAGGGAAATGAGTTTTCGCATGGCCTGGCATGAACCACGTCGCACGGCGGACCTTCGCAAGGGGCGCGTGTCGCTGGCGGGTGCACGCTACTTTGTGACCTGTGCGGCCATTCGGCCATGCACGGCGCTTGTGAGACCAGGGTGCGTGAGCGGGATCCGCAGCGTGTTGGAGCGCTTACATGCCGATGGCGATATGCGTCTGCTCTGCGCGACGACCATGCCTGACCACCTGCATATCGTTTTTGAGCTGACGGAACGTCTGGCGGTCGGCCCAGTCATCGGCAAGCTCAAGGCGATCACGAAGCCCGCATTGGCTGACGTGGGCGCGAGCTGGCAGCGTGGATTCTTTGACCATCGGCTGCGGCCGGATGAACGGTCGGACGCCTATGCCCGTTATGTGTTTTTGAATCCATATCGACAGGACCTGATCAAGCGGGATACGACTTGGGCGGCATGGATGATGGGGACAGGCGTGGATTTTGATTTTGTGCACCTTCTCGATGCGGGTGGTCTGCCGCCGGTGGAATGGATTGCGGCGGGATTTGAGGAACTGGGGATTCGGGCTGAGGATGTTGGGGAAGGGGAATGCGTTGATGACACGGGGTCCGGGATGAGGGAATAGGTCTCCGCGAGCGGAGCCCCTACAGGAGGCGATGGATGGGGCGTGTGGAGGGAATAGGTCTCCGCAAGCGGAGCCCCTACAGGGCGAGGCTTGTAGGGGCCGCGCTTGCGCGGACCTGTTGAACGGCGTAGGTCTCCGCGAGCGGAGCCCCTACAGGAGGCGATGTGGGCTAGCGGGTGGGGGACTCGATCATCTGGAGCAGGTCGGGGCTGGGTTCGGAGCCGAGGCGTCGGCACTGGATGATGTCGAGGCGGGCGGCATCGAGCTGCCCCAGCATGGCATAGGCCGCGGCGCGGTTGTGGTAGGCGTCGACCAGCGACGGATTGTACTGAATGGCGCGCGAGTAGTCGGCGACGGCGTCGGTGTAGCGGTCAAGTCGGGCGAGGGTGTCCGCGCGCTGATAGTAGGCGGCAGCCATGCGGGGCGATAGCCGGGTGCAGGCTGTGAAATCGGTGATGGCTTCCGCCATTCGACCGGTTTGCACGTACGCAATGCCGCGATTGTAGTAGAGCATCGCATTTCCCTCTTCGCGTGCAATGCCCGCGGTGTAGTCCGCAATGGCGTCCTCCACGCGTCCGGCCTCCATTCGCAGGTTGCCACGGTTGTAATAGGGGCCCGGCATCTCGGGCGCGATCGCCATGCTGTACTCGTAGTCCCGGATGGCGGCGACGGACCGGCCGGCTTGCTGATGGAGATAGCCCCGATTGTACCAAGCGCGCCCATTTGCCGGACGCTTGTCGATGGTGTCCTGCCAGAGACCGACATCGGACTGGTAATCGAGGTTGCGCAGATAGGTGCGCGCGCCGAGGAGGAGGGCGACAGCCAGCAGCGCGGCGGTCGCGGCAAGAGGGTAGGTCGCACCGTCACCAGACGGCGGGAGCTGGCCGCGACGGCGGCAGAGGCGTTTCCGGATGTTGCGGGTGAGCGTGACCGCACCGCAGAGGGTGAGCGCGAGGAGGGGCACCATGGGCAGATACATGCGGTGTTCGGCGGCGACGTCGGCAATGGGGAGGATGCTGGAGGTGGGGGCGAGGATCAGGAAGAAGGCCAGGAGGGGGAACGCGAGACGGGGGCGGCGGAACCAGAGCCAGATGGAGCCGAGGAGCAGGGAGGCGACCAGGAGCAGTTGCGGCCAGACGGCGGTGATAGACGTGGCGATGGGCCAGCGATAGTCGAAGCACAGGGTGTCGGGCCAGATCGCGAGGCGGAGATAGTGGGCGATGACGGCGGATTCGGTGATGAGGTAGTCGAAGGCGCTGACGCCTGCGCCGAAGCCGGTGTTGGTCCCGCGGCTGACGGCGGGTTGCATCTGGATGACGAGCTGGATGAGCCAGGTGGCGCAGAGGGCGAGGTGCAGGCGGCCTCGTTCGCGCCAGAGGAGGCGGAAGGGCGACGGGTGACCGGGAGGCAGGGGGGCTGAAGCGCCACGCGGTGATGCCTCCCGCCCGGCCAGGAACGCGTGATCGAGGAGAAGGGCGACGAGGGGGGCGCTGACCATGGTTTCCTTGGTGGCCATGCCAAGGGCGCAGGCGACGACCGCCGCGCAGGACCAGGCGCGGCGGCCGA
Organism: Lentisphaerota bacterium; assembly: GCA_021413965.1. Classification (GTDB taxonomy): domain Bacteria; phylum Verrucomicrobiota; class Kiritimatiellia; order UBA8416; family JAIOPI01; genus JAIOPI01. Next base: position 41,743 of record JAIOPI010000009.1, on the reverse strand, counting down.
GGGAGGGCGACGGGTCTGGTTGTAGGGGCCGCGCTTGCGCGGACCTGTTGTTGGAAGAGGTCTTCGCAAGCGAAGCCCCTACAGGACGGATGGCGCGGGTGCTCCCAGTTTCCAGTTTCGAGTCTCCATTTACCGCCGCCCGCGCCACGCCGTACAGCGTGAGCAGGTAGAAGCAGGCCGCCATGGATTCGGCGCGCTGGACGATGTACGTGACGGCCTGGGTGCAAAGCGGATGGAGGAGCCAGAGGAGGGCAATGGCGAAGGGGGTGAAACTGGTAACTGGTAACTTGCCAGCCACAGGCTGGTGCGCCCGAGGCGGAAGCCCTGAACCCGCCGTCTCCTGCGGCCGGGTTTCCAGTTTCGAGTTTCCAGTTGCGAGTATCCTCCTCCCGAGTCCCCACACGAGCAAGCCGTTGAGCAGGTGAATCATCAGGTTAAAGAGGTGGTAGCCGACGGGGTTGAGGGCGCCGAGGGCGTAGTTGACGGCGAGGGAGAGGTTGACGATCGGGCGGCCATGGGTGGTCGCACCGCCTGAAGGCGGATGGAGGACCTCACGCCAATCTGCGAGATGGCGGATGGTCATGTTCTGCACAATCGCGAGATCGTCATCAAAGATAAAGGGCACGTGGACGCTGCTGGCGTAGGCGAAGCCGGTGGCGAGCACGAGGAAGAGCAAGCCGGGCAGGTGAAGGTTGAACCTGGAGGCGGCGGCGGGGGCGAGCGGGTTTTGGGGGGCTGTTTGAGCCGGATGTTTTGATCGGCGATGCGACATGCAACGGCAGTGTAGGGGAACGGGGGCGAGCGGGAAACGGGAAATTGAAAAGGCACAAACAGCCTCAGTCTTGTAGGGGCCGCGCTTGCGCGGACCTCTTCCTGGCAAGAGGTCTCCGCAAGCGGAGCCCCTACAGGCAAAAAAGGGAATGGAATTCAACTTGTGGGATGTGGACAGGAGCGTAACATAACCGCAACAGCGGATGCCCTGCGGCGCCGCCGTTGCGCGGATGAAGTGGCCCAAACAACTTAGTGTGACTCTTCTGAGTCTGGTTGCGGCGTGGGGATTGGCGGAGGCCATCCTCGGGCAGTTGGGCTTGCCGCGTTGCATGGCATTGAAGTCGACGGAGAGCCTGCAGGGACGGTGGTTGGTGGGGGATAGTGCTGAGGACTCGTATCCGATCCACATGCTGGCGCCCGGCAGCCAGTATCGTGAGCACTACGCGTCAAATCCGCGACGGTACTTTGAGGCCGGCAACGCCGTCACCTACGCATGCAATTCGCTGGGGTATCGCGGACCGGAATTTGCGGATGGGCCCACCGGCGGGGTGCTGCGCATCGCGTTCATCGGGGACAGCAACGTCTTTGGGGAAGGCGTAAAGTTCCAGGACACGGTCAGCGAGCGCCTGGCGTCGATACTCAACCGGCAGACGGCAGGCGCGGGGGTGCGCTGCGTGGGCGAGAACTATGCCGTGCCCGGCTACAATGCCGTGCAGAACTGGGTCACGTTTGACCAGGTGGTGTGGCCCACGCGGCCCGATGTGGTGGTTCTGGGATGCAGCCTGAATGATGCGGAGGGTCCGCAATTTCTCTTTGATTCCGCGACGGGCGCGATCCGGCGGCATGATCAAGCGTGGCAGCTGTTCTGCGACCAGTTCGAGGCGCTGCCGCGCTGGCGGTTTGTGCGCGCGAGCCGGTTGGCGACGCTGGTGTGGCAGTGCGTGAACCGGTCGCGACTGGCGTCGGCCTTGGTTGCGCATTACCGGGAGCTATACGGGCCGGGGAATCCGCACTGGGCGCCGAATCGTTCGCGCGCACAGCGGCTGGTGAGTGCCTGTGCGTCCAACGGGGTGCCGCTGGTTGTCGTGCTGTTTCCGGTGCTTGAGCATTTGGACGGGGATTATCCGTACGGGTCTCTTCATGCGTCCTGGCGTGAGGCGATTGAAGGGAGGCTGGGCACGAACGGGATGTTGCTGGATCTGCTGCCCGTCTTTCAAGGGCGTGCTGGGGCGACGTTGTGGGTGCATCCCACGGACTCGCACCCCAATGAGATGGCGAATGTGCTGGAGGCGGGGGAGCTGGCCGCGCGAATCGAGGGAAGCGCCTGGTTTGCGCCGCTCGTCGAGCAGTGCGGGCGGCGGTGAGGATGGGAGGGCGCGGCGGTCAGTGCGGATCAGGGAGGAGCGGGGCGCGTGACGGGGGCGAGGCGAGGGCTTGGTTGACCATGCTGACGAGGTTGGAGTTTGGCTCAAGGCCAAGCTGTCGGCAGGCGTCGATATCCTGGCGGGCGCGCGGGGCGTCGCCGAGGATGAGGTACACGGAGGCGCGGTTGTTAAAGGCCTCGGCTTTGCCGGGTTGATGCCGAATGGCCTGGCTGTAGTCCTGCAGGGCCTGATCATAGTCCTGGAGCTGGGCGAAGCAGTTGGCCCGGTTGTAGTAGGCGTCCGCGTAGGCAGGCGCGAGGCGCAGCGCGCGTGAGAAATCCTCGACGGCTTCCGCCGGACGGTCGAGGGAGGCCAGCAGGTTGCCACGGTCGACGTAGGCGTCCGGCCGTTCGGGCGCGTAGCGGATGGCATTGGCGAAATCCCGCATGGCGTCGTCGTGTCGGCCGAGGTGTGCGAGCAGGCGGGCACGGTTGCGGTAGGCGCCGGCGTACATGGGCATGGCGGCAATGGCGGCCGCGTAGTCCTCGAGGGCGAGATCCACCTGTCCGAGTGCGGCCCGGGCATTGGCACGGTTTCCCAGCAGGGTATGGCGGCCGAGGTCCGGGATGGCCAAGCCCTGATCGTAGGCCGCCACGGCCGCCTCGTAGTTGGTCTGCCGGTAGCGCACGAGCCCGAGGTTGTTGTAGGCCATGGCGTAGTCGGGCTTAATCCGGATGGCGCGCTGGCAAAGGGCGAGGGCCTCGTCGATGCGGCCGAGGTCGAGCAGGGCGGCGCCGGCGGTGACGGCGGCCTGGGCGTTATTCGGCCGCTTCTGGAGCGTATCCATCCACAGACTCAATTCCGTGCGGTAGTCGCGATTGCGCTGAAATGTGGCCACGCCGAGCGCCAGGGCGAGCGGGAGGGCGATGGCGAGAAGGCGATAGCGCGTGGTGGCGGCATGGCGGACGCGCGCGGCGAGGAGTTGGTGGAGGGCCACCACGAGGGCGGCGACCAGGGCGGCCATGGGCAGGTACATGCGGCGTTCCTGCGCCAGGTCATCGATGGGCATGAGGCTGGAGGTGGGGGCGAGGATGGCGAAGAAGCAGAGGCCGAGAAAGCCCATGGCAGGCGCGCGTCGCAGCCCGATAAGGGAGACGGTCAAGAGCGCGGTCACCGCCAGCATGCTGGGCCAGACATCGGCAAGGCGCTGGGCAAGCGGCCAGTCGCGGTAATCGAAGGAGAGCGCCAGGGGCCAGAAGGCTTGCTTGAGGTAGTGGAGGATGACGCCGGATTGCGTGAGCAGATATTGCCAGGGAGAAGTGGCGCTGCCGAATCCGGTATTGGGATTGCGCATGCCTCCTTGAGTCAGTTGGACCGCGGCCAAGATGCCCCACGTGGCGACGAGGCCGAGATGCAGTCCCCAGCGGCGACGGAGGAGTTCGCGCCAGGAGCCGGCGAGGAAGATACGATCATAGGCCAGCGCGACGACGGGTGCCGAGAGCATGACTTCCTTGGTGGCCATGCCGAGCGTGCAGGCGCAGCAAGCGATGGTGGACCACAGCACGCTGGGCGTCACCCACGAAGGCACCAGGGCTCGACGGGGCATGCGGGGAGGTGAACCGGGTGAGGGCAGGGCGTCCGCTTCGCCTGCCCGGGCGACGCCATACAGCGTCAGGAGGTAGAAGAGGGCCATGAGGGATTCGACGCGCTGCACGATGTAGGTGACGACCTGGGTGTGGAGGGGGTGCAGCGCCCAGACGAGGGCGATCACGAAGGCGAGCGGGGCGGCATCAGCCTTGAGACCGGGGGGCAGGCAGGGGCGGCGCAGGGTGCGGCGGGCGAAGCCGAACAGGGCGAGGGTGACGAGCACGTGGATGATGAGATTGACCACATGGTAGCCGGTGACGTTCAGGCCATTTGCGGCATAGTTCAGGGCGAGGGTGAAGTTCGCGATGGGGCGGGCTTCCAGCGTGTTTCCCCAGCGCGGCGTGTGAAGGAGGCTCATGGGGGGCCACAGCTTGCGGATGGTGGGGTTCTCGACAATCCCGCCGGCATCGTCGCAAATGAATGGGACGTGGAACGAATTGGCGTAGGCGAGCGCGCAGGCGACGGCGATCAGGGCGGCCGGGATCCAGGTGGTTGCCCGTGAAGGCACGGTGGCGGGGCGTGGGGGCGAGGCGGGCACGGCAGATTGGCGGACACGCTTGCCAGCAGACATAGGCGGAGGATAGGGCAAGGCACCGGCCGTTGACGAGTCATCAGTGGGATTCGGCGGGACGGTTGGTGCGCGCGCTGTCGACGAGCGCGACCAGGTTTGAACTGGGTTCAACGCCCAGGCGGCGGCAGGACTCGATGTCGGTCCGGGCCTGTTCCCATTGGCCGAGTGTGTAATGCAGGGCGGCGCGGTTGTTATAGGCCTTGGCCATGCCCGGGGCGAGTTGGAGGGCGGCATGGAAATCCTGCATGGCGCCGAAGGGGTCCTGGTCCTGGGCGCGGGCATTGGCGCGGTTGTAGTAGATGTCGGGATCGGACGGGGCGCGTTGGAGGGCGCGCGTAAAGGCGTCTGCGGCCTGCCGGAAATTGCCGAGGGCGGCGAGCACATTGCCGTATTCCACCCAAGGCGCGGCATTCGCGGGAAGCAGGTGTGCGGCGCGCTCGAGGTCGCGCAGGGCGGCCTGGGATTGGCCAAGGACGGCGAAGGCCCGTCCGCGGTTCAGGTAGGCGGGGCCGTAGGATGCGGCGCGGGCGAGGGTGGCGTCGAAATCGGGCAGGGCGTCGCGCGCGCGCCCGAGGGCGAGCAGGGCCGCCCCGCGGTTGTTGAGGATGAAGAAGTATTGCGGCGCGAGTTCGTAGGCACGGGTGTAGGCGGGGAGGGCGTCGGCATGCCGGCCGAGGCGCGTCAGGGATTCGGCGCGGCCGAAGTAGGCCATGCCGTAGTCCGGTTTCAGTTCGGCCGCCCGGTCGAAGAAGGGGAGTGCGCGGGACGCATCGCCAAGGCTGAGCAGGGCAATGCCCATGTCGTAGTGGGCGCGGGCGCTGGCGGGGCGTTTGCGCAGGGTATCCGTGGCGATGGTGAGGTCGTCGGCGTAGTCGCGATTGCGAAGGTGCGTGAGCGTGCCGAGGGCGACGGCGAGGCAGAGGACGGTGATCCGTGATCCGTGACCGGTGATCAGCTTGAGGCGTGGGTTAGCCGGATACCGCTTCTGAATACGGATAACCAAATTCCGAATACTCATGACGGCCAGTGCCGTCAGTGCGGCCAGGGGCAGATACATGCGGTGTTCAACGGCGATGTCCGGGATGGGCAGGATGCTGGAGGTGGGGGCGAGCAGGGCGAAGAAGCAGAGGCCGAGGAAGCCGAGGCGGGGGTGGCGTGCGAGCGCATAGAGCGTGGCGAGTGCCAGGCCAAGGATGAAGAGCAGCGTGGGCCAGACATCGCCGACGCGGTGGGCGATGGGCCAGTCGAAGTAGTCGAAGACGAGTGCGCGCGGCCAGAAGGCCAGCCGGAGGTAGTGCGCGATGACGCCGGTCTGTGTCAGGAGGTACTGCCAGGGCGTCGCGCGCCCGGCGGTCAGCGCGGCGTCGTGGCCGATGCGGCCGTAGGTGGCGAGCAGGGCGCCCTGGATGCCGAGCGTGGCGAAGAGGGCAAGGTGCAACGGGCCGCGTTGGCGCCAGAGGTCACGCCAGGAATGACTCCAGAAGATGCGGTCGAAAGCAAGGGCGACGAAGGGGGCGGTGACGAGGATTTCCTTGGTGGCCATGCCCAGGGCGCAGGAGCAGACGGCCAGGCAGGACCACAGTCGGCGTGGGCGGCGCCACGGCGCGGTGGACGGAAGCACCGGTTCGCTGGCGCGCCCGAGGGCATAGAGCGTCAGCAGGTAAAACAAGGTGGCCAGAGCTTCGGCACGCTGGACCATGTAGGTGATGGACTCGGTTTGCAGGGGATGCAGCATCCAGAGCAGCGCGATGGCGAATGGGGCGATCGCGGTGTCGACGGACAGACGGCGCAAGAGGCGGCCAGCAAGGCCAAAGAGAAGCAGGGCGTTCAGAATGTGAATGGCGAGGTTGACGGCGTGATAGCTGGCCGGCGAATGCCCGAAGGCGGCGCGATTCAGGGCAAAAGACAGATTCAGGATGGGGCGGGCATAGGTGGTATTGCCCTGGCCGGGGGCATTGAGTACGGCGGTGAGTGGCCAGAGGCGGACGATCGACGGGTTCTGCTCAATGGCTGCAATGTCGTCACGCATGAACGGGACGCGGAAGCTGTTGGCATAGGCGAGGCAGCCGGCGGCGACGAGAAGCATTGCCGGCAGCCAGATGGTCCATCGAGGGGGGGAAGGGACTGTTGATGCAGGCGCCACGGCAACCGGCTTCTGTGCTTGGCGGCGAGCGGCTCGGGTGGACATGCGGTGAGTCTAGCGGCCCGTGGCGGACGATGACACTTGAAACTGCGCGAGGCGGCAGTGGACCCGTTACGGGAGGGTGCGCTGACGGAAACCGGCCGGGACGGCCGGCTCCAGAGCTTGGAGGGCGGTCTCCGCCGTTAACACCCTCCCGTAACTCGCCCCTTACGCGAGGCAGGTCATGGGGGCGAGGATGTGCGGGCGGTGAGCTTTGCGTGAAGGGCGCGGGCTTCGGCGTGGCCGGGGTTGAGTTTCAGGGCGGTTTCACAGGCGGCCAGTGCATCTGCGGTTCGTCCCTGGTCGGCGAGGGTGGCGGCAAGCTGGACCTGGATGTCCGGATCTTCCGGCGCCAGTTGGGCGGCGGTTGCGAAATGCGTCAGCGCGTTACCCGGATTGCCTTTCTTCAGCAACGCGCCGCCCAGGTTGTAGTGAGCGTCGGCGAGGCGCGGGTTGAGCTGCAAGGCTTTTTCGTAGGCGACGATGGCCTCATCGAGGCGCTGGCGGGTGAAGAGGTAATTGGCAAGGTTGTTATAGACTTCCGCGTGCGTGGATTCGCCCTGCAGCGCGATGGCATAGTGGCGATCCGCGTCGGCCGAGCGGCCCTGCAGTTCCAAGGCATATGCCAGATTGGCGTGCACGTCCGTCAGGCGGGGGTCGAGGCGGAGGGCCTCTTCGCACAACGCGATGGCCTCGTCGAGTTTCCCCGTGCGGGTCAAGACGCCCACGAGGTTGTTGCGGATATCAACGGAGTCGGGGAAGCGTTCGAGGGCATGGCGATATTCCGCGACGGCCTCGTCGTCCCGGCCCATGTCGGCCAGCACGCCGGCGAGGAGGTCGCGGGTCTGGGCATCGCCGGGGGCCAAGGCGAGCGCGCGGGTGAAATGGGCGCGGGCGGTGTCGAGGTCGCCGATCCCGCTGGCGGCCTGCCCCATCAGGGTATGAACTTCGGCGAGGTCTTCACGCTGGCTGAGGATGCGGGCGCAGAGTTGGGACGCACCGGCGAAGTCCTGCTGCTCGATGAGGCCGATGGCGATGCTGACCTGTTCGGCGAGGGCGGCGACGTCCTTGGGGTCGGCCTTGGCGGGATCGAGCGTGAAGTCGGTGACGACGGCGCCGCCGGCATACCCGAGCGAGCGCAGTTTGGCGAGGGCTTCGGCATCGGCGGGGGCGGGCCCGGCGGCGGTCTGCTGCGCCGCGGAGGCCAGGAAGCGCGAGAGGGCTTCCTGCAAGGGCGCGACGGCATCGGCCTGGGTTGCGGCGAGGCTGAAGGTCTCGAGGGGATCAGTGCCCAGGTCGTAGAGTTCCGGCCGTGTGGTGAGAATGAACTTCCGGTTTTCGCGCACGAGGCCGAAGAGCGGATTGGCGCCGTACTTCGTGGGGGTGAGGGATTCGGCGAGGTAGTCGGCGTTGTATGAGGCGAGGGTGGGCTGGCCGGCGAGGAGTGGGCCGAGATCGCGGCCTTGGACGGCGGTGGGGACCGGGAGGCCGAGGGCGCCGAGGATGGTGGGCACGATGTCGATCAATCCCACGCGTTCCGCGATGGTGGCCACCTGCTTGCGGCCGGGAATGCGCATGATGAGTGGCACCCGCAGCGTGCTCTGGTAGATGAAGTAGCCGTGCTTGGTTTCGCCATGTTCGCCGAGGCTTTCGCCGTGGTCGCCGGCGACGACGATGAGCGTCGAGTCATAGAGCCCGAGCCGTTTGAGTTCGCGCACGACGTCGCCGACATTGTGGTCGACATAGGCGACTTCGCCGGCGTAGGGGGACGCGGCGAACTGCGTCGCGAAGGGTTCGGGCGGAGTGTAGGGGTAGTGCGCGTCATAGTAGTGCAGGAAGAGGAAGCAGCGGTTGGTGGCGTTCTGCTGCAGCCAGTCGATGGCGTGCCGGGTGGCTTCTGCGCCGCTGCGTTCGGCGATGCTGGCGGCCTGGGCGGGGCGATCGAAGCGGTCGTCGTAGAGGGCAAAGCCCTGGTGCAATCCGAAGCGGTAGTCGAGCACGAAGGAGCTCACGATGGCCGCGGTTTGAAAACCAGCCTGCTGCAGAAGTTCGGCGAGCGAGTCGTTCTGATCCCCGAGGCGCCCGCCCAGGTTGTCATGGATGCCGTGCGTGGTGGGGAGCGTACCGGTGAGCAGGGAGCAGTGGGCGGGGAGTGTCAGCGGGCAGGGAGACTGAGCCTGATCGAACCGGGTGCCGTCGCGGGCGAGGGCGTCCAGGTTGGGGCTGACGGGACCCGCGTATCCATAGCAGCCGAGGTGGTCGGCGCGGCAGGTGTCGAGGGTGATGAGCAGCACATGGCGAATGGGCGCTGCGGTCTCGGGCTTCTGCTTTGCGCAGCCGGCTGACAGGCAACAGGTGGCGGCGACGCCGAGAGCCAGTGCCAGGCGGTGAACGGCTTGTCGGCGCCATGTGGTGGAGTCAGCAGGCATGGGGATCAGTGTCACGAGTCGGCGCGCGGGGGTCAAGGGTGTAAGCGTGGCCTGATTCGCAATGTGTTGTGTGCGCTTGCGGAGCGCGTCTATACTCCACCTCATGTGGCGCACCGGCATGTTGATGGCGCGTAGGGGGGCGTGGACGCTCGGTCTCGCCGCGCTGCTGGCGCTTGCCACCACCATCACGTACTGGCCGGTTCATACCCACCAGTTCCTCAGCATCGATGACCGGATCTACGTGACCGAGAACGCGCACGTCAAGGCGGGGTTGACGGCGGCGGGTGCGCGGTGGGCCTTTGGATCGCTTGAAGAGGCAAACTACTGGCATCCGCTCACGTGGCTCTCGCACATGCTGGATGTTGAGCTGTATGGGCTCAACCCGGCGGGGCACCACGTCACGAGTCTGTTCCTGCACGTGGTGAACGCGGTGGCACTGTTCTGGGTGCTGTGCGCCTGGTGCGCGATGACGGGCCTCGCGAAACGGGGACCTGGAAGCCTGGCGGCGATGTTTCCCGCCTTTCTCGCGGCCGGTTTGTTTGCCTTGCATCCGCTGCACGTGGAAGCGGTGGCTTGGATATCGGAGCGCAAGGAGCTGTTATGCACAACGTTCTGGATCCTGGCGTTCGGGTGCTATGGACGGTATGCGGGAGCGGGAGGGGGGGGCGTCCGGAGTTCGGGGGGCGATGATCGGGTGGCGGAGCAGGCTGGGGCGGGTCCCCGACCATTAGCCGCGGCCCACCGGCTTCGGTGGTATGTGCTGACGTTCCTTTGCTTTCTCCTTGGCCTGATGGCCAAGCCGATGATGGTGACGCTTCCGTTCGTGCTGCTCCTGTTGGATTACTGGCCGCTGGGGCGCCTCACACGCGGGGACGACACCTTGCGCGGGAGGGTGGAGGTTGCGGCGCTCTGGCGCTGTGTGATCGAGAAGGTACCGTTTCTGGCGCTGACGGTGGTTGCCAGCGTGTCGGCCTTTCGCAGTCAGGGCGAGGGGGACATGCTGACATCGCTGGACACGCTCGCCCTGGGGTGGCGGGTGGCGAACGCCGCGACGGCCTACGCGGGGTACCTGGTGCAGGCACTGTGGCCGGCGGGGTTGACGGTGTACTACCCGCATCCCATGGAGAGCTTGCCGTTGTGGAAACCAGCGTGTGCGGGGGTGGTGCTGGCGGCAATCACGGCGCTGGTTCTCGGTCAGCGTCGGGCGCGTCCCCACCTGCTCGTGGGTTGGTTCTGGTACCTGGGAACGCTGGTGCCCGTCATTGGCCTTGTACAGATTGGCAGCTTCGCCAGGGCCGATCGGTATACGTATCTGTCGCTGATCGGGATTTTCGTGATGGTGGCGTGGGCGGCCTTCGGTGGTCGGTGTTTGCCGGACAGGGGTGGGGGGGGGCGAACGTCCGGCGGCGGGTTTCGGATTTCGGTTGGGTTGTGCGTTTTGCTGGTGCTGGCCGTGCTGACGCGTCGGCAGTTGGGATACTGGGCCAGCGATCATACGCTGTTCACTCACCAGTTGCGGGTCACCGGCGGGGACATGGTGGGGCATAACGGGCTGGGCCTTGAGGCCATGGAGGCGGGACGGCTGGAGGAGGCTCTTGGCCATTTTGAAGAGGCGGCGCGCCTTCAGCCTGGGTTGGCGGACAACCACGTGCAAGTGGGGCAGGCGTTGGCGCGCATGGGCCGGCAGGCGGAGGCGGTGACCGCCTATGAGCAGGCACTGCGCCTCCGCCCCGACATGGGTGAAGCCCATATGAATCTCGGCATTACGTTGAGCCTGCAGGGAGAGGCGACGCAGGCCATGGAGCATCTGGACGCCGCGGTGCGGTTGCGTCCAGACGACACGGACGCGCATTCCAACCGGGCCGTCCTACTTTATCGGATGGGGAGGAAGGATGAGGCGCTGCAGGAGATGCGCGCGGCCGTAGGGTTGGACGCGATGAATGCGGTGGCTCACAACAACCTGGGGCGGATGCTCATGCTGGCGGGCCGGGCGGCGGAAGCGGTGCCGGAGCTGCGGGAAGCGGTGCGGCTTGATCCCGGGTACCAGGAGGCACAGGCGAACTTACGGCAGGCCTTGCAGGCCGTCGAGCAGGGGCGATGAGGGCCCGGACATGCGCGCCCCGCGTTGCGGCTGCGCCAGGCTAATGCTTGATCCGCCGGACGGAGCGGCCTACAATCCCGGGGTAAGGGGGTTGGGTGATGACGTTGGGGGTTGGCTCGCCAGTCGTGGCCGTGCCGGATGTGCGCCGTGTGGGCGGCATCCATCGCGTCCTGCTGATCAATCCCTTTCACTACGACGGGCGCACGGACAACGTGGGCATCGATCCGGTGGTGCTGCGCCATGCGGGGCAGCAGATCAAGACGGGGGTGACGTTTCCGATCGGGCTGGCCTACATGGCGGCCATGCTGAAGCGGGCGGGCGTCGCGTACCGCCTCATCGATCCGCTGGCCGAGGCGGTGCCGTTGAGCCGGATTAGGGACGCGGCGGCGTGGGCGGACGCGATCGTGACGCCCTTTTCGCCGGCGCATCAGGACGACACGCGGCGCTTGTTTGCCGAGCATTCGCACGCCCTGCGCATCCTGTGCGGGAGTGTTTCCGAGCATGTGTTTGAGCATCTGTTCCGGCAGGGCGTTGGCGACGTGGTCATCCTGGGCGAGCCAGAGGAAACGATCGTCGAGCTTGCGCGGCTGGCTCCGGACCTGGCGGGGGTTGACGGGATTGCGTATCGCAACCCGGACGGCAGCGCCACGCGCACGAAGCCGCGGCCGCCGGTGAAGGACCTCGACAGCCTGGCCTTTCCGGTGCGCGACTTCACGAGCCCGGACCGCTACTGGGATATTTCCTATTTCGGCAAACCCACCGCGTGGATTCTGCCGACGCGCGGATGCCCCTCCCGCTGCCGGTTCTGTGCGCAGTGGGGCGTCAATCAGCGCTCGATCCGTCGCCGCAGCCCCAAGAACCTGGTTGATGAGATCGAGCAGATTGTGCGCGAGCAAGGCATTCATCACTTCGTCTTTTTTGATGAGATCTTCAATGTCGCCCCATCGCATGTCCACGCCGTCTGCGACGAGATCTTGAGGCGTGGCCTCAAGATCTCGTGGTGGTGTGCGGCGCGGGCGGACTGTGTGCGGCCGGACGTGGTGCGCAAGATGAAAGCCGCGGGGTGCGTGGAAATGCGCTTCGGGTTGGAGTCGGCCAATAACGAGATCCTGGAGTACTTGCTGAAGGACACGACGGTGGAGAAGCTGCGCCACGGCATGGAGGTGACGCGGGCGGCCGGGATGAACTTCTCCCTGCACGTGATCTTCGGATCGCCGATGGAGACGCCGGCGACGATTCGTCGCACCCTGGATTTCGTGAAGGCGGTGAAGCCGCTGTTTGTGTCGTTCAATGTGCTGACGCCGCTGCCGGGCTCGCAGTTGTTTGAGGAGTTCAAGGACAAGATCGACCTGTCGAGCGGGCTGAAGAGTTTCGACATTCTTCATACGGACTTTCAGCTCGGCACGATGACGCCGGCCGAGTTGCAGCAGGTCGTGAAGCGGGCCTATCTGGAGTATTACCTGAGTCCGGGGTTCATCGGGCGGGTGCTGAGGCAAGGCGTGCGGCAGCCGCGGATGCTGGGGTGGATTGCGAAGACGCTCCTGGTGCAGGCGCGCTACCTGGCGCGATCGGTGATGATGCGCAAGCGCCTGGTGGTGCCGGTGCCGCGCGAGGCGGCGGTGGCCGGGTAGTCACCGTGGGCCGCCGCGAACCGAGTGTGCTCCTCTTCCATGCGGGCCGGGCGTGTGGTCAGCCAGCCGGCCTCGGAACCGATCAACAGGTCTCCGCAAGCGGAGCCCCTACAGGCTCCCAGGCGTGAAAGACGTTTGATGGGGCGGTGGATTCGGCTAGATTGCGTCGACGAGACGTTGACTTATGGGACGTGATCACAGCATTCGCCTGGGCATGATCGGCGCCGGCAAGATGGCACTGTGGCACTTGCGGGCGTACCACCGCCTGCCGGGTGTGAAGGTGGTGGCGATCGCCAACCCGTCCTCGCCGCGTGGTGTCGCCTTGCAGCGGCGGTTCCGGATTGCGGAGCGATACGCCAGCGGGCAGGCGTTGATCGAGCGGGCGTCGGTGGATGCCGTGGACATTTGTATTCCGACGGCGCAGCACGTTGCCCATGTGGCGGCGGCCCTGCAGCGCGGTCTGCATGTCTACTGCGAGAAGCCGCTGGCCACGACGCCGGCGGAGTATGCGGCCCTGGCGGACGCGGAGCGTGCGTCGGGGCGCGTGCTGTTCAACGGGTTCAACTATCGCTTCATGCCGGAGTTCGAAGAGACGGCGGCGGTGCTGCGCGGGGGGCGCCTTGGCGCGGTACGGTACGTGCGCTTTTTCCGCGCCACGCGCGAAGAGCCCGATTCCTACATGCTGGGGCGCGAGCACACCGGTGTGCTGCAGGAATTCCAGTGTCACTTTGTCGATCTGCTCGAGGCCTTTGGGCTGCCGAAGCCCGTGCGGGTGCGTGCGACGGGCACCACCGTGCTGCCGTGGACCCTGAGTCCGGACACGGTGACGACGCAGCTGGTGTATGCCGACGGCGCGCTGGCGGAGATCACGACGTGTTCGGCGACGCCGGGGATGGCGGCGTCGCTGCTGGTGGTCGGCACCGAGGGGACGTTGACGGTGAGGGCCGGCCGGGTGCGGGTGACGCCGCCGCGTGATCGGTGGCCGCTGCCCATGCGGGTGCTGCACCTGGTGCGCGAGTCCATGACCTGTCCGCATCGGGTGCTGCGGAATCCGTTCGTCGGTTCCTGCCGGCACTTCATCAGGTGCGTGCGTGGCGAGCGGCAGAACGGGCAGGGGGCGGAGGCGGCCGGGCGCGTGCATGCGGTGCTGGCGGAGGCGGAGCGGGCGCTCTGATGAAGGTGATGTGTGGGGGGGGCCACAGGGGGTGGTCCGTGGGCGAGACGGTCCGCGTTCACGGGGGTACGCTTCGGAGAAAGCTTGCTGGGGGAAGCACGCAGACGCCGCCCAAGGTCTTGCCGTAGTACCGTCCGAAGTGGGTGATGTCGCCCGTTAGGAGGATATCCGCACGGGCCGCGATGGCCGCCTGCAGGATCGGCACGTCCTTTTGGGGCAGGGTTGTGCCGGGTGGAAGGTCCGGTGGAGGATTCGGTTGTCGCACAACCTGCACCGATTTGAGCAGCTCTCGCAGGCGTGCGCACTGATCCGCATGGGGTAGATTCGCGGTGGCTTCCTGAATGGCGTATTCGGATGTTGCCAACTCCACCGCAGGCAGGCCCCAAAGCTTGCGGAGCCCCGTGTCGCCGCGGTAGGCCGCGGAGAACAGAACGTTCGCGTCAAGAAAGACACGCGCCATGGATCAGGCTTTCTGCTTAACGTGGCGTCGCACTGGTTTGTGATGCCTGATCGTGGAGGGGCTCACGCCCATGGCCTTGACGACCTTGACGGCATCCGCGTAGTCCGCCGCATCGACCGCGTTGGACAGCAGGAACTCAGCTTTGCGCACCACGCTGTAAGTCTCCATGGGCATGATCGCGGTGGGGCGAAGCAGGATGCCCTCTGCGGTTTCCTCCGCGCTGACGAAGCTGCCTTCCGTCACATTAAAGCGGCGACGCAGGTCAGCCGGGATGACGAAGGTGCCGCGCTTTCCGACTCTGCTGATTTCTGTAATCATCGGGTAATCCGCCTTTCACACATTCAGATTGTCAGATATTCGGAGTGGTTGGTCAAGGTCACGCCTTATCCGGAACGATTCAGGGGCGCAAGGCCGCTCCGTCGGGGGTCTATTCGTAGGAGGGGGATTCACCACGGAGACACGGTGGCAAGGAGCAGCAGGTCCGGCTCTGTGCACTCTTTCGGCCAAACCGTTGCGCGAATTTTGCGCGGGGCTTCAAGGCGACTCATGATCACAGGTGCATCGTAGGCCCCGCACAAAATTCGCGCAACACGCCTGTGGAGACGTGCAGGTTCACTCCGATCCGTTTCTCCGTGCCACCGTGTCTCCGTGGTTGGCCCCTTCCGATCATCCCCACAGAACTGCTTTGCGCCCACGAATCAGTCGACGTCCGTCCTTGCCCGCGACTCAGGCCCTCGCCCTCACGGCGCGGCGACCGCGCACGGTGAGCGGTCGGGCGCTCAGATGAAGTTCACGTGGGGCGGGGGTGGCGCGTCGGGGCTGTAACCGCCGGCATGCGCCTCGCGCACGGAGTCGGTGATGCCGCCAGCCGTCTTGACGTCCCACAGGAAGTTGTTACAGGAGTGGGTGCGGCAGTTGGCGTAGCACTCCTTGTGGACGTCGATACGGCTGCGGACCTTTTCGATGATGTCCCAGTAGTGGTCGCTGGCGACCATGTCTTCGAGGCTCATCTCGTTCAAGTCCCCGAGGAAGTAATCCTTCTCGTACTTGCCATCGAAGAACATGCCGCAGGTGTACATTTTGCCGGTGCCTTCGCCGTAGAGCAGGAAGGGCGCGCCGAGGCACTGATCGTAGCGACGGACGCCCTTGTTGGTGATCTTGTCCCACTTCGCGATGACGCGGTAGTCCGCGGTGGAGTGGCTTTCGGCTTCCTTCAGCTGGGGGACGAACTTCTCGTATTCATCGAGCCGCTCGTAGAAGCCCAGGTCGTTTTCGACGGTGTCGCTGCAGTGCTTGATTTGCAGGTAGTCGGCGCCGAGTTCGCGTCCGAGGATGGCGAGGGGGACGCACTCGTTGATGTCCTTGGGGGTGAGGACCATCTGGAGGCCGATGGTCACGGGCAGGTTCTTGCGGCGCTTGGTGGCGATGCAGAACTTGATTTTTTCGATAACGCGCGGGAATTCCTTGCTGGCGTGAATGATGCGGTAGGAGGCATCGGACGCGGCGCTGATGTTAAAGCGGATCCAGCTGAGGTGTTCGAGGGCGGCTTCGCCGGCGGGGCCGGTGTCCCAGAGGACGCCATTGGTGGCGATGGAGATATCGACGCCGCTTTGTTTGCCGAGCACGACGGCATCGTAGAGGGCGGGGTTGAGGGTGGGTTCCGCTTCGCCGATGAAGGCGATGGACCCGACGCCTATTTTGCCGGCGCTGCGCATGTAGTTGAGCAGGGCTTCGCGGGGGAAGACGCGCTCGGAGCCCTTGCGGTAGAAATTGCCCTGGGTGACGCCGTAGCAGTAGTGGCACTGGATGTTGCAGCCCTTGCTGATGCCCTGGTCGA
This sequence comes from Lentisphaerota bacterium, assembly GCA_021413965.1. Lineage (GTDB taxonomy): Bacteria > Verrucomicrobiota > Kiritimatiellia > UBA8416 > JAIOPI01 > JAIOPI01. Next base: position 25,576 of record JAIOPI010000009.1, on the reverse strand, counting down.
TGTGAATGGGGGCGATACGCTCGCCACGCTGCCAGGCGGCGACGCGGGGCAGATGCCAGAGCATCTTGTTGCCATCCATGAGGAACTTGTCGTTCTTGCGTCGCACCTCCAAGGTGGGGATGACGTAGTCGGCGGCGGCGCGCGGAGTGGTGGGGATGGTTTGATCGGGTGTGATGGCATTTCTGGGGCGGAGGCGGTCGTGGGCAAAATCCGCGGGGTTCAGGGGGGCCGTATTGGATACGACGGGGATGGGGACGCCTCTCGTGTTTCTCGATGATGTCGATGAATCTTGTAGAGTTGCCATGAATTCCCGCCCCCTTAAACGGTCTGTAGCATTACCCTAGCCCGCTCCCACTAGCAGTTATTATGGCGTGGAATGCGCGCGGCTGCAATGTATTCCGTGCGGTTGCATGCATCAAGTACTTGTGGATTGATTGTCAGGGCGTGTTTGGTAGCATGCCGTGCTTTTGGCGCGGGGCACGTCGCGTGAATGACCCGTTGCAGGTCCGGAAACCGTCCAAAGCGCGTGATCAGGCCGCAACTGGTAAGAGCTAACGCAAATGAACGTGCCATTTTCCTACCTTCAGCGCCAATTCTCGGAGCTTGACGGGTATCTGGCGGATTTGCGGGAGCTGGTCAGCAGCGGTTCGCTGACCTTGGGCCACGCCGTCTCAGAATTCGAGCGGGGATTTGCCGCGCTACATGGCGTGCCGCACGCGATTGGCGTGGGCTCGGGGACGGACGCGCTGGTGGTGGCGCTGCATGCGTTGGGCCTTCAACCGGGCGACGAGGTGATCACCTGCACGAACACATTTGTGGCCACCGTGGGGGCCATCGTGCATGCGGGTGGCAAGCCGGTGCTGGTCGACAGTGAAAACGGGTACGTCATTGATGTGGATCAGGTTGAAGCCGCGGTCACGTCGCGCACGCGGGCCATTCTCGCCGTTCATTACACGGGCAACGTGGCGGACATGCCGCGTCTGCGGGCGATTGCGGACCGCCGCGGGCTGGCGCTGGTGGAGGATGCCTGCCAAGCCACGCTTGGGGGGATCAACGGCCGGAGCGTGGGGTCCTGGGGGGATGCGACGGCCTTCAGTTTGCACCCGCTCAAGAACCTGAACGTCTGGGGGGATGGCGGGCTGATTCTGACCCCTTCGGCGGACTTGGCCGCGCGCATCCGGCTGTACTGCAACCACGGGTTGATTGATCGGGACACCTGCGCCGAATTCGGCATCAACTCGCGCCTGGATGCCGTGCAGGCGGTGATCGGATCGCGCTTGATGCGGGATTTGCCGGCCATGAGTGCGCGGCAGATTGCCAATGCGGCGCGGTATGATGCGGCCTTCGGGGAGCTGGGTGACTGCGTGGATGTGCCGGTACGCAGGCCGGGCGTACGACATGTCTATCACTTGTATATCGTGCGCGCTAAACGGCGTGACGCCTTGCTGGCGCATCTGGAGCGCAGCGGTGTCCGCGCCAAGATTCACTATCCGCGGCCGGTGCACCTGCAGCCGGCGGCGAGGGGGCTTGGGTACCGCGAGGGGCAGTTTCCGATGGCAGAGGAGCACGGTCGCGTGGCCATCACGCTGCCGGCACACCCTTACCTGACGGACGACGAGGTGTCCTACACCATCGAGCAGGTGCGGCAGTTCTACCGGTCTTGAGGTCGCAGGGCTGAGCGTCCCGCGCGGTGCGGAATCGGCAGGGACGTGCGGTGGTGTGAGGCGGTTGGCTCACATGACGACACCGAACGGGCGCTGGAGGGGCCAGGCGATGAGGAGGCTGAGGACCGTGAAGACCAGCAGCCAATGCCAGGCGTGTCCGGAGACGGCGAACGCATAGGCTGGATAGTGAATGTCAATGGTCTGGACCGGCCCATTGGCAGGCAGCGGCGGTGCGGCGGGGTGTGCGAGTTGACTCAGCCACGAGGCGCCTGGCCGCCGTTCGGACTTCGCCTGGAGACCGGGGCCGGCGGCCACAGCGGCGCGCAGGGACTGGTCGCCCACCACCACATCCACCCATTCGGCCCGGGACGGGTTGACCGCCCGGATGCGCCATGAAATCTCATTAGCGGAAGGCAGGCGCACGCCGGGCGTTTCCACGGTGAGGCCGGTGGAGGCCAGCAGTTCCACCGGCGCGGTGACAACGGAAAGTCCCGGCGCCAGGCGGGCGGTAACGAGACAGGCTTCACCGGTTAGGAGGGGTCGCAGCCCGAGCCAGGCGTGGACCTGGACCAGCACGAGAAGCAGTGGCAGGAGCGAGGCGGCCACGGCGGGCAGGAGCGTGATGAGATAGCACACGTTGGCGGCCAGTGCGCGGCCGACGGCGGAGAGGGTGACCAGGGGATCGTCCTGATAGATGGCCAACTCCATGATGCGCGCGAGCACGCGGTTCTTGCGGCGGCGGATGCGGGACGGCGAGGCGCAAAGGCGGACGATGACGAGGACGATGACCGCCGCGACGGCCGCGAGGAGGATCATGGCCAGCCAGGGCGAACGGTCGCGCAGGGGGGCCAGGAGCAAGCCGACGCCGGCGTTCAGCGCGCGATTGAGCAGGTCAATCATTCGATGTAACCCAATCCCCGCAAGCGCTCCCGCAGGGCCTCATCAGACGGGGGGGGCTGTGAGTCGCCCGCGGCTTTCTCGAGTGCGTGGTGGATGAACTCCTCGGGCGATGCGTAGCCGCGCGCGGCGGCCGCCGTGCGAATGCGCTCGTACAGCGCGGGGTCCAGCGCGATGCGTTTCTTGAACATCATATCGACCTGCTTCCTGAGGGCGGCCCGCGCGGACGCTGGTGTTCCATCACGACCGCCGCGTCACCGGTCTAGCTGAAGATGCGGGCGCCGGTCATCGTGGCTGGCACCGGCACATTGAACAGTTGAAGAAAACTGGGTGCAAGATCGGAAAGGGCGGGCGTGTCGGTGGTCAAGGGCCGGGTGGCGATCAGGACGCCGGGCACGAATTGCGGGTCGTTGGCGTGATCGCCGCTCCAGGGGTCGCGGTTGTCCTCCACCTGTTCGGGCGCGAAGCCGCCGAGGACAGTGTCCCAGGAGGCGCGGTAATAGCGGTTGTAGCCGATGACGAGGTCCGGCGCGCTGGCGGTGTAGGGGCCCGAGTAGATATCGGTGGCGCGAAACACGCGCGAGACGACCGGCTCCCCGCTGTCGGGATCGCGCACATCGGCAAGGCGGTGTTGGAGTTCGTCCAGCAGCGCCTCGCGTGCGGTTGGGGACACGGTGCCCTGCGCCTCCCGTCCCGCGAGATTCAGGTAGAGCCCGTTCAATCCCAGCCCATAGGCACGCGTGTGTTTCCAGTCCACATTGGCGAGGAGGTCCGTGTGGTGGTTGCCGGGTGAGTCGAGCGTGCCGGCATAGCCTTCCTTGAGCAGCCACGAATTGAGGTTGAACTGTCGGCGGAAGGACCCGAACCCATGGTCGGACATGATGACGAGCGTGCCGTCGTTGCCGAGCCGGCGCATGGCCAGACCGATGGCATCGTCCATGCGTTGATAGAGTTTGGGGATGAAGTTGCCGTGCCGGCGGGCGAGTTCGGGGGTGTAGAGGGGATGCTGCGGATCGAGCGTGCGCCAGAACAGGTGGCAATTCAGATCGATCGAGGAGAAGTAGTAGAAGTAGCAGCCGGAGTCGAAGCGGTCGAGCTCGCGGCGGTACATGCGCATTTCCTCTTCAATCACATACTCGGCCTGGTCGCGGTACTCGTCGTCGTTGAACACGCCCGCCCGGCGTGCGCTGGTGTCCTCGGGCATGCCCTGGGTGTAATAGGGGCCGATTTCGTCGGCGAGGTGGCGGGCATAGTCTTCCGGGGTTGAGATGGGCAGGGCGGGATCGCGGGGGTCGATGTTGATGGGCGTGACATAGAGGGAGAATTCGCGGCGGGTGCTTTGCAGATGGAAGCGGCAGATGCCGGAGACGTGGGCAAAGAACGGCATGAGGGTGAAGCGCACGCGCACCCAATCGCTCCACTCGCCTTCGTTGAGCACGATGTCGGTCTCCTGCACGCGCAGTCGGGCGACTCCGCGGGTGGCATCGACGGCGACCTGGAACGGGATATCGACGGGGGCGCGGTCGCGTCGCAGGGTGTTGACGGGGCCGCGCAGGAAGCAGCGGGCGTCGCCGTTTTCGATGCGGACGCGCTCGATGCGTCCGCCGGAGACGTTGCGGGTGACGGCACCGGGGGCGTCGGTGTACTGCGTGAAGATGCCGTAGCTGCCGTGGATATCCGGGGTGCCGAGGCCGGAGAGGGACGTGGCGGTGGTGGTGGTGGGCGGGAAGTTGGCGGGCATGCGGAGAATGGTGCAGGGCACGCCCTGTTTTTCGAGGAGGTCCCAGAAGGTATCGCCACAGCGGGCATTGTGGAGGGACGGGCTGGCGAGCGGGAGGGCCCACTTGCCGGAGGTGACGACGCGAGGTGACTCCTCGGTATGGGCAAGAGACAGGCGCGGCGTGAGGGTGGCGGGGTCGCGCACGACGAAGTCATAGATGCCATGCCCGCCGGGGTTCGTGCCGGCGATCATGTTGGACCAGGCCACGGGGCTAAGGGGTGGATTGCTGGTGGCCAGCGGCCGCATATGGGCGCGTTCCAGCAGGGCCTGCGTGTGCGGCATGTGTCCGGCGTCGAGGTACTGGCGCAGCAGGTCGGGTGCGAAGCCATCGATGCCAAGGACCAGCAGTCGTTGCCGGCGGGAGCGGCCGCAGCCGACAATGGACGGAAATCCGAGCGCGCCCGCCGCGAGACCGGAGGCGGTCAATCGCAGGAACTGGCGTCGTTTCATGCTGGTGATGCGCTTGCTCATTCGAGGGGCAACCGTGCGATCCGTGGCTTCTCCTGACGGTTCGGGTTCATGGGGCCGCCGCCGGCGGGCTCGCGTTTGGACGCGGCCGCCCGGCTTCCAAGGATTCTCCATCCATGTGATCGGGCTTGTCGATCCCGAAGAGGCGCAGCACGGTCGGCGCGATGTCCGCGATATGGGGGCGGCGCCCGGGGGCCGGGGTCAGGGGGCGATTGCTGAAGAGGACGCCGGGCACGAGCGTGTGGTCGATGATGTGATCGGCCTGCCAGTGCTTGGTGTTATCGGCGAAGATGTCGCCGGCGGTGCGCCCGACGGCATTTTCCCACGAGGCGCGCCAGCCGTTGGCGAAACCGACGAGGAGATCGGGTGCGTTTTCGACGTAGGGGCCCACGTAGGTGGCCTCGGCATCGTAGACGGCATGCACCGGGGGGGCGTCGGCCTGCGGGTCGCGCAGGGCCTTGAGGCGTTCGGCGATCTCGCGCTTGAGGGCATCGCGTTCGGGGCCGGGCATGACGGTGCCCTGGCCTTCGCGGCCGGCCTGGTTCAGGTAGATGCCGCCGAGGCCGAGGGCATAGGCGCGGGTGTGGGCCCAGTCGACGTCCTGGAAGTAATCCGCGGCGGGGGCGCCGGGGAGGAGGGCGAGGTAGCCGTTGGCATGCAGCCAGGCGTTCAAGTTGACGGCGCGTCGAAAGGCGCCGAAGCCGTGATCGGAAAGGACGAGCAGGACCGTGTCGTCGTCCAACTCGGCGAGGGTTCGCCCGACGAGCGCATCCATGCGGCGGTAGAGATCGACCATGACGTCGCGCCACCGCGGGGGGCGTCCATCGGGGGGCGGCTGCCGGATATCGGGGTCGCGCCAGAAGACGTGCTGGACGCGGTCGGGCGTGTCAAAGACGCAGGTGCAGACGCCGAAGCGGGTGCGTCGCACGGCGTCGAAGAACATGGCCTCGCGTTCGGCGTGGATGTCGTAGACCTGGCGCAGGTAATCATCCTCGGAGATGACGCCTTCGTTGAGGGCCCAGGTATCCTCGGCGATGCCGAGTGTGGCGAAGGGGCCGTGCAGTTTGGCGAGGTAGACGGCGTAGTGTCCGGGGTGTGCGATGGGGAGGGCGGGACGTTCGGGATTGATGTTGAGAGGCGTGGCGTAGAGGCGCACGTGCGGCGCGGTGGCGAGCAGGAGGAAGCGGCAGATGCCGTGCACGCGGCGGCGGCCGTGGCGGAAGGGGATGTTGACCCAGTCCGAGTAGTGGCCGGGCGTGAGGTGGACGCGCTCGCCGGCGACGCGCAGGGTGGCGGTGCCGCGGGCGGCGTCGACGTGCAGGTCGAGCGGGCAGCTGAGGCGCCGGTCGTCGAGGCGCGGCCCGGGCATGGCCGTGCGGGCGCGCCCATGGTGAAGTGTGATGGTCACGCGCATGCCGCTGGTGAGGGCCCCGGCCGGTGCGGCGCCGGCCTCTTCGAAGACGGTGAATTCGCCCTGGGTGCCGCGCAGGTCGGGGACGCACATGCCGGCGAGCAGGCGGCCGGCGAAGGGTTCAGGCGGAAAGCTGAGGGGGACGCGGAGGATCGTGCTGGGAACGCCGGCCTCGCCGAGAAGTTTCCAGAAGGGCATGCTTTTGCGGCCGGCGCTGAAGGTGGCGATCCGGCGTCCGAGGCGACCGCGGCGTTCCTCAACGCGGCCGGAAGAGAGTTCGATGGCATAGGTGCGCGGGTCGCGGTTCAGGAAGTCGAAGATGTTGTGCTTGCCCGGATTGACGCCGGTCATGAAGGTGGACCAGGCCACGGGAGATATGGGCGGGCAGGTGGTGCGCAAGTCGGTGAAGGAGCCCATGGCGGCGAGGCGGGCGAGGTTGGGCAGCTCACCGCGGTCCATGAGCTGGCGCGCGAAGCCGGGGTCCAGCGCGTCGAGCCCGAGCACGATGACGCGCCGGGCGGAGGCGCGGCGGGCGCGGCGTGAGCGGCGGATGCCGAGGATGAGGAGTCGGGCCGGCAGCGTGAGCAGCGAGAGCAAGGCGAGGGCGAGGGTGAGCGCGACCATGAGGAACGAGCCCAGGACGGCGAAGCCGGCGCCGGGACCGATATAAGCTATGGTGTACACCGTGAACATGGCGGCAACGCGGTGGGCGTCGACCGTGGCGACTGTATGCCGCGGGCGGGAGGTCTGTCACGGCGAATGTGCGTCGTGCGCAACCGGGGCTCGCGGATCGGCGGAAGGCGACCTCGCGGGACCGGAGCCGGGCAATCTGGATCAGGAGGAACAGGGCGCATCTCCGAGTTTGCGTAGGGACAAAGGTGGCCCGCGATCTCCGAGCGCTGGCTTTGCCAGCAGGGATTCGTGAAGCTGCCCGCGCCCGGAGGTCGCGGGCCACCTGGCAAACCCGGAGGAACAGAACGCGTTGCATCGGGGTGGCGGTATCGCTAGTATCGCGCCGGTGTACGGTTATATCGGCGGGAAGAACGGACGGCATGCATAATCGATTCAAGCCGGGTTGCCGGGTGCTGGTGCTGGGGCATACGGGGAAACTGGGGCGCGCGCTGGTGGCGGCGCTGGAGCCGACCTGTGCCGTCACGGGGTGGAACTCGGCGGACTTTGACGCGCGCCACACGGAGGATCTGGCCGACCGGCTGCAGGCGGTCGCGCCGGAGGTGGTGCTCAACACGGTGGCCTTGATGGGGCTGGACCGCTGCTGGGCGCAGCCGGAGGACGCGCTGCGGGTCAACGCGATCTTTCCGCGGCAACTGGCGCGGCTGGCGCCGCGGCTGGGCTTTACGCTGGCGCATTTCAGTTCCGAGTCCATCTTCGGGGATGCAGCGGGTGCGGCGTGCGCGGAATCTACGGTGCCGGGGCCCGTGAACATGTACGGGCTGAGCAAGTATGGCGGGGAGAGTTTTGTCCGCGCGTTCGATCCGTCGGCCTATGTCTTCCGGCTCCCGTTGCTGTTCGGGCCGGATCCACGGCGCGGGCAGCTCGTCGAGCGCATGGTGGACCGCCTGCGGGCGGGTGACGAGATTGCGGTCTCGGCCGATGTGGTGACGTCGCCGACATACACGGTGGATATTGCGCAGCAGGTGTGCGACGTGTGGCGGCAGGGGCTGGCGCCGGGGATTTATCACATTGCCAACGCGGGGCGGGCCTCGCTGTACGAGTTGTTCTGCGAGATTGCCGTGCAGCTCGGGCTCGCGGCGCGGATCCGGCCGGCGTCCTACCGGGATTTTCCGCAGGTTGATCAGAAGAATCTGTGTACGCCGCTGGTGTCGGAGAAGTTGCCGCCGCTGCGCAGCTGGCAGGCGGCGGTGGCGGCGTGGTGCGGGGACATGGCGCCGGTCGGGGGTGCACGTCACGCCTGACGCGGGTGTGCCGGCGCGTGCGGCGTAACGGTGGAAGTCACGGGCGGGGGTGGACTGGCGTCTTCCCTGCAAACCGAGAGAGTCATGGTGAAGGAGTTCCGATGGCGAATCCGATCTTTCTTTCGGTGTGCGTGCCGGCGCTGAACGAGGCGCCGACGTTGCGCGAGTCGGTCGACGATTTGCTCCAGAATCTGGCGCCGGCGGTGGGGCGGCTGGAGATCATCATCGTCAATGACGGCAGCCAGGACGACACCGGGCGGATTGCGGAGGCGCTGGCGGCCGAGCATGCCGGGATCCGGGTGCTGCATCACGCGCAGAACATGGGCTTTGGCGCGACGTACCGGGATGCGCTGGCGGCGGCCACGGGCGATTTCTTCACCTGGTTTCCGTCCGACCACGAGAACCTGGCGTCGGAGCTGGTGCAGGAGGTGGCGCACGTGGCGCCGGGGGTCATCGTGATGAGCCAGCACGTGGACACGGATCCGCGACCGTTGTACCGGCGGCTGCCGTCGCGCCTGTACACGCGCTCGATGAATCGCATTTTCGGCCTGCAGGTGCGTTACTACAACGGGCTGACGATTTATCCGACGGCGGACCTGCGCGCGGTGAGGCTGGTGGCGCAGGGGTTTGTCATGCAGGCGGAGGCGGTGGTGAAGGTGGCGAAGCGCGGGCTGCGGATTGTGGAGTTGGAGCATCCGCTGGGCAAGCGCACGTCGGGCCGCTCCGCGCTCGTGAGCGGTCGCGCCTTCCGGCAGGCGCTGCGGGACGCCCGGCGGATCTGGCTGGCGCGGCAGAAGTAGCCGGTTCGGGGGGCGTCACGTGCGGGGCTGCGGCGAGGTCAGGCGCTGGGCGGTGAAGCGTTCGTTGGCGTAAAGGGGATTGGTGAGCGGTTGGTCGTAGGTGCCCGCCTCCCACGCCTGCTCGACTTCGCGAACGGCATCTTCCAGGTGGCGACTCGGGGTGAAGCCGAGGGTCCGCGCCAGCTTGGCGGCGGAAATGCGATACGAGCGCGCATCCACGTGTGGCACCAGATCGATGGTCACGCCGCGCGTCGCGAGGACGGCGGCGACGCGTCGCGCCGCATCGGCCACCGTGCAATTCTCGTCGCTGGCGTTGAAGATCTCGCCATCCACGGCGGCGGAGTCGGCATCCAGCAGGCCGATATAGGCGGCGGCCATGTCCCGGACGTGCAAGTGCGAGCGATACTGCTTGCCGCCGAAGACGCGGATCACCCGGTTGACCAGGGCATTCAAGGTCAGGATGTTGATGGTGAGGTCAAAGCGCATGCGCGGGGAGCAGCCGCAAAGGGCGGCGGGGCGGACGATGACGCCTTCGAGTCGGCCGGTCTGGTCGAGCAGGTACTGTTCGCACCCGAGTTTGGAGGCGGCATAGCCGGTGAGCGGGGCGGTGGGGAAGTCTTCGGTGGCGTCCTCATCGGTCGAGCCATAAACGCTCGAGGAACTGGCGTAGATGAACCGGCGGGCGCCGCCATCGATGGCGGCCTGCACGAGAGGTGCGAAGGCATCGAGGTTCACAGCCCGCCCGTGGTCGGGGTCCAGATCATAGCTCTGGTCATTGGCGACGGCGGCGAGGTGGATGACCGCATCGACGCCGCGCAGGGCTTCGCGAACGCGCGCGCCGTCGCGGATATCCATTTCATGGGCGTGGTAGCGCGGGCTGGCGGTGGCGGCATCCAAGGTGTAACGGCCATAGGCAAAGGTGTCGATCACCTTGACGGTGTGTCCGCGTGCCAGCAGTTCAGGTACCAGCACGCTGCCCACGTAGCCGGCACCGCCGGTGACGGCCACCCTCGGGAATTGACGTGATGAATCAGGCATGGATGTTGGGCGCAGCCTATCGGCTTCACGTTAGGGTGTCAATTGGCGGATGCCATCCTGCCCGGCCCTGGCCTTGGCGAGCCCAGCCCGGGCGGCCGCGTAGTCCGGTCGAATCGCGAGGGCGCGCTGAAAGAGCGGGATGGCGGCCGCCGCACGGCCGAGGGACAAGAGGGCCATGGCCTTGTTGTGGTAAGGCTCAGGGGATTCCGGGCTGAGTTGGATGGCCGCCTCGTAATGCGGCAGGGCGTCGAGGTCGCGCCCCATGCGGTGGAGGACGTTGGCCAGGTCGTTCTGGATGGCGCCGTCTGCTGGCCGAAGGAGCGCGAGGCGGCGGTAGACGTCGAGGGCTTCCGGCATGCGGTCGAGCGCCTTCAGTGATTTGGCCAGGGCGAGTTGGATATCGGCGGCATCGCGCTTCAGATGGGCGGCGCGTTGGAGGAGGACGACGGCGTCGCTGGGGCGGCCGGCGTCCAGGCGCAGGGCGCCGAGGTTGTAGAGGGACTGGACATGGTCGGGGTTCAGCCGCAGGGCGTGTTCGAAATAGGGCATGGCGTCTTGCGGGCGGTGGAGCGCCTGCAGGGCCACGCCGATGTTGCCGTAGGTTTCCGGGAACGTGGGATCGCTGGCCAGGGCGAGTTCATACAGGGCGAGTGCATCCTCATAGCGGCCTGCTTCCGCGCGGATGACGCCGAGGTTGTTGGCCGCGAGCCAGGCTTTCGGGTTGCGCTGCAGGGTGGTGGTCCAGAGGGTTTCCGCGTTGCGATACATGCGGGCCTGTTGCCAGGTGATGGCGGCGAGGGTCAGGATGAGCAGGCCCGGCGCGACGATGGACAGGCGCAGACTGCGGGCCTGGGCTCGCGGAGCCGACGGGGCGGTGGGAGGCGGCGTGGGGCGGCCACCGAGGCGGACGCCGGCGGCGGCGGCGAGGGCGAAGAGCGCGGGGGAAGCGAAGTACTGCCAGTGGTCGGCGATCAGGGTGTAGCGCATCATGTACATGGTTTGGACGAGCACGAGCGCGGGGGCGGCAAGGAAGAAGTACAGCAACGCGGCAAGGGGGCCCCGTCCGAAGCGGGCGCGCATGCGCCACAGGGTCGCGAGCAGGGCGAGGAGCGCAACGAGGGGGAGCCAGGCCTCGGGGGTGTGGGCGGCGACGTTCCAGCGCGGGTAGAGAAAGGCCAGGTGTGCGGGCCAGAGCAGGTGCCAGAGGTACAACCAGAAGGCGCGCGCGGCGATGAGCCAGCGGTCGAGAGGCGACCAGTCGAGCCGCAAGTCCGTGCCCCACACATAGCCCTGCTCGACGAGCACGGTGATGGAGACGAACGCGCCGGCGATGGCAGCGAACGGGAGCACGCCGAGCAGGTCGCGCGGGCGCAGGCGGGGCTTGCGCCACCAGAGGATCAGGAGCAGGGCGAGGATGAGGGTGGCAGCCGCCGTCTTGGCCAGGAGGGCGCAGAGAAACCAGGCCAGGGCGGCGGCGTAGGTGGGAGAGAGCATCCGAAGGGGGCGCTCCGGAAACGGCGGCGCGAGGCTGGTGTCGGCGCGCTGATAGGCCAGCAGGCTGAGGAGCATGAAGGCGCCGGCGAGAACGTTCTTGATTTCGGTGATCCAGGCCACGGACATCACGTTGACGGGATGCACGGCGAAGAGGGCGGCGGCGAACCAGGGAAGGGGAAGTGACAAGCGCCGCAGCAGCCGTTCGAGCAGCACCGCGTTGACGCCGTGCAGGAGAATGTTGACGGCGTGGTAGCCGAGGGGGTTGAGGCCCCAGAGCTGGTGCTGGATCCAGAAGGCCGTGAAGGTCATGGGATAGTACTGGCAGGTCGTGTGGCGATAGAGGCCGAACCAGATGTCGTAGAGTCCGCGGAGGGAGCGGAGGGTTTCGTTGGCGGTGACGTGCAGGTCGTCATCCCAGATGAAGCCGCCGCGCAGGGCCGGGAGATAGGCCAGGACCGTGAGCGCCAGGAGACCCACGGCGGGCCACCATGACCGCGAGATTGGCGGGGGGGGGCGGAGCGGTGTGTAGCGGAGGTTGTTTCACCTGTGCGTGTTGCTCCCGCGAACATGGGCGGCGCTATGAGGCCGGCGGCGCTGTCCGTCGTCAGGCGCATAATTGGGGCGGGCAGGCGGGATGTCAAGTAAGTGGCCGGGGGGCGAGAGCTGCCACATTGCCGTCGTGGCGGCACATGGTGCGCCCGAACCCGGCGTGTCGCCGACATGGAATTAGATATATACTAGTACGGTCCTGGATGATATACTAACCAGTGCGGGCGGAGGTGGGTTTCTTGACCCTGGCAGAGGCGGAATGGTACGATGACGGAGTCGGATCGAAGCCAACCGGCGGGGTGCACAGGATGAAGTTCAGGATGCGCAGCGGGGCGGGGTGGGTGGCGGGGGCGGCACTGGCGCTGGCGCTGATGGCGCAGAGCCTGCGCGCGGAAGTCATCCTCCAGTACTTCAACACGAGCTGGCGCGAGATCGCGAACAAGGTTCCCGAGCTGGCGGAGGTCGGCTACGACGCGCTGTGGCTGCCGCCGCCGACGAAGGGCAGCGGCGGGCTGTCGGTGGGGTACGATCTGTGGGATCCGTTCGACCTGGGGGGCAAGGACCAGCGCAATTCCGTGCGGACGCGCTATGGGACGGAAGCCGATCTCCAGTACCTGATCCAGGTGGCGCATCGCTACGGCATCCGCATTTACTTCGACAACATCATGAACCACCGGGCCTTTGACGTGCCGGGGTTCAACGAGTACACCCCGATCGACATCTACCCGGGCATGGTGCCGGAGGATTTTCACCTGCGCGTGACGTCGGAGGGGTTTTACCGCAAGTGGGACAACATCGCCAACTGGGGCGACACGTGGCAGATCCAGTACCGCAACTTCTCCGACCTGATTGACATTGCGCAGGAGTCGCCGGACAACGGGAATTTCGGGGCGTCGGAAGGCAGCCATGTGCCGAAGATCCGGCTCGTGCGCCATCCGAACCATCCGGAATACTACTGTTTCGCCCCGTCGACGAACGGCGCGGTGTACGTGGGCTTCGGCTCGACGAACATCACGCCGGCCATGCTGACGGATCCGGCGAACGCCTGGCTGTACGAGGAGGACGTGAATGCCTACCTGATCCGGGCGGTGCGGTGGCTGGTGGATCGGACGAAGGCGGACGGGCTGCGGCTGGACGCGGTCAAGCACGTGCCGGACTACTTCTTTGGCGAGCAATACGGGGCGGGGAAGGATTCCAGCGGGGCGGGCTACCTGGGGCAGGCGCAGGAGCAGTTCAACGTGACGCGGGGCTTCTCGGACTGGAACAATCATCGGGACTCGGTGTTCAGCACGGAGGTGGCTCGCGACGACTTGATGATGTTTGGCGAGCACCTGGGCGAGCCGCCGGGATTTGGCGGGTACATAGACGCGGGCATGCGGCTGGTGGACAGCCAGCTTCACGGGTACCTGAACGGGAACCTCGGCAGCCCGTGGGGGACGCTGGACGGCTTGCAGGTTTCGGGCGGGCACGGGTTCAGCGCCGAGGCGGGCGTCGCCTACGTCAAGAGTCACGACGACGATTACGCGACGCGGCAGGAGTTGCAGTTTGCGCTGGTGCTGACGCGGGTGGGGCTGCCGACGGTTTACACGGACGGCAACTACCAGGCGGAGACGCTGGGCGAAAGCGGCGGCGCGTTTCCGCGGCACGCGAACACGGCCTTCCTGGGGCAGTTTGGCGACAACCGCATTCCGAACCTCGTGTACATCCACAACCACTTTGCGCGCGGGTTCCAGCGGCCCCGCTGGGGCGACGGTGACGTGGCGGCGTACGAGCGCATCGACAAGCGCGAGAACAGCGGGATGACGGACGCGGACGGCACGACGCTGTTCTTCGTCATGAACGACAACTATTCGGCGGGGCAGTATCGCGAGATTGAGACCACGTTCCCGGTGGGCGCGCACCTGTGGCAGTACTCCAGCGCGGGCGGGGGCTTCTACTACGTGGTGCCGGGAGACGGCAAGATCAAGGTCATCACGCCGCCGGGGGGCTACTTTGCGTTCTCCTGGCGCAGCCCGGAGCCCTCATCGCTGTGGGAGGGGGCGGGCGGGCGGCCCGTCACGATCTACGAGAATGGGGAGGAGCCGGGCTGGGTGTCCTATGACCGGCACGACGGTCCGGACGGCGATCCGGCCTTCAATCCGTACGGGGTGGCGGATACGAACGCCACCGATTTCACCTACACCTACTTTGTGCCGCGGGTGACGTCGGGAACGAATTTGAGTTTTGTCGCGCGCGTGGACGGATCCGCGGCGAACGTGTTGCTGAAGCTCGACAATGGCATCGACTTGAACGGGCTGTCGCATGCGCTGGGCGACATGCGCGACCATCCCCCCGGCATTCACGGGAACGGCGTCAACGCCGAGTCCATCGATCCGTTCCTGGGGTATGAGCAAGCGCAATTCGTGGAGCGGCAGTTCCGCGAGAAGTTCGCGGCGCGCGACACGGAATCGAACAACGTGATCGGGTCGGCGGGGGCGGAGACCTACGAGGCGGTGGTGGGGCAGGCGGGGTTTGCGATCCACGCGGGGGTGCCTGGGCGCGACAGCGACGACAACACGGTCAACTGGGCCTACCACGACCCGGCGGACGGCACGGACGCGGATCCGCTGCAGTTCTTCCCGGCGCCGGAGAGCGCGGCGGATACGAACATCACGGTGTGGCTCAAGCTGGGCTACGAGAACGACGTGAACCGCGCGTACATTTACTATACGACGGACGGGCAGAGCTACCCCGAGGGGGCGGGCGGGGTGGGGATGGGCAAGACGCGCGTCGCGGAGATGGTGTTTGACCACGACGAGGCGAGTTTTGGATTCATTGATTGGTGGCGCGGGACCTTGCCGCCGCTGCCGGCCGGCACGGTGTTGCGGTACAAGCTGGGCGCGTACAAGGAGCAGGGCCGGTCGGGCGCCCCCTACGCGATCTACTTCCCGAACGACGACTACTCGATCGGGAACAAGCGCAGCCTGATGGGGGTCTGGCAGGTCACGAACTTCAACGCCACGGTTGCCCAGACGCATCCCCACGGGGACTACGGCGCGATCGTCAGCGGCTTGAGCGACGGCTTCCATGTGCTGCGGTCGCGGGCCTTCCTCGAGCGCTCAGGGCGCGCCTCGATTTACAGCACGTTCGTGCAGCCCTTCTACTACGACGCGGCGACGCCGGCGGGGGACGTGGTGTATCCGTCCGAGAACGACACGCTCGGCCAGAACGAGTATGGCGTCGTGGTGCGTGCGGATCAGACCGTGACGGAGGTCTGGTACAACCTGGTTGACGCCGAGCCGGCGAACGACGACAGCGCGACGGGTATCCCGGAGGGCAACGGCCAGGCGACCAACGGGCTCGGCGGCTTCGCCACGGCCTGGGTCAAAGCCTCGCCGGTGACGGCCAGCCTGACGATCAACAGCGCCTATCCGAACGAGTGGCGGTTCAGCTACCGGAATATTCCGTCGGGACATTCGAACGCCACGATTCGCGTGCGACTGATGGAGCTGTCGTCGTCGACCAACCTGTCGCTGTCGGACGCGGACGGGCATTACACGACGCTGGAGCGGCATGTGTGGACGGACGCGCCTGCCCAGCGGCTGTTCTTCGACTGGCCGACGGCGGACGGGACGGTGGTGGACCCGGGCTGGATCATCCGGGTGCGCTTCAGCAAGATCCTGGGCGACGGCATCGACGACGCGACGCTGCGGAACCGCTTCCTGGTGAAGGTTGACGGGGCGGCGGTGGGCAAGGACTTGTACACGATCAACCGCGACGTGGATGGCGCGAACGGGGAGCTGAGTTTTGCGTTCCCCAACGTGTACAACGGCGATCCCAATGCGCTGCATGCCATCTTGGTCACGCACGTGACGGGGACGGGGGTGACGCTGGAGGCGAGCCGGTACGTGCGGACGCGCGCGGCCAGCAGCGGGCCGCACATCGACATTGTGCAGCCGCTGGAATTCGATTCGGACGGCAAGGCGTTCGAGATTGTGCTGCCGGACGTGGCGGCGCCGGCGCCGGGGGACCGGCAGTTCACGATTCGGGTGGAGACCGATCTGAGCGCGAAGCACGTCTGGCTCATGTTCACGAACTCGGTGGGCGGCACGACGCCGTATATCGTGACGTCCAACCGGCTGCCGGGAACGGTGAGCGTGACGAGCGGCAGCGGGGCGGTGGCGGGGCATGAGCAGGCGCTGACCGGCACGGTGAGCGTGCCGTCGAGCAACACCGTGGTGACGGGGAGCGGCACGCGCTTCACGGACGAGCTGCTGGGGGGAGAGTTCATGCGCATCGCGACGAACTACGTCGTCGTGACGCAGGTGGCGTCGGCCACGGAGCTGACGCTGGGGGGGCCGTACCCGGGCGATGACGCGACGAATGAGACGGCCTATGTCCAACCGGCTTTCGATACGGCGCTGCAGACGGGCAGCACGGTGGCGCTGGACGGGACGGTCGCGACGGTGCAGCAGATCCAGTCGTCCTCGAACCTGACGCTGACGGCGGCGTATGCCGGTCCGAGCACGAACGGCCTGGTGGCGTACAAGCTGGGCGGGAATCCGAGCATCAGCAACGGGCGCATGTACTGGCAGTTCCTGTGGACGAACATGACGGCCGGGCGGTTCACGTTCTACGCATTCGTCAACACGGCGTCGGCCGACACGGGAACCGTGTCCGCCTATGCGCTTCGCAACACCACGGTGCTGCTGCGGGAGACCGTGCCGGGCAATCCGAGCGATTACGACGACGACGACGACGGGCTGTATGACACGGACGAGAACACCCCGATGGACCTCCCCACGAGCAACCCGGAAACGTGGCTGAACGGCGATGTGCATGTGTGGCAGATCTATGGCCGCACCGGACCGCAGCGGCCTGACACGGATGGGGACGGTTTGCCGGACGGGCTGGAATCAGGCTGGCGCCTGCCGTTCGACACGAATCAAACCAACCCGTATGTGGACACCAACGGGGACGGGTTCCCGAACTTCCGGTCCGATTTGGATCCGCCGTTCTACAACACGGTGCCGGACAACAACGGGCTGCCGGAGTATGTGTTCAACGACTCGCGCACGAAGCGCATTCACGGATCGATGACGGACCCGAACAATCCGGACAGCGATTATGACGGGATTCGGGACAGCATCGAGGATCGCAATCGCAACGGCTGGGCGGACGGCGACGGGCTGCCGCTTCAGCCTGGCACGGTGACCCCGGCCGCGGACCGGCCGAACGCCGGCGACTGGCCGGATGGAAAGTGGAAAGCCAGCTGGCAGGCGTACCCCGGCCGGGAGACGGATCCGAACAAGTCGGACACGGACGAGGATGGTGCAGGGGACGGCTACGGCGAGGACGTGAATTTCAACGGTGGGATCGACGGCGACACCAATTCGAACCGTACCCACGAGGCCGGCGAGCTGTGGGCGGAGACGGATCCGCTAAACCCGGACACGGACGGCGACGGGCTGCCCGATGGCTGGGAGAAGCAGTACGGCCTGGATCCGCTCGATGGCGGGGTGATTGGCCGAACGAATCTGCAGACGGGCACGATCATCACGGACCCGCGCAACGGAGCGGCCGGGAATCCGGACGGCGATTTTACGGTCACGGCAGGCGTGACCAACCAGTACTCGAACCAGGAGGAGTTCCAGAACGGGACGAACCCGACGCAGTTCAACTCGCTGGATCCGCCGCCGGCGGGGTCGCTGGTGATCGGGAGCGGGCCGCTGCTGGGCACGCTGGGCGGCCTGGTGGTGAACCAGGACTTCCTGGACTGGACATGGGCGGATTGCCGCGCGCTGGATGAGTACGAGGGCGACGGCAACAACAACCAGCAGGGCGACTTGTACCTGGGCTGGGACGGCTGGGACAGCTCGCGCGATATCGTGGCGTTTTACACCCGAGACGGGGGCGACGCGGGCAGCGGCGGCGACGGAAACGTCTACTTCAGGATCGACCTGCAGGATCTCAAGGCGAACGCCGAAGAGGGCAACCTGGATCTTTACGTGGTGATCGACACGGGCAACCCGGCGAGCGGGGAGATGAATCTGCCGGACGAGGTGGACGCCCTGACCCTGAATCGGTGGGAGGCCGTGGTGGCGGTATACGATTCGAGCCACGGGCGGGTCTATGTGGATCTGGACCGCAACAACAACACGACGTCGGAAGGGCAGGGCCTGGCGTCCTATGGCGTTGAGGCGCGCGACCAGAATGCCGCCTACGGGTTTATCGGGGCGAACTTCAATGCGAACCTGGACGCCGTCGAGTTTGCGATCAGCCGTCAGGCGTTGCGGGATGCCGGGTGGAGTGGATCCAGTGCGGCGGGCTTCCATTACCAGGTGTTTACGACCAAGGATGGCACCGGGAACAGTCCGGTCGGAGCGGGAGACATCGGCGGGCGGAATGACATCCGCGACGCGATCTACAACGACTACGTGGCCGAGGACTACTGGCAAGCGCAGCAGGGGATCGACAACACCCTGCGTTACTGGATCAACGGGGACAACCGGGTGGGGCGCGCCAAGGTGGCGGTGCTGCTGCATGGCAACCAGGCGTTGCTGCCGGGCAGCGACATGCAGGCGCTGATCAACACCGGGGCTGGTGCGGGCTACTACCGGCCGCTCGAGGCGCACGCGCTGTTTGGCGAGCCGCTGGGGCTTCACGTGACGGCGACACTGGCATCGGCGCTGGAGTGGGCGGCCGTGGACCCGGCGGCGGGCAAGCCCTGGCGTGACGGACCGGCCTTCAATCGGCGCATCGGGGCACTCATTCAGACCAACGTCGTGGAACTGCTGGGCAGCACGTTCTCGGACCACATGCTGCCGTATTTCACGTCGGCGTTCAACGCGGCCAACGAGGCTCAGGCGCGCGAGGTTCTGCAGACCATTTACGGGCCGAGCATCGTGCCTGGGGCGCAGGTATTCTGGACGCCCGAGCGGCTGCTGGATCAGGACGTCTTCAGCAAGATCCAGGACATGGGTTATGGCGCCACGATCCTGGACCAGGACACGCACATTCAGAACTGGTTCGGGCGGACGGAGTCGCTGATTGACGGGGCGTACCGGGCCAATGTGATCGACGGGGTAACGTGCTTCACGATCAACACGATTGCGACGGCATCGCTGTTCAGCAACAACGATGGCGGCGTGGATCTGACGCTGCGATCGCTGCTCAACCGCAAGGCGCGGAGCGGCACGCAGGACCAGGTCGTGACGCTGTTCAGCAACTGGGAAGCCTTCGCGGACAAGGCGAAGGCGGACGCGTACGACCTGAACCTCCGCTGGATCGCGAACCATCCGTGGATCAAGCTGGTCACCCATGGGCAGATTGCGCGCGGGGAGGTGGACGTGACGGGCGACGGCTCGGGCGACACGTGGGGCGCGATCAATCGCGGCAGCGTGGCGGGGAAACCGAAGCAGGGGCACAACTGGTTAAACCACGCGACGCAGGAGAACTACGACAACTGGTACGTCGGGTCGGCCAACGAGGAATCGCTGCAGGAGCGGCGGTTCGAGATCCGGCCGGGGACGAACACGCTCGATCGCTATGGCATGCTGTACACGTCGGGGATCGTGCCGGATGCCTGGGCGGATGCCGGCGGCGTGCAGGATGGCAACTTGCGATGGCTGGCGCAGGCGACGCTGTTCGCCTCAGTCTTCCAGACGGCGTTTCACGCGGAGAGCGAAAGCGATTTGCGCCGCTACAGCACGGGGGACTACATCGTGCCGGCGACTGGCTACAACACGCTGGCCGCGTTCGCGCGTAACGCGCAGGCGCAGACACGGAAAGCCTCGCTGTATGCGGCGGTGGAGGCGTGGACAAACGGCGCGACGGCGGGGGATGTGGATCAGGACGGCGAGCCGGAGTACGTGATAGCCAACGACCGGTTGCTGGCGATTGCGGAGCGGATCGGCGGCCGCGTGATCGGCGTCTGGGCGCGCAACACGCTGGACGGCGAGATCATGCAGGTCGCGGGCAATTTTGCGGGTTACGAGGGGACGGGTGACGAGACCGAAGGCACGTTCAACGTGCAGACGAACGGAGCGGTGGTGGCGAATCGCACCTCGCTGCTGAAGGATTGGTGGGTCGCCACGGGGCCGGGAACGGGCACATCGCAATACGTGAACGACCTGTTCGGGGCGACGGCGGTGGCGAACGGCTGGCGGTTCACGTCTTCGGACGGCAAGGTGCAGAAGACCATCACGCTGGCACCTGGCGCGAGCGCCTTCGAGGTGGAGTACGCCTTGTCGGGGGACCTGGCGGGCAAGACGATCTACGTGCGGAACGGGCTGTCGCCGAACTTGCGGGATCTGCTGCTGCACGGGCAGCAGGCGTTGGGGGCGGGCGTCAACAGCGGGCAGACGTACACGCTGGCCAGCACGAATTTCGGCAAGACGGTGGTGGCGCGGGTGGGGTATGCCGATGCGGGGCACAGTGCCGGGCTGACGACGAATGCCGTGGACGACAGTCCGGGCCAGGGGGTGGCGTTCGACACGGTCAACTTGCGTAACCAGGCGCAGACGGAGCAGGTGGAAGTGTACGGGACGGGGGCGTTGAGTTTCTCGCTGGGGTTCACGGTGCAGGCTTCCGACTGGGACGTGGACGGCATGCCAAACACGTACGAGTCGGCATACGGGTTCCTGGACCCCTACAATGACGCGGACGGGACGAATGACTTCGATGCCGATGGATTGGATAACCGCTCCGAATACATCGCGGGCACGGCGCCGGACAATGCGGGCGATCTGCTGGAGGTGTCGGGCCTGACCGCGACGACGAACAGCTTCAGCGTGCGGTTCCCGGCCAAGCGCAGCCGGGCGTATTCGATCTGGTACGAGACGCGCAGCCTGAGGGCGCCGGCATGGTCGAATGCAACGCCCGTGGCCATCACGGTGCCGGCGGACACGACCTACACGTGGACGGACACGGGCAGCGGCACGGGGAGTTCTCCGGGGACGAGCACGCAGCGGTTCTACCGGGTGAATGTGGATTTGCCCGAGTAGTCCGCCTGATGCGGGCTGTTCTGCTACAGGGCGTTCAGCGCGTCTTCCATGTTCTTGCCGCGCACTTCGTAGGTTCGCCCGTCGATGATTTTCACACCGGGCCTGGCTTCGGGTGGAACCTTGGTGGTGCACAACTCGAGGCGAACGCGAACGGGATGGCGCACGCGGTAGGGGCGCAGACGGGGGGCCGCGCGGACGGCGGCGGCGGCGCGTTCGCGAAGGAGTTCGCGGGCCTTCTCGGCAGACAGCAATCTTGCCGACTCGCGACTGAGCCCCTCTTTCACCTGGGCCGTGACCACGCCGGGCAGAAAGCCGCGCGCCTCGGCGCAGGCCTTGTCGTCGCCGCTGGTGAAGATGGTGGGCACGCCGGCGTCTCCGGCGATGGCGGCGTCGATGGCGATCTCGCCGCTGAGGCGGTCGTTGATCCAGAAATTCTGCCAGCCGCGGGAACTCATCGTGTGGTCCAGGACGGCGCGGCGTGTGCCGGCCATGGCGTGATAGCCGACGAGCAGCATGCCGGCGGCCCCCCGGAGTCCGGGCATGCGTTCATGCGATCCGCCGGTCACATACTCGGCGCGGGGATCGAGTTGCTCCCAGATGAAATGCTGGGGATAGCCGTGGGCGAAGCGTACGATGACCTGGCGGGCCCCGGCGTCGAAGCATCCCGCCAGGCAGGCGTTGACGTCGTGTGTGACGTATTGGCGTCCCTGTGGGTAGTTCGCGCCATCGGGCATGATCTGCGATTCGTCCTGGATGCCGTTGATCCCTTCCATGTCGACCATCATGTAGAGCTTCATACTGGTTTCCTTCCTGGAGTCGGGGCGGTCACGCGGGCAGGGGCAGCCACTTCAGCACATCTTGAATCTTCAGATCCCAGCAGCCCCAGTTGTGGTCGCCGGGGCTTTCTTCGTAAGTCAGGGGCAAGCGGAGACGCTGGGCGGTGTCGCGGAAGGCGATGTTTTCGCTGTAAAGGAAATCCTGCTGGCCGCACCATTGGTAGAGCTTAGGAGACGGGCGGCCGGACGCGGCGAGGCGTTCGGCGCAGGCCAGGAGATCGTGTCCGGTGCCCGCGAGGGGGGCATCGCCGAAGACGAGTCGCCAGTCGCCGTCCTTGGCAAGGGTTTCCTGGGCATCGCGGCCGGCGATATCGAGCGCGCCCGAGAGGCTGGCTGCGGCCGCGAAGCGCTCGGGGTGGTGCAGGGCGAGTTTGAAGGCGCCGTACCCGCCCATCGAAAGGCCGGCGACGAAATTATCTTCGCGGCGGATCGAGAGGCGGAAGAACCGCTGGAGGATGGCGGGCAACTCCTCCGTGATGAGCGCCCAGTAGCGATAGCCCCGGTCCATGTCGGCGTAGAAGCTGCGGTGCACATTGGGCATGACGACGGCCAGGCCGAGCGGGGCGGCATAGCGTTCGATGGATGTGCGACGCTGCCAGGCCGTGTGGTCATCCGAGCGGCCGTGCAGGAGGAGCAGGCAGGGGAAGCCGTGCTTGCGGGGCTGGGCGGCAGGGCCGGCGCCGGTGTCGCAGGGCTGAGGCAGAATGATATCGAGGTTGGTCGGCATGCCAAGGGTTTCGGAGAAGAAGTTGCAGTTCAAGAGCGCCATGGTGTCGTCCCGTCCTCCTGTTGCGTTGACGTGGTTGTGCTTTCGTGGATGAGGCTGGCGTGGCGCGCGCGTTGTCGTGGAATCCGTGACCTCGCCGATTTGCGTGCGGCGCTCACCCGGCCATCAGTTTGCGATACCACCGCATGAAGGCGGGGAACATGTCTTCGGGTTCGGGCAGGGCGGGGATCCAACGCTTCTCGTGTTCAAACACGAGCCAGCCATCGTAGCCGCCCTGGCGAAGCAGGTGCACGGAATGGGCAAGCGGCAGGGCGCCCTCGCCGGGGGCCACGTAACGCCAGCCGTCCTTCATGGTGGAGGGATGGGGGCCATCGAGCACGGCATCCTTGACGTGCGTGTAGCCGACGCGTGAGCCGATGGCGGCATAGGATTCCTCGGGCGTTTCGCCGCCGACTCGATACGTGTGTCCCATATCCCAGAGCGCGCCGAAGGCGGGGTTGGGAATCCGGTCCAGCAGGAGGCGGCAGTCAGCGCCGCGAATCCAGAGGTCGTGTGTTTCGAACAGCCAGTGCAGGCGATTGGCGCCTTCAAGCGACAGGATCTCGGCCATGCAGGCGGCGCCGATATCGGCCAGGTCGGGGCGCGGATTGGCTTCGAGGTTGCCACCGCCGAAAACGCGGACCTGGCGCGCGCCGAGAGCGAGGGCGACGGGGATCGTGCGCTTGGCTTCCTCGAGCGATTTGGCGCGAACGTTGCGATCGCAGACCTGGATGCTCGTGCTGATGCCGCTGACGGCAAGACCGGCGTCTCCGAGCTGGCGGCGGGTGGCATCGAGGTGCGTGGTGAAGGCGGGGAGGACGGTGATGTCGAGCTGCTCGCCGAGGCCGCGGAAGTCGACGCCCGCGAACCCCATGGCGTGTCCGTTTCGGCAGATGGCGTCGATGTCCCAGGCGGGGCATCCGAGTGTCATAAAGCTTGGTTGCATGCGTTGCGTGCTCCTCAGGGCGTATCGGGAACGGGCGTTGAATGC
Organism: Lentisphaerota bacterium; assembly: GCA_021413965.1. Classification (GTDB taxonomy): domain Bacteria; phylum Verrucomicrobiota; class Kiritimatiellia; order UBA8416; family JAIOPI01; genus JAIOPI01. The sequence goes on along the minus strand of JAIOPI010000009.1, from coordinate 1,964 downwards.
GCACGGTTGGATTCGGCGGCGGGGGCGATCATGGCGGGTGGCCGCGTCGGTGGTTCCGCACGGCGCGCGGGGCGACTGGGCCAGACGGCATGACGGGTAAGAGGCACGATAGCACTAGCGTCGCAAGAAGCGGCGCAGGGGGACGGAGGCCAGCGCCACGCCGCTCAGCAGGATGCCGGCGGCCACCAGGCGGCGCAGATTTTGATCCATTTCGACGGTACGCGCCTGGTCGGACTCGGGGGACATCTGGGCGCGGGGGGTAATGGGGACTCGTCCGGGCACGGTGGCCAGCAGGGCGACCACGAGCACGACGATGGCGATCAGGCTGCCCATGAACTCGTTGCTGTCCATGGGGCGTTCGATGTCGAAGAAGTTCGAGAACTCGTGGGCCAGCGACAGCACGCACCAGATAAAGCCGAAGATCAGCATGAGGAGGCTCATGCGGTTGAAGCCCGCCACGTAGGGAGCCCAGAAATCCTCGGGCGGCCTCGGGATGCGGGTGGCGAGGAACAGAGCGAAACCGCACGCGGTCGTAATGCCGGCCAGGATCGCATGCGCCTTCATGGCGGACTTGGTGTATTCAGCCATCGGATACCCTCTTGGCACAATGTAATCGGGGGTGGAGTGGGGCGCAAGTGAATCCCCCTCGTCAGCCGGAGCTTTTCTCCAGCTGATGCAGGCGGCGTTCGTAGGATTCGAGCAGGGCATCGCGCTTGACGATGATGGTAATCGCCTCATCGAGCGCCTTCTCCAGCTCCGCAATGCGGGCGCGCGCCTCCTCGAGGGTGTTGATGGGCTTGGGGGGCTGGGGTGTCGTCATGTTGTGTTGTTCCATGGGGTGACTAGTGCACTGTAACATTGACTTCTGATACACCCGTGGCAAAATCACGGACATGGAAACACGACTGGTGATTAGTCCGCCTGAACGTCGGGAACTCACACAGGTTGCTCGCAGCCGCAGTGCTCGTGCCGAGGATGTGACGCGCGCACGCATCGTCCTGGACTTGGCGACTGGTGCGGGGGTGCGTGCCGTAAGCCGGCGACTGGATTGCAGTGTGAACACCGTGCGACTCTGGCGTGACCGCTTTGAGGGCGAACGTCTGGGCGGGTTGTATGCGCGTCATGAGGGCCGGCAACCTGACAGCGGCGCGGAACGATTGGAGGCGCGTATCATCGACTGGACGTTGCATCGCAAACCGGCGGACGGATCGACGCAATGGAGCACGCGGTCGCTGGCCAAGCAACTGGATACGACGCACATGCGTGTGGCCCGCGTCTGGGCGAAGGCTGGGCTTCAACCCCACCGGATGCGACGGTACAAGACGAGTAGTGATCCGGACTTTGAGACGAAGGCCGCCGATATTCTGGGGCTGTATCTCAAACCGCCTGTGAATGCCGCTGTCTTCTGTGTAGATGAGAAAACCGCGATCCAAGCACTTGACCGGCTCGACCCGGTCCTGCCCCTCTCGCCCGGAAGAGCCGAGCGGCACGGTTTCGAGTATTTTCGACATGGGACCCTCTCTCTCTACGCCGCACTCGACACCCACAACGGGGCGGTCCTCGGCAAGACGGCCGAACGCCACACCAGCGCAGAGTTCGTTGCCTTCCTGGCTGACATCATTGCTTCCCAGCCCGAGACGCGTGAGATCCACATCATTGCCGACAACCTCTCGGCTCACAGAACAACGCGGGTGACGGCCTTCCTCGAACAACACCCGAACGTGCACATGCACTACACACCCACCTACTGCTCGTGGCTCAATCAGATCGAAATCTGGTTCTCCAAGATCGAACGCGACCTCATCGCCAGGGGTGTCTTCACGTCGAAGGCCGATCTCAAACGAAAGATCCTGAAGTACATCCGTCACTACAATCAGGATGCCAAGCCTTTCAAGTGGACGTACCGAAATACCGCCAACCGAATCAAATGAAGTGTTCAGTTTCATCTGTTACAGTGCACTAGA
>JAIOPI010000014.1 GCA_021413965.1 Lentisphaerota bacterium | reverse complement strand
TGACCGCGCGCAGCCGGCGCACTTCCGCGCGCGCCGCCGCCGCGTCAAAATCCTTGGCACGTTTCAGCAGCAGGGCATCCGAATTTCTGTCCGACTGTTTCATAATCACCTGTCGCCGGCTGACCGGCGTTGATGGCGTTGATGGCGTTGTTGCCTTCGCCCGCACATCCCGCGCGCGCGCTGGAGCCATGCGGGGGAAGCATAGCACAATGCACCGCCAGCCGCACGATATCATCAACAATTATCAAAAACGCGCACGCCGCGTTGCGCCGATTGTCCCGCGTCTACGCTCATAGGGGTAGTAGCATCGCGATAAAGACCGGCTCGCTGACGTGGCTCTGCGTCGACCGCCCCACGGGCCGCGCGCCGGCATTTCGTGTCTCACAGCCACGCCGCGCCTGACGCCCATGCGACACGCCTGTTGAGACGCGGCCCCCCCCGTGCGACACACGTCGCCGATGCGTGACAATCGGCTGACCGCTATTGATTGCAGGCCGGCGCACCACAGGCTAGATTGCCTGCAATCGTGGCTCGGATTCACACGCCGCCTCCGGCTGCACAACCAAAGCAACGCACATGATCGATGCCCCTCGCCTGCTCACCATCGCCCTGGTGGTAGCGGCCTCCCTCGGAACCGCCATGGCCACGGAAGAAGCCTCCTACACGGTGGCGGCCGAAGACGGCGATTTCGAAATCCGCGACTACGCGCCTCAAGTACTGGCCGAAATCGTGGTGGATGGTTCGCTGGAGGACGCCGGCAACACCGCGTTCCGGCGACTCTTCCGTTACATCTCCGGCGCCAATGCCGCCACGAATCGTCTGGCTGCAACGCCGTCCCCATCCCAGACAACGCCTTCTGTCAAAATCGCCATGACGGCTCCCGTGACCCAGCAAGCGACCGGAACGCAATGGGCCGTCGGGTTCACAATGCCTGGCACCTTCACCTTGGAGACACTGCCAACTCCGAATGATCCGTCCATCACGTTGCGCGAGGTGCCGGCCCGCCGCATGGCGGCCGTGCGCTACACGGGGACATGGAGCGAAGCCGGTTACGCCCGGCACCGAAGCGCCCTGGAGGCGTGGCTTCTGAAGCAGCATCTGTTGGCCACGGGAGATCCCGTCTGGGCGCGCTACGACCCGCCCTTCATGCCGTGGTTCTGGCGCCGCAATGAAGTCCTGATTCCGATCCCGGGAGAAAACGTTCCATGACGGCAACTCAACGGCTGACCTTCCTGGCGATTCCGCTCCTCGTGGCGGCCTGCACACGCGTGCCGCCTCCCAAACCCGCGGCCCCCGCCCCGCCACCCCCACCCCCGCCACCCAGCGTCACGTTCCTGGACGTCGGGGCGACGGGTGCCGTGGTGCAGGCGGGCGCCACGACCGCGCCCGGCTCCCGCAACGTGCCGGCACCCGGCGCGCTCTACGTCGAGCCCTCCACCCTGCATTCCCTGGGGTTTGAATGGGAACTCACGGGTGACGACAACCGCAATGCCCGCGTCGCCGTGAGCTATCGCCGGACCGGCGCCACCGACTGGCGCGACGCCATGGACCTGCTCCGCATCCATCATGAAATCAATTTCGGCTTGGACGGCTTTGCCGATCCCGACACCTACGTCTGCAGCAACCGCTTTGCCGGCAGCATCCTGTTCCTGGAGCCCGCGCAAGCTTACGAGGTGCTCCTCACCCTCTCGGATCCGGACACCTCGCCCGCCAACACCGGGGCGGTGCAGCAGGTGGCCTTGCGCGTGCGGACAAAGACCGCGCCAACGGTTTTCGCCGGCGGGCGCCGCCTGCATGTCTACCCCGAAGGCTACGCGGGCGCGCGCATCGAGCCCGCCTTCGACGACTTGAACCGGGCCTACCGTGTGGCCGAACCCGGCGACCGCATCCTCCTGCATGCCGGCACCTACACGGGCGAACGCAAGCTCACGCGCTCCGGCACCCGCGAGCGCCCCATCGTCATCGCCCCGGCGGGCGACGGCCCCGTGCTCCTGACCAGCGAGAGCTCCGGCCTCGTCGTGGCAGGCGATTACCACTGGATCGAAGGGCTCACCTTCCGCGTCTCCAGCGTCGCCGTCCGCGCCCGCGAACGCGTCGCCGGCCTCACCGTGTCGCGCTGCCGCTTCGAGGGCGTCCAGCAGGTCGGCGTGCAGACCCAGAACCCGCACAGCCGCGACATCCTGGTCACGGACTGCGAATTCGTCGGCACCGAAGGCTCCTGGCATGACCGCGACAAGACGAGCCCCTACAAATCCGTCTGGGTGGCGGGACAGGGCGTCGACATCTGCTACAACCGCGTGCGCAACGAGTGGGACGGCTTGAGCGTCTCCCCCTCGCGCCCCACCGGCGAGTTCGGCTCCACGGTCTGCGCCATCGACTTCTACAACAACGACGTCGCCCAGATCGTGGACGACAACGAGGCGGACGAGGGCCAGCACAATATCCGATTCTTCAACAACCGCTTCGTCGATACGTATGTCGGGCTCAGCGCCCAACCCGTGCATGGCGGGCCCTGCTACTTCGTGCGCAACCTTCAGTACAACGTGAAGTCCGGCAAGATCTTCAAGCTCAACATCTACCCGGCCGGCCTGGTGATTCTGAACAACACCTGCGTCTCGGGCTGCCGCGAACGCGAACCCGGCACGGCGTTCTTCAACCGCGGCTACTGGAATTCGCACATCTACAACAACGTGTTCCTCGGAATTGCAGGCGACACCATGACCGGCGGCCCGCGCGATCCCAGCGTCTCGCGGATGGACTACAACGGCTACCGCCCCACCGGCATCGTGCGCTGGTTCGAATTCGACGAAGCCGCGCAGCGCGCCGCCTTGCAGGGCGGCGACGGCAGCACCGCGGCCATCAACCACGCACGAACCTTGCGCTTTCCAACCCTGGCGGCGTTCGCGGCGGCCACCAGCAATGAGCAGCACGCCGTGACGCTCGATTTCACCGACTTTGCGGGACTCGGCGAGCCCAAACCCGAACCGGCGAATAACGACCCCGACACACTCGATCCGCGCCCGACGGCCTCGTCGCCGGTGATCGATGCCGGCAAGATCATTCCCAACATCACGGACGGCTATGCCGGCCAGGCCCCCGACATCGGCGCCTTCGAAGCCGGACAGCCCCTGCCCCATTACGGACCGCGCCCGACGGCACCATGAGACGACCGAACCCCAGGAGACGACTATGCGATCAATGCACCATTGGCTGATGTTGACGGCGGCGGGCATGCTGGCGGGCGCGGCTTTCGCCGATCCCGCGCCGGTGCTCCGCGCACGCACGCCCATTCACATCCCCGACGTGCCCGGGTTCGTCACGCTCAAGTGCGACCTGCACATTCATACCGTCTTCTCCGACGGCGGAGTCTGGCCGAGCATCCGGGCCGAGGAAGCCTGGCGCGAGGGCCTCGATGCCATCGCGCTGACAGACCATCTCGAGTACCAGCCGCACGCCGCCGACGTCGCCACCAATCACAACCGCTCCTTCGAAATCGCCAAGCCGGCGGGCGACGAATTGGACATCATCGTGATCCGCGGGTCTGAAATCACGCGCGGCATGCCGCCCGGCCACATCAACGCCATCTTCCTCACCAACAGCGAAGCCCTGAGCACGACCAACTGGCACGACGCCATCCAAGAGGCGCACGCGCAGGGCGCCTTCATCTTCTGGAACCATCCCGGGTGGGACGCCCAGCAGCCGGATGGCGTGGCCCGGTGGTATCCCGAGCATACGGAACTGCTGGAGGCGGGCATGCTGCACGGCGTCGAGGTCGTCAATGAACGTTCCTACTACCCGGAAAGCCATGCATGGTGCGCGGAGAAGCACCTAGCCATGCTCAGCAACTCCGACATTCACAATCCCATCCACCTCGACTACGACGTGCGTGAAGGCGATGCGCGCCCGATGACGCTGGTCTTCGCGCGGGAGCGCTCGGCGGACGCCATCAAGGAGGCCCTGTTCGCCCGCCGCACGGCCGTCCTGTCGGGTGACCGGCTGATCGGCGCGGAGGAGTACCTGCGGCCGATCGTGTCGGCCTCGATCGAGGTGGTGCACGGGACGCTGAACGTGCACGGCCGGGATCGCGCCCAGGCGCAACTCACGAACCGTTCCGATATTCCCTTCACCCTGGTGAGACGCGGTGACGTCGACGGCTTTTCCTTGCCCAAGACCCTGACCATCCCCGCGGGAAAGACAGTCCTGCTCTCGGTGCAAGCCAAACGCGAAACGCCGGCGGGCCGTCACGACCTGCTCATCCCCTTTGAGGTCAGCAACGCGCTGATCGCCCCCGACACCCGCCTGCATCTGGACCTGCCGCTGACCGTCACCAGTGCGCCATAAGCGGCTGAGATCCCCGTGTGCCCGCTGATGGCGCCATCGCCGTTACGACCATCCTGGGCTGCGGTCTGCCCGGTGGGGTTACACCCCATGGCGGGAGGACACGGCAGGGCGTAGCATCATCCTTGTGATAGCCAATAACGCCCATCGCAACCGGAAGGAGAATCCATGCACCTGCTCATGTCGCCCTTGCTCGCCAACCTGTACTACGTGGGTGGTGGCTCGCTCGGCACCATTCTCATCATTGTCGTGATCGTGATGCTGGTCCGTCGGTAAGGCCGAGCGGACTCCATCGTGCCAGCGGGGGCTCGTCGGCCTTCCCGAATTTCCGGCACACCCGATCCATGCCGGGCAGGCCTTGGCGCTGCCGCTCATTCAACCGTTGCGGCGGCAGGACGTCTCGCCCGGTGAGCCTTCCGTCTGCACCATCCACGGTCGCCGCCTCACGCGGCCGGATGGCCGAACCGGGAAACGGCGATTTTCCGTTCGCCTCACCCACCTGCCAGGGCCGCGGATGCCATGGCGGCCACATTCGCGGGCGGCACATTCGGGAGCAGCGCCTCATGGCTGGGGCTCACGATCAGGCGCGGCCCCAGCAGGCGCGTGATCCGGTGCACGTCGGCCTTTACGTCCTCGGGCGTGCCGTTGACCAGCAGGTCCTGCGTGTCCACGCCGCCCATGAACGCGATGCGGCCCTTGAAGTCGCGAGCCAGGCTCTCGGCGCCCATGTTCGCGGCCCGCGCCTGGAGCGGGTGCAGGCAGTCGACTCCCGCGTCGATCAGGCGGTCGATCACCTTGTGGATCGCGCCGCAGGAATGCAGCAGCGCCTGGTAGCCGTGCGCATGCGCCTGTTCGGTGAACCGCACGAACCAGGGCATGATGAACTGATCGAATTGCGCCGGGCCGCAGATCAGGTCGAGCTGCGTCCCGAAATCGTTTCCGAAGAAGAACCCGTCGACCTCGTCCCCCGCCGCGGCGAAGAAGCGCTCGTTGGCCTCGTAGTAGAACCCGCACACGCGGTCGGTCACGCCCTGCACGACCTCCGGGTGCGTGTACATCTTCACCATGTAGTTCTCCATGCCGAAGAGGTCCATGATGTTGTGATAGAAGCAGGTCCAGAAGCCGCTCGCACGGTAGAAGTCCCCGGCATTCCGCAGCGCCGTCAGGCAGGCGTCGAACGACAGGTAGTCGGCGTTGGGCCAGGGAAAGGACGCCAGCTCGCCCACGTCCTCGCAATCGGCCAGCGGGCCCGCCTGCCCGTGCCGCTTCTTGCGGAGCCCCGCGTCGAACATCCCGTGCCCCTGCGGGTCGTGGTAGGCGTCCGCAAAAAACTGCGGGCAGATCCAGCGAAAATCGTCGCCCAGCTTCAGCCGCCATTCCTCCTCGGTCTTGGTCCCGAAATACGCATGCAGCGCGGGCCAGCTCTCGTGATGAGGATTCCCCAGCCACAGCCCGACGCGATCAGCCGGCTGCCCGGCAATGATGGACCGAATCCGTTCCCGGCTATTCATGCGATCGACCTCCTGCCTTTCCCGTCCATTGAGGCACACTTGTATGACGCGAAGCCACTCGGGGCAAGGATCACCCAACCTCCACCCAGCGCCCCTCGCGCGCCGACCGGCTGGCGCAGTCCAGCACGTGCTGCACATAGATCCCCTGTGACAGCCCAGGCTCTCCCGGCCGCCCGGACGCCACCGCCTGCAGAAAATGGGCGAGGCACGCCACGTGGCCCCGCAGCCAGCCGATGGCAAACTTCGGCCCGGGAAAGCCAGCTGCCGGCGCGGCGTAGCGCTGGCCGGTATCCAGCCGCGTCCAGCCACTGCCCGCGTAAGCTTCGAGGTGATGGGCATCCATCCCGTTGAAGCGCAGCGCGCCGCGCGAGCCATGAATTTCAAACCGCAGTTCATCTTCGGAGCCCGTGGCGAGCTTGCTCGCCTCGATGGTGCCAACCGCCCCCGACGTCTGACGCGTCAACGCCAACATGCAATCCTCCGCCCCGGCCCGGTCGGGGTAGGCCTTGACGGTGACGGCCTGCACCGCGGCATAGTCGCCGAGCAGGTGATGCATGAGATCGAACACGTGCGTCCCGAGGTCGGCGATCACCCCGGCCGCCAGTTTCCACTTGAACGGGGCGTTGGGGTCCGCACTGCCGGCGTGCAAATAGGCCGCGCGATACTCCAAGACGCGCCCCAGGAACCCTTCATCGATCATCTGCTTGGCGCGTAGCGTGGCGGGGAAAAACCGGTTCTGCAGGGTGAGCTGCGCCGTGCCACGGTAGGCCGGCAGCGCCGCGCGGACGACTTCGGCCTCGGCCCAGCTGGCCACCAGCGGCTTGTCGCAGTAGATATGCTTCTGGTGCCGCATCGCCGACAGGATCGCCTCGCCGTGCCGATCGTTTGGCGTGCAGATGTGCACAATGTCGATGGCGGGATTCTCCGTGATGCGGCGGTAGTCCGTCACCGCCTCCTCGGCACCCAGCAGCGCGCGCCCCGCTTCCGCGGTCTCCGCCCGGCTCGTGCAAACGTGCGTGACGCGCGCCCGCAGCGGAACCGGTTGATAATACAGCGGCAGGTTGAGGTACCCGTAGGCATGCACCTTCCCGATCATGCCAAACCCGATAAAGCCCACGTTGTAGACATCTTTCATCGCGTCATCCTCAGGGCGGTTTCCACGGTCACGCCCCCCTTCTGGGGCGCGCCAGGTCTCGCCGAATGGTCATCGAGGCGGGGCCCAGCTCCGAGGCCAACCCGGCCACTTGCAGCCACCCCTGGCCCGACAAAAGCGCCGGGATCCAATGCTGACGTGTATTCTCGGCAAGGAGCCCTTCTGGCTGTTGTTGGGGTCAAACACTATGACTGTTTGATTCAAACATCACGACGAAACACACGCGGACGATGTCTGAACGTGAATGGCAACAACAGACGCGTGACGCCACGCTGCTGACCGTGTAGAAGTCCCAATCCTCCGCCGCGGAAGGGTGCCGCGCGGTGGGATCAGCCGGCGGACGGCGGACGCGACCGGATCAGTACGTCTCCCGCAGGTGGCGCAGGCTGAGCGCCGCCCTGAAGGCCTTGAGCGTCGTGCGCTGCTTGGGCGTGAAGACCAGGGCCCGGGGCTCGCCCGGGAGCAGGGTGAACGCATTGTCGTCGAACTCGCCGCGGATGCCGTCGGCGTTCAGGCTGACGTAGAACGCCGGCCTGTCCGTGCGGATCGTGACGCGAAACGCCCCGCCGGCCGACGTCGTCGCGAGACGAATCGCCGCCCGCGCCAGGTCGCATTGCTTATAGGGACGGAAGAAATGCTCATTGCGGACGATCCGCCCCCCCGCCGTCAGGGCAACCGACAGGAACACCTTCTCCGGCTCCGGCGCCAGCGCCTGGACCGCAAACCGCTTGATCCGCTTCGCCGAACCCGCCGGCACACGAACCGGCACCGACACGCGGCGCCGCACCCGGCCCGCAAAATCCATGACGCGCAGCGTCAACCGCCCCGCCAGGGGCGCGGGCCCGTCGTTGGTCAGCCACAGCTCCACGCGGCCGCCCTCGCCGGGACGGACCGACACCAGCACCGGGTCATAGAAGCGGCGGGCCATGTGGTGCAGCAGCTTCCACTTGCCGCCATACTCCACGGAGGACCAGGAGCAGACCGGCCAGTTGTCGTTCAACTGCCAGTACAACGTGCCCATGCAAGTGGGACGCAGGCTGCGCCAGTACTCGACGGCCGTCTTGATCGCCAGCCCCTGCTGCACCTGGCTGAGGTAGACGAAATTCGCAAAGCCTTCCGGCGCGCGGAAGTAGCGGCCGAACATCTCCATGATGCGCGCGTTCCCGCCGGGATTGCGCTGGTGATACTCCATGACGGGCGCCGTCACGTTGAACTGGTCGGCTGGGGCGTAGGTACGGATCGTGTCCAGCGACGGGAACGACTGGTAGCCGAATTCCGAACAGAAGCGCGGGTTGACCTTGTAGTAGGCGTCGAAGGATTTCCCCTCGTGCCAGACCGACCAGTAATGCATGTCGCCGCGCGAATCGTCGTGCCAGCAGTCGGAATAGTCGCCACGCCCGCCGCAGGGGCTGCTGGGCCAGAACATGCGCGTCGGATCGCACGCGTCAACCGCCTGGCCGAGCACCCCCTCATTCAGACGGTCATAGTCGACCAGGTAGCGGTCGCGGTTCTGCTTCGACTCCGCGAACCAGCCCAGGGCGCCGACGTCCTCGTTGTTCCCGCACCACAGCGCCAGGCAGGCATGGTCGCGCAGGCGCCTGACCTGGTGCCGCGCCTCCTCCCGCACCTGTTCCAGGAACGTCGGCGTGGCCGGATACAGGGCGCAGGAGAACATGAAGTCCTGCCAGACCAGCAGGCCCTTCTCGTCGCACAGATCGTAGAAATCGTCCGACTCATACTGTCCCCCGCCCCACACGCGCAGCATGTTCATGTTGGCCTGGACGGCGCTGGTGAGCAGGTCGTCGACCACCGCGCGGGTCTGGCGCTGAGGGAGCCCGTCGCACGGGATCCAGTTGGCGCCCTTGCAGAAGACGTCCCGCCCGTTGATCCGGAACGTCATGGACAGGCCGTGCTTGTCTTCCGTGTTCACGACCTCGATCGTGCGGAGCCCGAGGCGCTTGCGCACGACATCGCCGGCGACGCGCACGGTCAGCGCATAGAGCGGCTGTGAACCGTGGCCCTGCGGCCACCAGAGCTTCGGACGCGGCAGCGTGACCGTGTGCCGCAGGAGGTTCCGGCCCCGCCGCAGAACGACGTCGCGGGAAGCAGTCTGGTCCCCCAGCGTGATGTCGAGCGTGCTGCGGCCGTCGGCGGGCGCCTCGACGTCGGCGCACACCTCGACCGCCACCTGGTGCCGGCCGTGCGTCTGCGTAGTGGTCACATACTCAATGCGCCCCTGGGAGGTGGCGCCCAGGTAGAGGGCGCCGTTGATCCCGGACACCATCAGCGAGGGCCCCCAATCCCAGCCGGCGTGGCACTGGACCTTGCGCAGCAGGTTCCGATGGGGCGACTGGACGGGATACGTGGAGCAGGGAATCGGATAGGGCAACCGCCGGGCTTCGGCCTTGGCGGCAAGCTCGGGAGACGTGAACACGATCCGGATGTCGTTGCGCCCCGGGCGCAGCGCCGACTTCACCTCAAACCGGTGCCGCGTAAACATGTTCGCGGTGTGGGCCACGCGCTGGTCGTTGATGGCGATGTCCGCCACCGTGTCCAGGCTGTCGCTGTGCAGGAAGACGGACCGCTCCTTGAGGAAGGAGGCCGGCAGCTCGAAGGTGCGGGAGTAGATCCAGGTTTCGCGGCCGATCCATTGCACGCGCTGCTCGTTGTCGGCCCAGTAGGGATCCGGGATGGCGCCCGCAGCCAGCAAGGCGCTGTGGGTGTCGCCCGGAACCTGTGCCCGCACGGTCTGGCGGCGGCGCGGGCACGAGAGTGTCCATGCTCCGGTCAGGTCTAGCTTTTGCATACGAACTCCTGATTCACCGCTCTCGGTGTGTCGCCCCTCATCATGACGCGATCCGGCTCCGTGCATCGCCCGCACGCCTACACGCCGGCGAACACCACCATCTGGTGAGCCTTGACCTCGGGAACGACAAGCCGGCAGTAGGGCCCGTCCATGGTGAAGGGCAGGGCCGCGCCCGACGGCGCCAGGGTGACGGCGCTGGGCGGCTTGCCGGTCCTGACCGACAGCGCAATGTCACGAACCGGGTAGAGGTCCTCAACCCACTCGACGTTGATGTGCCGGCGCTGCGGCTGGAAGTTCACCAGGTGCGCCACGAGGCGCTTCTGCCTGGCCTGCCGGTTGACGGAGATCTCCATCGCGGAGGGCGCCTGCGCCTTCACCAGGGGCTGCGGGAGCACCTGGTCGAGCACCCGCGCCACGATACTCTTGTACAGGGAGTACGCGTGATTGCGGTACGCCTTGAACACCTCGGCCGCGATGTACGCGACCCGCCCCTTCACCACCACCACCGGATGTGGCGTGGTCTGGTCATACGGGGTCTGCTGGTGCGAGCAGAAGTGATCATATGCCCGGTTGAAATAGGAACTGACCAGGCGCCCCTGGGCCACGGCACCGGCCACGGGCTTCACGAAGGTGCTGGACTCGTAGAACACGAACTTGCTCTCCGGCCACCCCTGCCCCAGCACCTTCCCCAGGTCGAGATAGCACGGGGTGCTCGGATTCTCCCCCACATACCGCACCGGCAGGCCGGGACACGTGAACCGACCATCCTGCAGCGACGCCCTGTGCGAGGCAATCACCGCGCCGCCGCCAGCCACAAAGGCCTTCAGGGCCGCTTTCAGCGTGGCATCCACGACGCCGACATCCGGCAGCATGACCACCTGGTAGTCCTTCAGCGCGGTATCCGGATAGATCAGGTTGAATTGCTGCTTCAATTCCAGCAGCATCCGGCCGGCGCCATCCACGGCCTCCGACATGCCGCCCATGTGCCCCGCGTCCACCGCCTTGGCGGCCTCCTCCGGCGAGCCCGGCAGCATCATCACCCCGATCTCCGCCGCCGCCTTGGCGCCGACGCACCACGGCTCGCACTGCTCGACGTGCTTGAAGGCCGTGCCGATCACCTCGTACGCCCCCTTGTCCAGCACCCCGCGCGGATGACACTGGTCGCCCACATTCATCACCGCGCCGGCCGACAGGATCGTGCCCGCCTCGAACATCAGCTGGTCCGCGGTCTTGACGCCGCCGAAGTCGGCCCAGCTCTTGTGGAAGCGGGCGGTCATGCCCTGGAGCGGGCGCGGCAGCACGCGGCCGTAGCGGGCGTGGATCGGGAAGAAGGCATAGCCCCAGCCGCCGGTGGGCAGCGCCTCGATCTCGATGTGGGTGAAGACGTCCAGTTCCGCGGCGATGCCGGGCCGCATCCGCCCGTTGAAGAAGATCGTGGCGTGCTTCTTGATCTTGCGGATGGTCCGGGTCAGGCGCTGGGTGTACTCCCGCGTGATCAGGAACTCGTGCTTGCGGTGATCCTCGTCGCTGAGGAAATCCAGGCCGCGCCGCTTCATGCTGTCGTAACAGCGGGGGCAGTAGCAGCCGGGATCGGGGTTGTAGCACATGTCGAAGAACAGCCCCTCCACGTCGTACCACTTGAGCACCTCGACGGCCTGGGCTTCCAGCTCCGCCACATAGGCCGGGTTGTTCATGCAATGCTGGTACCACCCCGGCGCGAGGTTCTCGCCCCACTTCCAGTACTTGCCATCCTTGAGATGCGCGATCCAGTCGTGGTTCACCTTGGCGTGATGCTCATCCACGCGCACGCTGATGTACGCCGGCGTGACGATGCCACGCTGGCGGCAGGCTTCAATCTGCTCGCCCAGCAGATCGATCTTGAGACTGGGGTGAATCGTGCCCGCCCCGGTCGGGTAGTAGCTCATCCCGTGGTGGCACTTGGCGAAGAGCGTGATCCAGTTGACGCGGGCCTCGTCCAGCATGTTGCCGAACGTGTCGGCGTCGAAGGTCGACCCCACGTCAGGAATGAGCTCGGACGTGTGGAAATCCAGGTGGATCTGGCGGAACCGTGAGGCAACCAGTTCCGGTCCCGAACAGGTGATCGGACTCTTCGGCACATGCTTGATCTTCATGCGGTCTGCTCCCTTCAAGAATCTCACCTGCTTCATGGGCAGCCGGTCCTTCCGAAAGCACCACGGCCAAACGCACGATGGTACCGCCCGTACTTGAATACGCAAGGCGTCAACGTATGTGGGTCCCCTCAGCCGTCATCAGGTTGCCGTTCAGAAGCGTGATGGGCACCAGCATCACCGTGGGCCGTCCGGCAATGGTGATTTCCAGCACGGCGCGATTCGTCGACTGGGCGATGCGCTCGGCCGTGAACGTATAGTCGAGCGTGAGCGGCCCGCCGATGTACCCGGGGACGCTGAGCGCGTACCCGTCGGCGCTCGGGGCCACCTGCCATCCCTCGGGCAGGTAGACATGCAGCGTGAGATTGGCCTGGAGCTTATAGTGGTTGCGGACCGTGACGTGCAGCGTCTTGGGCTGGCCGTTGCGGATGACCGGCCCCTCGGCCCCGTAGTCCACATGAACGCTGAAGCCATCGAAATCGAAGCGCGGCCCGCTCATGCCGCCCCAGATCTGCTGCCCGTTGTCGCCACTCTTGAGCGCTGCCCAGTCGACGTCCGCGAGATCGGTCGCGTCGCGGCTGTACAGATGTTCCGCTCCGTGCTGCAGCAGGAGCCGCCGGGCAAGGCGCTCCGTGCGGTCGGTCAGGGTGTCGACATCGGACGGCAGCTGGTTGCCGAAGTAGCCAAGTTCTCCCAGGTTGAGGCAGACCGTTTTGATGCCGCGGCCAATGGGGTCGATCCATGTCTGCGGGATGGCCTTGGCGCCGTGGAGAATGCCCCAGACGGAGCCGGCGGTGGCCGCCGTGCAGTCGGTGTCCTCGCCCAGGTTGACGCAGGTGCATTGCACCTTGCCGAAATCCTCGCCGCCGTAGAGCAGCCCGGCCAGCGTGAAGGCGATATTGGACGGCACGTCGTAGCCGAGTTCGCCCGTATCGAATCCCTTGGCGCGGTCCTCGGCGCTGACCGGCCCCCAGATCGCCAGCCGCCCGCGATGCAGGCGCAGCACCTCATCGCGCAGTTCGCGCCAGGATTTTCCGGCGTCGAACGCCTCCAGCGTGGTGCGCACGGCCCTGGCCACGCCGCAGTCCGCGGGGATGTAGCTCAGGCCGATGTCAACGACCCGGCGCAGATCCGGAACCACGAACGCGGCGCTCTCGAGTGTCGCCATGAAGATCTCGGCGAAGACGCCCTCGCCGTTGCCGTGGTCGATGGTGGCGTCCTCATACGCGTAGCGGGCCGCAACGTGCGGCAGGCCAGGGGCGATGCAGGCCCAGATCTCGGAGCGGATGTACGATCCGCAACTGTGCTTGTAGACGTTCTGAAAACTGCCGGAGAGCGGCGGCGGCAGGCCCTGGCGCAGGTTGATCTTGCCGGTGCCGTACTCGGCCCAATGCGGCGTGACGTAGGTCACCCAGTACTCGGCCAGCCGCCGGCTCGTGACCTCCAGCCCGCCCTCTTCCATGGCGCAGAGCCACAGCAGCTGGATGTCCAGGTCGTCGTTGGGCATGGGGGTGCCGTTGAGATCCTTCTGGACGTAGAAGGTGATGTCATTGACCTGGCGCTTCCACTCGAATGGCGCGCCGACCGTGCCGCCAATGTTCTTCCCCAGCCAGCAGCCCAGAACCTTGTCGCGATAGTCGCCGCCGTTCAGTCGCATGGCCGTGCTCCTTGTACTTGCCCTTCACAGAAAGCGGTTCACGATGCGGATGTTCCTGCCGCGCGCGCCGCCAGGCGCCTACTGCCGCTCCCGGTCGGCCTCCTCGGCCGTGATGACCCCGCCCTTGACCGAATAGTTGCTCACCCGGTGGGCCGTGCCCGTCACGCCGGGGAACACATCCTCGACGCCGTGGCGGTGCCGCTGCATCACTTCGATCTTCGTCTTCAACACGTCGGCCACGTTCACGGGCAGCGTGTAGGTCGCCTCCTCGCCCAGCGCGATCAGCGGGGCCACCGCGTACTCCAGGAGCTGGATGAGGTCGCGGCAGTTCTGCATCTCGCCGTCGATCATGTCGTAGAGGCGCTTCTTTTCGCGCGGCTGCGCGTACTTGTCGGCCTCGGGCTTCCCGGCGAACCGGTCGATCACCCATTGCACGCCCGTGGCGTGCAGGTTGCAGCGCACCAGGCAGCGGAACATCGCCAGCCGGTCCCGTTGATCGCGCAGCCACACCCAGGCCTCGGCGCCCGAGGGCGCGATCGTCAGCTGGCGATCCAGCCCGGCGATGCCATGCGAGAGATACTGGTCCATCACCTCGAGCGCGTCGTAGTACCAGTGGTAATCCGCCAGGCTGAACATGACCCGGTTCTCGCAGGCGAACAGCGTGCGGAAGCCCAGCTCGGGATCGCGGTCCTTCATGACGAAGGACGACCAGTAGCCGCGCTCTTCCGCGCTGAGCCGCGCGGGGTCCGGCACGAAGGGGCGCGTCAGCCAGCGGCGCCCGACGACGGAGTAGAAGTAGTACAGGAAATGTTCCCATTCGCCGCGCCAGCTGCGGTGGGCCAGGTCCAGATCGCGCCACGCATCGTACAGCGCGGCCGCATGCGCATCGCCCACCAGGGCGTGGGCCACGGCGAACACCTGCGCCTCCAGGTCGTGCGTGCTGGCGGGGCACGTCTTGACGGCCTGCTCCATCAGCATCTGCAGGGGCGCCTTGCTGCCGGGCAGCGGCCCGCCCTGCCGGTAGGCCTGCGTCAGGGTCTGGACACCCGCGTCGCGCAGCGCCATCAGCGATTCGCCCGCGAGGTGCAGGAGCGGCAGCGCCAGCATGGGACTGTATTCGTAGCCGCCGTCGGTATGGGCGGTGGTGGCCACGCGGCTCCCCGTTCCGGCCACGGCGTTCAGATGCAGGTGCAGGCGATAGCCGGTGAAGGGCGTGTTGCACTTGTCGCTGTTGCCTGACAGCACGATCAGGGAGTCGCCCAGCGCGCGCGCCGTGGACTGCAACTCCTCCGGCGTGAAATGGCAAAGGTCCCAGAGCAGCCGGTAGGAGACGCCGGCGTCACGCCCGCCGGCCGTGATGGCCTGCATCCAGTCCCGCATGCGCTCGCCCATGTCCCGGTCGCGCGTGGCCGCCGGGCCATTGGGTCCGGGATACAGGCCGCGGCACCAGTTGATGCCGGCGCCGGAATCGTTCGTGTTAAACCACAGCATCTCCACGCAGGGCGCCAGCTGCGCCAGCTGGCGCGCCAGCTGGCGGTAGTGCTCCAGCACGCGGGGATGGTCGATGTTGAGCGCGTAATGCGGGGCCAGCGCAATGCTCGGATGTTCGCAGTCGCAGCCCTTGAGCTCGGGCTTGTCGTCATACCACGGCGTCGGCATCCACTGCGGCTCGCGCATGGCGCCCATGCAGGCGCGCATGCCGTGCCGCTGCAGGATCTCGTTCTTCCAGCGCAGGGTCTCCTGGTTGCGCCGGTAGGTTTCGGGCTTGAAGTAGCCCGCGATCAAATCCGTTTCGAAGACCTTGAAGAGCGCGCTGTTGATGAAGGTGAAGTACTCCCACGTATCGCCCTCCAGCCAGCGTTGCTCGGGCGTGGGGGCCACCGTCGCGTTGATGTGGATGGCGCGATAGCCCTGCTGCCTGGCGGCCGCGACGTTCCGCTCGAACACGGCCGGATCGTTGGCGTCCGCGCTGCAGAACAACACCTCAAAATCGTATTTCATGCCCTGACGATAGACATGAACCGGCCCGGAGACCAGAGTTTTGGGCGCCCGCCACCGCTGGCCTGGCGTTTGCCCGCCATTCCTCAGGCCCGCGCGCGAGGGCACCATCGCCGCGGCAACGGCCGCGATATCGATTGAGCAACCGGCTGCCGCCTCGTATCCTGAGTCTCCGTCATGGGGCCCGGAGTCCCGCCGGATGTGGCTGGCCGGTCGCGCGTGCATCGGCGGCGCGCGTGTCCGTAAAACTGAAAGCAGGAGTGCGATGCGCGAGCCGAACCGCAACGGCCAGAGATGGCTGGGTCTGCATCTCGCGGGCTGCGCCGTCGTGGCACGGCTGCTTCTGGCGGCCGCGCACGGCGAGGAACCGGCGGCGGTCGGCGTGCGGCCGTCGCCCCGGATCCCGGCCGATTTCGCGCCTTCGCCGACGGTGGAGTTCTACGGCAACTTCGAGACCGCCGGCGTGGTCGCCGTCCTGCCCGCCGACGTGTCGCCGGAGCACGTCGGGCGCGTGCGATGCGCCCTCAACGTCGAGGGGCAGTGGCGGCCCGTGCACGACCTCGTCAGGGTCGGCACGAACCCCTGGTATGCGACCAGCCTCTTCTGGCTCCAACCGGGCCGTACGTACCAGGTCAAGGTTGAGGCGGAGGACCGCGCCGGCAACCGGCTGGCCACGACGTACGGCACCGGCTCGACCAGGCCGGAGCCCATCGCCATGGAAACGGCCCGGACCCTGCATGTCGCCACGGATGGCGACGACGCGAATCCGGGAACCCTGGCCCAGCCGTATCGCACCCTGCAGCGCGCGCTCGATATCGCCGACGCCAGGACCACGGTCCTGGTTCGCGGGGGAACCTACTACGAAGGCAACCTGACGTTTGCACACAACGGCACGGTGGAGTCGCCCATCCTCCTCAAGGCGTTTAACGGTGAGCGCGCCATCCTCGATGCCGCCGATCCCGGCCTGATCGATGCCGCCGCCTGGCACGCCGGGGAGCCCGGGCTCTACCGCCATGCCATGGCGGGCGGATGCAACAACGTGTCGCTGGAGCACAAGGCGACGGGCCGTGCCCTGCGTCTTTACCCGGTCCACAGCCTGGAGGAACTGAGGACGAGGACCATCCGGGGCCTTGGACCCTGGGCGCAAGTCGGCGTCGAAGGAGCCTACCTGTGCGACGGCACCACCGCCACCCTGGCCGCGCCGGGCCCGCTGTCGGATTACCGGATCTACGTCGCCAGGCAAACCCGCGCATTCGTGATCGAGAGTCGGCGCTCGATCCAGGTCGATGGGCTGGAAATGGCGCACCTGGGCAAGGACAGTTTTGCCGCCGTCGCCATGCTGTACGACGCGGACGACATCCTGTTTCAAAACTGCCGGGCGCGACTTTGCAACGCCGGCATCTGGGTCAAGGCGGGGGCGGACCGGGTGACGATCCAGGATTGCGGCTTCACGGATGTGCTCACCAACTGGGCGTTCAACTTGATGAAGAGCGGCACCGCGGGCATCGACGGGCAGATCGAGACCGGCTGTGTCTACGTGGACGCGACGTACTCGGGGCGCGGCTTGGTGGTCCGGAGGAACCGGATCAGCGGGCTGTTTGACGGCGCCCATATCGCCCCCGGCAGCCGGGACAGCGCCCGCAGCAACGAGACGGATTTTTACCGGAACATCGTCGAGGACGTGTGCGATGACTTTGTCGAGGTGGATGGCATCGCACGCAACGTCCGGGTTTTCGAGAACCGGATGAACCGTTCACTCTCGGGCGTCTCGATGGCGCAGGCGCTGGAAGGGCCGACATTCGTTCTCTACAACGTCCTCGCCAATTGCGGGATGGTGCGGGCGGCGCAGGTGGAGGGATATGAAGGCTATCCCTTCAAGACCAACGGCGGGGGGCAGCCGGACATCGGATCCGGTCAGATCTTCCTCTACCACAATACGGCCTGGACCGCCGACCCGCAGAGCCGCGCCCTCCTGGTGAAGGGAGCGCGCTGGGCCAGGATCACGTTTCGAAACAACATCTGGTGCGGACGCAAGCTGGGCTTCGACATCTGGACGGACCCGCCCTCACCCATGGATTTCGACTACGATGATCTCTATGTGGAGGACCCCGCCGCCCCGCTGGTGAAGATCACCAACCGGAATCTGTACATGACGCTGGACAGGGTTCGAACGGGTTTGGGCTATCTCCGGCACGGCATCAGCGCCGCCCCCCTCCTGGCCAATCCCGATGGCGGTGTGTACACCCTGCAGGATGCCAGCCCCTGCATCGATGCCGGCGCCGTGGTTGCCGGCATTAACGACGTGCGCATGCAGGGCGCGGCGCCTGACCTGGGTGCCTTCGAACGGCGTTGACGCAACGCCAGCGTCCACGCCGGGCGGCCAACGGGCCGGCAATGGCGCACGGCGGCCTACAGAAAGGGCAGCTCGTATTCGGTCGGATTGACGAGGGACGCCCACATCGCGGCGCGCTTGGGGTCGAGATTCAGCGCCCGGATGGACGCCACATCATGGCCCGACGCCATCCATGAGGTCAGCAACTGGATCTCCCGGGCCACGTCTTCGTCCAACTGGTAACGCGCCGGCTTCTGGATCCGCGCCACCGCCCGGTCCCGGGTCTCACACGCTTTCGCCACCAGCGCGTCCCACTGCGGATCGGCAGCCTCCGCGACCTTGACGTTCTTCAGCTGCCGGTAGGCTTGCAAGTAGTGCTCCAGAAACACCCGGTAGAGTTCCTTGTGCCGCATGTCGTTGAACATGTTGCGCCGGGCCTGCAGCAGCCACGGCGTCAGGTTGGCGGGATCCACCAGGCCGCTGCTCAACAGGTAGGCGAAGCTGATGATGAAGTGGCTGAACTGACGGTTGACCTTCTCGATCAGCCGGTCAACCCCGGCGACCGCGTACTCGCCCTTGAGGCGGTACTTGAACGCGTTGTTCGGAAAGGCGTAGTAGAACATCAGGTCCTGCAGCGATTTGCAGTCGCTCAGCTTGTGATCGATACCGATCAGCCGGGCGACATCATCGGTGAAGAAGCCGTAGTAGACGAGGTGGTCGTATCGGCGCGGCTTGCGATTGCCAAAGTAGTGTTCGTTGTAGGCCGCGATGCGCTCGTCCAGGTTCCGGTGGATGCGGCTGTGGAAAGCCGGCTGCGTGACGAGCTTGTGCACCAGCAGCCCCTGCATTTCAATGATGTTCGCGAGGCCGCCGGTGTAAGGGCGCGTGTAGCCGATGGT
Organism: Lentisphaerota bacterium; assembly: GCA_021413965.1. Lineage (GTDB taxonomy): Bacteria > Verrucomicrobiota > Kiritimatiellia > UBA8416 > JAIOPI01 > JAIOPI01. The sequence continues at coordinate 300,182 of JAIOPI010000014.1, read as the reverse complement.
ATAGCAGTTGTGCAGCGTGCTCGGGATCACACCCATAAACGTGTCCCGATGCTGGTACGCGAAGGGCGCCTGCCCGTCGATCATGATGGGCGGCAGCCGCGGCGTCTCCGCATCGCCGCTGACGTACCGGTCAAACGGGCGCTCGATCCCGCCGTACGTGATGGTCTTCCGCTCGAAATCGATCGGGGTTTGCTTGGGCACGACGATCGCCCGGCCGGTGTGCAGCCACATGGTGAGGTCATTCAGGGCGTAGCCATTTGAAATGGCCGATTCCAGGTTGTTCCCGAAGTTGCGGCAGTACTCGTCGATGGGCCAGTACTTGATGGCGACGGTCCCGCTCGCCGGCCGCGCCTTGCTCGGGTTGTGACTTTCGTCGCGCACGCTCGCCGGGAACTGGTCGCCGAGCAGGATCGGATTGCCGGAGCCCAGCGGCACGCCGTGAATGACGGATGCGTAGTGGTCGTGGGAGACGTAGCGGTAGTTGTGAAACTCGAGCTGGTCCAGGGTGTAGGTGGTGCCCTGGATCGGCACCACCTTGTCCCGGGCGTGGAAGCCATTGGTGCGGATGATGATTTTGACGTTGCGGGGAATCAGGTGCGAGATCAGCAGGTTGGCCGAGTCCCCCATGGTGTCGAACACGAAGGTCTGGTTCGGCGCGTTGAAGTCGAGCGTCGTGAGGTCCTTGAAGATGCCGCGGCTGAAGCCGGTGGCAAAGACGACGTGGCGCGCCTCGTACGTCTGGCCGGACTGGGTGTGGACGACGCTGTGCGTGCGGTAGTTGTCGACCCGGATCACCGCATCCCGGACGATCTTGTCTGCGTAGACGGCCCGCCACTTCTTGTGCATGGCGTAGAACTGCCGGGCGGTGGGGTAATGATCCTGCTCGAAGTCCTCGGCCAGATCGAACGAGTAGAAGCTGGTCAGGTAGCTCGACACCAGGTCAAACCCCAGCCGGTCATGCTTGCTCAACCCGTCCCAGATGCTGCTTTCCTCGGCGGAAATGATGGTGAACGCGGTCCGCGTCGCTTCCAATTCGCGCAGCAGCGGCACCGCGCTGAAGCCAAACCCCACGATGACAACGTCGATCATGTGCCCTTCTCCTTCGGCCGCGCACGCGGCGGCGGTCCATCATCGGCCAGCGCGCGCAGGTCCCGCGGCAGGCAGAGCCGCAGGAGCGGCCCGGTCATGGCGGTGGTCAGCAGCGCCATGAGCACCAGCATCGTGAAAAGTTCCTTGTTGAGCAGTTTCAGTTCGAGGCCGACGTTGATGGCCACGAGGCCCATCAGGGCACGGGTATTCATCAGGGCGCCGATGCAGGCGGCGTCGCGCCAGGACTGGCCGGTGAGGCGCGCACCCAGGAAGCACCCGCCCAGTTTGCCGCCCACGGCCATGAGCATCACCAGCGCAAACCCGAGCCAGGCCGTCCCGGTGGTCAGCGACCCGAGCTCGGTCCGCAGGCCGGTGTTGACGAAGAAGATCGGGACCAGCGCCACCATGACGAAATCCTGGAACTTCACACGCCACTCTCGCACGAGGGTGACTTCCTTATGCAGGGCCACCCCCATGAGGAAGGCGCCGAAGATCGAGAAGACGCCCAGCCGATTGGTGGTCAAGCAGGTGGCGAGCAGCGCGATCAGCACCAGCGCCAGGTAATCCGGCGTAAGCACCGCCTGGTCCGCATTCGGATTCAGGTACGTCCACAGCCGGCGCTTGAGCGGACCGACGAGGTACATGAGGAAGCAGAAGAGTGCGGCCACGCCCGCCACCTGCCCCAGCAGGTTCAGCCAGCTGAAGTTCGCGGTCACCACGGCCGTGGCCACCGCCAGCAGGATCCACCCGACGACATCGTCGATGGCCGCCGCGCTGATGGCGAGCGCGCCCAGGGGGGTGCGCTCCAGCTTTAACTCCAGCAGGATGCGCCCCATGATCGGCAGGGCCGAAATGGCAAGGGCAATGCAGAGGAAGAAGATGAAGCCCAGGCGGTTGACATCCGGCAGGAACGTCCGGTGCAGCCAGGGGCCGATCAGCAGGCCGCCGAGCATGGGCACCACGAGCCCGAGCAGGGCGACGGCGGTCACCGTCCGCGAACGGGAGCGGAGGTGGCCGAAATCGAACTCCATGCCCACCTGGAACATCAGCAGGATCACGCCAATTTTGGCCAGCACCTGCATGGTGGGCTGGGTGGCAACCGGGAACAGCCACGCCATCCCTTCCGGCCAGATCGCGCCAAGTGCGGATGGTCCCAGGAGGATGCCGGCGGCGATTTCACCCACGGCCTTGGGCTGGCGGATCACGTGCGCGAGACGGCCGAAGGCGTAGGCCACGGCGATGATGACAAGCCACTGTGTCATCACCAGGCGGAGGTACCCTTCGATGGCGGCTGGGTTCATCGTGCTGTCAACCAAGGCGGAGGACGCACGCGCAGGCGGCACAGGCTCGCGCCCGTTCCCACCGTCCCCACATGTTTGTCCCCCGGAAGACGGGAGGATGCCAGAGTGACGCCGCCATATCAAGCCCGGTCGGGGCGCGTAATCTTGACTTTACCGCGCACTTTCACTAGAGTTCCTGCCCTGAGCGCGCGTCGTAAGAGGGACTTCGCGCGTTCCTCACAAACCTGCCGCCGCGTCCGCTCGTGCCATCTATGACAACACCATCCAAACCCGACGCCGCCGCGATTCGCGACTGGCTGCTGCACTACCTCGAGGACTTGCTGCATTTGCCCGCCACCAGCATCTCCACCGGGGATCCCCTGGCCGAATACGGGCTGGATTCCTCGGGCGCCGTCGGGCTGTCGGCCGATCTCGGGCGCTGGCTGGGCATGGAGCTGGATGCGGATTTCGTCTACCGGCATCCCACCGTCGATGCGATGGCCACCGTTCTGGCAACCCAGGTCACGCGCCCATGAACCCCGCGTCGCCCCAGATGGTCAGGAACAACCCGGTCGGCACCCCCGGCATCACCGTGTCCGGCGAAGGCATCCGGGCCGCTCAGCGCCGCATGGCCCTGTTTGCGATTGTGACACCGACGGTCGGGACCGTGGCCGCCTTGGTGCTGGCCGGTGTGCAGGGCGTTACCCGCATGGAAATCGGCCTGCTGGTGAGCATGTTCTTTCTGACCACGATGGGAGTCGAGGTCGGGTTCCATCGCCTGGTCGCGCACCGGGCCTTCAAGACCAGCACCCCCGTGAAAGTGATCCTCACCGCGCTCGGGTCGATGGCCGGCGAGGGCAGCGTGCTCTACTGGGCCGCCGGACACCGCCGCCACCACATGCACAGCGACACCGGCAATGACCCGCACTCGCCCCACATCCGCAACCTGGGCCAGGCCGACGAACCCATGAACGCCCTGCAGGGCCTCTGGCACGCCCACGTCGCCTGGATGGTGCGGGACCGGGTCACCAACTGCACGTTCTTCGCCCGCGATGTCCTGTGCGAGCCGTACCTGAATGGGATTCATCGCGCGTACATCCCGCTGCTGCTCGCGGGGCTCGCGCTGCCCGCCGCCGTGGGCTGGGCCATCAGCGGCACGGGCATGGGCGCGCTGCAGGGGTTCCTGTGGGGCGGCCTCCTGCGCATGTTCCTGGTGCACCATGCCAGCTGGGCCAATGCGTCTTTCAGCCACCGCTACGGCAGCCGACCCTTTGCGACGGGTGACAAGAGCGCCAACAACCTCTGGTGGGCCATCCCCACCTTCGGCGCCTCCTACCAGAATAACCATCACTGCTTTCCCGGGTCCGCCTATCTCGGCCTGCGCTGGTGGCAGATTGACGTGGGCGCGCTCTGCATCCGCGCCCTGGCCGCCTTGCGCCTGGTGTGGGACATCAGCGGCCCGCCGACGCCGGAGATGATGGCCGAGAAGCGGGTGGCCACGCCGGGTGGCGACGGGGGTGGCACGCCGCTGCCCTCTCAATCCCTGAGCGCCTCATGAGTGCCCGTCCATGATCGGCGAACCCATTGCGATCATCGGCATGGGCTGCCGCCTGCCCCAGGCAGCCGATCCCGACGCCTTCTGGGACTTGCTGCGCGACGGGCGCTGCGCGATCACGGACGTGCCCGCCTCGCGCTGGGACGCCCAAGCCCTCTACGCCCCCGAACCGCGCACGCCCGGCAAGATGCACACACGCTGGGGCAGCTTCCTGGATCACGTCGACCACTTCGATCCCCTCTTCTTCCGGATCATGCCGATCGAAGCGCCGCGCATGGATCCCCAGCACCGCCTGGTGCTCGAAGTCGCCTGGGAGGCACTCGAGCACGCCGCCATCGATCCCACACGGCTGGCCGGCAGCCTGACGGGCGTATACATCGGCGTCAGCCACTGCGACCACGACCGGCTCCTCTACCAGGACCGCGCGCGCATCGACGCGTACAACGGCCCCAACACCTACCATTGCTTTGCCGCCAACCGCCTGTCCTACTTCCTCAAGCTCCGCGGCCCGAGCCTGGCGGTTGATGGCGCCTGCTCCTCCTCCCTGGCCGCGATCCACCTGGCCTGCCAGAGCTTGCGCGGCGGGGATTGCGACCTCGCGCTGGCGGGCGGTGTGAATCTCAATCTGACGCCGGACGAATTCATCGCCCTGTCGTTTCTCGGCGTGCTCTCGACGGGCAACCGCGGCCAGCCGTTCGCGGCGGGCGCGGACGGCTACGTGCGCGGCGAAGGCTGCGGCCTCCTCGTGCTCAAGCGCCTCGCGGACGCGCAGCAGGCCGGCGACCACATCCTGGCGGTGATCCGCGGCTCGGCCCTGAACCACAACGGCCTGAGCAACGGGATCACGGCACCCAGCGGCGCGGCGCAGGAGGCGGTCATCCGGCACGCCCTGCGCAATGCCGGCGCCGCCCCGCAGGAAATCAGCCATGTGGAAGCTATGGGCACCGGCACGGCCCTCGGCGATCCCATGGAGATCGCCGCGCTGACCGCCACCTATGGCGCCGATCGCCCCGCGGACCGCCCCTGCTGGATCTCATCCATCAAGGCCAACCTGGGGCACCTCGAAGCGGCCTCGGGCGCCGCCAGTGTGATCAAGGTCATCCTCGCCCTGCAGCACGCACAGATTCCGCCGCAGCTGCACGTCGAGCGCTTGAATCCACGCATCCAGCTCGACGGCACGCCGCTCAAATTCCCACGGACCGCCGAGCCCTGGAGCGCCGCCGACGGCAAGCGCCTGGCCGCCGTGAGCGCCTTTGGGTTCGGCGGATCCAACGCACACCTCATCCTGGAGGAAGCCCCCGCCCGCGCGAAGGCGGATGACGCCGCGCGCCGCCCCCTGCACCTCCTGACGCTTTCGGCCACAACCGCTCCAGCCCTGGCGGCGCTGGTGCAGCGGTATGTCGACTTCCTGGACAGCCACGGGGAGCCCAGCCTCGCGGATATCTGCCACACCTCCAACGTCGGGCGCGCCTGCTGGCCGCTGCGCCTCGCCGTGGTGACCTCCACCCGCGAGCAGCTGCGCGCGCAGCTCGCGGCGCACCTGCAGGGGCAAGCGGAACCCGACGTGTTTGCCGGTCAGGCCGCCCGCCACGCACCCGGCGCGGAAAGCGCGACACCGGCACACGCGCTGCCGGCCCTGGATGCCTCCGCGGCCGACGCCTGGTCAGCCCTGCTCCGCACGGTCGCCGCACAGTTTGTGGCGGGCGCGCCAATCCGCTGGAGCAACCTCGATGGCCGGGATGACCGCCGCCGCATCCCCCTCCCCACCTACCCCTTCCAGCGCATCCCCTGCCGACACGTCTAGAAACCCGTCCGGGGAAGCGCTCCCGTCGCATCGACGTGAACCGACACGTATGGTTACGACCAGTCGGGTGGGGCGGCACTGCGCAGCCTCACGCGGACGTCTGCGCACTGCCTGATACCACGTCCAGTGTCTGCGCGAGAAAGCGCTCGCGGCATTGCTGCCGCTGGGTTTTGCCGCTCGATGTTTTCGGCAGGGTTGCCGGACGGATGAACACCACGGCATGCGCGCGAATGCCGAACTCATCCGCGATGGCCTTGCGGATGTCCTTCGTGGCGCGATCGACATCAAACCCGCGCAGGTGCAGCCGCTCCACTTCCTGGACCACGACCAGCTGCTCCTCGTCGTCGGCCTCAATCGCAAAGGCCGCGCCGCCGGACGGACGCAAGCCGGGGTGGCAGGCCTGCACCAGCTGCTCGATGTCGTGGGGATAGTAGTTCAGCCCGCGGATGATGATCATGTCCTTGATCCGGCCGGTGACATACAGCTCGCCATCCCGCACAAATCCAAGGTCGCCCGTGCGCAGGAACGGGCCGTCCCCGGTGTCGGCCACCTGCGCGCGAAATGTGGCCTGCGTTTCCGACGGGCGCTGCCAGTAGCCCTGCGCCACGCTCGGACCGGCGGTCCAGATCTCGCCGACCTGCCCCGGCAGGCAGCGGCGTCCGGTTGCTGCGTCCACGATTTCCACGCGCGTCCCCAGCCACGGTCGCCCGCAGCCCACCACGTCCCGCACGCGCACGCCCGCTCCGGCCGCGGCCACCACCCGGTGCTCCTCCAGGGCATCCGCGTCGGCGGCAAACGTCACCGGCTCGTCCTGAATGCGCCCGCCCGTGATGATGAGGGTGGCCTCCGCCATGCCGTAGCAGGGATAGAAGAAGCGCGATTGAAAGCCCGCCGGCTTGAAATGCTCCGCGAAGCGCGCAAGGGTCGCCTGGTGCACGGGTTCGGCACCGCTGTAGGCCGACACCCACGTGTGCAGGTCGAGCGACGCGCGCTGCTCGGGCGTGATCTTGCGCACGCACAGCTCGTAGCCAAAATTGGGCCCGCCGCCGTGCGTGCCGCCGTAGCGCGTGATGGCCCGCAGCCAACGGATCGGACTCTGCAGGAAGGCGGCCGGCGGCATCACCACGCCGGGGAATCCCGTGTACACCGGCTGCAGGATGCCGTCCACCAGCCCCATGTCGTGAAAGCTGGGCAGCCAGGTGACGGACACGCTCCGCTCGGTGAGCTCGAAACACTGGCGCAGATACTCGCTGTTGTGGAGCACGTTGCCGTGGCTGACCATCACCCCCTTGGGCGTGCCCGTCGAGCCGGAGGTGTATTGCAGAATCGCCAGTCGCTCGCGCCCCGTGGCGGGCGGCTGCCATGGCGTCGCGAGCGCGTCGGGGACGCGGTCCGTCGCCAGCCAGTCGAGCGCGGTCAGCTCGGCGGTCTGGCGCGCCATCTCCTCGAATGCCGGGAGCTTCGCGGCAACGGTCAGCGCCGTGGTCGCCCGGGCGTCGGCGGCCACGCGCTGCAGCCGCGCCAGCGACTGCCCGGGGCGCGGCGGGTAGGCCGGCACCGCCACCACCCCGGCGTACAAGCAGCCCCAGAAGGCGGCCGCGAATTCAAGCCCCGGCGGATAGAGCAGCAAGGCGCGCTCCGCCGGGCGCTCCCGGCGCTGCAACTCGGCGGCGATGGCCCGCGCCCGGCGATCAAGCGCGGCGTAGGTCAGCGAGGCCGATTCCACCTCGCCGTCCTGGAGGAAAATGTAGGCCGCGCGGTCTGGTCCGCTTGCCGCGCGGTGCTGCAGGACGGCGGTGAGTGAGTCAACATGCACGCGAAAGCGTACAACACTGGCGCGCACCGGTCCACCGTTCATGCATCCGTCGCCCGGCCACGACGCGCCCCTCGACCCGGGACCTGCTCAAGGCGAGTTTGTGGACGCTCCCGGCGCTCCTACGTGTCGCGCGCGATCCAGCAGGGCAACGTCCGCATCGGTCGTCAGGTGCCGGTACAGGGCCTCGGCGATGATGGCGTTGGCCCGCGCATTCCCATGCCGGTAGCCCTCGTTCAGCATCAGCGCTTCCGGATCCAGGCCCGCGTAAAGGGTGGACAGGTCCACCACGACGAATCCCGCGCCTCTCGCGTAGTCCATCAGCGTCTTGACGACGGACCGGTCCATGGTTCGCTCCCGGGGAACGGGAACGTCGAGAAAGACATAGACCGGCACGGCACCGATGGCGCGGGCCTCCTCCACGAAGTCCCGGTACAGGCGCGGGAGCATCCGCGGCACCTCCGGAAGCAGGCGTGCCGATCCCAGCGCCTGGTGCGTCCGCGGCCCCACGCGCACCCTGGCCAGCGCTTCCTTCACGTAATCGTCGACCAACGGCACGCCCGCCCGGAGCAACCGCACCGGATCGCGGGCCGTCCAGCTGTAATCCGTATAATGCGCCACGTACAACACCATGTCCGGACGGAAGGCCGGGACCCGGGTGCGTAACAGCGCCAGGTTCGCCATCGGGCCATATCCGTTCACCGCGAAGTTCAATACCTCGAAGGTCGCCAGGTCCCCGTGCTCCCGGTTCAACCGCGCTTCCACCGCCGGTTCAAACATCTCGCCCGCTGCCAGCCCATAGCCGGCCACGTTGGAGGATCCGAACATCGCGATCCGGAACGTCCCCGGCGCCTTGGCCAGTTCGTAGTCGCGGTCGCGCATGCCCCACCGATTCGTCCGGAACCGCCCCCCGTACGCCTCCGAGTCCGTGTCGGGAATCCACTCTTCGTACCGGTAATCCCGGACTTTGCGCAGTTGCGTCGGCCCGACGTAGCGATACGGAACCGCCGCACGACGGATGGTTTCCTCGTACTGGGTCCCGATGCGATCCTCCGCCGTCAGGCTCTCGTAATAGCCCCGCCCGTCATCCACCGCGCCAATCTCCACGCGCAGCCGGTTGTGCGACACCCGGTCCCCCACCGCCAGCGCGTCGCGCCACGGTTGGCCCGCCGGCGTCTCCAGGCGCGACTGCACCATCGGCGACATCACGACGCCCATCACCGCCACCAGGCCCGCCCCCCGCGCCGCCTCCCATCGAAAGCGCGCCGAGCCCGGGTAGTCGGCCGTGGCCAGCCCCGGCGCGGCCGGCCGGCGCCACGTCGGCATCACCTCCATCACGAACGTCGCGCCCATGATCACCGCCAGCATCGCCGCCCCCCACGCAAGCGTCTGCCCGTCCGCGAGGCTCCAGATGTGCAGCCACACGCCCACACTCGGCGCGCTCCACAACGACCACAGCACGCTGATCACGGTGAACGTCGCCGCCGTCTTGATCAGCCGCGCCGCCGCCTCCCGCATCCTGTATCCGGCCGACAGCGTCCGCTGGCGCCCCCGCTTCATCTCCCACAGCGCATTCGCCATCACCAGCAGCGCCAGGATCGTCCAGAAGAGGATGTCCGGCAGCGTCAGCGTGGCGCGGCCCTTGATCCACCATGTCTGGTAGAGGTGCAGCGCCCAGGTCGCCAGGAAGCTCCACAGGGTGGCCAGCACCAGCGCCCAGGTCGGTCCCAAGGCCTTGAAACGGAAGTACGCCGGGTAATAGAAAAGCTTCATGATGAAGTCTTTCCAGTAGACGTTCACCCGGCGCCAGTAATCCGTGAAGCTGGCGGCGAGGAAATAGCGGCGGTTCGTCTCGGGCAGGTTGAAGCCGAAGAGCAGCAGCATCCCGATCATCAGGTTGAATTCCCCGGACACCTTCACGTACAGGAACGCATTGGCGATCACGTACTGGATCAGGTCGCGCCCGCTGGCGACGTCCTCCGCCCGCAGCGCCCAGAGTTGATCCACGAGTCGGTACACCAGCAGGTGCGACAGGCCGCGCACCATCCAGGTCACCCCGCGCTGGTAGATCGCGAGCGCTTCCTCGTTGTAGTGCGTCCGGCAGAACGTGCGGAAATCGACCACCGGAAACAGCAGCGCGCAGGGGTTGGTCAGCAGCGTGAAGTAGGAGACGGTCTGCGCCCAGCCCGGCCGCTGGCTGCCCGTGGCCGCATCGTAAAGGTAAACCATGATCCGGAACATGAAGACGGCCGGGATCACCAGCCAGACCATGGCCAGCGGCCCCGTCTCCACCAGGCCGGCGCGAGCGACGGCAACCGCACCACCCACCACCGCCAGCCACGCGGCCTTCTTCCAGAATCCAATCGGCAACCGGCAGAGGACTGCCGCGACCCCCATCACGCCAAAGAACAGGCCCGCCCGGGGCAGCGCCAGGGCCGGCGCCCAGAACGTCCCCGGGGCCCCGCCCATGACCATGATCACCGCCGCCACGCACAATGCGGCAAAGAACCGCAGCCGCCACCGCGCCGGCATGCCGTGGTTGATCGCAAACCCCGCCAGGGCCAGCCAGACCACGCGCCGGAACGCGCTGGTCTGCATGTCCGCCTCATGCAGGACCAGCGTCACCATGAGCAGCTGCAAAACGATCAGGGCCAGGGCGAATGGCCGGGACGAGCGACGGGGCTGCCGTCCGCCGGGGTCAGGCTGAACGCGCGGCGCGGGATTCTCCGCGTCCCCGCCCGCACGGTGCGGGGCAACACGCCACTGTTCGTCCGCCACGTTCGTCGAACCTGGTTCCATGATTCCCACACACCCCGCGCACGGGTCCTGATGCGGCACTCACTGCAGGAACTGGAACCGGGACTCCGGGAACCGTTCCTCAACTTGTATTACGGGGCGCCGCTCAAGGCAGATCGTGTAGGTGCGCCGCATGACGTTCGCCTCCGGCTCGACCCCCAGGTGAACCGCGCACTCGCCCGCTGGCTGGCGCTCCAGTCGCACGAGTTCGCGATACGTTTCCAGCCGGCGCTCGCGCAGAAGCTCGCCAATCCCCATGCGCCCGTCCACCATGCTGCGCAGCAGGTCGGCCGAAACCCCATCGCAGGTCAGGATGGTTTCGGCATAAGCATAAGCCGAACCGGTCAGCCGCCCGCGCAGAATGGCTCGCCGCATGACGACCGCATCGCCCGCCTTCACGTCAATGGCCGGATAAGTTTGGTCGCTCGACATGCGGGTGTGAAGCAGGAGTTCGACCTCGATGGGCTCCCAGAAGTAGGCCTCAAGCGTCTTCGTCACCGTGCCATCCGTCACCAGCAGGACGCGTAGAAAGGGCGGGATCGCCGCCAGGTCGCAAGGGGCCTTGCCCGCCGCGTCACCCGCCGGGGCGGCGCCGAACCCCGAGCGCGGATCGAAGACGTACGCGGCCTTGGCGTCATCCTGCTCGTCGATCAGGTACTTGCGCAGAATCTTGCCCAGCGGGCTCTTCGGGATCTCCTTGCGGAACTCGATCACGCGCGGGCGCTTGAAGTCCGCCAGCTTCAAGGCGCAGTGGTCGAGGATCATCTGGCGGGTGCAGGGAGCCCCCGTGACAAGGACCGCCTTGATCTTCTCGTCGGCGGCGCCATCGGGGACGCCGACGACCACGGCCTCGGTGACGCCGGGAATGCCCATCAGGGCCGTCTCCACATCGGTGGGATCGACCTTGTTGCCGGCGACGTTGATGAACTGCCGCTTGCGCCCGCCGAGCACGAGCCGGCCGGTGGCGTCTATCCGGCCAAGATCGCCCGGGTAGAAGATGCCATCCTTGAAATGAGACTCGCCTTTTCCCTCCAGCGAGTCGTAGCGGGAGGCGGCATGGTCGCTGATGACCGCCACCTGGCCGTCGCCCCCGTCGGGCACGGCGTGGTAGCCGTCATCGACAATGCGCACCGTCACCCCGGGAATGGGAAAGCCCACGGACAGATCAGGCGCGTCAGCGGCGGGCCGGGGCGCCATGGAGATCACGCCGGTTTCGGTCGTGCCATACAGCTGGCGGATATCGATCCGGTATGCCGCCCGGAAGGCGTCCGCGGTCTGTCTGGATAGCGGCGCGCCGGCAGACGTGAGATAGCGCAGGCTGGAGAAATCCGGCGGGTCGCGCAACTCGGCGAGCAGCTGGCACATGAACGGCACGGCGGGAAAGCCCGTGATCGTCTCCTGTTCAATCAGCCGGGCGACATCCCGCGGGAAGAAATTGTCCATGGCGTACAGCGTCGCGCCCGACAGCGCGCTGGCGAGCACGGCGTTCATCAATCCGTAGTTGTGAAAGAACGGAGCCACCCCCAGCACGCGATCCGCCGCCGTGATGGGCAGCGTTTCCGCAATGGCGCTGACCTCGCTGATGAGCTGCGCGTGCGTGCGGGTCACGCGCTTCGAGAACCCCGTGGAGCCGGTGGAATATTGGGTCAGGGCGGGCCACGCGGGCGTGGGCTCGGATGGCCGGGCACGGTCGGACCGGGCCTGGGCCGGGGACTGATGCCCGCCGTGATAGGTCCACGCGCCACCGTCGGACGGGCACAGCCAGGCGTGCGCAACCCAGGCCGCTTTCTCCTGGATCGATTGCACAACCGGACTCATGCGCGGGCTGGCGATGATCGCCCGCACGCTGCGATCGACCACGTACTTGAGCAGCTCGTCCTCCTGGAAACGGACGTGCAGGGGAAGCAATATGGCGCCATGCTTCCAGATGGCAAACGCGGCAATCACGAACTCCGGGCCGTTGGGCAGGATGACGGCCACGCGATCCCCGGGGGCGACACCGGCGTCGCAGAGGTGCCGGCCAAACTCGTCCGCGCGCTGCACCAGGGTGCCGTAGGTAAGCGTCGCCCCCCCGCTGATGACGGCGGCTTTGTCCGGCATGTGTTCGGCCACGGACGCGAGCCGTTGGAAAAGCGTGGCGATCATACCGGAACCGACTCGATGATCCAGTAGGGGGAACGCGTCGGAACGATGCGGGCAAGACGGAAACCGGCGGCCGACAGCAGGGCTTCGAAATCGGCGGCCGTGCGCTCGCGCCCGTTCAACATGAGCATCATCAGGACATCCATCGCCGCCCAGTCATTCCCCGCCTGGGCGGTTTCCGGGGCGGCCAGTTCCATGATCAGCAGCTTGCCCTCGGGGGCCATCGCCTTCCGGCATTGCCGCAGGATGGCCACCGCCTTGTCGTCATCCCAATCGTGCAGGATTCTCCGGAGGAGATACGCGTCCCCGCCGCCGGGGACATGATCAAAGAAGTCCCCGCTCACGCGGGACAACCGGTCCGCCACCGTGGCGTCCACGGCGCCCGGGGCCTGCGCGCCCGCCGCATCGTAGAGAATCCCCCGGGTGGCCGGGTGTTTCCTCAGGATCCCGGTGAGCAAGGCCCCCTGCCCCCCGGCCACATCCACGATTTGCCGGAAAGCGGAGAAGTCATAGCTGGCCAGGATGGCCCCGACGCCCATCCGCGACGACGAGGTCATGGCCGCATGAAACACGTCAGCGTCGGCGGAGTGGCTGGCCAGATGGTCGAAGAAACTCTGGCCGTGCACATGCTGGAAGGCATTATCGCCGGTCTGGACGGTGTGGAGCATCGCGCCGATGGCATCCCAGTAATAGTGGGACGCCACCAGGAGGGTGTTGTCGCGGATGACCGAAAGCGGGCGGCGGCACAGCGTCTGTCCCAGCGGCGCCAGGGCGAATCGGGAGGATTCAATCTCCGTGACGACGCCGATGGTGGTCAGAAATCGGAGTACCCGGTGCAGGTTCGCGGGGTGGCACGCCGTGAGGCGCGCGAGTTCCGCGGCGTCCCGGTCGCCCTCGCGGAGGATGTCGGCCAGGCCGAGAGAAGCAAAGACGTGAATGGCCTGGGCGGCGAGATGACCCGACGCCAGTTGAAGCATGCGCGTCTCCGGCGCGAGGTCCGGGCCGCTGGGACCCGGGCCGGCGCCTGCCGGCCGGGCCGCGCGCTCCCCCGCGGCGGGATTGTGGCAGGGCTCGGTCACGCGTGCGCGCCCCCTTGCTTGGACACGACGAGCCGGGCGATGCGTGCGATGGTGTCGAAGTGTTCCGGGTCAATGTCGTGCGCCTCGAATTCGATGTGAAACTCATGTTCGAGGAAGCCGACGAGCCGGAGTGTGGCAATGGAATCCAGCACGCCCGACGACACCACGGAGGTCGTGCTCGTGAGCAGCGTGGCATCTTCGCCGGGAAGAAACTCCTTCAAGATGTAGGACTTGATGGTCTGCTCGATGTCCGATGTGTCATGCATGGCGATGATCCGTGCGGCGACGCGTTTCGGTCGGTGCGGGTAAACCGCCGGCGCGCCCCCCGGAATGCGCGCCTGCGTGGGGACAGTGTGAAGAAACGCCACGGTTGTGTCAAAGCCGGCCATGCATGAAAGCGCCGTTTGCGCCGCGGCACAAACGGCTCGGGCCGGGCGCCCGGTCTTGACCGTCCAACGGGATTCCCGCATGCTCCCTGAGCCGAAAACGCGCGGTGCAGACGCAGCCCACCGGGCTTGCGTTCGCACCGTCAGGCAATCCACGTCCCGTCATGTGTAGGTCTGGAATCGCGAAGGCACCAGCCCTTGTGTCGCTCGCTTGCTATGAAGCACGCTTTCTGTAATCGAGAACCGACCGCACGGCAACCGCCGCCATGGCCCGTCTGGCCCCTGCTCGGGTTGCTGCTCGCGGCCGGTTGCGGACGTCCGGCGCCCGAGCCCGCCGCCACGCCCGGCCCGCTGCGCGTGGGCGCCGTCCCGGTGGACCCCATCCCCGAGGGTGTCGGCCGCCTCATGCCCGACCTCGCCTTCGAAGACCTGGACCGGCACTCAGGACGCCTGTCGGACTACAGCAATCACACCGGAGTCGTCCTTGCGCTGCGCGATGTGGACTGCCCCGTCTCCCGCCAGTATGGCCAGACACTGGCCCGGATCGAGGCCGCCTGCGCCACGCAGAACATCGCGTTTCTGTATGTGAACAGCGCCACGCCCAATTCGCCGGAGAGCATGCAGGACGAGCGCCGGCGCTTCGGGTTTCGCGGTCGCTACGTGCCGGATCCGACGGGCGCCCTGGGGAGCCTCCTGGGCGTCCACACCACGGCGGAAGTCTTTCTGATCGATCGGGCCCGCACCCTCTGCTATCGCGGCGCCGTCGATGACCAGTTCGGCATCGGGTACACGCTTCCCCAGCCGCGGCAGCGCTTTCTCGAGCTCGCCCTGGCGGAACTGCTCGAGCGCAAGGTCGTGAAGATCAAGGCCACCTCGGCCCCGGGGTGCGTCCTCGAACTGGAGCCGCCCCCGCCGACGCCCGCCACGAACGTAACGTATTACCATCAGATCAGCCGCATCGTGCAGGAGCACTGCGTCCGCTGCCACCACCCCGGCGGCGTGGGCCCCTTCTCGTTGATGTCCTACGAGGCGGTCGCCAAGCGCCGGAAGATGATCAGGCGTGTGCTCACGACCGGCTACATGCCGCCCTGGTCCGCCGAGCCCGGGTCGGGCCCCTGGGCAAACGATCCCAGCCTCTCCGCATGGGAGAAGGAACAGGTGTTCGCCTGGGTTGACGCGGGCGCCCCCGCCGGCGACCCGCGCGAGGCCCCCGTGCCATCGGAATTTCCCGGCGGCTGGAGCATCGGTCAGCCGGATGTCGTCGTGGAACTTCCCGAAGCCCGGGACATCCCGGCCCAGGGCCTGGTCCCCTATTACAACGGCCTGATCTCCCTGCCGTTCAAGCAGGATACCTGGGTGCAGGCCATTGAAATCCTGCCCACCTCCGTGCCGCACGTGCACCATGCGCTGGTGATGGTCGAACCCGATACGCCGCCCACGATGTCCCAGATGCTGCGGCGCCGTTTCCGCAAATTCCTACCGCACCGGCTCCCGCCCGGCTTCGAGAACTACTTCGCCGTCTACGTGCCGGGCGCGTACGGCAACCGATTCCCCCCGGGGACCGCGGCGCGCATTCCGGCGGGATCGCGCCTGCGCGTCCAGATGCACTACGTCGCCACAGGCGTGCCATCCGTCGACCGCACGCGGATCGGGCTTGTCCTCGCCCGCCAGCCGCCCACGGACGAAGCCCGGATGACCACGGTGTCCGCCATCGATTTTGTCATCCCGGCGGGCGCGCCAAACTACCGGATTCAGGCGGAATACGAATTTCCCCAGGCAGGGAAGCTGGTCTCGTTTGCACCCCACATGCACTACCGGGGCAAGGCCTACCGGTATGACCTCGTGGACCGTGCCGGCGGGACCACGACGGTGCTCAACGTGCCGGTCTACGATTTCAACTGGCAGCACTCCTACGTCCTGCGCGCGCCGATCGACATCCAGCCTGGAATGCGCCTGCGCGCGACCAGCTGGTACGACAACAGCACCAACAACCCGGCCAATCCCGACCCGGCGAGCGATGTGGTCTACGGCCTGGATTCCACCAACGAGATGATGACGGGCTGCTTCATCTGGATTACGCCCGTCACCCCGCCGCACGACACGTGAGCGGCGCACCTGAATCGAGCGCCGCTCCCCCACCCCCGACAAACCGACCGTTTGTGTTCGCCAAGCCGCCACTCATCGGCAACGCTTGAAGCGGGCCGTGCATCGGACCTCACCCCTCACGAAGTGGGTCTTCGCCATCACGCTGGAGGGGCGTCGCCCCAGTCCGGGACGCTGACCGTCTCGCCGTGCTTCAGCGCGGACTGGTGGGCGGCAACGCCCATGGCCATGTAACGGACCGCCTCCCAGACGTTGATGGCGGGCTGGCGCCTCTGTGCAACGGCCGAGACGAATTCGTGCACCAGGTAGGGGTGCGAACCGCCGTGCCCCTGGGGACTGAAGTCGAGCCCAGGCCCCGCGACCCCGTCCGCATCCGGGTGCAGGATCCGCTTGAACGCCATCTCCACTTCCGGCGGCAACGGGTCGAACATCTCGGCGGACGTCAGGGGCGTGGTCGTCGGCGTGGGCAGGTTGGCCATATCCGTTATGGGAGCATCCGGCCGCTTGATTTGAAACCACCGGTTCTCCGAAAAGGCACCGCGCGTGCCGAAGACGCGGAAGGTTTCCGGATCTTGCCCAACGATGCCTGGCGTCTCCCGCATCTCGAGAATCCGCACGGTGGCACCGTTGCTCATGGCGAAAAGCGCCATCTCGTTGCTGAAGGCGACATCGGTAAAGAAAGGATCCGACTCCTGGTTGCGGTATCCATACGCATTGACCTTGACGGCATGGGCGCGCATGACGCACACGGGCCCGCTCACCGAGTGGGTCGGGTAGTGCATGGGACCGCCATACACGCCCGCCCGCATGTAGCGGTCGCGGATCGGCAGCCATTCCTTGCCGGACGTGCTGGCCGTGCGACCGCTATTCACCCGGCGCAAGTTGCAGTCATGGTCCACGTCATGCATGTACTCGCCCTCGGCGTAGACAAACGCGCCAAAGGCCCCCGCGCGCGCTTGCCGCCGGCAGTACATGGCCTGCGGGCGGTAGTACGTGGTCTCGCCCAACATGTAACGCTGTCCGGTGCGTCGCACCGTCGTGACCAGCTTGTCGCACCAGTCCAGGATCTCAGCGTCGTGCGGAATGGACATGATCGGCACGGCGCTGTAGACGTCTTTGCCGCGCTCCATCGCCTGAATGCACTGTGGCGCGTGAAGCCAGGGCTGGGTGATGATCACCAGTGCGTCAAAATCGGCCTCGCAGATCGCATCCAGCGACTCGTAGCAGTCCCGCGGATGCAGCTTGTCCTGGTAGAAGGGATCATGCGCGAACGTCGCCAGCCGCGACGGCTCCCGGTCGCAGAGACCGATCCTGCTCACGAATGGATGGTTCTTGAACAGCGGTGCAAAACAGCTGCCGAACGACCCCAGCCCCACCAATCCGATGCTGATCCCCATGTCTGCGTCCCTCCCGAGTTCCTGACAGCCCGTCGTAGAAGCGACACACACGACGGTCGCCCCGCCACTGATGGTCCGTATCCCGTGCCCTGAGTTTCAGGTTCGCGGCGAATATCCCGTCACCGGTTCCCCCGATAGTGCGCGAACCCCTCGATCAACGTCTTTATATTTTCCAGGGGCACGCCGGGAGCAATGGAACTGCTGCAACCGAGCATCAGCCCCACTTTCGGCCCCTTCTCCACCAGCCAGTCCATCTCGCGCCGGACATCCCCCGGCGTGCCGTGCGGAAGCGTGCGAGTCACGGATACCCCGGCGATGATGAACAGAGGATTGCCTTCCCGGTCGGTCATGCCGCAGAGCTTCTCGTAGTCCATGCCGTCTTCGTACTGGAACCCCTGGAAGCCGCCGATGCCCGCCTCCAGCAGGCGTGGCACCATCTCCATCAGGTTGCCATCGCAGTGCCAGATCAGCCGGATCCCGGCGTCCAGGAAAGGTTGGATGGCGCGGGCAAAGGGCGGGAACCACAACCGGTCGAGGCTCTCCACATTCACCAGCGTGCCACGCGAGTCGGCCATGTCGTGATCGAGGCGCACCAGACGCGGCAGGCCCCCCTCGATGATGGCCCGGGCGGCAATCCGATTGTGAACCACGGAGGCGTCGGCGTGGATCCGGAACCCGCGCTCCATGACGTCCGGATACAGCGCGTAGGCCATGAAGTAGTTGGCGTAGCCGTATTCCGCGTAAAGAAATCCGGGGAAGGAGAAGAAGTTGCCGTAGGGCCCCTTGAGCATGTTCATGCCAAAGCGCGCCTGCACGGCAACCTCGCCGGCAATGCGCCGGCGGACCTCGTCGTCGGCGTTGGCCTCAAGTTCGTCCCGCCACCGCGCCCATGCGGGGAAGATGACCGTCTCCATGTGCTCGACGACGGCCTCCGGCGAGTCAATCACCCGGCCGTCACGGACGATGGCGTCGGCTCCCGTGGTGGCCCCGCGCTGAGTGTCCGCCCCGTATCCCTGCCCTTTCATGGTCAACGGGTTCTTGGGAATCCACTGGTCGATGTAGCAGGTGCCGGCCTTGAGTTGAAAATCGCGGTAGACCGTCACCGGGTCCCGTTCGTAACTCCCCGCCGGATGGCCGGACAGCGTCTCGAGATGTTCCCACTGCATGTCGTTCAGCATCCACGTGGGAATGCCACGCGTCGGGTGCATGGCCATCGTGTCGAGCGCCAGCCTGGCATTCGCCTGCCAGCGATCGGCGAACGGCAGGAACGTGTCAGGAGGGGGCGAAGTCATCGGGAGCCTGCGGGTGCGTCAAGCCGCACCACCGTCAGCCCGGCCTGGCGGCCGAAGGCGGCCACGGCCTCCGCGCGGTCACCCAGCACGAGCGCGCTGTGATGCGTGCCGCCGGCGCGCGAATAGGCTTCCAGGAACGGCACCACGCCGCCCGGCGGGCGCACCCAGGCGCGTACGACATCACGCATGGCAGGGTCGAGAGGCACCTCCTCGGCGAGGACGTCGACCGGGGCGATGATGAGAGAAAACGTGTCGTCGGGGCCGGGCGCGAGATTGACGAACACGGCCGGGCCCGCCTTCACCGCGCAGGTCAGCAAGGCCGGATCGCGCGACCCCCCGCTGAACAGCGGCTTCGCGATGATGCGCGGCCGGTCGCCCGCGACGGCAGGACTGATCTCGCCCATGTGCGAGAGAAACAGGCTCTCACCGGCCCAGTCCGGGCAAAAGATCTCGGTGAAGGTGACCGCCCCGAAGCTGCGGGCCAGTGCGCCGACGAGCGCAGCTGTGAGCACGTCCCCTTCGCCCGCGTAGCCCACCCCGCGCGCCATGGCCTTGGAAATCTCCAGGAACGGCATCGTGTCGGCCGGGCGATCCGATCGATTGAACGCCTCGAAGTTCACGCTGAAGCCGCCGTACCGTCCGGCCTCGAGCAACGCCCGCAGCCCAAGCCCCACCCGAACCGAGCGCGCATGGGACTCCGCCGCAAGCTCGCAGCAGAAACGCTCTCGGTCCTGCGTCACTTCGAGTTGTACCGCGGCATCGGTGACACGCCGCACCGCCTCATCCAAGGCCTCCACGCCCGCCTGGTCCGCCTGTATGCCGAGGACGTTCGCCAGCACGTCCTCGGCAACGGCGAAGTCGCCCATGCCGGCAAAGGGATGGCCCACGCGCAGCACCCGGCTCCCGCGCAGGCGGCGCGCGCCAAACGCCGCGCGCACGAAGTCGGCGGCCCGGTCCTGCGTGCGCGGGACTGCGCCATGGCCAGCCACGATTTCAAAGGGGCGACGGCGCCGACACAGCATCGAGGCGAAGTCCATCACCCCGTGCACGCCGTGGTTGTACATGATCCGGTCCGGCGACACCGCGCGCCCGAAAGCCGCGTCCATGGTGGCGTCCAGGATCACGACGGGAAGCCGCGACCGGCAGAAGGCGTCCAGGGCCTCCAGGGATGGTGAGTAAGCCAGATGCAGCGTGACGATGCAATCGACGCCCGCCGCCTCGAAGCGGTCCACGGCCGCCTGGAATTCGGCCGCGAGGCGGCACACCGGCGCGAGCTCCACCGCAATGCCGCGCGCCTGAAGCGCGGCCGTGATCTCGGCCGTGAAACCGCCAAAGGCGGCCCGGCACTCCGGCTTGAGGTCGTCGTAGAGCTTCAGGTAGAAAGGGAGCAGTCCCGCCCTCGGTCCGGTGGTTGGGGTCGTCATGGTTCCTCCTCACTCGGTGCCGTAGCGCGCCGCCGCCACACGGAAGAGGCGGGACGCATTGTTGAAAAAGACATCCTCGATTTCCGCGCGCGTCAGCCCGGCGCGTTCGGACGCCAGCCGCATCCCGCGCAGTTGCTCATTATAGAACGTGGTGAAGCTCACCGCGCCCCGCGCGTCGTAGATCGATGTCCCGATGTCATATGCCTCCGCCATCAGGTACGCATACTGGCGGTTGATCTCCACCGACTTCCCGCGCAGGAACGCGATTGGCGCGTCGGACCCGAACAGGATGCGGTCACGCGGGAAATGGCGGAACGTGTATTCCAGCACGCCTTCATGATTGACCATGGCCGTGTCCACGTAGGCGTTCGGGCAGGCCGCGATGCCGTCGAGCAGGCCCTTGACGGCATCCAGGTAGTAGGCCCGCCCGATGTGCGCAACGATGATCCGCACCGCCGGATAGCGCCGGCACAACTCCACCAGCTGCGCCTGGTTCACCGGATCCGCCAACCGCTCCGCGCGCGGAATATGCAGCATGATCGCGAGCCCCAGTTCCTCGGCCACCGCCATTTGCGCCGTCGGCAGCATGTCGTGGATCGTCACGTCGTTCCGGGACTTGCCCTTCACAAAATCGAGGTACGGCTTGTAGCCAATCAGGCGATTCTCGAGCACCCGACGTCGGACAGCGGCGGCCGTGTCAGACGGGCAGACCAGCGCCATGGCAAAGCGGCCCCGGTTGTCCGAGATACGTCCGGAATAGGCGGCCGACGCGTCCAGATCGGCGTCATACGAGGGCAGCCCGAAACTGTTGAAGTGGCACTCCTGTTCCGGGAGCATGGCGGCCATCCCGGCCAGGTACTGCTCCAGCGTAAAGGCGCCCCCGAATTTGCTGAAGCAATTCCTGGGGGGGAACTGATACCCCGGCACGAGGCAGGCGCGATCGAACAGGTGGATGTGCGCGTCGAAGATTCTGGCGGGCAGGAAGGCCCTCAGTTCGCGCGCATAGAGTTCTCGATCGGCATCGCTGATGTCCACGCTCATGACCGGCCTCCCGTGCGTTTCACGGCATCCTGTTCATCGCGAAACATGCCCGTGCCAATGCCCGCCAGCAAGGCCGCGCCGCGCGCACCGGCCGAGCGGCCGCCCACGGAGAGCCCCAGCCCTGTGATCTCGCTGACGATGCGCGGCCAGACCGGGCTGGCGGCGGGCCCCCCCACCATGACGGCACGATCGTACGCCCATCCGCGGTCCTTGAGCGCCAGGAGCCTGGCGTTCAAGAGCCGGGCGGCGCCTTCCATGACGGCACGACTGACGTTGGCGCGGCTGCCGGACACCGGCTGCGGGGCGGCGCGCAGATCGATCTCAAGGCCACCCGCTCCCGGCAACGCCTCGGCGGCCGACTCGTTGAAGCAGCGGATCGGATCGCGCTCACCCGGGGCAATGACGTGCGTGATATACCACTCGATGGTCGTGCCGATCTGCGGAATGGAGAACATGCCGCCCCACGGCCCCCCGCGCGGGGCCAGGAACGGATCGCACAGGAGTTGCGCCTCCAGAACCGCCTGGCGCTCCAGACACGGCATGAACCCGACCCAGGACGTGCCGCAGGAGAGCATGAGCTGCCCTGGCGCCAACACGCCGACCGCGCGCGCCGCCGCCGGATGATCGAAGCAGCCCGTGACGACGGTCGTCGACTTGCGCAGGCCGGTGTCGTTCTGCGCGGATGCCGTCAGCGCCCCCACCGCGACACCGACCGGCGCCAAGGGCGAAAGCTGATCGCGCCGCAGGCCCAGGTGCGCCAGAAACGGCGCGTGGTACACGCCGGCAACCTGATCCACGAGGTGAAACGTTGTGGCCGTCGACACATCCATCATCCACCGTCCGGTCAACCGGTGCAGCAGCCAATCGGTGTCCATGCCCGCGTGAGCAACCCGGGCCCAGAGCCCGGGACGTTGCTCGCGCATCCACGCCAGATGCGCCAGCGGGAGGCAATCGACGCACGGCCAGCCGGTAATCCGCGCGACTTCGGCGGCGGGGAGCCCGGCCAGCACGGCGGGCGGGGCCTGCTGAGCCCGGGCGTCCATCCAGCTGATGATCGTGGTCAGAGGCGTGCCCGCGTCATCGGTGAGCAGGGTATTGCCGGAGGCGGCCGCCATGGCCAGCGCCGTGACGTCGCCCGGCGCCGCCGCGGCCAGGGCACGCAAGACCCGGCAGACATTGGCGTAGTGCGCGTCGGGATCAATGTCCACCCATCCGGGGTGCGGGTGAAGGAAGCGGGTCTCCGCACCCGCCTCGGCCAGCACCTGGCCCCGGGCATCCATCAGGACGCCCTTGATGGCACTGGTCCCGAGGTCGAGACCGATGAGGAGTCCGCCGCGACTTGCGTTGGCGTTTACGCTCATGTCCACTGCCCAAGGCGCGGCCGTGCCGGAAGGAACGGCGATTCCCAACGGTCACGCGCGAAGACGATGCATCGATTGGTTCTCATGCGCGCCCGCCGCGCGCGCCGGATTTCACAAGCCGACACCGGGTGGCCTTCGGGATCCAGCGCCGCGCCACGGCCGGCAGCCCGTCATCCGTGACCAGCTGATGAATCTGGCGCCACCCCGCAAACCGCGTGAATGCCGTCTTCCCGAATTTGCTGCTGTCGGCCACCAGTACAGTCCGGGCGGCATTGGCGATCATGGCCCGTGAGACGCGCGCGATAGGCTGGCTGCTGGTGTAGAGCCCTCGGGCATCTGCCGCATCAGCGCCGATGACGGCCAGGTCCGCACGAAAGGATGCCAGATTGTCCTCGGTCAGCAAGCCCGTGAGGTCCGGACTGTGCGCGCTGACCGTGCCGCCCAGCAGCACCAGTTCCAGGTCGGGATGCGCCAGAAGGGCGGACGCGATGGCCAGGGAACTGGTCAGCACCTTGAGTCCCGGCACGCCGCCCAGGTGCCGCGCCACCTCCAAGGTCGTGGTGCCGGTGTCCAGGATCACCGTCATGCCGGGCTGAATCAGCCGTGCCGCCTCCCGCGCAATGGCCGTCTTCTCCGCGAGGTGCACCTGCTGTCGCCGCTGGAAGGCAAAGGCGACCATGGCCGGAGCCGCCAGCATCGCACCGCCGTGCGTCCGCGTCAGCCGGCCCTGTTGCTCCAGCTGTGCGAGGTCGCGCCGGATGGTCATGTCCGTCACGCGGCATCGAGCCACCAGCTCGGAGACACCGACTTCCGCCTTGCCGGCCAGCGCCTCCAGGATGCGCTGGCGGCGGACGGAGGCGCCCGCCTTCCGGATACTGGCGGGATCGGTCTTCATGCCATCGCCTCCAGTTCCTGACGAAAGGCCTCGATCACGAAATCGATCATGGCCAGGTCGGCGATCAGCGGCAGCTTCGTGAGTACCACCGGCGGGCAATCGGCCTTGTAAGTCTGGGCACTGGCATCGAGCCCGCGCCGCGCCAGTCCGGCGGCAAACGCCCGTGCCTCGTCCAGGCCCGCGAAGCGGATCGACGTGAGGTGCCGCCAGCCGTCAACCCCCGCAACCGTGGCCGGGAACCGTGCCGCCAGCTCCCGGACGCGCTTCTCGTAACCTGCACCCAGCTCCGCAGTCACGCCGGCATTGGCCAGGGCCCATTCCATCGTCACCAGGTAAGCCAGCGACGCCAGTTCTTCCTGGCCGTTCGTCACCAGCGCCCCGAATTGCGGCATGACATCCAGCGCCGAACTGAAGAGCAGCCGGGACGCGGGGTATTCACCACCGGGGAAGCCCTTGCCGATTGCCACGCACGACGGCTGCAGCCCGTATTCGCGAAACAGGTAGAGCGATGGCGCCCACATGCAGGACTGAATCTCATCGACTACGGTGGGAACGTCATGCCGCGCGCAGCGCGCGTGGGCATCGCGCAGAAAGGCAGGCGTCAGGAGGCGCCCACCGTAGTTCATCATCACGATCTCGTGGACGAAGCCGGCGATCTTCCAAGGCCCCTGCTCGTAGGTGGCAAAGGCGCGCTCCAGGTCCTCGCCGCAGTTCGGACGGATCGGCACCACCCGCCAGGCCTCCGCCGCCGACAGGCGCGCCTGCCACTCCGGCCACATCCCCCGCAGCATCTGTGCGATGACCGTGGTGCCGTGGTAGTTCGCCAGCAGCCCCCCGTCGTCATCCCCCATCACCAGGATGACGGGGCGCCGCCCGTGGTAGCGAGGTTCGGGCATGTCTGCCTGCATGCGATAGAAGCGGGCCAGCATGAGCTTCAGCGCCGCCTCCATCGCCAGGCTGCCGGTCTCCAGGTTGAGCACCCGGTTCAGCACGCGCAGATCATCCCGGCGCGCCACCACCGCGTCCAGTCCCGGGCGGTCGCCGCGCGCCAGTCCGTTGGCCGTGCGAACCAGTTCCTCCTCCAGGCGCCGCGTGATGGATCCGCGCGTGTTGTTGTGCGTGGCGTTGGGAATGCCAAGCGCGCGCGCCCGCTCCACCAGCGCATACCCCGGGAAGGCGTGCCCCACCGGCGCGTGGTAGTGCTCGCTCTTGGTGATGAGATACAGGCGGCCGTCTTCGCCAACGCGGTAGTATCCGCACGCGCTCAGCGGCGCGGCCGCGCGCTTCGTCGCCGCGCGAAAGGCGCCGGACCCCGCGCCGGACGCGGTCTCGGGCGGCGGCGGCGTTACCACCTGGCCGACACGCCCGAGCAGCCCCGCCAGCCGCGCCTGGAAGGCGGGCGGATAGAAGGACACGGGCGCCATCGCCATGGCCCGGACATCGGACTCGGCCTCGCCGCTCAGCACGGCCCGCGCGGCGCTGACGGCGGCCACATGGCCGGGGCCGAGGACGTCGGCCAGGGATCGCGTCACGGGAACGAACGGATGCGGGCTGGTGGTGGACATAAAATGTTCTGTTATGTTAGATTGTGTTTGAAATGATCATTAAGGATCCCCCGGACGGCGTCAATCGCATTTGGCCGCCGCTGGACGCAAGGAGCCCCACATGTCACCGCGCGCACCCAAGCCACCCGTCACCCGCCCCGTGTTTCAGACATCCCGGCGCATCCGGCTCGGGGTCTGGGGATTGGGGCGTGGCGCGGACTACTATCGCTCATGCCGCGCCTTGAACATCGACGTCGTCGCCGGATGCGACTTCAACCCCCACATGCGGGAGCGCTTTTTGGCCGCGAACCCCGGGGCATTTGTGACCGGGGAGGCGCGCGAGTTCCTGGCGCGGGATGTCGACGCCGTGCTCGTGGCGACTTACTGCCCGGCACATGCGGCTGATGCCATTGCCTGCCTGGAGGCGGGCAAGCACGTGCTCTCCGAGGTCACCGCCTTTCACACCATGGCCGAGGGCGTGCGGCTGGTCGAGGCCGTGGAGCGCAGCGGCCGCGTGTACAACCTGGCCGAGAACTACCCGTTCACTGCCGCCACGATGTGGCTCAAGCGCAAGTGGGACGACGGCCTTTTCGGCGACCTGATGTATGCGGAGTCCGAGTACCTGCACGAGGTGCTGGCGCTGTCGTACACGTATATTGACGGCGCGCCGATCGTCCCCGGCTGGCAGGCGCACTCCTGGCGCAGTTGGATCGACTATCACTACTACAACACCCACTCCCTCGGTCCCGTCATGTACGTCACCGGCGTGCGCCCCACGCGCGTGGTCGCGCTGCCTGGAGGCCAGCGCTTGCCGGGGTACCTGGGGCATGGCATGGGCGGCATCGCACCCTCGCTCATCAACCTGTCCAACGGCGCGGTGATGCGCAACCTGATGGGCGCCACCACCAACGACGGCGCGTGCCGCCGGCTGTGGGGCACACAGGGCTCGGCGCAAATGCTGGGACAGGGGCTCGAACTCCGCCTCGGCGGCCGCGGCGACAGCCCCCTCTTTCGCGTCCAGCCGCAGTGGGACAGCCTGGGCACACTCGCGGCGCAGACGGGACACAGCGGGGGCGATTTCTGGGTCCTCTATTACTTTGCGCGGCAGATTCTCGAGGGAACCCCCGCACCATTCGACGTCTACACGGCGGCCGACTGCACCATCCCCGGCATCCTCGCTTACCGGTCACAGATGGAGGGCGGCACGCCTCACGAGGTTCCCGACTTCCGCCTGCCGGCCGAACGCGAGCGCTATCGCACCGATGACGTCCGCCAGCCCCCGTACGATTACCGCGAGGGGCTCTTCCCGGCCAGCGCGGACCGGAAACTGACCGGCACCTTCACAAGCACGATGCGCGACCTCATCGCCACCACCGCCACCTTCCGGGCCTGCCGCGACTGGACCCGCGTGGCGGACGATGTGGAAGATCCCGCCCGCCTCCTGGTGCTGGCAGACCAGGCGATCGCCGGGATGCCCAAACTGCTGGCGACACAGCAGGCGGCGCGGCGCATCGCGGACCACTATCCCGAGAGCGACGGCGCGCGCGTGCTACAGGACCTGCTGACACTGGGCGAGGCGGATCTCGCCGCCGATCGCACTCGCGTGGCGGAACTCGAGCGCGTGCGCCGGCAGTTGCTGGCCCGCGTCCGGCAGGTCCGAAAAGTGGAGGCGCAGCAGAAGCGGCGGGCGGGCCTGTTCTCGCCCTTCGTGACCGCCTGGCGCCTATCCGCTCTCACGCCCAAGCGCGGGGATGTGCGCCATGCCCCTTGCGCGCGACTCTCCGACCGCCGGCTGCGGTGGACAAGCATTGAGGATGCCAGCCCGACGACGGACGCCGCGCACGGCTTCATCAATGTGCACGCGCTTTATCCGACCGAGGACGGGATTGCCTATCTGGGCGGCCGGTTCAAGGTGGCGACGGCGGGCTGGTGGACCTTGTGCCTGGGGCATGACGGTGGCTGCCGGATGTTCGTGGACGGACGCGACGTGCTGTGCCGCCCCACCCGAGAGAACCCGGCCCGACGGGATCGTTCGACGGTCACGGTCCGGCTGGCGGCGGGCGTGCGCGAGATTGTCATCGCCTTGGATACGGCTGCAGGACTTGGCTGGGGCATCTACTTCCGCTTCCGGCTTCCGCCCAAGCGCCAGCGCCGCGCGACCTCTTCCCTCTTCCCCACACCAGTCGGCGCCACCTGAACCTCCGCTCCGAGCCCCCTCGACGGCTACCATCCCGAAGTCTCTGACGGAAACGTGTTTACGAAACTGGCGGGGGTGCTTTTGGCGCTAGCCCGCCAGCCGGACCAGATCCGGCTGGCCGCAGAGCAAGGCCTCGACGGCGCGATCAATGAAATGTTCGCCGCCGTCCTTCCGGGGGGCGGTGCGGTCATGGATCTGAATATCGACCCTGGCATCGAGGCTCCCGGCTTCGCGTCCCAGTTGCGCCACCAGCGCGGTGAGTTCCTGAACGGCGTGAGCCTGGGCGTCCTCGATGCGGTCGAACAGCGGCGTCCCCGGAAGCCCTTCCAGCCGGTAGACCCCTTTATCATTGATGGCGATCACCACGCGCCGATGGATGCGGACCATCGCCGTAATGGCGCCGACGGCATTGGCCACATCCGCATGCTCGGGCACCATGACCTCGGCCTGCAGAAGTTTCGCGGCCGCCGGCAAAAAGAGAGCCGCCGGCGCGCCGATGCCGACGATGGGGGTCGTCAGCGCCACGCGCACGCGGAAGCCGTCGCCATCCGCCGCCAGCGCTTCGTCCAGCAACGCCTGCGCCCCGGGTGTCTCCAGGCGGGCCACGGGAATCCGGCCGGCGAGGCGCTGCATGAGAATCTCCTTGGCCAGGGTGCGGACCACCATGTCCAGCCCGTGCTGAACAAAGGCATCGAGTTCCAGGTGCATCAGCCGGGCAAACCAGGCGCAGACGCGCGTCGAGATGGCGGCATCCCAGAGCGCCAACCGTCCGCAGGCGTGCAGCAGGTCCGTCGGCGTCAAGGCGCAGCGCTGGACGATGTAGTCCTCCTCCAGCCGTTCCAGTGGCAGGAAATGCTCCACGCGCGCGCCTTCCGCCTTCACCAGTTCGTCCACCGAGTACGGGCGTTCCGCCAACCGCTGGACCACGCGTCGCTCCGCATCGCTCCCCAGCGCGCGGTGCGCGTGCGGGGTGAGCGCCAGGATTTCCATTCCGCCGGACGCATGCAGGAATCTCGCCAAGTGGGTGTCCACCCAGGCCAGCGCCTCCGGCGTGCGCGGATGCTCCGCCGCCAGCCACGCCAGCGGCGCCACGCGCTGGGGGCCGATCGTCAGCTCGCCCTGCATCCAGCGCAAGCGGCTGTCGCCGCCCAGGCCCATGGTCCGCATGTCGAGCGACTCCACATGCGTTTGCCACTGGCCGACCCGTGCGCCCTCGTGGCACGTCTGCACCGCGCCGTGGCGCAGCGTGGCGGTATCGGTGGTGGTGCCGCCGATATCCACGACCACCGCATCCGCCGCGCCGGAGAGGAACCCCGCGCCCGCCACGCTGGCCGCCGGCCCCGACAGCAGCGTCTCCACCGGCCTGGCGCGCGCCGCGGCGAGGCTCATCAGGGAGCCGTCGCTGCGCACCACCATCAACGGGGCGCGCAACCCGCGGTTGCGGATCGCCGTCTCGACATCCGCCAGGAACGCATCCAGGCACGGGATGATCCGTGCATTCAGCACCGCCGTCTCGGCGCGAATGCGGTAGTGCAGGCGCTCGGACACTTCGTGGGAACACGTCACCGCGGCATCCGACACGTCGCGCAGGGCGGCCTTGACCTGCAGTTCGTGCAGCGGGTTGGCGTGGCTGGCGTACCCCGCCACCGCGAAGGCCTGCACCCCCAGGCGATCCACCATCGACTGCACCTCCCGCCGCACCTCGTCGGGATTCACGGGCGCCAACTCCTGGCCGTCGATCTCCAATTTGCCGGCGATGAACGTGATGATGTCGTGCGTAAAGAGCTCGGGTTCGCGGAAACCGTAGGGCGGCATCAGCAGCAGCCCCACCTTCTGGCCGCGCCCCTCCACCACCGCATTCGTCGCCAACGTCGTGGAAACCGATACCAGATCGACCTCGCGGAGACGACTGGCGTCGAGGCGGTCCAGGGCCCGGTCAATGCCCAGCGCGTAGTTCCATTTGGTCGTCAGGCTCTTGGCTTTTTGCAGCACGCGATGCGACGTGAAATCATACAGCACGACGTCGGTGTAGGTGCCACCGGCATCGATGCCGATCCCCAGCCGAGCGCTGCCGCTCCCCGCCTGGATGCCAGGACTATTCATGGTGAGCGCGGAGTATACACGCCATGTCGCTGAAGACAAGGTGGTGATCCCGTCATCTGCACGCCGTATCAGGCAGCTTGCCCTCGTCGGCGGTGACGGGGGCGACCGGTGGGCTTCAGGCGGGTGTGGTGTCGACCCGGTTTTGGGGCGGCGTGTCGCCATACCAGGGCGGGTCCGGTTCGGCGGGGCGGACATCGCGCAGCCACTGCCGCAGCAGCTGAAACTCACCGAAGCGCGTGCTGACCAGTCGCGCGATGCGCGCCGGATTCCAGCCCGCGTGAACGCGCGCCGTCAAGGCGGCCACGAGCTCCGAGCAGGCGGGATCACCGATGCGATCGCGCTCCTCGCCCGGATCCTCCTCCAGGTTGAAGAGCTGAGACGGATACCCTTGGTAGGTGTTCAGCTTCCATGGTCCGCGGCGGATCATGCGCTGGCAGGGCGCCGCGGTTTCGTGGCGCGGGTTGTACTCGGCAAACACTTCGTCCGGCCATTCCGGATCGTGTCCGTCGCGCAGGAGCCGCGCAAAGCTGCGGCCGGTGGCACCGGACAGGGGGTTGGCCCCGGCCAGATCAAGCAGCGTCACGCCCACGTCCATCAAACTCACGTTCTCCCGGACGGTGGCGCCGCCGCGCCCCTCGGGGTGCGCGATGATGAGCGGCACGCCGACGGAGCCCTCATAGAACGTCGACTTCCACCACAGGCCGTGCTCGCCCAGTTGCTCACCGTGGTCAGAGGTGTAGACGACGATCGTCGAGCGGCTCAGTCCCGCGGCCTCGAGTGCGGCCAGAATCTCGGCGACCTGGCGGTCCATGTCCGTGACCATGCCGTAATAGGCGGCGCGCACCCGACGCTGCGCATCGAGCGGCACCCCGCCATCGATCCCGTTGTACTGGCGGTGATAGCGGTGCACGGGGTGCAGCGTCTCGGGGTCCCAACGCGGCAGCGAGTCGGCTGTCAGCCCCGCCCAATAGTGGTAGAAATCGTCCGCCGGCGCGACGAACGGGCAATGCGGCAGCATGAGGCCGACGGTCAGCAGGAAGGGCCGGCGGTCGGTCTCCGCGCCACGCCGCCGGAGCCACGCCGCCGCCGTCTGGCTCACGCGGCGGTCATACGACAAATAGCCGCTCCACCCCGGCCCGCTCTTCAGGAGGCTGGGCAGGTGCTGGTCGCCCGCGTCGGTCAGGAATCCCAGCGGCTGATCCACCCCGCCCGCGGTGATGTGGGCCGTTGGCCAGACATCACCGATCGGCCGCGACTCAAACCCGTGTCGCTGGTCCATGCCCACGAAGTGCATGCGGCCCGCCAGGATGGTCTCGTACCCGGCGGCGTGGAACGCGTGGGCAAACGTGGGCCGGTCGGTGCGCAACTCGCAGTTGTTCGTGTAGACATCAATCTCGTGCGGATGCCGGCAGGTCAGGAACGACGCCCGGCTGGGCACGCACAACGGATACGTGCACGAGGCATTCTCGAACCGCACCCCGCGCGCGGCAAGCCCGTCCAGCGCCGGCGTTCGGACCCGCGCATCCCCGGCGCAGCCCAGGACGCGCTTGTGGTGCTGATCGCTCATGATCAACAGCACATTCGGCGGCGTGGAACGGGACGACATGGTTGGCATTCAAACAGAAGCCGGGGGGCCGGACAAGCGCAGCCGCAAGGCCTCGCGCGGCATGCGCGCAAGCCCTTGCCTGGCGAGCACGGGAAGAAACGCCTGCGGCCCGCCCCGCACCCGATCACGTCCCATGCGGGGCCGAGGCACCGCCAAGGCCGTCCCTGCTACGCCGTGACTTCTATAATGTTGGGATCCCGTTCGAGTTGGGCAAGCACCCTGGCGGAGGGGATGCGGTCTACGGTGATCGAGCAGGAGGCGGCCTCGGCATGGCGGAAGATCAGGTTCTGCATTTCTTCGATGTTGATCCCCTCGTCCCGGAGTTGTTCGAGGATGCGCGCCAGCACACCCACCCGGTTGAAATGCCGAATCACCAGCGTGGAACTGCTGCCCCGGGTGGATCGGACGTTGACCACATTGGGCGGTGACCCGACGCGCATGAACTCCTTCACGATACGCACGGTCTCCTCCGCAATCGCCTCCTCCGACTGTTCGGTGGCCGCCCCAATGTGCGGGGTGCAGACCACCTTCGACGCGAGTTCCACCTGATCAAAGGAATCGTCTCCGCCTGCGGGGTCGGCGCGAATTCGAACCCCCAGGCTTCAGCCTGCCCCGGCGTCAGGCTTCGCGACCAGGCCATGATCTTCATTCCCAGGGCCTGCGCACGCCGGGCCACCGCGACCCCGATGGCGCCAGTTCCGATGATGCCCAACCGACGGGTCTTGAGGCCCATGGCCTTTCCGAATGTCTTCTTTTGCCAGCGGCCCGCGCGCAGCGATTGCGTGGCATCCGCCATGCCGCGATCACACGCGATGAGGAGCCCGATGGCCAGTTCGGCCACCGCCTCGGTGTTCTTTCCCGGGCAGTTGGCGACATAGGTCCCGCGCCTGGACGCCGCATCCAGGTCAATCGTATTGACGCCAGCCCCGGCCCGGACGATCAAGCTCAGGCTCCGGCCGGCTTCTATCGTGCTGGCCGTCACCTGCTTGGATCGGACGATCAGGACCTTGGCCTCGCCGCTTCTGCCGCTCGCCCGTGTTCGTCCGCGGGCGAGCGATGACCGGTGGCCTCCTGCCGTCGGCGCCACCTCTGGCGCCGACGAACTCCCGGCGGCGCCGTCGTCACCCATTCAACCCACATTCAGCCCGTCTTGCCCGAAGGCCGGGGCGAGTGCGTAGTGGTCATGGGTGGCGATTAATTGCTCACGCAACAACTGGTGCTGGCGTGCGGCTTCCGCCAGGCACGCGGGATCATCGAGCAAGTTGTGCATTTCCCATGGATCGTGGGCCAAGTCGAACAACTGCCAGGGCTGCCCGCCCTCGGCCACCCCCCCCAGGACCGTGTACTTGAACCGCCTCCCGACGAAGGCGCGCCAGTAGACGGCGTGGTAGGGACACATGTCCGTATTGGGACGCAGGTCGTGCACGAACTCCAGCAGCACGCCCTCGCGGTCCAGCCTGGCGCATTCGCCGCGCACCATCGGCGCCAGGTTCGCCCCCGGCTTGGCCGGCGGCACGGGTAATCCGCATAGCCCAAGCAAGGTCGGATACAGATCCTCGGTGCAGACCGGCTCCGAGATGACGCGCCCCCCGCTCCCGGCCAGGCGCGGATCGCACACAATCAACGGAATCCCCGTGGACGCTTCGTAGGGATGTTCCTTCAGCGTGGTCCGTTCGGCATGTGCACCGCCCATCTCGCCATGGTCGGACAGAAACACCACGACGGTATTCCGGTCCAGGCCTGACGTGCGCAGGAATGTCATCATCCGGCCCACGTTGTCGTCCAGGTTTTCGATCATGGCATAGTACAGGCGGCGTTTGCGCAGGGCGTCCGCGCGATCGGCCTCCGTGAGCTGGCGTGCCGGCGAAGGGCGGCTGGCTGGTCGCAGGAAATTGGGCGCCAGCTGCAGTGGCCGATCACGCCAGCGGTCTTCGTAGCGGGCGGGCACCGCGAAGGGAAAGTGCGGTGGTTCGACCGACAGCACGCAGCAAAAGGGTTGCCCGTGACTGGCCTGCGACTCCAACTCCCGCATGGCGAGGCGGAACAGCCCATCGGTCTGATATTCGCCCAGCGGTTTCGGCGCCGGATCGTCGTCCTCGAAGTAGCAGGTGTCGAACGGTGCATTCGCCACCTCGAAGCCCAACCAGCGCTGCCACCGGCCGCGGTAGGTGCGCGGTATCGGCGTTCGGCGCACCCGCGCATCCGACGCTCCGGGCAGGTATCCCAGCCCGCCGTAGAGGTGCCACTTGCCGATGTAGATCGTGCGGTAGCCGGACGCGTTGAACTCGTCCGCCAGCGTGCGCTCCGCCGGGGACATGCGCCACTCGATCGCCGGCACAAACCGCGAGTGCGCGTACTCGCCGGTCATGAAGCTGAACCGGAACGGCACGCAGACGGGATAGGTGGAATAGGCACGATCGAATCGGACGCCCGCCGACGCGAGCCGGTCGATGTGCGGCGTGGCGACGTTCGGGTCGCCGTAAGCGCCCAAGGCATCGCGCCGCAGCTGGTCGCTGAGAATGACGAGCAGGTTGGGTTTCGTTGTCATGTTGTGGCGGATCCAGCCGACGGAGGACTCGGCAGCCGGTAGAAGGCCATGGCATTGCCGTGCAGCCACAGGCGGGCGATTTCCAGGGCGTCCGATTCCCCGCAATGCCCTTGTTCGATCGCTCCGGCCAGCGCGGTGGCCACGTTCGCGCGGGCGATGGCGAGGTGCGCCACCCCCGGCTCGGGCAGGACCCAGCCATCGCTGCCGAACCCGAATACGTGATTGACCGGGATCGTGCCGATGGCGCGGCGCAGAAATTCCACGACGGCATGCGGGTCGACGATGTGTGTCCACGCGCAGTTGGCCCACGTGTTGGGGAACCGCTTGAGAATCGCGAGGCCATCTTCGACCCAGGGATAGTTGAGGTGAAAGAGGTCGAAGCGCACTTGCGGGTAAGCCTCGAATACCGGCGCCAGCAGCGCCACGTTGGTGCGCGGGTGGGCGTTCGCGGCCAGCATGCCCGTGTGAATGGCCACCGGCAGGTTGAAATCGGCCGCCCGCTGGATGATGCGGTGGAACAGGGCATCACTCAGCCCCACGGTCCCGGCAACCGGCTTTCCCTTTGCCGCCAGCAGCGCGGCCACGTCGGCTTCGGCGCGCGTGGGATCCGCCGGCCCGATGTCGAGCCCGCGCCGGTATGCGCAGTGGTTCTTCAGCCCGACGATGCCGCGAGCCACGGCGCCCTCGATCACGACGTCCACCGCGCGCTCAAGGTCTCGCAGCGAGGTCACGTCAATACCCGTGACCCGGCCGAGCTGTGCGATGTCCGCGGACGTTCGGAACGTATGCAGCGGCACCGTGCTCAACAGGTGCGAGAAGGCGGGATCCATCGGAAATCGCCCGGTCAGGAACTCGGCAATGCTTTCCCATTCCCGCTCGGAATGCCCCACCACGTTGGCAATGGAGTGCGTGATGCCGGCGGCCTCAAAGGCGCGGCGGCTGACGTCCGGCGACCGCTGTTCCAACCGCTCGCGCGCCAGGTCGTAGGCCGCATCCGACAGCTCGCCGCGCAGTCCCCACGAGTCGAACATCAACCGGACCACGCGTCCAAAGCCCGTGTGCTTCACGTAGGGCCAGAGCGTCAGCAGATGGCGCCATCGTTCCCGATCCGGACGTTGCGCGTCCGCCACGCGGGCGGCGGCCTGCCGGTCGGCGAAGGGCAGCATACAGCCGAGGTAAAGACGCTGCAGGTACGCGACCACCTCGCGCTCTGGCTGGCACTGTTCGTGGCTATAGACGTGCGTATGGGTGTTAACAGCCGGAATTTGCGCAATCTGCTGTTGCCACGTGCTGCCCTGCATGTCGAGATGCCCCCCCTGTCGTCTCACGCCGCACGATCACGCCCCCCCCCTACATAGTCAGGAGCGGGGACAAAATCAATGAAACCCGCAGCGGCCGGGTGCCTGAAATATTCACCGTGCCCGCGAACGTCACCCGTGGCCGTCAGGGCCCGTGGCCGGCATCTTCAGCGTGGCTTTCACACGTGCAGGCATACTCCGCCCGCTGGCAGTCGCCGCAGGGCTCCAGCTGCAGGGGCACCCGGAAGTTCTGAGGCTTGGCGTCCGCCGTGGCGCGAATCTGCACCACCACCGTGTACCCGTCGCCTTCAGGCAGGGGCGTGGTGGTGACCAGGGCACCCTCCCGCGGCTCGACGTCGAGCCTGGACTTGCCGGCCGGGGCCTCGGCGATGATCCCGACGACCTGCCCCGCGGCGGGGACGAGCTTCAGGTGTTCGTCCACGAAACGGATTTCAACTTTTCGCTCCGGGTTCACCAGGAACTCGGCACGCGGTGAACTGTCCAGCAACCGGCCCCCGGAGGGACCTCCCGCCAAGGGCGCCGCCTGCGCCACCTCGAGACCCGCCACGAGAACGAGCGCGTATCCATACCACTTCATTTGGCCTGCTCCTTTCTGTCTTTTCGCCCCTCCACCCATGCGTAAAGCGTGGGCAGCAAAACCAACGTCAAGAACGTGGACGTGATGATGCCCCCGATGACAACCGTGGCGAGCGGGCGCTGCACGTCTGCGCCGGCGCCATGGGCGACCGCCATGGGGACGAAGCCAAAGCTCGCGACCAGGGCGGTCATCAGGACCGGGCGCAAGCGCATGAGCGCACCGTCGCGGACGGCGTCCCGGACGCCTTGCCCCTGGGCGCGCAACTGGTTGAAGCAGCTGATCATCACGACGCCGTTGAGGACGGCGACGCCGCTCAGGGCGATGAAGCCGATGCCGGCGGAGATGCTGAAGGGCATGCCACGCGCCCAGAGGGCGAGGATGCCGCCCGTCACGGCCAGGGGAATGCCCGTGTAGACCAGCAACGTCTGGTGGATGCTGCCAAAGGCAATGAAGATCAGGATGAAGATGATGATGAGGGCGACGGGCACGATCACGGCCAGCCTCGCACGGGCGTCCTGCAGATTCTTGAACTGGCCGCCGAACTCGATGGAGTATCCGGGCGGAAGGTCGATGTCCGCCTTCACGCGGGCCTGGGCTTCGAGGACGAAACTCTCGACGTCGCGCCCGCGCAGGTTGACCATCACGGCGGCACGCCGCTGGGCAAATTCGCGGGCAATCGCGTTGACACGCTCCTCGACGCGGAAGTCCGCGACCTCCCCGATGCTGATCATGCCACCATCGGACGTGCGCAGCGGGAGCTTCTTGATGATCGCCATGTCCTTGCGCAGGTCGTCGTGCATGCGCACCACAATGGGGTGGCGCCGATTGCCCTCGATCAGGAGGCCGATCTCCTCGCCCGCCAGCGCATGCGAAATCACGTCGTTGAGTTCCTGCGCGTGCAAGTTGTACCGGGTCATGGCTTCGCGATTCGGCGAGAGCTCCAGCATGGGGGCCTTGCCCAGCGCATCGAACTCCACGTCGGCGGCGCCCGGGATTTGCTCGAGCAGTTCCCGGACCTCGGAGGCGATGCGCTCGATGACCGCGTAGTCCTCGCCGAACACCTTGACGGCAATGTCGGCCCGGGTCCCTTCGAGAATCTCGTTAAAGCGCATCTCGATGGGCTGGGAAAACAAGTACGCCTGCCCGGGAACCTGGACGGTCAACTCGGCCGTCATGAGGTCCGCCAGTGCGTCCTTGGTGATGGGCTTGCCGTTCACCAGCCGCCACTGCTCCGGCGGCGAGAAGAAGATGTAGCAGTCCGCCACGTTGACGCCCATGGGATCGGTGGCGACCTCCGCCGTGCCGATGCGGGAGAAGACGAAACTGACTTCCGGAAACTTCGCCAACAGCACCTTCTCGGCCTTGTTCTGCATCTCGATCGAGGCGTCCAGGCCGATGCTGGTCGTCCGGATCATGTGGGTGGCGAAGGAACCCTCGTCGAGCTGCGGGACGAATTCGGCGCCCAGCTTCTGGAAGATGACGACGGACCAGGCGAAGAGCGCGATCGCCCCGATGACAACCAGCCAGCGGGCGCGATAGGCCAGCCCCAAGGTGGGCCGGTAGACGCGCTTGGCCAGGCGCATGATGACATTCTCGCGCTCCTGGATGCGCCCGCGCAGCAGGTAGGAGCACAGCACCGGCATCAAGGTGAGCGCCAGGATGAGCGCCCCGACCAGGGCCAGCATGACCGTCAGCGCCATGGGCTTGAACATCTTTCCCTCAATACCCGTGAGGGCCAGGATCGGGATGTAGACGATGGTGATGATCAGGACGGCGAAGAAGGTGGGCGTGCCGACCTCCTTGGCCGCCGCCAGCACGGTGGCGTGCCGCTCATCGCGATTCAGCACGCGCCCGAGCTCGTGCTGCCGCAGACCGAGCCGGCGGACGGTGTTCTCGACCATGACGACGGCGCCGTCGATGATCAGGCCGAAGTCCACGGCGCCAAGGCTCATCAGATTGCCGGAGATTCGCCCCTGGACCATGCCGACGATGGCGAAAAGAAAGGACAGGGGGATGGCGAGGGAGACGATCAGCGCCGCGCGCACATTGCCGAGCAAGAGCAGCAGGACGACCACCACGAGGACGGCGCCCTCGGTGAGGTTCTTCTCCACCGTGGCGATGGTGCGATCCACCAAGTCGGTGCGATCGTATCCCGTCTTGATCTCGACCTCGGCGGGGAGTTGGGAGGCAACCGCGCCCAGCCGGGCGGCCACCCGCTTGGCCACCATCCGGCTGTTCTCGCCGGCCAGCATCAGGGCGGAGCCCAAGACGCACTCCTCCCCGTTCCAGGTGGATGAACCGGTGCGCACGTTGGCACCGACGCCAACCTCGGCCACATCCCGGACCCGCAGGGGATCGACACCGGCCCGGAACTTGATGGGCAGATTGGCAATCTCCGCGGCCGACTGCACGCGCCCCGCCGTGCGGATGACGATCTGTTCGCCACCCATCTGCACGGCGCCGCCGCCGGCATTGTTCACATTCTCGCCGACGATGGCCGCAAGTTCGGCGAACGAAACCCCCGAGCTCATCAGCTTTTCCGGGTCCGGCATCACGACGATCTGCTTTTCATAGCCGCCGGATGTATTCACTTCCGCCACGCCCGGCACGCCGCGCAACTGCGGCTTGACGATGAAATCGTGCAGCAAGCTGAGCTCCATCAGCTGTTCCCGGCGCGTCGCGGGCTTGTTGGTGGCCGCCGGCTTGTACTCCACCGTATAGTAGAAGATCTCACCCAGGCCGGTGGAGATCGGCGCCAGCTTGGGCGTCAGCCCGCCCGGCAATTCATCCAGCACATTTTGAAGGCGCTCGCTCACCAGTTGGCGCGCCCGGTATATGTCCGTGCCATCCTTGAACACCAGCGTGACCTGCGAGAGCCCGAACTTGGAGAGCGAGCGCAGCTCCAGCATGCCGGGCACGCCCGAGAGTTCGATTTCAATCGGGAAGGTAACCGATTTTTCGATCTCTTCCGGCGCCAGGGCCGGCACCTCCGTGTTGATCTGCACCTGGACGTTGGTGATGTCGGGAACGGCGTCGATGGGGAGCCGCAGGGCCGACCACACGCCGGCCGCGATGAGACCGGCGGTGGCCAGGAGGACGAAGGGCCGTTGCTTGAGCGAGAACTCGAGAATTCCGTTGATCATGATGGGATCCTGTCAGTGGCAGTGTCCGCCGCCCTTGGTGGCGCGCAGTTCAATGAGGTAGAGCGTCTCGACGGCGCTGGCGGCGACGGCGTCGCCCTCGTAGAGCCCATCGACGATCTGGACGGCGTCCGCGCCCTGGACGCCCAGCGTGACGGGGGTGCGCAGAAAGGCGTCCCCGTTATGCACGTAGACGAACGTGTCCTGCGCCGTCCGCAGGATGGCCGCGCGGGGCACCACCATGACCGGCGACGTGCGATGATCGAGGGGCCGCGCAGGGACGAAGGAACCGATCTTGAGCGTCCGGCCGGGGTCCGGAATTTCCAGCAGCAGGTCCACCTGTTGAAGCCCCGCCGCCAGCATGGTCCGGTCCACGGCGCAGACGCGACCGGTGACCACGCCGCCCTGGAGATCGAACGCGATGTCGCGATAGGACTCCCATTCCCTGGCGCCGGCCTCGGATACCATCGCGCTGGCATGGGCGAACCCCGGCCGCTCCCCGCGATTTTGCGACACCTCTCCCGCCGTGCGATAGACCTGCCCCACCAGGCGCACATCGGTGGTGAGACGCTCCTCGCCGACATCGGTCACCGTCAGGCCGATCGCCGCCTTGGTGGCCTCGCTGACGATGATGCCGCGCCCTTCCTTGAACTCGGCCCCCGGCGCGGCGACTGCGCCCGGTGCGTGTTGCGCCTCCTCGGCCCGCAACGCCGCGACGCCCAGCGCGAAGACCCACAAGCATGCGTATCTCATGATTCCACCTCGGGCTTCACGCCCGTGAGCAGATAGATGTCGAGTGCGCTCTGCCAGGCCCGGAGGAGCGCGTCATACCGGAGACGTTGGACGTTGAGGCTTTCGCGCTGCAGGTCGAGGAAGAGCTGCACGCCGATGGCACCCAGACGGTACTGCCGTTCGGCCAGATCCGCGGCGGCGTGCGTCTGTTCGACGCGCTGGCTGGAGACCCAGTCCAACGCCTCCCGCGCCCGCTCATAGGCGGCCAGCGCCCGCGCCAACTCGCTCTGGATCGCGCGTTCCTCCGCTTCCATCATCGCGAGCGCCCGCACCTCGCGGGCCCCCGCGGCGGCCACCGTCCCCTGGTTTCGATTCCGCCACGGAAGTTCCATGGACAGCGCCAGGCCAAGAACGGACTCGGAGTCCCCCGCGTCTTCGCGAGCGAAGTAGGGGCCGGCCGAGACGTCCGGTTTCGCATCCAGAACGGCCGCCTGCCGTTCGCCGGCGATCCGGGCCAACTCGGCCTGGCGGGCTCGCATCCGGGGGCCATCCGGGATGCCCTCCGCCAACGCCTCAGCCTTGATGGGGCGCGTGGGCGGGCCGATGTGGCGCGGGATGGTGATCGGGCTGTCCAGAGGACGGCCCAGCAGGGTATTGAGGGCGAGGCGTGAGTCATCGCGCAGGGCCGTGCGTTCGCGGAGGGCGGACTGGAACTCGATCAGGCTGGCTTCGACCAGGCGCAGTTCGAGGAACACCGGGGCGCCAGCGGCCGGCCGCTGCCTGAGCATCTCAATCAGCGCCTGACTGCGGCGGCTGACTTCATCTGCCGCCTGCGCATCGGCCGTGGCGATGGCGTATTGATGGGCCAGCCCGCGCACGCGGGCCTCCAATTCGATGGCGAAACGGGCCCGCGCCGCATCGGCAATCGCCATGTCGGCGGACGCGATGGCCGAGCGTGCCGCGCGCTTGCCGCGACGTTCGAACGTTTGTTCCAGGCCGACACCAAACGCGTACCCGCTCTCGGCGTGGCCGTCCGCATCGGCTCGCTTGAGGCCGAACTCGGACCGGAATTCCGGATTCGGGCGAAGGTCGGCCTGGACGAGACCCGCCCGGGCGGCATCACCATCCGCCTGGAGTGCGCGCCACTCCGGCTGTGCGGCCAGCGCCGCCGCCACCAGATCGTCAATGGTTTCTTCAGCCGCAACCGCCAACGAGCCCAGAACCGCACAACAGACAATTCCTGCAGGAATGACACGATACATGATCCCCCCCTCGATTCGCGCAGACAGGGTGCGAGCGACTGCAAGCACCGGGAAAAAGCCGTCGTCATGGGCGCGCCACAGGCGCGCCCGGTTACGAGGCCGTGGGAGGGCGATCGATATCGGCAAGGACGTCCAGGCCGGAGGACATGGAGTTGCTGAGCATCAACGGGGAGGAAAGGCGGGCAAAGATCATGCGCTCCACCCGCGAAACGGGGGCCGTCCCGACATGGCAGATGCACACACAGACGTGCTCGGTGGCGTCGCCGTCGTCGCAATGGGACGCGTCTTCGTGGCAGGCAAACGCCGACACGGTGAAGGCGGTCGTCCAGACGATCAGAAGCAGCACGCGCTTGAACCAAGTCGACATCGATC
This sequence comes from Lentisphaerota bacterium, assembly GCA_021413965.1. Classification (GTDB taxonomy): domain Bacteria; phylum Verrucomicrobiota; class Kiritimatiellia; order UBA8416; family JAIOPI01; genus JAIOPI01. Next base: position 259,325 of record JAIOPI010000014.1, on the reverse strand, counting down.
GGAATGGTAGGGTATTTGCGGCGCGTTGTCAACAAAGGCTCCGGCCGGCGTCTTCCGGCCGGAGCCTTGGCGAAGGCTGCTTCAGCCACCCATCGTCGGGCGATAGTAGCCCACATCGGCCGTACGCCAGTATTTCAGCGTCACGGCCACCTTCTTTTGCAGTTGCTGCAGCAGGCCGGGGCCCATGACGAGCGCACCCTCGTACGCCTTGCTGGTCACGATCAGAGGGACCGGCGCACGGCGCAGCAACTCGATCAACTCGTTGGTGTTGTCCAACTCCCAGCGCATGACGCGCTGCATGTAGAACAGTCCGTGCGACCCGACGGTTCCGCCCGGCATGTCGGGCTGGTCGCCACCGACCGCGCCCGTCTTCGGATGCAGGGCGTTCTCCGCGTCGCGCATCTTGATCAGCACGCCCAACTGGACGTAGTGCCGCTTGCTCAGGACAATGCAGCGCGTGACCCGGATCCGGGCGACGTCGTTGAGGAGGAGCGCCTTCGCCGCCTTCACGGCCGTCTTTTGTGCGGCCTCCTCCAGCTTGCTCGCCGCCGAGGCCAGCAGGCCTTCCACCGCATCGATGGCGCAGGAAATCTTGGTTGCATCCGACCAGTCGTAGGCCACCGGATAGGCCCCTACCAGATCGATGTAATTGAGGTGCGTCTCCGACTGGGACTCGCGCGACTGGTAAAGGAACGGCTCCCAGTACGCGCGCTCGCTCGCCGTCAGCATCTCCTGGTGGGCGACAAACGGGCGCACGAGCCAGCGCAGCATCACCGCATCGAGCGTGCCGACGCCAACCACCTGCATGGCCAGCTTGGCCCGGTCCAGCGTGTACCAGGCGTCGACCACGTCATCGGCGACTTCCGGCGCGTACACGTCCTCCGCGATGCGCTTTAGTACCGCGCAACGCTCGGGCTCCGTCCGCGCCGCCGGCAGATCCATGGCAACGCGAAACGCCTTGAAGAACGCCGGCCCGTCGCCCCATACCATGAACCGCCGTGACGGCGACGTCTTCAGCGTCGCCACGGATTGCACCAGTTCCATCGGCGTCGGATACTGGTCGACCACGGGATCCATATTGACGCCGCCGGTGCCCCAGCCGGGCGTCCAGACCAGTGAATGTTCGGCGGCGAGTGGCCCCGGCGCCGTACCGTGAATGCCAACCCCGGGCTTGAGGCTCTTCCGGATCAGGTGCGCTTCGTCATCGTTGAACCAGTAATGGCAATCGATGAACACGCGCGCATCGACCTTGGCCTCCAGCGCGCCCTCGCGCACGGCCAGCATGAAATTGGTGACGCAGTCGCCCATGTCCTTGCCTTTATAGCCAGTCGGCCCGTTGGGCCCGGCGTAGAGGCGCTTCGTCCAGGGCATGCCGGCTCCGGCGTCGTTGGTGTGGAAGGAGAAGACATCGATCAGGGGGCATTGGCGGGTGATCTCGCGGGCGGCGGCCCGGTAGGCCGCCAGCACCTCGGGGTGAAACACGTTCGGCATGAAGAACATCCCGGTGGTGCGCAGCGAATTGTCGCAGCGCGAGCCACGCCACTGGGGATGTTTCTCGTAGACGCGCTCGCTCAGCCAATGCGGCTCGATGCCGTGAAAGGCAGCGCGCAGTCCCACCTTGCGGCAAATCGCGTGGCGGGCCTTCAGGAAGGCCATCTGCCGCTTGACGAAGGCCGCCGGATACGCGTCCTCCAGCCCCGGGGGCGTGGCGAACTTGAAGAGGCTGCACTGGAGCACGGACCATTCGCACCAGGGACTGCCTTGGTCCTCACCGCGAAAATCGGTCCGCTCACTCAGGAGCGCGATTTGAATGTGCGTGAAGCCCGCCCGCTTGGCCGCCCGCGCGTCCTGCTCGAACGCATCCAAATCGTGTGCCCGCGACGCATGAATCAGGATCTTGCCTTCTGCCGGATTGGTTTTCATGGTCGAGATAGTTAAAGATCGCGCCGCCCGGTACAAGAAAAATTCGCGTCCCGGCCGGCACGTCTTTTGCCAGGTGATATAACATATTGAATCGATAAGAAATGGAAGCGGGCGTCAGAGTTTAGGCCCCGTGAGGCAAGTCCGACGGGCAGGGGTCGTAGTGCGGATGGTCGACCGTCGGTGTTCGCATGCCACCCGTGAGGTACATCACCGGTTCGCGATCGCATTCGAGCTTCAGAACGGTGCAGATCGGATCCGGCGGAACGTCGGGAAGGCCCTCGATCAGCAGGCGAGTCCCCGCTTGCGTGAAGGACAGCGGGTGATTTCCACCGAGGAGGCTTGCGCGTCGAACCCGACTTTCCAGCCCGCACAGCACGGCGCGTTGTCCAGGCCAGCGCCGCAGGAGCCAGTACAGGGTGTGGCCGCGTGCCGTGAACGGGCCGTGATGGCTCCAGTCCCCCCGGTGGTCGCCCCGCTGGCGCAAGTTAAAGGTGAAACGCCCGGACCCGTGGATGCATTCGCCGTTGCGCGTCAGCCACTGCCCCACGGCTTCCAGCACCTTTAGGCTGGGCTCGGGGATCGAGCCATCACCGCATGGACCGATGTTCAGCAGCAGGTTGCCATCGTTGGCGGCTACCGTGGCGAGCATGTCAACCACCTGGGCCGGCGTCTTCCAGTCGTGATCCCCGTCATGGTACCCCCAGTTGCCGTTCAAGGTGATGCCCCCTTCCCAGGGGCGCCACGGCGACGGGGGGGTGAGGTGCTGTTCCGGCGTGGCAAAGTCGCCCGGCAGGCCATTGCGGCTGTTCACCAGGATGTGCGGCTGAATGGATTTCACCATTGCGTTCATCTCCTCGGCGCGCCAGCCGTCGGCGTTGAACGGCCACCAGCCGTCGTACCAGAGGACGTCAATCGGGTTGTACCGGGTCACGAGTTCGCGGACGCGCGCATGGGTGTTACGGATGAAGGCCGCGTACGCGTCTCGGTCTTCCAGCGCGGCCACCGCATCGGGTGCGTCCATCCAGTTGTTCAGGCTGTGGTACAGCGCCACGCGCAGGCCGCGGGCTCGCGCCGCCTCCAGGACTTCGCGCGTCAGGTCCCGGCGGGCGGCCGTGCGCGCCGTGCTGAAATCGCTGAGCGCGGTGTCATACAGGCGAAACCCGTCATGGTGCATCGTCGTGAAGACGATGTAGCGCATGCCCGCCCGCACGGCCAGGTCGCACAGCGCACCGGCGTCGAAGCGTTCCGCCGTAAACCGCCCCGCCAGCGCGCGGTAGTCGTCCAGCGGGATTTGCTCACGGTTGAGCGCCCACTCGCCGCGGGCTAGCAGGCTGTACAGGCCATAGTGCACGATCATGCCGAAACGCGCTTCGGCGAACCAGTCGTTGGGTTGCATCGTTCCTCATTTCTGGCGGCCGCATGGCGGTGACGGATGCGCTTCAGCGCGGACAACGCTTGACAGCACGCGCTCACATTACTATCATTACTATCATTCGCAATGAAAGCGCTCTTTACGGTTATTAATCCGCAACGCAAAGCCAGCGTACGCGGCCAGATCACGGCCGCGTTGCGGGAGATGGTACTGGATGGGCGGCTGAAGCCCGGCGACCGACTTCCCTCTTCTCAAGCGCTTGCCAAGTTGTGGAACGCCCCCCAGCCCACCATCCAGCGGGCACTGTCGCCGCTGGTGAAGGAGGGCCTGCTCGACCGGACCCCGCGGGTGGGCACGTTCGTCCGGCGGCGCGAGAAGCGCCTCGTCCGGGTCGGCATCTACGCCTCCGGACATCTGTGGCGCTCACCGGCCTACGCCTTCGGCCGCGCCCTCTGCAGCGAGTTGCATCACCAGTTGATGGCCGACGACATCGATGAGAGCGTCTGGGTCGACCCCCGCCCCGCCGCGGAGCAGGGCCAGCCCTGGCCGGAACTGGTCCAGGCCAGTCATGGACGGCGATTTCAGGTCCTGATTGTCCCCGCTGCCGCAGGCGGCCGGTATGCATGGCTCGACAACCTGCCCGTGCCGGTTGTCTACCTCAGCGCGATCAACTTCCCCAACCGTGTCACGCTGGACGTACGCCAGTGGGCCAAGGTCGCCATGCAGTTGCTGGCCGACCAGGGAAGCTCCCGCGTGGGGGTGATCTGTTCCATCCGGCTGCCCAAGGCCGATGATCGCGACGGCTCGCCCGAACACCACCAGTTTCGCGCCGCCCTGGAGAAGCATGCCCGCCGGCTGGGGCTCGACTTCCGTCCGAAATGGCTGATGTGCCCGGAAAACGATTTTGTGAATCACGCCGTCGAGATGCCGGAGTTCGGCCACGACAGCCTGCTGGCGTTGTGGCGCCAGGCCGAGCGGCCGGATGGGCTGGCCGTGATTGAGGACACCACGGCAAGCGGCGTGCTGATGGCCATCATGCGCGAGCAGATTCGCGTGCCACAGGATCTGAAGCTGGTCCTGCACCGCAATGCCGAGATCGGTCTCTTCTGCCCGGTTCCCGCGGCCTTTGTGGACGTCCATGTCGAAGAGGTCGCCGCCGCCCTGATCACCCAGGCCGAGCGGCTTTACCACGGCAAGGCGGTTTCCGCCATTGTCGTGCCCCATCACCCGATACCGGCGCGAAGCGATGCCCGCGCCGGTGCCAGGATCGAGCAGTGAAGCAGCAGCAGCGAGGGAGAATGGCTATGCAAACAGCAAGACGAATGGTGGCGCGGAGTCTGGGGCTGGTGATGGTCATGGCGTGGGGAGGCGCGGCGCACGCGGCACTCGTGGCCCCGACCGTCAACGTGACCACGACCTACTCATCCCCGACGACGACGAATATGGCCTTGCGGGTCGCAACAACCGGGGCGAACACCCAGGATCGATTCAGGCCCATCTTCGCAAACCGCACGAAGACGGTTGCCATGAGCGGCAGCGACGTGAGCATGGAGGCCACCTTGGATCTGTGCTGGCAGGATTTTCCCACGAATGGGCCTGGTCAACGGCCGTCCCAGTACTACCGGTTCTGGGACTTCACCGCCTACACAGGCTCAGGCAATGTCAGTGGCGGCATCGTCATGCCGCTGACCTGGTCCGCGTATGACACCAACAGCTGGGTGCGCGCCACCGGCGCGTTCACGCTCCCCCACCAGATCCTCGACAACGCGGGGCCGAGCTGGGTCGAAGTGACCAGCTACTCGCTGTCCGAAGACCGCACGTATCTGCTCTACGACGGCGGTACCGTGTTTGATGGCTATGTGGTCTACGCGGGCAACATCACGCTGCGCAAGCTGCCAGGCGGCCCCAACCTGGAGGTCAACGGCACCTTCGACACGGACAACACGGGCTGGGAACTCAGCCCGACCTACTCACCGACCTGGAGCAGTTACTCGCTGAGCGCCGTCTACGGCAGCAGTCGCGCCCTGCAACCCGGTCCTTACGCCTTCCAACAGGGGATGTGGAACGGGCGCACGGGCCTGCCGCGCGACTGCAACGTCCAGGATGCCCACGTCATTTCCTCGGGCCTTGGGGCGAACCTGGACTACATGTTCATCCGCAAGTTCCCGTCCGGCTACTTCGTCCCCGTCTTCCGCTTTGATTTGACGGCCTTGGCCCCGCACGTGGGCCGCGCCACCAACGCCACGCTCACACTCACCGTGTCGGACACCCAGGGACAGCCGCCCGGCAACACCGGGACGCACTACGTGTACGCCCTGCCCGCCGGCAACACCACCTGGACGGAAACGACGGCCAAGGGCAGCGAGCAGAGCCCCGGGGTTTCCTGGCTCCTCGCCGGCGGCGGCCCCGCCGCGGACGCTTACAACGCCGCCATCGGCGGGACGCTCATCGGCACGAAGACGTTTGCCGCCACGCCTGCCATCGGCAGCACGGTCGTCTACGACCTGAACCCCGCCGCCGTCAACACGTGGCTCGCCACTCCCGCCAATTACGCCGGCCTGGCGATTCTTCAGCCCGACGACGACACGCTCACCTTGCTCCAGTTCCATTCCAGCGAAGCGGCCGTGGCCACCAACCGTCCACTGCTGCAGATTGCCGTGCCGCCGCTGGGCACGACGGTCAGCGTTCACTGATCCGCATCACGACCCGCAATTCGATGCGTACGGCCAACGTCCCCGGAAAGGAAACCATGCCCCTGAACCTGACGCATACACACCAGGTGCAACCGTGGCGAGCCGTCCTGCTGGCCCTTCTGTTCGCCGCCACGAGCGGCGCTGAACTCGCAGACTTCGGCACCGCCGGCGCCGTCTGGACGACCACGCCGCCGCAAGGCAAGGGCGCGCCGGGTGCCGCGGTCGCGGCCCCGGGCAAGGACGGCGCCCCGGGGGTCCGCCTGACGACCCCCCAGGGGTCGTCCAACCTCGGGGCCATCCAGCGACAAGCCGCGCTGGCGCCCGGGCTCTATGAACTGACCGTCTGGGCGCAAGGCTCGGGTGAGCTCGTGACACGCGCGGGACGTGCGCAGCGGGTGCAGCCTCTCGGCCCGAACTGGGGCCTGTATGGATTCCTCTTTGAACTCAAGGCGACGGCCTCGCCGGTGACCATCGGCGTGCAGGGGGCCGTCCCCCAGCCCACCGCCCTCGTTTGCGCCCCCGCCATCACCCCGGCCACCGAACAGCAGAAGGCAGACTGGGCCCGCCAGGATGAACTCTTCCGCCAGTTCGGATTCTTCACCTCCACCGCCCAACGGCGCACGCCGGGAATCCCCGCCGACGCCATCCACGCCCTTCGACCACTCAACGCCATCACGAACCGGGTGGTCTTCGTTGACGACCGCTTCGACATCGGCCACGTGCAGCACCTCCCTCGAATCGTCGATTTCCTGACGACCAACGGCGTAGTGGCCCGGCGCGCCGAGGACTTGGCGGCGTGGATGCGCGACCTGGTGGCCCCCGACGCCGATGCCTATGGGTCCGCCTGCGTGCTGCCGTCCGGATACACGCCGATGGTCCTGTTCGAAGAAACCGATGGCAGCCCCCTCTGGCAGCGCTACCTCCAGGCGGGCGGACGACTTGTGAACATCACGGACGTCCCGCTCTACACCTTTCAGTCGGCCGACGGCCTGCCGTTCACGCAACCGCAAGGCACCTTCGAGCGGCTCGGCCTGAACTTCGGCTGGAACAGCCCCTACTGGGGACAGGATCTGGCCATCACGCCCACCGCACAAGGCAAGGCGTGGGGATTCGAATCCCTCGGGGCCACGAAGACGGGGTTCTCGGCCGACGACGTCAGCGTGGTGTTCAGCCGCTATGACGTCCCCGAGTTGCCCGACCGGCCCGGCGCCGCCGCCTGGCACAAGAACTACCGGCCCGACATGCCGTGGAGCGGCTTGATCCAGGTCATCCAATATCCCGACGGCAACAACGATGCCCACCTGCGCGATGTCTGGCGCGCGACGCACTACGTCGGACGCACGGTCGAGATCCCGGCGCTGCCCCCGCCAATGGCGGACGCAACGGCGCCCCCCCTCTCCATCGTCGTGACCGCCAGCGGCATGCCGGGACGCGAGGAGCTGGCTCGCGGCGAGCGCGCGTCCATCGCCGTCCACCTGGCCGACACGGTGGATGCCGCCACAGTGGCCCTGACGTTGCGCCGCGACGGCGCCGTGCTCAAGCGCTGGGAGTCCGCCGTAACCCCGCCCGGCCAGTCGCGCGACGTGACGTTCACCCTCGACACCGACCCGTTCGCCTTTGGCGCCTACACGCTGCAGGCCACCGCGTCCGGCGGCGCAGGCGCGGCCCGTGCCGTCGAACAGCCGCTGGGCATCCGCTTTGTGCCTCCCGAGAGCTTTTCGTGGGGCATCTGGATCGGCGATTCGCAGGTTCGCGCGCGTCGCGACATGATCGTGGCCGCCCAGGCCGGCCTGGGCATGGAACCGCTCGTCGTGGAACACACGACGACGCTGATGGACGCCATCCTGCGCCAGAACATTGGCTTCTCGCTCAAGATCAACGACGAGAGCCTCGCCGTCCCCCCCACCACGAATCCCGCGGCGTACTGGCGGATCACGGGCGACGGAAAACCCTGGCCCGATCACGGCTACGCGGGCGGGCGCCCGATGCCCGGCATCACGCACCCCGAGGTCCTCGCCGCCGTGCGCCAAGCCATCACCGCCCATTACCGCACCATCGCCTTCCATCCCGCGCTGCGCCCACGCATCTGCTGCAACGACGACATGTCCAGCCGCTACGGGTTCGATTACGCGCCGCGCGTCCGCGCCACCTTCAAGGCGCTCACCGGCCACGACGCGCCCGGGCCCTTCGAGAGCGGCAAGGACGTCCGCAACCAGATCACGATTCCCGCGCAAGGCATCGTCCCCGACGACGAGCCGTGGATCCAGTGGTCGCGGTTCGCGCTGGAGCATATCGGCGGCGCCTACAACCGCATGGAAGTCGAGGCCGTCACCAGCGTGCGCCCCGACACCACCATCGGTCCCGTGCCCGGCGGCATGCAGATCCCGCTCATCAGCCTGTGGGATGCCGGCCAGTACCCGCCGCTGAACTTCGGCGCCAAGGGCTTCAATCTCGGGTACAGCTATTACTACAACACCTACTGGCAGCCGCTGATGACCGGCATGTACTGGATCGAGTGCAACCGCATGGGCAACCGCGACCTGCCCGTGTGGATGCTGATCGACTCCTGGGGCTACGGCCTGTACCTGCGCAACAACCTGTTCCACGCGCTGGCCGGCGGCGTGCAGGGGCTGCCGTATTTTGAGTGGAGCCACACGCGTCCCGAATCGTGGCAGGAGTTCCAGCGCCAGGCGCCGCTCGTGCGCCGGATTGGTCCCGTTCAGCACCTGCTCAAGCCGGGCCAGCGCCAGATCGGGCTGCTGATGCCCTTCACCGCCGGTTGCTACTCGCCCGCCGACCATCTCCTGCAGCCCTATGCCTTTGCCAATCTCGTCATGGGGCATTTCGACGTGGAGCCGGTCGCCGAGGAGGAACTCATCGACGGTTCCGCCGCGCACTACGACGCCATCCTGTTGTTCTACACCCGCTGGCTGCGCCAGTCCGCCGCCGATGCGCTGGCCCGCTATGCCGCCGCCGGCGGACGCGTCATCCTCGACCCGACCGTCCCCTTCGACATCCCGGGCGCAATCCGGCTAAGCGTCGACCTCGGCATGGGCCAGGAGCGCACCACCGGCGTGCCGGGCGGGCAATCGCACCTTTCGGTTCCCGGCAACGACGACTACGGCGTGCCCGCCCGCATCTGGGCCATCGCGGCCGCGCTGCGCGAATACGTCCCCCCGGCCTTCGAGTGCCCGGACGTCACCCTCACGGCGCGCCGCTTCACGGTCGGCGACGTCCCCTACACCTGGTTCGTCAATGCCCAGTCCGGCGAAGAGTTCCGCATGGCGCGGCCGCTGGGCTGCGGCTACTACGGGAAGAACGAATTCAAGAAGCTTCAGCCCTGGATCGACGAAGTCGAGCGTGGGCGTTTTGCGGCGCCTGTCACCTTCACCACGCTGCCCGGCGTCCCCTACGACCTGGGCACCGGCCGGCGCCTCCCCGTCCACGCCTCCGCGACCGGCAGCACCTTCACCGTGGACATGGACCGCCTCGGCGGCACGCTGGTGGCGTTCTATCCGGAGCCGATCGAAACCGTGACGCTCGCCGCGCCCGCCACGGCCGCCGCCATGCAGCCGGCGACGCTGACCGTACAGGTCCGCGGCGCCAGCGGCCCCGTCCCCGGCGCGGTCCCCATCCACATCGAACTTCGCGATCCGGCCGGCAACGCGTCACCCATTGGCGGCTACCGCGCGACCGATGCCGGCACGTACACGCTGACGTGGACACCCGCCGTCAACGATCTCCGCGGCACATGGTCTGCCACCGTCGAAGAACTCGCGAGCGGGCGCAAAGCCGCCGCCACGATCGCCCTGGGCGCCGAGGTCGCCACCAACCGCGCGGCAGGGGGCACGCATGACTGAGCGCGCATGGTGCGCAGGTCCCAGCTTGCGCCGGTGGTGCGCGGGCGGCGCCATCGCCGTCCTGCTCGGCCATCTGGCCGGCGCGGCGGCGGACACGCCCGCCACGCCCGTCGCCGAATCGTTCGAGCGGTACGCCTCCGGAACGGCCATCACGGCCGTGCCGGGCTGGTCCCACACGTCGGACGCCGGTGTCGATGCCGGCCGTGTGACCAACGCCCCCGACGCGCTCGATGCCCTGACCAACTATGCCGCGGGCGGCGGCACGTTCCCCCTGCTCACGACCCACTCCAACGCCCTCGCCCTCGGCGGCACGCTCGCACTGTCGCTCGCCAGCCCCGCCGGCGAACCCGTGCGCACCGACATGCTCCTGCTCCCCTTCCTCGCCGATGAACGGCCCGCGTTCGATGACTCCTGCCAGCTCGCCCTGCTGTTCAATGCCCTCGGCCACGCGGAAATTTTTCATCTCAATGTGACCGCGGCGCAGAGTGAATGGATCACGCTGACCAACGCCCCCGCCGTCACCACCCAGACCTGGACCCGCGTGACGTTCCTCCAGGACTACCAGAACCATCTCTTCCAGGTGCGCCTCAACGACAGCGAGCCCATCGTCGACGACCGCGGCTGGGACGGCCCCCCCGCCACCGGCGCCCACCCGGGCCCCTGGTTCCCCATGCCGAACACGAATGGCGCGATGGGTAAACTCGCCTTCCAGGGCGAGGGCGCCGCCTACCTCGACGATCTCGTCGTCGGCGGTCTCCTGCCGCGCGTCGACACCCTCACCGCCACCAACGTGACGGCGGGCGCCGCCGACCTGAATGGTTTCCTCTCGACCACGGGCTTCGCGGCCACCGCCGTGCAGGCCTTCTGGGGACCGTCGGACGGCGGCACCAACGCGACCGCCTGGGAGGCGTCCGCCGCGCTGCCCGCGCCGCAACAGCCCGGCACCCTGCGCGTCAGCGTCAGCGGCCTCGACAGCAACCGCACGTATGCCTGCCGCTTCGCCGCCTCCAATGCCTTTGGCCTGCGCTGGGCCGAGGCCTCATCCACGTTTACGCCCGGCGTCGTGTCCATCGCGGCCGTGGATGCGACGGCGCAGGAATCCCCGCAGGAGACGGGCACCCTGCTCATCACCCGTCCGGGCGGCGCCACGAATCTCCCCCTCACGGTTCTTTACGCGCTGGGCGGCACCGCCACGAATGGCGAGGATTATCTCGCCCTGCCCGGCGCCGTCACGATCCCCGCCGGCGCCACCAGCGCCACCGTCACCATCGCACCCCGCCGCGATGCCCTGACCGAAGGACAGGAAACCGTGGAGGCCAGCCTGCTGGCGGGACCCTATGCCCTGGCGTCGCCGGGCCCCGCCGCCATCTATATCCAGGACTCGCCGCCCGGCAGCGTGAACCTGACCTGGAACAACGGCGCCGGCACCCGCGTCTGGAACGCCAACGCCCCCAACTGGATCGGCGGCGACAACTTCCTCGACGGCGACTACGTGGCCTTCAGCGGCATCGCCACGGGCCGCATCTACGTCGGCACGGCCACCCTCACCGGCGCCGGCTTCACCGACGACGTGCCCGTCCCCGTGTTCCCCGCCGGCATGACAGTCGATGGTGGACGCTACGAGTTTGAAGGCGGTGCGATTGCCGGGGGGCAGACCCGCGTCGATGCCGGCGGGGTCCTCGTGGACCGCAACCTGGAGTCCTCCGGCTTGGGCAGCGGGCGGCTGACGCTGAACGGCGGCCAGTTCTGGCGCCAGGTGCCGCCGGGCACGACCGTGCGCACCCAGACGTTTACCAACGACATCCTCGTCGCCGCCGAGAGCCTGCTCAACGGCAACCGCGGCGACAACTACTGGCACGGGACGCTGGAACTCAAGGACCGGCTGCTGGTCAATGACAGCGGCGCCGGAAGCGTGGCGTTTCACCATTGGTTCTGTGGCAGGCTGATCGTGAACCAGGATACGAATGCCCCCCATGCACGCAGTCTGCACATTCAGGGCCAGGACGGCGTCGTCCGCATCTCCGGTGATATCGTCGATGATCCCGACCCCGCCCACAACGGCCGCTTCCCGCTGGTGCTGGGCAGTCAGAAGCTGAGCGATACGGTCGCCGCCGACGAGATCTACGTGGATGGAACCAACAACACCTACAGCACCGGAACGGTCATCGCCTACCCGCCGACGGCGGGCAACAACCTGCACGGCGTCACGGTCGCGCCCGGCGCGCGCCTCGGGTTTGGGCCGGTCGTGGTGCAGGGCCTCGGCGTCGACACGGGCGCCCGCCTGACGTTGAGCGGCACGCGCGCCGTGCGCGACACCGTGACGGTTGAAGACGGCGCCACCCTGGTCATCAATGCCCCCGACGCCATCGACAACGACGCCGGCCTGATCGTGGCGGCGGCGGGCAAAGTGGTGCTGGCCAGCGGGAGCCTGGTTGAGACGGTTCACGCCCTGACGATCGGCGGCACGAATGCCGGCGACGGCTATTTTGACCGACACGACTATCCGCAGAACATCGTCGGCGACGGGCAGCTGTATGTGCGCCCGCGGCGGGTGGATGGCCTGCTCCTGCTGATCCGATAGCGAACGAATCGTGGATGCTGGAAACATGGCGCGAGATGGTGCGAGGCACCGTTAGAGAGGTCTGTGATGCGCATACTAGTGCTGGTGACCATGATGTGGCTGGCCGCCGCCGCAAGCGGGCGGGCGTCCACCCCGACCAATGAGACGTTCGACACGCTGCTCGTGGGTTCCGCCTTCCAGACGCCACAGCGCGGCTGGAGCGCCAACGCGGCGAGCATCGTTGTGACCGCCACCAGGGCCCAGAGCGGGGCCAACAGCGTGGATGTCAACGGCGGCACGATGTCCAACAGCGTCAACGCCGGCGCGGTGACGGGCGTGCTGTGGACGGAGTTCCACCTCATCCCGCAGTGGGGAGCCGCACCGGTCGATGCGGCCACGAACGTCGTGAGCCACCTGCATTACTACAACACGAACGGCTACATGACCATTCTGACGGCGAGCGGATTCGTGACGGTCACGCAGGACATTCACGGCGTCGCGATCGCGCCCGTCGATACCAACGAGTTCGCCCGCATCAGCCTCTACCAGAACTTCAACACCGCCACGTCGGCCGTGCTGCTCAATGGCGTCGTGGTGCTTCAGGACCTGGCTTTTCCCGGCACATCGCCCAACTACAACACCTTTGCCGTCCAGAATGCCGAAGTCCCCTCATCCTATTTCGACACCTACAGCGTCGGCAGCACGGTCCCGGCCGGCGCCGACGGCAACAGCAACGGCACGCCGGACACCGTGGAGCTGAACACCCTCGGATACGTCGCGCGCAATTTCATCGTCGGCAGCACCCCGGGGGCGCACTTCACCTCGCTCGCGGCGGCGGCGGCGGCGGCCCGCAGCGGCGACACGATCACCATCGCCGGCACGCCCGCCGACGCGGGCACCGCCACGTTTCACGCCAACGTCACCGTGTCCGGCGCCGATTTCACGACGACCGCCGGCCTGGTCGTGGCCACCGGGTACACGCTGACGCTGGACGGAATCGACGTGCGCGTGAGCAACAGCACCACGCTGAACGGCGCGCTGGTCATCGGCCCCACGGCATCGTTCAGCGCGAGCACGCTCACGATGGGGGCCAGCGGCCTGGTGGATGCCAACGGCGGAACCTGGAGCGTCGACACCCCCCTGCTGGCCATGACCGGCACCTTCGAGATCAGCGGCGCGGACTACAACGCCGCCAACTTCACCGCGTCCCTGAACTTCGCGGAAACCTTCGAGCCCTACGCGCAGAACGTTCCCATCGATCATCTGCGCTTCCGCGGCTGGGGCGCCGCCGACACCGGCTCGATCATCACGAACGTCGCCGGCCAGCAGGGCAGCCGCTCCGCCCGCGTCTCCGGCGTGGTGTCAAACCGCATCAACGGCGCCGGGGCCACCGCGGTGTGGACCGACTTCCACATCTACGCGCTGAAGGGCGTGAAACCCACCAGCGCCGAAACGGCGGGCTCCAGCGTCCTGCTCTATTTCACCACCAACGGATTCCTGGCCGCCTATGACAGCGGCGTTGGCGACTACACGGAATTCACGACGGATGCCGGCGGCCATCCGGTGACCCCGATCGCGGATGGCGCGTGGGCGCGCGTCAGCCTCTTCACCCACTACGGGCAGGACAAGGCGGCCATCTTCCTGAATGACCGGTTGATGCGCGACCAGCTGCCCTTCCCCGGCGGCAACGCCAGCAGCTACTCCGGGTTCAGCGTGGACAACCGCGAACCCGCAACCGTCGTCTTTGACGACCTCGACATCACCCAGGACATGCCTGGCGACTTGAACGGCGATGTGGACGGCGACAGCGTGCCGGATGCCGTGGAAATCAACGCCTATGGCACCATCGCGACGCACGGCTTCCCGGCGACGGTCTTCCGCTTCCTGTGACGGCGCCTGGAGGTCCCGGCGTCACGGGGCAAGGCGCCCCACCAGGGCCCTGGCCGGAACGATTCCGTGCCGGCCTAGGCGTGGCGTATGGCCCCGGGCGGACAGAGGCGCCGGACAAAGGCGGCTTCCAGATTCTCATCGCGCACCAGCCGGCACAGGAACGGCAGCGCGTGCTCGATGCGGCGCAGGCTCTCGGCGTATAGCGCGGCACAGTCCCGGAAATGCGAGCCGTGCCCCCCCAGGTTGAGGTCAACGGTTTCGGCCGCCATCCGCCGATAGGCCTTGACAATGCCGCTGCGCGCGTCCGGTATGCTGTAATTGCAAATGAGGAAATCCACGCCTCCGGCTTCACCGCGGCTTTGAATCGTGTCGCCCGTGAACGCGAGCCGCAGCCCGTTGAACGTCAGCAAGTAGCCCGCATGGCAGTAGCAGTGCCCCGGCAGATGAACCGGGCGGATCGACGTGTCGTGCCACGCGAAGGGCGCGTCTTCCGTGAGCACATCGTCCACCGTGACGTGGTCGAAGCCGAGACCGTACCACGGCAGCAGGGCGGCATACGCATAGTCCCACGGCGCCTCCAGCACCTGTGCTACCCGGTCCAAGGCCGCCACGCGGCAAGCCGGGTAACGTCGCTGCAACTCCGGGACCATGTCGTAATGATCGCCATGGATGTGCGTGACCAGGACCTGGTCGATGGCCTTCAGCCCGCACTCGCGTTCAAACACGTCGAGATCCCGATGAAAATCGGCAAGCCGGTCCGTCGATTCGAAGTCGCAGGGCCCGGGATCGCACATCAGGCCGCGCCCCTGGTCATCGATCAGGAGAATGCAGTTCCCGAAGGTCGCCATCTGGTACACGCCCTTGTGCAGGCGCTGATACCGCCCGACGCGAGGCCCTTCGGCCTGCGGGGCCGGCTGAAAGACGCCGCTCTGCCAGGCCAGCGCCACCTCGTAAGACTGGATCGCTTCGACCAGCGCCAGCGCCTGGTCGGGACCGTCCGTCAAGACGGGGCCAGTCGCGGGGAAGTACAACCGCACGGGACGCTGCGCCAGCTCGCGCAGCACAGTCGCCACCGCGTTGAAATCCACGCGGCTGTAGTTGGACTCCAAATCGAAAATATTGACGAGCCTCGACGGGTTGCACAACAGGTCCCCGCTAAATATCGCCAGCGGTCGACCGGCAAGCTCCAGCACGAACCCCACGTGCGCGCGGCTATGCCCCGGCAGCGGGATCACCTCTAACACGAGATCCTGCCAGGCGATCCGATCACCCTCGCGAAAGGTTCCCGTCGGCTTCAGCGGCGTCGCGGGCGGAAAGACCGTGACGCAGCCCGCGATGCCGTATGGCTCGCGCCCCAGGGTGTCCATCCATGAGGCCGGATTTTCCCAGGTTGTCCGCGTCGCCCGCGTGTACCCGGCCGGATCGGCGGCCAGTTCAAGCAGCTGCGCATGCACCAGGAGGCGGGCGGCAGGAAATTGATCCGCTTCGCGACAGTGCTGGGGCTGCACATGCGTGTGCACCATCATCTCGGGCACCGGCAACTGGCGGCGCTCCAGCCAGCGCGTCAGCTGCCCGGAATGGCAGTCGATCAGCAGGCTGCGCCCGTGGCGCACCAGCAGATGGCTGGTCGCCTCGCCCACCAGGGAGTACACGTGCAAGTCGGGTGCAAGGGTCACGGCGGGGCCAGTCATGCGAATACCTTTCCTTCTTCATTTCTCCGCCGCCCAACCGGGGGCGCGACGGGGACCATCCCATCGGGCTCCTCCGACGGGCGTTCGACGGCAATCGCCACGGCGTCGAAGACCAGCTGCAGCGACTTCAGCCCTTCGCGTCCGTTCATGGCCGGCTGCCGCCGCTCGCGGACCGCGCGGGCGAAATCCCGCAGGGCATCGCCCTCGGCGTCGGACGGCGGGATGCCGGCCGTGAGATCGTGCACGGGTTCGAACCCGGAGGCCAGATCGGTGACTTTGTGCTCCAGCTTGACCGGATACTCGGTGATGAAGAAGTCTCCCCGGGTTCCATAGATCTCCAGCGCGTGCCGGTACGAAGCCACGTAATGGTTGTGCAGGGTCGTCGGCGTGCCGCCGAATTCCCCCAGCAGCACATAGGCGTCGTCGGTGGGTGAGGCGGTGATCCTGCGGTTGACCACGCCTGCATGCCAACGCCCCTCGCCCAGGAGAAACCGCAGCAGGTCGATCTTGTGGATGCCGCACTGAAAAAGCGGGCCGCCCGGATTCATCCCTGCGACAAAGCGCCAGTTGTCGGCGGCAGTGGCGAGTCCGCCCGTGTGCATGGAGGCCGCCGAGACGCTGACGACCCGGCCCAGTGTGCCCGCCGCCAGGAGGCGCTTAACCTCTTGCCAGAGCGGGTCAAAACGGGTGCTGAAGCCATGCCCGTGGGGCACGGCGTGCTGTTCACAGAACGTCACGAGCCGTTCGCACTCCTGTTGCTGCGGCCCAAGTGGTTTTTCCGTAAAGATCGCCTTGCCGGCCTGGGCCGCGATCAGCGCCTGGGACACGTGCAGGTGGGCGGGCGTGGCAATGAAGACCGCCTCCACGCGCGCATCGGCCACCATTGCCTCCACGGACGCATAGCGCGTGAGCGGCCGCTCCTCGTCACGTTCGGCCTGGACGAAGGCCGCGTCGCGCAGATCCACGCCGCCCACCATTTCAAACGCCCCGCAGCGGCGCAGCCGCGCCCGCCGCTGCGCGCCAAAGCCACCCACCCCGACCATCCCGTACCGCACGCGCCCATTCATGCTTGAAAATCCCCTTGGTGTGCTCACGCCGGGGCCCCGCCCATGGCGGACAATTGCACGTCATCAAACCAGGCGCAGCCCGGCCCTTCCAGGACCAGCGACGGCATCAGGTAAGCCTGTTCCCCGCTGTTCAGCTCCACATCCAACCGCGTCCATTCGCAGGTGTCATCAAGTCCACGGCTGGCGGCCTGGTGGCTGATGTTCTCGTAGGTGTACGCATAGCCCGCGAGTTCCAGGCGCGCCTGACCAGTCACGCGCTGCGTGCGGACCCACGCGCTGAGCCGGTAAGGCGTCCGCGGCCTGACGCGACACACGGCGCCGACGGGATAGAGTTGCAGACGGCCCGCCTCGGCCTGGCGCAGCCGGAGGGAACGGGAGCCGCTGTGAGCGGCATCGTCCGCCCAGGCAATCGCCCCACGTCCATCGCGGGGCAGGACGAGGATGGGACAGGTCTCCGGCTGCCAGGGATCCAGCTCCGATTCGAAATCATTGACGCGGTCCATGTGGAACGGCAGAACCAGCGCCTCATGCCGCCACGCCGCGGGACGCACCGGATCCGCCGCCTGTGCGAGCAGCGACGCCGCCAGCGCCGCCGGCACGTTCACGAATTCCAGGTCCATGTGGAAGTGGAAGTAGCCGTCCGCGCCAAGGTCGTCCTGCCCCGCCTGCTCCCAGACGATATGCTCGTCGAAGAGTTGCGAGCAGGTCGCGGCGATGAGGGGCACGCTGGTCCGGTGGATCAGCAGGGCGGGATTGAACGTGGGATGCGCCGCGTAGGCCATCCATGCCTGCGGATACGACAGTCGGCGGGCGCGCCACGGCCCCGTCGGATCACGCATGTTGGCGTAGTCCGTGCCATAGAACAGGGCGCTGGAATGCACGATGCGGCGCAACGCGCCATCGGCATTCTCCCACAGCGAGTGCGTCCACCGGCGCTCCTCCGGCCGGGCACCCAGCGCCCCCGCGGTCATCAGGTTGAAGCCTTCAAAACCCGCGGGGTCCAACTTCCGGGCCGCGATTTGAAACCGATAGCGGTAGCGGCCCCACGACGCGTCGTAGCGCACCGTGAACAGCCAGCGGCACGTCTCCCCGTCGCGCGCGTCCAGGGTCACGCTCGCCACCACCGCATCGCCGGACGCCTGCTCCCACTGCCACCGCAAGTCCGCCGCATTCCAGTGCCCCGGCCACCCCGCCGTGCCGAAGTTCAGAAAGGTGTTGCGCACGGTGTGCAGATCCACCACGTGCCCGGGCCCATCGGGGTTGGCGGCTTCTTCCGGCTCGAAGGGCGAGAATGACCAGATGTCCAGCGCGTGCGGCATAAAGGACGCCAGCGCACGCGCGCCGTCATGGAGCGTCCAGTTGACGCCATCCCGCTCCAGGTGGAAGGCGGGTTGGTGAGGCTGAACCGCGGGCCGCTGCATCGCGTTGCTGATGGTATCGTAAGTCGTCATGGGTGTTCATCCTTAACCGGCCGCGGCCGCACCCGCCAGGGCGCGCAGGTTGATCTCGGGTGTGTCCGGCGTCAGTTCGCAGCCCGCGGATACGATGCAGCGCCCGGCCGCCTGCTCCAGCGAGTCGCGCACGCTCGCGCGAATGTCGTCGGGCGAGCCATCCCGAATCACCGATACGGGATCGCTCTTCCCGCTGAACACCTGCGCGGCGCCCAACTGGGCGCGCCACGGCGCCATGGACGGAACGCGATGGTCCACATCAATGATATCCGCGCCGGTCCGGATCATGTCGGTCAGGATGGACTCCGTATTCCCGCAGATGTGCAGCTTGGCCAGCGCGCCCAGGGCGTGAATGTGGGCCACCAGGATGCGCTCCCGCTCGAAGGCGAACTCCCGGTACAAATCCGGTCCGATCTGCGAGCAAACGGCATCTCCGATGCCGATACAATCCGCCCCGGCCTCGACCTGCGTGGTGATGAAGTCCAGCGCGACCGACGTGATCACATCAAGCGCCCGATGCACGCGCTCCGGCGCATCGTAGACATCGAGAAACGCCTGCCCCAGCGTGCGCAGGTTGCCGTACGTGGCGACCGCCCCCTCCACCCACCCGACCACGAAGCCTTGCTCCCCGAGGCGCGCGCGAAACTCCCCGATCTCGGCGACGCGGCTTTGGCACCGATCCTGTCGCCGCGGATCAAAGGGCTGCAGGCGCGCCACGGCGTCGAGGTCCGCCAGGTGCCCCGCCACGGCCCGCGGCAGATCGTCGGGCGGGTACTCCATGCGCAATCCGTAGCCGCCCGCCTCGGCATAGGGATCGGACATGACGGTCACCCAGTCGGCCCCATAATCCTCGGCGAAGAGGATCATGGCGTCACACTTGGCCTTGTAATCCAAGCAGAATCGGCGATAGGGCACGCCGGCATGGGCGGCGGCCAACCGCATCACAATGGGATGAAAGGGCGGCCGGTCCACGGCGTCGCCGCGAACAAACCGGAGCGTGCGTTGACGAGGGGTCATCTTTGGCGTCTCTCCCTTACTGCTTCCGCGGTCCGCATGCGATTCCTTCATTGAACACCTGACCGACATCGGTTGAGGCCTCATCGGGCCTTCGGGCTGGCTCTCATTCCTCCTGCAGGGACGGCGCAATGCACACGGGCTGAGCCGGCTCGCCCCGCCACTGGCGCTGGACCTGCCCCACCAGCGCCTCCGCCAGGGCGGCCGTGTCGTAATCCACAAAGGTCACCGGCATGGGGCAGAAGATCTTCACGTCGCGGTTGCGGTGCGACACCACCTGGATGTCGCGCCCCGCGCGCACGCCCAGTTCCAGCATCGCCACCATCACCCCCATGGCCACCACGTCGTTCGTCACCACCAGGCCCTGCGGATGTTCGCGCTGCTTCCAGATCGCCCGGAACGCGTCGTAGCCGTGCCGCTGGTGGACCGCCACCACATCCTTCGTGCGCCGCGGGGGGGGCGTGGCCGGCGCCGGGTAGCGCAGCCACGCCTCGCGCCACCGCAGGCCCAGCCGCGCGGCTTCCCGCCTGCACCGCGCCTGCACCGGCGCCGACGGCGGCACGGGACCCACGATGCCGACCGTGTGGCATGCGCGCCGCGCCAGGGATTCGAGCGCTAGCGTGTAGAACGCGCCCTCGTCGAAGGTGACGGCTCCGGGAATGGTCACGTTGGTGAAGGCCGCCAGGGGCAACGGGAGCTTGCGCAGCCAGGCGAGATGCACCGCGTCGGTGAACGGCAGGATGACCGCCTGCACGTGACCCGCATCGGCGGCCTGCGCCAGCCGGCCCCACGCCACGGCCTGCCCGGCCATCGGCCGCGAATCGACCCACGCCTCGGGCACGAGTTCCTGGCCGAGCAGCGCGTCCTTGATGCGCTGGTACAGCGCGGTCTGGAAGCCGAACGACGGACGGGACAAGGCGTCCTCCGGGTAGTACACGACCACCCGCATGTGCCGGGCAACGCGCCGGCGGACAAATGTGCCCTTGCGTGGCGCCCGCCAGAGCCGGCCCTCCTTGACCAGCAGCGCCATGGCCTGCTGCACCGCCCCGGTGTTCGCGCCCCACTCGGATGCGAGCGCCTGCGTGCTCGGCAGCTGGTCGCCTTCGCGCAACTGGCCGCCATCCATCAGGCCGCGCACGTGGGCCGCGATCTGCCGGTGCAGGCTGACTTCGCGCCTGGCCGTGAAGGTGTGAAGCGTTTCGCTCATGATGTCCCAACTGTGCGGCCACGCGCGCGCCCGCTCACGCCTCCCGCCGTTCCGGCGCGATGTACACTTTGCTTACCGGCTCGCCGCGCCACTGCCGCTGCAACTGCCCCACCAGCGCCTCGGCCAACGCGGCCGTGTCATAATCCACGAAGGTCGCCGGCATGGGGCAGAACAGGCTCACCCCGCGATTGCGATGCAGCACCACCCGCAGGTCGCGCCCGCCTCGCACCCCCCGTTCCAGCATGGCCGCGATCACGCCTGTGGCCGCCACGTCGTTTGCCACGATCAGTCCGTCCGGGCGTGCGCGCCGGCGCCACAGGGCATGGAACGCCTCGTAGCCGTAGCGCGTCTGCGCCGCCACCGCGTCGGCCCGAGGCTGGTGCGCGAACTGCCCGCTCGCGGGGTGGCGCACCCAGTCGGCGCGCCATCCCAGGCCGAGGCGCGCGCAGCTCGCGATGCACGTGTCCATCGCCTGCCCCCACTCCGAGCGCGTGCCGTCGGGCATCGGCTCGCCGGGATCGGACAGGCAGATCAGGCCGACGCGGCGACAGCCCTGCCGCGCCAGCGCATCCACGGCGAACGTGAAGAAGGCGCTGGCGTCGTGCGCCACCGCCTGCGGCAGCCGGGCACTGCTGCAGAAGGCCGCCGGCACGCCGAGCTTGCTTACCCAGGCGATGTGGCCCCAGTCGGTGTAGGGCAGGATGATGCCCTGCAGGCGCCGCGCCGTGGCAACCTTCGTGAGCGCGGGCCAGGCCTCATCCTGGCCTGACGCCGGGCGCGGATCCATCCAGACTTCCGCATCGATCCCTTCGCGCGCCAGCGTCTCGCGGATATGGCCATGCAGCGCCGGGATGTAGCCGTAACCGGAAGGCGCCAGCACGTCTTCCGGATAGTACACCGCCACCTGCTGGCGCCGCGCCTCGCGTTTGCGGACAAACGTTCCTCTGCGAGGGGTACGCCGCACCACGCCTTCCTCCACCAGTCGGGTCATGGCGTGCTGAACGGAGGCCACGCTGGTGTGCCATCGGGCGGCAAGGACGGCGGTGGGCGGCAACGCCGCCTCCGGCTGCAACTGCGCGCGCTCCACCAGCTCGCGCACGTGCTGCGCGATCTGGTCGGCGGCATTCCCCGACGGCATCACCCGAAACTCCAGCAGCCCACTCATGTTCATGTACGTGCCACGTGGTCCCAACTGACGAACACGCCCATCCGGCCGGCTGAATCAGGACGGGGAGCGCACCGCCTTGAATTCCCATTCCGCCGCAATCCGCTCGCCCACCCCCACCATGCGATAACGGCCATGCACGTCCGGGGTGACGAAGCTGGTCGACCAATCGGTGTGAAAGCCCGTGATGTCCTCAGCCGTCGTGGTCACGGTGACCGCCGCCGCTCCCAAGTGAACGCGCAACCGCCGCGCGGGCGGCAGGATGAAGAAGGAGTCAAAGGCGTCTGCGATGCACCGGGTGCGGGGACGCCCGCCGTCCTCCCATTCAAACCGAGTGCGCTCCGGATGACGCGCACTCGGCCGCAGGGGCAGATTGAAATTCCAGGCCACGGGGACGCGCGCCAACCGGTTGACGCCGATCGCGCGAAAGCGAAACCCCGGGACTCCGCGGCGGATCGTGATGACATAACGAACGGCAACGTGCGGCAGCCGGCAGGTGAGCGCCACGGCGACCGCGTGGCGCCCGACGTTCAGCACGCGCCAGCGAAACGGATGTTGCCAGAGCATGCAGGGGTTGGTGTGCGAGCCAAGGGCCCAGATCGGACGGAATCCGCCGGCGCGGGTATAGCTGCGATAGCCGCCCGGCGGTGGCGGTGACGACGCGAGAAATGCGGGCATCGGGTGCGCCAGGAGCGATACCGCACCCAGGCGCCAATCCTGCAGGCTCGCGCCAAATGTGGGATAGACCACGAAGGTTTCGGCGCCGTTGCGGAATCGCAGCGCCGCCCCCGCCTGCGGGTCCCGCGTCACCGTCAAGCCGAAGCCACGTCCCGTCGCCACGCGTCCCGGCGTGGGGATGGGTGTGACGGGCACGCAGGCGTGAGGCGCGGCGAGCGTCTCCCATTGCGGGCCGGTGGGAAGGTGGTAGCGCCGGAAGGAATCCTTTTCCCCCGCGCGGTCCCCGCGCAGGAGCCGGTCCAGGTGGCGGGCCAGCAGCGGCTCGTGCCGCAGCGCGCCGGAGCGCAGCAACGTGCGCAGATGCCGCTGCCCGCGCCGCGCCATGGCATTATCGGGCGGCAACTTCTCAAGGCACTCAAGCACCGAGGCGGCCTCCACCACCGGATCGGGCTGAAGCCCCTCGCGCAGCAGGCGGCCCGCCAGCGGAATGCAGGCCCGCAGGCGCTCCCAGCGGTTGCGCTCCCAGGACGTGACCATGATGCCGTCGGCCCCGTGCCGTTCGGCGTTGCGCACGGCCGCCGCGATGGCCCGTGCACGCCGCCCGCTGAGCAGCCCATCCACGGACCCCGTGGCCATGATCGTGCGAAACCCCCGCTCCTTGAACAGGCGGAGCGCCGCGTAATCCACGTCCTCGTCGTAGAACCAGTAAGCCACCACGGCCTCGCGCGACAGCCGCTCCAGCGCGGCGGGATAGTGCAGCAGCATGTCATGCCAGACGATCGGCACACGCCCATGGCGCTTGAGCACACGGCACGCCGCGTTGAGCTGATCCGCCCAGGCCCGGGCGGGCTCGTACGCCGGATCGGCCAGCCGGTGACGAGGCGCCTGCCACTCATCGCCCCCCACGAGCAGGTAGCGGCCCCTGCTGCAGGCGCAGGCTTCCGTCAGGCCGCGTGCGGTCCAGCGCCGGACGACGGGCGTGGCGGCGTCCAACTCGCGCTCCCCCGGCGCACCGGCCAGCTCGGGGTAGGCCGCGCAGATGCGGGCGGAGTGCCCGATGACGTTGAAATGCGGGATCAGTTCCACGCCGGCCCGCACGGCCTCGCGCTCGAAGGCGCGCCATTGCGCAGGCGTGTAGGCGCAGGGCGGGCAGGCGGCCTCCATCGCCGGCAGGCGCAGCATGTGCTCCAGGTACGGCGCCACGTGCGTGAATCCGGCCTGCGCCGCGAGGTGCATGGCGCGAGCAAACACCGCCGGCCGCAGGTAGCTGCCCCGGGCAATGTCCAGATGCAGAATGCGCAGACCCGTCACGGTTCGATCTCCTTCGAGGGCGGGGCCTCCCGCGCGTGGATGGCGTACGGCCAATCCCCCCACGCCACGCGAAAATCCTTCCACGGAAAGAAGGGCGCACCCGGCGCAGGCGGTTGCGACAGGAGCGGCAGGCGGCTTGCAGGCACGCCGCCCAGCGACGCCGCGGGCCACTCGACAGGCGCGCCGTTCACCATCGCATAGCGGGGAGTCGTGGTCCCGGGGCTCCACGACACCTCCAGATCCAGCGCAGCCCGCCAGCGGCAGGCCGGACGCGCGTAGCGCACCCGCCGCGTGCTCCAGAAGTAATCGGACAGCCGCGCCCGCGCGCAGACGCGGGCAAAGGCCGCCAGCGACGGAAACTCGTCGACGCTCGCATGCTCGGCGACGAACCCGCCGAAGACGTGCCGCAGCTCGCCGCGCGTGAAACGCCGCGCAGGCCCGTCATAGAGCGCCAGGCGCACGACCTCATAGTGATTGACGCGCTCGAGCGTGACCCGTGGCTTGCCGGGCAACCGCGTATAGGCCAGCGGGCGAATCGCGATCAGCAACCGGCCGCGGCGGCAGGCGATCCAGTCGCCGTCCGCGACCGCGCCCGACCACGCGCGCCGCGCACGCCCCCCCACCAGCAATTCCTCGCACGCCCCGCCGTGCAGGGAAAACGTCACGAGGTCGCTCAGACGCCGGATGGGGCGCGCGCCCTTGCCGGTATCCGGCGCTCCGCCCAGCGCGAGATGCGGATTGTCGAGCACGAGCGCCGTCGGCCCATCCTGCACGGCCAGCGTGTGGGCGTGGGACGGCTGGATGTCGGCTTCGCCCTGCTGGACGGCACCGCGGTTGGGCGCACGCCGCGAAGCGGATGTCGGCGCCGGCACCTGCACGACGATTCCGGGCGCGCTGTCATCCACCACCAGCTTGTGGTAGACCGCGCCGATGTCGAGAACGGACCGCACCGGCGCGCGGTGACGGTAGAGCACGTGGTAGTGCAGGGTGACCTCGCCGCTGAGAAATCCGCCCTGGCAGGTGCCGAGTCCGTAATCAGGGAAGAGGCCGGTTTCCGCGCGGCCCGGTCGCGACGGAAAATCCAGGCCGCCGTCGCCGGACTCGTAAGTGGCGACGCTGCGCGCCGGCAGGCGCCGGCGGGTGAACAAGCGGCGGGCGGCCGGCGGCACGTGGTAGTGACCCGCCGCCAGCCAGCACATCTGCGCGATGTTGAAGGGGTAGTCCCCCTGGTGGTGCACGACGAGTCCCGCGGGGCGCTCAAACAACGCCAGGGGAGTGGCGGGGATGCGCGGTCCCAGCACGAACCAGAGCAGGCTCGAGAGAATACTGATGTGCCCGAGGGCGTCCACGGTGTAGGCGCGCGAATACGGGCCCACGACGCTGCCCAGCTGCGGGTGAAAGCGGCTGGCGATGTCCAGCCAGAGCCGCTCCTCGATGGCGAGGGCCAGGTGGCGCGCTTCCGCGCTCCGCGCGTGCTCGGCGATGGCGGCCATGGCGTGCAGCGTCAGCGGCGTGTAGGTGGGCGAGTTGAACTCGCTGTTGATGCCGCGCCGCGCCAGCTGGGCGGCCAGTTGGCGCAGGTTCCAAAGGCCGTAGGCGACGGCTTCGCGCTGGCGCAAACGCTCGCCGCCCAGGATCAGGCCCATCGTCGCCTTGGCGGGCATGTTGTCGTTGAACCCGTGAAACTGGTAGTCGGGCTGGCGGTTGCCGGGCCGGAACGAGAATCCGTCCCGCACCAGCTGCGTGAGCGCCCCGCGCACGTCCGGCGCCATGCGCGAGGCGTGTTCCACCAGCAGCAGGGCCGCAATGTTGGTGTCGAAGATGTTGAACCGCCGGCGGCCGAAGCGCGGCGTGTCGAGCGGGCGGCACACCGCATTGGCCAGCCGCGCGTCGCCTTGGGCGAACAGCGCGAAACTCAGCCACAGCCGTTCGCGATAGGCCGGCGGCGTGCTGGCGAGCCGCCAGTGTCCCGCAGCGTCGTACCAGGCCCCGGCTTCCCGCGCCGCCATGGCCAGGTACCGGCTGGCCCTCCGGCCAATTCCCGTCTTGCTTCTGGCGTCCCGTCGGCTCATGTCTCCACCTGACATCCGCGCTCCGTTCATCACAGGCCACGGCCGTTGAGCGGCACCGGCAGGGGCAGCTCGGACAGCTCGCCATCCGCATCACGCCGGGTGACCTGGCGGTGCACAAAGAACAGGACCAGCCCCAGCGTGCTGACGCCCAGCCCCATGGTGAAGGCCGCCATGTAGCCCAGGTGCCGGATGAGCAAACCGGACGCGAACATCACGCAGCCTGCAATCAGGTTCCGCAAGAAGGAGTTGGTCGAGGTGACTGAACCGACGTGCTCGCGCGGCGAGGATTTGTAGACCATGATATCCGCCGCCGCATAGAGCGGGGCGGTGCAACACTGCAACACCGCCATGAGCAGCAGCCCGCTCGTGTCGTGCACGTGCTGCAGTCCGGCGTACATGACCACCAGCATGAGCCAGAACGCCACCACGACACGCCGCCCGCCGTACCGGTCCACCACCCACCCCGCCGGGTAGGAAATGGCCACGCTGATCAGGCTGCTCCACGACAGGGCTTCGGCAATGGCCGTTCTCTCCAGCCCCAGTTCCACCTTGGCGAACAGCCAGACCCAGGCGCCGTAGACATTCAGCAGCCCCCCGATCGTCCCCACCCCGAGCATCAACCAGATGGCACGCTTGTCCTGCCAGGCCACCGCCAGGGTGGACCAGGGCTTGAAGCGCTCGCGTGTCGGGCTGTAGACCGGCGCCTCCACCACGCCCAGGCCGGCGCAGAGCGTGGCGATCAGCATCACCCCGGCACCCAGTGCGTAAGGCAGGGCTTCGCTGATGTGCGTCAGCCGCATGCCGTAGTGCAGGACGAAGAAATTGCAGAGACTGGGCACGAGCGCGCTCAAGGCGGAGAGCCGCGCCAGCTCCTTGCGCGGCACGGAGTCGATCAGAATCAGCGTGTAGGTGGACGCCTTCATGTCCGTGGCCAGCAGTTGCAGGATCCATAGCGCCAGCAGCAGGGTCCGGTTGTTCACCAGCGGAAACAGCGCCGCGGTCAGGATGATGACCGGCGCGGAGATCAGCAGGTAGGGCGTGCGACGGCCAAAGCGACTGACCAGCCGGTCGCTCTGCCAGGAGAAGAACATGACGAGCACACTGAGCAGCCAGGAATTGCCTGCCATCACGGCGCCGATCCAATCCTCCTGGATGCCGCAGGCCTTCATGCGCAGCAGCATGAGCGGGCCGATGAGCGTGAACGCCACCCCGTAGCCCAGGTTCCCGACCATCACCAGCGCGATGTTGCGCCACATCAGCGGCCGGTCGGCGTAGTACTCGGCCACGAGGGCGGGATCCGTCTCCCGCCTCCCGGTGCCGCGGTACTTCCGCCATGTCGCGTCGCCAATCATCCCACCTCCCGAAGCAAGGCGGGTATATTCTTCTATTTATATTTTCTAGTCAATAATTGACATTATTGACACCCCGGCTGGCCGGCATCGGCGCGGCCCCAGCGTGGACGCGCACCCGATGGCATGCAGGCAGGGCGTCCGCGCCGGGATCGGGAACCGGGCGTGCCCGCGGCCGGCTCCCGCCGCTACTCCCGGCCGCCCGCCAGCGCCACCTGGAGCTTGGTGATGGCGGCCGGATGATCGCTCCACGCCTGCAGCGCGGCGCCGGCCTCTGCCAGCGATACCGTCCGGCTGATGACGGACTCCACCGGAAACGCCCGGGTTTCAAGCATCTGGATGACCGCCCGGAAATCCTGCGGTGTCGCGTTGCGCGACCCCAGGATATCGAGTTCCTTCATCACGAAGTGCCGCGTGTCGTATTCAACGGGCTGCTTCGAATATCCGATATAGACCACCCGCCCGGCAAAGCTGACCTCCTCCACGGCCGCGCGGAATGTCTGCGGCATTCCCACTGCCTCGATGACCACCTCCGGGCCTTCGCCACTCGTCAAGTCCTGCAACCGGGCATGCAGCGGTTCACGCTCCGAGTTGATCGTCAACGCCGCCCCGCACTGGCGGGCCAGCACCAGCTTGCCATCATCGATATCGACGGCGATGACCCGCGCCCGGCGGGAGGCTCCCCCGGCAATCACGCCCAACCCGATGGCCCCACACCCGAACACCACCAGCGTGTCCTGCGCCGCAACCCGGCCCCGATCCACCGCGTGAAACCCCACCGTCAGCGGTTCCACGAGCGCCAGCTCGCGCAGGCTGAGTGTGCCGGAGCGGTACAGCCGCCGCCATGGTGCCACGATGTATTCCGCAAGGGCTCCTTCGCGCTGGACGCCAAGCGTCTGATTGTGACGGCAACAATTTGGCCGGCCCTGCCGGCACGCGGCGCAGCGCTCACAGTGGGTGTAGGGCGACAGCGTGACAGCCAGCCCCTCCTCCCATTCCGCAGGCACATGGGGGCCGCGACCGGCAATGACCGCCCCAATCTCATGGCCCGGAACGCGCGGGTACTGCACCAGGGGATTCGAACCGCGGAACGTCTTGAGATCAGAGCCGCAATAGCCGATCACGTGCACGCGGAGCAACACCTCGCCGTCGCCCGGACTCGGCGTGGCGATGTCCACGAGGTCGGTCCGGCCCGGCGTGGTTATCTGCAGTGCCCTCATAGCTGATAGACTCCGGCCGCCGTGCGGCCCATGATGTGATCCCGCTCATTCGCTGACAGTGCGTCCACGATCCCGGCCCAGCGCGCGTAGCCAACGGCCACCAGGCAGACGGGCCAGTCCGAACCGAACATCAATCGGCGCGGGCCGAAGGCGTCGAGCACGACATCGACGTACGGACGCAACTGCGCCTCGGTCCACCCGCCATAATCCGCTTCCGTCACCATGCCAGACAGCTTGCACCAGACGTTGGCGCGACGTGCCAGTTCCCGGATGTTCTCGCGCCAGGGCGTCAGCGCATCGTCCCGGATCCGGGGCTTGGCGATGTGATCGATCACAAACACCTGATCCGGGTGCCGGTCTACAAACTGCAGCGCGTCTGGCAACTGCCGTTCGACAATTAGAAGGTCATACGCCAACCCGCGCTCCCGCAACCGATCCACGCCGCGATTGAAGTTCTCGCGCAGGAGAAACCCGTCGCGCTCGGATTGCACGACGTGGCGCACGCCCTTGAGCTTCGGATGGTCCGGGATCTCGCACGCCGGGTCGGCCAGGGCCACCCAGCCGACGACGCCCTTGATGAAATCATGCCGATCGGCCAGATCAAGCAACCAGCGGGTTTCCGCAAGAGACTGTCGGGCCTGAACGCACACGGACCCGGTGATGCCGGCCGCGCGCATCTCCGCCAGCAAGTCTGCCGGTTGAAAATCCCGGCGAATGGCGCGCATGGCGGCGTCAATCCAGCCGTACTCGGCGGGATCGTACAGCCAGAAATGTTGGTGCGCATCGATCCTCATGGCGCTCGCTCCTGGTCTGCTGTCCACCCACGGATTCCGGTGCCGGGCAACCCCGCCGGCCACGGGTCATTCCCCCCAACTGGAAACGGTCCTGCCTATCAGGCCTTCGGCCTGCAAGTGACGCCAAAACGCCGGTGGGATTCGGGCCGTGACACTGGCCGCGTTCTCGCGGATCCGTTCCGGCTTGCTCGTATTGAGTGCCACCGCAACCACGCCGGGCACGGCAAAACCGAACTGCACGCAAGCCTTGGCGGGGGTGACGGCATAATCGCGGCAGATCGCCAGGAAGCGCTCACGCCACCGGAACAGGGCCGCGTCCTTTGCCGGGTCCGGCTTCCGGTAATCGAACCAGTCGCCCCCGGTCAGGAAGCCGGCATTGAACACGGCCGAATTGATGATGCCCACGCCCCGCGCGTGCAGCTGCGCGCAGAACGCCAGCAGCTCCGGCGGGTGCGTGTACGGCGTCAAACTGCACGCCAGCATCACCCAGTCGAGGTTCACGGCCTCGGCAATCGTGCGGATGACGCGCCAGTCCTTGGCGCCGACGCCGACCGCCTGCACGCGCCCTTGCGCCTTCAACTCGAACAGCGCCCGGTACGCGCCGAGTACCGACTCGAGCCGGCCTCCCGCGGCCAGGAATTCATCCGGATCGTGCACCGACACCATCGCCGGCCGGTACGGTGCGCCGAGCAACTCGCAGCCCTGCTCATAGCATTGGTACATGCCCTCGTAGCTGATGCGCGACTCCGCATCGTGCTGGATGCCGGCCCAGACGCCGCGTTCAAACGTCGGTTCCGGCCCACGCAGCGGCACGCGATACCAGCCGAGTTTGTTGCTGATCAGCGCGTCCTCGGGCAGGACGTTCAGCTGCCGGAGTGCGTTGCCGATCACCTCCAGCGCCAGTCCCGCCCCGTACTTGCCGGCGGAATCCAAGGCTACCGGGGCCGGCGTCTGCCGGAACATTTCGCGGATCGTGGCCAATTTGGTCGCGTCCGGCATGACCTCGTACAGGTTGCCGAGGCAGCTCGTGCCGAACACGATGGCGGGCACGCGCAGTGAGGTCCGGCCCAGCGGCTGGTGGCATATGCTCACGGGAGATTCCATGTGGGGCAGCCCCAGGCTCACAGGCGCCACCTGGCGGCCGCCGCCACGAGGGCCTTCATGTTCTCCGGCGGCGTATTGCGCCCCATCGCGCAACCCGAGCTGAGAATCAGCCCGCGCCCCCCCGTGCCGTCCATGGCCCGCCGCGCGGCCGCCTCGACCGTCGCGGGGGTTCCCAGCACCAGCGGGTCGCTGGGGTTGACGTTCCCCATGAGCACGGTGGCGGGGGGCACCGCCGCCCGTGCCGCCGCCATGTCGAGCATCCAATCCACCTCCAGGATCCGCGCCCCCGTCGTACCCATGTCGCCAATGATTCGATTCGTATTGCCGCAGATGTGAATGGATAGCGGGATGCCAGCCGACTGTACCTCAGCCGCCAGCTGCCGCTCCGGGTCCAGGGCAAACCGGCGGTACAGGTCCGGCGAAATCAGGTTCGGCCCGGCAAACGCATCGCCAATGGAGGTGGCGTGGGCGCCGGCCGCCTTCTGGGCTAAGGCAAAACGCGCCACGGCCTGCCGGCAAAAATCAAGCAGGCGGTGGATGAGTTCGGCATTGTCCTCATCCATGAGATCCATCATGAATGGCTGGGCGCCTCGCAACAAACAGGCGATGCTGAAAGGACCCTGATCGGCGCGGCCCATGATGAAGACGTGGTCGCCGATCTTGTCCACCAGCCTCTGCGTGGTCTCCAACCATATCGGAAGACGGCCGTCCGTCCAGGGATCGGGCAGGCGCAGCGACTCCACATCGCGCAAATCCTTGAGAACCGGCTGATCCTCATCCACCACGGCAGGATCGTTATCCCGGAAATGAACCTTGGCCCCCAGGGCTTCCGCCATGGTGGCATCGTCGAAATCGATCACACACCCGTCATAGCCGAACGTGGCCTGGCTGAGTGCCAGGGCATCCGCCATCCCGCCGGGATTGCGGACCACGTCGGCGACGCGCACCCTGGCCGTCTCCAGCGAAAAAAGAAACGTCTGAGGCACCACCGGCACGCGGTCGGGAATGCCGCCGCGCAGGACCGTCAGGCATCGTTCAAGTCCCGTCATGCTGTGCCTCTTCTCCTCCCCGACATGGGGTCCCGCACCGCCACAACGTGGACGTTGCCATGACCTCGCGCCTGCGATTGTTCAGGGCCGGCTGTCCGCCGATGTGCGTGTGCCCGCTGACAAGACGTGGGCGGCGGCAGGCGCAACCTGCTGACACGGCTCGCAGACCGGACGTGTTGCTCCTACCATGCCTCTCGCTCGAATCCAAGCACGGCTTCATCGCCGCCGCCCCGCGTCCCGATCGCCACGAATCGTTGGCATCACCCCGCCGGCCGGCGCGACTCCCGTGTGGTGCGCGGATGACCTGACAACAGCCGGCGTGACGCGCGCGCCCCCGTGCGGAAGGGCTGTCAGGGGGGGGCTTGCCCGACGATGGAGAGCCCATAGATGAAGGCCCCCGCGCCATCCTCTGGCGTACCATCCTGGATGCGGAGGAACAAGGTGTCGCCCCCATGCGCCGGGGGAATTGTCCATTCCAGAATCTGGCGCAGCGCGCGCCCGTTTGACCGGAAGATCTCCTCGTAGGCAGCGCCATCAAACGACGCCTGCACGCGATAGTCGGATCCGATCGACAGCCTGACGCTCAGATTCGTCTCCACCTTCGCGACCGGTACCGCATAGACCAGGACGCCCGACGCATCCACAAAGCGGTAGTTGTCCTTGCACCCCACACCGGTGGACGTGTGCACGTACGGCATGTCGTCCGGGACCTCGAACGCCAGCACCTCGCGCCGGAGCGGCGCCATCGGCGGCGGGCGGTAAACGGGCCACGCCGCCGGCGGCGGATCGACCCGGAAGCCATGCTCCGGCCCCACTCGTTTATACACGGTCGCCCGAACGTCGCGACGGTCGATGCAGACCAGGCGATAGCCCGGGACCTCATAGCCAAAGGAACCCGTAGAACTCGCGGTGGTCACCAGGTTGACCGGCGGCCCGTTGCGTTCACAACAGCGCGCCAGGAGGTTGAAATGCAGATGTCCCGAGAACATCCACACCTCGCCTGGGGCGCTTTGGATGGCCCGAACAATCACCTCGCGCATCGGCCGCACGTCTTCCCATCCCGCCTGGCCAATCATCGGATGGTGCGTGAAAAGCATCAGCGGATCGGCCTGATGCTGCGCCGCATCCTCGCGCAGCCAGTCGGCCTGGCGACGCTCCAGGCTGCCGTCGCTGCGGGAATCCAGGACGACGAAGTGCCACAGGCCCCGGCTGAAGGCGTAATACGGCGGCCGGTCGGGGAAGACCTGCGCGTAGTTCGCGCGGTTTGCATCGTGATTGCCCAGCACCAGGTAGAGCGGGACCTCCGGCCGCAGCGTCCCGAGCAGCCGCTTGAACCGCTCGAACTGCTTCACTTCGGCGTCGTGAACCAGGTCGCCGGTGATGATGACAAAGGCCGGCGCTGGCGCCATGGCATTGATCTCATTCAGCACGTTGACGAAATCCTGCGCCAGATCGGTGTTGAAGATGTTCCGGGCCTTGGGATCCGCCTCGTCCTCGGCGTAGATGTGAATGTCGCTGAGTTGAACGAAGTAGAAGGAGTTCGAGCCGTCGGGAACAAAGGCGAGCTTCGTGAACAACGCGCCGACCTCGCGGAGGTCGGTTTGCTCGCCGTCAGCGAAATTCTTTTTCTCCCCGAGGTCGTCGAGCACGCCCGCCGTGACGTCCGCCGTGGCCGGCCTCCCCCACCCCCAGGCGCAGGCCGTGAGCATGGCGATCAACAGGACGTTGGCGGACGATCTGAGGAGCGGTTTCTTCATGTTGAATCAATCCAAGGTTCTTAGTTCCGCGCCACACACGGTCACGTCCGCGTTCGTGGCGCTGAGCGCGATGCGGCCATCCCGCCAATTGTAGGCCCGCAGGCTGAACGCCTCTGCATCATTGATGAAGCTCTCGATAATGGAGCCGTCGGCAAAGACCTGCAGCTTGATCGGCTTCGTCCAATCGACATGGCACTGGCGCGCGTAGTGGTATCGCGGACCGGCCACTTCGACCTGCCCGCGACCGGGCCGAAAGATGATCCGGTAACCCGTGCGCTCGCCGTGATCGCGCAACCGGACGACGCATTCGCCGTCGGTTTCGAACCGGTCAAAGGTCAGGGTCAGATCAAGCCGGTAGTCGGCGGGCGCGTCCCAGGCCAGCGGCGCGTGCGCCGTGACGTCCGTCGGCTCACGGCTCCACCGGCGCGTGCGATAGAGCGCCAGAACTTCCGCCGCCGGCTTGCAGATGAGATCGCCCTCCGGCCCCGCATCGAGCTCGCGGGGCAGGCACTGCGTGCCAAAGCCCTTCAAGTCGCCCCGGTCGTCATCGCCCTCGATGTCCTGGATCCATCCCACCAGGACGTGCCGCCGGCCATCGTACATGCGCTTGGGCACGCCAAGCATTCCCGTTTCGAAAACCCGTTCCTCCCCGAACGGTCCCTCGGGAGCCTCCGCGCGGCTCCACCGCGCATAGTCGCAGATCAGGTACCACCGCCCCCGAATCTCGAACAGATCCGGACAGTCCCCCGGGCGCGCGCCCTGCAGCGGGGCCACCTGCCGCCACTGGCACAAGTTGGTTGACACCGCCCGCCCGAAAACCGGGCGCTGTGGCCCGGTCGCCGCGGCCGTCTCGGCCACGAAGACCATGTCCCAGATCTTCTCCGCCGCGTTCCAGCGCACATACGGGTCGCGGCACATGTGATTGCCGCTGACGAAGGGCCCCTGGCGCAAGTTGTGATAGCGAACGCCATCCCCCACGAAGGTGTCCTGCGGCTGCTTGATCCACCGCACCACATCGCGGCTGATGGCATGCATAATCTGCTGCCCCCCGTCCGGATGGCCGCGCCCGTCGAGGTAAGTCTCGAACGCATTGGCGCCGTTGAACCCAGTATAGAACAGATGAAACAACTGGCCCGGCGCGTCATACACCACGCTGCCGGTGCCACACCACGCATCGGGCGCGCCCGGCGGGCCCGCATCGATCGCGCGCGGCAAGATCACCCACCGCACCAGGTCCTTGGACGCCAGATGCTCCCATGTCATCCGCCCGACACCGTCCAGCAGATAGAAAACATGGTAAGTCCCGTCGTTGTAAAACGGGATGGGGTCGCCATAGCGGCCGGGACTCGCGGGCCGGAAATGAAGGGTCGGCCCGATGACCTGATCCGGCGTCTCAACGGCACGCACCACGTCCACCCCCTCCCCCGCGGCCCGCGCACAGATCGCGGCCGCCACCGCCACCGCCGTCAGCGCGAATCGCCATCCCTTGCGTGCCGCGCTCATGGCCCGGGAAACTCGCCAATGCGGGCCAGTAGCGCACGGCCCTGATCGTCCAGCACGATGCTCCCCTCCTTGGGACGGATGGACGCCATGGAGCCGGGCGCCAGGAGCGTCGCCTGGCCTTTCCACGACGCCTCCAGGTCGCGCCCCGCCAGATCGAAGCTGGCCACGTCCGATTCGGCGAGCACGCGCCCGCCCCGCGCGATAAAGGTCGCGATGGCGTCGGACGCTTCTCTCGGCAGATACGGCGCCGCCGTGATGATCAGCGTCCGGTACCGCGCAAGATCCGCCAGGCAGTCTTCACTGACGATATCGAAGCGCGCGCCGGCGGCGTCCAGCGCGCGGACAACGCCCGCCAGGCTGTCCTCGTTGTCGTATGCCGTGTGGTTTTGAATCCAGTTCGCATAACGTTCGGCATAGAACACCGCCACGCGGTCAGCGGGATTGCCGCGGGAGCGGAGCATGATCTCCTTCACGCGCGGCGCGGCGGCGGCGATGCCCGCCCACTGCGCGGGACGCACGCCGCGATAGTACCAGACGCCGCCCGCAAACTCGGACACGGCGGGCAGAAACGTGGCGATCTCGTCGGGTGTGGCTTCGCCGTGATTGTGTCCCACGTCGACCTCGGGAAAGTTGACGATGGGCGTACCCCGCGTGGCGGCGTGGAACATCGCCGCGCGGCTGCGCAGGTACGCCGGGGTGGCCCGCTCCCAGGTTGGAACGGCATCCTTGACCTGCAGCAGATCCAGCCAGTCGGCGGTCCCGCGCGCCAGGAACGGATTGAACGTCTGGAAGACCGGCCACGACAGCCGCACCAGGGTGAGCTTCTGCGGCGCCGCCTGCCGCACAAGCCGGGCCTGCCATTCGATGGAGGTGATCCAGAAGCGGTCGATGAACGCTCGCCAGTCGTGGGCGCCCGCCCGCGTGTCGCGCCAGAACGCATCGGGCGGTCCGAGCGGTGGCGGCGGAACGGCGTTGTCAAACGTCACCCCGTCCCCTTCCACACCCCAGGCGGCTTGGAGGTCCGCAGGGGTGGCGTAGCGCGTCTTGAGGAAGGCACGAAAATCCTGCAGACACGCCGGCGACTGGCGCCAGACGCTGATGTCGCCGGCGACCTCGTGGAAGTCGCCATCGGCCTCGCCCCCCGCCGAGAGCCCATAGGCCAGCACGTTGGAGTAGCCGGCCGTGTGCTGGAGAAACCGCCCAAGAAACTCCGCAAAATGCCGGCGCACCGCCGGGGCATTGGGATAGACGCCATCCGATCCCCGCGTCCGTGGTTCGTCGGCGCACTCGGCCGCCACCCAGGCCGGCTGGTGGATGTTCACGAGGAAAATCAGCGCAAAACCGCACCGCCCGTAGTCCTGAATCGCCTGCTCCAGGCGTGCCCAGTCCGTGCCGCCGGGACGCGGCTCAAGTTCGCGCCAGTAGTAGTCCAGCGCCAGCGTGTTCACGCCGGACTGGCGCGCGGCGGCAAGGAAAGCGGGATCCGGCGTGGCGTCCAGCACACAGAACAGGGGATCGCCGTCGATCAGCAGCACGGAGCGATCGTCCACGCGCTGGCGCTCGACGCGAAATGCTTTGGGCGAATCCAGAACCGGCAGACCGGCGGCAGTTGAACCGGGCTCAGGCGCGGCCAGCGCAACCGACGCGGCCAGCGCGCCCAGAAGAATCATCATGCTCATGCCGTCGTCCACTCCAGCGGAACCACCACGTTCTTCCAGGGCGCGGCGGGATCGTCGATCCGCGACAGCACGGCGCGCGCCGCCTCCTCGCCCATCCGGCGGCCGGGCGTCGACCAGGTCCACAGTTTCAGATCCATCAGCTCCGCCCCTTCGATGTCGCCCACCGACACCATGTGCATGTGCCGCACGTCAGCCAGCGCCCGCAGCCTCCGGACATAGGCAAGAAGCAGGCCGGAGTTGACGCCGAAGAGCGCGTCAGCACGCCGGAGCTTGTGCAGCGATTCGGACGCCGGGCCGCCCTGCTCCGCCACCACGATCCGGTTCGCCGCCGGAATGCCGGCTTGCTTGAGCGTCTGGATAAAGCCCTTCTGGCGGGCATGGTCCGAAGAGCAGTTCACGGGATTCGTCAGGAACGCGAAGCGCTTGCAGCCGGCTTCGAGAAAGCGGTTGGCCGTGGCCGCGCCCGCCTCGAAGTCCCCCATCATAATCTGATCCCGCGCGCCGGGTATCGTGCGCCCGATGATCACGATTGGAACCTGGTGCTTGCGCTGATCGTTCGGGGTCGGCAGTTCGTAGCGCTTGCCCGGCGGCAAGGCCACCGGGTAAAAGATGATCCCATCCGCACGCCGGTGCAACATGCGGCGCAGCGCCTGATCCTGGAGGCGGATGTCGTTCTCACCCGTCTCGACAGCCGTCTGATATTCCGTGCCACGCAGGTGCGCCTCGACGCCCTCCATGATGCTCCCGAGGTAGTTGTCGACGGTGTTCGCGAAGATCACGCCAACCGAGTACGTGCGATCGGTGTTGAGGCTGTGCGCGAGATAGTTCGGGCGATATTGGACCTTCTCGGCCATGTCCATCACGCGCTTCGCCGTCGCCGCGCTGATCCGGAATTCCGCCGCGCGGCCATTGAGGACGCGCGACACGGTGAACACGGACACACCGCACAGTCGGCTGATTTCCTTGATATTCATGCGCCAAGATCCTCCCAGGCCCGCCCCGCCATCGCGGTGTATCGGTGCGGTGCCGCCGGCAACCGGTGCCACGAACGCCCGTGCTGCGGCTGGCTGACCAACGCCGGCACGCCGCCCGGACCGCACCACTCCATCAGCGCGTCGGACTGGCCTCGCAGCTCCACATGCAGCGGGAATCCGGCACAATCGGGGAACATCGTGTCGAGGTCGAGTTCGAACGGCGCCGCGCGCCCCGCTACGTCCACCGTTACGGAGAATCGCCGCGCGCCCCCGGCGCCGGCCGACGCCCGGCTGATCGCGTCCAGCACCGAACCAAATGGCGTCCCGGCCGATTCCGTGGCATCCAGCAGCACCAGGTAGGAGACGTCCAGGCATCCGGATTGCCGCTCCGCCTCCGTCAGCCGGCACTGGAAGAGCACTTGCACCTCCTTGGCTGTTACCCAGAGTTGCGTGCGAATCTCGCGCGGGGCACCCAGCGGCACCAGCCCGAACGTGCCGGCCGCCCCGGTGCCGATCTCCAACTCGCCACCGTGGCCGGGCGCAAACACCGCCGGGGGTATCCGATGCGCCAGCCGCAGGAAGAAGCTGTTGTCCCACTCTTTGCCCGCGGGGACCGGCTCCCCGAACACCGGCAGATCCGCGATCCGCAACCCATGCGACACATCCCGCATGGACCGGATGTACAGTCCCGGTACGCTCCAATGGGAGTTGGAGGCAAACGTCAGCCAGGAATCCTTCAGCCAGCCGGGGGCGAACTGGACGTGCTTCCGCACCTCGACGCAAATCGGCTGGTTCACCTCCCAGCGCCAGACGACGTACTCGTCATGCCCCCGGGCGCCGGGAACCGGCGTCAGCAGCCGCGTGGGAACCACCTCGCGGCCATGCCAGCGCTCGCGCCGACCGGTGTCGTTGTCGCGTTGCTCGCCGACGACGTCGCTGCGGAACACCTGCGCATCCGCCCCGCAATACGGGAACACGCGGCGGTGATCGTTCAGGTAGCGTGGCTCGCCGTCGCCGCCCGTCACGATGGCGCTCGGGTGGTGGACGTTGAAGGAGCCGATCACGCCTGAAATCTCCTGCCGCGGCATGAACTCCGCATAGCTCAACGCAGGCGTGATGCGGAGGTAGTCCCCCCAGGCCGCGCCCAGGGTGACGAAGCCAAACATGTCGAACAACCGGTGCCCCACGCCGAGGAAGCCGTTCGGCGCCGGCGTCATGGCGTTGACGTAGTTGTTCATCTGGTCGGAGCCGACGTGGCCCCAGAAGCCAAAGTTCCGCGTGTAGAGCGGATACGTGGCAAACAGCCGCCGGCCAGCGCTGTCGCGGGCCGTGAGGTGCAGGCACAGGTCGCGCCACACACGGACCTGCAGCCGCTTTTCGAACTCCGCCTGGCCCGGCTCAAAACGCGCCAGCACGTCCTCGCCATCGTAGAGCACCACCTCGGCCAGCGGGCACTCGGCGCGCAGGCGCACGTTCAATACGGCGGCGTCGCCCGGATAGTAGCCGTACCAGAACCCCTCCCATTCATCGCTGATCAGGCCGGGACCGCTCCAGCAGAAGCGCTCCAGGACCGGCCCGTCGCTGATGAACGTGGCGTGGTTGTTCGTGCGGAGCATGTCGAACGCCTGGCGGCCTTCCGGCACCACGACCCACGTGTTGCACGCGTCGCCGCCGGTCCGCGTGTTGAAGGCGATCGGACTGATGAAATACTTGGAGGCGACCAGCGCCTGGTAGCGCGCAAACCACTCCGCCGACGGGTCCCACTCGATCAGGTTGTAGCCACCGTAGCGCTGTGGCGGAATCCGGTTGGCCAGCGGATGCCGCAAAATGCTCAAACAGCCGAAGATGCAGATCCAGACGTTCTCGAGCAGGGTGGAGTTGGGATAGCGCAGGGTGTGCTTGGGCAGCGTCGTCGGACTGACGACCGCGCTCACCATGCCCTCGTCGTCGCGGAGCTCGTATCCCGGCCGCAGCTCGAGCAATCCCGCGCCAGCCGCCTGGCAGCGCTGCTTGGCTTCATCCCAGCCCGCATCGGTCAGGATCTCGTAAGGCGCCAGTGGAAACGCCAGCCGGTACCCCTCGCGCGCCAGGGCCGTCGCCATGTCGCCCAGGACCTCCCGCTCAGGTGTCTGCAGGCCGATCCACAGCTTCTGCGCGACACTCCGTCGCATCCGGCCCTGGTCTTCGGCGCTGACCGGCCGGAACGAGTACTGGCTCGGCTTGTTGAGCCACGCCGCATCGACGACGCGCGCCGCCTGCGCGACGCAATCGGACGGCAGTTGCCGCCCGCGCCGGGTATCCGCCAGCCAGCGCAGCGCCTCGCAGAAGAAGCGGAACCCGCGCCCGCCGTCCTGGTTCTGCAGCCGCCCCTGGAAGCGCCAGATGTGCGCGTTCGTGAGCCAGAAAGGTGCCGATCCCGGAAACGCCACGACGCGCCCGGCCCCGGCCTCGCGCACCGCGCACAGGATCGGGTCGTGAATCGTCTCGCGGGAGGTGTTGATGTAGAAGGTGCCATAACTCTGGCTGCTGATGTGCGCGCCGCCGCGCATGACGGGGTGCCACGCACTGCCCGGCTCCGGCACGCAGGTCAGGTGCTGGGTGCCGTGGCCGCCCTCCGTGACCACCTTGAGCGTGTCGAACGGCAGCGGCAGAAAGGGGTTCGCCACGACCGTGACCGGCAGCAGCGTACTCTCATGCAGGCGCGGAAACCGGTCCGTCGCGACGTGGGCGTCGGGCACGAGCCGGTTGAAGTAGAACCGGATCTGCCACGGCGCGCAGAGTTCGTTTAGCGTCGATTCCGTCTTGCCGTAGCACTCCGTGAACATCAGGAAAAGGCCGCCGCCACACGCCACAAATTCCTGCAGCCACACGCTCTTCTCGCGAAAGTCTGCCGCGTCGCCGAAGGGATGCTGCGGGACGGGTGACCGCAGGAGCACGACACAGTGAAACAGGTCGAGGTGCGCCCGCTGCAGGTCGCCCACGTAGCACGCCCGGCACTGGA
This sequence comes from Lentisphaerota bacterium, assembly GCA_021413965.1. Classification (GTDB taxonomy): domain Bacteria; phylum Verrucomicrobiota; class Kiritimatiellia; order UBA8416; family JAIOPI01; genus JAIOPI01. The sequence goes on along the minus strand of JAIOPI010000014.1, from coordinate 218,941 downwards.
TGCCCGCCGCGGCGAACTCTTCCCGCAGGCGCGGATCCAGCATCTCCCCAAGTCCCCCCTCCCCGCTGTCCGCCGCCAGCAGCAGGACCGACAGTTCACGCTGCGTCGTGGTATGCATCATGCCTTCCTGATGTAAAAGGTCCGCACTTCATGGGGACGGAAGGTGGCGACCAGTTCGCCGGCGCCCATCCCGGGGTCGTCCGCGTCTTCGGTCAACCGGCAGCCCGCCATCGGCCGCGCGCCGCCTGTGACGTCCCGCAGCACGGCGACGGTGGTTTCCGCCTGCGCGTTCAACAATCGCACAACCTGCGCGTCGGCACCGTCGAACGGCCGCTTGGCCGCGATCAACTGAAGTCCGTGCCCGGCGATGTGCAACGCCGGCGCCGGCAGGCACGCTCCGGGGGGCGTGGCTACGGCCGGCACGCCCAGGTTCAGGGCCGCCGCCTGCCGGGCAAAGCGCCCGACGTCAGCCGCGCCGGCGTGCGGCGCCACGCTCAGTGTCACGTGATGCCAGCCGCTGTCGCGAATGCCGCTCGTGGGCATGGGATACTCCTGCGCGTAGCGCTCGAGACAGTGCCCGAATCCGGGAGAACGCAGCAGCGAGATGACGATGCGCCCATCGTCGACGCGGGCCGCCGGGGTTCCATAGTTGAGCACGCCCCACCCGGTCTGGCTGCCGGCGGCGGGACGGGCCGCCACGCCATACAGGGCCGGCCAATCACCGTTCGGACTCCACAAGCAGGTTTCGGTCTGCTCATAGCGCGGGCGCTCGAGCACGCCCCCGGGCACGGAGTACCAGGCGGTGTCGGATTCCGCCTGAACCGGGAACACCGCGCACAGCCGCCGGTTGGCCGTCTTCCAGAACACCTCGTACTCGATGTCCACGCGCCGCGCGGCATCCAGCAGGCGGGCGGTGATCGTCCACTCGAGCGCAAACATGGCGGGGTCGGCCTCGCGTCCGAAGCGCAGGTTCGGTTCGTAGCGCCCCGCGAAATAGACTTCCGCGTAACCTTCGAAGCGCTGCGCGCCCAGGCAACGCGTGAACGGCGTCAGCGGATGGCGAAACGCCGGCAGCTTCCGCGTCCCCCAGGGATCGCCTTCGTCTTCGCAAATCATCAGGCCGCCGATGGACGATAGCGCGTCGCCCGTCGCCACTGCACCCGACGTCAAACAGCGGATCGCCGTCACGCCGTGGTCATCCCACGTCACCGCGAGATGTTCATTGCGCAGTTCCCGGACGTCCAGGGGCGCCGGTGCGCGGGCTGGCTCCAGGCGCGCGGCTTCCCACTGCAGCGGATCCAGGCAGTCGATCTCAACGAAGGCCTGCGTCGCGTCCGGCCGCGTACGCGCGGCGCTGCCGACGGCGTCGATCAGGCGGCCCTCGTCCGGTGGCAGCGCGGGAAACCACGGGTGCCACGCATAGACCACCGGCCAGCGCCGGCCGGCGGCCGTCACCGCGACCAGCGGACGCGCCCCTCGCCAGTCGCTGTCGGCGAGCGGAATCCGCTGGGCAAACGGCTCGAGCGCCGTCGTGATGGCCTGGATCGTGACACCGGCCGCGGCCGCGGCCGGCAGTTGCACCTGCGCCAGACCCGCGCGCCCCAGCGTGCGCCCGGCTTCGGCATGCGTGTTCAGCCGGCAGGCGCGCATGCGGTCCATGAGCTCCGCGTAGGCCTCGTCCTGATGGGTGCCGGTGATCGCATCATGAAAGAAGAAGAACGGCAACTCCAGGAACAGGCCTTGCCAGGCGCTGGCGTCCATGGCGTCCGGACAGGCCAGGGCCAGCACCGTCTCCAGTCCATAAAGGTGGGCTTCGCAGCGACGCGCCTCCTGCTTGACCTTGATGCGGCTGACGTAGCACCCGGTTTGCACCGGGTTGTTCTCGATGCGCGACGCAATCTGATCGGCCGGCGGCTGATCGATGCGAGTCAGCGGCTCCCAGAGCGGGGCCAGGCGGCGCGGCGTTGCCCACACGTAACGCGTGCCGGGATCGGCGGCCTCCCAGCGGCGCAAATGCGCGGTGAACCCCTCCGGCGGCAGCATCTCCTCGGACTTCACCACATAGGCCGCCTGGTCCGTGCGAAAGGCGTCGGAGGGGACCGGGTCGAAGGGCGGATAGAAGTTTTGAGGCAGATCGAGTCCGGTGCCCCGGCACGCCGCACAGGTTCCAACACCGTGACCCGCGCACTGGCGGCAAGGCTCGTGATAGCAGTGATCGAAGAAGTACTGGCGTCCCGGCGCGCCGGTCCAGACCAGGACCCACGACCCGTCGAGGCCCCGCCAGTAGGTGTTGTCCGGCAAGCTGTAGGAAAGGCCCTGAATGCCCGGAAGGCCGCACTGCCGAATGACCTGCGGGAACTGCGCCGACGAGCCAAACCCGTCATCGTGGCAGGCCAGCAGCGGCGGCATGCCCAGCACGTGGCGGCAATAGTGCACGCCCGAGGCCAGGTTCCGGCACAGGGTTTCAAAGGAGCAGAGATTGATGTCGATGATGGCCTCGCCGCTGCCGCACATTTCGAACCGGCCCGCGCGATACAGCGCCTGCAGCCGCGGCAGCGCCGTGGGGTTGGCCTCCAGGAACGCACGCATCGTCAGCCCCTGCTCCACCACGTAGGCGCCGTCGCCCCGCTCAGCCAGTTCCATGTTGCGCTGCAGGCACAGGCTCTCAATGTGCCGGTAGCTCGCAAACCGCCGCCCTTGGTAGAGGGTGTCCCGCATCCAGCAGCGACGCCACGTCAGGTCGAAGTGATTCGCAAAGTAAACCGAGACGGTCTTCATCGCTGACTCGCCTCCGACGGAGGCGCCAGGGGCAGGCGCACGTCAACCACCGACCGGCTGGCGGTCAGTGGCGGAATCACCGCGCCCTCCAGCCGGCGGCCGTCGACCCGGATCTCCATGGCTTGAACATCGGCGCGCCGCGTGAACGTCAGCTCGTAGCAGCAGCCCCGGTACTCGCGCTCGACGCGCCATTCCGTCCACCCCGCGGGAACGCGCGGGGCGATAACGAGCCCCTCGAGCCCGGCCCGGACGCCGAGAAGTTCGTCAAAGCCGATGCGCAGCAGCCAGGCGGCGTTTCCCGTGAACCAGGTGAAGAAGTTCTGGCCAAATCGCGGGTGGCCTGACCCGCAGTAGAAGTTGCCCGTGCAATAGGGTTCGGACGTGCGGCGGTCATCGCCGTTGCGGGGATTGGTCGGGAGCACGCGCGTGAAGAGATCCAGCGCCTCCGCGTGGCGACCCGCGCGCAAGAGCGCCAGGATGTAAAACGTCACCGCGTGCTGATAAACCGAACCGTTCTCGAAGGTGCCCGGTTCGAGCCGCGCGATGCGCCCGATCTCCTTCGCTTCGGCGACGTAGGGCGGCGCCAGCAGGACCGGCCCGACCGGCGACTCCAGATGCCGGTCCACGGCTGCAATCGCCAGCGCGGCGCGCTCCGCATCCGCCAGCCCGGTGAGAACGGCCCAGGACTGGGCGTTGAGATGAATGCGCCCTTCCCGATTTTCCTGCGACCCGATCGGCTGGCCTCGGCCCGTAACGCCGTAGCGATACCACGCGCCATCCCACGCCGACGCATTGACCACGCGCTTGATCTCGTCCGCCCGCTGCGCCATGACGCCGGCGGCCGCCGGATCGCCGGAGAACCCGTACAGCTCCTGCATGGTCAGCAAGGCGTCGTAGAGGGCCATCGTCAGCCAGTAGGACTCGGCATCGCCATCGCGGCTGATGCCTTCGAGCGCGTCGTTCCAGTCGCCGTCGCCAGTCAGGCAACCGCCGTGCGCCCCGCGCCGTTCCCACAGCGCGTCCACCCCGCGACGCAGATGGTCGAGCACGGTCGACCGATCCCGGTCGAGGAACGGCAGCGTTTCTCCAAGCAGTCCCCTGTCGCCCGTTTCCTGCAGATACCCGAGAACGGCGCGGGGGGCCCAGACGACCGAGTCCATATAGCGGCGCAAGTCGTGCCGGCCGTCTTCGAATTTGGAGAGCTGGCGCGGGGCGGTACCATCGGCGAACATGCCGCTCAGCATGAAACGCAGGCGATCGGCGGCTTCCGCCGGGCAAAGCATCGCGTACCCCCACGCATCCTGCAGCGCATCGCGATAGCCCCAGTGCCCGGCGCGAACGAAGTGAAACGTCAGGTGAAGCTGGTTCTTGAGCCAGTAATTGAGGAAATACTCGGCGCTCTTCTCGGGGATCGTGCAGTGCGCGCGCCGGGCCAGCCCCTGCCAGCTCGCGAGCAACTCCCCGTACTCCCGCCGCGCGTCCTCAAGGGAGGCATCCCGGATGCGCTGCGCCTCGGCGGCGTCCTCCGTGGCGGCGGCATAGACCGCGAAGTCACGGCAGGCGCCCGGCTCGAGTTCAACCTCCTGCACCACCGTGCAGCGATGGAACACAAACCGGCGTCCATCCGCCCGCGTCTCCGGCACGGGCTCGACGCGCGCCACGCCACCCGGTGAGGCGAATACCGCGTGCAAATGCCACGGCAGCTCCGGCGCGGACACCGCGGCGGCGACGGCATGCCCCGCCACCTCCGTCGTCATGCCCTGGCCGGGAACGGACACATACGGAATGCCGGCTTCCGCCGTGTGCGAGCCGAAGCGGGCCATGCTCCAGGTTTGGGCGAACTCCAGCCGGATCCGCCGCGCGCGCGGGCCGGGGTTGGACACCCGCACCAGCCAGATCTCGCAAGCCAATGCCGCCGGCACGAAAAACGTGCCGTGCACGTGCAGGCCCGCGACGGTGGCCGTGAGCACCGAGTGTCCGGGATGGTGCGTGCAGACCCGCGCGTCGCCATCGCGGAACGGATGCGCGCTGGCGCTGCTTGCCAGGTCCGTGACCAGGACGTCACGCCCATCCACAAACTGCCGCGGGAGGTAGTCGATTGGATGCTCATAGCGCGTGATGCGCATGAGCGGAGTCTTGTACCAGCAGAACCCGCCGCCATCAGGGGCCAGCACGGCGCCGAACCGGGGGTTGGCGAAGTAGTTCAGCCAGGGCCGGGGCGTGGCGGGCGTGGTAATGCGATAGCCGCCGCCCTCGTCGACAAAGTGGCCGTAGGCGTTTTGACGGCCCGTCCCCAGGCGGTCATCACACCAGTAGGGCCGTGTATCACAGTCGTATGGCGCGGCTTTCATGCGCTGTCGGGCTCACGCTTCGAGCGCGGGAAATCGATCCTTTACACACTCAATACATTGGAATATACAAGTGAATAATTGGTTATGCAAGACCAAGCCTCCGGGGGCCGCATGCAGATGTCTGGGCGATTCATAGGCCGGCTGACCATGCGCGGCTTTCGCGCTGTCGGCATGTTGGCGGGCGTGGTCCCGCTCCTCGGCGGGCCCTGCCACCTGTCGGCCGCCGAAGCGACGGCCACCGAAAAACCCCTCATTCCGGTCCTGTGCCTGTACTCCGAGGATCTGCGCCTCCAGGGACTCGACCACATCGATGCGCGGGCACTGACCTACTACCGCTCCGCTGGATTCGACCTGCAGGTCGGGTGCTATCAGACTACCGATGCTGCTACCCTGGCACGGTTCCCGGTGGTCGTCGGCATGATGCCGATGCTCTACGACGGCACCCGCGCCATCGACGAACGGCTGGGCGCCGACCTCGAGCGCTACATTCGCGCCGGGGGCGGATTCGCCCTCCTGCCGGCGCCCAGTTACTACGGCGGCCGGGGATTCACCCGGCAGCTCAATCCCTGGCTTCACGGATTTGGAGCCGAGCTGCTCAACGAGCAACCCCGCGACCCGGACCACCAACAACTGCTCACGCGCATCATCGGGTACCGGTATCTCTCGACCACGAACATCGCTCCCCACCCCGTCACCGACAGCCTCAGCCAGTTGTGGCTGCCGATCGACTACACCGACGCCTATGTTCTGACGCACACGATGCGGCTCTCGCCAGACTGGCAGGTGCTGATCCGGGGCAATCTGACCTGCGTCACCCATCCGCTCGACGAACTCAGCGCCGGTCGCGCGACGCTTGGCAGCTACACCTCCGCGCCGCCGTTCCTGGCCGTGCGCCCGTGGGGCGCCGGCCGCATGGCGCTGTTCACCACCAGTTCGCAGTACTTTATTTTCGACGCCTATCACTGGGCATTTGGCGATGGCTTCGTCATGCAGACGGGCGGCGAAACGCTGATGGCCAACTTGCTCAAGTGGCTCGCGGCCAATGCCAGCCCCGGCGAGCCCCCGACCGCCCCGCCCAGCGCCGGCCCCGCAGTGGTTACCGGCAACGTCGCGTGCAGCAGCAGCAAAGCGGACTGGTTCAACAGCGTGCGGCGGCTGTTCACGCCGGACGGCTCGCACCCCGTCGCCTATGTCGATTGCGGCGCGATGTCCGATCTCCCGTACAGTCCGGAGCGCGGCAAGGGGTGGACAGACACCCGCTCGTGGCCCGTACGCTGGTCGTGGTCCGAGGTCTTCCACCCCACGGCGGCCAACGCGCGCGCCTTCAGCGCCACGCCTCTCACGTACCGATTCGACAGCCTGAAGCCTGACGGCGCCTACACGCTGGGGTTGCTGCGCTGGGCCTATGCGCCGCAGGCGGCACGCCCCATGCAGGTCAACGCCGGGCCGCGGCCCGTGGCCGCGTCGCTGGCAACGCCCCGCTTCGCCGACCGTCAGGGCCCCCGGCTCGACCTGTTCCCCATCCCCGCTGCCGCCGTAACCCCGGACGGCCGACTGGATCTGACGTTCTCCATGACGAACGGGGCGCAGGACACGTTCGCCTCGGTCGGAGAAATTTGGATCTTCGAACAGGGAGGCGCGAATCCGCCGGACGCGTTCGCGCGCCTGCTGGCGGAGCAGAACCTGCCGCCCCGGACGCTCTGCGAACCGGGGCCCATGCTCAAGCCCTTCCACGGCCTGATTGGCGCAGACGCCGGAAACACCGTGAAGCCCGCTCGCATCTCCGAACTCGGCCACGCCGCCCGGCTGGCCCGTTACGACTTCCTCGCGTTTCTGTCGGATGCGTCCTTGCTCGACGCCACGACGCTGGCGACGTACCAGAAGGCCTGCGCCGACGCCTCTGACGACTCGTTTCGCTGCCTGCCCGGGGTCAGCTTCTCCGCCGGCACCACCCCCGCCGCCAGGCGGCCGGATGCGCCCACGTCGTGGGGACTCGTCCGGGCGTATGTGCTGCAGCACGTCAGCACGCTGCCGACGGCCGCGGAGTGCGAACAGCCCTACTCGCTCTTCTGGAGCTTCCTGAGCGGCGCCCGCACCGGCGGCCAGGGGATCGCCCCGACACTGCGCACGCCGGGCGCCAATGCCATCTCGCCCTTCTACCAGCGCTTCTGGCGCGGGTTCGACGTGGTCACCGCGGGCGACGCCGGCGCCCCCAACCGCGATGCCCGCGAGCTGTATCAGGATCTCATGGCCGCCGGGTACGGCCCCCAGCCCCGCGCGGCCGGCGCCTATGCGACGCCGGCCTCCATCACGGCGGCCCGCCAGCCCTGGGCCACCACGATCTTCGCCCCGAACCTCGCACACCTCGAGGACCACCAGTACACCGCCTGCGTGGGCAACGGCCCCCGGTTCAACACGTACTACTACTCTTTCGACTACGGTGCCTGCGGCAATGCCGGAGAGGGCCTGCTCTTCAATGGCAATGCGTGGATCGTCCTTCACGCGGATATCGAAGCCGCGTCCGACATCGAGAGCGCCACCCTGATGAGCGGCGCGACGCCGATCCGCGTCTGGCATCCCCGCCAGCCACGGCTGAAGCTTGAGGAACCCATTCGGGTCGCGCGCAACCACGAATTGTGGATGCGCGTGCGCTGTGCGGATGGCACCGAAGCCATGACGGGGCGCCACCTGGCGGAAGACCGCTCGTTCATGGCGGCCATGTGCTCCGACAACCAGAATACCATCTGCAGCCTGGCCGCACCGCCGCAAGCCTTCGTGCGCGACGACCGCGACCTCTTTCTCTCGCATTCGTATTGGCACACGGGGGAAGCGGGCGGCCAGCTAGGCGCCATGCGGCGGATGACGGAAATCGTGCCCCGCGTCATCGAGACCGGCATCGTGCAACCGATCAAGCACTTCAAGCCCTGCCCGGTTCTGTACCTGGCCGATGGCTCCACGGAGAACCACATCCAGTCGGAGCTCCGCCTGCTGGGAGCCTCCAGCGAGTTCAACCAGACCGAGTACCGCTTCGACACGCCGCTCAGCCGCGCGCGCTCGCGGGTGCTGCTGACCACCTACCGCCCCGCCCTCAACGGCGACACCACGGTGCTCGTGGAGACCACGCTGGAGGCGAAGACGAACCTGACGTTCCGAACGGGACAGCCGGGACTGCAGCACCTCGCGATTGCACCGCTGCGAGAACTGGCCCCCGCCTGGACGTACACGTATCTCCCGGCGACGGGCGCGCTCGAGACCGGCGCCTTCGACTACACGACGCCGGAGTGGTCACGCACGGCGGCGTTGTCCCCCGACGGCGGCGTCATGCTCTGGCCCAGCGACATCGGCTCGCTGCTCGTGCTCCCGCTTGACGGAACGTCCTACGAAATGGCGCTGAGCGTCCTGCCCGCCGGGAACGGACGCGAACTCGTCACCCTCACGACCCATCCGGAGGCGATGACCGCCGGCCAGCAGGTGACCAGCCGCTTCCTGGTCGTCCTGCATCAGGGGGCGGTGACGTCGGCCCAGCAATTAACCGACCTGCGCGCCCGGTGCGCCGAAGCATCGACCTGCGTGCAGGCGGTGACGGAAGGGCGGCTGGCGGACGGACACTACGCGCTGACGCTGGAGGCCACGAACCAGGCGATCCGCATCGCGGTGGACACGCGCACGCGGCGCGACCCGCTGCCGATTGCGCTGCGCGGCGTCGTTCCCCAGTGGCCGTGCGGCGTGCTCGCGGACGGAGCCCTGCGCCTCCTCGAAGCCGTCGATACCACGCTGCGGTTCGTCGTCGCGGCGGGCACCCCCGGCAAAAGCTATGCCGCCGGAAACCTGGTCCTGTGCGATCATCCCGAGGTGCGCATGGAATGGACGGGCATCCGGGACGGACAGGTTGGACTGCACCTTCACAACCCCACCACCTCACCCATCCGCGCGCGCATCCGGACAAATCCGCTCCTCCGCGAACTCCCCCCGCTGGACGCCGTTTGTGAAATCCCGGCCGGCACCAGCGTGTGGGCGCGCGGGAGCGGTGCGAACCTGGAAGCCCAATAACCCGTATGCATCCCACATCATCGCCGCCAAATCCTGACCTGCCCGCCACCGCCGCCACCCGGCTCTACCACTGCGGGACGTTGTCCTACACGCGGGCGGGACTGTTCGCGCTCTTCGCCTGGCTCCTCTGGGGGAACTTCTGCTTCCAGATCATGGAATCGGTGGTGCCCAGCATCCTGCCGCTGACCCTCAAGGACCTGGGATGTTCGAACTGGCTGATGGGGCTGATCCTCACCACCGCGCCGGGCGTGCTGAACATGACGGTGTGCCCCTACGTGAGCTTCCGGAGCGACCGGTACCGCAGCAAGTGGGGACGGCGCATTCCGTTCATCATCGGCACCCTGCCCTTCCTGTGCCTCAGTCTCGTCCTGATCGGGCTGAGCCATCCGCTCAGCGCGTGGCTCCATCAGCATGCGCTGTTCCTGAGTCACATCCCGCCCGCCTCGATCACCATCGCCCTCATCGCCGCCTTTCTGATCTGCTTCCAGTTCTTCAACATGTTCGTCGCGTCCGTCTTTTTCTACCTGTTCAACGATGTGGTTCCGGCCCGGTTCCTCGCGCGCTTCATGGGCGTGTTCGGCATCGTGGGCACCGGGGCGAGCGCCTTCTACAACTTTTTCGTCTTCAAGTACGCCGAATCCCACATGCAGGAAATCTTCCTCGGCGCCGCGGCGCTCTACTTCGTCGGCTTCGGCCTCACCTGCTTGAACGTGAAAGAGGGGTCCTATCCGCCGCCCGAAGGGGAATCCGAGCAGGCGGGGCGCGGATGGCAGGGCGTCGCCACGTTCTTCCGGGAATCCTTCACGCACAAGTTCTACTGGTACCGCTTTCTCGCCACGGGGTTTGCCGCCGCCGGCGGGGCGATCGGCACATTCACCGTCTTTTTCAACCGCGAAATGGGCCTGTCGCTCGATCAGATCGGCAAGATCGCCGCCATCGGCTCCATCGCCATGATGGCCGCCATGTACTGCATGGCGATCTTCGTCGACCGCTGGCATCCACTACGCATCACCGTGTACGGCGCCCTCTTCGGCGTGCTCGGCAGCCTTATGTCGCTGGTCTGGGTCTTCATCACCCTGCCCGGCCCCTACTTCTTCTGGCTCAATGTCGGCAACGTCATCATCAACGCCTTCCTGTCGGCCCTGGTGGGAACGGCCAGCCTGCCGTGCGAGATGCGCGTCTTTCCACAGTCGCGCTTCGGCCAGTTCTGCTCGTCCCAGGCCATGCTGCGCTCCGTCTTCACCGTCGTCTTCGGCATCCTCGCCGGGCTCTTCATCGACCTCGTGCGGCGCCTCTGCCACGGCTCCGATTTCGCCTACCGCTTCATCCACGTGTGGGGCGCCGTCTTCTCGGCCATCAGCGCCGCCTTCCTCGTCCGCGTCTACCTCTTCTGGCACCAGATGGGCGGTGACCGGCACTTCAATCCGCCCGCGCCTTGGAGCGCGAAGGGCGTCGAGGAGATGCCCGCCGTGCCGATCATCGGCCCCCAGAGCAAGTGGATGAAGCTGGCGTTTCTGACCTTCGATGGCGTGATGGTCGTCTCGGTGTGCGGCGCCCTCGGCCTCATGGGCGTCATGGCCGCCAGGCACCAGACTGTCGCGCTGCGCGGCTTCGCGCTGTGGGTCCTGCCCGGGGCCCTCCTGGGGTGGTGGGCCTGGCTCGCCGTGAAGCGCGGCATCCGGCGCGACATGGCAGCCGCCGCAATCGGCGGCACCCTGCGGAACGGACTGCCTCACCACGGGATGCTGATGGTGCTTGGCAGCAAGTTCCTGCTCGCAGCCGGCATCTGGGTCTGCCAGGTGGCGTCGGCCATGGTCCTGAACCTGGAGCGTGGCGCGGTCGTCTTTGGCGTCGCCAACGGCATCACCAACCTGCTGCTCGTGGGAACGGTGCTGCTGATGTGCCGCATCGAGCGCGGCTATTCAACCACGATCGACGAGCGCCTGGCGAACGCGTAGGCCGGAGCGATGCAGTCGGGGCGTCGCTGGCGACGCCTGCGGCCGCCGGCCCGCGCGGGATGCGCACCCTCACTGGAATTGGAACACCGTGGTCGGCTTGAAGAAGATAAAGTGGGTCAGTTTGAGGTCGCCGTTCGCGGTGTCGTAGACCACGTCAACCGACGTGAGCGGCAGAACCACATTGGTCACGCTGAATCGCCCGGCCAGCGATCCGGCATTGATCACGGTCACGGTCTCGTTGTACCCCAGGCTTTCGCCGCTGATGCTGAGCGTGCCGTTGAGTGTGGCCGAGCCCGTGACGTTGATCGCGCTCACCCCGTTGGTCGCCAGCTCCAGCGCCAACGTCGAGGCCGCGTTCTGCGCGTAGTAGCCGGCAGCCTGCAGACTGGCGTTCGTGCCCACCACCTGCAGCGTCCCGGAGGCCGTCACCCCTTCCCCGAGAATCAGGTTCCGTCCAATCGCCGCCGTGCCACCCGCGACCCGGTACAGCCCCACGGCGCCGTTGTTCTTGCCGACGAAGAGGTCGTTGGCGACCCGCACCGTGCCGTTGCTCTGCGTGAGCGTCCCGTGGCCGTTGTAACCGACGTAGAGGAACCCCGCACTGTTGGTCACGAGCAATTCGCCCGTTCCGCTAAGCGTGTAGGACCCGACACCCGACGCCGCTTCGCCAAGGAACAGGTACTGGTTGGTCACGCTGACGGTACCGCCACTCTGGATGATCGCCCCCTGCCCAAACTGGCCCACCGACAGATTGTACCCGCCGAGGAACTGGCCGCCCGTCACCGTCACCGTCCCGTTGGCACCGCTCTTCTCGCCGATCACGGGCCAGCGCGCCAGGAAGCTGCCGTTGTTGATCGTGTAGTCCCCAGCCGCGCCGCTCTCCTTGCCGATGTTGAACTGCTGGTCGCAAACCAAGCTGCCGTTGTTCTGCACGACATGCCCCGTGCCGAAGTACCCGATCGCAGCGTAGTTGCTGTTGGTCAGGTTCACGTTGCCGCCGTTCAGCACGTAGTTGCCGACCGCTCCCGCGTTGTATCCGAGGTACAGGTACTTCGACGCACCGAGGATCTGCAGGTCGCCCCCCGCCTGCGTCACGGTTCCCGTCGCCCCCGCGATATTACCCACGATGAGGTCGTTGGCCAGCACCTGCAACCGGCCGCCGTTCAGCCCGTAGTGGCCGTTGGCGCCGCTCTGCTCGCCCACCGTCAGCGTGCTGCCGCTGCGGTTGGTCGTCCCGGCTTCCTGCGTGAAGACGCCCGTCCCGCCGCGGCCCACCGTCTGGAATCCGGACGATTCCAGCGAACCCGCGATCAGGTGAACCGACCCGGCCTCCGCCGGACCCCACGCCAGCGTCAGCGACTGCGCCGCCTGCCCCGCCTGCGTGATGTCGGCCGTGCCGCCGTTGTTGATCTGGGCATTGCCGTTGTAGGCGTCGATCGACGGGACGACCCCATTCCAGTTCGTCGCCGTCTCCCACGCATCCGTCCAGGTCGGCTGCCAGATCGGCTGCGGGTACTGGAAGTGCGTCAGCTTCACATCCCCGTTCGCGACGTCATAAATCACATCCGCACCCGTCAGCGGCGCCACGAAATTCGTCGCGCTAAACCGCCCCGTCAGGCCGCCCGCGTTGATCACCGTCACCGTCGCGCTGTAGGGCACCGCCACGCTCGCGTCCACACGCAGCGTCCCGTTCAGGAGCGCGCTGTTGGTCACGCTGATCGGGCTCAGCCCCCCCGCATCGACCGTCACCGACAGCGTCGAGTTCGCCGTCTGCGAGTAGTTGTTGACCCCGATGGTGGGCAGACTGCCGACCACGTCCATCGCGCCGGCCGCCGCGGCGTTCTCGCCCACCTCCAGCCAACTGTCCACAGTCAGCGAGCCGTTCTCGATGCGATACCGGCCGTTCGCACCCGCATACTTCGAGATGATCAGGTAGTTCGCCACCCGCACGATGCCATTGCTCTGCGTGAAGGTGCCGCGGCCGTAGTTGCCCACATACAGGAAATTGGCCGCGTTGGTCAGCAGGAGTTGACCGCTGCCGCTCAGCGTGTAGGACCCCACGCCAGAGGCCTCCTCGCCCAGGAACAGGTACTGATTGGTCACACCCACCACGCCGCCGCTTTGCACCACCGCCCCGTTCCCGAGCTGCCCGACCTTCAGGTTATCCCCGCCCAGGAACGTCCCGCCGCTGATCGTCAGCACCCCCGTCCCACCGCTCTTCTCTCCCAGCACCGGCAGCCGCGCGTAGAATGACCCGCCCGACATCGTGTAGTCCCCGCTCGCGCCGCTCTCCTTGCCGATGTTGAATTGCTGGTCACAGCTCACCGCGCCGTTGCTCTGCACGACGTGCCCCGTGCCGTAGTATCCCACCGCCGCGTAGGTCGTGTTGGTCAGGTTGAGGTTGCCCCCCGTCATCAGGTAGTTGCCCACGGACCCGGCCGTGTACCCCAGGTTCAGGTACTGCGACCCCGGCCCCTCCACCACGCCTCCCGCCTGCGCGATCGTCCCGGTCGCACCCGCATAGCGCCCCGCGTAAATCGTCGAGTTCGGCGCCGCCAGCGTCCCGCCGTTGAGCTGGTACGTCCCCCGCGCCCCGCTCTGCTCGCCCACCGTCAGCGTTCCGCTCACCCGGTTCGTCGTCCCGCTCTCCTGCGTCACCTGCCCCGCGCCCCACTGCCCGATGATCTCGCTGCCCGACGTCTGCAGCGTCCCCGCGATCAGGTGCACGGTCCCGGAACCCGCCGCGTTCGTCCCCACGGTCAGCGACTGAGCCGCCTGCCCCGGCGTCGTGATCTCGGCCGTCCCGCCGTTGTTGATCACCGCATTGCCGTTGTACGCGTCCAGCGCCGGCACGGCCCCGCCCCAGTTCGCGCCCGTCTCCCAGGCGCCCGTGCCCGTCGGCTGCCAGATCGGCGGCGGGTACACGAAGTGCGTCAGCTTCACGTCCCCGTTGGCGACGTCATAAATCACGTCCGCGCCCGTCAGCGGCGCCACGAAATTCGTCGCGCTGAACCGCCCCGCAAGGCCGCCCGCGTTGATCACCGTCACCGTCGTATTGTAGGGGACCTGCACGCTCGCGCCGATCGTCAGCGTCCCGTTCAGCGTCGCCGTGTTCGTCACGTTGATCGGGCTCAGCCCGCCCCCGTCCAGCTGCACCGACAAGGTCGAGTTCGCGTTCTGCTGGTAGGCCTTCGCGTTGAGCGTGGCCGCGCTGCCCACGACCTGCACCGTGCCCGTCGCCGCCGCCTGCTCGCCCAGCACCAGATTCTGCCCCACGTACACGCTGCCGTTCTCGATCCGGTACAGCCCCACCGCCCCGCCCCCGCCATTGCCCTTGCCCACGAATAGGTAGTTCGCCACCTGGACCGTGCCGTTGCTCTGGATCAGCGTCCCGTTGCCGTCGAACCCGACGTAGAGAAAATTGTTCGCGTTCGTCAGCAGCAACTGACCGCTGCCGCTCAAGTAGTACGCCCCCACGCCGGTTGTGTTCTTGCCGATATAGAGGTACTCGTTGGTCACCCCGACCGTGCCCCCGCTTTGATAGAAAGTGCCTTTGCCGGCTTGCCCGACTGAGAGATTCTGCCCCCCCTGAAACGTGCCGCCCGTCATGGTCACGACACCCGTGCTGCCCGCATTGAATCCCACGTACGGCCAGTAGACGAGGAAGGTGCCGTTCGCCATCGTCTGGTCGCCGTAGGCCCCGGCGTTCTTGCCGATGTACCAATCCCGGTTGCCGGTGATGCTGCCGTTGTTCTGCGTGAAGTGACCGGTCCCCGATTGCCCCACGGAGCCGTAGTTGTTGTTGGTGAGCGCAATGATCCCCCCGTTCATCACGTAGTTGCCCACGGCACCGGCGTTGAACCCGAGGTAGAGTTGCTTGCTGGCGGAACCGAGGCAGCCGAGAACACCGCCCGCCTGCTGAATGGTGCCCGTGGCACCGGCGTTGTACCCGACATAGATGTCGCTGTTGGGAACGTACAGCCATCCGCCGTTCAGGTAGTATGTTCCCTGCGACCCGCTCTGCTCGCCAATGGTCACCGACCCACCCACCGTGTTGGTGGTGAAGGCCTCTTGGGTGAATGCCGCCAAACCCGCACGGCAGAGATTCTGAACGCTCGAACTCTGCAACGAACCGGAAATCAGGTGGACGTACCCAGACTGCCCGGAACCAACGGCCAGCGTGAGGAACGCGGTATTCTGACCGGCCACGGTGATCTCGGCCGTCCCCCCGTTGAGCACGCGCGCAATGCTCCCACCGCCGATCGACGGCACGGCGCCGCCCAACCAGTTACCCGGAGTTTCCCAGGCGGCCGCTCCAGTAGGAATCCAGTCCACGTCCGCGTAGAGGAGTCGTGGACACGCGACTAAAACGAGGAACGCGACCCGCTGAACACACCTCCATATCGTGCCCATGTTCCCCTCGCCAATAACTAGTTATGCAAAATTAGAAAGCCAGTTAAGCTGCGGTTGATATGACGCATGATAATGTCGGGGGTGAATGTAGCACCGGCACCCGCGAAAGTCAAGCACAAAACCCATAGTTTCGGCCCAAAACCGCAGATTCCCGGCGGCTGGCGGCTTGTCCGCCGCCCGGGGCAGGGCCACGAATCCATCCGAATTACGCCCCCGGACGCCGACCGGCGCCCGCCCCCGCCCTCACCGCACCTGGATCATCGGCCCCTGCGGCGCAAACACGAAATTCGTCAGCGTCACGACCCCCAGAAACGGGTCGTACCGCACGTCCACGTGCACCAGCGGCGCCGACACGTTCGTGGTCGCAAACGTGCCGAACAGCTCGCCGGCGTGCAACACCGTCACCGACGCGCCCGCCGGCAGCGCCGCGACCCCCTCCGTGCGCACGCGCAACGCCCCCGCCAGCGTCGCGATCGAATCGACCGCGATGGGCGTCAGCCCCTCTGGCTGCAGGGTCAACTCGAGCGTCGAACAAGCATTCTGCCGGTACTCGCCGTGCACGGCGACCGTGCTGTCACCGCCGACAACCGCGAACACGCCCGTCGCCGTCGCCGCTTCGCCCACCACCAGCCAGCCGCCCACGTCGAGCGAGCCGCCCGATATCTCGTAGCGCCCGGTGCCGCCGCTGCGCCGGCCCGCGACGACGTAATGCTTTACCGCCACGGCCCCGTTGCTCTGCACGAATTCGCCGTGCCCATACTCGCCGACGAACAGGTAGTTGTTCGCCTGCGTCAGCGCCACCTGCCCGTCACCCGACAGCTCATAGCGGCCCATGCTTCCGGCCTGCTCGCCCACATAGAGGTACTCGTTCGTGATCGTCAGCGTGCCGCCCGTCTGCACCACCAGGCCGTCCCCGTATTTGCCCACGGAGGCCGATTGCCCCACGGCCAGCGTGCCCCCCGCCATGCGCCACACCCCGGTTGCGCCGCCGTCCTCGCCAATCACCAGGTACTCGGTCGTGCAGGAGCCGCCCGCCAGCTCGTACGCGCCCCGGCTTCCCGCATGCCGTCCCGTAATCAGATACTGCCGCACCGCCACCGCACCGTTGCTCTGCGAAAACGTCCCCGACCCGCGCTCGCCGACGAACAGGTGGTTGTTGCCATTCGTCAGCAGCAACGCACCGCCGCCGTCGAGCCACCAGGCCCCCTCGCCCCCGGCTTGATCGGCCAGGTACACGTACTCGTTGGTCACCGTCACGACGCCGCCGGTCTGGCGCAGCGTGCCCGTGCCCCACCGCCCCACGTACATCCGCTCGCCAATTCGCAACTCGCCGCCCGCCACCACCACCTCGCCGGTCCCGCCGCCTTGCTCGCCCAGCACCAGGTAGCCTGCCTGCGCCAGCCCGCCTGCCAGAGACAGGTTGCCCTGCCCGCCCGCCTTGCGCCCAACGTGCAGGTACTGGTCCACGGCCAGCTGCCCGTCGCGCTGCTCCCAGGCGCCGCGGCCGCTCTCCCCGACCACGATGAAATTGTTGTTGGTCATCTGCACGGCCCCGTCCTGCAGCGTATAGCGCCCCACGCTCCCCGCCAGCCGCCCCACCATGAGGTAGCGCGTCGGCGCGAGCGCGTCGATCGTCCCGCCGGTCTGCGTCACCCCGCCCGTCGCATCGGCCTTGTACCCCACCGTGATGCCGTCGGATCCGCCCACGCTCAGCAGCCCGCCCTCCAGCGCGTACTCGCCCCAGGCCGGCCCCGTCGCCCCTTCGCCGACAAACAGGTTGCCGACCACGCGGCAGGCGGTGCCGGTCCGCTGCACCATGCGCCCCCAGCCGCTGCGCCCCACGTTGAGCGCCGAACCCGTCGTCAGATCGCCGCCCGCAAGCTCGACCGTGCCCGTGGTGGCGACCCCCACGCCCAGCGTCACGAAAGCCGCCGACTGCCCCGGCTGCGAGACCACCGCCGTGCCGCCGTTGTTGATGGCGCAGAGGCTCTCCAACTCGCGCCCCGGCACGACGCTCGGGTCCCAGCTCTCCGCCGACTCCCACGCGCCCGTGCCGGCGACCACCCAGTTCAGGTTCGTCGGGGCCGCCTGCACCGCCGCGGTCATCGCCAGCAGCATCGCCGTCAGCCATTGCCTCTTCACTTGCACGCCTCCCCGCTCACGTTGCTCCCGTTCGCATAACTAGTTATGCGTCTCCGCCTATACGGTTGCACTCAGCCCGGTGAACGTCAATCGCAAAATGCCGCCAAACCATCTGTGAGTACCCATATCGCCGCCAACCACCGAGGTGGCCCGCGACCTCCGGGCGCGGACAGCCCAGCGGCACTCGCCCCATGCCCGCGCTCGGAGATCGCGGGCCACCTCGATAAGGCCCTCCATCTCCGCCGCTTCCCGCTGCTCATTCCCGCGCCACGCGAATCTCCACCGCCCCGCCCGCCGGCACGTCTGCCTGCACCCAGATCACCGTCTCGCCCCCCACCTCCTCGCTCACCACGTCGCACGCCTTCCCGCCCGCCGTGGCCCGATACGTTCCCCGCGGCAGCGCCACACGCACGGGCAGGCCGCGCAGCGCCCGCTCGGGACCGCCTCGCACCTGCACCACGCGCACATCCGCCGCCGGCGCTTCCACGGTGATCGATGTCGAAATCGGCACCGTATCGCACCACGCCACGCCGCCGTCGCGCAGCCACACGTAGCGGATGCCGTTGTACGCCCTCTCCTTCAACATGAAGGCGCTCCCGGAGGTCGTCTCCGCGAACACCGTGTTGCCCGGGTCGCGCAGCCGCGCCACCACCTCCGCCGCGTCGGCACAGGCCTCGCCCTTGGGCCACGGCGGCGCCGGCACGCCCGCGCGCAGCGGATTGCGCACCCAGCGCTCCGCGCTCCAGTGCACGTGTCCATCCAGCATCAAGCGCACGTCGTTGGCATAGATCAGCCGCATGAGCCGATGCCAGTCCGGCGCCTCCGGGAATCCGTCCAGCACCGGGATATGCGCGTACAGCACCGTGAACAGCCCGCGCGCCTTGCCAGCCTCGAGCACGGCCGCCAGCCACGCCTCCTCGCCGGGCAGGACCAGCCCGCCGCTGTGCTCGCGGCCGTAGATGCCGGGCACGATGTCGTCGAAGCCGGCGAACAGAAACGGCCCGACCTCAAAGGCGTGGTACAGCGGCTGCCCCAGGGCGTGCGTGTGGTACCACCGCGTCGCGGCGCCCTCCAGCGTGCGGTCCACTTCGTGGTTGCCGGACACCATGAAGACCGGCGCCGCCATCCGCCCCACCTGCTCGCGCACCGCCGCCACGATCAGCCGCTTCTGCTCATCCGATGCGCCGCTGGAGATCTCCATCTGGTCACCGAGGCCCAGCACGAAAAGCGGGTCCAAGGCGCCGATGAGATCCGCGGCGCGGCCGAATGCCACATTGCGCTCGTTCGCGCCAGGGCGGTAGAGGTGAATGTCCGTGAACGCCGCAAACGCAAAGCTGCGCGTGTCCGCCGCGTACACGCGCACAAAGCGCTCGCGCCGCGCCACCAGGGGCTTGGCACCGGCCACGCGCGCCGTGAGCTCCAGCGCTCCAAAACCGGCTTCCGCGCCCGCCACCGTGAGCCGCCAGCTCCCCGGCGTCGGCCCGGCGGCCGTGCCGGTCAGACGCAGCAACGCCGGCGCAAGCTCCCACGCCGGCTCCTTCGCCGGCGGCGGCTCCACCTGCACCACCAGCTCCGCCGTTCCGCCCACCGGCACCAGCACCGGCGCCGCGGGCTGCACCACGTGCAACCCCTCGCCCACCAGCGCCACGTCGTCAAACCATGCCGTGCGCACGCCGCTGCTCGCCAGGCACACGCGCACCCACATCGGCCCATCCGGCGCCGTGAACGTCTTGCGGTACAAGCGCCAATCCGCCGACGGCTCCGTCCGCAGCGGCGCCGGCTTGTAGGCGCGCGCCAGTTCCAGCGTGAACCGGCCCGTCGCCGGATCCAACTGGCCCGGGCACCCCTCCACATAAACCTCGCCACCCGCCCCGCGGTGCCAGAACGACAGCCGGTACGCGCGCCCCGGCGTCAGCACCACGCGGTTGGCGCTCACCCACCGCCCGTACCCCAACCCGCTCCCGCCCACGACGCGCACGCACTGCGCCCCCCCGTGCGCACCGTTCGTCTCCCACCCGCCGGTTGTCCGCTCGTGCTGATTCGCGAAGAACCAGGCCACCGGCGCCAGATCCTCACCCTCTTCAAACGAACCGTTCGAGAGTTCATTGCCGGGATCGGCGGGATACGGCGGCGCGGGCAAACTCACCGCCCCCGCGTGCACCGCCACCAGCCCGGCGAAAACGACCATCACCATCCACACGCGCATATGGCTATCCCCTGTTTTTCATCCTACGCCCCTGCCATCACGGATGGCACCGATAACACGGTTCTCAAGGGTGGCCGATGACCTCCGAGGTGGCCCGCGACCTCCGGGCGCGGGCAGCCCCACGCCTCCCGCCCCTCTCCGCTCACTCCACCGGCCACAGCCGGTAGAACCGCCGCGGCAGCGCGCCCGCGTTCGTATCCAGCAGCGTCGCCACCGCCCCCGGCGCCGTGACCGCCCCCACCGGCACCCAGTTGGTGAACACCAGATTCGTCGAGGACTCGACGCGATACACGCGACCGCTCTCCGCCGCCCACACCACCGCGAAACCGCCGTTCGTCGCGCCGGTCCCCGCCACGAAACGCAACACGGCGTTCGAACTGCCCGGCGTCGACGGCGCCATCGCATACACCGCCGCCGCCCCGTCCGGCCAGCGCCCCTCGCTCACATCCACCGCCTGCAGACCAAAATCCACCGCATCCACCACCCCGCCGCTCGGCGCCGACAACGTCAGCGCTTCACCGTCTCCATCCAGGCTGAAGGTCGCATGCACGTCCACGCCCGGACCGTTCGTCGCGACATCACCATCCGCCCAGATCAGCAGAAACCCGTGCGGCGGCACCACCGTTCCTAACGGCAACACAAACCGGCCCGGCGTCTCGGGATCGTCGGACAGCCGATAGCCCGCCAGATAGGCCGGCTCGGACGATGCATTGAACAACTCCAGCCAGTCCTCCGCCCGGCCATCCGTCGGGTCTCGCAGTCCCGTCCGGTTCCGCGCCATCCACTCGTTGATCGTCACCTGCACCACCGGCGCCGCCGGACTGTTCGGCGCACCCGGCGTCGGCGTGGCGAACACCTGCCGCGCCAGCCCGTCGCCATCCGGGTACGATCCGAACGACGCGTCGGGCCCCACGTTGGCGTAGTGCAGCGCGTCCAGCCATTGCAGTCGGTCGAAATACGCGCGCGCCAATGTCACCACGCCCGTCACCGGGCTCAGCCGGAAACTCGCGTGCGGAAAGCCCGGCGCCGACTCCGCCGGTTCGCCATCCGCCCACACCACCAGCCGCTCCCCCGCGCCCAACGTCGTGCCCGCCGGAAACGTCCAGCGCTCCAGGTCGGTCTCGTCATTACTCAACCGGCACGCCGCGAGATCCACCGCCACCCTCCCCCCGTTATACACCTCGATCCACGGATCGAAGTCGCCGTGATTGTCCGCCACCGTCGCGCGGTTGTCGGGCATCACCTCGCTGATCCCGAGCGCCGGCAGCTCCGCCCACGCCGACGCCGCGGCGTTCGGCTGGCCCGGGGTGAACGGTGCTGCGGACACCGGCCCCTCCGTCACCCGCCCGCCGATGCTGCTCAGCGTCAGCTCTGCCGTCAGCACATGGGACGGCGACACGCCGCGGCACCAGAAGCTCAGCGTGTACGTCTGCCCGCCCTGCCCCGCCATCGGGCGCGCCTGCGTCACGGCATGGCCCGCTCCGCCCGCCCCGCTCGCCACCACGTGCAGGCTCCCCGTGCCCGCCCGCACGAGCGCCTCGTCCCGCGTGCTCCCCGCGTGATTGCCCGCCGCCGTCCACGTGCCCGCCAGCACCGACTCGAACCCGCCGTTGGTCAGCGCATTCACCCCCGCCTCCGGCAGCTTGCCCGGCACCAGCGCCACGCTGTCCACGTACGCCTCGCCCGCGCCGTCCAGGTAAAAGCGCACCTGTGCCTGCCCCAGCACCAGCGGCGTCAGGTTCGAGATCGTTCCCGTAAAGGCGCGGAACGACCACCCGCCCGTTTGCGCCGGCAGATCCGCCCGCCAGTTCCCCGCGCGATTGTTGTCCTGCGCGACATCCACCAGTTGAAGCGACGCGCCGCCCCCATCCGCGCCCGCCGGCCATGGCGACGCGTCGTCGTAGTCCACGCGGTCGATCAGCACCCAGTTCGTGCCGTCCGGCTGCAGCAGGCGCAGCGTCTCGCCCCCACTGTCGAGCGTCCCCGCGTACGCCCCCGCCAGCGCCTCCGCGTTCGTGTACTGCCGCGCATACGCCGCCGCTCCCTCCGCCACCACCAGGTACTGCTGCGGCGCGATTCGCGTCCCCGCCGGGAACGTGAAATCCACCCCGTCCAGCCGGTACCCCGACAGGTCGAACGCCTGGCTCGTCGAACGGTTGTACAGCTCCACGAATCCGCCGCCCGCCGCGGTCGGGTGGTACATGATCTCATTGATCAACACGCTCCCGGCCGCCCCCGGTGCCGGCATCGCCGCGCTAACGACCACCACCGCGCCCGTGCCCACCACGCGCCCGCGACCGTCCACCCCGGCCAGCGACAGGCGGTTGGTCCCGGGCAACAGCGGCACGCGCACGCTCCACGCCGTCTCCGTGTCCCACGTCTCCGCGTAGGGCGCCCCGTTCACCGTGATCTGCACCACGCTCACCGGCGCCGCGCCGCTCACGACGGCCAACTCGCCCGTCGTGTTGAACCCGGCCGTCGTCACTTGAAACGCCACGTCCGTGCGCCCCGCCAGCTGCCCGGCGATGTACGCGCGCCGCAACGCAATCCACGTTTTCACCTCCGCCGGATCCGCCACCGCCACGCCGTTGGTCGCCAGGCCCGCCCGCCACGCGTCCAGCCGCGCCGCCGCGCGTTCCGGCAGAAACGGCCCGTCGATCACGTCCTGCAAGCCGCGCCAGTACGCGCGGCCGAAACGCGGATACGCAAAGAGGCGCTGCCGCAGCACCGGGTCCTCGATGTCGAGCAGGCTGTGGTTCGGAAAATCCCCGCTCGGCACGCCCAGGCCATAATCCAGATCCCACAACAACAGGCGCGCCGGTCCCAGGTCCGGAACGTACAGATACGCGTTCTTGCCGCGCCGGTAGCCGTACCCGTCCCAGTCGCCCACCGCATGCCGCAGCGCGAACACGCGCATCCACGCCTCGAGGTCCGCCAGCGCCCGCCAGCGCGCCTCGAACACCGGCCCCGGCACCAGGTTCGCCACGTCCACCAGATCGAACAGCCGCGACGCATCGTCGTCCGCCGGCGCGCGCGGATGCAGCCGCCAGTTCCAGCGGTAACGCGCCCGCACCCGCTCGCCCGACGCGCCGGCATAGGACTCCAGCCGCGCGTCCACCGTCTCCGCATCCCCGATCTGCAGCGTGTCGTCGAACTCCGCCCAGTCGTTCACTTCCATCAACGCGCCGTCCGCATCGCCCGGCTGCCAGGCGTCCAGCCATCCGCGCGCGGGGACCTCCGTGTCGCCGAACACCACGCCCTTCTGCACGCCATTGAGGAAGACGCGCACATGGCGCTGCGCGTTGAAGGGCAGTCCCAGGTCCTCCGCCATCGCGTAACAGAAGTGCTCGCGCTGGTAGGTGGTGTCCCGCCCGAACTCCAGCCCGTCCAGGTTCACGCCGTCCGCCCCCAGCAACCGGTCCGCCTTGGGCACGCTCAGCACGTACGCGCTGTTAACCGCCAGCGGATCGCCGGCCGGCCGCGTGAACGCGCTGCCGCGGTAGCGCACGCCGGCGTTGTAAATCGCGCGCCAGTCCCCGTAAGCCAGCGTGGCATCCAGCAGCCGGTTGCTCGTGCGCGCCTCGGCCGACCACTGCGCGCGCGTGGCCGCCGTGATCCAAATCCGGTACGCCCCCAACGTTCCGGGCGCCGGTGTCTGCCCCACGAGCACCAGCGCCTCGCACGCCGGCCCGCCGGCCGGCCACACACTCACCGCCCCCCGCGTGTCCATCGCCTGTACCTGGAAGGCCAGCAGCGTGCCGGCTGGTTGCCCCGGCAGCCGCCCGCCATAGCATCCGTCGCCCGCCAGCGCATCCCCGTCCAAGCCCGCGTCGTTCAGCGCCACCGTCGCCAGGTTCGTCGCCGGATCCATGCGGTACTGAGCCACCACGGACGCCACGCCGTCCGGATCGTCAACCCGCACGCTGACCGTCACCGGCACCCCCGCCGCCGGCAGCACCGGCGAGTGGCCCGCGTCCCACAGCGCCGGCCCGGCGTTCGTCACCGCCCCGCTGTTCGCCACGCCGGGCGTCCCGGGCGCCACGGGTGGCGCGAGCGCCCCGCTGCATTCCATCCAGTTCCCCTGCAGCCGCAGTAGCACGCGCTGATGCCCCGCCAGCCAGCGCACCCGCGCCCGCACGAGTACGTTCGTGTCGCCCGGCGCCAGCCCCGCCACGTCCGCCTCCACCCGGTTGGCGCCCGTGTCGCCGTCGCCGTCCGCCACCAGCCGCAGGCTGCGCGCGTCGTCATACCCCGCGTTCGTGCACAAACTGGAAAAGCCGTGGTTACCCTGGACCACCCACCCCGTCAGCCCTGACGCAAAGCTCCCGTTGGCGAGCAGGTTGGGACCGTCGTCGCGCCGCACCTCGAGCGCATCCACCAGGCATTCGCCCGCCCCCAGCAGCAGCACGTGCAGCTCGTTAGGCGGCATGTTCGTGTGGCCCAGCTCCAGCACGCCGCGCTGCTCGATCACGCTCCACGGCGCCTTGGCCGTCTCGTCGCTCGCGGCCCAGTTCGCGGCGCGCCCGTTGTCCGCGTGCGCGTCCACCAGCTCCAGGCTGCTCCCCCCGCCGTCCGTCCACGGAGCCCAGCCGTCCGCGTACGCCACCTCATCCACCGTAACCAGGTCCTCGAACGGCAGCGCCAGATCGTCCGGCCGCACCAGCCGCAGCATCTCGCCGCGGTCGGCCAGCGCGCCCGCCGCATCGCCCACCGTGTTGCCCGCGTTGAGCAGCGGGTAGCGCGCGAGCAGGTTGCTGACGCTCGCCGCCACCACGAGATATCCGCCTGGCGGGATCGCCGTCCCCGGCGGAATCAGGTAGCGCATCGCGCCGGTCAGCTGCCACTGCCCGACCGACACCGCGTTGGTGCCCCGGTTGTGCAACTCGACGTACTCGTCCGCCGCCTGCCCCGATGCCGGATGAAACATGATCTCGCTGATGGAAACGTCCGCCTCCGCCGGGCGCGCGTTGGCGGCGCCGAACGTGCGCGCCGCCAGCAGCGAAAATCCGGGGGCGCCGTCCGGGTGGCGCCCCAGGCTCACGCCGTTCGGCTGCGGTCCGAAGCGCACGGCGTCCAGCACGCGCGCGCCGGACGCATCGCGCAGGGTGACGTCGTCCCCGTGGCTGCTCAGCGAGAAACCCAGATTCGTCTGCACGAGCGACAGGAACCCGCGCGCGTTCAGGAACGTGCCGTCCGCGAACTGGAATTTGTTCGTGGCGGCATCGTCGCTCAGCGTGCAGCCCGACAGGTCAACGTCCTGTGTCCCCGCGTTGTAAAGCTCGATGGCATCGACCTGCGGCAGGTCCGTGTGCGCGAGCAACTCGTTGATGACCACGTGCGCCAGACCGTCCACCGGCGGGGCGTCGAACGCCAGTGGCGTGCCGCCGACGCGCGCGCTGGCGCCCCACGCCCGCCAGTCGCCCTCGCCGAAATCCGGGCGCCACAGCGTGAAGGAATGGCCCGCGCCGCCCGCCGCCGCGGGCCAGGGCGCCTCCCGCTCGTACGGCACCGCCAGCAGCACCGCCCCGAGCGGATGGCGCAGCTCCAGGGTCTCGCCCTCGTCCGCCAGCGATCCGTCGAATGGACCGTACACGCCGCTCAGCCCGTAATGCGCTTCGACCGCCGCCGGATCGCGCGCCACCAGCGCAAATCCGCGCGCCGCCATCACGGCATTGGACGGGAAGGTGAAGGCCACGGCGTTCGCCAGCCGGAACCCGCCCAGCGGCAGCGCCACCGGCGCGGTGTTGAACACTTCCACGAACTCCAGCGAACGCCCGTCCGCACGAGCCAGTGGCGCCGCCATGATCTCCGTGATGATCAGGTCCGTGTGCCGGCTTGAGGGCGATCCCTGTCGCGCCACCGCCGCGTCCTGCCCCGGCGCGCTCGCCGCGGACAGGCCCAGCAGGAGCGCGGCCCAGCCCACCAAAGCGCAACGCATCCGGGCCAGTATGCTGGCCTTCATGTGCGATGCGCGGCCGTCGGTCGGGCGTACCATCCCCCTATTTTACCCCGACCGCCCCCCTGAAACAAGCCGCGCGACAACACCGGGATGCTCGCGCACTCAAGGCCGCTCCGTCGGTGCAATCCCCCAAATCGTAATCCTAATCGTAATCTTACCGTATTGCCCGACGGTCCAATAGTCTGTCTCCTATGAAGACAAGCTTCGATCATGAGCGATTGGACGTCTCTCAGGAGGCGATTCGGTTTGTTTCCTGGGTTGATGACCTCCTGGAAGATCTGCCAAAGGGCCTTGCGGTGCATAGCCAGTTGGATCGGGCATCTACTTCCATCCCTCTCAATATTGCGGAAGGAAACGAAAAGTACACCGCAGCCGATCGCTGTCGATTCTTCGATATTGCCTGCGGTTCCGCGTTGGAATGTGCCGCCTGCCTGGACGTGCTGGTCGCCAGGAAGCGGCTGGAGCAGGCGGAAGCAGGCAAAGCGATTCTGGTGCGGATTGTCTCCATGCTGGTGGGCCTCATTCGAAGCACCTCTCCTGGTCGGGTCCATGAAGACCCGGCGGCTTACATCACCGGCAGCGAGCCATCTACTGAGCACGATTAGGATTAGGATTACGATCAGGATTAGGAGCAAGCCCCACCTGCTGACATCGACATTCTCTATCGCATCCGAGGTGGCCCGCGACCTCCGGGCGCGGGCTTTGCCAACAGGGCTTCGCCAGGCTGCCCGCGCCCGGAGGTCGCGGGCCACCCCGGCGTAACGACTCGTGGCGCCATCGGCCGACCGGACCGATTGGGTCAACACACGCACGTCACCTTGACCTGCCGCCCCGCCGCAACCGGCAGCACCCCATCCGCCACCAGGCGCCCGTCAGCCCACACCCCCGCCGGCGCGCCGGTGCGCGCGTTGTCGATCTCAATCCGATACTCCGTGCCCCGGTAGCGACGCGACACCGTGACCGCCGGGATCGCCATCGGCAGGCACGGGCGGATCAGCAGCCCGTCGAGCGTCGGACGGATGCCCAGCAGGTGCTGGGTCACGGCCACGTACATCCAGTTCGTCGTGCCCGTCAGCCAGGAGATCCCGCCACGCCCGAGATGCGGGCTGCCGGGGCCGAGCATGGTAGACACGTAGACATACGGCTCCCGCTCGTAATGGTCGGCGCCGACCCTCCCGATCACCGTCTCCGGCAGCAGCATCCGGTAATACTCGAACGCGCGCTCCGCATTCCCCAGCAGGCATTCGGCGATAATCGCCCACGTGTTGGCGTGACAGAAAATGCCGCCGTTTTCGTTGGTGCCGGGGTTCGACCCCAGAGGCCGGTCTTCCGGCTCCGGAAATCCTTTGAACGGCGGCGCCACGATCGCCAGCCCGAACGCCGTGCGGAGGCGCTCGTACACCGCCTGCATGGCCCGCGCGCCGCGCCCCTCCGCGTCCCCCACACCCGACAACACCGCCCACGGCTGGGTGTCGAGATAGATCTGCCCCTGCCGGCACGCCACGCTCCCCGCCACCTTGCCGTTGCTCAGCAGCAAACGCCGGTACCACGCGCCATCCCACGCCGCATCGGAATTCAGAATCGCAGTCAGCTCGTCCATCACTCCGCGGCACCATGCCGCGTCCGTCGCCGCGCCGTAGCGCCGCGCCAGCTCCGCAAAATCCCGGCACGCCGCCACGAGCTGCAGGCCCAGCATCACGCTCTCCGCGCGCTCGTCGCCAAACAGCGCCAGGCCGTCGTTCCAGTCGGCATGAAACAGCGTCGGCAGCCCGTGGGGGCCGCGGCGCTCGTAGATGTGCGCGATCCCGTTGCGCAGATGCTCGTAAACCGTCGCCTGCCCGCCATCGCGATACGGAATGACCTCGTCGAGCAGCGCCGGGTCGCCCGTCTCCGCCAGCAGGTGCATCACGGTGTACACCGGCCAGACCGTATTGTCCGCGCGGTGCGGCACGTCGCTCGTCGGGCGCGCGGTGTGCGGGTAGAAACTGCAGCACCCGCCGCCGTCACGGGTCTGCTGGGCCAGCACGAGCCGCAGGCGCTCCCGCGCAAACGCCGGGTCGACATGCGCCACGCCCAGGGCGTCCTGCGCCGTGTCGCGATAGCGCAGCCCATCCATGCCCATGTGATCGGTGGAGATGCTGCGGCAGTGCTGGAGGGACACGCAGGCGTTGTACGGGTTCCACGTGTTGACAAAGCGGTCCACCTCCGGCAGTCCCGTCCGCGCCTGGAAGTTCGCAAAGCGCTGCTCCCAAGCCGCCGCCATGGACGCGAGCCCGCGCCGGACCGCCGCCGCATCCGCGTACGCCGCACGGCAGGCGTCCACCGCCTCCCACGTGTCGCCCACGGCGAAGCAGAAGCCCAGCTCCCGGGATTCGCCCGGCGCCAGCGACAGGTCCACGCCCAGAACGGCGCACGCGTGGCCACCGCCCGGCAGCTCGGAATTCGTCAGGTCGTGCCCCGCCGTCAGTGCCTCGGGGCGCTCCAGCGAGCCCGTGCGTCCGACGAACGCCTCGCGCGAACAGTCGAAGCGCGCCACCGGCGCCGTGCAGCTGAACGCCATGGCCGGCGTGGCCGGCGCCTCGAACACGTGGTAATCGTAGCGGATGCAGCGCGCGGCCGGATCGTACGTCAGCCCGAAGTGCGTCTTGAGCACACACCACGCAATCACCTCGCGCATGAACTCCAGCAGCCCGAACTCCATGTAGCTCGCCAGCTCGAGTTCCACCGGCGTCGCGCCCAGGTTGCGCACCGTCACGCCCCACAGCAACACGTCCTCATCCGGCGGGATGCCGTACGTCACCTCCACGCGCACCGCTTCTTTCTCGCCCGTGAACGCCGTCAGCCCCGGCGCATGCCGGCACGCGAACCGGTCGAGCGGCACGCAGGTCGGCGCAAAGTGCGGATTCCACACCGTGCCGGTCGCCCGGTTGCGCACATAGAGGTAAAAGCCCGGGCGGTCGCCCGGTGCGGGTATCACGTGGTAGCGCGTCAGGCGCCGCGTGTACGGCTCGTGCAGCCACAGCATCCCGCCCGCGTTCTGGCTGACGAACGCCAGCAGCCGCCCGTTGCCAAGGTAGTTGATCCACGGCCGCGGCGTCACCGGATCGGTGATGACGTACGACCGCGTGGCATCCTCGAAGTGGCCATACCGGTTGCTCATCGCGCACTCCCCTTATTCGGAACGATTCAGTCGTTGCCCCCTCATGCGCCTTGCCCCGCCGCGCGCCGCCGCGCCGGCGCGCGGCGCGGGCAGCAGCCGCGGCCCGATCAGGCGCCGCTGCACGGGCTGGCCCTGCAGTTGCCGCCGAAGCTGATCGATCAGCGCTTCCGCGATCTCGCTTGTCGACACCTCCACGAACGCCAAGGGCAGCGGCGCGAACACGGGAATGGCGCTGTTCTTGTAGCCCACCACCTGCAACTCGCCCGGCAGCCGCACGCGCCGTTCCAGGAGCGCGGCCACCACGCCCGCCAGCATGACGTCGTCCGCCACGATCAGCCCGTCGGGGCGCGTCCGACCGGACCACAGCGCGTGCATCGCCTCGTACCCGAACTGCTGGTGCGCCGCCGGCGATGCCAGCGGCCCCGGCGGCGCGCGCATGGCCGCGTCCCGCAGCTCGACCCCCTGCGCGGCTGCCGCCCGGCGCAGCGCCGCCAGCGCCTCCTGCTCGATCCGGGTGCTCCCGCCGCCCGCCCGCCGCTGGCGGGTGAAGCCCGAGATCGTCCCCACGCGGCGGCACCCCGCCGCCTTGAGATAGCGCACGCCATCCACGAAGACCGCCGCGTAGTCCACCGACACCACGTTCGGGCCCGCCTGGCTCGCCATGCAACTGACCGGAACCGGGAGCCGCCCCATCCAGCGGAACTGCTCCCGCTGCGGATCCAGCATGATGACCGCATCCACACGCCGGGCCTGCGCGGCCTCCACCAGGTCCGACCACGCCTGCCCGCGCCGCGCCGCGCGCCGCCCGTCCACCCACGCGTCCAGCACGGCATGCCGCTCGGCCAGCCGGCTCACCAGCGCCCCGTACAGCGCCCGCTCGAACCCGGTCGACTCCTCGCGAAAGATGCTCTCCGTGCAGTACAGCGCCACGCGCCGCAGCGCCTGCCCCGACGGCGCCGCCACCCGCGTGCCCTGCCGCGGCCGCCGCTGCAGCAATCCCTCGCGGACCAGCGGCGCCAGCGCCGCCTGCACCGTGCACGGGCGCGCCCCCCACTGGCGGCACAGCGCCAGCGTCGGCGGCAGGCGGTCGCCCGGCCGGAGGACCCCGCCCGCAATGCGGCCCCGGATCTCCCGGCGAATCCGCAGGTACTGCGGCTCCGCGTCCGCCGCCTGCCGCGTTTGGCGCGCCTTGTTCATGCCCGCCTCTTCATACAGTATATTTAGAATATTGCCATCACAAACGGGCGAGCCGCCCGGGCTTGACGGGCTAGTATAATTAGAATATTCATGCACCATGACGTGGGGCGACACAGGGCGACGCGGCCGGCGCCAGCGGGCGCGCACCGCCGGAGGCCGGCGCCTGAGCTTGGCGCACACACCCGCACCCGTCGCCGGCTGGACGCTCGCCGCCGCCCTCGCCCTGCTGTCCGCACTCCCGGCCCCCGCCCCCGCGGCCCCCTCCCCGCTCGGCCTTAACCTGCTCCCGGAAGGCGACTTCGAGCGCTGGTCCCAGGCGGCCCCCGACGGCTGGACGCTCAGCACCAACACCGGCTCCTGCGCCGCCGACACGACCGCGTGCGCCACCGGCCGCGCCTCCGCCCGCCTGCACCTGCCCCCCGGCCAGGGCGCCGTGCGCCTCGTCTCCCGCGCCACCCCCGCCAGCGCGGGCTTCTACTTCGCGCGCGTCATGCTGCGCGTGGACGGCATGAGCCGCCGCGGCGATTTCGAAGGCGGCAGCCTGGGCCTGACCCTCGAGTGGCGCGACGCACAGGACGCGCTGCTGCAGCGCAAGGCCGTGGCCTGGACCTACGGCCCCACGGACTGGGCCTACCGCGACCAGATCCTTGAAGCTCCCGCCGGCACGGCCAGCGCGCGCGCCGTCGTCGAACTCTCAGGCGATTCCCGGATGCCGCTCGCCGCCACCGGCTGGATTGACGACGTGGCCCTCTGCCCCTACACCCCCCCGCGCGGCATCGGCGATCGCGCCGTCGGCGAGTTCTCCATCGTCGCCGGCCAGCCCGTGCTGCGCACCGTGGACGCGATCGGCTGGGGCTACCCCGCCGGCATCCTCGTG
Organism: Lentisphaerota bacterium; assembly: GCA_021413965.1. Classification (GTDB taxonomy): domain Bacteria; phylum Verrucomicrobiota; class Kiritimatiellia; order UBA8416; family JAIOPI01; genus JAIOPI01. Next base: position 187,850 of record JAIOPI010000014.1, on the reverse strand, counting down.
GGGCCGGACACCGACACGGTCCAGGGCGAGTGGACCCGCGACGCGCTGGCCACCTTCGGCGCCGCGCTGCACACGCGCCCCGGCGTGCCGGCCGGCGACGTCTTCCACTCCGGCTACGTCACCGACCAGCCGCCCGGCCTCTACCGCGTCATCCTGCGGGCACGCCTCCCGCCCCACCCGGCGTGGGACACGAACGCGCCCGTGCTCCTCACGCACGCCGTGCACGTGGCCAGCGGCGCGCATGGCGGGCGCACGATCAGCGCCGCCGACTTCCACACCCCCGGCGCGTACGAGGAGTTCAGCTACGACGTGGTCAAGCCGTCCGCCGGCTGGGTCAGCTTCGGCGTCCGCACGCCCGGCGGCAACGTGGAATCGTGGCTCGACTACCTCCGGGTCGTGCAGCTCGTGCGCTTCCGCGATACGGACCTGCCCCACTGGTATCCCGGGGTCACCGGGCGCGCGACGGAGACGGTCCCCCTGCCCGCGACGGGCGCGCAGCGCGCACTGCTCGTCGAAGGACTGCTCGCGAACGTGTACCGGTGCGGCGAACTGCTCGCGCATGCCGGCTGGACCACGGACGTCGCGCGAATCAAGATCTTCAACGGCGTCATTCAGCTGCCGGGCTTTCCGGTGGGCGCACCCGAACTGCGCGCCCATCGGCTCGTCATCCTCGCCAATGCCACCCTCGACGCGCTGGCGCCGGAACAGCGCTATCAGCTGCGCCGCTTCGTCGAGGACGGCGGCGGCCTCCTCGTGCTCGGCGGCAAAACCGCCTACGGCAACGGCGGCCTGCGCGGCTCGTTTCTGGAGGACGTCGTGCCCGTCGTCACCGCCGACAGCGCCTTCGATATCGAGGCCCAGTCCGCCCCCCTCACGGCCGGGCCGGATGCCCCCGCGCTGGCCCTCGCTCTGCCGCGCGGGCTGGCCGCGCCGTTCGTCCACCGCGCCACCGTCAAGCCCGGGTCCCTCCTGCTGGCCACGGCCGGCGATCGCCCCTACCTCGTCGGCGGCACCTTCGGCCGCGGTCGCGTCGCCTGCCTGCTCGGCACGCCCTACGGCCGCGCGCCCACAGGACAGCGCCTGATCACAGAGTGGTCCGGCTATCCCCCATTCTTCCATGCGGTGGTGGCCTGGTTGACAGGAGGGGACAAGCGATGAACGGGATACAGGGGGGCCGGTGGTGTGCGGTTCTGGTCGGTCTGGCGGCGGCGCACGGCGCGCGGGCGGAGACGGCGGCTTGGCTGGTGGAGGCGGAAGGGCCGGGCGCGATGCGTCACGCCGCCGTGCGCATCGTGGACGATGCCACCGCCTCGGGCGGCCAGGCCCTGGACCTGCCCCTGGACGACGCGCCCGACTGGAATGTGGTCAACGTCGCGCTGCCGGCCGCCGCCACGCCGGGCCGCTACGTGGCCGCCATGCGCCTCAACGTGACGGATGCGCCCGACATCGGCCGCGCCTGGCGCGGCGACGTCCGCCAGGGCGGAACCCTGCTCGGCTACGCCGTGGCCTACGGCTACACCCTGCGCGGCAAGTCCGGCTACCAGGACGTCGAAATCCCGTTCGTCTGGACCGACGCGGCGCAGCCCCCCGTGTTGTCCATGCGCTGGACGCAGAAATCCGCGCAGGCAGGCCTCCCCCAAAACGGCGAGGGCCGCCCCAACGTGCGCCTCGATGCCGTCGCCTTCCGCCGCCTCGGCGACCTGCCCCCCGCGCGCATCCTGCGCGTGTGGCCGGACCACGTCCGCTATCGCCAGGACGAAAACGGCTCCATCGCCGTCAGCGTGCAGAACCTGTCCACCGCCGCCGTGACCGGCCTCGTGCGCGTCGCGCTCGCCCATGACCTTGACGAGCCCCAGGCGCTCGGGCAACAAGCGCTGGCGCTCGCCACCGGCCAGACCGCCGAGATCGTCTTCCCATTTGCCAACCCCGGGCGCACGTACGGCTACGCCGCGCAGGCCGTGCTGGAAATCGACGGCCGCCCCGTCGACGCCGGCGAGGAAACCTTCACCGTGCACGACAATCCCTGGGCCGTCGCCACGGGCGCGCCCGACCAGGAACCCGGCGACCGCGAACTCAACTGGCAAGGACGCTTCTACGGGATCGGCGCCACCGACGCCGAAATCGAGGACTGCGCGCTCACCGCCCGCCGCCAGTACACCACCTGCGCCGAGTTCTTCTCCTGGTCGCCGGGCGAATGCTTCGACCTCGCCCCCAAGGAACCCATCTGGGTGCGCGGCAATGGCGGAGACCTGCTGCGCAGCAAGCGCGAATTGCAGCGCGCCGTGGCCGCCCTCCACCGCCAGGGCATCGCCTGCATCTCCTACGTCGCGCAACAGGCCATGGGCGAGCGCGCCGTCGCCGTGCTGCGCGAGAAGCCCGAGTGGTTCTCGTACAGCGCCGCCAGCGGCGACGTGATCGACTTCTACAACGTCGACGTGCTCGAAAAACACCGCGCGTTCTGGCGCGCGTTCGACTGGCCGGGCTACGCCGCGCAAGGCGATCCCACCGCGCCCGGCTGGGTGGACTCCCCGGAGCGCTGGCAGGCCTTCGCCACCTTCTGGACGGCCCCTTCCGAAGCCGCCCGCCAGCTCGGCATCATCGGCTACTTCGTCCCGAACTACGCGCGCCTCGACGTCGTCGACTTCTGCGCGGACCAGGTGGCCGCCTCCGCCGACATGTTCGGCTGGGATGGGCTGCGCTGGGACTGCGGCCACCTCAACCCCGGCACCCTCTGGGGCACCTTCGCCCCGTCCCTCGACTTCGCCGGCCAGCCGCAGGCCGCGACCCCCGCCGACGTCGAGTCCCTCACCGTCCGCAACCTCCAGCGCCTGAAGTCCCGCGTGCGCGCCCGGCACCCAGCCTACGTGATCGGCAGCAACTTCGGCCAGCGCGACGACGCCCGCCGCTTCCCGCTCCAGACCGCCGAGCTCGCGCGCGATGGCGGCTGGCTCATGGACGAGGCGGCCTGCGGCTACAACGCCGCGCACAGCCCCTACCACTTCTGGGACGCCTACTACGCCGTCATGGCGGACCAGGGCGAACACATCACCAGCCTCGGCGGCCACTATCACCCCTTCGCCTTCACCCGCACCGGCGGCAAGTACCCCGTCGATGGGCTCTACGAGACCGTCTTCCGCCTCGCCGGCAAGGGCCACCCGCAAATCCCCTTCTACAATTCGCGCACGCCCTTCGGCAACGTCGCCCAGTTCAGCGTGCGCTTCGGCCGCTTCCTCTTCGACCCCGCCATCCGCCGCGTGGACGCGCCCGAGTCCGCCGTGCAGGTCAACGCGTCCGCGCCGCTCTGGTGGACACGCACCGTCGGCCGCTTGCGCGACGGCCCGCGCGAGGACTGGATCGTGCACCTGATCAATCCCCCCCTGCAACGCGAGGTGGAGCGCGACCCCACGAGCCGCATGGCTGAACCGGTGCGCGACGCCAGCGTGACGGTCGCCGTCCCCCCGGGCAAGCGCCCAACAGGCGCCTGGGCTCTGGCGGCGGAGGCCTGGACGACTGACGCGCCACCGCGCACCCAGGCCGTGCCGTTGGAACTCGACCGCACGGACGGACGCGTCGCGGTCGTGGTGCCGCAAATCCTGTGCTGGAAAACCGTGGTGATACGCTTTGAATAGCACGGCCCGCCCGCGAACGCCCATTGCGCGACCGCTGGCCGCCCTGGCGTGCGCGCTGCTCGCCACGTCGGCCGTCTCCGCCCGCGGCGCCACGGCCGTCGCCGAAAACGCCGGCGACGCGATTGTCATGGAAAACGCCGCCGTGCGCCTGGTCGTGGACCCCGCCCGCGGCGGCGCCATCGTGAGCTACATCATCAAGGCCAGCGGGCGCGACGCCGTGCCGCACGATCGCCCGCGCGTCGGACTCTTCCTCGACCACTTCTGGGGCCAGATCTGGCCGGGCGAACTGCTCGACGCACCCTACACGGCGACCATCGTCGCGACCGGGCCGGACGACGCCGTGGTCCGCGTCACGCGCACGGTGCGCGGCGAGTGGGGCAGCGCGCGCCAGCCCATGCTCAACGGCCTCGTCATCGAAAAAACCTATGCCCTGCGCGGCGACAACCCGGCGCTCCACGCGCATATCGCCGTGCGCAATGCCACGGGCGCCACCCGGCTCCAGTCCTACTGGGTGCAGCACGTCTTCTGGGCCGGCGGCGACTACGACTTCACCGCGGACGTCAGCTACCGCCCCAGCGCACGCGGCACCATCATCACCGCCAACACCGGCGAAGGCGACCGCAACGACTTCGTGCGCGACCCCACCGCCGGCTGGTGCGCCACGGTCGACACCGCCAAGCGTGAGGGACTGGCGTTCCTCTTCGACTACAACGACACGGACATGCTCTACGCGTGCGGCGGCAACACGTCCCTAGAGTGGATGTACGACAAGATCCCCGTGCCCGCCGGCCGCGCCTGGGAAACCGACGTCACCGTGCTGCCCGTCACCGGCGTGCTCGCCCTCGACCATGCCTCCACGCATGTGCTCGCGGCCGTCACCGCCACCCGCGACGGCAACACCCTGGCGCTCCTGCACACGCTCCAGGCCACCGGCACCCCCGTGACGAACGTCGCGGTGACGGCCCGCGTCGTCGGCGCTGCCGATCACCGCGAGGTGACGTTTCCCGCCATCGCCATCGGGGCGCTGGACGGCGCCGGCGGCGCTCCCGCCCACGACCCGACACGGCGTGCCGAACAGGGCGGGACCACCCCGTCCGACGATCCCCTCGCCATCTTCGTGACCGTCGCCGGAGAGACCGGCGGCGATGCCTTCGCCGAAACGTACCTCCACTTCTATCCCGGCCGCTATGGCTACGGCGCCAACGTCAAACAGGACCTGAGCACCCCGCTCTTCCAAATCCCCCAGCCGGAGAAGCACCAGGTCCTGATGCGGCCGGACACGATCGTTCGCGTCCGCCAGCCGCAGCCCGAGGTCTTCGTGCTCCGCGGCCTGCACCACGAGGCCTTCGGTCTCGACGAGGCCCTCACACGCTTCGGCGCCACCGTGCGCACGGGCGGGTACAGCTTCAACATGGAAGGACCTCGTACCACCGACTTCCCCTTTGACTACGAGGCGCTGATGCGCCAGGACGTCATCGTCGTGGCCAACGCCAACCTCGCCAGCCTCGGCCGCCTCGGGCTCATGATCCTGCGCGACTACCTCACGCACGGCGGCAGCCTGCTCCTGCTCGGCGGCCAGAGCGCCTACGCCTCCGGCGGGCTCCGCGCCTCCGGCCTCGAGGACCTTCTGCCGGTGACCGTGTCCACCAACACCTTCGACGTCACCCGCACGGATCTCGAGTCCGTCCGCCCCGCGAATCCCCCCGCCACGCTGCGGGGCGTGGCGTGGGACCGCCTGCCTCCCGACCACTACTACCTGCACGAGGTCACAGTGAAACCGCAGGGCCGCGTGGCGCTCCGCGTGGGCGGGCAGCCGCTCCTGGTGACGGGCGACCTCCCGGGCGGCGGGCGGGTGGCTTGCCTCCTCGCCGCGCCCTACGGCGGCTCCACGAACGGGCCGCCGGGCTGCCTGGCCGATCCCGGCTGGCCCGAGGCCCTGCGCGACCTCCTCGCCTGGCTCGCCGCGCGCTAGGGACGCCTCGCCCACCTCGGATGCAATCGACAACGCCGCTCAAGCCGGGTGGGGCGAGGCGTCCCGCCACCACTTGACATAATATTCTGTTTATATTATCCTATAAGTAATTAGCATGAATACGCTCCTGCAATTTCGGGTTCAGGAAACCGGCGACGCCGCCCGGCAGATCGCCACCCATCTGCGCGAGCTCGTGCTGCGCGGCCGGTTACCCCCGGACATGCGGCTCCCGCCCACCCCCGTGCTGGCGGCCGCGTGGCACGCCAGTGTGGACGCCGTGCAACGCGCCATGGCGCGGCTCGTCGACGAGGGCCTGATCTCACGCACACCGCGCAAGGGCACGTTCGTGCGCCCGCGCGGGCCGGTGCGCACACGCGTCGCCGTCTACTATCCGGAAGACGCCATGTTGCCCGCCTCGTACGGCTACATCCCCGCCCTGCACGGTCATATCCGAGCGGCGCTGCAACACGCGGGGTCGGACGCCGACATCTGGATGGACGCGCGGCCGGCGGAACAGCAGGCCGAGACCTGGCCGGCCCTGGCCCAGGCCGTGGCGGCCCACCGCCTGCAAGGACTCATCCTCCCCTACACCGACTGGCCACACATGGTCTGGACGAGCCGCCTCGGGGTGCCGGCGGCCTACTGCACCAGCGCCCGGCTCCCGAATGCCGTGGCCCATGACGCGCGGGCCTTCTTCGCGCTCGCCCTGCAAGCCCTCAGCCGCCCACGCTGCCGTGCAATCGGTCTCATCAGCCTGATGAATCCAGACGAGGCCACACCCGACGGGTCGCGGCACGAATGGGGCCAGGCGGTCGACGACTGCCGGAAGGCGTGCCGCCGGACGGGGGTCGCCTGGCGCCGCGCCTGGATCCAACACCCGGCGGCGGGGCGTTTCGCACACCTGGCGCGCACCGACGCGGTCGCCGCCCAGATGCGGTTTGGCTACGACGCCTTCCACGCGATCTGGCGCCACGCCACCCGCCCCGATGGCCTCATCGTGGACAATGATGTGGCAGCCGCCGGCGTCATCGCCGCCATGCTGGAGCGCGGCGTGCGCGGCGGCCGCGACGTGCGCCTCGTGCTGCAGCGCAACCGCGGCGTCAATCTCTTCTGCCCGATGCCGGCCCTGTTCGTCGACTACGACACGGCCGCGCTGGCGGAGGCCTTGGTGGCGCAGTTGCAGCGACAGTGGCGGGGTGAACCGGTGGAGAAGGTGTTCTTGAAGCCGACGCTGCGCGAGTGCTGACGTCGGACGAACACAGGGCCGGCGGATGGGATCTCATCCTGCAGGCAACGAGGGGTGGGCAGATATGAAAACGAACGCGATCGGGCGGGTGATGCTGGGCGTGCTGTTCCTGAGCGTTGCGCGGGCCGGCGCGGCGACGTACACGTGGGCCAATGCCGGGGGCGGGTTCTGGGATACGGCCGGCAACTGGCAGGGCGGGGTGGCGCCACCCGACGCGGCGGACCACACGGCGGACTTCCGCCCGCTGCCCAGCGGGATCACCGTCACGCTGCGCGACAACCGGCAGATCGGCCACCTGGTCTTCACCAACGACACGGGACAGGGCCGCTACCTCTATGGCTGGAACTTCAGCGCCAACCGGACCCTGACCCTGGCCACGACGGCGGGGACGCCCACCATCACGGTGGACGGCACGGGGGGAACGGTCCTGACCAGGATCGTTCTGGCCGGCACCCAGGGACTCATGAAACGGGGCCAGTCCGGCCTCGAGCTCAGCGCCAAGACCAGCGCCGGGGCGGACGCCAGCACCCTCAGCGGCACGCTCACCGTCGCGGAAGGCCAATTCTGGGTGTCGGACTTTGGACGCCTGCCGAATCTCACCAGCGTCGTCATCAGCAATCGTGCGCAGTTCCTGATCTATGACCTGAACAGCGACCTCGCCGCCATGACGGCCGGCCGCGTGAACCCCGCCGCCACGTACCGCCTGGACGGCGGCGGCAGCTACGTCTTTCAAACCGTGAATTACGCCGCGTTCGCGTACAGCGAAACCATGGCCGAGCTGCGCAACGCCATGGGGTACAGCCCGTCGGCGGTGGGCAAGATACAGTTCTACTACCAGAACCTCGGCAACCACAAATCCCTGACGGTCGGCAGCCTGACACACGATCTCGGCGCCGCCTTGCTCATCAATAACCCGGCGCTGACGGCGTGGGATGACACCACCTATCGCATCACGATCAGCGCGGCGCAGGGCGCGTCGGGAACGGCGATCAGCGGGTCGAGCGGCACGTCGATCATCCCGTACCTGCGCGCGGGCGGGAACGGCGACTTCTACTACAATGACTCGATCTACACGCATTCGGGATTCCTGGGGCTCACCGCCGCGGGCAACGTGCGCCCCGCCAACTGGAACCCGCTGGGCAGCACGTCCACGACATGGGTGAATGGCGACAACGTGCGGTTCAACACCAACCCGTCGATCCTGTCGGTCTCGAACAGCTACACCATCAACGCGCTGTTCGCCGGCGCGAGCGGCAACGCCGTGCGCCTCAACAACAGCCAGATCACCATCAGCTCCGGCCTGCTATCCCTGTGGCGGAACAACGGCGGCGCGGAGCTCAACGGGGGCAGCACCGCCGGCTACGACGGCGGCGGCGGATTCGCCACCATCACGGCCGGCACGCCCGGCGTCGGCGGGGAGCTGATGATCTACAGCCCGCACTCCTCCGGCAACTCCTGCTACGTCTGGTCCACCCACTTCACGGACAACGCGGGCGGGACGGTCAACCTCACGAAGCTCAACGGCGGCGTGCTCATCCTGTATGGCCCGAAGAACAACACCTACAGCGGTCGCACGACCATCAGCGAGGGGTCGGTCGACATGGAGGAACCGGTGACCGAGGTCGCCGGCAGCGGCAGCCAGCTGGGCCTGGTGCCTTCCAGCGTCACGGGCAACAGCGTGGTGATCATGAACAACGCGGCGCTGGTCAGCGGGCAGCATAACCGGCTGCACGCCAACCGCGGAATCGGCGTGGCGGGGCAGGCGATCCTCGGCTGCCGCTACGGCATGTTCACCATCCTCGGCCCGATCGCCGATTTCAGCGCCGACGTCGGCGGCAGTGTCGTCTTCGACGGGCTCGGAACGGTCAACACCAACAACCTCGGCATCTACAGTTCGACCGCGGGCTGGGTGCTGGGCGGCGCCAGCACCTACAGCGGCTCGACGACCATCAATGCCGGGCCGCTGCGACTCACCAACGGCTCGGACCGCCTGCCGGCGGCCACGCGCTTGACGCTGAACGGAACCAGCCTCACCTACCCGCCCATCCTCGACCTCAACGGCTGCAACCAGGCCCTGGCCGGCCTCAGCGGCGGCGCGGGCGCCAGCAAGGGCATCGTCACGAACTCCGGCAACGCCGCCACGCTCACCCTCACCGGGGCCGGCAGCTTCGACGGCACGCTGACGGACGCCGGCACCGCCGCCAGGCGCCTGCTGCTGGCGGTCGACGCCACCAACGCCACGGTCACGTTCACCGGCGCGGCCCATACGTACAGCAGCAACACGACCATCCGCGCCGGCACGCTGGCGCTCGCCGGGTCCGCGACCATCACGCAATCCCCGCTGGTTGACGTGTGGGAGACGAACGCCACGCTGGATGTGTCGGGACTCGCGGGCACCTTCACGCTCGGCGCCGCGCAGACCCTGACGGGCTTGGGCACGGTCAGCGGGCCCATGACCGTGGCTGGCACGGTGCGACCCGGGCATGGCATCGGCACGCTCTCCGTGGGCGCCGCCACGTTCTCTGGCGGGGGGACGCTGGCCGTGGAGCTGAGCGGGACCACCAACGATACGCTCGTCGTGAACGGTGACTTCGACATCTCCGCCGGCACGCTCACCGTGACCGGTGGCGCGGTGGGACGGACCGAGTACACGATTGCCAGGTACACGGGAACCCTCACGGGCACGTTCGCGACCGTGACGGGCCTGCCCGTGACGTACGCAAGCTACGCGGTGGACTACGGCACCGGCAGCAACAGCGCCATCACCCTGATCCCCCCGCCGCGCGGCACCATTGTCGGCTTCAAGTGACAGGACCCATGCAACCATCACTTTCAACGTTCAACGTGCAACGCGCGGTCAGCCTGCGCCGGCAAATCGCGGACCACGTGCGTGGCCTGATTCTCAGCGGCCAACTCCCGGAGCACGCGCGGCTGCCCAGCACGCAGGTGCTCGCCGCGCAGTGGCACGCAAACCCTGGCACCGTGCAGCAGGCGATGGCCCAACTCATGAAGGAGGGACTGCTCTGGCGCGCCCCCCGCAAAGGCACGTACGTGCGCAAGCCTGCTCCCGTCTGCACGCGCGTGGCCATCTACTACCCGGACGACGCCCTTACCCGCCCGTCGTTCGGCTTCCAGCCGGCCCTGCACCACCGCCTCACGGAGTGCCTGCGGCGAGAGGGGGGCGAGGTCGATATCTGGGTGGACGGGCGTCCGCCGCGGGAGCAACAGACCCCGTGGGAGCCACTGGCACAGGCCGCCGCAGCCCGGACGGTCCAGGGGGTGATTCTGCCCTACACCGATGCCGCACACCTGCCATGGCTGCGCAAGCTGCCGATCCCCCTTGCCGCCTTCACCGAGGCCAGCCTGCCGGAGTCCGTCACGCTGGACCCGTGCGCGTTCTACCGCCTCGCCCTCGAGGCCCTCCAGAGGCAGGGCTGCCGCACCGCCGGTCTGATCGGCGTCAGCCACCCCGCCGCCGTGGCGCCCGACGGGCGTCCCGCCGCCGCGCGCGACGTCGAGGACTTTCTCATCGAGAGCGCGCGCCTGGACCTGCGGTGGCGCGACGCCTGGGTCCGCCACCCGCGCCTGACAGCCGCGACCGGGCGCACCACGGCGGACATCGTGGCGGACCACCACCGTCACGGCTACGACGCGTTCCGCGCCATCTGGGCGCAACGCGAGCGGCCCGACGGCCTCATCGTGGCCAACGACGTCATGGCGACTGGAACGATCACGGCCATGCTGGAACTCGGAGTGCAGGCAGGGCGGGACCTGCGGCTGGTGCTGCACAGCAATACCGACGTCGCCATTTTCTGCCCGATGCCGGTGACGCTGGTGGCATACCCCACGGCGGCGATTGCGGAGGCGCTGGTGGGACAGCTCCGTCGGCAGTGGCAGGGCGAGCCGGTGGCTCCGGTCCAGATCGAACCCACCGTGCGCGTCGCGTAGCACGGGAGCAGCCGTTGACAACAGGCTGCCGGCACCGGTGGTGGAGAACGAAGAATCATGAGAGCAAGCCGAAGCTGGTTCATGACGGCCGCCGTGGCGCTGCTGCTGCCGCACGCGCAGGCCGCCGTACCGCACACCGAGTCGTTCGAGGACCTGCCGGCAGGTTTCGCCATCAGCGGGCTCGCCGACTGGTCGCCTCTGGACGAGGCCGAGGCCATCGTGTCCACCAACGCCGCCGCGATCACGGGCTTGGCCGATTACCTGGCCGGGGCCGCGGCGCCACTCGCCACGAATCATGCAAAGGTCCTCTCCATCCAAGGCCCCGTCTCCCTGGCCACAGCCAGCCCGGCGGGACGGCTCGTGCGCACCGACATGCTCCTGCAGGCCTGGCCGCGCCTGGAACCGCTCCCGGACGATCCCTCGCTGCAGTGCGCCGTGACCTTTGCCAACGGCGGCATGCCCACGATCTTCCACCGCGATGCCGAGGCCGGCACGAACGCCTGGCTGGCGCTGAGCAGCGCGCCGACCGTCAGCAGCGGCCAGTGGTGCCGCGTCACCTTCCTGAATGACTACGCGAATCACTACTTCCAGATCGCTTTCGACGGCGGCCCGCCCGTGAGCGATGCGGCGGGCTGGTCCGGCCCCGGGGGCACGCATCCCGGGACCTGGTTTCGCATGGTCCAGACCAATGCCGCCCTGGCGAGCATCGAGTGGATGGGCAGCGGGCAGGCCTACGTGGATGACATCCTCGTGGAGAGCGATCTGCCCAAGGCCGCCACGCTCCCGGCGACGAACATCACCGCGAGCACCGCCGACCTCTGCGGTGCGCTGAGCTCCACCGGTTTTGCCGCCACGGCGGTCGAGGTCTACTGGGGCGACGAGGACGGCGGTGACGATCCCGGCGCCTGGGACGCGGTGGCCCGCTGGCCCGCCCCCCAACTGCCCGGCCCCTTCGCGTTCACCGCCACGGGGCTGGCGGAGCGCGTCTATTTCTACCGCTATGCCGCGACGAACGCGTTCGGGAGCCAGTGGGCCGACACGGTGCAAACCCTGACGCCGGGCGCCGTCACCGTGGTGGCCGTCGACACCGAGGCCGGCGAGCGCCCGCCCAATGCCGGCACGTTCCGCATCTCCAGACCCGCGGGCACCACGAATGGGCCCCTGTCAGTGACCTATGCCGTGAGCGGCAGCGCGCAGGCCGGGCTCGACTACGTCGCATTGCCCGGCGCCATGACCATCCCCGCCGGGGTCGCCAGCACCGACGTGATCGTCACCCCCATCCGCGACGACGCCGAGGAATCACCGGAAACGGTGGTGCTCACGCTCCAACCCGGCCCGTACCGCGTCGGGTCCCCCGACCTGGCGACGGTCAACCTGGCCGATGCGCCCGCCGTGACCCTCCTGTGGGATAACAGCGCCGGCTCCATGAACTGGAACAGCGCGCACACGAACTGGTTCGGCGGCGATCGGTTCTACCCGCGCGACGCGGTGATCTTCAATGCGGCAGCCACCGGGCGCCTCTACATCGGCACCGCCGCGTGGAACGGCGCGGCCGGAATGTGGACGAATGCCGCCCCCGCGGATGTGCTCGCCGGCGCCATGACCGTCATCGCCGGCAGTTACGAGTTCGAAGGCGGCGCCGTCACCCACGGCACCGTGACCCTGGCCGGTGGCTCCCTGACCGACCGCGAACTCGCCCGCGACCACTTCAGCGACGGGCCGATCATCCTGCGCGGCGGGACGTTCCGGCGGCAGCTGCCCGAGGATGAAACCCCGCGGTCACAGACCTGCACGAATGCGCTGCGGGTGGAGGCGTCGAGCGCGCTGCACGGGGTCCATGGGCAGAACGACTGGACCGGCGGACTCGAGTTGGCGGGGCGCCTGGCGGTCGGCCAGACCAGCGCGGTGGCGCGCGTCCATCACGTCACGGGCCCGCTCGTCCTGAGCCAGGACACGAACTCGCCCGCCGCGCGCGGGCTGGCCGCGTTCGACAGTGAAAGCACGATGTATCTCGACGGCTCCATCACCGATGACCCCGACCCGGCCCACACCGGCGCCTTCCCCCTCACGCTCGAAATCGGCGGTTACGAAACCACGCTGCTCGTGCGGGGAACCAACAACACATACGGGTCCGGCACGGTCATCGTGAATTCAACCCGCGACACCACCAATGATGTGGTGGTCACGGAGGGCGCCAGCCTCGGCACGGGCCCCGTCACCGTCATGGGCACGGGGGCGGTGCTGCGCGTGCGCGCCGCCGGCGCGATCCGCGGCGCGCTCCAGGCTCGGGACGGCGGCACCGTCTGGCTCGAGACGACAGGCGCCCTCGGCGCCGACTGCCTCGACATCCGCGTGGGCCCCAACGCCATGCTCGCGGTCGCCCAGCCCCAGTGCATCCCGGTCGACGCGTCCCTGACGCTCCTCCCCGGCGGCACCGTCTTCCTCACCAACGGCATCAACGAAACGGTTTACGACATGGAGGCAGGCGGCGTGCCACTGCTGCGCGGCACGTACGATGCCAAGAAACTGCCCGCGTACATCCGCGGCAGCGGCTCCATCACCGTGCGCTCCCTGGGCAGCGCGCAGGGGATGCTCCTCCAAATCTACTAAAGTTTCAACAACGCCAGTTCCATCGGCTTGAGGATGACCTGGTCGCCACGCCCCACTCGCTGGCCGAGCAGGTTGACGGCCTTGCGGTAGGCGCGGCGGGGAGTCGTGAGCCTGCGAACGCCGTCCCCGAGGTTGGACACGAGCAGCGTGTCCGGCGCCACCCAGTCCTCGACGCTCACCCCCCGCCAGTCCGTGCGCGCCAGCAGCGGAAGCACCCCGGGATTCAACGTCAGCAGCCCCTGGTTCCAGGCCCGCGCGAGCTGGAAAACCTCGCTGCGCCCGAACACCACGCCCATGCGCCGCGTGAAGACGCTCTCCCCCTGAACATGAAACAACCAGCGAATCACCCCGCGCTCCCGCTCAAGCTCATACAGCATCGCGCCCGCGTTCATCAGGCTGAGGCTCCCGCCGTCCGCCGTGTCCACGCCGAGGTAGTACGGGCTCACCGTGCGGTCCTCGTGCGTCAGGGAACGCACATTCGGGTTGAAGCGCCAGACCTTGTCCAGCCCCGCGCCCACCTGCCATTCCAGCGCCAGGCAGTCGTCCCACTTGCGCACGATTTCGAAATTGGTGCGGGGCGCATAGGTGACGTTGATCTCCGCGTAATCGCCGTCCTCCGCAAACACCACGTCGAGCACCGCCGCTTGAAGCTGCGCGTCCTCGCGCTGGTACCGCACCGTGAGGAACACCATGCCCCCCTGCCGCTCCAGCGTCGCCGAAACCTTTGCGAAATACCCCAGCGTCCGGTCGAGGGGACGGCACGTGACCGACTGGCCTGCGCGGGCCAGAACGAGCTGGCCCTGACGGCCAACGGCGATGCGCCACCGGCCGATCACGCAGGGCAGCCGGCACGTCCCGGCGGGCCCCCGTCGCACGCGCGGCGAACGCGCAGCGAACGCGGGAAATGGCCCCAGCGCATAGCAGGCCGGCCCACGCCGCACCAGCCCGGCAGCCGCCGCATCCTCCGGTTCACGCACCCGCGCAAAGGCCAACGAGACCTCGGACGCATTGAACAGCGTCGAGGTGCGCCGGCGTCCGCGCAGCAGCGCCGCCGCCTGCTGCAGCTCCCGCCCGGCGGTCGCCGCCAACTGCGCCACCTGGCGCGTGAGGGGATCGCGGGCAAAGGGCGAGATCTGGCGGCTGTTCCGGGCGTAGAACTCGCCGCGGTACTGCCCCTGGCAGTAGGAGCAGTCGTGTGCTTCCATCAGGCACAACGCATCCAGCGCGCGGTCCAGCGCACCCCGGAATTCCAGCCGCGACGCGCCCGCCGGCCCCGCCAGGCGGAGCTGCCTCAGCCAGCCAGACAGCGCGTAGATCTGCTCGCCGTGGCTGAACGGATTGACATTGGTCACGCTTGGATAGAAGAACTTCGCGGACAGCTTGTAGGCATCCGCCTGGTACGTGCGCACCGGCGCGTCGGCCCCTTCCAGCTCGCGAAAGCGCTCCCGGTCGAGCGCAAACCGCCCCCACACCGGCGCGTAGTGATGCGCCCGGATCATGTGGACACGAAATGGCACATACCCGATGTCCTGAAAATTCACGTAGTTCAGGCTGGTCTCTTTCGCGCCGTACTCATCATGAACGAGCGGCAGGTCCAGGAAGTAGTTGCAGCCCTTCCGCGCCAGCGCGGGATGCCTCGTGGTCATGGCGCGCAGGCCGTGACCGGCCGGGCTCGTCCAGGTGATGAAGCCCGTGTCCTCCGCCGGCGCTTCCCCGCGGTTCTGCACAATGTGCAGCGCGCGCCGGTAACCGAAGTGCCGCAGGAGTTCGGGCATCTGGGCCGTAAACGAGTTCTCCTGACACTGATACACCTCCGGCCGCTTCCCGAAGACCTGCTCAAACGTCTCGACGCCCTTTTCGAACTGCCGGTACTGCAGGGCGAGCGGCGAGAGCAGCGCGTAGGGCAGTGTGTAGGTCCCGTTGGTGAGCTCGATCTTGCCGTCCCGCCAGAGCGCCGCGAGCGTCGCGCCGAGCCGCGGGTACCGTTCAACCAGATTCTCCCAGCAGGAGGCGCCCGCCTCCAGGCTCACCTTGTAGCCACGCCGCTCGACCTGTTCCACATACGACAGCAGCATGTCCCGCGTCCCGCTGGGCCATTCGAGTTCGAAGAAACCCTTGTCCTCGAACAGGATCCCGAGATGCGGATATTCCAGAAAGGCGACGTCCATCGGAGAGAGCGACTGCCGGAGTTCCGCCAGCCGGGCAAACGCCTGCCCCAACTCGCGGCGGGCCTCGCCGTTGCGCCCGGCCCGGCAGGCCGCCATGGCCTTCAAAAACGCCTCGTCCGCCGCGGCAACGTCAGTCCGGCTCCGGCCTTTGAGTTCCAGGAACCACTGCATCAGCAACCGGTTCAGTCCGTATGCCTGGAAATCGAGCCGCCGCTCGCGATCCGCCGTGCCGCCCTTCGCCGGGCGCGCCACGCCGCACTCGCCCAGCAAGTCGCCAAGCATCTCGGCGCCCAGCAGGTAGACATCCTCGGGGATCTCCGACCGGTAAGCCCCCACCATGGCGAAGAACTCCACGGCGACCGCCACGGCGCGGCCCACGGTCCGCACGGCGGGCCGTTCCCCCAGCATCCAGCGTCCGCCCGGCCCCGCATAAGTATCGTAGAGGTAGTCGACCGGATAGGAAATGGGACCGGCCGGCGTCGTGAGGACGTCCTTTTCGGACCGCCGGTCGCGCTGGCCTATGCCCGGAATCCCGGAGGGCCGGACGTAGACCCCGGGGAGCGTCAGGTCCCCAACGGCCGCCGACGCCTGCGCGCAGGGCGCGATGATGAAATCCCCGGGGGCTGCCCGATGGCGCCACCCATTTTCCCATTCCGGAATCGTCTGCGTCCGCGCGAACACCACGGGATCGAAGAGCAGTCCGTACCCGTCCAGCCAGCCGTACATGTGCTCCCAGCAGAGCCCCGGCCGCGCTTCCCGGAAGTCGGTCATCTCCGGGAAGATGTAGCGCAGCCGCTTCATGCCGTGGCCAGTTCGCTCATCCTGACGATGCGCCGCTCCCGCTCCGAGACCTCGGCGGCAAAGCCGGCCTTCATGGTCTCGAACGAATCGCTGGCCGGCGTTTCCGGCGGCAGGCCCTTGGCGACCAGCTCAATGATCCGCAGGTTCTGGCCATGCGTGTTGTGAATCCAGGCGTTGTCGTCGGCCGGCGTGTACCGGACCGTCTCCGCCAGCTTGCTCACCAGGCGTTCCGGGCTGTCCGTGAATGCCCAGCGCCGGATGCGGCGGCGGAAGACATCCGTCTCGATGGCGCCCTTGGTCCCGAAGATGTGGTACTGCAGGCAGTGGCCGTCATCCGCCTGCTTTTCCAGCATCTCCAGCAGCGGATCGCGGTGGTCAGATTCCGCGACGTACATGCTGAAGTTCAGATCCGCGATGGCCCCGCACGTGAAGCGCATGTTGATCTGGTGGTTGTCGGGGTGGTTGAAATACGGCACGACATTCGGCGCGTGCATCGAGAACACGTCCTCGACCTCGCTGCCCGTAAACCAGCGCTGCAGGTCGATGTAATGGGAGAGCTTCTCCCCGATCAGCGTTCCGGGGCTGTTGCTGCGCCAGGTGTTCTTGGAGTGGAACTCGCTGCAGTAGTAGCGGCAATGGCTGTTCACCACCGTGCCAATCAGCCCGCGATCGATCCATTCCTTTGCCAGCGTGTAGATCCGCGAGTAGCGCAACTCGAAACCGATCTGCAGGAAGCCGCCGGTTTCGCGCTGCGCCTCGACCATCCGCCGGGCGTCGGCGAGGCTCTCCGCCATCGGCTTCTCGCACATGACGGCCTTGCCCGCGCGTAGCGCCTCAATGGCCTGTGCGGCGTGTACGGCGTTGATCGAGGCGATGCTGACGAGCTTGATCGCGGGATTGCGCAGGAGCGCGGCCAGGTCGTTCGTCGCCTGAACGCCGAGTTCCTTGCCCCGCGCGGCGGCGCGGGCCGCGTCCGGTTCGTAGCCATAAATCGCGCCCACGTGCGGCGAGGCCCTCATCGCGCCCACGTGGGTCCCCCCCATTTCACCCAACCCCAACACGGCCACATCCATGGTCTACCTCATTGTGCGGACGCCCCAATCACTTGCGGTTATTCACTATGTCGACGCCGGTACCAGTCGTCGAGACCGAAGATCCGGGGCTGATCCCTGCCGCGGAAATCCGGCGGCCACCGCATGGCCTTGGGCGGACCGGAGGGCGGTCACGGGCACGGCAGCCAGCTGGCGAACGACATGTCGTCGGTCGCGTGCTGGCAGGCGGCGCGTGACGTGTTCACGTCGCCGTGGACGCTCACTCATGGCTGATGAAACACCTCTTCCATCCCCGCCCACCATTCCCCCTTGGCACGATCGGGCAGCGGGGTTTGGCAGGGCATGCACTCGGCCCACCATTTCTGTGTCGTTGGGTCGGCGGCCATGCGGGCCATGTCGGCGGCGAAGTCTTTGCCGGTGTATTCGAAATAACTGAACAGGTAATGCTTTCCGTCTGGCAGGCGACGCAGGTAGATGGAGTAGTTACGGATGTGGCACTGCTTGATCATCTTCAGCACACTCGGCCACACCGCCGCGTGCAGGCGCCGGTAGCGCGCGACCTTTGCCTGCTTCAACCCCAGAACCATTCCATAGCGTTGGATCATAGGACCTCCCCTGTCAGAGACGGCCGGATTCCCCGGCGCCAGCCGCCTGTCGGTATCGTCGTTTCCAGTGTTCCCGGCGTGTCGACGATAACGCGTGCCTCAAAGCTGGGGCTCGACCTTGTCGACCTTCACCACCAGCGCCGCGCGCGCCCAGGGGAATTTGGCTTTAACGGCGTCGAACGTGGCGCCCGAGGTCTGCACGTGCGCCTTGCCTGCAATCGAACAGCCCTTGCCGGGGCCATGCGCGCCTGCAACCTGCCGCGTGCCCGCGAGCAATTCGACACGATTGTCATGCTTCACGTTCTGCTCGGTCTTGCTCATGTAGCCCATCGGGATCAGCAACTGATTATCTCCGATCCCGAGCGCACGCACGTAGTCGCCCCAGGTGGCCACGACATGCGGTCCATCCGTGCCGGCCGTGGCAATGGCCACCCACTCGGTCTTCTCCAGCACTTCTTTGCACACGCCCTCAATCTTCGTCATTGGCGAATCCTTTCGTTGTCCCCACCTTGGCCACGCCCCCCCGTGAAGCCCTACTCCATTTCAGCGAGTGATGCAAGTCGGTGCTCAATGGCGTGCCGGCCGCAGCGTGTCGCCGCGAGGCCTGTTCACCTCCCACTCGGCATTCCACGGACATCCACAACAATTCACAGTAGCCCGGGCTCAAAACCGGGATGGTCTCGAGAATCGCCCGACGGGGTTGACATGCAGGATATATTGTGGACTATGTATGACAATAAATGGCGGCTCGCCGCGAATCAAACCGTCTTTGGAGTCCTTTCGCCCGTTGCTCTGGCTTTCGGCTGGGCCAGCGGCCGGCGAGACTCCGGCAACCCCTTGGCCTGCCTGATGTGACGAGCGGGAGAACGTGACACGCAGCTGGGAGAAACGCGGTCATCATGAGCAAGTTCCGCCATGCCTACCATCAGACGCTCACCGGCAAACTCTTCCTCAAGAAGAAGACGAGCCCGCAAGCGGAGCTCATGCCCGACGAAGTCGTCGCGACGCTTCGCAGGATCCAGAATCTGTCCCGCGGCATGCCCACCATCTGCTACCTCGTGGGGTGGCAGTACGAGGGCCACGACTCCAAGTATCCCGCCTGGCACGACGTGAGTCCGAGTTGGAAGCGCGCCACCGACGCGACCGCGCGCGACAGCTTCCGCTGGGTCGTCAGCGAAGCCAGGAAACTCAACACCGTCGTGAGCGTCCATACCAACATGTGCGATGCCTACGAGGACAGCCCGCTTTGGGATACCTACGTCAAGGAGGACCTGCTGGTTCGCCAAAGCGATGGATCCCTCAAGAAGGGCGGCGTCTGGGACGGGCAACAGTCGTACCTCGTGTGCAAGCGCCGCGAGTGGGATTCGGGCCGCGCCCGGGAGCGCATCGACGCCCTGCTCGAACTGCTTCCCATCCAGGAAGCCGGCACGGTGCACATCGACGTGTTCCAACCGCTCGCGTCACCCTTTCATGGCGTGACTGTTGAGGACGATGCAGCGGCCATGCGGGCCATGATCGCGTACTTCCGCAGCAAGGGCGTCGATGTGACCAAGGAATGGCACCATCATGAGGTTCCCGTGCCGTGGGTGGTGCACCACAACCTTGATGAGGTGAGCCGCCTGCGGATCCCCGCATCCAACGTCTGCGGCTGCGGTTCATCGTGGAATGTGCGGGTGGATCCGGCCAACAACAAGACGTGGTTCTCGAACAAGCCGGAGCCCGGATGCCGTTTTCCCGACGCCTGGGGCGACGCCACGTGCGCCACGGAAGGGATCGCGCTCCGTGACAAGGAGCAGCTCAGCGGATTCCACGACGCGTTCTGCCTGGGCACGCTGCCGTGGTATCTCCTGAACCGCCAGCGCCCCGTCGAGCACCGCGTCACACGCGACCGCTACACCGTGCGCTTCGACAAGGGGGCGCTCTCCGAGGTGGACGTTGCGACCGGCAAGCTGACCCAGACGCTGGGCGGCCGGCCGATTCGCGTGGGCACCGATGTCTGCGCGCCAGTGCTCTGGCGCCAGGGCCATGAGCTCATGGCCTACAGCCGGACCGGTGGCCGTCGCCGGTGGCAGCTGCCGCCCGATTGGCCGCGCGTCAACGCCCTCACCGTCGCCGAGATCGGCCTGGACGGACTCGGCCCGGCGCGGACGGTGGCCGTGAAAGCGCGGGGCTTCTCGCTGACGATGCCAGCCGGCCGGGCCTTGTGCGTGCAGCCGGCACGGACGGGAACGGGAGACAACACGCCGATACCGTCATGACGAACAAGGATATAGACCGTCTCAGGAACCTGGCCGGCAAGTATGCGGAATACGCTTGCGGGAACACGATGGCCCAGCGCCGGGAGAAGTGGCGGCTTCACAATCGCCTCGAGCAGCGAACATTCCCCTTCCACATCGAGGACAACGGCTCCTACTTCCATGACCTGATGCCGACCCTGCAAGGCGAGGATGAAGACTGCCGGGCTCTGGAAGACCGGCTCCTGCAGGCGTTGGTGGCCTACGAGACGATCGATGACGACCGAATCATTCCCGACCGGTTCGTGATCGACTGGTGCGCGTCGCTCTCCGCCGTTTGCGACGAACTCGCGCTGACGCGCGCCGACAACGGCCACGGAAGCTCGCTGGGCTACACGACCAACACCCCCATCAAGGATATCGATGCGGATTTCGGCAAGCTCAGGAAGCGCACGCTCACGCTCGACCGAGACAAGACCGAGCGACGTGCGGCCCTGGCCCGGCAAGCCTTTGCGGGGCTCCTGCCCGTGGACGTCGGCCGTCCCGGCTCGAGGTACTCCGACGGCATCGCCAACAAGGCCGTCCACCTGATGGGTATGCAGGAACTTTACCTGCAAATGGCCATGAACCCCGAAGCCGTGCACCGGCTTTTCACGTTCCTGGCGGAGGACAACCTGGCGCTGGGTCAATGGGAGGAGGATCAGAATCTCCTGACGTTGAACCATGACGGGAACCACGGGTACTGCTCAGGCAGTTCCCTGTTCTCCGACGAGACCGCGGTCGCCGCCGGCCTCCAGGTGGCGTCGACCGATCGCTACGGCTACCTGGAGGCCCAGGAAGCCTCCGGCATCTCGGCCGGCATGTTCGACGAGTTCCTCATGCCGCACTTCGCGCGGCTTGCCGCCAAGTTCAAGCTCCTGATGTTCGGCTGCTGCGAGCCGGTTCACAACCTGATGCCCCTGCTCCAGCGCCTGCCGGGGTTGCGCAAGGTGAGCGTCACGCCCTGGTGCGATCTCCGAAAGCTCACCACAACCTGCCGGAAGGACGTCATCTGGTGCCGGAAGCCCATTCCCCTGAAGCTTTGCGGCGAGACCTTCTCGGAAGACGATCTCAGGAGTCACCTGCAGGAGACGCTCGACATCGGCCAGGACTACTTCATCGAGTTCGTCTACCGGGACACCTGCCTGCTCAGTGGAAATATGCAGGATCGGATCGCGCAGACCTGCCGGATAATCCGCCAGCTCACCGGCCACCCAGAGGGCAGCCGCGGCAACCCAACCGTTCAAGGAGAAACCAAACAACCATGAAAACCTCTGAGATCGCCCTGATCCCAACGCCACGTGTCGTGACCTTTGCGGCCGACGGGAAAACCGCGCCTGCACGCGGCAAGCCCGCCGTGTCGGTGGATCCCGCGGCCTCGGCCCATGAAGAAGGCTATGTGCTGGATATCTCGGCCGACGGCACGGTCGTGATCAAGGGGCACGACGAGGCCGGCGCCTTCTATGGCTTGCAGACGTTCACCCAGCTCGCCCGGCAGTGCGAGAAGAGCGGCGTGCTTCCCGTCGTTCACATCGAGGACTGGCCGCGGTTCCGCTGGCGGGGCCTGATGCTTGACCCGGCGCGCTACTTCCTCACGCTCGACTTCCTCAAGCGCTACGTGGACCTGGCCGCGCAGTACAAGCTCAACCGGCTGCACCTGCATCTCACGGACGACCTCGGCTGGACCATCGAGATCCTTCAGTATCCGGAGCTGACGGATATGACGCGCTGGCCCATGACGCCCGCAAGCCGCAACCGCGGCGTCTACACGCAGGCCGAGCTGCGGGAGCTCGTGGCGTACGCGGCTGAGCGGTATGTCGTCGTCATGCCGGAGATTGAGATGCCCGGGCACAATGGCATCCCGGCCTGGGCGCTGCGGGAGCAGGTGCTCTGTTCCAACAACCCGTGCCGCGACCGCGCGACGCCATGGGACGAGAACGAAACGTACAAATGGACCGAACCGTGCGCCGCCAGCCCCACCACACAGGCCGTCTACGAGAATATCCTGCGCGAAGTGCTCGACGTCTTCCCCGGCCCGTACATCCACCTGGGAGCCGACGAGTACTTCGGCCTGGCCTGGGCGCAATGCCCGGAGTGCCAGGCGCTGGTTCAGCGCGTGAATCTGCGGCAAGGCGAGACGGACGAGCTCAAGCGGCTGTTCTCCAACTGCCTCGGCAGCCGCGACAAATACCTGGTCTACCGACACCTCATGACGCGAATGTGCGACTTCGTGGCTGCGCAGGGCCGTCAGCCGGTGCTCTGGGACGATTTGGCGTGGCGCGGCACGTTCCCCGCGAAGGCCGTCATCATGCAGTGGCACTACGAGGGCGGGCACGATGCCTGGCAGCGAATTGCCACGCCCGAGAACCCGGCCGCCGAAGCGGCCCGGGCGGGGCGGGACGCGATCATTGCGCCTTACAGCCACCTGTACTTCGATCTGAACTCGACGCTCGAAGCGGTGCACAGTCTCGATCCCATGCCTGCGGGCCTGAGCGCACCGGAGCAGGCGCGCATCCTCGGGCCGCATGCTCCCCTATGGAATCAGCCGCAGCTCGAGATGGACGCGCGGGCGTTCCCGCGCCTGTACGCGTTGGCGGAGATCGGCTGGTCCCCCGCGAGCCCCCAGGACTGGGCGGGGTTCAGCCACCGTGTGGAGCGTCACGAAGCCCAGCGCCTGAGATGACCTTGTTGACCCCAAAGCGCTAGCCCACTGAATGAATGCGATTGAATACGCCCGGCAGAGTCAGGTTTCTTCCCTGTACGAGCCCAGAACCTATAGGGCTGGGAAGACGACGGGAACCGGCGGCGCCAGGGCAAGGCGCGAGACGCTGCTGGACATCAAAGGCCCCGGCGTGCTCAGACGACTGTGGACGACCCATGCCAATGCCAACCGCGTCAAATGCCACATCTATATTGACGGCCAGGATCAGCCCGTTCTGTCGGGATTCGCGCACGAACTCGCGGAGGCCGCAAGCCGGATCTGCTGCGAGGCGATTCCCCTGGGCGGCTTCCATGATCATGGCAGCGTGAACCTCTATCTCCCCATCCCCTTCGCGCGCGCCTTGCGCATTGACGGAGAGCCCGCGGGCGAGACGGGCGACGGTCCCTACTGGCAGTTCGACTACAGCTTGGGCGACGGGGAAAACGGGACCTTGCCCAAACAATCGGACAACGGAGGTAAGCCGGCGATCATCTATGATGTCCCACCGGCTCCGCCACGACACGCAACGCCGCCACAGCTTCAGGTCGTCGACCAGGACTTCGACGCGAGCGCGGGAGCGCCTCATGATATCTGGATTGAGGGCGGCGGCGTCATCCGGCGGATGGCGATTTCGGGGGAGGCCATCGACGCCCTCCTGCTGCGCATCGCCTTTGATGGTGAACGTCCGGCTGACGACCGCCTGGACGGTCCCTTCCAGGTTGACGCCCCGCTCCAATACCTGGTCGGCCCTTTCAACAACGCGTGCGTCGAGCGCCTCGGCTCAACGGCGGTCATCCATTTCCCGATGCCGTTCCGAGCCAGGGCCGGCATCCAGATGCTCGTGGGCGCCGGCTATGGCAACTTCGATGAGAAGCACCGTTTCAATGTGCGCGTGGAATACGACACCGAGGTGCCGGATGACGGGCGCCTGACCTACTTCCACGCCCGGTTCCGGTGCGAACATACGAATGGCCGGGACGATTTCGAGTGCTGCTCGGCGCGCGGGCGCGGGCATTTTGTCGGGGTGCATATCTTCGACACCGGCCATGACCACGGTGGCGGGGACAACATCATGTTCGACGCCGGCGCCGACTCGGCCGGCCAATTGCACGGCATCTGCGGCGAGGACTACTTTCATATGGCCTATATGCGGGTGTGGAACCGAGGACCCTACAGCGGCTGCCCCAGCCACTCGGCCCGCTACCGGTACCATCTCGAGATGCCCGTCCCCTTCCAGGAATCTCTCGTTTTCAACTGGGGGTCATTCGCAGGCCAACCGGCGAAGGCCGTGGCGTTCTGGTACCAGGACAAGCCTTGCCCAGGCGCGCCAGCGCGCGACTTGGTCTATACGCTCACCGGCCCGTTCCCTCTGGGCAGACTGGCGGATTTCCCGCCCGGCGCTTCATTCCCACCCATGGCGCAGGCTTGGCCCGGCAGCATCGAACGCCCGACGCAGTCGTGGCGGAAGAAGGCCCAGCAGGGATTCGTGGACCTTTGTCACGTGCATCGGCGGTACGTCTGGCCCGTGGTGCCGTCTCACGGCTGCCTGGCGTCCGGCATCTGCATGTGCGCGGAAACCCGGGTGTACGTGCCGAAGGAATGCCGCGCGCTCATCCGGCTGGGCGGCGATGACCCCATCCGCCTCTACGTGAACGGGAGCCCTGCCTTCTCGGACGACGGCAGGACGCAGCCCGATCCGTTCGTGGCATTCAACGTGCCGGTGACATTTCGCGCCGGTCTGAACACGATCCGGGTGGTCGTGGGAAACACCCCCAACTACAACTGGCACTGGAACGGCTTTTCTCTCGTCATCGAAAGTCCGGACGGGGGAGACATCGCGTTCCTGGAGTGAAGGCAAACCGCTACGCTCGCAGGTGAACAACGTCACGCCTCCGGCAGCATCTCCTGACGCAACCTGTCGAAATGCCGGTGGATGGCGCTGTCCTTCGTCACGTCCCACAGGGACGTCTGCAACTGCCGCAGGGCCAGCACCGCCGTGATCCAGCTTTGCGACCAGCCGCTCTCGATGCACCAGGCGCCCCACCCCGCGTCGCCATTCGAGGCCCAGTACTCCCAGCGCTTGAAATCAAAGGCGCGGAACCAGCCACCGTCCAGTTCCGGATGCGTTTCGCTGCGGATCTGGCTGCGGCACAGGAACGCGGCCAGTCGGTCTTCCGCCTGGCGATAGTACGCATCGCCGGTGGCCGCCGCGGCCTCGTGCAACGCCAGAAAAGCGAGGTTGCAGGTGTAGAGCAGATCGCTGGCGGCGTCAGCCTTGGTCTGGACCAACGGGATCTCGCCGGTGCCGTAGGCTTCGTTCGAGGCCGGCGGGGGGAAGACGCCTTGGCCTGGCTCGCCGGCTTCCTCGCCGATCGCACCGCAGGCATCCTGGGTCGCCAGCAGGTCCGCCGCGATACGACGCAGCCAGGCGCGGTGCCCGGGCGTGTCCTCTGCCCGCACCAGCCACGCCAGCGCCAGCAGCATCTTGGCCCGATCATGCTGAACGATGAGGTTCCACTTGCCCTGATCGTGATAAACGGCCATCACCAGGCCAATGGCGGTCTTCGCGCGCTGCAGGAACAGCGCAAAGCCGGTGTGCCGGTGCGCCCAGAGGTAGCAGGCCCACATGGTGGCCTGGAAGCCCGGCGCGTAGCTGGTGTTCCGGTCGTTGAAGTAATGCCGCCAGCCAGCCTTCTCCAGAGGTCCCTGATCGATGCGGTCGGGCTGGAAGCCGAGCTGGCCACTGACCCGCAGATTGGCCAACAGGCACTTCAACATCCGTTCGTCGTAGCGCTCGGTCCGCAGAACCGCGGCGGCGAGCATCATCCCCAGCATGGCCCGCGCTTCGTCGTCGCCGTAGTAGACGGCGTAGCCGTCCATCGAGCCGGGGCCGACGTACTGGGGCGTTTCGTTCCACCCCAGGAGCCCGTAGGCCGGGTGCTCGGGCTTGGCGCGGTCGCCCAGTGACATCATCGAGCGGAAGAAGAGCCAATCGCCGATGTTGCCAGCGGTCTTGGAATCCCTGGGATTCCCCAGCAGAAGCCCGGCCGCCGCCATCGTGCCGGCGATTTCCCCGTTGCAGTCGCCCCTGATCCACCAGCGCACCGGTTGGGCGCCGTCGCAAAAGACCTTCCCGTCGAATCCCTCCAGCACCCCGAGCGAACCATCCCCGGGCGGCGTGCTCAAGTCGGGCATTTGCCCCGTGCGATCGCCGTGTGGGCTGTCCTGCTTCGAGTCGTAGCCGGCAGGCACCGCCGCCGTTCCGTTGACCGGTTGATTGCGGTTGTACTGCGCCATCATCGACGGATGGATCACCATGCGCGCGTTGAAGTACCAATCGATGCCCCTACGCAGGGCTTGCCGCTCGACATCGGCGGGCAGCGCGTCTTCGGCACCAAAACTCGGCCGCACGTGCGCCGTCCACTGAAGGGCGCATTGCGTTTCGCCCGGCCGCAGCCAGCCGAGAACATAGCGCCAGATACTCTGCCATGCGTCTGCCGGCGCATACCGGCCGGTGAGGAAATGACTGAGTTTGGTGGTCGCCACCAGGACCTCGCCACAGCCCTCGGGCTGCGGAAGCTCAAAGAGGATCGGGAGCGAATCCTTCGCCAGGCCATACACCGCGGTATCGAATCCCGCGACGCGGCCGATGACAATGTGCGGGGCTTCCGCCGCCACCGGCGTGAACCGGCAGCCATGAATGGCCAGAATCCGCAGCCGGGCCAGGCCGGCACCAAAGACATCCGACGCGATGACCGCCCGCTCCCACTGCGTGCCCCGCGGCGCCCCGATGGCAACCCCGGGCAGGAACGAGGGATACTCGACGTACAAGCGCAGCTTCTTTGCGGCGGCCGTGCGAAACAGGCCGGCATCGAGCGCCAGGAGTTCGGCCGGGTAGCCGTCCGCCAGCAGGAGCACCGCGTTGCCCTCCCCGGCAGCGTCTACGGCCGCCGCGGGCGAGTCGAATCGCGCAACGGCCATGCCATTCTCGCCCGCCACGCGAAACAGATCGTTGCCAGTCGTACACGAGAAAAGCAATCGTCTCACTCTCACCCTGTCTTCCACTCAGCGTTCTAAGCGCGACCGCAATCTGGTTGATACACCGTGCCTATTCGTGTATCTCCAGTCAACGCCAAACCATCTACTGTCACTCGGGTGCCGCACCACGGCCACACTCCAAGCACCCGGCGTGGCGTGCGGAAAATGGGAGACCTCTAATGCACGAGTGTCAATTGTCCAGTCGGGAGCGGGTTCGGCTAGCGCTTGCCCACCAAGAGACGGATCGGATTCCCATTGCCATGGTTTGCTCCGGCATCAATGAGCCGGCGCGCAGCGAATTTGACAAGTATGTCCGCAGCATGGGCCACGACAACCTGGGAAGCTATCTTGCCGCCCTGCTCGACATCGCGACGGTCGGCCCCCGTTACAACGGTCCGAGTCTTGAACCGGGTCGTGACATCTGGGGCGTCAAGCGCAAGCCGGTCTCGTACGGCAAAGGGTCCTACGACGAAATCGCCCACTACCCATTGGCCGATGCCGGGAACATGGACCAACTTGGGCAACAGTCATGGCCGAACGCCGACTGGTTTGACTACACCGTCCTTCCCGAACGGATCGCCGCGGCGCACGCGGGCGGACAACGATGCATCATCGTGTACAACGGGAACATCTTTGAAACCTCCTGGTACATGCGCGGCTTCGAAAATATGTTCATGGATATGGCAACCAACCCCGAACTGGCGCATGGGATCATGGGCCGCGTGACAGACTTCTACATCGAATATTTCCGGCGAGTACTGACGGCGGCCCACGGCGAGGTTGACCTCGTGTTCACCGCCGACGACATCGGTGGACAGGACGGCCTGCTCCTGTCGCTGGCGATGTGGCAGCAATTCATCAAGCCGTATCATGTGCGGCTCAATGCCGTCATTCATGAACACGGGGCGCGGGTCATCTACCACAGCGACGGGGCCATCATGCAGGCCATTCCCGGTCTGATGGACATGGGTATCGACGTGCTGCAAGCTCTGCAATTCGACGCCGCCGGCATGAATGCCGCCGAGATGAAAAGGCTATACGGCAAGACGCTTTGTTTTGAGGGCGGTGTGAGTGTTCAGAAGACATTGCCTTTCGGAACGCCCGGTCAAGTGGTGGAAGAGGTCCAGCATCTGATCGCCACACTCGGAAAGAACGGCGGCTACATGCTCGGTCCTTCGCACACCATCCAGGCAGGGACGCCGCCCGAAAACATCTTTGCCATGTTCGAGACGGCACGGAATTTCTATCCCCATGGATGACCGGGGTGAGCCAGTCGCTCCTGGCGACTCACCATACCTCGTGCCAGAGCGCTGACGGTCACCGTCGCGGAGATCGGCCTCGACGTGATCGGACCTGTGAACGCGGCGTCCCCGACGCCCCGCATGCGTCCAGCAGTCTCCAGCAGTACCACAGCATGCGCGGCAGATGGAACGGCCCTTTCCAGATGTTGCCCTTCAGCGGCACGGACAGACTGCCGTCGCGGTGCAGATAGCCGTACCACTCGCCATGTTTGCGATCCGCGAAATGGCGGAAGCCCCAGTCGTGGACCTGCCGGTGCCAGCGTGCGTACTTCGGGTCGGCGGTGAGTTGATGCGCGAGCAGCGTGGCGATGGTGGCCTCGTTGTGAGGCCACCAGAACTTCATGTCGTGCCAGTACTCCTGCACCGGCTTGCCATCCACGTCCACGTTGTAGAGCAGCCCTCCGTGCTTGCGGTCCCAGCCGCGCTCCCACATCCAGTCCAGCATGTCGCAGCCGAGCCGGATCATGGCGGAGTCCCCGCGCCGCTTGCCTTCGTGCAGGATGAACCACGCGCCTTCGATCGCGTGTCCGGGATTGAGCATGCGCCCGTCGAAGTGGTCGAGGATCTTCCCGCCGGGGCCGACCACCTCCATCACCGCGCGCCGCCGCGGCTTGACGAAGTAGCGACTGATTTCCGCGATGCAGCGGTCGATGGTGGGTGTCACCGAATCGTCGCCAAGATTCTCGCGCAGCTCCTGCGCCGTCACGATGGCGATCATCCGCGGCGCCATGCCCATCGCCGGGCGCGTGTCGGTGCACTTCGCCGGCATCACCCCTGGCTCGAAGCTGTACGCGAGATACCGCTTCCAGCACGTCCGCGCCTCATCCGCCCACCGCGCCTCACCGGTCGCCTTCGCGAAAGCGGCGTACGAGATCGCCGCGAACGCCTCGCTGTAGACATAGCGGCGCATGCGCAGCGGCTTCCCCTCGCGCGTCACCGAGAAGTACATCTTGCCGTCCGGCGCGTGGCAGTGCTTCCGCGAGAACTCGACACAGCTCCGCGCGGCGGCCAGCCATTCCGGCCGCCGTTCCACCGTGTTGTACAGCGTCGCGAACATCCACCCCGCGCGCCCCTGAAACCAGACCGACTTGTCGGTGTCGAGGATCGTGCCGTCGCGGTCCAGTGCCGTGATGATGCCGCCGTGCCGACGGTCCAGTCCGTGGTCCAGCCAGAACGGAATCACATCCTTCAGCAAGGTGTCGCGGTAGGTTCTGATCAGCCTGTGCTTGTCCATAACGCCTGGCCTTTGGTGTACGCCACGTCCTTCGGATTCGGTCACGCCTCCGGCAGCATCTCCCGCCGTAGCCCGTCGATATGCCTACGGATGGCGCTGTCTTTCGTGACATCCCACAGCGACGTCCGCAGTTGCCGGAGGGCCAATACCGCCGTGATCCAGCTCTGCGTCCAGCCGCTCTCAATGCACCAGGCGCCCCACCCCGCGTCGGCGCTCGAGGCCCAGTACTCCCAGCGTCTGAAGTCGAAGGCGCGGAACCAGCCACCGTCCAGTTCCGGATGCGCTTCACTGCGGATCTGGATGCGGCACAGGAACGCGGCCAGCCGGTCTTCCGCCTGGCGATAGCACGCTTCGCCGGTGGCCGCCGCGGCTTCGTGCAACGCCAGGAAGGCGAAGTTGCAGGTGTACAGCAGATCGCTGGCGGTGTCGGCGTTGGACTGAATCAACGGCGTCTCGGTGGTGCCATAGTCCTCGTTCGAGGCGGGCGGCGGGAATCCCCCCTTGCCGGCCTCGCCGATCGCCTCGCCGATTGCCCCGCAGGCATCCTGGGCCGCCAGCAGATCCGCCGCGATACGACGCAGCCAGACGCGGTGCTCGGGCGCATCCTCCGCGCGCACCAGCCACGCCAGCGCCAGCAGCATCTTGGCCCGCTCCTGCTGGAGGCCGTTGGTCCACTTCCAGCGATCAGGATAGGCGGCCATGGTCATTCCGATTGCGGTCTTCGCCCGCTGGAGGAAGAGATCGAACCCGGTGTGCCGAAACGCCCACAGGAAACAGGTCCACATGCTGGCTTGAAAATGAGGGGCGTAGCTGGTGTTCTGATCGCTGAAGTAATGCCGCCAGCCGACCTTCTCGAGCCGCCCCTGGTCAATGCGGTCAGGCTGGAAGCCGAACTGGCCGCTGACCCGGAGGTTCGCCAGCAGGCATTTCATCAGCCGTTCGTCGTAGCGGTCGGTCTGCAGCACCGCGGCGGCCAGCATCATGCCCATCATCGCCCGGGCTTCGTCATCGCCGTAGTAGACGGCGTAGCCGTCCATCGAACCGGGGCCGACGTACTGGGGCGATTCGTTCCACCCCAGGAGCCCGTAGGCCGGATGCTCGGGGTTGGCGTGGTCGCCCTGCGACATCATCGAGCGGAACAAGAGCCAATCGCCGATGTTGCCCGCGGTCGTGGAATCCCTTGGACTCCCCAGCACCCGCCCGGCCGCCGCCATCGCGCCGGCGATTTCCCCATTGCAGTCCGCCCTGATCCACCAGCGCACCGGCTGGGCACCGTCACAGAAGACTCTCGCGTCGAATCCCTCCAGAACCCCGAGCGAACCGTCTCCAACCGGCGCGCTCCGGCCGGGCATCGGCCCGATGCGATGGCCATAGGGCCAGTCCTGCTTCAGATCCGGGTCGGCAGACGCAGGATGCGTCCCGTTGGTCGGCCGATTGTACGTCGCCATCATGAAAGGGTGGATCACCATGCGCGCGTTGAAGTACCAGTTGATCCCCCTGCGCAGGGCTTGCCGCTCGACGTGAGCGGGCAACGCTTCTTCCGCGCGGAAACTCGGCCGCACGTGCACCGTCCAGTGGAGTTCGCGCGTCGCCTCGCCCGGCTGCAGCCAGCCGAACACGGTGCGCCAGATGCTCTGCCACGCGTCCGCCGGCGCATACCGGCCGGTGAGAAAATGGCTGAGCTTGGTGGTCGCCGCCAGGACCTCGCCGCCGCCCTCGCCCTTCGGAAGCTCGAAGAGAATCGGGAGCGAGTCCTTCGCCAGGCCAAACACCGCGGTATCGAATCCCGCGACGCGGCCGATGACGATGTGCGGGGCTTCCGCCGTCACCGGCGTGAACCGGCATCCATGAATGGCCAGAATCCGCAGCCGGGCCAGCTCAGGCCCGAAGACATCCGACGAGATGACCGCCCGCTCCCACTGCGTGCCCCTTGGCGTCCCGATGGCGACCCCGGGCAGGAACGAGGAAAACTCGACGTACAATCGCAGCTTCTTCGCGGCGGCGGCGCGAAACAGCCCGGCATCGAGCGGCAGCTGCTCCGCCGGATAGCCGTCGGCCAGCAGGAGCACGCCGTCGCCCTCGCCGGCGGCGTCTACGGCCGCCGCGGGCGTGTCGAATCGCGCAACGGCCATGCCGTTGTCGCCCGCCACGCGAAACAGATCATTGTCAGTCGTACAGGAGAAAACGATTCGTCTCATTGGCGCCCTGTCTCCCGCTTGGCGTTCGTTGCGCAACCGCGATATCGTTGGCATATCGTGCTGCCGAGTGTAACGGAGGTCAATATCGGCCCCCACATTCCCAGTAATCAACGCGGCATGCCCCGCCAGTGACCCCGTTGCTATGCCCGCCCCGGTTGTGGCTTCTGGCGGACGTGGACGCGCCAGGGGTATTTGGCGCCTTCCTGTTTGGCGCCGGGCGCGCTCAGGTGCGACGCGATCGACAGCCGCCAGCGGTCGGTGGAATTGCCGCCGGTCTGGTGCGGCGTTTTCGAATGATGGAAGGTGATGTCGCCGGCGTTCAGCGGACAGGGGACAATGGTGTCGGTGGGGTCGATGTCGCAGCGGAGCAAGTCGCTGCTCATTTCCGCCGGCCGGCGGTGTTCGATGATGCCGCGCAGGTGACCGCCCCGCACGAACTGCATCGCGCCGCGTTCGACCGGGACATCTTCGAGCGCCAGCCAGGCCGTCACGCCTTTATCCCAGAGGTCCGGCCCCCAGTAGGCTTCGTCCTGATGCCACGGCGTGGGCGCGCCAAACTTGGGCGGCTTGCCGAGGAACTGGTCGTACCAGAAGGTCATCGGCTGGCCCATCAGCGCGGAGGCGGCCTGTTCGAGCCAGCGGTGAAAGGCGGATTCGCGCAGTTGGGGAAACAGCGGCGTGACGCCGCACTGGACGATACGGAACTGGCGCTTCTCGAGGCTTTCGCCTTGGCGCCAGTCCCAGTCGGCGGCGTGCTGTTCGCGGTGTTCGAGAATGTAGCGGGCTTTGTCGATCAGGTCTTCGCGGTCAGCCGCCGGAACCACATCGCGTAGCACCAGAAAACCATCGGCTGAGAATTGGGCTTGCAGCGCGGCCTCGATCACGGGATAGGGCATGGGCGATCTCCTCGGTGGTTCGGCGGCGGCAACCGGGTCGGTTCGGGCGACTCGACATACACCGGCTGAAGGTCGCCCACGTTCTTGATGAAGATGTCGCCGCTCGAATCCGTCCCCTTGCGGCCGAAGAAATTCGCCCGCAGCGTGTAGGTCGCGCCCGGGGTGAAGGTGCAGACGACGAGGTCGAACAGCGGGGCGCCCGCGCCGTGCTTTCCGCATTCGTAGGCGCCGCCGACAAATCCGCCCCAGTCGGAGGCCACCGCCCTGCCGTTCTCCAGCATCTCGACGACGCGCACACGGAGGCCGCTGGCGCCCCCCGTCGGCACAAAGGCCACCCGAAAGCGCCCCGGGGCGGACACGACCGGCGTCGCATCGTACGCGTGCCAGTTGCCATCGTCTGCACGATATGGAGACGTGCCTGCTCCCACCTGGTCCGGTGTCCAGCTGGCGAGCTTCACGCCAGCCATGGCGTCATCCCAGATGTCGGCCTGCGGCTTCTCGCATCCCCGGGCGTACTGGATTCCCGCCAGATCCCAGCGTGCTTCCTGGCCCTTGAGCCGTTCCAGGAACGCCGCGTAGTCCTTGCTTTCCTTCGGACTCCAACCGGCTTCCGCATGGGCCGCGATCCGCGGGAACACCTGGTAGTCGCGGCGGAAAAGGGTGGGCGTGAACTCGCCCCAGGACTGGCACCCCAGGCCGAGCACATGCTGGTGCAGCGCGGGATCCAGCCCGGCCGGTATCGGTTCGAAGGCGTAGGCTTTCTGGAGCGGCAACATCGCGTAGCTGTAGTCGAGATAGGTGGGACCGTTGTCACTGTTGACCAGATCATACCCCCGGCCGATGGCTTCCGCCATGAGGGCGGGATCGCCGCGCCAGTACTGCAAAATGGCGCGCTTTTCCGCAGGGATCTGTTCGCGCGCATCGGCCCAGTAGAGCATGCGCCGTCCCCGCGCCGCGAGCTGCGCGGCCATGAACCGGGTGAACTCAGCCTGGAGCGGCGCAGCATCCTTCAGCCCCCTGGCAGCCATGGCCGCGCGGATGGACGGCGCGGTCTCCCACTCCTTGTAGTTCACCTCGTCGCTCCCCGTGTGAATCACGGGATCCGGAAAAATGGCGAGCACTTCGTCGAGGATGTTCGTCAGCGCCTCGCGCACCGCGGGTTGCGTCGTATCGAACACACCGGCGGCACTCCACTCGGGATAAGCCTGCAGCGCCGCACCGGCGTGGCCCGGCATCTCGATTTCCGGCACGACGCGCACATGGCGGCGGGCGGCGTATTCCACCAGCTCCCGCGCTTCTTCCTGGGTGTAGTAGTAGCGTGTCATGCCGGCCGCGGCGTTCGCCGCGATGTCCCCAACACCCGCGCCGGGAGAGCGCGCGCCCACGCTGGTCAGCCTGGGGTAACGTTTGATCTCCAGCCGCCATCCCTCGTTGTCCGTCAAATGCCAGTGCAGGACGTTCATCTTGAGCGCGGCCAACTGGTCGACATAGCGCTTCACCGCGGCGAGGCCGTGAAAATGGCGGGCCTCATCCAGCATGAACGAGCGCCAGGGGAAACGCGGCGCATCGCAAACATCCACCGCAGGGGCCGCCCATCTGACCGCGCGACCGGCCGGGGGCCGCTTGCCCGCGGCGGCCTCGGGCGGCAGAAGCTGCAGCAGCGTGCGCGTGCCGTAGAAACATCCGGCGGCGGTGGCCGCTTCAATGACGACACCGGTCGGCGAGACCGACAGCCGGTAGCCGTCGCCAGAGACGCGATCGCCAGTCGATGCCTGACGGACGTGAATCGTCCCGGACACGGGTTCGCCGAGAGGTGGCACGACGATGGGAATGGCATACCCGGTCGCCTTGCGCAGCGGCTCCGCGAGCAAGTACGCTTCGCCATAGAGCGCGCTCGGCGCCGCGATAACCGTGTGTGCGTTCAGCGTGAACTCGCCGTGCGCCCGGCGGAGGTCCGCCGGCCACGGGATGATGGATAGCCGCGTATCCGTTACGGTGGGCATGGTTTCTCCACGTTGTTCGGTCGACGCGACCTTACCGCCGATCTCCGCCGCCGAGCACGGTGCGCAGGTAAAGGTCGCGCAGCTCGGCGGCGCGAATGTCGGTGGTGACGTCGGCATTGGGCACGCCCGGGCCGGCCACCGTCATGCCGCACGTATGCTCGCCCCGCGTCTCGACGCGCACGCGCATGGGCGTCATCGTGTAATAGGCCGGCGCGAAGGCCCAGACGATCGGAAACAGGTCGTACATCACGGGTCCCGGCTTCCAGGACTGCACCGGGTGCCAGAGCGCGATGGCCCGCGCCAACGCCTGGTCGAGAGGCGACGCGCTGCGCGCAAACGCGGCGCAATCCTCGGACGACAGGACGAAGCGCCGCGTCACGTCCCAAGTGCCCATCGCCAGCGGGATGCCGGTGCTCAGGACGACGTCGGCCGCGACGTAATCCCACCCGATGTTGTGCTCGACACGGTTCAGGGCGGTCTCTCCGCCCATCAGGGCAATGGCCTTGATCTTGCCCGCGATCTCGGGCTGACGCTGCAGGGCGCAGGCGACGTTGGTGAGCGGCGCGAGGCAGGCCAGCACCACCTCGCCGGGGTGCGCCTCGATCGTGCGAATGATGAGGTCCACGGCATCGCCCATCCCGGGATCGTCGCGCGAATCCTCCGGCTGGGCAAAGGCGTCGTGATTCATCGTCCGCGCGAAATCGCGCTGCTGCTGTGCCTCGTCGCCGGTGAACGGCCGCAGCGGAAACGGCATCCCCGCCGCCACCGGGATGTCCGTACGGTCCAGGTAGCGCAGCAGCCGTTTCACGAGCCGCGCGCGCCGGTCTGAAGGCAGCGTAACCGTCGTGATGGCGCGGATGTCGAGTTCGGGGCGGCGCAGTGCGAACGCCAGCGCCAGCAAGTCGTCGATGTCCTGCCCGGGATCGGTGTCGATGATGAGCTTGGTCACGGATGCCTCCCAAAGACCTGGTTGAACACGGTTACGTAGGTCCGGAACTGGTCCAGCGAACAGTCGGGCGGAATGCGGTGATCGGGGAGCGGCAGGTAGCCGCCCTGCTCCACCGCGGGCTTCAGCGTTTCCAGGTGGTCGCGGATGGCCTGGGCGCCGTGCGGGATCACGTGCTTGTCCACCCCGCCCATCATGCGCAGCCGATTCCCGAAGCGCTTGCGAAGGTCCACCGGATGGGCCTTCCACGTGCCCACTTCGATGGGGAAAATGATGTCGATCCCGGACTCGAGCCAGCACGGGATCAGGTCGTCAACCTTACCGTCGCTGTCGAGCAGGACGTACTTCACGCCCAGGCCGTGGTAGAAGTCGACCATCCGGCGGTAGTACTTGTGGTAGAATTTTCGGTACGTGTTCGGCGAGAACAGCGGACCGGTGTTGCCGCAGCAGTCCTCGAAGAAATACGCAAACTCGAAGCGCGTCTTCTCCAGCACCGGCTTCAGCAGCGTCATGAAGTGATTCGACACCGTGTCGATGATTTCCTCGTAGAGGGCCGGGTCGTCATAAGCCAGATACGAGATGGCTTCGGCGCCCAGCCACTCGCGCGCCCACCCGTACAGGCTGCCGCCCAGGAAGCACGTCATGCGCTCGCGGCGGTTCACGTCGGCCGCCTGGGCTTCCCATCCCGCCACCCGCCGCGCCGGATCCGCCGGATCCAGGTAGCGCTTGAAGGTCTCCCACGACGCGCGCGTCGGCTTGAGCGCTTCCTCCAGATGCTGCGGGATCGAGCTGCCGCGTTTTCCCTCCTTGAGCACCGCGCCCAGCGGAGTCCTCACGACCCGGTACTCCTCCGTGTCCTCCAACACCGTCCACGGGATCGTCCCGAGGGGGCCGATGCGGGTCAGACCATGGATCGACCACATACCCGCCTCCCAGTCGGGATCCATGCCGGTCAACGCCTCCAGGTTGGCCAGCGTCCCGCCGGCTTCCTTCGCCCAGCGCTCCCCGGTCTCCCGCCAGTAGCCGAAGTACCAGGCCGGCACCCGGTCCACCGGCCGGAAATCCATAAGCGCATCGAACCGTTCACGGTTGTTCATGTTGTGATCCGGACCCTCACGCGACTTGATTTCCACAGCGGTATGACACTATGTTTCTTGTAAGTACACAACGCCCACGAAATTGGCAAGGGATTCGCGCTGAATGAACCGGAGGCAACGGATGAAACGATTCCCCTGCGGGGTGCTGGCGGGCGCAGTGTGGGTCGGCGTATTGCTGCTGGTGGCGGGCGCCGGAGCGGGATGGGCCGGGGACCTGCGCATCGAGGCGGTTGACCCGAACGCGGGGCTCGTGTTCCAGACGCCGGATACCGGCGCCGTGGATCACCAGTATCGGATCGAGTCCGCGACGTCGCTCGTGTCGGCGGCCTGGTCGAGCGTCGCGACGGTGACGGGGGTCGGACCATCCGTCAGCGTGACCACCGGTGTGGCGACGGCAGCGGCGACCATGTTCTACCGCGTGGTGGGCACGTCGAATGTGACCGCCTTCGTGGATGGCGCGTACCTGGCGATCGATGTGTCGGGTGGAACGGGTGCGACGGCCTATGCCGTGGCCTACTATGACACGGCGGCGGCCGTTCCGGGCGGGCTGACCAACGACACGTACAAGACGGAGCAGATCCTGCTGCGCCGCATCCCGGGCGGCTCGTTCACCATGGGCTCGCCCAGCAACGAGTTGGGGCGATATACCGATGAGGCCCAGCATCAGGCGACGCTGACCAAGGACCTCTACGTGGGCGTGTTCGAGGTCACGCAGAAGCAGTGGGAACGCGTGATGGGCACCTGGCCCAGCTACTTCAACAACGCGACCTGCCGCGACAGCCGGCCGGTTGAGCGTGTCAGCTACTACGAGATCCGCGAGAATCCGGCCAACAGCGCCATCGCCACAAACTGGCCGCTGTCGAATGCGGTGCACGCGGACTCGTTTGTGGGACGACTGCGCGCGAAAGCGGGGCTGGCGACGCTGGACCTGCCGACGGAAGCACAGTGGGAGTACGCCTGCCGGGCGGAGACCTCCACGGCGCTGAACAGCGGGAAGAACCTGACGAGCCAATCTCAATGCCCGAATATGTCGGAAATGGGGCGATACTTGTACAACGGCGGTTCGGGCTCCTCGCAAGGCAGCGACACGAGCCGGGGCACGGCAAAGGCGGGCTCGTATCTGCCGAACGTCTGGGGCTTGCACGACATGCACGGCAATGTCTGGGAATGGTGCCTAGACTGGAATAGTGCGTACGCCGGCCCCGAGATCGACCCCGGTGGCCCGGGCTCAGGATCGTTCAGGCTATTCCGGGGCGGGAGTTGGTCCTCCATCGCCGAGCCCTGCCGTTCCGCAACTCGCGACAGCAGCCGGCCGACCAACCGGTTCAACAGCGGCGGCCTGCGCCTCGCCATGCCCGCGCCGTGAGGGCGCTCCTCTACAGGAGGTGCCGGTAAGACCTCAATCGCGGGAGGTTGTAGGGGCTCCGCTTGCGGAGACCTGTTACTGGATAAGGTCCGCGCAAGCGTGGCCCCCGTAAGACGGACCCCGTACGGTTGGCAGGCGTTTCGTGCTTGAACCCATCAAACGTGGAAGAATATGTTTCCTGTAACAACACGGAATTGACTTCTTGTACACCTGCGCTGCATCGGGGCTGGCCGCTGATCGACGAGACGCCGCCTTGGCACTGGAACGTCCCGGTCGCCGGTTCCTCGGGAGACTGTCACTATGCTTGTACTGACAAACGCGCTGGTCCGATTCGCGTTCGAGCTTGGCAATGCCGGACTGATCGAGCTGACCGACCTGCGGACCGGTGTCCGGCACATCCAGCCCGCACCGGGCAAGCCGGAACTGTGGCAGGCGTCCTTCCAAAGCCCCCGCGAGACGATCACCCTCACCAGCACCGGCGCGCCCTGCAGCGCCACAACTCTCCACACCGCCTCCAGTGGGAACCAGGAAGCCCAGTTCGAGTGGCGCAACCTCGATCTGGGAGAGGAGAAGGGCGTGGTCACCGTGCGCGTGACCGTCGAGTTGCCGCCCGACTCGGGACTGGCGTCGTGGCGCATCTGGATCGACAACCGCTCCGCGACGCTGGGACTGCGGGACATCGAGTTTCCGCGTTTCAACGGGTTCCTCGAGGCGGGCCGCTACGACGTGGCCTTTCCGCACCGCAACTGGGGCAAGCTTTGGTCGACGTGCGCTTGCAAGCTCACGGGCGACTACCCCACCGGCTGGTCGATGCCCGTCCAGTTCTGCGCCGCCTCCCGCGAGGGCAGCGGCGTCTACATGGCGACCCACGATCCCGCCGCCTGGAAGAAGACGTTCACGCTCGATCCCGGCAACGGCTTTGCCATCCGAACCTATGCCGAGAACATGGGCGTTCCCGGAAGCGGCCATGCCGCCCCCTTCCCCGCGGTGGTGGGGGTTTTCGACGGGAGTTGGCTGGAGGCGGCGAAACACTACCGCGAATTCGCGCTGACCGCGCCGTGGACGGCCGAGGGCCGATTGTCACAGCGCCGCAGCACCCCGCAGGCTGCCAAGGACGTGGCCCTCTGGTTCATCGTCGGCAATACGTTCGGACCCGACTTGAGCCAGTTCGCGGAGCAGGACCGGCCGCTCCTCGGGGCGCAGAAGCATCTGGACGTGCCGCTCGCGGTGCACTGGTACAACTGGCATCAGATTCCCTTCGACACGCATTACCCCCACTACTTCCCGGCCAAGCCCGGCATCGGCGAACAGGCGCGCGACCTCGTCAGCCGTGGTGTCGTCGTCATGCCCTACATCAACGGGCGGATTGTTGACAAGTCCAACGCCGACTTCGAGACCTACCGCCCGTTCGCAACCCGCAATGCGCAGGGCGAGTTGTACGAAGAGGAGTACGGCAACGGCGTCAAGCAGGCCGTCATGTGCAGCGCCACCGCGTTCTGGCAGAACCACGTGGTCGAGATCGTGGACCGGCTCGGCGGCGAGGTGGGCGTCAACGCGGTCTACATCGACCAGATCGCGGCGGCGGGTCCGCCGCTCTGCTTCGATCCCTCGCACGGGCACCCCCTGGGCGGCGGCGGTTGGTGGGTGGATGGCTACCGCCAGATGCTGCGCCGCGTGCAGGAGGTGGCGCATCGCGCCGGACGCGACATGACGATCACCTCCGAGTGCGTAGCCGAGCCGTTCATGGATGGCCTCGATGGATTCCTCGTCTGGCAACCGCGCGATGCACAGGACATTCCGCTGATGACGGCCGTCTACGCCGGTTACAGCCTCTACTTCGCCAGCCCCGAGCCCCTGAAGACCAGCGACCGCGGCTGGATCATGATCCAGGGCCGCGACTTCCTCTGGGGCTGTCAGAACGGGTGGATGGGGCCGGAGCTGCTGGCGCCGGAACACGCGGCCAAGGCGGCCTTCTTCAAGCAGATCGGGCAATACCGTGTGCTCGGGCGCCCGTTCCTCACCTACGGCGAACTCGTGGGCTTCATCAACCACCCCGAAACGGTGACGGAGCCCTGGGCCACCGGCCCGGCGACGCTGCCCATCGCGCAGGGGGCCATCTGGCGGGCGGAGGACGGCTCGCTTGGCGTGTTCCTCGTGAACTACCTGGACCGCGACGTGCCGCTCACATTCACCCTCGACCCCGCGCATTACGGACTCGCACCCGGCCGCGACGGCTACCGCGTCCGGCGCGTCGATTCGGCAGGGGCGCCTGTGGACGAAGCCCCCGCCGCCGGCGCGCGGCCCCGCACCGAGACGCTGGGCCCCACGCAGATCCGCCTTCTTGAGATCCGCGCTGCGGGGAGAGAGGCCTGATTCGATCGCGGCGGCATGGTGGCACGGTTGCCGGCAGGAGTTGCGTTCACGCGCTCGAACTTAGCGGAGGATCTTGATCATGAGAAACACCTGGGTTTGTTGCGCACTGGCGATCGGCGTGCGCGTCTGCAGCTCCATCGTCCTGACGAGCGGCTCGTCCGCACAGGCGGAACACGCCTTCAACGGCCCCTACACCGGGCCAAACCTGAACCGCATCGCGTTCCCCATCGGCGGCATGGGTGCCGGCATGTACGCCCTCGAAGGCAGCGGCGCAATCTCCCACATGTCCGTGCAGCATCACATGGACTTCTTCAACGAGCCGGCGTGTTTCGCCGCCATTTCCCTGGCGGGCGAGGGACCGACGTCGCGCGTGGCTCGCGTGCTCGAGGGGCCGGTCCCCGACTGGAAGTTCTTCGGCCGGCCCGCCGCCGCCCAGGGCGGCGAAGGGCGCACGTACGGCTTTCCCCGGTTCCGGCAGTGCGCGTTCACCGCGCGGTTCCCGTTCGCCACGGTCGCGTTGCGCGACAAGGCCGTGCCGCTCGAAGTCGAGATCACCGGCTGGAGCCCGTTCACGCCGCCCGATCCGGATCCCGCCAGCCTGCCGGTGGGCGCCCTGGAGTACCGGCTGCGCAACACCTCGGCGCGCGCCCAGCGCGGCGTCTTCTCCTTCAACACCCGCAACTTCATGGGCAACCCGGCCAACGTGAACAACCTGAACCGCGGCTCCATTGGCGCCCTGGATGGCGGGTTCATCCTGTATGCCGCATCCGATACAAACCGCGCGCAGCAGGGCGCCTTCGCCGTCTTCACCGACGATCCCGCCGTCAAGGTCGACCACTGCTGGTTCCGCGGCGAATGGTGGGACCCGCTGACGATCGCCTGGAACCACGTCGCGACGGGGCGCATCAGCGAAAACCCGCCGGTGCCGACAAACGCCCCCGGCGCGTCGCTCAGCGTGCCCTTTGAGCTCAAGCCCGGCGAGGCCCGGACGATCCGCCTGTACACCTGTTGGTATGTGCCGACCAGCACGCTCACCTTCGGCCGGCCACCGCCACGCGACCCCGCGAGCGCCAAAGCCTCCCGTGCCACCTACGTGCCGTGGTACGCGACGTCGTTCGACAGCATCCACGCCATCGCGCATTACTGGCAGGCGCACTACGGCGAACTGCGGGACCGCAGCGCATGCTTCCGCGACGCCTTCTACGACACGACACTCGCACCCGAGGCGCTCGAGGCGGCGGCGGCGGGCCTCACCATCCTCAAGTCCCCCACGGTGCTGCGCCAGTTCGACGGCCGGCTCTGGGGCTGGGAAGGCAACACGGACACCGAGGGCTCCTGCGGCGGCTCCTGCGCGCACGTGTGGAACTACGCGCAGGCGCTCTGCCACCTCTTCCCGTCACTCGAGCGCGGCCTGCGCGAGACGGGGTTCAGCGAGGGCCAGTACGAGGACGGCAAGCAGGATACGCGCGTGAATCTGCCGATCACGCCGCACGGCGATGACTTCGACACCGCGGACGGGCACCTCGGCTCCATCCTGAAGGCGTATCGCGAGTGGCGAATCGCCGGGGACCCCGCGTGGCTCGCGCGCTGGTGGCCGCGCATTCGCACCGCCATGGACTATGCCATCCGCACGTGGGATCCGCGCGAGACAGGGCTTCCCGAGGAGAAGCAGTTCAACACCTACGACATTTACTACTACGGCCCCAACGGCCAGTGCGGCAGCTTTTACCTAGGCGCGCTGGCGGCGGCCTGCCGCATGGGCCAGGCCGTGGGCGCGGAGGCGGATGTCGCGCGCTACGCCGCGCTGCTGGCGAAAGGGCGCCGCCGGATGGAAGCCGAGCTTTTCAACGGCGAGTACTTCATCCAGGTCGTGCGCACGAACGGGCTGGCGCAGAACTTCGAGCCGATCAACCCGGAGGACCAGAGCGCGTTCTACCAGGCGGTCGCGGCCGAGGTGAACCGCGAAGGGCCGAGGTACCAGTACGGCACCGGCTGCCTGTCCGACGGCGTGCTGGGCCTGTGGCTGGCGCGCATGTGCGGGATCGACGAGGACTTGGTTGATCCGGAAAAGGTCCGACGCCACGCACTCGCCGCCTACCGGTACAACCTCCGGCCTGATCTCAGCCAGCATGCAAATCCCCAGCGCCCCGCCTTCGCCATCGGCAACGACGGCGGCCTGCTGCTGTGCTCCTGGCCACGCGGCGGCAAGCCCCTGCTCCCGTTCCCCTACAGCGACGAGGTGTGGACGGGCACTGAGTACCAGCTCGCGGCCCACCTGATGCTCCTCGGCTGCCGGGAGGAAGGGCTGGAGATCGTGCGCCTCGCCCGCGCGCGGTACGACGGCGTGCGGCGCAATCCGTTCGACGAGTACGAATGCGGGCACTGGTACGCGCGGGCCATGTCGAGCTACGGCCTGCTGCAGGCCTTCAGCGGCGCGCGCTACGACGCCGTCGAGAAGACGCTCCACCTGCAGCCTCCGGCCCGGGGCAACTTCCGCGCCTTCCTCGCCACGGCCACCGGCTACGGCACCGTAGGCGTGCGCCGCGGCAAGCCGTTCGTCGAGGTCCGCGAGGGCGCCATCGACGTGCAGCGGATCGACTACACGCCCGTCAGGCGCCGGAGCGACCGGACTCCCGAACCCTCAGGACCATGACCCCGTGATCCGATGTCCGGAAGTCGGGGACTGAGGGCGGCCCTCTGTCAGGGCAAGTCCTCGCCGCCGGCCGCGACGCTGGCTTTCGTGAACAGACGCGAGCCGAGCACGATCTGCTTCGGCACCGGTTCACCCTTGAGAATCTGCAGGGCCGTGGCAATCGCCTCCTGGCCGCCGGTCGGATACTGGAAGGACGCAGCGAGAATGCCCTGCGCAACGTAGGCCACCCCCTCCTGAGGCAACGCGTCAATGCCCACGAAACGGATGCTGCTGTCGCGCCCCGCCGCCTTGGCCGCCAGGTAGGCGCCGTGCGCACCGGGATCGTTGTGGGCATAGACCAGATCGATCGCGTCGAAGCGCGCCAGCGCGGACTCCATCTCCTTGCGCGCGTCTGGCTCCAGCCACTTCATGTCGGCCTCGAAGACGACTTCAATCCCGCTGCCGGCAATCCCCTCGAGAAACCCCGCGTGGCGGTCCTGCCCCGGCGTGGACGTCATCAGCCCCTTCAGCTCCACGACCTTCCCCTTGCCGCCCAGCGCCTGCTTGATCCACTCACCGGCGGCCTTGCCGATCTTCCGGTTGTCCGCGGCGATGAAGCACGTGTACTGGTCGCCCAGCACCGCGCGGTCGAGCACGATCACC
The DNA here is from genome assembly GCA_021413965.1 of Lentisphaerota bacterium. Lineage (GTDB taxonomy): Bacteria > Verrucomicrobiota > Kiritimatiellia > UBA8416 > JAIOPI01 > JAIOPI01. The sequence goes on along the minus strand of JAIOPI010000014.1, from coordinate 144,098 downwards.
GGAATCCCGGACTGGTAGGCCTTGGCGACGGGCTCCGTGAGCGGCTGCGCCTCCTTGGGGCTGATGATGATCAGGTCCACGCCCGCGCTGACAAACTCCTCGACGTGGGCGCGCTGCCTGAGCGTGTCGTTCTGCGCGTCCTTGAACACGACTTTCAGCTCCGGGTGCGGTTCCGCGGCCGCCTTGATGTCCGCGTTCATCTGCACACGCCACGGCTCGCCGAGATTGCACTGGCTCATGCCGATCGTGTACGTGGCCTTCGCGGCTCGCGGCGCCGCCGGCGTCGCCGGCGCGGCCTGCTCCACGGGTTTCCCGCATCCCGCCACCATCCATCCCGCCACCAGTCCCGCCAGACAGACCATGCGCTTCATCGTGTTTTTCCTTTCCACTCAACCGGACACGGAACACCGGACAACGCCCCACGCCGCTACCGGCCCCGCTTCTGGGTCAGCACCGCCGCGAGGATGATCACGCCCGTCAGCATCAGCCGCCCGGCCTCCGGAACGGCGTTGATGCTCAGGATTTTCTCCAGGTAGCCGATCGTCAGGATGCCAATCAGCGTCAGCCCCAACCCGCCGCGGCCGCCCATCAGGCTCGTGCCGCCAACCACCACCATCGCGATCGCGAGCAGTTCGTAGCCGGCGCCGGCCTCGGGATCGCCCTGCTGCTCCTGGGCGGCCTGGCAGATCCCGGCCACGGCGGCGAACAGGCCGGAGGCGACGTAGGCGGCGAACTTCGCGCCCACGACCGGCAGCCCCGAGAGCCGCGCGGCCTCTTCGTTGCCGCCGATCGCGTAGAGCTGCCGTCCCCAGCGGTGCCGCGCGAGCGCCAGCCACGCCAGCCCGAAACAGACGGCGAAGATCGCCGTGACCACCGGCACGTTGTCGCCCAGGATGCGAGTGTCGATCGCACGAAACACCGCCGGCACGGCCACGTAGCGGTAGGCGCCGTCCACCTCCTGGACGGCCGTCGAGACCTTCATGCCGCCCGACGCGTACTTGGCCAACCCGCGCGCCAGGGCCATCATCGCCAGCGTCGCGATGAACGGCTGCACGCGCCAGCTCGCGACGGCGAGGCCGCTCGCGCCGCCGCACAGCGCGCCGATCAGCAGCGCCAGCGGCACGGCGGCCCAGGCGCTCCACCCCCAGTGAATCGTCAGCGTCGCGAAGCACACGGACACCAGCGCCAGCACGCTGCCCACGGCGAGATCAATGCCGCCGGTCACGATTACCAGCGTCATGCCCGCGGCCAGGATCCCGTAGACCGACGTCTGGCGAAGCGCGTCGCGGTGCGTGCCGGCTTTGTAAAACGCGCCATCCGCATGAAACACGAACCCCACCAGCAGCACCAGCGCCAGCGCCAGGCACGCGCGTCCGGTGGGCGATCCGAGCCAGCGAAACACGCGTCCGGCGAAACCCATGGCGGCCGTGTCCCGGTCGTCTGTCATGATTGAGTTGCCTCCGTGACACGTGATGCGCCCCCCTGCCCCATCGCCGCGGCCAGCACCCGCTCCGCCGTGGCCTCCGCGGCGGTCAGCGTCGCCGTGGCGCGGCCACGGTGGAGGACCACGATGCGGTCGCTCATGGCGAGCAGTTCGGGCATCTCCGACGTGATCATGAGGATGCCCATGCCGCGGGCAGTCCACGCGTTGAGGAGGCTGTATAGTTCCCGCTTGGCGCCCACGTCAATGCCGCGGGTGGGTTCGTCGAGCAACAGCAGGTCCGGGCCGAGACGCAGCCACTTGGCCACCACGACCTTCTGCTGGTTGCCGCCGGAGAGCGCGCCCACCGACATGTCCAGGGAGTCCGCACGGAGTTGCAGCGGCTGCGTGGCCTCGCGCGCCGCCGCGCGTTCGGCGCGCGGGCGGCGCCACCCGAACGGGCTGAGCCGCGGGAGATCGGCAAGCGTCGCGTTAAAGACAATGGTCTGATCGAGCACGAGCCCGGAGGCTTTGCGGTCGTTGGTGACGTAGGCGAGCCCGGCCCGGATCGCCTGCCGGGGCGCCGTGAACCGCGCCGCGCGGCCGCGAACCGCAGCCGTGCCGGAGGTGCGCGCGCCGTAGGCCCCGAAAAGCCCGCCCATCAGTTCCGAGCCCCCGCTGCCCTGCAGGCCACCGAGCCCGACGATCTCGCCGCGGCGCACGGTGAGCGAGACGCCATCCACCGTGGGCCGCGCGGAGCGGCCGCCGGAAAACACGCTGAACCCGGTGAGGCGCAGGAGCTCCTCTCCCGCGTGTGGCGCATGCCGCGGGAAGCGTTCGCCGACCTCCCGGCCCACCATCCACTCGACCAACCTCTCCATCGGCAGCTCGGCCCGCGGGGCCGTCCCGACCCGCCGACCGTCGCGCAAGACAGTGATGCGGTCGGCCAGCCGCTCGATCTCCTCCATCTTGTGCGTGATGTAGACCAGGCCGCAGCCGCGGCCCTTGAGCAGGGCAACGAGCGCGAAGAGCTGCTCGGCCTCCTGGGCGTTGAGCGCACTGGTCGGCTCGTCCATGACGAGGACCCGCGCCTCGTGCGCGAGCGCCTTGCCGATTTCGATCATCTGCCGCACCCCGATCGGAAAACTCTCCACGGCGCGCGTGACGTCCAGTTCCAGCCCGATCCCTGCCAGCGCGCGGCGCGCCGCCGCGTGCTGCGAGGCGTGGTCCACCCAGCCGCCGCGCGTCCGCTCGCACCCCAGGAACAGGTTGTCGGCCACGGACATGGCCGGGATGAGCGAGAGCTCCTGGTGCACGACCGCCACGCCGCGGTGGGTCGCGTCGTTCGGCCCGGCCGGCGCGTAGGCACAGCCGTCCAGCGTCATCGTCCCACCGCAGGGCCGGTGCACGCCGGCGAGGATCTTGATAAGCGTGCTCTTGCCGGCGCCGTTCTCGCCCGCCAGCACATGAACCTCGCCGGCCCGCAGGTCGAACGACACGTCGTCGAGCACCGTCACCGGCCCGAAGCGCATGCCGATTCCGTCCATGCGAAGAACGCTGGTTGTCTGGGCCGGATGCATCATCAGGAACGACATGGCGACGGAAACCGTATCAGAAACGTCGACGTCTCGGAATGCCGCTACCGCAAGTCCCGGTTGTGCGTGGCCCCGGGCCGGGCGTACCAGAAGGTGGCGGCGGCATACTCCATCGGCTTCCAGTCCGGCCAGTGCCAGGCTTCCATGTCAAAGCGCAGCGACGTGCGGAACGGAATGGCGTCGAGCACGCGCACGCGGGTCGTGGTGGTATGCCCGCTCCAGTCCTTCTTCCCGCGCGTCTCCCGCAGCGGCATGGACACAAACGGCGAACTGAACTCGTGGGCCATGCCCCACGCAAAGCCGTAGTAGTCCTCGGTGCCCGTGCCCAGGTGCGACGGGAACGTCTCGCCGTCGATGTAGACGCGCTCGTCACCTTCGCCGTACCAGAACGGCTGCGGGTTCAGTACCGAAAGCGTATCGCCGGCGTACACGCCTCGGCCCGTAATCGTGACGTAGTTCCAATCCTGCGGCACTTGCCCCTCAATGGGCGCGGACATCCGCCAGGTCGCATGAAAGAGCAGCGAACGCTCGTCCCACGTCCATGGGCCTGCCGTCAACGCCAGATCGGCATCCACGACCTTCGTCCCCGTGTTGACGAGCCGCACCCGGGCGGCGCCCCGGTACGGCATCACCCACCAGCTGGTGAAGTCGCCATTGGAGGCCACCGCGCTCACCCAGTTCCGCACCGGGCTCACCCGAATGCCGCCGCCGAAGAACTCCGAGACCGGGCAGCTCACGGGGTCCTCGCCGTCGAACGTGGCCTTGATCACGAGCGCGCGCAGGTCGTCCTTCGCCAGCGTCGCCGGCAGACGCAGCGTCAGCGACCGGATGGCGCCGGGCCCACGCGGGGCGTCGACCGACAGGGCCTGTCCCGGCTCGAGTCGCGCCACCTGGCGCACCGGCGGCGCCGCCACCACGTTCCCGGAGCCCAGCAGCACCTTCGCCACCTGTGCGGCGGTGTTTCCCGCCGCGCGGCAGCGCTCCATGGAGAACGATTCCACGGCGGTGCCCGGCGCGTAGGACCGGTAGTTGACGTGGTAGAAGAGCGGCTCGCCGCTGAAGGTGATCTTGCAGCTGCGCGCGTACGGAACCGGCAGGAAGAAATCCAGCCCCACCTGCGGCGGATGGCCTGGCGGCAGCCCTTCCATCTGGGGCGCGTCCTTCTCGTCCGACGACACGAAGGCGAACGGCTCCTTCGCAAATCGATCGCCGCGGAGGAGCGCGACGAAGGACTCCTCGATCGCCGGCTCCGGATTGTCGTCGAGGTAGAACCGGATGATCTGGCCATCCAGCTTCGGTTCGTACGCGGTCCAGATGCGGGTGACACACCCCGGCGAGCGGTCCTCCATCACCACCCACTCCTTGCCGCGCGGCGTGGTCTCGATGCGGATGAACTCGCTGTGGTCCTTGTTGGCGAACCAGGTCTTCCGGTCGGTCGGGTCAGTCTGGGCGCGATCGTAGCTGCTGGCCTGACGGCAGGCGTATTCCGCCTGCGGCCAGCGCGCCAGCGCATCGCGGTCCGTCATCTCTCGTAACAGGTCGCTCAGGCTGATCATGGGGGCTCCTTGTATGGACACGCACGGCGGGCTGGTGCAGCCGGCACCCAGCGCTCCAAGGCCCAGTGCGCACACCCAAACCGCAAGCGCCGCCGTCCGCCGGCGGCAACGGTGTGCACGCTCGAGTCGAAGCTGCCGCTCATGCATCGAACGCCTTCCTCCGGCGGTGGTCACCAGATGAGTTTCAAGGTCATGATCTGGAAGGGCGCCACGTGCAGCGTCGCTTTCCCTCCGCGAAACGCGACGGGCCGCTCCTCGCGTTCCATCAGGTCCGTCTCGACCACCCGCTTGACGGGCAGCGTGGTCTGAAAGTCGCACGGGCCGTGCGTGCCGTGCGCCTCGTAGAGCCGCACGATGATCGCCTGGTCATCCTCGGCCTTCTTGACCGTGTCGATGACGACGTGTTCCGTCGATACCGCCAGCCGGCTCAACGCCGCGGGGACCGGCCCTGCATGGGCCGCGGCGACCTGCGCGAAAACCGGGACGTTCAACTCGTGAGCGGCTCGCACCACCCCGTTCATATAGCTGCCGCTGTGCGGGAGCAGCGCATACGTCAGGGTGTGGGTCTTCCCCACGTCCGCCGTCTTGCCCGGCGACTTCGGGGCGCGCAGCAGGGTCAGCCGCATGACGTTGCCGTGCGTGTCATGCCCGTACTTGCAGTCGTTCAGCAGCGCGACGCCGTAGTCTCCCTCCGAGAGGTCCGCCCACTTTTGCGCCGGAACTTCAAACATGCCGAAGTCGGACGGACGGTTCCAGTGCGTGGGCCGCTCCACGTTGCCGAACTGGATCTCGTAGCGCGCCTTGTCGGCCTGCACGTTCACCGGGAAGGCGACTTTCAGGATGATGTCTTTCTCCTTGGCGTGCCAGTCGATCTCGGTCTCGAAATCGATCCGGGGTGATCCCGCGGTCAGGACGACATGCTGCCGGAAGATGGACTTGCTGATCCGGCGTTCGAAGCGGACGACGGACCGCACCGGCCCCTGCTCCACCACCTTGGCCGAAACCAGCGTTCCATCCTGCTCCAGAACCTTGTCGTTATGAAAGATCTCCATGTCCCAGGCCGGGCCGCAGGTCACCATCTTGTCCTCCGAGACCACCAGCCGGTTACCAATGGCACCCGGTTCCAGCGCGTCTCGGCCTGCTCGCTTGTCGTAGACGCGTGTCAGCCGGCCCTGGCCGTCGAATTCCACGCGCACCCGATCGTTCTCCAGCAGGCGCGTCGTGGCTTCGACCGCAGGGACCTCGCACCGGCCCGGTCGAATGTGGAAAACCCGGTGGCCCACGGAGGGGATCGGCCCCGCAAAGCGGGCTTGTCCGTCATGCCCCACCTGCACCGGCGTTTCAACGCCATCGCCCGCGCAAGCCACGTGGGGGCGCCTCGCCGCCAGCCTGGCACCCGCTACGGTCACCACGCCGTGTCGCTCCCAGCCCAGTGTGTTAACGGCGACCACCGGCACGCCGCGGCCACGGGTGGTCACCTTCCGCGCCAGTGCGCGCACGGCATCGGCCTGCACCTCGCGCGCCGTGTCCAGAATCTCCCCGTACTGCCGGTCGGAGTCCTGGTACACCTCGTCGATCGAGCTGCCCGGCAGGATGTCATGGAACTGGTTCAGCAGCGTCGTCTTCCAGGCGTCGTGCAGGCGTTGCTGAGGATAGCGACGGCCCTCCGTCATCGCGATCGCGGACAGCAACTCGGCGTCCCGCAGCCCGAGTTCAGACCGCCGGTTGTTCTTCTTGTTGGTCGCCTGTGTGGTGTATGTGCCCCGGTGGTACTCGAGATACAACTCGCCCACCCAGGCGGGCAGGTCGCCGGACTCTTTCTCCAGCCTGGCGAAAAACGCCTTCACGGTCATGGGGACCGTCTTCGGCATGCCCTCGAGGTCGCGGTAGCGCCGCATGCGCTCCAGCATGGCCGGCGTCGGCCCGCCGCCGCCGTCCCCGAATCCGTACGGGATCGCCTGAATGGAACTCCGGTCCTTCTGGCGATACCGCCGCTCGGCCATCAGCACTTCCGTGCCCGTCAGCATGGCGTTGTACGAATCCACCGGCGGGAAATGCGTCAGCACGCGCGTGCCGTCGATCCCTTCCCACCAGAAGGTGTGGTGCGGGAACTTCGTGAACTGACTCCACGAGATCTTCTGGGTCAGAAAATAGGAGAGGCCGCTGCGCCGGATGATCTGAGGCAGCGCCGCGCTGTAGCCGAAGACGTCCGGCAGCCAGATGTCCTTGACCTCGAAATCGAACTCCTTGCGGAAGAAGCGCGTCCCATGGAGGATCTGCCGCACGAAGCTCTCGCCGCCGATCAGGTTGCAGTCCGCCTCCACCCACATGCCGCCGGTGGGAATCCACTGCCCCTCCTTGACCTTGCGGCGGATGCGTTCGTAGAGCGCCGGATACCGCTGCTTGGTGAACTCGTAGAGGTGCGGCTGACTCTGCGCGAAGATGAATTCCGGGTAGCGATCCATCAGGTTCAGCACGTTGGAGAACGTGCGCCCGCACTTGCGCACGGTCTCTGCCAGCGGCCACAGCCAGGCCACGTCGATGTGCGCGTGCCCGATGCAGGCCGCCGTTTGGGCTGACGCATTGGCCTTGCAGGCATGAACAGGCTTGAGCGCGTGCCGCACCGCGCGCGCCTGTTCCCGCAGCGCGGCGCGCGACGGTTGATCGTAATCGAAGAGATCCACCGCCTTGCTGAGCGCGTAGACGATCCGGGCTCTGCGCGTGTCTTCCGGCTCCATGGCCCACGAGCGGGCGGCAAAAGCCCATGGCTTGTGCTCGTCCAGGGTGACCATGTCGGCCAGCGTCGCGAGATCCCAGTACGCCTCCCAGACCTCGCGGTTGAAGATGGAGAGCTCCGGCTGTCGCATGGTGCGCTTCACAAAATCCCCGAAGCTGCCGTTTGCACCTGCCTCCACGAGGAGTTCGATCCGCTCTCCGCCACGTGCCTTGCCGGCCAGGATGTACTGGTTCCGGCCGTTGTCCAGCGCCTGGACCGGCTGGCTGTCGCGAAAGATGAGGCACTCGCCGCCGGTCACGAAGCGCAGCGTGACAGCCTCGCCGCGGAACGGGGCGGGGATCCGGAAGCGCAGCCGGAACCAGCAGGTGCCCCAGGGCTGGCCCCACAGCAACCCGTCCTGCACGGGCTTGTAGCGCATCGCCCTGGCGTCCGAGACAGACACATGCGCCGAGCACTCCGCCGCCGCCACATCGGTCACCGGCGTGACGTCGGTCCAGATGAAGCGGTTCTCGATTTCACGAATCCGTTCACGGATTTTCGTGAGCTGCAGCCGCTCCAGATTCTTCATTCCCTGCCAGGACATAGGAATCTCCTCATCACGTTGGGCATCCACCACCCTATCGGTGGGCCAGCTCCGCTGACAGCTCGAGGTACCGCTTCACCGCCTCCGGCGGGACGTTGAAGGGAATGTGATTCCCGATGCACATCATGTAGCCGCCGGACATCCTTCCCGTTTCGACCATCGACTCGACCATGGCCCGAATTTCGCCTGGCTCGTTCCGCATCAGAACGCGGTTGTCGCCCTCGCCCGCGATAAAGCAATTCGGATATCGCCGCGCGATCGCTTTGTAGTTGGTGAACGGCTCGCTGATGATCCCGCGCGCGCCGCAGGCCATGACGTCATCGACATAGGTATCCACGCATCCGTCCACCATGAAGAGAACCTCTTTACCAGCCCGCTTCAGGATGTCCCAGTACTCCTCGTAGCGCGGAAAGATGTGCTTGTGCATCCACGCCGGACTGCAGACCGGGCCGTTCGCCAGGACAATGTCGTCGTGGCACACGACGAAATTCACCGGCAGCCTGGCGAACGCGCGGAACACGCGGCGGTTGATCTCGGCAAACTCCTCCATGATCCGGTCGAACTCCGGCTCCAGGCAGAGCCTGAGGAAGTTCTCATATCCGAAGACCAGCAGCGGCCACATGAACATCGTGTTGTAGAACCCGACAGACGCGGACGAGCCGGCGGGAGCCCGGTCGCCCCATGCCTCCGGGTACTGCTTGCGATAGCGCTGGTAGATCGCCGCTTCCGACCGAAAGTCGCCATCCACCACCACCTGCCAGCCGCTGAAGTCGCCCTGCGCCAAAGGGCTGAAGCTCAGCATGTCTGCCTCGGACTTGAACCGGTGGGAGGCCACGTCCTGCTGCCAGTGGTCGCGGTATTCGTCACCCCACCGTCCCTTGCCCTGGTCTGACTGCTCCTCGGGCCGCGGCTTGGGGTCATCGGTCTTGGGTATGCCGAGCCCCAGCTGCGGATACAACTCCTTCAGCTTGAGGCGGCACAGTCGCGGGTGCGCGTAGTAGTCGATGCCCGTCAGGTAGGTCTCGGCGTCCGGGTTCGACCAGTGTTCCCAATGCGCGATGCGTTTGGGGCCCAGGCCCATGTAACTCTCGTATGCCGGATCATGCATCGCTTCACGCTCCTTGAGCCGCCCACGGCCACCATGGCGGTTCGCGTCCACTCGGAAAGGTGCCCGGGATCAACATGGCAGGACGCCGGTCAGCCGCGCATGTCCGCGATGGCCATCATGCGGCCTTCGCGGCGCGAACGCTCGGCGGCAAACACGATCGTGTGCGTGCGGAGCGCTTCCTGGGCGTTGGCGACGATGCCGGAGTCGTCCCGGGAATGGAGCGCCTGCAGCCATTCGCGCACGACGCGGCTGTCGCCGCCGCCGTGGCCGCCGTTCTCCCGGCCGAGGGTGATCTCGTGCCCGTTGTTGTCGCCGAAGGTCTTGACGGTGATCCGGCTCTCGTCGAAGAGCAACTCGCCCTTGTCTCCATGGATGCGGAGCTTGCGGCCGCCGCCCTGTGTGAAGGCCGTCATGGTGAAGGTGGCGGTAATGTCCTGCGCGAACTCCAGGCTCACGACCTGGTGATCGACGACGTCGTTGTCGCAGCGGTAGACGCAGCGGCCGTAGGGGCCCTTGCGAATGGCCTCCAGGTGAGCCTCCGCGCTGTGGTCGTGGCTGCAGACGGACGCCGGCCACCAGTGGCGATTTTCCACCTGCACGTAGGTCTTGATGGCGGAATAGGGGCAGGTGGCCTCGACGGGGCAGCCGTCGGTGCAGCGCTCAGGACTGCCGGCCGGGGCGTTGGCGCGCGTGAAGTGCGAAAGATGCCCGAAGGAACTGACGCGCAGGCAGGGCTTGTCCTTGCCGATCAGGTACGCGATGTAGTCGATATCGTGGCAGCACTTGGACATGAGCATGAACGTGGAGCGGCCCTCGTTGCCCCAGTTGCCGCGCACAAAGCTGTGCGCCTGGTGCCCGTAGGCGACCTGCTCCAGAAGGTCGAGGCTCATGATGCGGCCGATCACGCCCGAATCCAGCAGTTCCTTGACCTTGCGGAACCCTTTGTTGTACCGCAGCGAATGGCAGACGCCGACGATGGCGCCGCGGCGGCGCTGGGCGTCCTCGATAGCCCGGCAGTCGGCGAGCGACGTGGCCATCGGTTTCTCGAGCAGCACATCATAGCCGAGGTTGAGACAGGCCACGGCCGGGCCGGCGTGATCGCGGTCCATGGTGGAGATGACCACCGCGTCGCATAGCTTCGGCTTCTTGACGAAATCCTGCCAGCGCTTGAACACCTTGCCCGCGGCAACCCGGTGCTCCTTGACGAAGGCGGCGCGGTAATCGTCGCGCGGCTCCGCCACGGCGACCACGCGCCCGAGCAGGCGGAAATCACGGATCAGATGGGCAAAACCCGCGCCGCGCCCGCCCGCACCCAGAATGGCCACGGTCTTCGGGGCAGGCGTTGGCGGTCGGGCGGTCGTGGCGGTCTTCTTCATGCCAGTTCCTTCTTTATGCATGGGGCGTCGTGTGCGTCTCGGGGCGGACTCACGCCCCCCCCGCACAGGCAGCCCTCATACGTTAGCAGCTTGGCGGGCGGAGGCGAAGCCGAAGTCTGGCAGGCGGCTAGTGGGCGGCAATCCCCAGAAGCTTGCGCGCTTCCGCGACCGCCCCGCTGGCATTGTCGCTGAACCCATCGGCGCCGATCTGGTCCGCGTACTGACGCGTCACCGGCGCCCCGCCGACCAGGATCTTCACCCGCTGGCGCGCCCCGGCATCCTCGATGGCCTTGATGATGTCCTTCATCCCCGGCATCGTCGTGGTCAGCAGGGCCGAGAGGCAGACCACGTTGACCTGCTTCTCCTTGATGGCCTGAACGAACTTCTCCGCCGACACATCCACGCCCAGGTCGACGATTTCAAATCCGCCCCCCTCCAGCATGGCCGCCACGAGATTCTTGCCGATGTCGTGCAGGTCGCCCTTGACGGTGCCGATCGCGACGCGGCCGACCGGCTGGACTTTCTGCGCGAGCAGCAGCGGGCGCACGAGCTGCAGCGCCCCCTTCATGGCGCGCGCGGCAATCAACAGCTCGGGCACGAAATATTCGTTGGCTTCGAAGCGGCGGCCAACTTCGTCCATGGCCGGAATCATGTACGTGTCAACCAGGGCCTTGGGGTCCGCCCCTCCCTTGAGCGCCGTTTCGGTCACCTCCACTGCCAGCTTCAGGTTCCCACACAGAATGGCGTCATACAGTTCCGTCACCTTGCTCACGCGTGCACTCCTTCTTGTTGTCGGCTAGAGCCGGCCTTCTTCCCAAATCGTCTCGTACAAGGCCAGGATATTGGCGGTCGGGGAGATGGGCTGCAGGTTGTGGCAGGGCGCGCAGATCCAGCGCGCCGGCCAGGCAAAAATGCGCAGGTTGTCCAGCACCTCCTGGCGCACATCGGCCGGCGTGCCGAAGGGCAGGGTCTGCTGATTATCCACCGCGCCGTGGAAGATGATCTTGTCGCCGAAATCGCGCACCAGCCCTTCGCGCTCCATCCCCGGACAACGCCATTGGATGGGGTTCAGCGTCTCGATGCCGGTGACCTGAATCAAGTCCGGAATCACGGCCCGCGCGGCGCCGTCGGTGTGATAGTGGATGTGAATGCCGAAGCTGCGCGCGAGGTCCGCCATCTTCTTCTGATTCGGCAGGATGAAACGCCGGATGTGGTCGAGGCTCATCAGCAGACTCGCCTGGCCGCCAAGATCTTCGGCCACGAAGGTCAAGTCGATGCGGCCCTGGCCGAGCTCGAACAGCCGCGCGTTGAGGCGGTAGTGGTAGTCGAAGAGGTGCTGCAGGATGGCGTCGGCGATGTCAGGCTCCGCGACCAGGTCGATCATGGACTGTTCTATGCCGCGCATGGCGCAGTAGCGCAGAAACGGCTCGTAGTAGCCGCACAGCAAGGGGAAGCGGCCATCATGCTCGGCGAACTGCCGCCGCGCGGCCTCGAAATCATGGTCGTCCGGGCTGGGCCACTGGAAGGCGTGGATCTGCTCGACCTCCGTCATCTCTGCCAGAGGATGGAAGGCGAATTCGTGGTATTTGCCCGTGCCGTAGTCCACCGGCCGGTAACGCATGCCCCAGATGTCCGCATCGGGAATGACGGGATGCTTCGTCACGGTCCGGTTCGCACCGATCACATCCGGACGATCGATGTGCAGCTTGTTGCACAGGTCGCGAAGCGTCGGGCACCCCAGCTCGCGCTGCAGCCGCTCCGTCACCTCGTTCGTCGCCCAGTAGTCCGTTGGAATGCGGTCTGGCTTCTGACGGTTGAAGAGCGCCAGCCAGCGTTCACGGGAAGTCATGCTCATTCTTTTTCGCCTCTCACGCACTTGAGCTGGCGAATGGTAATGGGATAGGGTATCCTCAACAACAACTAAATTGAGCGACAGGCGACAGCGGCGGTGGTCGACAGTAAAGCTCGGGCTGAGCATGAGGTCGTAGAATGATCGCCAGACACAAGCCGATCAGCCCGAAGTGTCCACATGCAGGCCCTGCTTGGTCGGCTGCAGACGTAGGCAACACGCCGTGAAAACCGGGGCTGCAAGTGCCCCCCCTCCCGCAAGCCGAAGCGAAGCCTGAAAGGAAGCGGCGATGACAGGTCGCAGCGTGATTATCGGTCTGGCGTGCGCCATGCTGCTGTGCGCGGTCACCTACTTCAACGACATGGTGATGCGCGGCACGTATCTGGTGGGGAACTTCCTGCCGGTCGCGGTCTTTGGTTCGTTGACCCTCTTCCTGCTGCTGGTCAACCCGCTCCTGCAACGCCTGTCGCCCCGTGCCTGCCTGAACCGCCGCGAACTGGCGACGATCGTCACGCTCATGCTGTTCGCCTGCTGCGTGCCCGGTCGCGGGCTCATGCACTACTTCACCAACAACCTCATGTTCCCGCATCATCACCTGCGCACGACCCCGAGCTGGCAGTCCGAGCCTCCCACGCTGGCGCAGAAGGACCTGGCCGATCCTGCTTCCGTGATCGCCGCGCTGGGCTCGGCCGCGAACGGCCCGCCCGCGCTGCAGGCCCTGCGCGCAGCGCTGCCCGGCGCGACGCTGGCCGCCGGCAGCGCCGACGAACAGCGCGGGGGGCTGCTCGCGGCGCTGAACACCGCCATCACCCAGTCCCGCTTTGCGATGGCGCCTGGCGCGACTGCCGGCCTTCGGCTCACGCGCCATGTCCGCGACCTCCTGGCCCGGGACCCCGCCACCCTCAGTGCCGTCGATGTGGCCCGGATCAACCGCGGCGCGATCGACGCCCTGTTCCCGGATGCGGTGGCCCCGCAGCGGCTGGGGCCCATCGACCGCACGCCGGACGTCCTGCTCACCAACGTCGATCGCGACCCGGCCTCGTCCGTGGATGCCTTTGTGACCGGCCTGGCGGAAGGCGAGGGCCGCGTCCGCTGGCGCCAGCTCCCCTGGCGCGTCTGGGTGCGGCCGCTGCTGTTCTGGGTGCCGCTGCTGTTGACCGTCGGCGTCATGGTCACGGCGCTCGCCCTGGTGCTGCACCGGCAGTGGTCCACGCACGAGCGCCTTCCCTATCCCACCGTGGAGTTCGCCCGCGCGCTGCTGCCGGAGGATGGACAGGCCTGGAGCCCAACCCTGCGCAACCGCCGCTTCTGGATCGGCATGCTCGCCGTGCTGGGCATCCACATGAACAACTATGCCTGCACCTGGTGGCCCGACATTCTGATCCCCATCCGCATCCACCTCGACCTGGGACCGCTCCAGGACCTGATCCCGGTCATCAAGAAGGGCGGCCCGTGGATGATCTTCGATCCCACGCTCAGCTTCACCGCGATCGGCTTCGCCTATTTCCTGGCCACCGACGTCTCGCTGTCCCTGGGGCTCGCGCCCTACCTCTATTGCCTGGCCGTCGGCATCCTCGCCAGCTACGGCGTGCCCATCACCGGCGGGCTGCTGCGCGCGACGAGCGAATCGGGCCTCTACGCCGGTGCCTACTTCGCCATGTTCGCCGTGCTGCTGTACACCGGCCGGCACTACTACGCCTCCGCCCTCCGCCGCGGACTCGGCCTGCGGGCGCGCGACCCGATTGAAGCCACCGCCGTCTGGGGCATGCGGGTGTTCCTGGCCTCCATCGCCCTGTTCGTCTATCAGCTGGTTCTGCTCGACGTGGACTGGCAGCTGGCGCTGCTCTACGTGGTCGGCCTGCTGGTCATGTTCACGGTCATGAGCCGGCTGGTGGCCGAGGCCGGCGTCCCCTTCCTTCATACCCACTTTGCGCCCTGCGTGGTGCTGTGGGGCCTGATGGGCGCGCGGGCGCTCGGCCCCGACCAACTGCTCGTGCTCACGATCCTCTCGGGCCTGCTGTCCATCGATCCGCGCGAGACCATGATGCCGTTCGCCGTGTCCGGCGTCTGCCTGATCGACCGGGTCCGGGTTCGCATCGGCCCCGCCGCACTCTGGGGCCTGCTGGCTCTCGTGCTCGGCCTTGCCGTGGCCCTGCCCGCGACCCTCAAAATCCAGTACCAGCGCGGCGCCGTTCTGGCTGGCGATGGCTGGACCACGATGTATGTCCCCCGCTATCCCTACGACATCAACGTGGGCGTCGTCCGGCAGCTTCAAGCCCAGGGCCTGCTGGAATCCTCGCGCGCCCTGTCCGGGTGGGCGCGGTTCGCGCATGTCGAGCCGATGGGCATCTTCGTGACCTGCTTCGGCATCACCTTCGCACTGGTCATCCTCTTCACCTGGCTGCGCTTCCGCTTCATCAAGTGGCCCCTGCACCCGCTGTTGTTCCTGATGATGGGAACCTGGTCGAGCCGCAGCCTGGCCTTCTCGTTTCTCATCGGCTGCCTCGTCAAAAGCGGCGTCATGAAGTACGGCGGCGCCCGCCTGTATCAGCGGCTGAAACCCCTGATGATCGGCCTGGTCGCCGGCGAGATGCTGGCGGCCATCCTGCCGGTCATCATCGGCGCCGTGTATTACTTCGTGAAGGGGCTGCCGCCCCTGGGTTTCCGCGTCACGCCGGGCTGAAGCACCATGATGACCCCGACCATGCGTACCTGGATCTGGCGACACCTGGCGGTCGAGCTGCCGGACGAGTGGGAGATGCTGCAGTTCTCCCGCGACCGCGCGGCCGGCCGCTGCGCGTTTGCCGACCGCTACCGGTTTCGGCTGGAGCTGAGCTGGCGGCAGGTCGCCGGCCCGCCGGACTTCGAACGCATGCTGCACGACTACGAGGCGCGGCTGACCGAGCGTGGGATGACCGACGGACGGCGGGTCCAGCGCGGCGCCTGGCGGGGGCTGAGCGGCCGCCTCGGCGGACAGCCGATGACCCGCTACGGAATTCACGTGCCCGGGGAAGCCTGTCTCGTCGAAACCGTGTTCATCTGGCCCGGCGCCGTGGACCCGGTCCTGGAGAAAAACATCCTGGGCAGCTTGTGCGAAGCGCCGCCCGAAGCCGACGGCGACCGGCGCTGGCGCGCGTTCGGCCTCGATATGCGCGTCCCCGCAGGGCTCGAACTCACCGACCTGACCGTCCAGCCCGCGCATGCCGAGGCGCACTTCGCCAAGGGCCGCACCGACGTGCGCTTTGCGCGCCGCGGGCTCGTCCCCACCTGGCTGCGCACGCCGGTGGACGCCTGGCTCCGGCACGGGCTGCCGTCAGACGCGCGGCCCGCTCCGGCGGGGACCCGCTCCCTCGCGTGCGGCACGCATGCGGTCGCACAGATCAGCGGCCTGCGGCGAACGGGACGCGTGTTTGGGAAGGTTCGCCCTTTTCGGGCGGAAGCTTGGATTTGCCCGAGCGACGGGCGCCTCTACAGCTGGATCGGCACGGGAGACCCGTTCGACCACGCCGCGCGACGGCCCCTCGCGTGCTGCGCGGAAGGAGTGACTCCTGATGCGTAAGCCACCATCCCCCCGCGCGGCAGGGCGCCAGGCGTCGAAGGCGGCGCGGGCCCGGAACCTGCGAACACCCGACACTGCCTCGGACGCGGCGCCAGAACCGGCCGACTGGCTGCCCACGCTGCGGGCAATTCCCCGCCGCAACCTGGCGGCGCAGGCCACCGCTGATGACGGCGCCGGCGTGTGTCTGCGCGTCCGCCAGCAGCGCCCCTCCTTCATGAAGCCCCCCCTCTCCTGGATCGTCCCTTTCAAGGACACGAAGGTGCACCAACTTGACGAACTGGGAAGCGACGTTTGGCGGATGTGCGACGGACATCGACACGTCGAAGCCGTGATCGATGCGTTTGCGGCGCGCTACTCGCTTTCGTTTCACGAGGCGCGTGTCGCCGTGACGAGCTACCTGCGCCTGCTCGTACAGCGCGGCATACTCGCCGTGGAACTGGGCCAAGCCACGTGAGGATTGTGCATTGAAGGGTGAAGACAAAACGAGTGGCAGGCCGTGCGATTCCGGGAAGGAAGGGCGCCCGATGAGCGGCCCGGCACGGCGCGACATCCGCCCCGCCGATCAGCCTCGGTTGGGATTCTTGCGCACGGTCCGCATCATGATCGACGGCATCCGCTATCGCCTGTTTCGCGCCGCGGTCACGGTCGCGGTCATTGCGGTCGCGGTCGCCTTCCTCATGAACATCGTCAGCGAGAGCATCATCAAGCAGCGACTCGCCGCCGCCGTGCGCGGCGAACTGGCCAAGGCGCGCCTGGTGCATGCCTGGACGGCGCGGCTCACGCGCCTGGAAACACCCGCCGACCTCATCGCCCGCCTGGCGCGGTCATTGCCAGCCGAGCCCGCGTGCGCGGAAGCCCGGCGCATGGGGGGCTTGGATGCGGCCGGACTGAGCGCCTGGTGCACCGCGCTCCGGCAGGCCGATGCCTACCTCACGTTCTTCGAGTCGTTGGACTACGACCAGCGGCGCGCCCTGGTGCATACGGCCGCGGATACGGAAATTTTCGACCGCCTCGTCGATCCCGCGGCCTGGCGCACCTTCTCGGATCGTCTCGCCACCATGCGCTCCGTTCGCTTCGTAACCTCGCCCGACGCGTTCGCCGATTTCCTCGCCGGCTGGCCCGCGCTCTCGGGCAGCCTCGCGCAGGTGCGCGCCGGCACACAGTGGGCCATCAAAACGCTGGAGTCGGCGCGCGGCGCGCGACCGGTGCTGGAGGCGCTCGCCGACCCGCAAGCCGATTTCGCACAGGCGGCGCGGCGCGCCGGCTTCGACCTGGATGCCGCGACGGCGGCCATCGTCGCGGACCAGGCGCGGGCAACGCTGGACGCCGCAAGCGTGGAGCACGGCGTCGACCTGATGCCGGCGCGGCAAACCGTGGCCCAGGCCTATGACGTCATGCCGGCGGACATCACGGTCCCCATGCTCTGGGAGTACCTGCAGCGCCCCGCCGCCGCCGAATCGTACCTGCGGGCCATCCGCGGAACCGGGGCCGACACCGGCCGCCTAACCCCGTCCGGCCTGGCGCAGCTGGCCCAGCAACGCAAGCGGGACGCCGCGCTCGAGCGGATCGAACGCATGACGGCCGACGCGACCGGCGGCGGCTGGCTGGGCCTGGGCGAGCGCATGAGCTGGTTGCTGCTGGTTTCGATGCTGGTCTGCGCCATTGGCATTTCCAACGCCATGCTCATGACGGTAACCGAACGATTCCGCGAGATCGCCACGCTCAAGTGCCTGGGCGCATTGGACGAGTTCATCCTGCTGGTGTTCGTGCTGGAATCCTGTTGCCTGGGGGTGGCCGGCGGCACCATCGGTGCCGCCGCGGGTGCAGCGCTCGGCGTGAGCCGCATGGCCGTCACCTTCGGCCGCGCCGCGCTTCACGCCATCCCGGTCGGGACGCTGATCGGCGCGTCGCTGGCCGCCATGCTCGTCGGCGTCGGACTGGCGGCCCTGGCGGCCGTCTACCCGTCTCTCAAAGCCGCCCGCCTGGCCCCCCTGGAGGCCATGCGCATTGAATAAGGAATACGATCGCGCCCCATGAACCCTCAACCATCAACCCTTGCCCATGATGCCGAGTGCCGCATCATCATCCGCACCGTGGGGCTTAAGAAGCAGTACACGAAGCAGGGCGTCGTGACCGAGGCCCTGCGGGGCGTGGATGTCGAAATTCGCCAGGCGGAGTTCATCTCCGTGATGGGCCCGTCGGGCTCCGGCAAGAGCACGTTCTTCAACATGATCGGCGCGCTGGACCGGCCGTCGACCGGCCGCGTGTTCATCGACGAGGTCGACGTGGCCCAACTGACGGCGGAGGAGCTGGCGTATCTGCGCTGCCACAAGATCGGCTACATCTTCCAATCCTACAACCTGATCCCCTACATGACGGCGCTCGAGAACGTGACGACGCCCATGGTCTTCGGCGGCGTGTCGCCCGACGAAGCCCGCGCGCGCGGCATGCGCCTGCTCGGACTCGTCGGCCTGGCGGAGCGCTGGCACCACCGGCCGATCGAGATGTCCGGCGGCCAGCAGCAGCGCGTGGCCATCGCGCGCTCCCTCGCCAATCAGCCCGGCGTCCTGCTGTGCGACGAACCGACAGCCAATCTCGACCTGGGCACGGGCCAGGAGATCCTGGGCCTCCTCAAACGACTGAACGACGAGCAGGGCGTCACGATCATCTGCGCGACCCACGACCATCGCATGATGGACATGTGCGACCGACTGATCTGGATCCGCGACGGGCGCATCGAGCGCATCGCACGGCGCGAGGATGTCCGCGTCGACATCGGCAGCATTGGAGGCACATGAAAGGCCGTGTCCTGACATTGACGGCATGGTGGCTGGCCGTCGCCGCCCTGGCGCCGGCGGCGATGCCGGCCCCGGTCACTTCGCCGGAGTTCGCCGCGGACTGCCAGGCCCTCACGCGCGCCCCGCACCGGCTCTGCGGAACTCCCGCCGGGGAGGCGGCCGCGGACTACCTCGCGCAGCGCCTGCGGGACGTCGGCGTGAAGACCGTCATGGTCCAGCCGTTCCCGTCCGTGCAGACCTCGGTCCGGCGTTGCGAGATGACCGTCGAGGGCCGGGGCGATCCCCTGCCCCTCTTGCCGATGCGACCGAACGGCATCCTGCCGCCCACGACTCCACCCGAAGGCCTGGCCGGCCGGCTGGTCCGGCTTGACGTGGGGGCGATCGGGGAATTGGCGGCGGCCGACGTGCGCGACGCCGTGGCAGTCATGGACTACAACGCCGGCGACGGCTGGCTGCGGGCGCTGCGATTCGGGGCGCGAGCCGTCGTCTTCGTCCGCGGCGGCGCGTGCGATGCCGGCAGCCCTCACGCCGTGGCCGCCAACGTGA
Organism: Lentisphaerota bacterium; assembly: GCA_021413965.1. Lineage (GTDB taxonomy): Bacteria > Verrucomicrobiota > Kiritimatiellia > UBA8416 > JAIOPI01 > JAIOPI01. Next base: position 124,971 of record JAIOPI010000014.1, on the reverse strand, counting down.
ACCTGCCGCGCTTCTACTACGAAGGCGACCCCTCCGCCCTGCCAACGGGCCGGGAGGCCGTGATCCACAGCGAGGTCGTCTGGGACGCGGTCACGGGCCGCAACGTCATCGGCTTCATCCCCGGCCTCGCGCCCACGTTCGCCCAGGGGAAGGAGGAGGTCGTCATCCTCTCGGCCCCGTTTGACTCCTTCGGCGACGTTCCCGAACGATCACCCGGCGCGCGCGGGGCCGCCAACTGCGCGGCCCTGCTGGAGCTGGCCGGGCAACTGGTCCGTTCGCCGGCGCGCCGGCACGTCCTGGTGGTGTTCTACGACAACCAGGCGCGACTGCACGCCGGCGCGAGCCACTTCTACCGCGCGCTTGAAAACAACAATGCGGCGGTCACCACCGACGGCCGGCGCACGGCGCTGGAGGCCGAACGGCAGTTCCTGCAGGACCAGGCCGCCCGATGGACGGACGCCGATCCGCTGCGCGCCCGCACTCCCTCCAGGCGGCCGCTCCTCGACCGCTGTGTGGACAAGGTCGCCCAACGGGCCTTCACGCTGGATGAGCGGCTCTACGCGCGGCGCGGCGAGGTGGCGGCCTTGCAGCGCGCCGGGACTGGCGACCCGGCGACATCAGCGCGGCTTGAGGCGATCGACCGGGAGATCGCGCGGGACCTGACGCCGCGAAAAGACGCGATCAACCGGCTGAGGCGCGCGCTGGGGCGTGACCGCACGGACGGGCTCGATCCGGAGGCCGCCGCCGCCCTCCGCGATGTGCTCACCGACGTCGCGCGGGACCTGGCCGCCCGGACCGATGAACTGACCGCCGCGCAGGCGGCGCTGGACGCCGACTCGGCGCTGAAGGCGCTGATCGGCGACAAGTGGATTGCCCTGCACGTCGCGCTCGCGCTGGGGGATGCCACGCCCCGCTGGGGCGTGCTGATCGGCGGTGATTCCCCGCTGCACTCGCCCAACGACAACGCCGGGCTCTACGGCAAAGTGCAGGGCGTCTTCCTGCGCGCATTCCGAAACGCAGCCGGCGCGCAGCCGGAAGCGTTTCACTTCGCGGAGGAGAGTGTGAACCAGTCGCTGCCGACCTCGCGGGTCCTCTGGGCCGCCCCCACCCTCCTGCACAGCGGCGAAGTGGCCGGCTTGTACGGCATCTATAACGTGGTGCTGGGCACGACCCAGGACCGCCTGGCGCGCGAGGGCACGCCGGACGACCGCCTGGCGGCGCTCGACCTCGAACACCTCGAGCAGCAGGCCCGCGAGATCGGCGCCATCATCAGCACGGTGGCCACCCTCGACGAAACGTCCGACCTGCGGGACGAGTCGCGCGTGACGGATGCCGTGGCCGACCAGAGGGCCCTGTCCCTGCGGCGAGGCATCGTGGCGAGCAAGGAATACGCCGTGCCGACCTTCGCGAGTGGACGGTCCAGCGGGCCGAGTGTCATGGGCATCCAGCAGGGCTCTTCGGTCCCCGACACGCCGGTGGCGGGGGCCGTGATTCAACTCCGGCCGCGCAGCGACAGCAGCCCGCTGTCCTACGACGTGAACAAGCCGCCGGCGTTCGACCCCTTTCAGGTCCTGCGCACCGATCAGAATGGACAGTACGCCCTGGGGCCGTTGCCCGGGTGGTTCTTCCAGGGCGTGGCCGCGACCTTCGACGAGGACGGCAACGTGCGCGAGATTTCCAACACCGCGGTGGCCTCCGAAGTGCGCTATCGGCTGAACCTCTTCCGCTGCCGCGCCGGCTGGCAAGCGTTGCCGCCCCAGCAAAGCCCGCGGCTGGCGGCGGGCGACACGCTCCGGATCCTCTCGGCTCGCTCGGACGCCCTGCTCGACCCGCGGAAGAGCTACCGCGAACTGGCCGATGGCGTCGTGGCCTGGTTCGTCGACCGCCGGGAGACGCGGGTCAAACTGTTCGGGCTGCCGATCCATGCCGCGCTCAACAATGGTCCGGAGGCGGGCGGCAGCGAAACGGCCGGACGCGCGGGCGCCGGGCAGGGCGTACCCGCGGACGGCAACGCGAGCCACGGCCTGGCGGCGGAGGGTGCCGCCCGCGACCTGTGGCGGCTGAACGAGGCACGAATCGACCTGCTGCGCCGCAAGGGCATCCTGGACTCGTCGCTGGCGGAACTGCACGGCCGCGCCGAGGATCTGCTCATCGAGACGGAGCGCGAACCGACGCCGCGGCGTCGCCAGGCGCTCTTCAGCTGCGCCTTCTGGGCCTCTCATCGCGTCTACAGCCAGACGCTGGCCTTGCTCAACGACGTCGTCTTCGCCGTGCTGATCCTGCTCGGCCTTTCTATTCCCTTTGCGTTTGCCCTCGAGCGGGTCCTGATCGGCGCCACCACCATCCACCGCCAGCTCGCCTGGTTCGCGGCCTTTTTTGCGCTCACGTTCCTCACCCTCTACCTGTCCCACCCGGCGTTCGCCATTGCCAACACGCCGGTCATCATCTTCCTCGGCTTCGCGATCGGCGTGATGTCGGCCGTCATGATCGCCGTCGTCATGCGCAAGTTCGAGGTCGAACTGAAGGCCCTGCAAGGGCTGACCGGGACCGTGCACGCCGCCGACGTGTCGCGGGTGAGCACGTTCATCGCCGCCATGCAGATGGGCATCTCCACCATGCGCCGGCGCCCGCTGCGGACGGCGCTGACCGCGGTGACGATCATCCTGCTGACCTTCACGATCCTCTGTTTTGCGTCGTTTACGACGCACTCGGGCATTGTCAGCCTTTTCCTCGGCCCCCGGCCCGCCTACGCCGGCGTGTGGTTGCATAACGTCAACTGGCAGCCCCTGAGCGAGGACATGACGGAGGTGCTCGCCGGCCGCTGGGGGACGCAGGCCACACTGTGTCGTCGCCTGTGGCTGACGCGCCTGTCGGTGGATGATGCCGGCGTGGCCGTATCCTCCCGCGACGGCCTGGGCCAGGTCCTGGTGAGCGGCGTGCTCGGACTCGACGCGGCGGAAGCGGCGGCGCGGCCGGATCTGGCGGCGGCACTGGGTTCCGATTGGCAAGGCCGGATTCTCATGACCGCCGCCCTGGCGCATGCGCTTGGCGTCGAGCCCGGCGACCCGGTGCGGATAAAGGGCATGTCGCTGACCGTGGGGCCACTGCTGGACGCGGTGAGCCTGTCCGATCTCAAGGATATGGATGGGGCCGGCGTGCTGCCGGTGGACTTCGCGGAGCAGGCGTCCGTCCAGCAGTCCACGCCTGCCGACGACGATCCGCTGCAGCAGCGCCGCAGTTGGCGGAGCCTGGATGCCGACGCGGTCGTCGTGGTGGCCGCCGAGACGGCGCGGGTCATGGGGGCCGCGCTCTACGGTCTGGCGCTCTACACGGCCGATGACGCCGCCGCGCAAGGCATCGCGGAGGATATCGCGCGCATGCTTCCGCTCCCGGTGGCGACCACGCGCCCGAGCGGCGCCTTTCGCCTGCTGCTGGGCACGGTGCTCGCGGCCAGCGGCGTGCGAAGCCTGTTCTTCCCGGTCCTGCTCGGCGGGCTCGTCATCTTCGGCACCATGCTCGGCTCGGTCTCCGACCGCGAGCGCGAGATCTACACGTTCAGCGCGCTCGGCCTCGCCCCCCGGCACGTGGCCACGCTGTTCCTGGCGGAAGCGATCGTGTACTCGCTGATCGGCGGCATGGGCGGCTACTTGCTGGCGCAGGGCACGCTGAAGGGGCTGACCGCGCTCGCCGCCTACGGGTGGGTGCGCGTGCCGCAGATGAACATGACCTCCACCAACACGGTCGGGACGATTCTGATCGTGATGGGCACCGTGCTCGTCTCCTCGCTGTACCCGGCCGTGAAGGCGTCCCGCTCCGCCAACCCCGGCCTGATGCGCGTCTGGAAGCCGCCGCTGCCGCAGGGCGACGTCATGGCCATGGTCTTCCCGTTCACCGTGTCCACCTACGACATCACCGGCGTCGTCAGCTTCCTCAAGGAGCACTTCGACAACTACAGCGAGACGGGGCTGGGACGCTTCATGGCCCAGGAGGCGCGGCTCGTGCAGAGCCCCGGCGGCATGCTGGGGCTCGACGCGCGGCTGGCGCTGGCGCCGTTCGATCTCGGCGTCAGCCAGACCTTCGCCCTGCGAAGCGTCGCCAGCGAAATCCAGGGCATCGACGAGGTCGCCATCCGGCTGGAGCGCGCCTCCGGCCAGCCCACGGACTGGCAGCGGCTGAACAAGGTGTTCCTCGACGATCTGCGCCGGCAGTTCCTGCTCTGGCGGTCGCTCGCGCCCGCGACGATGGAGTTGTACCGCTCGCGGACCCTGGTTGCCCTGGGGACGGAGGCGGAACCTGAGCTGAAAAACCAGGGGTCGGATCTCGGCGGTCAGGGTTCAGGGGGCAGGGTTCAGGGAGGATTCACACCCCGCCCTGAACCCGGAACCCTGCCCCCTCCCCCCACCCCAAATAACCCATGACAGAGGATCATCCCGCTTATGGCCCGCGTTGACAAAGAACTGGAAGAATTCCGGCAGATCATGTCGGTCCCGTCGAGCTTCGACGAAGGCTTCAGCTGGACCTCCCTGCTGGGCGCCGTCTTCGTCGCCGCCCTGATGGTGCCGGGCGCGATCTACATGGGGCTCCTGGCCGGCGCGGCCGAGATCGGGGCCGCGTCCCAGTGGGTGACCGTCATCCTCCTGGTCGAGATCGCCAAACGCGCGCAGCGCCATCTGAAGCGGTCGGAAGTCTTCGTCCTCTTCTTCATGGCGTCGGCGGCCATGGGCATGCCGTTCTCGGGGCTGCTCTGGAATCAGTTCTTCATCAACAGCGACGCGGCCGCCGTCAGCGGCATCGCGGATCAGCTGCCACGGTGGTTTGCGCCCCCCCGCGATTCGTTGAGCTACGGCGACCGGTCGTTCTTCCATCCGGACTGGCTGCCCGTGATCGGCATGGTGATCTTCGGCTCCTTCTTCGGCCGGCTGGCCAACATGGTCCTGGGCTACGGCCTGTTCCGCCTGACCAGCGACGTGGAGCGCCTGCCGTTCCCCATGGCGCCGGTGGGCGCCATGGGCGTGATGGCCATGGCGGAGGATGTGGAGGCCGGGGATGGCCGGCGCCCGGAGGAGGCGTGGCACTGGCGGGTGTTCGCGATCGGCGGCGCGATCGGACTGGCGTTCGGCTGCGTGTACTTGCTGCTGCCCACGCTCAGCGGCGCCCTCACCGGGCGCTCCGTGCAGATCTTCCCCATCCCCTTCTCGGATTTCACGCCGGTCACGGGGCGCTACCTGCCGGCCTTCGCCACGGGCATCGCCTGGGATTTCGGGAACGTGATCGCCGGCATGGTCATGCCGTTCTTCGGCATGGTCGGCAGCTTCATCGGCCTGCTGGTGACCCTCGTCGCGAACCCGATTCTCTACCAGTGCCAGATTCTCCGCAGCTGGAAGTACGGCGACGACACCGTGCAGACCCTGTTCAAGAACAACGTGGACTTCTACTTCAGCTTCCAGATCGGAATCGCGGTGGCGATCGCCGTGGTGGGCATCGTCCAGGTGGTCCGCAGCCTGGTCCAGGCGCGGGCGGCCGCGTCGGCAAACCGCGCGGGCGGCGGGCCGCCGCCGGGGCGCGGTGACATTCGCTTGTGGATCGTGGGCGTCTGCTACCTCGTGGTCACCGTCGCCTATATCGGCGTGTCGGCCGCGCTGCTGCGCTGGCACCACGGCACCTGGACCCCGCCGGGCAACCCGAACGGCATCCGCAACGTCATCCTGGTCCTGACGTTCCTGGGCTTCGTCTACACGCCGCTGATCAGCTACGTCACGGCCCGGCTCGAAGGCATGGTGGGGCAGGTCGTCGAGATCCCCATGATCCGCGAGGCCACGCTGATCCTGAGCGGCTACCACGGGGTGGCGTGCTGGTTCCTGCCCATCCCGCTGGCGAACTACGGACAGATGACCGTGTTCTACCGGCAGTGCGAATTGACGGGCACGCGCTTCACCAGCATCTGGAAGACGGAACTCGTGCTGTACCCCGTCATCCTGATCGGCTCGATCTTCTTCATGAATTTCATCTGGGGCTTGGACAAGGTGCCGTCCGGCGCCTATCCGTACGCGGAGAAGATGTGGGAACTCAACGCGATGAACCAGAGCATCATGTATTCCTCGACGCTCGGGCAGTACTCGATTTTCGAGCAGGCCTTCAACTGGCGCTACCTGGGGGCCGGCAGCGTGTTCGGGCTGCTGCTGTTCAGCGGCCTCTGGGCAGGCGGGGCGCCGATCATGCTGACGTACGGCGTGGTGCGCGGGCTCGGCCAGAACCTGCCCCATGCCATCATCCCGCAATTCATCGGGGCGTTGATCGGGCGGTACTACTTTCAAAAGCGCCTGGGGCTGAAGTGGCGCCAGTACATCCCGGTCGTGGCGGCCGGCTTTGCCTGCGGCATGGGCCTGATCACCACCCTGGGCGTCGGCATCACCTTCCTTCACAAGGCGGTCATCAGCTTGCCGTACTAGACCATGAACGAGCCATTGATCAAAGTCCGAAGCGTCAGCAAGGTTTTCGACCTGGGCAAGACGCGGGTGCATGCGCTGACGGCGATCGACCTCGACGTGGCGCAGGGCGAGTACCTCTCCATCATGGGCCCGTCAGGCTCCGGGAAGAGCACGCTGTTCAACATGATCGGCGCGCTCGACCGCCCGTCAAGCGGTACGATCGCCGTCGCCGGGGTGCGGCTGGAGTCCCTGACGCGCCGGCAGCTGGCCCACTTCCGCGGAAACTACATCGGCTACGTCTTTCAGAGCTACAACCTGCTGCCCGCCTACGATGCGCTGGCCAACTGCTGCCTGCCCCTGCTCTTCGCCGGGGTGCCGCCCGACCAGGCGAGGGCGCGCGCCCGCGAGGTGCTGGAGCGCGTGGGCCTCGGCCACCGGCTGGGCCATCGCCCCGACGAGATGTCGGGCGGACAGCAGCAGCGCGTGGCCGTGGCGCGCGCCCTCGCCAACCGGCCCGCCATCATCCTGGCCGACGAACCGACGGCCAACCTGGACCTGCAGACGGGCGCGGAACTGATCGACCTGCTTGGCACCCTGTGCCGCGAAGAAGGCGTCACCGTGATCAGCGCCACGCACGACCACAAGATGCTGGCGCAGTCCGACCGCATCCTGTGGATCAAGGACGGCGCCGTCGAACGCCTCGAGCGCCGCGAAAACCTCGACATCCGCGCCGGCAACGTCGGCTGAGCCCCCGGCATGGGCCCGCGCGTCAACCTTTACTCATCTTTGTTTCCTGATTTTTTCCAACGCTAATCGTTTGCTAACGATTCCACGCGAACATGCCGTCGAAAACAACTCGGATCTGGAGACTGCAATGGGAACACCTCGAAACCGAATACCGGAAGCCGTGAAACTGGTGATTGCCGATTTGGCGGGCACCACCGTCGACTACGGCAGTCGCGCGCCCACCGGCGCCTTTACCACGCTGTTTGCGCGCCACGGCGTGGTCATTACACCCCAGCAGGTGCGCGCCCCGATGGGCTTGCACAAGCGCGACCACATTGCCAGCCTATGCGCCATGCCCGCCATTGCGAAGGCTTGGGAAGCCCGGCACGGGCATCGGCCGGGCGAGGCGGAGATCGAGGCCTTGTTCCAGGAGTTCATCCCGCTGCAACTCGAGTCCCTGCCCGCCTTCACGGATGTGATTCCGGGAGTTCCGGAGGCCTGCCAGGCTCTGGCCGCACGCCGGATTCCCGTCGCCGTGACCACCGGGTACAGCCGGGCAATGATGGACATCGTGCTGCCGGCAGCCGCGGCACAAGGCTTCATTCCGGCCGCCGGTTTCGCCGCCAGCGATGTGCCCGACGGTCGCCCCGCCCCTTGGATGATCTTCCGCTGCATGGAAACACTCGGCGTCTTCCCGCCCGCGGCCGTGATCAACGTCGGCGACACCCTGGCTGATGTCGAAGCCGGCCTGAATGCCGGTTGCTGGACGGTCGGAGTGGCCGGCACCGGTAATGAGGTCGGCCTGAGCCGAACGGAATTCGAGGCGCTGCGGCCGGCTCACGCCCGCCAGCTTCTCGCCAAGGCCCGCCGGTCTCTGCGCCGAGCCGGAGCCCACCTCGTCGTCGATGGCTTCGCCGAGATCCTATCCGTAGTTGACGCCGTGAACCGGCGCCTCGCGCGCGGCGCGCGACCGTAGCCGCACCGCCAGCCACCCAACGGAGGTCGCCCTGGCCTTCCTCTGCCTGTTCGGCTTCCTCGCCTCCCTCTACTGGGCATGGAAGGGCGTCGAGGATCGCAATCGCTCGCTCACATCCATGGTCGAGCCAACACCGTGAGCGTGATCAGGCCGCCATCGGCCGTTACGGTCAACGACTGGCTGACCTCGCCCGCCTGAACGTTCAGCGCGGTGCCCATCGGAACCACGAGGCTGAGGTGGTCGTTCGCGTCGAAACGCTCGTCCTTGCTCATCCCGCGGCACAGTTCGTTTCCCGCACCGTCGCGGACCACCACCGGCATGGCGACACGCTGGCCGCCTTGCACCACCTTCACCAGCAGGCGGCCGGAGCCCGCGGGAAGCGCCTGCTTCCGCTGCGTATAGCGGTCGGTCACGTCAAGCGCCCGCACCGACCGGTCGCCGGGGTGCCACACCATAGGGAAGGCCAGCGGCGAATCGTGCCAGGTGACGGCGTAAATCATGTTCAGCGGGCTTGCGCGATTGGCTTCCGCCGCATTATTGACGAACCAACCCTGATCCAGATCCTGGCCGGTCGCCTCGCCTGCGCCGGTGAAGCGCCAGGTCCTGCCATCCCATACTTCGACCCAGGTGTGGTTGCCGCTACCGTTGGACCAGCGGGGCGTGCCCACGACGCGCGCCGGAACCCCGACCGCGCGACAGGCATCGACCAGCAGAATGCTGAGGCCCGAGCAGGAGGCGCGTCCCGTCTGCATACTTTCCCACGGGCTCTGGTTCGGCTGTCTGCGCTGCGTTGAGTACGTCACCCCCGTCGCCGACCAGAGCGTGCGGTTCAGCGCCATGGCCGCCTCCTGTAGCGTGGTCGCATCCTTCACGATGGGCAGACACAGGGGGCGCAAACGCTCGCGCCAGGGCTCCCGCGTTTCGTCCAAGCTGGCATAGGGAAGCACGGCGTCGCGGAAGGTCTCTTCGTTGACCTGCGCTTTCCATGGCGCATCGTGCCATGCTTCGTAGGCGAGCGCCACGTCACGCAGAAGAAAGTCGGCGCTGAGGGTATTCAGGTCGCGCTCTGGCATGTGTGCGATCAGCCAGCGGGTGCCGTCTAGCCGGTCGGAAGGCGTCTGGCGCAGCAGATGCTCCATGGCGAAACGGTTTGTCCCCGCCTTGGCGAGCGCCTGCTCCACCGCCGACCGCTCAGGCCGGACGTCGGCCTGAGCGTGAGCGGAAACCAGACCGATGCAGGCGAGTTGCACCCCGGCGAGAATCAGCCGGCGGAGCCGTGTGATTTCCAAACTCCACCGGATAAGACGGAAGTCTTCCTGCATGAGGGCAACCTGCCAAACCCCGGCGAGAAACGCAACCGACCTGGACGCCGAACACCTGGCGCGCGGCCCAGCTATGGTGCAGGCCGCGCGCTCAGGCAAACATTGAACGGTTAACGCCGCTTGGGCCCCGCCTCCAGCCACCGCAGGGCCAGCGCACAGCATTGCCTCCCCCCACGGCGCACGTCCGCTGGCGCAAGAGGCGGAGAGGAATCTCCTTCCATAACAGAGATCCTTCGCGTCGCTCAGGATGACAGCAAGGCTGAGAGTTCAGACGTTGTGTTTAGTCGGCGGCCCGCACGGCGGCCCGGCCGGCGTACTTCTGCCAGATGTCCATGTCATAGAGCAGCGGGAGAAACACGGCGCCGACCACGGGGCGCGCGGTAAAACCCTGCTTGCGGGCGCCGTCGGTGAAGTACCAGTCGGTCATGGGCGAGCGGTCTGGCGTTTTGTTCAGGAACCGGTGTACCGGCGCCACCAAGGCTTCGAAATCGGCGCGGTCGCCCGTGAGGGTGGCCGACCAGATGATCCAATCGAGCTTCGTGTAGGCCTGGCGGCCGTCCAGCGGCAGACCGTAGGGGTTCTGGACCTTGCGGTAGTAGTCTGTCTCGGTTCGCGCCACGGAGGCAGGGAAGAGATTCAACCCGAGCAGGCGATCCCAGACGAGGTTGTACTTCTGGCTCCACGTGCCGGGGCGATCGAACGCCAGGCGGAAGTGATCGCCGTCGGCGGCCTCCTTGACCCAGCGCCGTGCGAAGTCCTCCGCCAGCCGCCGGTACTCCTGCGCCTTGTCCGGCTGCCCGCGCATTTCACACAGGACCGCGAAGGCGCCCAGCGCGCAGATCGCCTTGGCGCTCAGGTTCACGTTGTGCGCCAGGTGTCCCGCAAAGTCATCCGTGCAGAGCTGGTGCTCCGGGTCGAATCCCTTGGCCTTCAGGTACTCCGCCCAGGCTTCAAGCTGGGGCCAGTAGCGGCCGGCGAAGTCGGCATGGCCTTCCATCCGCGCCAGGGCCGCGATGAGCAGCAGCAGGTTCCCGCTCTCCTCCACCGGCATCTGATCCTTCTCCGACCTTTCGCCGCCGCCGTAGATCTGCCCGCTGGCGTGCGGATACTGGCCCAGATCGTGCGGCGCGAACGGGAAACGCCACTGCGGGGAGGCGGCGTAGTCCATGAACGGCACGAGGAAGGACTTGACCAGCGTCGGCCCGAACAGCAGGAATTGCGGCGCCATCGGGTAGAACACGTCGGAGGTGGCCATGCAGCCGTTGGAGTGGTTCTCCTTGCTGAACTGCAGCAGCCGCCCGGCGGCGTCGGCTACGAACTTGCCGGCGGCGAAGCACTGGCGGTAGGCCAGCGCGGCGATCTGCGCAAAAGCCTCCCCGCCCACGCGAGTCAAATCCACACACAGCTCCTCGTCAAAGGCTTCGCAGCGCCGCCGGAGTTCCGGGAAGCGGCGCACGGCGTGGGTCAGCAGATCGGCGGCCTCCCAACCGTTGCGCCGCCAGTAGGGACGCAGGTTCTTCTCCAGGTAACGGATGGAGTACAAATCGTCATAGGCCGCCACGATGCAGCGCTCGACCGCGGCCTCGCCCACCTCCCCCAGGTCGAACGCCAGCGCGGCGGCCAGCGTGCCGGCCGGCCCGGACGCCGCGGGGCAGCCGCCGACACCCGCCGCGCCCTGCTCGGCGAACGCGAAGTGCAGCGCCGCGCGGTCCGCGAAGGCGCATCCGGCCGCCTCGGCCGCCGGCGCCGCGACATAGAGATACCCCCAGTCGATGCGAATATCGTCGCCCCGCTTCTGCAACACCGCCTGCTTCACCGCCCCGGCCTTGACTACTGTCAGCCCGGCCACGGGAGTCACCCCGCCCACCGCGGTCTCCGCCGGCTCGTTGACCGTCAGCTCGCCCGCCGCGTCGAAGTAGAGTTGCACCCCGTGGGCGCGGCTGTCGGTTGCCTGAACCCGGGTGACGATGTAGGTGACCGGCCAGGCCAGCACGTCCGGCTCATCCGGCAGTGCCGGCGTGATGAACGCCACGCGAACGGAAACGCCCCGGCCCTGAAACGCGTACACGGAGGTCGTCGGCCGCACGCAAACGGATTCCTGCGGCAGCGCGGGCGCACCCGCCGGAGCGGTCCCCATCAGCCGGACCACCGCGCCGTCGATCCGCGCGAGCAACCCCAGCCGGTGCGGCTTGCCGGTCCAGTGGGTGGTCTCCACATCGGTCAGCCGGTCGGCCTGCGACCACACACTGAAGTACGGGTCGCACGCAATCAGCGGCACCGCGGGGGGACGAAGGGACGGACACTCCTGGATGCTCATGCGCAGACTCCTTGCCGGTTTGCGATTGCATTGAAACAGGCAATAGATTAACCGAGTGTCCAATCGATACCATGTTTGACTCTGGCAAATACATTCGTGAAACGGGCATTATTGGCCCCGGCTGCCGGGAACGCTTCGTGCCGCTGCTGCCCGACGGACCGCTGACCGGGCTGGCGGTCGGCGCAGCCGGCGTCAGCGAGCTGCGCAGTCCCTACGTCATGTATCGCCCCCGGTCGTCCACGTCCGTGGTCCTCGGCACGCTGGAGGGGCAGGGCTGGCTCAGCACCGACGAGGGCGACCGCACGCTGCGCGCCGGGGACCTGCTGATCGCCCCGCAGGGCGTCAATCATCACTATGAGACCGTCCGGGGCCGCCGGTGGAAGATCATCTGGTTCAACATTGGCCGGGAGATTCCGTGCGAGCGGGTCACCGTTCGTACGTCACGCTTCCTGGCGGACCTGGCCGGCGAGTTTCTGGATGTGATGGCCGAAGCCGCGGCCGGCGGCTTCCTGCATATGGAAGCGCGCATGGCGAAGGAGAACTACATCGCGGTCATGTTGCAGCGCATCCTGCACGAGGAGCGGCGCGGCGCCGCAATCGTTCATGAAGAGCGCCTGCGGTTGCTCTGGCGCACCGTGGCGGCGGATCCGGCGCGCCCGTGGCGACTGCCGGAGCTGGCGCGCCTGGCCGGCTACTCGTCCGAGCACCTGAACCGCATCTGCCGCCAGCGCTATGGCATGCCCGCGGTGGCGCACCTGACCGATCTGCGCATGCAACACGCGGCGCAGCTTCTCGGCCAGGGCACCCACAAGCTGCAGGCCGTCGCTGAGCGCTGCGGCTACCAGAACGCCTTCGCGTTCTCCGTGGCCTTCAAACGCCACTTCAGCCTCTCGCCGCGAAAGTTCCTCGCGGTCCAACGCCCGCAGGCGTGATGCATCAGCGCAACGGGACGCGGCTCGCCGGACGCTCGCCGTCCATCTTCCGCTTCACGTGCCCTGGTTCTTCTGCTCTCCGTTCAACCCTTCCTTGACTCCCTCGGTCACGGCCTTGGCGATGGACTTCACGCCCGGTTGGATGTTCTCGCCCATGTAGTTCACCACATCCTTCGCGACGGGTGCGGATTCACCGGCGACGTAGCGTTGAACCGCGCCCATGAAGCCGAACAGGGTCATGGCGCCCCCGACAAAGAGCAGCGGCATGCCAAGAAACGCGCACCAGAAAAGGCGGGGCGCCCCAAAGGAACCGAACGACGCGAAGAAACTCCCGATGCCGATCAACGTCAGGAGCCCGCCAAGCGCGAGCATGGCAAGTCCTGCCCGCCGCAGCGTTGTGCGTGTTGCGGCCTGTTGCGGTGTCTGCAGTTTGCCTTCGTTCATTTACTCTCTCTCCTTGGGTGCGTCCTACGCTTCATCGCCACACGTCGCCCCCACCCCTGGTCGCTTACGCTTAGTCGGTTACCCTTAGTCGCCCATCCTAGTCGGCAAGTGACCGTCTGGGAACGACTAAGCAGTTGGACGAAGTGTATCCGACTAAGGGTAGGCGACTAAGAGTACGCAGGCAGGGCTCGCCTTCATTTCGCAGCAGCCCGTTCCAGGCCGATTCGCTTCGGCCGTCTCACCAGAAGGTAGATCCGCGCGCCGATCCAGTGGGTCAGCACGATGATCAGAATCCAGATCAATTTGTCGTTTCCCTCGGATTTCTCCCGGGTCGCGCAGTCGATGATCATCCAGATCCACAGGATGGTTCCACCAACGCCGAGCACGAGAAACACCAGGAACATGGGCACGGCAACGAGACTCGCACTCATTTCTTCGGTTCTTCTAGTGTGCAGACAGCAGTCTGGCACCCACACCCAACACGGCGCAAAGCACGAACACCGTGCCGTAGACGCCGATGGCGATGCCCATCCAGATCAATGAGGCCTTGGCCCAATTTGCCTTGCTGACCGGCGTATTGCTGCCGAATGCCCATACACACAGAAGGATGAGGTTGACCAGGGGGATGCACATCAACAGCATGGTCAACATCCAGTTGCGGGTCGTGACAGGTCTGTAGTTCGTCTCTTCCATCGTCTGCTCCTTTCGTGTTATTCAACGCCGCCGCTGACCGGCGTTGAACCCGCGTCGGCGCGGGTTCAACGTACGTGTCGGGCGGCTTGTTGGGAGTCTTCCTTTGTCATTCCGGGTTCAATCGAGACGACCTGCCATTGATTGCTGAAAACAAGCACAGACTTCCTTCCGTCAAAAGGGACCTCGGCTGCCTTTGTGTTGCCGGCAGTGTTTCTGAGCGTGAACGTCCATTCAACCCGATATAGATCCGCCTCGCCCCTCTGACGAATCAACCGCCACTTGATGTCCGATGTCCAGTCAGGCTTGGCTGGGTCGCCGTACTTGAACCCACTCCGCATCGAGCCGTCCGGCTTCAGCTCAGACTGACCTCCGGTTCCGGAACCGTACGTATCGACATGAGAGACGATTCTGCCGGCGAATCGTGGGGTAAGGTCCTTCTTCGCGCACCCGCTCAAGATCACAACGGCCAGTGCCAGACTACCGATGAAGGCATATCTCTTCATATTGTCTTCTCCCAACAAAGGTTACGCAAGAACTGCATGTTCCGACAGGCTGCCAAGGTCATCCATCAGTAGTCCAGATTGCCCCCGAAATCGGGCATTTGCCCCTGATTCACCGTTTCCGCCCATGACGCAAGCCGATCCGTTCCCATCGTCCAGAACGCGCCGCAGCGCTTGAAGTACTCCAGGACGACATCGCGTTCGCCTTTCTCCAGAAGCTCCTTGGCCAGTTGCATGTTCGGGCCGAAGGAGTTCATCTGCGGCGAGCCCTTGCTATCGGCCGACGCCAGCAGGCGCTTCTTGGCCTCCTCAATGTTGCCCTCCGCCAGCGCAATCTGGCCGAGAACCTGGTTCGCGCCCAGGATCGCGTTGCCGTAGTTCCAGTCGTCCTTGTACTTCGGCGCGAGATCCGCCAACTCCGTGGCGAGCTTGCGCGCTGTTTCCGTCTGCCCAGACTTCAGCGCCGTGCGGGCGGCATTGCGCAGCGCGTAGAACCGCTCGAGTTCGTTCGCCGCCGCGCCCAGATCGCCCTGCGTGATCTTCATCTGCCGTGCCTGTTCTGGCTCCGCGGGTGCCTCCACAGCCGCCGGGGAGTGGGGCGGCCTTTCCGGCGGCGTGATCCATAGGCCGCTCACCTGTCCGGCCAGATTGAAGACGACCTTCAAGTCCACGCGGTTGCGTTCCCAGCGGCATGGAACATAGACACAGATGCAGTCCGGCACGCCTTCCACGCGCGTCGCGGAGTCCGCGCCAAGGAATTTGCCGCCTGCATCGGCCAACTGCTTCCAGACTTCCATGAGCTTCGCTTCCGGCATCGCGGCGCGCATGGCGTCGTCGAATTCGCTTCTGGCTTCAGCGAATTTGCCTCCTGCCAGCATGGCGACGAGTGCCAGCGCCCGCTTTTGCAGCGGCGCATGGACGTCTTTCTCCCTGTTCGTCGCGAGCAAGTCCTTCAACGAGGCGTTGAGCGGCGCGTTGCGCAGCGAGTAGTTCCGCCAGCCATCGAGCGTGTGACTGAAGAACAGAATCAAGCACATCGGATACTTCTCGTTGCCGGCCGCTTTGACTGCCGCGTAGTCGCCTTCGACATACACTTCGTCGATGCGATTGAAGTCCTCCGTACTGCCTCGCATCTCTTCCAAGGTTCGGCGCAACTCCTTGGCAAACACCGGCAAGCCGTCGCCCCACCCGGGGATCAAGTCGCACGCCGTCGCCTTCAAGGCCGCGTCGTCCTTGTCACGCATTGCGGCAAGCAGTTTTCGGGCGACCTTCTCAACGGCCGCCCTTTCGAGGGAGTCAACGTTGGCGATCGGGGCTTCCACCGGAGGTGCATCGGCCGTCGTCCGCGCTGCGGAAGTCAGCGCCATCGTTATCACTTCGGCAACCGCGGATGAGTCTATTGTCCATCCGATTTCCTCGTTTCCGTGGATAAAGGTGGCCCTCACCTCCGGTACCAGGCGAACCTCGCCATCCACGAGAACGGCTAGTCGTTCTCGACTGTTACTGGCAAGGACTTCGGCGAAACTCTTCCAGCCGGGCTTGGTAAACTTCACTCGAAGTTCCGTTCCGGCATCTGTGTTGGTCACCTGAGTGCGAACGACCGCGGTCTCATCGAACAGGACGTCCCGGCGAACGCGTAGCTTCTTCTCGCCGGTCTGGTCGTTCGGATCGGCGAACTCGTCGGCGGGCGTGCTGTCGTTGTCCTCCGCGACAAGGCGGAACTGGAGGTGGGGGCTTTCCAGTCCGATGCGCTGAACGGCGTCTTCCCACACGACCAGCGTCCCGCCGGCGTAAGTGACTTCCTTGACGGTCGTCTGTGCCTCGGGCGTCTCATGCGGAAAGACACGCGTGAAGCGGTACACGTCGCCTTGCGGCGTCGCGCGCAGCCAGGCCCAGCTCACCTCCGAGACCGCGCCGGGATACCCGCAGCGCACGCAGCCGGTGGGGGCGGCATCCCCCGCGCAGCCGTCGGCCCTGCTGGTGGCATGGTAGACAAAGGCCCTCACGGCCGTATAGCGCCGCGGATCGGTCGGGGCGGCCGCCGGGTCGGCCTTTTGCTGAACCGGCGTGCTCTGCGTCGACACATTGCGATACTCGGCCGTGCGGAACGGCCGGGTTCGCAGGCGGAACTCCTTGATCTGCGGCAGCCGCACATCGAATGCGAAACGAGTGTGCCGCATCGTCTCGGGACCAGACGTGCTACTTTCGCAGGGATCGAGCACCTTGCCGTCCGTGGTCATCGCCGCAAAATCCACCTGCTCATCCCGCCGTTGGGCCGGGTTCTGCATGAGGGTGACGAACGCCTTGCCATCTGCCGTCTCCCCGGCCCCCGGAATGATGCCCCACATGGTTTCCATCGTGCCGCCAAACAGGTCGCGCGTTACCGTCCCGCCTTCGGGGAAATGCCAGTCGCCGAGGCTGTACTTCAGCGTCAGATTGATCGTCGCCGGCAGGGTTGTGTCCCTCGGCGGGGCGAACCACTTGATGAACCAGCCAGACTCCTGCTTGGATGCATTCGCCGGGTACATCGAGCCGCCGGTCCCGTCACGGCAGGGCGGCAGTGCCCGGCCCGCCGAATCGATCATGGTCATTTCGGCCATGCTTCCGGCGCGGATATCGGGATGCGAGAACCACAGGAACAGGATCCGCGTGCCGCGTCCTTCCGCAGTCGCGGAGATGTCGATGCGCGTGGGCTGGAGGTGATTCAAGTCCCATATCTCCTGCTCGCTGTTGGCCCGCTCGCCATCCGGCCGCCACGCCTTCCAGTCGAAGAATGTCGGATTCTCATCCTGCCAGGCGAGGAACTGCAGCTTCGGCGGCGCCGCAAGATCTGACGTCAGGGGCGGCGGATCGAACATCGACTGCGCATCTGCAACGAGCTTCGCCAGCGCCGCCGGCTCCCGCGCGACGGCCAGCGGCGGAAACAGCTTCAACTGCTGCGCGGTGCCGTCGCCGCGCAGCACGATCACGCGACCTTCCTCCAGATCGTATTCCTCGCCGTTCAGCCGCAATATATTCAACGTGCTCGGACCCTGCTGCCGCATGTAGAGGAACTTCCGGCCATTCTTCAGGGTGATGCTGCCGGACTCGTTCCATGCCCGCGTCTTCGGGTTGTGTGTGTGGTCGGACGCCGAGCCGAAATCGCCGGGATAGAACAGCGCGTAAGTCAGGTCCACGTCGTCGTGAACGACGAAGACCGAGCGCTCGTCGCCGCCAAGGTGGGCCGCCTGCGAGAACGCGCTGCGCTGAATGGGGGCGGGATCATGCACCGTTGGCGTGGCGCGATGCTGCTCGCTCTTCGCCGCTTCCACTCTGGCCGGGCGCGGCTCATGAGCCGCCGCATACAACGCGGTCGCGCACCCCGCGATCGCGACCCCCGGCAGGAACAGCACCGGCAGCAGCGCCGCCGCGATCACGGCCGCCTTGCCGGCGCCCGACTTCCAACCCACGATGCCCAGCACGATGGCGGCCAGCTCGCAAAGGCAGGCGATCAGGATGACCGGCACCAATGCGATCATCAGCCGAGGGGTCTGGAGCATCAGGCCGGACGCAAGCAGGGCCGCGGGCAACGCAACGCCGCCGATGCACAGCGCCAGCGCCAGCTTGCCGAAACGGGAGGCTCTTCGGACTGAAGCATCGGTGGCCGGACTTGCCGGCGGAACGGCTGTACCCGGGAGCGGTGCGCCGCCCACCGGCTTCTTCACGGCGCGCCAGACGGCGCGGACGATAAGGAAACCGAGAACGAACGCGATCGCCGTCCCGGCAATGGAAGGCTGGTCCGGATGCTGGGAAAGGTAATTCGCCAGTCGCGTCATAAACGCGGGGTGCACACTCGGGTTGTTGAGTACTGACGGATTTGCATGGAAATCCACGATCACCTTCGCCAGGAAGCGGCAGATTGCGACAATCGCAAAGGCTTGAAGTACGAGGAGTGGGATGCACAACGCAAGGGCAGGGCCGCGACGAGGATTACGAGACCTGAGAATCCGCCTCACCACGAACCAACTGAGAGGAGCGCTAAGGAAGAGTGCCCATACCAGCGGGAAGGTGTCCACCTCCGGTTCCAACAACTGACCTGTTTCCGGCGCATTCACGCCGGGCTGCAGCGCGACGTTGCGGAATTCGACCCATTGGAAGGGGCGGCGCTGAATGCGGAAGGAAACGATATCCTTGGGCGACACGCCGCGGAAGGAAACGGTCAGCAGGTCGCTGTCCCCGGCGCGGCCGTTCGATTCGTATTCGTGTCCATTGGTCCCCACGGCGAGCACGCGCACATCTGCGTCGCCCGCTTGAATCGAGAAGGTCGCCACCGCATCGCCATTTTTTTCGGCGACGCCCGTACATTTGCCCCCATTCCCATTCAGATCCCTTGTGGAACTCACGCCGGTTGCACTGAGTTCTGTCAGGGGGTCCCAGCGCTCGTCCGCCACGCCGACCTGCATGTTCACCGACCGCGCCGACGGCGGACACGCAATGGTCTGGATGTACGCGACGAACGGCTTGCGCGCGGTTGGCCAATGGAGTTCCGACCCCATGGCGCCGAACTCCGAGCCCCCATCAAACCGGGCCTTGGCCGACACATTGGTCCCGGTGCGACTGCGAATGTGGAACGAGACGTCCAGCATGGTCTTGCCGGCCACCCAAGATTTGCCGCTGCGTTCATCGAACGGCTCGGGATAAGGCGTCCCGTCCGGCCGCCAGGCCGGCGCATTGGTGTCCTTGTGGGAGGCCAGCGCGACCAGTTCCACGGTAGTCCCGCCAGGCAGGGCCGCGATCCACGGGCCGCCGGGGTGCTGCTCCACATCGACGCCACCCGGAATCGTGGCGAGCCTCTCCACAGGCTGGGGTTTGGGGGGGACGAGTGCCGGCGGGGGGACCGCGGCACGGAACGTCATTTTTCCGGGAGGGCTGCGAAGCTCATGCAAGAGAACGAAACCGAGAATCACCGCGACGCATAGGGAGGCTACGAACGCGGCGGCCCATTTCGCATTGAATCGGTTGATCTGCTCCGGCCGGATACCCTGCTCGCGCGCCCAGGCGGTGGAACAGAGGAACTTGAGCTGCAGCTTTATCAGGAATGGCAGAGGCAGCATACCGGCAAGCGGGACGAAAGGGGCGAGAGCCGAGCCCACAGGAGTTGGCAGGAGCCTGGGAAGGAGGATACAGCTAAACACGAAGAACGGCACCCAAACACCGAACAGCGCGCTATGCAACAAGGCCTGCCGCTTCTCCGCCTCGGTCATGTGCGCGCGGATTTCCCGCACCAACGGCGGCTGGAACGGCGACCAGAGCCGCCAGTCCAAAGGCGCCGCGGGTGGAACCGCGCCATCCCGGGGGCGGGCGGAATCTGGCAGCGGGTCCAGCGGCATCAACGACTCCACGGACATGGTCCGTCCGCGGCGGATGCGAATGCCCGTGATCATTACGGCAGTGCACAAGGCGATGAGCACGGCGGTAACGTTAAGCTTTCCCTCCAGGATCACGGAGGTGACGACCGCGGCGGATTCCAGGACGGCGAGCGCCAGAATGAAGCCCAACAGAACGCCGGGCCAATGAATCACGGCCTTGCCGTTGCGGCGGCCTACAACGACGAAGTGTCGCAGGGAGGCATCAGCGGCCGGGGTGGAACCCGTTGGACTGACACCTGAACCCTGAACCCTGGCTCCCGCTTTCTCTTCCCCGCCCTCCGCCACAATCGTCTCCACCATCGTCTTGACCTGGCTCACCTGCTGGTAGCGGCGCTCCGGGTTCGCTTCCAGCGCGCGCAGGACGACCTCATCTAGGCGCACGTCGATCACGACCTTCTTCGAGGGCGGTTCGAGCTTCTTGCCGGGCATCTCGCCGGTGAGCATCTGGTAGAAGACCACGCCGAGGGAGTAGATGTCGGCGCGGTGGTCGACTTCCGACGGGTGGTCGGTCTGCTCCGGGGCCATGTACTGAGGCGTGCCGATCACCTTTCCGCCTTCGGTCATGGGTGCGGCGGCCGCGGCGGTCCCCGCGGGACCAGGCTCGGCCTGCCCCACCAGCTTGGCCAGCCCGAAGTCGGCCACCTTCACGCGGCCCAGCCGGTCGAGGAGGATGTTCTCGGGCTTGATGTCGCGGTGGACGATGCCGGCGTCGTGGGCGTACTGGAGGGCGTCGCAGATCTGCGGGACGATCGCCAGCGCCTCGCGCGGCGCGATCCGGCCGGAGTGCAGTAGTTGGCGCAGGTTCAGGCCGTCCACGTATTCCATGACGAAGTAGAACAGGCCGTCCGCCTGCCCGAAGTCGTGGATGGTGACGATGTTTGCATGGTTCAGCCGGGCGAGCGCCTCGGCCTCGACCACGAACCGCTTGGCGAAGGCGGGGTCCTTGACCCGCTCCGGCGCCAGGATCTTCAGCGCCACGAGGCGGTTGAGGGATTTCTGGCGCGCCTTGTAGACCACGCCCATGCCGCCGCGGCCGAGGCATTCCAGAATCTCCAGGCTGGGAAACAACGGGGCGATCTCCTCCGGCGCCGGCGGGGGGCGGCCGCAGCGGACAGGCTGTCCTCGTCCAGGAGGCAGGTGGGTTCGGCCATGTTCATGGCCATGAGGCAGCGCGGGCAGAGGCCGCCGGGGGCGTTCACCGGCATCTCGGAGCCGCATTGCTTGCAGGGCGACGCTTGTGAGGTGTTCATACCCCGTAATTACCCGTTCGCGGTGCTTTGTTACACTATCCCCGCGCGAGCGCGGCGGCGAGGTGTCGCAGTTCGTCGTCCACGTCCGCCCCGTCGTTCAGCGTCTGGGCAATTTCCTCGCGGTAGATTGCGCGGAACCGTTTTCGCAGCCGGTGCACGGCCACGCGGGCTGCCCCCTCCTGCATGCCGAGCCGCGCCGCCACCCCCGCGTAGTCGATTCCCCCGCGCGCCGCCATGAGGCACTCCTTGAGCGCCTCGAAATCGCCCGCCTTGCCCGCCGCGGCGGACTCCTCCTGCAGCCGTCGGAGGGTGAGCTCCAGCACCGCCAGCGCCCATTGTCGGTCGAACTCGTCGTCAGCCGTGAGGCGCGCCGGGGGCTCGGCCGCGTAGCGGCTCTCGGCCAGATCGCCGTCGATCGACAGGTTGATCTGGCCGCCGCCGCGGCGCCCGGCGGACGCGCGGCGCCATTCGTTGCGCATGAAATTCCGCATCGCCACGACCAGGAAGGTCCGCAGCCGCCCCTTGTCACGGTCGGCACCATCGAGCCACTCCTTCTCGATCAGGCGGCAGAAGAAGCCCTGCGTGAGGTCCTGCGCGTCATGGGGGGCCTGACCGCAGCGCCGGGCGTAGGCGTAGAGCGGGTACCAATAGGCGCGGTAGAGCGTTTCCAGCGCGTTGGAGCGTCCGGCCGCCGAGCGTCGCTTGGCCGTGACAACCACCGACCACCGCGTTTGCGGAAACGTCGCCGCTGCACCGCTGGCAAGAGTCAGGGATCCCATCTGGCGTCCTTCTATCCTGCTATTACCGGAAAGCAGGCGAATGTTACCGTTCCCCGTCCACAGGCTGGCTGAACCAGACCCAGTCGCCTTGCCCGATGTCCTGCCGCCGTGGCTCGCCCTGCGTCCACGCAATGGTCCCGCCGTCGTCCGTGCCGTTCCAGCCGACGGAGTAGAGGACGTACTGGTCCGGGGTGGTCCGTTTGTAATGCAGGGGTTCGCCCCGGATCACATCGGTCGGCACGCGCTCGAGGAATTGGGGGACGAGCGCGGAAAGCGTGTCCGGCAACTCGCCCTTTGCCAGCCGGTAACGCTCCAGGGCGCAGGCGATGGCCACCTGATCGCAGACCGCCTGCATTTCCGCGGCGCCCTTTGCGCTGCCTACAACCGCCGGAACAAACAACTTGGCGAGGATGTTGTAGGGTGTGTGCGTCTTGAAAAGCAGCGAATCCAGTTTCGAGACCTCCTGCAGGTCAACGCGCCGATTTTCCCAATTCATGGCGGGGAGAAGGCTCTCGGTGAAGTGTCGGTCGATGAACAGCATGTTCTGATAGAACCAGCCAGTCGGCAGGCGCAGCACCACGAGTTCGAGAGGCGACAGCTTCCTCTGATTGCCGCTGACATTGACAATGATCGCGAACAACGCGCGTCGCGCCGACACATTGCCGATGCTCGACTGGATAGCGGTGTAGCCGCATACGCGCTCGGCTCGAAGGGCGCTACGGAACTGGTCGAAAACGGGGAGTCGCCCGAAGCGGCTCTGCAGTTCGGCCAGTTGTTCCGCATTCCATTGCCGCCGGACGATGCCCTGCCACACCGGTTGAATGGCAAGCGTCACCATCGCCTTCCTGACCAGGAAGGAAACCAAGAGTGGCTCGTCCTTGACCGCGTCCGCAAGGCGCAGGCATTTCTGCACATCACCCAACGCCGCCCCGGTATCGCCTGCTTCCAGTTCGGATACCGCACGCAGCTTGAAAATCCGCGCCAGATCGCGCATGACGCTCAGATGCGGCAGCAGCGCGGTGTAATTGTCCTCATAGCGAATCGGAAACCGGCACTTCGGCAGGCGCAGGGCCGCTTCGACTTCGGCAAGCGTCGGCTCGTACGTCTGGAGCGCGCCGATCAGGTTGTCGTTGCTGAAACAGACCCGCCAGGCCGCGAGGTCCTCCGTCCGCCCCTGACTCCATTCGCCGGCGGCATGTTCGCAGTCCGGAAGCCTGAGGGAATTCAACCGCCACTCATTCGTCGCGAAGAGCTCAGCGAACAACGGCGTCATGGCGAGGTTTTCGGCGTCGGGCACCGCCGGCGGCACGACGGACGACCATTCAAACCGGTCGCCCTTGGCTTCGCGCTCGCGCCGATAGGTCGTCCAGGCGTAATAGCCGCGCCAGTTCTCGACGGCGTAGAAGAGTCCGACCAGTGTGACAAGGCACGCGATCACGAATGCAGCTTTCTTGAGTGTCTTACGCATAATGCTCCTCCATTCGATTCCGCGCGAAACTGCTTTGCGGACAGGGCGGCAACGGCAGTGGCGGCGGCACAGCCGGCCAGCTCGGGCATTCGGCGAGTTCCTGAATCAACAACCGTTTCGCGTTCCATGCCGACGCCACCGCCGCGGCGTCGGGCGCGACAAGCGCGGAACCCGGTGCGCCCGGCGGGAGGACGCCGAAGTTGACGCCGCCGATGATCAGCCACAGCGCCGCCAGGGCCGCCCAGGCGACCGGCGATGGCCAGAAGGCGCGCCGCCAGAACGCGAGGGGCTGTTCCGCCGCCCGCTCCGCCGCGTCCAGAATCGCGCGCCGCCATTCCTCCGGCGCGCCCCGCAGCGGCTGCTGGCTCAGGAATTGTTCAAACGGATCCATGGCCCTTGATCTCCTCGTATAAAGGACGCAGGCGGTCGCGCAATTTGTCTATTCCGTAGCGGTAGCGGCTGGCGGCGGTGTTGGGCGGGATGCTCAGCGCGGCGGCAATCGCCTCGAACGTCATATTCTCCCAGAGTTTCAGGTGCACCACGGCGCTCTGGTCGGGCGGCAATTCCCGGAGCGCGGCGGCGAGGGCCGCGCGGAATTCAGTTTCCCGGGCATCGCACCCCGGTTCGAACAGCTCGGGGCCCTCCTCCAGCCGGTCGTGATGCCGCTGCCGCGTCGACCGCCGGCGGGCCGCGTCGATCACGAGGTTGTGCGCCATCCGGATCAGGAACCCGCGCACGTCGGCTACCCCGTCCAGCAGGCCGGGGCGGGCGGCGAGTTTGACGAACACATCCTGTAGCACGTCCCGGGAGTCGGCCTCGTTGCGGGTGGTGTTCAGAAGGAAGCCAAACAGCGCCGACGCATGGTCGTCATACAGGCGGCGCAAGTCTGGAATGGCGGTCATGCTACCGTGAAGACGCCGCTCGCACCGGCTTTTGTCTGATTACCTGCCCGAACACCCGAAATTCCACGACGCTGATGCGGTCGGTGTGGTCCTGCTTGCCGGGCGCCAGCGCTTCCTCGCCGCGCGGCAAGTCGGCGGACAGGACGGCCAGGCGCACAAAGCGGCCCTTGGCCCGGCCGCGATCCACGACCGGGGACGGCGCGGCGTCTTGCCGCTGGGCAAAAGGGGTCCAGCCAGCCGACACGCGCGCCGCCGCTTCCAGCGTTGCGGCCTTGTCTGCCGAAAGCACCTCAAGGCGATACGCATGCTTCCGGAAGACATACTCGAAGACGATCTGCGTTTCGGCGATGTCCTGATCGCGGCCCAGATCCACCATCAACCACGCGGGCTCGGCCTGCGTGGTTTGGGGCGCCCAGCGGGTTCCGTAGTTTTCGTCGAACGCGTATGCGGCTTCATAGAAAGCCGGCACCGGCGCAAAGGTCTCTTTCGCCTCGACGCCGCCCTTGTAGTCGCCCGCGCTCGACGCCAGGGCCGGTCGCCCCAACGCCAGATTCTCGCGCGCATGGCGAGCGGCCGCCTGGTAGAGATCTTCAAGCGGCCCGCGTCCCCTGGCCAAGCCGTCATGGCTCTGGACCCCCGCGCTCATCGTCCCATCGGCAATGTGCACGCGATCGATGGCGAGCTGGCGCTTCGCATCGGCATACGGATAGCTCTGGCGGTGATACAGGATGTACCAGGCCCCGCGGAAGTTCAGCATGGTATGGTGCCCGGGGCCGAGCAATCCGACGACATCGTCGCGCACGACCACCGGATCCGGGCTCGGCGTGAACGGACCGACCGGCGATGGCGCCGTGGCGTAGCGCACGCGATAATTCTGCCAGCCGGAGCCGCTCCACATCTTGTAGTAGACGCCCTCATGCTTGAGCATCAACGACCCCTCGCCCGCCTCCGGCAGGTCCCGAATCCGGAGGAACTTCTTCTCCTTGCCGTCTGGGAAGCGCGCGTCGTCGTTGTCCACGGAGACCAGGCCTTCCGGGTCAAACTTCAGCTTGAGCATGCCGCGGTTGTACCATCCACCGATGGTGAGGTAGACGGTCCCGTCATCGTCCGCGAAGAACTCGCCGTCGAACGCGTCGCCGCCGCCCCACAGCTCGCCCTTGCGCACCAGGGGCGCGGTGTCGGCGGTCTGGCCGGCGGTGGCGTTCCGCCACGGGCCCCGCGGCGAATCGGCAAGCGCCACATACGTGCAGCTCTCGATCGTGTATAGCAGGTAGCCCTTCCCATTCGTCGGGTGCTTCATGAATGAGGGGGCCCAGATGCCGCCGTCGGCGAGCGGCTTGTCAACGGAAGGCAGCGGCCAGCAATCCGGAAGCTTCACCGGCTCGAACTGCCAGTGATAGAAATCCTGCGTGACGGCCACGTGCGGCTCACGGCTGAAGGAACTGGTGACGCCATCGCTGGTGGCGAAGACGTAGAAATCCTGCGAGGCTTCGTCATAGGCGACCGTCGGATCGGCCAGATACCCCGGCACAACCGGGTTTCCAGTCCCGCGAGAATTCCAAAGCATTGGCGCTACTCCAGTCGCACGGCGGCGATCACGTCCAACGGGCCGCGCCAGATTGTTTTTCCATCCCGCACCACGCAAGCACCCTGCGACTCCACGTGGATGTCGAACCGCGTGCCAAAGGCGCAGATCTTCCGCAGAGCCAGGCGATCCCAGCCCGCGGGCAGACGGGGCGTGAACCGGAACGAGTGCAAGCCGGCCGGCTCCATGCCGAGCAACCCTTCGGTGATCACGCGGCAGTAGAGTGCGCTCTCGGCGGACAGGTGCCGTTGATTCCCCTCCGGCCAAGCCTCGATCGGGTACGGCACATGGTCGCCCAGGAGACGGCGCGCGGAATACTGCCGGAACAGCGGCATGACGCGATCCGTGGCTCCCGCGAAGAAGGCGCCGCGAAACCCGTACAGCGTGCTTCGATCCCAGAAGATCTTATCGCCTTCCTGGCTGAGCATCCCGTTCTCTGTCCACAAGAACGGCGAGAACATGGCATCCACCGTGGCGGTGGCGCGCGCGAGGAGGCCCATGCACAGCGGAATGCAGATCCACGACCGTAACACCTCATTCCCCTCGTAGTACCGATACGTGGCGAATCCGCGCAGATCGCGGCCGAAATAGGTTTCGATGGCCGACGCGAGCTCCAGCGCCTGCGCCTCGTAGCGCCGCCCGGCGTCGCCCCGCCCCAGATCGTCCGCCAGCCCGGCGGCCGCCCTGAGCGCGCCATAGTAGAGCGCCGAGGTGCAGAGGTTGGCCTTGCCCGCCGGCAGGCGTTTCTCCAGTTCGTCGCAATCCGACGCGACCACGCCTTCAGGGAGGCGCTTGCGCCGGCAGTATTCCAAGGTCCATTCGATCGCCGGCCAAAGCTCTGCCGCGATCGTCCGGTCACCGGTGGTCAGGGCGAACCGGGAGGCGCCGTACGCGTACATCGCGGCATCACCGCGGTCGCCGGCGCCTTCCCAGATGTCGAACCCCTCCGCGATGACCGACGAAGGGATTCGCGTGTATTCGGGGCCCATGAACGGGATGTAGTGGCGATAGGCATTCAGCGAGGCTTCAAGCGCCACCGCGTCCCCGGTGAAGGCAAACCATGGGCCGGCGTATTCGACCTGATCGTTGCACCAGGTGGCGGCGTAGTAAGCGGTTCCCCCGGGGCTGTGCATCAGCCCCCCGCGCGTACGGAAGATGCTCTCGCCTGCGCGAATCTTGGCAAAGTGGAAGGCCGTGTCGAGTTCAGGGATGCCGGTCTCCAGTTGCAGGGGCGCCGTAAGAGCCCCCACCCGGGCCCGGCGGCGGAGGAACTCGGCATCGACGTCCAGCCGCTCGCACGGCTCGTGCACGACCCGCGCCGACAGTGTCCAGCCAATCACCAGGCGCCCGCCCGGCTCCAGGCGGGATGTGCCGGACTTGTCCATGCGGCTCTCGACCGCATACACCCCGTTGCACCCCCTCCCCCACGTTGTCGTCTCCGGGTTGCCGATCGTCAGCGACACCGGCTGAGCGCCAGCGTTGGTGATGGTAATGCGCTCCATGGCGGCGCGCGTCTCGACCGTCGGGAAGATTTCGCGGACGATCTCGAGCCCGCACCGGGTCCGGCTGTGAACCGTCAGGACGCCGTCCAAGCGGAACCGAACGGGGTGCTCGATCACCCGGCCGTCCCGCGTTTCGACATACGGCACCTGTTCATCGGCGATGTCCCGCTGGAACGACCCGTGCGTGTTGTTGGGAATCGTACGCAGCGACGGCCAGACCAGCCGGCGCTTCAATGCGAGGCCACCGTCCGCCTGCACGCCGTAGCGAACCAGCAATGACACGCGCTGGCCGCTCATTTCGAGGTGGTCCTCGTGAGGCAGCCGAGCATCCGCCGCGACGTCCCATTCGATCCCCTGCCCGCAAATACGCCAGCGTCCGGCCATGTCAGTCATGATGCGTTGTGTCCTCGTTCACGGCGGCCCCCGCGGCGGCATTTACGTTCTCCACGGCCGCAACCTCCCGCTCCCAGTAAGGCGGCAAGCGGTCCCATGGATTCCGCCCGGTGTCATCGGTGACGTAGACGTGCGCGACGCGTCTTCGCGCCGCGAGCGCGATCCACGCCTCATGCGTTGCGCTTCTGGCGCTTGAAGGCGACTTCCCACGTGACGTCCTCGCTCCGCTCGCGCCGCAGCGTCAGCACCGCCAGGCGGCCGTGTTGTTCGACGCCCGGCGTCGCCACGGTGTAACCGTCGGGCACGTGCAGACGGACACGGCCGGTGTCGTTGGCCACCACCCGGGAGACGCCGTGCAGCACGCGCCGCCGCGCGTCCCACGTCACCGACTCGACATCCACCAGGCCTTGCGTGAGATGGCGGTCCGATCCCACGAACTGTGGATGATTGGCGACCGGCCATACGCTGATCACGCGGCTCGCGGTCGGCGGGACTTCCACGTCGATGCGCCCGTCTTTCGGCTCCAGCAGGGCGCCATGAAACACGTCCAGCCAGAGGTACGCCCCGGGCTCGAGGCCCAACTTGGCCGGCGTGAGTTCGAATGTCCGAACCTCCTTCTCGCCCCAGTTGAAGCAGGCGACGACATCCCACGTGCCGACGCCCGGCTGCGCGACCTTCAGGTCGAAAATCGGCGGGCGCACCTTGTCGTCCAGCGGGTAGAACTCCATGGGCCGGATGTCGGCGGCCGGGAAAATCCGCCGCAGCAGGTCCAAGCGATCCGCGCCGAGCGAGGCCATCTTCTCGCTGGTCTGGAGCATCTGACCGGTAATCGCCAGCAGCACGGACCAGGCCCGCGCCTGCTCGTACGGCAGGACGTCGCTTACGCAAACCATATCCGGGTCCGTGTAGAAGGCGATGGTGTTCATCCACAGCCAGCGATAGGTGCAGTCGACGGCCGTGGTGAAGCCCGTCCAGTTCCGGACCGCGTCGGGACCAGTGCGGATGCCTTCGCACTGGCCGACGGACGACCAGCCGTGCCCGCAGTTGAGCAGGAACCGGTCGGGCCCCATGACGTCCTTGCAGGCCGCCATGGCCATCCGATAGGCGCGATCGCCGTCCTGCGTCGGGTCGCACAGTTGCGGGCGGTACCGGGCGTAGAGGCCGGGCATCCAGCCCTGCCCGTCGATCTTGACGAACTCATAGCCCCACTCGTCGCAGAGCATGCGGAAGAGTTTCCGCAGATACGCCTGCCCCTCCCGGCCGGTCGGGTCAATCACGTAATGACCGAACCACTCGACGAAGCGATCGCCATCGGACACTTTCACATTGTCCGCCACAAGGGCCGTCGTCGTATCGCCCGGCGTTCCCCCGTCCGCCCGGTGCACGAACAGGCGGGGCGTCCGTTGCCACATGGCCGTGTTGCTTTGCGAGAACGGCACGCACCAGATGCCCGGCCGGAAGCCTTTGCTGCGGATGTAATCGGCGCAGGCCTTCATGCCGCGGGGAAACTTGGCGCGGCACGTCTTGAACCAGTCCCGGTTGGTCCCAAACCCCTCGCCCCGCCCCTGCCAGCCGTCATCAATCTGCATCCACTCGCAGCCGTACGGCTTCAGGTTCTCGGCCAGACAGTCCGCGTTGCGCCGGATCTCCTCCTCGTTGATGTCGAAGATGTAGGCGAACCATGAACTCCAGCCGGACGGTGGCCTGGGGAAGCGACTGCGGTCGAGCGGCTGGAACCAGGGCAGGTTGCGGTGCACCTTCACGTAGTCCCGCAGCACGGTGATCTGCAGCGGGCCGTCGCAGGAGACGGAGATGTCGCCATCCTTGCTGAGCTTGAGGGCATCGCCTTTGAAGACCAGCGCTTCATCCCGCTCGGCGTTGAAGACGGCGTTGCACAGCCGGCTGGTGGCATCGCCGGACGCGAGCTGCACCACGTCCCGGTCCCAGCCGGAGGCCACCCGGCCGATGAGGCTTTTCCGGCTGCCGGCCACCGTGGCCGACCACCCCGCGCGGGCGGCAACCCGCCAGCCGGTCGGCGTGCGCTCCATGCGCCACGTGCCCTGGCCGTGAATACTCGTCAACGGGCACGGGCCGTGATCTTGTGCGTCTTTCACCGCCAGAATCCTTCTTCCCCTAACGAATGCTCACACAGAGACCTATAATCCCTACATTTGCGTTACACGAAACATCCATCAAGGCATGGCGCCTCTCATGTGCAGGCTCCCCGCCGCGCGGTACATCGCCAGGATATTCTCGACCGGCGTGCCGATCTCGATGGTGTTGGTCGGCCCCAGGATGAGACCACCGTCGGGGAATAGTTCCTGCCTCAGCCGCACCTCGGCCTCGACATCGGCCGGGCTCCCATTTGGCAGCACGGTCTGCACGCACATGGTACCGCAGAACGCAAGGTCCTTGCCGAAATCGTCGCGGAGTTGCTTCAGGTCCATCCCGGCAGCCGAAACCTGGACCACGTCCAGGATGTCCAGCCCCAGTTCGACCAGGCGCGGAATGAACGGCCGAATCGCGCCGCAGACATGCATGGCGGTTTTCGCGCCGTGGCGATGGGCGAGGGCGAAGTAGGCGCGGTACTTGTCGCCAAACAGGCGATCGAATGTTGCCGGCGCGATGATCGGCCCGCATTGCGTGCCCAAATCATCGCCGCACCAGACGATATCGATGCGGCCGCGCGCCGCCTCCAGAACCCGCTCGGTCTTCGCATAGAAGTAGCGGAACATCCGTTCGACCAATTCCAGGAAGACCGGTTCGTCGGTGGCCACATCCAAGAGCACCTGCTCCTGGCCGCGCAGACGCCCGATCCCATTGAGGAAGTCCATTTGCCCGGGGTGGCCGGCAATGAGTGCGTACGCGTCGTTCCGGCGGCAGTCCTCGAGCACGCGCGAGACATCGCACCAGTCGACGGACGGCTCCCGCAGATCCTTCAGTTGCGCGACATCCGTCACCCCGGCGTACGGCTGATAGATGACATCCTGAAAGACACCGTCCTTGTTGTGCGTCGCGCTCCACCGCTCGCCCCACAAGCCCTCCCACGAACCGTCTGGGAATCTCCTGAAGGCTGGTCCTTGGTGTCTTGGCTCGATCAGGCGGAGGTCGACACCCAGCGCCGCCACCACATCGTTGGGGTCTTTGATGCCCAGGCGTTCGCGCACCTGCTCATGCACGGGCGGCACGGCGCTGTACTGCACCGGCAGGCGGTCGTACCCTTTTCTGGCCAAACATGACCGCACGCGTTCCCGGCTGGTCATGGGCGAGGACATCAGGAGCCTCCGCTTGGGGCACCTGGTTTGGCGTTTTCCGGCAGGCGCGGGGTCTCGCCACTCAGAATGGTCTTCAGATCGTCGATGGCCGCTTGATTAGCCTGCAGGATAGCCTCGGGCGAGCCCAGCTTCGGCCAGTCGAGAATGCGATCCGGGCCGTAAAAAGCCGCTTCGGCCTCCTCGATCCAAAGCGCGGTCTGCGGTTGCGACGGCGTCAAGGCCAGCGCCTGCGCCGCCAGGAGCCGGAATTCGCGGATGCTCGTGTCGATCCGCATCGTCATCGGGTCAGCGCCCGCCGGCGGAATTTCGCTGCCGGCCCGCACGCCCGCGATGACGCGGCCGGCGGCAGGACCGGAGTTTGGCGGCGGCACGTTCATGAGCGCGCAGATCGTCGGCACGATGTCGATCTGCTCGGCCTGCGCCAGCGCGCGTCCGCGCGCGATCCCCGGGCCAGCGAAGACCAACGGCACGACCCAGCCCTCGGGACTCAGCGTGGGATGTCCGCCGGTAGACGCCTGGCCGTGATCGGCCGTGACCACGATCAGCGTGGAGTCCAGTTGCCCGCGGTCGCGCAGCGCCTGCATCAACTCGCCCAACAGGCGATCCGCCTCCCGTGCGGCCGCCACGTACGGCGACCCTTCGGCCCAGATGTCGCGGCGGCCAGGCATCTCTTTGCGCGTCCGGCCGCATCGGTAACCGGCCTTGCCCGTGTCCTGCAGATGGACGCACAGGAGACTCCAGTCCGCAGCGCCCGTGCGCGCAACCGCCGCGCGCACCGCCGCGGCATCGTCGCCCGGGACGACTTCCGCGTGCGAAAACCCGCGTTTCAGGGATTCGTACAAACGGCCGTTGGTCATGTGCAGGGTTGGGCGCCCGGCCGGGAACGCGTCCTGAATCATGGGGTGACCCGGAGCCAGAAACAACGTGCCGGCCAGCAGGATGGGATTCGGCAGGGAGCACGTATGGACGGCGGCCCAGGCACCGGTTCGCGGATGAGCGGGCGCGAGCAGGACCGTCTTCGTGACGCGTGTCCCCTGGGCGCACAGCGCCAGAAAGTTGGTGAGGCCAAGTCGATCCGGCGCGTCCTCATGCAGTCCATCGACGATGAAGAGAATCGCACGGCTGGGCGCCGCCTCTTCGGCGGATGCGGCCCCGGCGCTGGCCAGAAGCAACGCGCCACACAGCAGAATGAACGGTGTCCTCATTGGTCTCCTGACTGTTTTGACTGTTTCTGTGAGTCCGCCGTGAGCCGCTCCCGCAGGGGATACACCCGGACGTTGACGGCCTGCATCGCCTCGACCAGCGGCGTGAAGGGCTCGAAGGCGCTGTTCACGATACCCTTGTTCCCGCTGACATTGACCGGATCGAGCACCGTGTCTGTGGGGTCGTTGTCGAGGTAGCGGTACCAGTGCCAGCCCACGCAACCGCGGTGCGCAAGCAAACCGAGCGCGACGTGCTGGTAGAAGCGGCCGCGATCCGCCTGCGTGGGTACGATCCAACCCGCGCCGGTTTCATTGGCCATACCGCTATCCTCCGCCATGGCACACCACTCGCTGATCAGAAACGGCTTGCCGGTCCAGCGGAGCCAGTCATCCATCCGTTCCGCATCAGGCGTCCAGCGGCGGTACCAGTTGATAGAGACCACGTCCACGTACGGGGCGCAGGCGCGAAACAGGACCTTCGACCGCAGATCCGGACCGTAGAAACGACAGCCGAGATAGAGGTGGTTCGGGTCCGCGTTGCGGATGGCGCCGGACACGATGCGGAAGTACGTGCCGGCCACATGCCCGAGAAACGCCTCGCTTTCCGCGCGCGAGACCGCCCCGGGGTTTGACGCGCCGGCGCCGCGGCGGCGGCTCAGCCATTGCTCCGCAGCGGCCCGGCCCGCCTCCCCTTCCGGCAAGCGGAGGAAGCGCTCAAGCGCATCGTCCGGAAACGGCAATTCGTTATCCGAGAAATGCCCCACCAGCCACGGATCCTGGCGCGTGGCAGCCAGGTCCTTCGCGGCCTCGCGACAGTAAACCTCGAACTCGGGATCGAAAACGAAGATGCAGTCCTCCGTAAATCCGACGTGGCCGGAATCCTGCCGGATGCCCTTGCGCTTGCCGCCGTAGGTTGCCATCCAGTGCAACTGCGTCGTGTAGGGAAGGGCGTTGGACGTGGCCATGAACGGCTGAGGCCGGGACCAGCAGCCGAGGGTGTTGAAGCCAGCGTCCCGGAGTAATGCGGCGGTGTTGGTGGCCCAGTTCGCTTCGGAGCCGAAATGCGCCTCCATGGACAGGCGCCCCTTGGTGGTCGGATTGGGCCTGACGGCGTTGACCCCGGTGCTGAGAAACGGGTGCCCGTCGGGATCGATCAACCACCAGCGCCCACGCGCGTCGCGGCCCGTCCGGAAGAACCCCGTGGCCTTCGCCCGCTCGTGCCGCCATCCCCCATAGCGATCACAGGACGCAGGGACGAGCGTGTCGGCGCCCGGCAGGTCCGCCAGGGTTCGCGTATCCCGCGCCCGCCACGCGTTCGTGTCCGCCGCCAGCCGCCCCCGCACCTGTCCATGGGCCCGGAGCTCGGAGGACTCCGCGGCGCCGGCCCCGGCGGCGAGGCCCAACGCGAAGGCCATCGGCATCAGGCGCCGACAGACTCGGGACCCGCTTCCGCGCAACGGAACGGAGCGGCGTGCGCGGCTGCGCCAGGTGTTCCAGGTCATGGGATGCTGGTCACCACCTCCGGCCCGACCACATAGTTGCTGCGGACCTGCTTCGCGCTCAGCGGAAAGTCGTACACGCGCACCTCGTCGAATAACCCCGTGAACGGCCCCACACAGCCGTCGGCAATCGCGAGGGCGCTGAGCTTGATGCCGGTCTGCATGGCGCCCTGCGGAAACCCATTGAAGTAGCTGCACAGCAGCGGCGTCCCGTTCGGCCCGCCGTGTTCGTCGTAGGTCATGACCACGTGAGCCGGCTTGCCGACTTCGACCGGCACCCCCTTGGTCTGAATGTCTTCATTGTGGCCGCCCGCGACAAGCTCGGCGCGATGCGTGTTGAAGGTGCGAAAACCATACCAGAACCGGTCGCCCTGTGTGCCCTCGAAATTGACCACCCGCGCCCAGTTGTAGACGTTCGTGGTGGGTGTGAACCAGGCTTCTACGCTGACCGCCTGGCGCCCGGCGACCAGCGGTCCGAGGCCGCCAATGCCGCCGTCGCTCGCGTCCAGGACAAGCTGGCCCTGGCCATTGAGCCGGGCATCGCCCTTGGGCGCGCGGATCACGCCATTGGACTTGCCGGCCGAATCCGCCAGCACGGCGCCATCGCTCCCGGCGCCGTTGAACGAGAACCGGTGAATCGGTCCGCGCGTCAGCGGCTCGCCATCGGCGGGCAGGGCGGGCCGGGGCTCTCGCCGCGTGGGGCCGCCCAGTTCGAAGGTGTAGGTCTCCAGCGCGGGGTTGACCGGATTGACCTGGTGGGTCACCGGCGAGTACGTGCGGACCTGGACCGTCTTGCCGTCGGGCAGGAACTCGAGCAGCCGCAGGAAGCCCTGCCCGCCGCCCTTCAGGCTTTCGTAGTCGCACAACATCTGGTGCACGGTGTTGCCGTAGTCGCCCTCGTCGCGGCGATAGCCCGCGTAGCCCGAGGCCACGTGTCCGCAGGTCACCATCATCACGTTCGGGTGCTTGCGGATCAGCCGCTCCCAGAGCTCCTCGCCGTCGGCGCCCTCGCCGTAGGCCCCGTGGGGCGTGGCGCGCTGGGCGCCGCGCCGGTGATCGTAGCGCTCGTTGTTGCGGAACAGGTACGCGTGCGTCACGACGATGACGGGGCTGTCGGCATGGCGCGTGAGCACCGCGTTGGCCCAGTCGATCACGGCGTTGCGCGGTCCCATCTCGAGCGAGAGCACCAGCCACTTGCGCCCCTGGATCGTGACCCACTGGTAGTGGTTGTCCAGCTTGCCAGGCTCGAAGACCTCCCCGAAGCCCGGCCACTTGCTCAGTTCCGAAACCTTGAAGTACTTGTTGCCGAGCGAGGTCCGCCCCGCCTGCCCGTCGAAATCGTGGTTCCCGAAGGCGAGGACGTACGGAATCCGGCCCTCGATCAGATCGAAGCTGGAACGCGCCACCTGCCACTCCGGATCCGTGTTCCGGTTCGTGATGTCCCCCACGTGGAGGACGGCCACGATGCGGCGAGCCGTGATGCGGTCGCGGATCCACTGGAGCTGCGCCCGGAAGATGTGGGGCTTCCGCATGGCGTACACTTCGGTATCGGGCAACACGACCACCGTCTCGCTGCCCGGCGACAGGGGCGGCTCCTCCGGCGGCACGGTTTCGGCGGCGTGCGCGCGCAGCAGGGCCAGCAGCCCCACGCATACCGTCGCGAACACCCCCAGGGCACGTCCCGTGCGTCTGCGCCCGCCGCCCGTTGGACTCGACATTGTCATCTGCAATTCCCTTTCTACCATTGAAGACCCTCGCGACTCACGAATCGATTAGCGAGTGGCATTGAACGCCGCGGCCGGAGACGGCCCGATCCTTTGAATGGCGGCTGGCCCCATACGATCCCGCAGCTGCTGCAGGTACAGGCTCCGCGGCGCCACCGGCGCGTTGGTCGACTCCCAGTACCCGTCGCCCGCGGCACCGCCCTTCACCGTGCAGCCGATCGCGAAATTCTGGGCTGTCGGCGGCCGGGCGCAATTCATGCCGCCGGCCTTGCAGTTCCAGAACACCATCTGCGCACCGGCCCACCCGTGCCCCGTCCCGCTGCGCCCGCGATTAACCACGTTCAGCCCGCCCGTCTCGACATTGTCGTACAGGGTCCCGGTCGCATAGCGGTGGTGCGGACCGCTGTCCGCGTGCGGGTTTTCGGAGCGACAGTCCAGGAACACGTTCGGCCCCGGCACCCAGGCGTGCATCACAAAATCGTGGCGGCCTTCCCGGCCGAAGCATCGCTGGACCAGGCAGAGCTGGCCGCTGAGCGCAAACGCGTAACGCAACCCGCCTTTGATGCGGGAGATCATGTCGAGGCATTGCGTATCCTGAACCGTCGCCCACTTGACATTGCCGCGAATCTCGACGCAGGCATACGCCATGTGGAGGGCCGTGCAGTTGCGCACCCAGACGTTCTGCGCGTTGTCGATGATGATGAACCGCCAGGCATGGGCATGATCGGTGGGCGAGGCATACACGGAATCGCAGCGGATGCCTTCCACGCCAACGTTCTCGATGCGCCCCGGATAGCGGTAGCGCACCACGTAGCCGCCTCCGTACGCCCGGTCGATCGCATTGACGATGGGTGCATCCACGGTCACGCCCTTGCTGCCGACGGCCGTGACGACGCGCTGGAACTTCAGCGCGAACGGCCCCCAATTGTGAACCTTGTCACCTGGGCCACGACTCAGCTTGTTCATGCCGAGCGTGTCAATCCATGACTGGTTGCCCTCGCGGCAGACCAGAACCTGATCCCCGACCTTGAACGTGCCGGCGTCGGCCACGGGGATGGCGCGTGCCCCCACGGGCACGTAGTCCGCCGTGACCTCGCGCCGCGAGGGCGTATCCTCTTCCGGGCCGCCGGCCCCGGCAATATACAGCACGGTGTATTTCGTGCGCGCCGAGGCGATGATGACTGTGCCGTTCGTGCCGTCGCCTTCGCCGCGCAGCACAACCCCGCTGGTCCGGATGTTGAGCTGCCCCCCCACGCGGTAGACACCCTTTTTCAGCAGTAGCGCCCCGCGAAAGCCGTCAGCTCCCAGCGGCAGGGCGGCCACGGCATCGAGCGCCTGCTGGATTCGCTCGCGGTCATCGCCCTCCGGGATGGGGGTCAGGGTCACTTTCACCGGCACGGCAGGCAGGGCCACCCCCCCGCCGCGGTAGCCGCACCAGGAGAAATCAGGCAGCCGGTCGCCGCGCTCGGTGTAGGGCGCGTAGACGAGCTTGCCGTCGCGCCCCAGCGTGGCCAAGCCGCTTTGCGGCGGCGCCGCGCCCGCTCCCGTCGCGGCCAGCACGGCAGCCAACAGGCACACGTGGCGCTGCCAGCGCGTGCCTCTGAAGCGGGTCCATTTCTCTACCGTGGTCTGTTGTTCGTTCATGATTCCACGTCGCCTGCGTAAGTGTCGTGTGTCGCAAAGTCCTTAACCGTTGGCAGCGCCCGCGGCCGAGAGATCGGCCGGTTCCAGTCGTGGCGCCAGCGCGTGCATCACGACCAGCGCCAGCAGGTAGATCGTTCCGGCAATGATGAACATGGTCAGGTAGCTGCCCGTCAGTTCCTTGATTCGCCCTGACGCCATTTGCATGAGCATGCCACCCAGCGCCCCCGCCATGCCCCCGAAGCCGACCACCGACCCGATCGCCCACTTCGGGAACATGTCCGAGGTTGTCGTGAACAGATTCGCCGAGAAGCCTTGGTGCGCCGCCGCCGCCACGCCAATCAGCGTCACCGCCACCCACAGGTTCTCGGTGACCGGCGCATAGATGACCGGCACGATGCACAGGGCGCACACCAGCATCGCCGTTTTGCGCGCCGCATTCGGACTCCACCCGCGCTTCAGCAGCCAGGAGGATAGCCAGCCCCCGGCGATGCTGCCCACGTCAGCCAGCAGGTAGATGATGACGAGCGGCAAGCCGATCTGCTTGATGTTCACGTGGAATTTGTCGGCGATGAACTTGCCGGACCAGAAGAGGTAGAACCACCAGACCGGGTCCGTCAGAAACTTGGTGGCGGCGAAGGCCCAGGTCTGGCGATGCGGGATGAGTTGCAGCCAGCGCATCCGCCTCGGCGGTTCATCGGGTTCCGACTGGATGTAGGCGCGCTCCGCGGGTGAGAGCCGCGGATGCCGATCCGGGGAGTGGTAGAGCGGCAGCCAGAACACCACCCAGACCAGCCCGGCGAGGCCGGTCACGACAAAGACGGATTGCCACCCCCATGTCACGAACAGCACGGGCACCAGCAGCGGCGCCAGGATGGCCCCCACATTGGAGCCGGCATTGAAGATCCCGGTGGCCAGCGCGCGCTCGCGCCGCGGGAACCACTCCGCCGTGGTCTTGACTGCCGACGGAAAGTTGCCGGCCTCGCCGAACCCCAGCATGAACCGCGCCACGCCGAAGCCAAACACCGTACCGGCCAGCGCGTGCCCCGCCGCCGCCAGGCTCCAGAACACCAGCGCACACGCGAACCCGATCCGCACGCCCACTTTGTCGACGAACCAGCCGACAACGAGAAAGCCGAGCGCATAGGCGAGCGTGAACGCCGCGTTGATATCGCCGTACTGCGTGTCGGTCCACCCGATCACCTTCTGGAGTTCAGGGGCCAGCACGTTCAGGACACTGCGATCAAGGTAGTTGATGGTCGTCGCGAAAAACAGGAGCGCGCAGATCACCCACCGGCGCCGACCGCCAGCCTTTGCCGGCGGCAAGCCCACGGCATCCGCCATGGTCGAATTCGTCATCCACGCCCTCCGTCTCGCGCAAGCCGCGTTAGCGCACCAGCCAGCCGCCGTCCACCGGCAGGGCGATGCCCGTCACATAGTCGGAGGCCGCCGACGCCAGGAACACGACGGCGCCCCTGAGGTCCTCCGGCGTCCCCCAGCGCCCGACCGGAATGCGGTCGAGGATCGCCCGGTTGCGCTCGGGGTCTTCGCGCAAGGCCGTGGTGTTGTCAGTGGCCATGTACCCGGGCGCAATCGCATTGACGTTGATCTTGTGCGGCGCCAATTCGCAGGCGAGCAGCCGCGTCAACCCCATCACCGCGCTCTTGGAGGCGGCGTAGGACGGCACGCGAATCCCGCCCTGGAAGCTGAGCATCGACGCGGTGTTGATCATCTTGCCGCCACGGCCCTGTGCCACCATCACGCGCGCCGCGGCCTGGCTCAGGAAGAACAACGTGCGAATGTTGATGTTCATCACGTCGTCCCAGTCCTTCTCGGTAAAGTCCAGCAGTGGCGCGCGCCGGATGATGCCGGCGTTGTTGACGAGAATGTCCAACCCCCCGAGCGTCGACACCACGGTGTCGATCATGCCCGGCACGCAGGCCTTCGTGCTGAGGTTGGCGGTCACCGCCACACAGCGGCGCCCCAGGCCCTCGATCCGGGCCTTGGACTCGGCCATGTCCAGCACATCGACCAGCGCCACATCGGCCCCCGCTTCGGCCAGGCTGACGGCGATGGCCTGCCCCAGGCCCCGCGCCGCGCCGGTCACGACCGCCACCTTCCCGTCCAGCTTGAACTGATCCAAAATCATCCCCGCGTTCCCTTCCCTTTACTTGAGGTCGACGATCTTCAGGTGATCCATGTCGTCGAAGCGCTGGTTCTCGCCGCCCATGGCCCAGATGAATCCATAGGGCTGGGTCCCGCAGCCGCTGTGAATGGACCACATCGGCGAAACCACCGCCTGGCCGGCCGCGACGACGAGGTGCCGCGTCTCGTCCGCTGGCCCCATGAAGTGGAAGACCGCGGCGGATTCGGGAATGTCGACGTAGAGATAGACTTCGGTGCGCCGCTCGTGAGTGTGGCACGGCATCGTGTTCCAGACGCTGCCGGGCTTCAGTTCCGTATAGCCCATGACGAGCTGGCAACTCGGCAAGCTCCCCGGGTGGATGTACTGGCGAATGGTGCGCGCGTTGCTGGCCTCCGCGCTGCCAAGTGTTCGCGCCGTGGCCGACGCCTGCGGCACCAGCGTCGTCGGGTACGCCTGGTGCGCCGGGTAGCTCACGAAGTAGAACCGGGCGGGATCCACCGCGGCCCGGCTGCGGAACACCACCTCGCGGCTGCCGCGCCCGATGTAGAGCCCATCCAGCCGCCCCAGCTCAAACCCGCGGCCGTCGACGTTGACGGTGCCCGCGCCGCCGATGTTGATGACGCCCACTTCGCGACGCTCGCAGAAGGTGTCCGCCGCCAGCCGGGCATCGGGTTCCAGCGCCAGGTCGGCGCCGGTCGGCACCGCGGATCCCACCACGGCGCGCTCCGTCTCGCAGTAGGTGCACACCACGCGCCCGGGAGCAAACAGCGATTCGATCAGGAAGTGCGCCCGCAGTTCGGCCGAGTTCATCCGGCTGTACTCCGTGCGACTCACCGCGTAGCGAATGTCCATCATGGGGCCATCCCTTCTGGCGCGGCGGCATCCGCAGGGGGCGCGGCCGCGTGCGCGACTCCGTTGAGGAACGCGGTCCAGGCCGCCGCGTTGGTCAGCGCCGCGTCGCTTCCCTGCCAGCCGAAACCGGCGCGATAGGTGACCATCCCGTCGGCGTCGGGCTGCACCAGCAGCAGGGCCTGAGCCTCATCCTTGCTCTCGCTGAGCATTTCGTGAACGCGGGCGGCGCAGCCCGGGGGCAGCACCACCCCCGTCCCCAGCCCGAGGCCATCGATCGCCTCCCAGCAGGCGATCCAGCGGTCGTCTGGCGCCGCGCTGACCTGCGCCTGGCCCGCGTGCGTGGTGAGGCCAACGGCCACCGTCACGTTGGTGGCCGGCGCACCGCCAACCGTGAAGCGCGACGCCAGGTCGCACAGCCGTTCTCCCAGGCGCAGCGTGATGCGCTTCTGCTCCACGACCTCCCCGGGCAGGTCGGCGTAGCGATAGGTCAGCACGAATGTCACCTGCTCGCGCGTGCGCGTTTCGAGGCGCCAGTCGGTGAACACGTCGGACGTCCACAGCCGCCCGTCGGCCCAGAGGCCGAGCCCGCCGCAGCCCCGCGACGCGCCCACGTGATACGGATCATAGCCTTCGCCGCGATCCTTGTGGTAGGAGCGCCCGCGGAGCGCTTCCTCGCCATACCACCGGTCGATGACGGGATAGGAGACCCGCTTGAGCCAGCAGTCAATGCCGCTGTTCTCGTTGCCTTCCCGCAGGGCCGGCCCGTAGGCGCGAAACGCGACGAGATCGTTTTCCCAGGCAAAGTCATCCTTGCGCTCGGGCACAAAGCGGGCGTAAGCCCGCGGGGCCGGGAGGCCGCCGGTCAGGCGGAAGACTTCGCCGCCCGCCAGCAGCAGCGCGCCGGCGCCGAAGGGCTCGGAGTGAGTGGGATCGAAATGCTTCGGCGACGACCCGACCGGCTGCACGTGCTCCACGCGACCGTCATCGCGTACGCATGCGGCCAACGCACGCCAGCCACGCAGGACCGCCTCCTCTGCCACTTCGCGATCGAGCCAGCCCCGGTTGATGCCGGCGGCCAGCCCGTGCACCAGCAGGGCGCTGCCGCTCGATTCGGGCTGCGGGTGAGCGTCGGGATCCAGCAGTCCGGTGCGCCAGAGCCCATCCGGCTGCTGCGCCTTCAGCACCGCGGCGGCCAACCGGTCATACAGGTCGCGGTAGCGCGCGTAGTCGGGGAACGTCGCCGGCAGGTAGTCCAGCGTGCGCACCACCCCCGCCAGCACCCAGCCGTTGCCCCTGGACCAGAAAATCTTCTGACCGTTCGGTTCCCGCTGGTCGAAGAAGCGGCTGTCGCGGAAGAACAGCGCCGTGTCGGCATCCTGCAGGTACGCGGTCGTGGCCCACCATTCCTGGTTCATGAAGGCGAGGTAACGCGGGTCCTGCGTGACATAGGCCAGGCGGGCCCAGGCCGGCGGGGCCATGAATAGCGCATCACACCACGACCACCGGTCGCGACACCCCGGCGAGCCCCACTCCAGGCTGGCGGC
Organism: Lentisphaerota bacterium; assembly: GCA_021413965.1. Classification (GTDB taxonomy): domain Bacteria; phylum Verrucomicrobiota; class Kiritimatiellia; order UBA8416; family JAIOPI01; genus JAIOPI01. Next base: position 83,463 of record JAIOPI010000014.1, on the reverse strand, counting down.
GCTCGGCTGGGCCAGGATCGCGTCAAGGCGTTCCTGGGACGGGCCCAGCATCCGCGGGTCGCGCCACTGCCGATACAGCTCGAGGTACATCTGTGCGTTGCACTGGTCGTCGGCATGATACCGCCGTGGCGCCAAACCCCAGCCGGCGGCCTCGCCCATGGCGACCAGCGCCTTGGCGTAGGCGTCGTCTCCCGTCAGGTCCGCCAACGCCGCGAGGCCCGTCTGAAACACGGCGTTGACCCAGTTCGTGGCCGGGCGCGTACCCGGATTTGCCAGTTGCCAGTCGGCCACGCGCCGCAGCAGGGGCAGAAGAGAATCCGGCCCCGGCGGCGACGCGGGGGAGGCGTCGCCGCCGGTGTCCTGGGCCGGTGCCGCCTCAGAGGGGGGGACCTCATCGGCGGCGCGAAGCGTGATCGTAAACTGGTTGGCCGGATCGGTCTTGTGCCGCTGGCGGTATGGCGAGTAGGTCTTGACCTGGACCGTCTTGCCATCGGGCAAGAACTCCAGGAGCCGCAGATAGGCATTGCCGCCGCCCGGCCGGGCCTGGTAGTCGGCCAGAATCTGGTGCACGGTATTCCCATGGTCGCCGGTGTCCGCGCGATAGCCCTCGCCGGGCTTGTGGCCGCACAACAGGAACATGACGTTGGCATGGCGCCGGAGCAGGTTCTGCCAGAGGTACTCGCCGCTCGTGTACGTGTCGGGGCCCGCCGCGTCGTCGTCCGCCGCCACGCCCTCGCCCAAACGGCGGTTCTGTGTGTCCAGATAGGCGTGAGTCACGACGATGGCCAGGCGATCCCGGTTCTCGGCAAGCACCTGGTTGGCCCAGTCCAGCACCGCCCGGCGCGGCGAGCACTCGAGCCCCAGCACGATCCAGTCCCGGTCATGAATCCGGAGGCGATGATACGTGTTGTCGAGGCGGCCGGTCTCGAACGCACCGCCGAAACTGGGCCATTGGCTCGTCCGGTCGAAGGAGAAGGAGTCGTTCAGGCGCGTCGTGCGGCCGCTGCTCGTATACGTATAGTCGTGGTTCCCCGGCAGGATCAGGTACGGAATGACCCCTTCGATCCGGTCGAAGGCGGCGCGCGCCACCGCCCACTGGTCGGGGAAATCGTTCTCCGTGACATCGCCCAGGTGCAGCACGTAGGCGATGTTGCGCGCCTCCCGCTGTTCCGCCAGCCACTCGGTTTGCGCCGTAAACCGGTCCTGGAAGCTCTTCCCCGAGGACATCTTCTCCATCGTGTAGTACTGCGTGTCCGGCAGCACCGCGAGCGTCACGCTGCCCGCGACAAACGGCAGCGGCTCGGCCGCCGGACCGTCGTCGACCGCCGCCGGCTCCTGCGCCTGGGCCCCCCAGCCCCACACGCCGGCCAGCAGCACCGCCGCCAGCCAGCGCCTCGCACACCTCTCGCTTGATGGTGTCGTGCGTTTCATTCTGGCCAGTAGCGCTCCGTAACGATCTTCTCTTCCGTGAAGAAGCGAATCACCGCCGTGCCCTGCGCCTTGATGTCCGCGAACTGCGAGTCCTTCATCCCGCCGAACGGCAGGCTGGCGACCGGTGCGGGAATGCCGACGTTGATGCCGATCATGCCGCACGCCGCCTCCAGCTTGAACCGGCGCGCCCAGTAGCCGTTCTGGGTGTAGATCGACGCGCCATTGCCGTACGTGTGGCCGTTGATGATGTCGAGCGCCTCGTCGAACGTGTCAGCCTTCATGATCACCACGACCGGGCCGAAGATCTCCGTCTTGTGGATCTCCATGCCAGGCCGGACGTCCGTGAAGACCGTCGGACCGATGAAGTGACCCTGCTCGCATCCCGGGACGACCACCCCGCGCCCGTCGAGGGCCAGCGTGGCGCCCTCGCGCACGCCGGTGTCGATCATGTCGAGAATGAACTGCTTGGCCTTGGCGGAAATCACGGGGCCGAGCACCATCTCCTCATCCGCGACCTTTGGATCGAGCGGATTGGCGACCAGGACCTGCCGCGAGGCCTCCACATAGGCCTGGCACACCTGCCGATAGGTCTGATCGCCGACGGCCACGATGGCCGACGAGGCCATGCAGCGCTGGCCCGCGCAGCCGAAGCAGGAGGTGATCATGTTGCGGATCATGTCGCCCATCTTGGCGTCAGGCATGACCACCAGGTGGTTCTTCGCACCGCCCATCGCCTGGAAGCGCTTGTTCGAACGCGCGCATGTCTCGGCCACGATCTGGCACGTGCGCGTCGACCCGACCAGCGAGACGCCTTTGACATCGGGATGAACCATGAAGGCGTCGGCCACGGCCTTGTCACCATTGACCAGGTTGTAGACACCCGGCGGAAAACCGGCCCGGTCGATCAGCTCGGTGAGGATCTGCAGCGTCAGCGGCACCTGTTTCGAGGCCTTGACCACGTAGGTGTTGCCGGTGGCCAGCGCGTAGGGCAGGAACCAGAACGGCACCATCCCGGGAAAGTTGAACGGGGCGATCATGGTGAACACACCGATCGGCAAGCGGAGCACTTCGCCGTCAATCCCGAAGGAGGCCCCGATCAGTTTGTCGCCCTGCTGCAGGACGGGCATGCCGCAGGCCACCTCGCAGTTCTCGTGGATCCGCTTGACTTCCGCGCGGGCGTCGGCCAGCGACTTGCCCATCTCCTCCGTGATCGTTCGCGCGATGCGCTCCTCGTTCGCGCGGAGGAGCGCCACCAGCTCGAAGAGCGGCTGGACCCGGCGCGAAACCGGCGTGCGGCTCCAGTCCCGGAAGGCCTCGTGCGCCGCCGCGATGGCGCGATTGGTCTCGTCGGCCGTCGACAGCGGCACCCGGCCGATCACCTCGCCGGTGCTGGGATTCTCGACATCCAGATACCCGCTGTTCTCGGCGTCGCGCCAACAGCCGTTCACGTAGTTCCGAACCATGCGCACACTCATGTCGCACCGCTCCCGCTTCGCGTTAATGTTGGCGTCCTGCCCGCCCACCTAGGGCCGCTCGCCCGCCCGCACCCGCCGCTCGATCTCGTCCACCACCGGCAGCACCTCGTCAATCGCGTCCACGACGTAGTGCGCGCCCATCTGGGCCAGGCTCTGCCGGGCTTTCGCCACCTTGCGGTCGGCGACCTCCTTGGGCAGCGCCGCCAACTCCGCCTCGTTCAACCCGACCTCGTTGCCGGTCTTGGCAAGGCCGATCGTCCACACGCCCGCGTTGAGCCCCTCGGAAATGTCCGGCTTCGTGTCGCCCACCTTGATCACGGCCTCCGGCGGGAAGATCCTCGCCTGGCGCATGTTGTCGAGCACCATCCACGGCTCAGGACGGCCATACGGAACGCCGGGAGCCGTCGCCCAGGAGTTCACGTCGGGCACGTAGCCCTGCTCGGCCGCGCGCTTGAAGTTGATGTCCATGGCCTCGGTGAAATAGCCGCTGGTCGACCCGATCTTCATGCCTCGCTTCTTGAGCGCATTCACCGTCTCCACCGTGCCCGGGATGATGTCGGCATAACGGCCGATGCATTCCACCTGCAGCGGAAAGAAGTGCTTCTCGAACATCTCCTGCACATCGGCATCGGAACAGGGCCGTCCATGCTTCTTGCGCCACGCCGCGTCTACATCATCCAACCGGGCGATCGCCCGGATGTGCTCGTTCTTCTGCAGCCCCATGGGCGCGCGGGCCTGATCCATCGAGATCTCCACCCCGTAGCGCTTGAAGACCTCGACAAAGACGACGGCCGGGGCCAGACACCCGTAGTCAACCGTGGTCCCCGCCCAGTCGAAAATCACCATCTTGATTGGGCCCCGATACGAACGCTGATAGACAAACTCCATGATTCGTTCTCCGTTGCGCTGCAGATCGTCGCACGCTTCCCATGCCAACCTGTGAGCACCCATAGCCCCTCGGCCATCACACCCTTTCGGATGATTGACGCAGGGTATCCGATAGTTACCCAGTAGTCAACCTGATTAAATGACACAACAGCCGCCTTTTGCACATTTCCCCCGAATCCCGCTTGCGGATGTACAGGGCTTGCGCTAGCCTAACGACACTATGAACGAGTCGACTCTCAATCTTGTGGAACTGTCGCAGCGGATCAAAAAATTGCGCCGCGAGAAGGGGCTCACCCTCGAGCAGGTTGCCTCGGAGACGGGATTGACTCGCAGTTGGCTCTCGAAAGTAGAGAATTTCCGGATCACGCCGTCGCTGCAGGCACTTGGGCACATCGCCGCCGTGCTGAAAGTCCCGATGTCTGAACTCTTATCGGGCATTGATCAGCAGCCCTTGATCGCGTTGGTGCGCCGGGACGCGCGCAAGCGCGTCGAGCGGGATGATTCAGAGGCGCAGGGAACGGTTTACGAATCCCTCGCCCACAGTCGCCCGACGCGCATCATGGACCCGTTTTTCCTCAGCATTGCCCCCGGTGGCGGCCGCCGCAACGCGCTCGGACATGAGGGCGAGGAATTCCTGATGGTCCTGGCGGGAGAGGCCGATTTCCACTACGGCGAAGAGGTCTACCACCTTTCCGCCGGGGATTGCCTGTACTTCGATGCGCGCATGCCCCACCGCGTCGCGAATCCCACCTGCGCCACGGCCTCCGTGCTCTGCGTGTTCTCGGAAGCCCCTTCTACCCTGACCCAGGGCGAAGAGAGCGCGCCGGCCGACGCGCAGAAGCCCACGCCAGCCACCTAGTTCCTTCTCCGTGGCCACTTGCATTGTCTTCTATGTCCCGCAGGTCCCTGCATTGCAATATGTTGCGCGAACTGCCCCCCGGCACACGACTTTCGGAATGTTTTTCAAAAAGGTTTCCTTGAAGTACACTTTTGATCCTGATATCGTTCTTTCATGAGCAAGACACATGGGCTCTTGGCAATCGAAACGGGGCAGGACATCGAAGGGGATTTGGAGGAAATCGGTGGCCTGCTGAAGGACCTCGGGTGTCACCGGATTCTGCTGGTGGCTGATCGCGCCGCCTACGAGCAGTCTGGCGCCCGCGCGGCCATGGCCTCCCTGCTCTCGACGTACCCCACCCGAATACTCAGCGATTTTGACCCCAATCCCGATGAGGCGGACGTCCAGCAGGCCATCGCCGCACGCAAGGACTTCCAGCCTGACACCGTGATCGGCCTGGGCGGTGGCACGGCGCTGGATATCGCCAAGCTGGCCTGCGTCTGCGACAGCCGGAAAAATTCGCTCTCCGCCGTGGTTCGCGGCCATGTCCCCCCGCAGTATCGCGATCTGAAACTCATCGCGATTCCAACGACCGCCGGCACCGGCAGCGAAGCCACCCATTTTGCCGCCGTCTATTGCGGCGGCGTCAAGCGCTCCGTCGCCCATCCCTCGATGCTTCCCGATGTGGCCTGGCTGGACCCCAAGCTGACGCGCTCACTGCCGCCGGCGGTGACGGCGGCCTCGGGTCTCGACGCGATCTGCCAGGCCATGGAGTCTCTCTGGAGCGTCGCGAGCACCGCGGAATCCCGCCGCTGGGCCTCCGAAGCCTTGGTGATCGCATGGGAGAACCTGCCCGTTGCGGTTCATCACCCGAATGATGCCGCCCGCGCCGCCATGATGCGCGCCGCCCACCTGGCGGGCAAGAGCATCAACATCAGCAAGACCACGGCCTGCCATGCCATGTCCTACGCCCTGACCTCCCGCCACGGCGTCCCGCACGGCGCGGCCGTCGCCCTCACCCTCGCCCCGGTGTTCCTGCGGATTGCCGGCGTGACCCCGGAGACCTGCTGCCATCCGCTGGGTACCCCGCACGTGCAGGGCATCGTTTCCCAGATCATCGACACGCTTCAGGTCTCCTCGCCGCAGGACGCCGCGAACCGCATCCGCGACTTCATCGCGTCGCTCGGGTGCCCGACCACCCTCCGGAGCGTCGGCGTCACATCGGCGGAAGAGGTCCACGTGCTCGCCGCTCAGGTCGACGCCGATCGCCTCGGCAATTGCCCGGTGAAGTTCAGCAGCGGCGAAATTGAGAAGATCCTGCACTCGGTATTCTGACCGGCACGCTGCTCCGCTCGAGCGGCCCGCTGCCTGGCAGACACATGGGACACACACATGCGAACAACATGGAAACGCTTTGCCGACGAGGTCCTGGCGCTGCCCGCCTGGGATACGCATAACCACTTGGACAGCAGCGAGCACCTGGGCGCGCAGACGTTCTGGGACATCGCGCATTACTTCTGGTTCGTTCGCGAACTGGAAAGCACCGGGTACCCGGCAAACGCGGACGAACTGCCGGAGGCGGAGCGGGCGACGGCGTTTGTGCAGGCCCTCGACCGCGGCCGCAACACCACGTGGAACCACGTGCTGCGGGAGTCCATGCAGGCGCTCTTCGGCGTGACCATCACGGATGCGCGCAGCGTCGGGCGCCTGAATGCACGCATCCGCGAAACCGCCGCCGATCCCGCCTGGGCTCGCGAGGTCTGTCGCCGGGCCGGGCTGACCAAGCTGACCATCGTCCCCGACTACCGCCACAACGGGCTCGAGCGCCTGGCCGACCTGCACTGCTACTACGGGCATGTCGCCTTTGGCACCGCCGAGGAACACCGGCGCGCCGCCGCCGCGGCCGATCCCCTCGCCGCGGCCGACGAGCTGGCCCGCCCACATGCGGAGGCCGTCGCGCCGCTGGCGGCGTCCGGCATCCGCACCGTCCGGGCCTGGTGGCCGTTCGGCGAGGGCGAACCGCCGGCCGGTTCGGTGGCGGCCGTGCAAGAGCGCGTGGGGCACCGGGTGTACGAGGCCCTGAACGCCCACCGCATGAACGTGCAGCTCTTCATCGGGATGGCCGGGGTGCCCGGCCTCAAGCCGCGGAACCCGCACGACGCCCGGCCGTCCGTGGCCCTCAACGATCCCCGGCGCCTCTATGCCATGAACACCGGCTTCGGCCGTTATCCGCAGTGCACGTTCGAAATCTTCAACGCCGCCGACCAGAGCTCGATGGACATCGTGAACATGGCGCGCGTGTTTCCCAACGTGATCCCCGGCGGCCTGTGGTGGTTCGCATACCGCGGCAGCGTCTACAACGCCAACATGCAGTACCGCTTCGAGGCGCTGCCGGCCTGCAAAGCCACGATGCTGGCGACCGATGCGCGTTGCATCGAGTGGGCCTACATCAAGACGTGGCTCGTCAAACGCCTGATGGCCCGCTTCCTCCACCGCCAGATTGAGGACGGCTGGACGGACACGGAAACGGCCCTTTACGCCGCTCGTAGCTGGCTGCACGACACGGCGGCCTCGCTGTATGTCCCGGCGGCGCAGCCCAACGTACGCACGCCATGAACCCACGCCGGGCCCGCCCGACTCGGCGGCAACCCGCAACAATGGAGACAAGACTCATGATGAACGAGATCGGCGTCATGGCCTCGCTGCAGGACAGCGGGCCCAGCTTGACGTATGTGGCAGAGTTCGGCCTGCGCGTGTGCCAGCTCTGTTGCTGGAAACAGGAGCGCCTCACCGACGAGCGCGCCGACGCCATCCGGGCCGAATCCCGCGAGAGCGGCGTTCGCATCACCTCGCTGTGGGCGGGCTGGCCGGGGCCAACGGTGTGGGATTTCCAGGAAGGTCCCGCCACGCTCGGACTCGTCCCGCGCGAGTACCGCGCCGCGCGTGTGCAGGCATTGAAGCAGGCGGGGCAGTTCGCGCAGCGCGCCGGCCTGCCGGCCGTCGTCACCCACCTCGGGTTCATTCCGGAAAACCCGCGCGACCCGCTCTTTGCGGAGGTCGTCGAGGTCGTCCGGGACGTGGCCGTGTTCCTGAAGGATCTCGGCCTGGAGTTCTGGTTCGAGACCGGCCAGGAAACCCCGGTGGCCATGCTGCGGCTCATGCAGGTGGTCGGCACCGGCAACCTCGGCGTGAATCTGGATCCGGCCAACCTCATCCTCTACGGCAAGGCCAGCCCGGTCGACTCCCTGGACGTGTTCGGCGCCCAGGTGCGCGGCGTTCACGCCAAGGACGGGCTCTACCCCACGGATCCGATGAAGCTGGGCGCGGAAGTCAAAGTCGGCGCGGGCCGCGTGTGCTTCCCCGAATTCATCCGGCGCCTGACCGCGCTCGGCTATGCCGGCGACTACATCATCGAGCGTGAGATCCATGGCGAGCAGCAGTCGCGCGACATCGCGGAGACCATCGCGTATTTGAGCCGGCTGCAGAAGGAATGCGCATCATGAAGTCCCTCTATGGCAACGGCGCGACGGACGATCCGGCGGGGCGGCCGCTCCGCGTGGCCCTCATCGGAACGGGCAACATCTCCGGCGCGCACCTGGGCTACCTGAAGACCCGCGCCGATGTCGAGATCGCGGGCTTGTGCGACATCCGCCCGGAGGTTCTGGAGAAGAAGCGCGCGGCGTTCGGCGGCGAAGGATTTGCCGATTACCGCGAGATGCTCGACCGCGTGAAGCCCGACGCCGTCTGGCTCTGCACGCCGCCGCAGGTACGCGTGGAGCCGCTGCGGGCCTGCGCCGAACGCGGCGTCCCCGTGTTCTGCGAGAAGCCCGTCGAACGCGATCCCGAGCCCGCCGCGCACATCGCCTCCGAGCTGCGCCAGCGGCAGGCGCACGTGCAGATCGGCTACGTCTTCCGCTCGATGCCGATCGTGCAGCGTCTGCGCGCGGCCATGGCCGATGACCGCGTCCGCCTCCTGCAGTCGTTCTATGCCTGCGACGCGAGCCTGTCGATGGGCCTGCCGAAGTGGTTTTACGATAAGACCCGCTCGGGCGGCGCGCTGGTGGACCAGGCCACGCATAACCTCGACCTGCTGCGCAGCCTCATGGGCGAAGTGGCGACGATCCGCGGCGTGGCCTCCAACCCGGTTCATCCGAAGAAGGACGCCTACACCATCGACGAGACGATCGCGCTGGCCTTCACGTTCGCGAACGGCAGCATCGGCAGCCACACCCACTCCTGGGTCGCCGACACCTGGCGCAACGAGATCCTGCTCTCCGGCGAAAAACGCCTCTACCGGCTAGACCTCGCCCGCGGGACGCTGACCACCGAGGAGGGGGACGAGGTCCGCACCTTCCGCCAGAACCAGGCCCAGATGTTTTTCCACGAAAACGCCGCGTTTCTGGACATGGTTCGCTCCGGGGACTGGAGCAAAAACCCCTGCGATTTCAATGACGGTCTGGCGACCTTGCGCCTGACCCTGGCCTGCGACGATGCATCCGATGTCCACGGAGACCGCTAGGAGCCTGTCGGCCAGAGGGAGGGATCCATGCCCGCAAAGCCACTGACGCTGGACGAGATGAAGCGCGTCGTCGAACGGCGCGGCGGGGCCATCCCGCGCGTGCCGTTCTTCTGGCACAAGTTCTACAACGGCGGCACGGTGGAGAAGTACGGCGAGCGGCTGAAGGCGCTGAATGACTCCATCGTGGACGATTGCATCAGCCTCTATTACAAGGCGCCCGGCAACTTCCAGGCGCCGGAAGGCACCCCCGCGAATTACGTCTGGGCCATTGAACCAGACCCAGGCGACCTCGCGGCCCGCGGCATCACCAACCGCCTGGTCGTGAGTTCCACGGACCTCATCGACGACTTCATCGCGGCCATGCCCGACCCGTCTCCGCCGGCCTACTTCGCCGAACCGCAGCGACTGGTGCGCGAGAACCCGAACCGCTACTGCGTCGGCTGGGATTTCTTCTGCCTGTTCGAGCGCTCCTGGTTTCTCTTCGGCATGGAGAACATCCTGTGCGAAATGTCGCTGAACCCGGACCGCATGAAGCGCCTGCTGCGCGCCTTCACGGACTTCCACAAAACGGTGATGAGCGGCTATGCGGCCGCAGGGGCGCATGCCTACTTCACGTCGGACGACCTGGGCACCCAGAAGACCCTGATGTTCTCTCGGCGACAGTTCCTCGACCTATACGCGCCGTTCTACGAGGAGCTCGCGGACCACTGCCACCGCCTGGGCATGCACTTCTGGTTCCACTGCTGCGGCGCCGTCACCGACCTGCTGGACGACTTCGTGGCCCTGGGCTTCGACGTCGTGCACCCCATCCAGCCGCTCGCGATGGATCAGGCCGCCGTGGCCAAGAAGTACGGCGGCAAGTTGACGTTCCTGGCGGGCCTCGACGTGCAGTACCTGCTGCCGCGCGGCAGCACCGCGGAGGTTGCCGCCGGGACGCGCACCCTTATCGACAACTTCGACACCCCCGCCGGCGGCTGCATCCTCGCGGTTTCCAACGGCGTGATGCCGGAGACGCCGCTGGAGAACGTCGCGACGTGGCTCGAAGCGGCGGAACGGTACGGCGAGCAGAAGCGGCGATCATGGACAACGCGGTAGCCCTGTGGCCGCGGGTTGAAGCCTCGGCGACACGAACCACGGGAGCCCCGCGATGATGCGCGCCTTCTGGCTGACGGCCTGGCTGGGACTGGCGTGCAGCGGTGTGGCGCAGAGCCTCCCGACACCCGCGCCACGCACGTCGCTGACGGAATTGCGGGTCTGGCTGACCGTGCCCCGCCCGCAACGCCCCGCGCTCGCCGGCCACGGATGGGCCACCGCGCCGCTCGCTCGCGCGGAAGCCGAAGAGGCCGGCACGGCGCTATGGGCGGATCATGCCGCCTTCATCCGCGAGACCCGCGCGACCGAAATGGCGGCCGGCGTCATCGATCTGGACGGATTGCGCATGCCCTTCGCGCTGGTCCCGTTTACCAACATCCCCGCCCCCCCCGAAGGCTATCCCCTCGTCATCGTCCTGCACGGCGGCGGGCAGGTGCCACACGACGTGAACGAGGCGCAGTGGCGGAACCAGATCCGGCTGGCGCAGACATACCGCCCCCGCGCCGGCCTCTACCTGGCTCCCCGCGCCCCGACGGATACCTGGAACCTCTGGCACCAGGCCCACGTCGACCGCTTCCTCGACCGGCTCATTGAGAACCTGGTGGTGCTCCGCGGCGTGAATCCCAACCGGATCTACCTCCTCGGGTATTCGGCCGGCGGTGACGGTGCGTTTCAGCTCGCCCCGCGACTCGCAGACCGTTGGGCGGCCGCCGCCGCGCTGGCCGGCCACCCCAACGACGCCGCCCCGGAGAGCCTGCGCAACGTGCCGTTCGCCATTCACGTTGGCGCCGATGACCGCGCCTTCAATCGCCACACAATCGCCGCCGATTGGGGCGCCAGACTGGACGTCCTGCAGCGCGACGATCCCGTCGGCTACGTTCACCACGTGGAGTTGCACGCCGGAAAGCGCCACTGGATGGACCTTGAGGACCGCGCGGCCGTTCCCTGGATGGAAGCCCACACCCGCGACCCGCTCCCGACGAAGATCGTCTGGCGCCAGGGCGCCGTGCCCCGCCCGCGCGGCTACTGGCTGGCCGTGCCGCCGGGCGAGACCGGAAAGCGCTCGCTGATCGTGGCGGAGCGCGAAGGTCAGTGCGTGATGCTCAAGGGCCCCCGCTCTTCCCGCATCACGGTACTGCTCAACGATGCCATGCTTGATCTCGACCTTCCCGTCCGCATACAAACAAACGGCAGCACGCCGTTCGACGGTCGCGTGCCGCGCACGATCGCCACCCTGCAGCGGACGCTCGCCGAGCGGGGCGACACGAATCTTGTGTTCAGCGCGGAGGTCACCGTCACGGTGCCATGAGCGCAACCGTCGCGCTGACGAAGTAGTGGTCGCTGGGATGGCGTCCGGCCGGCGCATCTATGACGATAGCGGCGGCCTGAACCCGCAAGGCGCCGCGCATAAAGATCCAATCGATCCTGCCCAGCGACTTTGTGCAGCCGCGCCCGAGGAACTCGTGGAAGGTGTCGCCGGGCTCCTGCGACCCATGCACGGCACCATACGTGTCGGTCCAGCCACCCTCCGTCAGCGTCGTGATGGCGGCATTGTCGGCGTCGGCATTCATGTCGCCCGTGAGGATCTGGGGCAGTGCCGCGCCCCAGGCCGCGGCGTCCTCGACGAGCAGCCGCGCCTGGCGTTCGCGAGCGGCTTGGCCGACGTGATCCAGGTGCGTGTTGATGATCCGAAACGCGAAACCGGTCTCACGGTGCGCCAGGTGTATCCAACTGGCGGTGCGAACACAGGCGCTGCCCCACGATTTCGACCCGGGCACATGCGGGGTCTCCGACAGCCAGTACCCGCCGGCGGCCAGGCGGCGGTACTGCCGGGCATCGTAGAAGATGGTGTTGGCGCGGTCGACGGCATGCGTGTCGTAGGCAGGGAACGCGGCCGCGAGATCGTCGAACTGCTCGTCCGTCATCTCCTGCACGCCGAAGACGTCCGGGGCGTGGTCGCGAATGACGCGCGCGCAGACGTCGCGACGGAGTGCCCACGCATTCGGCCCGTCAGCGGCCGCGCTGGTCCGGATATTGCAGGTCATCACTTTCATGGTTCACACGCAGTTTCGCGTCAAGCAATCCATCCAACTGGGGCAGATCCCTCGGATAGACCGAGATCAACCGCTTCCCTTCCTGCTGATAGAGCGTCTGCTTCTTGTACATGCTCATCTTGTACTGCGGCGAGTCGAGCCCCCAATATTCGATGTACACATCCCGCTCGGGGAGATAAAAATCCGGCCGAATCTGGAATTCACCGATGATGCGGAACTTGGCGTCGTAGCGGTAAGCGATCCCGTGCGCTGTCAGCCAGTCGGCAATGCGCCGCTCGCCTTCGGACTGAACCAGGGTGCCGTCTTGCGCGGCAATGGTCTTGTGCAGTTCCACCTGCGTCTCAAACTTCCGTCGCTCGAGAAAGACCTCATCGAAGCAACGGTCGCAGTAGCTGCGCTGAAAAGCCTGCTTGGCGCGGGCAAACTCATCCGCCGAAACAACCGCGTTGCAGCGCTGGCACCGGTGCTTGGCCCCGGCAGCTGCATCGGCCGCGACCTGCTCGATCGCCTCAGCCGCCGCAAGTGCGGCGGCGCGCACATAGTCGCGCAGCGCCGGGTTGCGGGCCACATCCCGCAGATCATGGACGTGCGCGCTTGCCGCCGCCGCATATTTCTGGAGGGCCCGGATGGCATACTGTTGCGTCTGCGGGTGGAGCGCCCTCGCCGCCAGCGGTGCCAATGCCGCCACGGCCACGTCTGCATCCGCCCCAAAGCCCGCCAGCTTGCCGATGGCCGAAACCACCAGCCGCTGAACTTCGTTCGAGGGCGTACGCAGCAAGGTGATGAGTTCCTGCAACACGGCCGGGTCGCCGCTGCGTCCCAGCGCCAGCACTTGCTGCACCGCCGCGTGGTGTGGCTCCGGCTCCATCGGGCTCTTCATGCCGCGTTCCCTTCTCTCCCGGCGTTGGCGAGCGCAGCGAGTCAACGCCATCTCTGGAATCCGGCACTGCGTGTCAGGCGACTGTGCCACAGGTGGAAACCGCATTCAAATGAAAGGCGTGGCACCCTCACCGCGCAGGCGCGATGGTCACCCGGTGGCGGCTGACGCCGCGATGCGTCACCGCGCGCACCGGGTCATCGTTGACCGCCAGTTCGTAGTCGCCGTCCGGCAGCCCTTCCAGGCGCAACTCGATCGCATACGGTGCCAGCCAAGCCTTCGGCAGGCGGGCCAGCTGGCTCTCCACCCGAATTTTCAGCCGGCGGTCCTGCCGGGAAAAGTTGCGCAGCATCACACCATCCGCGCCCACGCCCACGCCCTTCGCGAAGTCCACATAAACGCCGCCGACCTCGCGCAGCACGCCCGCCAGCCCCGCATACACCCCGGACGCTTCCCCCCACCCCGGATGGGTACGCATCGCGGACTGCGGGTGGGCTTCATGATCGATGTTCTCCGGCCCAAAGCCGAACGGGTAGAAATTCGTGTGCCGGTAGATGTCGTTGGCTTTGTGCAGCGGGTGGTTGATCAGCACGACCGAGGCGCGCGCCGCCGCCACGCCACGCTCGAGAAAATCCTGCCGCCCGAGTTCCTTGCCATACCATAGGAACGGCCGCACGGTCTCCGCCTGCCGGGCATCCAGCATGGTGGCCGAGTCGCTGTTGTCGGCGGTGAAGCCGCCGAACGGAAAGGCCGTGTAGATGAAGTGCGGCGCCCAGCAGCACTGGTAGAAGCAGAGGTAGTCCAGGCTCTGTTCCCCGTCGCGGAGCCAGCGCGCGTCGCCCGTGGCCCGGTACAGCGCGGCAAACCCTTCGACGCCCCAGATGATGCCCATGTTGCCGCGAAAGTACTGGTGCTGCCAGTCGTCGCGCACCATGGAGAGCGGCTTGCGCCCGCAGGAGAAGTACTGCTCGAAATCGATCCAGCGCGCGTCCGGCAGGACCTCCCGCTCGAGATACGCCGCGATCCGGGTGGCCCCCTCGCGGTAGGCCGCGCGGCCCGTCGCGTTTGCCATCTCCGCCAGGAACCAGAGGCTGGCCGCGGGGTGCGCGCTGTCGCGCAGGATCGGCGATGGCGTCATGTCGAGCGTGACATAGGCCGGCACCGTCCCGCGATCGTCGATCGCCGTGAGCAGCCAGTTCGCGTACGGCGCGAGATACGCGACGATGCGCGGATCCGGTTCGCCATGCAGGTGGTAGTCCAGCAGGTGGGCGCCGGTCTTGCTCATCGCCGCCACGTCATACGACTTGGCGTCCCGCAGGAACACGCGGCACTCACCGTGCGGCGGATCCGTGAAGCCCGGGCTCCAGGTGCGCGTGCCGGCGTTGTAGAGCGTCGCGAACAGCCCCTCGGCGTTGCGCGGCGCCGCCAGGCACAGGTTGACGATCCGGCGCGCGCGCGCCACCAGCACAGGGTCACCCAGTTGCCGACCCCACACAAGAAATCCGATCGCCTCGCGCGCGTTGTTCCACCAGACGGAATTGTGCAAGACGTCGCTCCACGAGGGGATGGCGGACCGGTAGCCGCCGACGGGAACCCCATCGAGCTCCCACTCCAGCCAGGAGCCGTGGTCCGCGTACCCCGGCAAGGGGGCGTCCATCGTCCCGCCGGCGATCTGCAGCAGCTTGGTGGGGTCGGCCGGATCGCGAATCGGGTTGAACGTCAGCTTGCCGATCAGCCGCGCGTACTCCTCGAATGGCATGGCCAGGTGCGGCCGCCGGGTGAACACCGCGCGGCCATAGCGGTCCCACTGGTGGCGAGCCACCCGCCGGCAACCTTCGGCCGCCGACAGATCGGCCCCCAGGAACAGGTCAAACGCATAACTCACGTGATGGGTGGCCAGCGTGCGCGCCATGTCCGCCTCCGGCGGACGCTGAAACCGGATGTGCTGGCCGATCACCGAATCGATCAGGCCGAACGAGAAGACCGGCCGCGGCGTCCAGCCGCTACGCACGTTGAGGTCAAGCCCGGCCGGCATCGTGTACTTGTCCGCTTCGATCGGGAGGGAGAAAATGCCGGGCGTCAGACGCGTGGTGCGCCGCGCGTCGGGCGAAAGCACGCGCCGCGCGTTAAGGGCGTCAAGGTCCGGCACCAGCGCGGCGAAGCGGCCGCCGTCTCCCAGGATCACCGCCGGGGCATGAAAGGCGCGGTCGCCGATGATCTGGTCGCGCCCCGGCCCGCTGCGGGAGTCGTCGAACTTCTGGTTGGGGGTATGGACGAAGGCCGGCGTCCGGTCCAGGTTGAAGGTGAAGGTCGAGAGCAGGTAGTCGAGCCGGGCCGGTGAGCCGGGCAAATCCGCGGAGACTTCGATCCGGACCCACGGCTCGCCGCGGCGCAGCCGGATGATTTCGACCACGACGGCGCCGGTGTGCTCCGCACGCAGCTCCAGCCCGGCCTGATCGGACGCGGCTTCCGGAAGGGCGCGCAGGGCGGCAGGCAGTGCCGCCACCAGGTAGCGGTGCGGCGCCGCGGCGGCATCGTACAACGCGGCCGGCGCGTCGCCACCCGCCGCGGGGACCGGCAGCGTGCCCGGTGCGAAGGCCTCGGCCACCAGCGTCCAGTCCGCGCCCTGGCGCGCAAAGTACTGCCGCCGCACGCGGCCGCCCACCGCGGCCACCCGCACCTTGACCAGACCGTTGTCCAACTCCATCCCGTCGGCTGCGCGGCGAAGACACACGTCCGCTCCATCGGCCTGCACCATCACGTCCCACCTCCCCCGTTGAAGACATCCTTGAAGACCTGCACATACGTGCGGAACTGCGCGAGCGAACAATCCGGCGGAATGCGGTGGTCGGGAATCGGCAGAAAGCCCCCCTCCTCCACCAGCGGCTTGAGTGCCCGAAGGTGCGCCGCGATCGCCGCCGCCCCCTGCGGAATCACATGCTTGTCCACGCCGCCAAACAAGCCCAGGCGCCGCCCGTAGCGCGTCCGGTATTCCGCCGGCGAGGCGTGCCACGTCCCCACCTCCAGCGGAAACACGATGTCGAAGCCGGAATCCAGCCACAGCGGCACGAGCTTCTCGACATTCCCGTCGCTGTCGACCAGCGCCAGCGGCACGCCGCGCGATTTGTAGGCGGCCAGCATCCGCCGGTAAGGCTTGTCGAATATCCGGCGGTAGATCGCGGGCGAGAACAGCGGCCCGGTGTTGAAGCAGCAGTCCTCGAAGAAATAGACGAATTCGAAGCGCATGACCTCCAGCACCGGCAGGTGGAGTTGCAGGCAGTAGTCGGCAATGTACTCAACCATCTCCTCCAACAGCACCGGATCCTCGCACATGAGATACGAGAGTTGCTCGACGCCCATCCAGTCGCGCAGCCAGCCGTAGAGGCTCCCGCCCATGAACGGGGTGACACGGTCGCGCCCGTTGAACGCCTCCGCCTGCGCGCGCCAGTCCGCCGGCCGGCGGCGGGGATCGTGGGGATCGAGCCAGCGGCGGAAGCGTTCCCAGTCCGCGCGCGTGGGCTCCAGCGCATGCTTCACCGTGTGCGCAATGGAGCTGCCATGCTTGCCGACCTGAAGGACGGCCCCAATGCCGTTGCGCCTGACGATGTGGTCCGCCGTCTCCTCCAGGATGGCGGGCGGAATGTCGCCGAGCGGCCCGGCCTGCACGAGGCCATGGCAGTTCCACATGCCCCACTCCCAGAGCGGGTCCATGTCCGCCAGTTGTGGTCCATGGTCGGCGAAGTCATCCGGCGCCAGCCCCTCCCGCCGCCAGCGCTCACCAGTCTCGCGCCAGGTACCGAAGAAGTAGACCGGCAGCCGGTCCACGGGCTGGTAGTTGAACACGGCCAGAAAGCGTTCACGGTGATTCATGTGGGTTCTTTGTTAGAAGCCCTCGCGCCCTCGTCCAACATCGCGAGGAAGTTGTCAATCGGCACGTAATCGGCGACGGAATTGCCGGTGCCCAGTGCCCATCCGCCCCCGGGCGCGCACCTGTCGATCAGGAACCGCGTGTGCGCGCGCACCTCGGGTTCCGTCATCCGCGTGATCTTGTCCATGTCGAAACCGCCCAGGATGGCGATGCGACTCCCCCAGCGCGCCTTGGCCTCCCACACCGGTTCGATCGCATCCTCGAAGGAGTGCTTCGCGTCCCAGCCGCAGGCGATGATGTCCTCCATCACGGCCGACAGGTTGCCGCAGGCGTGCAGGATGATCGGCTTCCCCCGGGCATGGACGGCCTCCACGAGGCGGCGGTGCCAGGGGAACACGTAGCGGCGCAGCACCTCGGGCGCGAACATGGTCTGGGTGCGGTGTCCCATGTCGTCGCCGAGCTGGATCGCGCCCACGGCGGGGTGCGCCGCGCAGCGGTCGAGGTAGGTCACGATGCGCGAGGCCACGGCGTCGAACACGTCGCGCACAAGCGGCTCGTCGTCGTAGAGCATCAGACTGATGCCTTCGTAGCCGAGCAGCCACATGGGGATCTCGAGGATGCCGCAGTAACCGGCGATGCCCTTCATGCCCGGGGGCATGCGGCGGGCGGCGTCATCCAGCGGGCTGTAGTCCACCTTGTCCATGTCCGGCCAGGGAAATCGCTCGAAATCGGCGCGGCTTGCGATCATATGGCCCGCGCCGGTGATGTAGTGCCGGTTGCCCTGCTGAGTCTTTCCCACCGCCCGTTCGGCCAGCGGGAACGAGAAGCCGCGGCCGCCGACGCCTGCGTAGTCGTAGCCAAGCGAGAGCGCGTACTGGAAGTGGTTGCGCCGCCGCCGCTCCTCACGCTCCGCATCGGTCAGCGCGGGATCGGCCGTGTCCTGCCACTGCCCGAGGCGCTTGAGCACCGGGTCTACCAGTTGGGTGAACAGCTCGTAGAACGGCAGGCGGTCCGGCGCCGCCTCGCGGCGCAACACCGCCTCGAAGCGCCGGAAATCCGGCGCCGGATCCATATGAAACTCAGTCTGGCTCATGTCCGCTCCTTCTCGATAAACGTCTCCACGATCGCGACGGCGTTGGCGGTCGGCGTCTCGGTGCGCAGCGGCTTGGCCGGCGCCAGGATGTAGCCGCCGCCGCGGCTCATCTCACGGCGCAGGCGCCGGATTTCCGCACGCAGTTCCTCCGGCGTCGCAAAGGGAATGGTCGACTGGCTTCCCAGACCGCCCCAAAAGGTGAGCCGGTCACCCCAAGCCTGCTTCAACCCGTAAGGATTCATCCCAGCGGCCTCGGGCTGAACGCTTTCCAGCACGTCGAGGCCGATCTCGACAATGTCGCCCATGATCGCGGCGGCGCTGCCGCAACAGTGCATGATGGCCAGCTTGCCTTGGGCATGCACGGCATCGAAAATCCGGGCATAGCGCGGTTTGAAGAACTTCCGCCACCGTTCGGGCCCGATCATGATGCCGCGCTGATTGCCCCAGTCGTCGCCCATCATGATGGCATCGGCCGGCAGGTCGGCGCAGTTGTTCACCATTGCGAGCGTCAGATCGGTGAAGCGATCGAGAAGGTCCCCATAGAAATCCTCCTCCACCACGCAGTCCTCCAGCGTCTGCTCGAAGCCCCGCACATACCAGCTCTGCCACAGGCAATTCGTGGACACGATGCGGAATGAATCGGGGGTCTCATCGAGACGCTTCTTTGTGGCCGCCTTGACAGCCGGATCGAGAAACATGTCGGGGCCGGGGAACCGGTACCCATGGAAGCTCGGCGCCTTCAGACCGGGTTCCACCACGCAACTGGTGTGGTTAGTGGTTCGCCAGACGCTGCCGAAAGCATCCCGAAGATGGGCGTCGTCAAGCTTCTCCCAGAACCCCCTGCAAACCCCGCCGCAGTCGACCATGTACGGAACCAACCGCTTCCGCCAGGCGTCGCCGCCGAAATGCTGGTCCAGCCGTGTCCCCACCTCCGGCTCGAATGGCAGCGTATAGGGCACGGGCGCGGTTTCGCGGTGGCGAATCTGATCCAGTACCTGATCACGTAGGCTCATCGCACCGTTCTCCTCTCGTGTACCGTCTCAGAATTGCCTATGCCTTTCGTTTCACCGGAAGATCAGGATTCACCACCCGCTGCGCTGGAGACACGGAAGCACGGAGCGGACTTCGTACGGCTCCCGTGTTTCGGTTCCTCCGTGGTGAATCTGCGTTTTGAATACCCATCTGAGAGACCACACTAGCCGTTCGCAACGCTCTCGGCGTAAGCAACACCTTCATCAATGAAGCAGAGCCAGTTTTGGATTTCGG
Source organism: Lentisphaerota bacterium (assembly GCA_021413965.1). Lineage (GTDB taxonomy): Bacteria > Verrucomicrobiota > Kiritimatiellia > UBA8416 > JAIOPI01 > JAIOPI01. The sequence continues at coordinate 64,062 of JAIOPI010000014.1, read as the reverse complement.
CCTCGGTTGGGAACACGCTCTCGTAGTAGCCGGCGCTCGGGCCGAGGATCAGGCGCCGACCGCGGCCAGCGTCGAGCACGGTGCGCACCATGTCGCGGATGCGCTCCGGGGAGGCCGTCATCAGGTCGTGCGTCTCCACGCCACCCTCGAGGCCCATCCGGTTGCCCACCCGCGCGAAGGCTTCCGCCATCGTCATATCCCCCATCGGCGGCGGCTCGATTGGATTCAGGACGTCCACCCCCATGTCGGCAAAGCGCTCGATCACGGGGCGCATCTTGCCGTGGCAGTGAACCCAGATCCGCCCACCGGCGTTGTGAACGGTCTCGATCAACGGTTTGTCGAGCGCGGCGACGTAGCGGTCGAACGCGGACGGCGACATCAGCGGGGGAATGCACAATTCCGGGCCCACCCAGCCGAACACCGCCTGGCCCAATCCCGCCGCCACGGCCGCCTGGACGTGCCCCAGCAGGCGGCCTGCGAAGATCTGCATGGCCTCCATCAGCAGCGCCTCGTCCGTCAGGCTCCACAGCGCGAAGTTCTCGGAGCCGATGAGCCGCTGCAGGGCGTACATGGCCTGGTCCAGGTAAAACATGACCACGCCACGATCACCCGTGCAGGCTTCAGCGTCGCGGAACGGCTGGACGTCAAACGGAAACGGCTCATAGGGCAGCGAGAGCAGTTTGCGAATATCGTCGGGGTCTTTCAGCGGATGTTCCGCGTCATAGCCGGGCTTGCCGATGGTGCTCATCCGGCGCGTGGCGCGCAGGTCCCCTGCCGGCGTGTGGAAGGTGGTGACGACGTTCAACCACTCCGGCGAATCCGTCGGGACTTCCACGCGTTCGATCAGACGGTTGGCGTGGCGGCCGGCGTACATGTGAAACGCCGAACCGGCATCCACGAACAGATCGGTCTTCTCCACCGCCCGCTGACGCACCCGCTCAAAGCCCGGGTGCTTCGCCGCGCGACGGGGGTCCGCCCCCCAGATCTTGACGGCGGGCCGGTCAGGGACACCGCCGTCCAGAATCGTCAGGAGTCGCTCACGTCGGGTCATGCGCTTCATGGCGTGGGTCCCGTGAGGCGCTCCACCAGGAAGTCCTCAAAGGCGCCCAGATTCTTCCAGTCCACGGCGACGTCCATCTGCTTCGCCGCCGGGTCCACGAGCGTGTAGCCGTCGTCAGTCACCTTGATGCCCAGCCGCTCCATCCGCAGGAGTTGCTCTGTAAAGGCCAGATACACCGCCACGGTGTCGAACAGGACCGAGCTTTTCACCTCGAACTCCTGCGGGCGCTTGACGTGTTCCAGCCACACCCGATAGTTCTCCATGAGCGCCTGGATGAGCGGGTCCTGACACTGCCGCACACGCTGATACTTTGCGCCCGAGAGCACCACGACGCCACAAGTGTCCAGGGGCGTGATGGTCATGTCCCACTCCGCCTTGAAGGCCTTCTGACAGGCCGGGGTGTAGCAGACAACGTTGCACTCCTTGCTGATCGTGGCGGTTCCGTCGTACCCCTTGTAGACTGATCCGTACATGCCGACGAAGCGCGCGTTCTTGGCGATGCGAGGCTCGCGGGTGAGCGCCTCGCCGATATTCGGCATGGGGCCGATGCAGAGGAGCGTCACCTGCCGCGGCGAGCCCATGATCGTGTCGATGATGGCGCCAACCCCGTCCTGGTGAAGCGTCCCCCGGTAGTTCGCCAGGCTGTAGTCCTTGACCCAACCCCACTGCGCGCCCGGCTTCGGATCCCCGAAGCGGGGGCCGATCCCGATCGGGATATCGGTCCGGCCGGCGGCTTCGAGCATGCGCGCCACGATCCGCGCCTGATACTCGGTGTCATTGGCATCCACCACGATCAGCTTCACGTCGAGTTCGGGCGACTTCAGCATCATCGCCAGCGCCCACGTATCGTCGATGTCATACCCGATATCGGTATCGAGAATGACGGGGATGCGTTTACTTTCGTTTGCCATGGTGTTCCTCGCTTGTTGTTTGATTCAACCGACGCTGTGCCCTATGGATCTCGGCTGACGACACGGTAGAACCGCACGGGCCCTTCCGGCGCCACTGAGAACGCCCCGCTTGCCCACATGTTGCTGACCACCACATCCTGCAGGTTCATCCACCGATCCGTCGCCCAGCCATCCGACACCTGGAGCGTGTTCGTCAGCAGCGGGGTCAGGTTCGTGATCACGAGTTGGAACGTGGCCTCCGGGGTCGCTTCGATCGCGCCGACCCGGCACGCGAACGGGCGGATGTCCTGCGCCTCAACCGAGAACGCATCCAGGGTGACGCGCGTCGCATCGCGGGTGCCGTTGTTCTGAAGCGAGAAGGACAGCAGCCAGGCGGGGTCGGGCCCCAGCGCTTCCGCCCACAGCTGCGTGCCGTTGAAGTAGCCGCTGACGACATCGCCACGGCGCGCCACGCGGAGGATTCCGTTGGAGGCGGCCGTCATCATCGGCGAGCCGCCGATGATGGCCGGAGGCACCGCCCACACATGCGCATTCTCCCCACCCAGTCCGTTTTCGTCGCTCCGCACGACGGCAAACACGCTGGTCCCCATGAACACGTTGAGCTGGATCTGGTTCCCCGGCCCGCCCGTGGCATGATGGATCGACGCATCCGTGAATTGCGCCGACACGTCGAAGTCGCCGTGGAGTTCGCGCAGGAAGCGCAAATCCACCCATTGGAAACCGAAGTCACCGCCAACCGGCTTCGACAGCGTGACGCCGCCGTTGGTGGGCATCACCTGGTACAGGGGCTGGTTGTTGCGGGACTCCCACCAGCAGGGACTGAGGCCGGCAGTGAAGTCGTCGTGGGACTGCTCGCCGCGGGCGGACAGGGCCGCGAGGAGGCAGAGCCCGGCGCACGCGCCGCGAACCACCGAGCGGTTCTTTGTCTTGCTCATGGATTCACGTCGGGCTTTTACGCGAAATGCACCGCGTATTTTTCCAAGGCATCCATCAACGCCTTGGCGTTCTCGAGGGGAATGCCGGGATACATGCCGTAGATCATCATCAGGCCGCCTTCGCGGCTGCCGAGCGTCTCAACCTCCGTGCGGATCAAGTCATCCACGTCCTTGGGGGACCCGAAGCGCGTCACGGTCTGGCGGTCGATATCGAGATCGATGCACAGCTTGCCTTTGAAGCGCGTGCGGATCCAGTCGATGCCATTCACCAGGTCCTGGAGGTTGAGCACCTGGACCCCGCTGTCGACAAGGTCGTCGGCCAGGCTTCGGATATCGCCGTCGGAGTGCATGTGGATGATGCAGCCGGCGTCGCGCGCCAACTTCATGAGCCGCGTGTAGCTGGGCTTGATGTAGGTGCGGAGATGCGTCGGCGAGAGCATCGGACCGACCTGCATGCCAAGGTCTTCGGGGTAGCTCACAAGTTCGGCGCCACGCTGCAGCGCGCATTGGACGAGAGCCGCGTTGTGCGCTTCAACCATCTCGATCAACCGCCAGAGGCGCGGCTCGTCGTCCGCCATGTCGCAGATCAGCGCCTCGTAGCCGCGCAGATCGCACAGCCGCAGGAACGTGTGGCCATGGGGCAGGCCGTGCTGAATGAGCCTGCCCGCGGCCAGGGCCTGTGTGCGGTTCTCGGCCGCCAGATTCGGCCGCGCCTTCTCCTCGTCCTTCAGCTCGGGCAGCGGCGGGGGCGCGTAGCGGTCGAAGTCTTCCCAGTTCGCCAGCGGATGCTTGACCGCCACCGGCGCGATCCCCTCCTCCGGGCTGGCCAGCGTGATGCCCCAGGGATCCACATAGGGTTCGGGGGGCGGCGGGGGCGCGGCAGGGACGGCAAACGGCGTCTTCGCACGCTGATACCAGGGGAACAGAACGGGGTGGCTCTCAGCCAGATCATCGAGCGCGCCAGGCGGGTAGTGATGGTAGCACGACGGATTGATCCAGAAGATCATGGGAATCCGCTCCGGCCGCTCGAAGCGGATGGCACGGAGCATGTTCTCGCGTTGGCTCATCATGGCGATTCGAGACCTCCTTGCGCGGAATTTGTATCGATCCGTCCGGATCCCGCTGCCACGGCAAGGACGCCTTGGTCGGTCTTCACGATGGCGTAGACAAGGTACGGCATGACGCGGTCCCCGCCCCTGAATATAATCGGAATTGTTTCGTCGTTCCCCGGGGCGAGTTCGATGTTCATGGCGGTCGTTGCCAGACTGACGCCGGATGCGGAGAGCTGGATTCGGCCACGCATGGACGCGCTGCCCAGATTGCGGATGGTCACCCGCCCCGTCGCCTCGGCCTTTTGTTGAAGCCGTTCCGGCACCTCCAGCGAAAGCCCCGCGTAATGCGCAAAATCCACCGACCACCTGAGTGTGCCACCCGGAATGGTGGCGAGGTCCCGCGTAATCGTCCGTGCGCCGTATTGCACGGAGATGCTGCCCGTGCGATTGCAGGGGAGGTCCGTTATGGTGGCGCCCCCTTGGGCGTCGGTCGCGTACGCATGGCTCTCCGGCACGCGCACGCACACGGTCGCGGGCACGGGTTCGCCGTCGTTGCGCGTCTCAACCCGCAGGGCAAAAGGCGCTTCCATCCGGGCGGCGGCGCCGACATAGGGATGGCTGTGGGCGACCCAGTCCTCATCGCCGCCCGCCAGGCCCGGTGCGTCCGGGAGCTGCGCGATGGGCGTCAGGAACCAATTGCGGTTGGCGCGAAAGCCGTTGATCACGCCGCCCTTGATGGACTCCCCGCCGGTGTTGTAGTAGGACGGCCCGACCTTGTTGATCAGGGTCGCGGCGCGCCAACTGTCGTTGCCCGGACTCGGGACGCCCGGATTCAGCCCGGTGTAAACGTGCAGATTCGCCTCGGCCAGCGAAACCAGGGATCCGTCGTTGAGGAAATCCGCCAGTTCGAGGAGGTTCCCCGCCATCTGTCCGTAGTGTCCGGTGGCGCCATGAACGAGGTTCATGAAGAACTTGACGCCGCCATGCTGCGGATCGCGGTACACGCTGAGCGGATGGATGCGCAAGGGGTTCAGGTCGGCGGATGTCCTGACGTAATGGTCCGTGTAGAGCGTGATCACGTTCAGCCACTTGGCGGCGTCCGGATGCTCGGGGACCAGCCGCAGCAGCTCGATGAAGCCATTCACGTTGAGCGCGTCGATGTGCCCCATGAACTGCCCACCGGCCTGACCGCTTTCAACGGAGAACGCCTGATGGTCGCCCTCGAATTCGTAGAAGGTTCCGTACACGCCCTCGATGGGGTGGCGCCAGTCGGTGAACTGCCGCCCCGCGATGGAGGCGGCGAATTCCAGAGCCGTATCCAGGTACTTGCGCTCGCCGGTGAGGCGGTACAGGAGGGTGCACCCGTGCAGGAAGGGCAGCATTTCACGGGTCTTCAGGGTCGTCGGTTCCTGCCAGTCGGCCGGCTTGTCATAGAACATCCGGGCGTATTCCTGGTAGTTGTTAACCCCGAAAGCGAACTTGCCCGGATCGGTGCGAAAATCCTCCAGCATCGGCGTCCAGCAGGCCTTGTCGTAGTCCTTGATCGGGTCGTAGGCGTCGTCGCGCCTGGGCAGTTCGTATTCCTCGGTCAGGTGATAGGGGCGGGTCGCGGCGCAGGTGTAGGCGAGGATCGCGGAGTCGAGGTAGGTCTGCGCCTTGGCCACATCAAAGGATCTGACGGCCTCATAGGCCTTGCAGAGCACCACGATGGCGTAGGCCATGTCGTGCCAGTTATAGACGTTGCCGGCCCAGGCGCAGCCGTCGTGCTTGGTGTTGACCAGAATCGAGTGGGCAAACCGGCCATTGGTCTTCGGGTCGTCAGTCTTGCGCTGGGAAGCCACGATGCAGTCCGCCCCGAGGACGATGTAGTCCCGGATCCGTTCCTGGTCGCGCTCGGAGAACTTGTGCCGCTGGTGACGATCGAGCTCAATCAGGCCGGTGGTGGTCATGCCGACGGATTCGATCTCCGCGAAGTTCGACATGCAGTCGCGATAGATGCCCTGGGGATGCGTGCCATCAGGGGTCATCCAACGCCCCGGGAACCGCAGTTGTCCGTTGAGGTAGGTGGCGGCCTCGCCATGGTTATGCCGGGCGTCAAGCTGGTTGAGGGCGATATCCACCATGTCGCAGTCCACCAGCGGCGTTGGCCCTATCGGAAAGGGGTTGCTCTTGCAGCCGGCGATCTCGAGGCGGTATGTGCCGGGCGTCGTGAGTGCCGAAAAATCGAGGATCCACCAATGCGACTTCCACTTCTCGCCCCAATACGACGTCTTGGAGCGGTGGGCAATCGAACCGTCGTTTGCGTCGCGGATCTCGAATTCGGTTTCATCCGGGATCACATGGCGGTTCAAATCCCGCACGTAGCCGCGCTTGGTCGCGGCGGTTTGGTAGCCGAGTTGAGATGAGAGCAGGCTAAGCATGGCGGGATTCGTCCGTCATCATGGCGATTCGAGACCTCCGTCCTTTCCCATGCAGTACGGCACTCAGCAGCAGCGACAGGCCGACGAGCCGGACGACATGCGTCACCCGTTGCTCCGCGCCGCCACCGGCAACCGGATGCTGATCTCGTGCACGCCGGCGGGCTGGAACGGCAGGAAATCGCCACGCAGCGTGTTCCCGTTCAGCGTGATCTTCTGCGCCTGCACCACCTCAGACCGCACGATCCGGATCCGGTACGTTTCCGCGCCCCGTCGCAGCATCACCTCGGCCTCCGTCCACGCCGAGGGGAACGCGGGCCGCAGCACGAAGCCGCCATACGCGCGCCTCACGCCGAGCAGGCCTTCGATCACGGTGCGCATGTACCAGCAGGCCGAGCCCGTCAGCCACGAGCGGCTTGCGCGCCCGGGGGTGGCGGGGTTTACGCTGTAGGCGCTGGTCAGCGCGAATGGCAGCGCGCCGGACTGCGCCACCGGGTTCCCCTCGTAGTCGGGCGTGACCTTCTTCAGGCAGCGCAAGGCCGCATCGCCCCGGCCCACCCACACATCGGCGGCCGTCTTGAAGGCGGTCGCGTGGCAGTAGACGCCATTTTCATCGGAACCCGGGATCTGAAACGTAATGCGCCCCAGGCGTGGATCCTGCTTGCTGTAGAGCGGCGTGTTGACCGGGCAGCCCAGATCCCATTCGAGCTTCTCGTCAACGACGGCGAGCAGGCGCGACAGGCGCTCTGCCGGCACAAGATCGGCCATGATCGCCCAGCTCTGCGGATTGACGAAGATCGTGGAGCCTTCCGAGCGGCTGCCGCCGATGACCTTGCCGTCGGCGAAGCCGCGCACGTAGTAGCCGCCCTCCGTGTCCCAGGCCACGTCGTTCACGGTGCGCTTCAGTTCCGCGTGCTTCTGCGCGTAGCGCTCGGCGTCCGCCGGGCGCTCCAGCCGGCGCATCAGCCCGGCCATGTCGTTGAACATGCAGCCGAGTTGCATGGCCACGAAAACGCTCTCGGCGTCCGGGTCCGCCGGATTGAGGGCGTCGTTCCAATCCGCGTAGTGGAAGCGGGGCAGGCCGTGCGGGCCGCGATCGCCGTCGAGCTGCGCCACGGCGCGCTCCAGATGCTCCAGCACCGTGCCCGTTCCGCCGTCGAAGTAGGGCGCGCGCTCGTCCAGGAACGCAAGATCGTCGGTGAACTTCAGGTAGCCGCAGGCCGTCATGACCAGCCAGGTCGTGGTGTCGGAGTACCACGTCTCGTCATAGGGAATCCAGGACCGGATCGCGTGCCCGTCGGCGTACTGCCAGGGCATGAGCCGCAGCAGTTCGGCGCGCACCCGCGCCGGGTCGCTCATCGTCAGGCCGTCGGCGAATTGCAGGTTGTCGCGGGTGGAGTCCTTCTTCACCAGGCTGTACTCCAGCCCGCGCTTCAGCCACGCGTTGGCGAAGGCGTCGATCTGCGCGTCGGGCGTGCGGATGCGCAGCGTGGAGCGCCGCACCTGCCGCGCCTCCTGCATGCGGCGGAACTCGCGCTCGGCGGCTTCGGGCGTGGCCATGTCCGCCGCCATGGCGCGGGCTTCGTCTTTATCGCGCACCGCGGCGAGGAGCATGTCGCAGCGTCCGGAACCGGAGGGCGCGAGGTCCATCTTGAACTGCAGGGCCAGCACCATGTCGGTGTGCCAACCGGACGAACCGCCGCCGCGCCGGCCCAGCGGACCGCCGGACAGGAGCCGCTGCGGGTACTGCGGGAACAGGACCGGGCCGAAGAGGTGTGCGCGGTCGCCACAGGCGTCGTCCGGCGTCGGCGACCCGCACAGCATCAGGTGGCGCGCCTCCCAGGGCGCGTGCGGATTGCCAATCCGGTAGAACACGCCGCGCAGCGACTCGTCGTACGCCGCCGTGCCGAAAGGACCAAAGAAGAACCGCGGTGCCTGGAAGTTGACCATGTTCGGGGCCACAACGGGAAAGACGGAGATGCGCCGCGGCCGGGGGGTCTCGTTCTGCACCTCCACCGTCCAGATCACGCGCCGGCCGCTCACCGGCACGAACGTGCGCCAGACGACCCGCAGGCCGTCGAAGACGGACGCCACCGACGTCCATCCGTCGTGATGCTCGCAGGCGAAGTCCTTCACCTCGCTCATCATGGGCGCCACGCCGGGGTTCCAGACACGGCCCGTGTCCTCGTCGCGGCAATACACCCAGGTGTGATTGGGAACGGCCATCTCGCAGTTCTGCTTCAGCGCGGGATAGTTCAGGTTGAGGGTCTGCGTCCCCCAGTGCGTGATTTCCATCACGACCCCGCTATCATTCGTGATCGCATTCCACCAGATTCCCGGCGGCATGGGGTCGGTGATCCGGTACGTCTCGTTGCCGTCGGCGAAATGCCCGAATGTGTTGCTGGGAAACATGCGTGTCCTCGTCTGCTTGTGGTGGCACTGACTTAAGGGGGGGCGCACTTCTGATCATAATCCTAATCGTAATCTTAATCGTTCCGGGAGAATGGATTATGATTACGATCAGGATTACGATTACGATCGGAAGTTGCGCTTAAGTCCGTGCCATTCTCCTCTGCCTCTGACCCATCGTGCGATATTCCGTGACCCTGCCGGGACCCGGCCCCCCCCCCACGCTCAGCCCGCGGAGGCTGTCGTTGCCGCATGATAGTGCTGCGCAAGTGCGATGCGGCGAACCGCGCCGCCGTTGCGGGGTGCGCCGTGGATCAGCTTGCTGTGATGAAAACTGACGGCGCCGAGCGGGATCAACAGAGGAACCGCCGCCGCCACATCCACGGTGGTCTGAATGACCTGGAAGATGCTGATGCCGCCGACCCGTGCATGGGGCAGCACGTCGCCGCGATGACTGCCGGGGATCATGTGCATGGTGCCGCAGTCGGCGTACAGCGGCTCCAGCGGAAACCAAGCCGTCACGGCCGAGCCGCCAGATCGCCAGTACGTGTCGTCCTGGTGCCAGGGCGTGGGGTTGTCCTGACCGGGATCCTTGATCAGCGCCTGCTGTTGGAACATCTCAACGGCTGCGGTGTCCAGCAGTTGCGCGGCGATCGCCTTGATGCGTGGATCATCCCCAATGCCGCGCAGCACGGGGTCTCGAACGGGATATTGCATCGGCATGACCTGTTTGATGCGACGACCGACGTCGGTGGTCCCCCGGTCGGAGGCCCGTCCGGCAACCATGCCTGTCGCATCGTAGCGGCCGCTGAGCAACCCATCGACGCGCTCGACCAGACGGGCAATCTCCTCAAGGCCGAGGAGCCCGTTGACCACGACGAAGCCGTCGGCGTGAAAGCGCTCCATTTGCGCGGGGCTAAGCGGTACCGTTGCGGACTTGTCATCCATGACAGGCTCCTTGCCGAAACTAAATGCCAACGATCAGCCTAGCCGACTCGTTATTGACCTTCAAGAAAAAGTATATACTATGAGTCACTACCGGTCTGTTTGACCGATGCGCCACTTTCAGCCAGTCAGCCGCGGGTTCCAGTCGGTGATGGGGAGCATTTTGCTATCGTCGCACTTCAGCGGGGCGTGTAAATTCAGCGGTGTTTGCGGAGTGACAGGGCGGCGGACGCTCATGCAGCGCGTTCGCGACGGGGGCGCAGCCAGTTTATGACCGGTTCCGAAGTTGATTCAACGTCGCGTTTCGTGCGTGCCCGATGGCGCATGCTGCTCTCGGTCATGCTCTGCTACCTGTTTTACTACACCGGCAGACAGACCTTCGGCTTTGCCATTCCCGGGATCGAGAAGGAGCTTGGCATCGATAAGCCGACCCTGGGCTGGATCAGTGCCGGCATGCTCTGGAGCTACGCCATCGGGCAGGCCATTAACGGGAATCTTGGCGACAAGTTCGGCGGGCGCCGGATGATGGCCCTGGGAGCCATTCTATCCTGCGGCTTCAACTGGCTCACGAGCTTTGGCATGGGCTTCAAATCCCTGGCGGTGCCCTGGGGGTTGAATGGCTACGTGCAGGCGATGGGCTGGGCTCCGGGCTGCCGGCTGCTGTCGAATTGGTGGTCGCCGAAGAGGCACGGCACGGTCTACGGCCTCTACGTCTTTGCGGCGGGTCTGTCGTCGGTGCTGTCCTACGTGACGTCGCTGATTATCGTGGACACCCTGCAGCTTGACTGGCGCTGGATCTTCCGCTTGCCCGTGCTCCTGCTGGGGTGTGCCGGCATTGTTTTCTACTTCGTCGTACGCGAACGTCCCGAGGACATGGGGTTGGAGCGGGTGTTGGACGACGCGCCGACGCACGCGCATGCCGAAGCCCCCGCGCAGGCGTCCCAGGAAGGGCCCGCGGGGATGGAATCATCGGCCCATCGCTATCTGGCCGTCGTACGCAACCTGCGCTTCATGCTGGGCTGCGTGGCGATCGGGTTTCAGAGCGTGGCGCGCTATGGCCTGATCATCTGGGTTCCGGTCCACTTCTTCGGCCAGGAGTGGAATACGGGGATCGGCGGCATCAACCCCAAATGGATCACGCTGGCGCTCCCCATTGGCATGGCCTTCGGGGCCTTGGTCAGCGGATGGCTGTCGGACCGGGTCTTCAAGTCGCGGCGCTCCATCGTGATCGCCCTGCTGATGACCTTGGCCAGCGTGTCCAGTTTCAGCATGTGGTTTCTGAGCGGCCACCCCATCGCCGGGGTCGCCATCTTGTTCCTCTGCGGGCTGTTCACGTACGGCCCGCAGTCCATGTTCTGGGCGCTCTGCCCGGAACTGCTCGGCCGCCGCCGGGCCGGCACCGGCACGGGCGTGATGGACGCGTTCGCCTACGTCTTTGCCGGATTAGGCGAGCCCTTCATTGGCGGCATGATCCGGCATTTCGACAACACCGGCGTCGTCTTCCTCATCGTGGGCACCGCCGCCCTGATCGGCTCGGTTCTGGCGCTGTTCATCCGGCGGTAGGACGCCCTGCCTCCATTCCAGACCGTTGGCTTCCTTGTCGGGGAGCGGATGGGAATTCTGGGAGTTTTGGGACGTATTCTGCCGGTGGCGATAGTCCAAACGCGCGCGGGTCATGCGTTCGCGCAGGCCGCCTCCCTCAATAAAATCCTGCTCCAAGCGACGGAGTTGCTGGTCGATGAGGTAATTGGTCTGGTGAATCAGGCAGATGGCCATGTTGGCCACCACTTCGGCCGAACGGGTTTCCGCGAACTCGCGAAAATCTTCGTAAGTCAGCGGCGTTTTTCGGCCCAAGTCCCGCACAAACAGAGCTTCTTTGGAGTCCTTCTCCCAGAGCCGCAGGTTGCGGACGCGCAGGAAATCCAAGTAATCGTCGAGCAACTCCTCAAGGCTGGCGCGCCCCACATTGGTGAGCTTGATTTCGGTTTCCTTTGAAGTCAGAGCGGCCTTGCTGCCTTCGAGGATGTTCTTCTTACCCGATCGCGCGGACTGGATCATCTGGTCGATCGTGCGGTCGCCGCGGGACAGGAACTTGTGCGCAAAGCGAAAGGTGAGGTCGTAGACGACCTCGGCCTTTTGAAACGACAGCAGCGTGTGGTAATCGCCGCGGGGAGGAAGAATGGGATGGGAGGCATGGGAGTTCTGGGAGTCATGGCTCCCATCATTCTCATTCCTCCCATCATTCCCATTCCTTGTCACAGCGGCTCCCATGATAGGCGGGAGGCGCTCGGGAGCAAGACAGAAGGGGCGAGATTACTTGTACGACGGGATGACGATGCCGCGCAGGATCAAGTTCTGGCAGAGGAGGAACACCAGCAGGGTGGGAACGGACGTGATGACGAGAGCGGCCATGATCAGCGGCGTCGAATACATCTGCTGGAACTGGTAGAGGAACACCATCAGCGTCCACATGCGCGGGTCCTGGCAGGTGAGGAACGCGAACATGAACTGCCCGTAGGCGCCGGTGAACGCGCCGAGGGCGATGACGGCCAGCACCGGTTTGCACAACGGCATGGTGATGCGCAGGAAGATGCGCATTTCACTAGCGCCGTCCAGCATGGCGGCCTCGTAGATTTCGGGCGGCAGGCTGTCGAAGAACCCCTTGAGCAGGAAGATCGAATAGCCACTGGCGAGCCCCGGCAGCACGAGCGCGAAGAATGTGTTCATGAGCGACACGTTGAGGTCGGCGCGGCCCAGCGCGCGGGCGATGACCGGCGGCAGCAGCCAGGCCGCGCCCGCGGTGACCGCCAGCGCCAGCAGGGCGTTGAGCGCCAGCGGGAGGCGGACACGGATCACGAACAGGCGGACCAGCGCATAGAGCAGCAGCGCGGCGACGCCGACGGCGAGAATGCCCAGGGGGAACGACTTGATGAGCAGGAATCCCGGGATCATGCCCACCTCGGCCGGGAACGCCATCGTGACCAGCAGGAACACCAGGATGTGGTGGGTGTGGCGCAGGCGGAAGCGGCTGAGGACATAGGCCGCCATCGGGTTGAAGGTCAGCGCGCTGCCGATGCTCAGGGCGATCAGGATCAACGTGTTGATCAGCGAGCGCCCGTGCAGGAAGATGTAGTCAAACACGATCGTGAAATTTCCGAACAGGAACGTCCGCCGCACCGAACGGCGGGACTCGGCGACGGCGCGCGCGTCAACCGCGGGGGCGGGCACGGACACCGCGTCAAACGTTGCCCAGGACGTGCCATGGGCGCGGTTGAGCGCGTCGACCCGGCCGTAGCGACCGGCGAGGAAGGTACGCCACTGCTGCAGCGGGTCGACCGGTTCGAGGAACTCCAGGAGACACTCGGGCGTGCGCACGAATTGCGCCCAGACCGCGCGGGCCTGCAGGTCGGCCGGCGGGTCGGTGCTGAAGGCGACGCCGCGGTCGGCGGCAAACGCCTCGAAGGCGGGGCGGGCCGCCGCCCGCAGGCGAAGCTGATCGAGCGGCCAGACCGTGCGCAGCAGGTTATCCTGGATGCGCCGCCCCCACTCGCTCCCCGCGAGCACGTTCCAGGACACGTCAACCAGCCGCTGGAAGGCGGTGCCATGCTCGGCGTTCAGGCCTTCGGCACTGCCGTAGCGGTTGCGCAGTTCCATGAAGGCCACCTCGTCCAGACAGATGACGCGCGTCTGCGTGGGCGGTCGCGTCAGCACGAACGCGGTCCAGTCGCGATTGCGAGGCGCCCGCGGGTCGAGTTCGATCCCGCCGGCGAAGGCGCGGGGCAGGCCGAGTTCAATCCAATTGGCGGCGGTGTCGCGATAGCGCAGGTTGGCCTGCTCGAGGTCGTTCGTATAGCGCTCGGCCAGCCAGCGGAAGAAGACCGGCCGGAGGCTCAGGACGGAGTGTTCGCGATCCCCCTGGTGGACGAAACTCAGGTAGCGGTGGGCGGGCGGGAGCGTGTCTAGAAACGCGCCCCAATCGGCGGCGGCGGCGTCCCGCGCGGCGGGGTCCGAGGGCGCCGCGGCGCGCAAGTCTGCCGCGCGCACATCCTGCATGGTGAACCACCGATCCTGCCGGTACTCCCAGGCCAGCGACGGCAGGGGCGCCTTGTCGCAGACATACTTGCGCAGCAATTCCGTGTCGTCGAACCAGTAGCGCGGGAACACGCGGAAGGACTGCCAGTCCGCATTGCCGGTGGTGGCGGTGGCCAGCATGAGGGCGAAGGGATAGACCATGGTGAAGCCGCCGAGGGCGAGGACCAGGTAGAGCCCCGCGAAGAGCACGCGGGTGCTGAACGACTTCCGCCCGACGAGAGGGATGAGCGACACGGCGGTTACCTTTCCTTCGCGCCGGTGGCGCGGAACTGCATGCGGTTCATCATGCGCAGCTGGTAGAGCGTAAATCCGATCAGCAGGGCCGCCAGCACCCAGGCCTGGCTGGTGGCGAGGCCGTAATTGAGGAACAGGAAGGCGTTGAACCAGACGTTCAAGCCGACGGTCATGGTGGCGTCTTCCGGCCCGCCGCCGGTCATCACGAAGATCTGCTGCGAGGCGTGCATGGCGCCGACGACCGCCCCGACGAAGTTGATGGTCATCAGGGCCGACAAATTGGGAAACAAGACGCGGCACGCCTTGGCCCAGATGCCCGCCCCGTCCAGGTCGGCGGCCTCGTACTGTTCCTCGGGCACCGACTTGAGCGCCGCCAGGTAGATCAGGCAGCCCGGCCCGACGCCCGCCCAGATGCCGGGCACGATGACCCAGAACATGGCGAGCTTCGGATCCTGCAGGAATTTCTGCGCCTGAAAATCCCAGGGGGCGGTCAGCCAGGCCACCGGCCCCTCGCCGCCAAGAATGCGCACGGCACTGCTGACCGCGAAGAGCGCCAGCGGCGCGCCGATCAGCAGCACGATGATGCGCCCGAGCCGGGATACGCCGGGGCTCACCGCGGCACGGCCGAGGCCCACGAGCACCACGGCGACGATCGCCGTCAGCAGCGTCTTGAGCAGCGCCATGGTCAGAGGCGGGCGGCCGTTGAGCGACAGGATGAACTGGTTGATCAGGCCGCGGTCGGTCGGGTCATACAGCAGGTTCTTCCAGAGGAACATGACCACTAGGCCGGTGGTGATGGCCGGCAGGTAGTAGATCGTCCGCAGCAGCACCGTGCCGCGCGGAATCTCCGTCAGCAGAATGGCCAGCACGAGGGGCGCGAAGAAGCCCATGGCCAGGCTCATCAGGGCGTATTCGAGGGTCTGCAGCAGATAGCGCCAGAACTCCGGCGATCCGGCCGTCAGCACGAAGTTGTCCAGCCCCACCCACTTGGTGCCGCCAATGATCTTGTAGTCCTGGAACGCCATGACGGTGCCGCGGATCAGCGGGTAATACCCCCACAGCAGCACGGAGCCGACAGCCGGCGTCAGGAAGAGCACAACCATCACCGTGCGGCCGATGGCGTGGCTCTGAATGCCGAACCCTTCGAGGTCCCCGGCGCGCCGCGTCAGGCGCACGGCGAAGCGGATCGTGTACCCGATTCCGACCACGAGCAACAGCATGACGACGACGGTCATCCCCCACCCGATCCACTGCCGCCGTGCCATGACCTCGGGCGGCGGGCGGTCCAGCTTCAGGGTGTTGGCGTCGTGGCAGACGGCGTCGAGCAGGGCCTGGGGGTCGCGGCTGTAGCGGCCCTCGGCGTCGGGCTCGTCGTTGAGCACCGCCTCGAGAGGCAGGGACAGCTGGCGGATCATGACGTGCTGGAAGCCGCGGCAGTACGGTTCCACTTTCGGATTGCTGGTCAAGTACGCCCACAGCGTGCGCCGCGCCGGCGGGATGCGGTCGAGCTCAAGCTGGTAGCCGAGGGCCCGCAGGCTGTCGGGGCGGATGAACTCGCTGAGCCCGTTTTCGATGTAGGTCTGCACGCGGATGGACTGCGCCTCGGGTCCGGTCATGAAGGCGATGTACGTCCAGGCGGCGTCGCGGACGCGCGGGTCGGTCTGCGTGGCGTTGATGGCGAGGTAGTGCCCCGCGATGAAGGCGGCCGGCGGCAGGTCGGCCGTGCGGCTGGGGAACGGCACGGGCACGAGCGTGCCCATGTCGGTCGCAGAGGGCGCCACCTCTTCGAGCGTGCCGATCGTCATGGCGATGAGCACGCGCTGCTGGCGCGCGCCGGCCGCATCGGTCTGCCCCTCGCACACCCCGCGGTAGATGCGCCGCTTGCCCTCGCGCGTGGTGAGGTCAACCGCCAGCCCGCAGACCGGACAGGCCGCGCGGCCGGCGCGCAGGTCGTCGAACGCCAGATCGTACTCCCGGTCCGGGTGCGCGTTCGTGCAGCGGAGCCAGGGCTGATGAATCAGGCGGCGGTAGAACTCCAGGGCTTTGACGCCCGTCGGTTCGTTGACGGCCAGGCGCCACTTCAGGTCGGTCATGCTGTAGTCAGGGTCGATGCCGCGGGCGGTCAAGTCGGCCCGCAGCTGTTCGAGCCGCGGGTAGTAGGTATCCGCGTCGCTGGTCGCGATCTGGTAGCGGCGGTAATCCACCGGGGGGGCGGGCACCTCGGTGCGGTTGGTGCCGCTGCCGTCCGGCCGCTCGTAGTACGAGCGCACGACTTCGCCGCCGCTGCTCCAGAAGTACTGCAACATCTGCCAGCCCGCACGCGGACCGGTTTGCACGGCCAGCCCGACCACGGGCGGATCGTCGAGGGAGGCGCCCGGTTCGCGTTCCGGGCTCCAGGTCAGACGGCGGGCATAGCGATAGAGTTCGTCCCAATCGCGCAGGGCGCGGATTTCCAGCCCCGCGCGCGCCATCAGGTCCTGCCGGCAGAGCAGGGCCATCGAGTAGTACAGAACGGGGACGCAGCGAATGTGCCCGTCGATCGGGCAGAGTTCCCAGACGGCGGAGGGGGCGCTGATCCCCTGGTAGGGTTCGCCATGCTCGCGCGCATAGGCGTCGAGGTACGGATCGAGGGGCTGCAGAAAACCTTGCGAGTGGTAGTCCCCGATCTTGCGCCCGTAGAGATAGAACACGTCGGGCGCCACGCCGCCGGCGACGGCCATGAACTCGCGGCCCTCGCCCGCCGGGCCTTCGATCAGCAGCGGCACGAGCGCCTCGACACGGATGTCGGGGTACTTCTGGCAGAAGGCTTCGAACACGCGCCGCCGGGCCATGTCGACCGGGCTGGTGGACCCCTTCAGCGGGATATTCCACAACCGCAGCGTGACGGGTTCGGCCGCGCCCGCCACGGAACCGGCCAGGCAGGCGGCCAGCAGCGCGACGCGAGCCCCCGACCGCCAACGCCCGACCCTATGTGGTTGCGCGCCCATCGTCCACCGCCCGGCAGGCATCACGTGCGTCCGGCCAGCTGCCGCGCGTTGCGCGCCGCCGCCCGGAATCCGACCAGGTTATCCCGCAGGCGCGACGGCTTGTTGCGAAGCCGCCACAGCGCCGCGAAGCGCAAGGACATGGCCTGCAGGCCCTCCGCGTGCTGGAGGAGCGCGCGGGCGGGAACCGGATCGCCCGCACGCACCCGCCGCGCGTAGCCTAGACGCTCCATGGCCAGCCTGTCCATGTCGGCGGCCAGTGCATATTCGCGGAGGGCCGTGGCGAGAAACGGCGGGAGGTGGCCGGCGGGGACGGCCCACCGCAGCGCGCACAGACGGTCGGCGTGCGCCTGCAGCGCAGGATCCGTCACGGTTTCGCGTTCGATGGCGGGCCCGCCACCGCAGAAGCCCGCGGCCAGGGACGCCGGCCGGTCGAGCGCTTCGACCAACACGCGGTACAGGCAGCGGCCGGGCGCGGCGCCCAGCACGCGCAGCCGGTCCGCCAGCGACCCGTCGCGATCGTCGAACGTATGAAAAGTGAAGCGCTCGACATGGCGGGCGTCCTCCACGCCCTGCGTGTGCCAGGCGTGGGCCGCACCGTGGGCAAAGCTGCACAGGCTCGCGCCAAGCGTATTGCGATGCCCGAAGTCGCCCCAGTCGGTGTTGAGCAAGCCCTCGGCGTCGTTCTCGCGTGCGACCCGCGCAAAGACCGCCACGTTGTCCAACGCCGTCTGCAGGCGCGTGCCGTGGCTCTGCCAGGCGTGCGTGCCGGGGCAGCAGACCACCGGCAGCCCGGCCTCCCGGAACTCCCGCGTGCGCGGGATCCGCTGACCGTCGGGTGCGTAGTCCCAGTTCAGCATGCACAGGTCCTTGGGAATCGCGGAAATCGTCTCCGGATGCTGCAACACGATGTCGCCCCAGAGATTGACGCGCTTGCCGTGACGCGCCGCCAGCTGACGCAGCTTCAGCACGAAGTCCAGGTAGACACGGCCGACGCCGACCCGCGCCGCCCGCCGCTTGGATCGCCCCCGGCCCAGCTCCCACGGTTCGTCCCCGCACAGGTTGAAGTCCTCGCTCTCGAACAGCGGCAGAAACTCGGCGTACAGATCGTCCATCAGCCGCAGCGCCAGCGGATCGCCCGGGCAGAGCGTGGTGCCGCCGGGCAGTCCGTCATAGCCGGGCATCTCGCCGAGCCCCGCATAGTCCGGCAGCGCCAGCGTCTTCTCCATGTGTCCGAAGCTGGCGAGTGACGGCACGAATCGGACGTGATGCCGCCGGCAATGGGCTTGCACCGCGAGGAGATCCGCCGGGGTGAAAGGCGAGTACCCCTCGCCGATGCGAGGATGCTTCCGAAAGGTGAAGGCGTTCTCGATGTAGAGCTGCAGCTCGTTGATCTTCCACTGCGCCAGCTGTTCCACCAGCGCCTTGAGGGTCTCCACGCTGGGGACTTTGCCGCGGGCGCAATCGTGGTACACCCCCCGCCGCGCAAAGTCGGCCCAGTCCTCGATGTGAAGGCTGGGCAGCCGGGAGCGATGCAGGCGCAGCAATTCGCGCAGGGTCTGCACGCCGTAGTAGGCGCCGGCGTCCGTGCCTGCCACGATGTCGAGCCCCCCTGGCGTCACCGTCAGCTGGTATTCCCCCGGACGCGTCAGGGCCCGGTTCCGGCGTAGGGTAAGCGCCGCCGGCACGGCCCCCGGCACGAACGACACTGCCACCCCACGTGCCGTCAGGTCGGCAGCCAGTTGCTGCGCCGGAAGCTGGTCCGCCGCGCTCACGGTGCCGACGACCAGACGCCGGGGCAGGCGGTAACCACCGGCCCCGCCTTGAATCGTTCGAGGGGGAATCAGAAAGCCACACATCACGCAAAGTCTTACTCAATGTTGACACGGCTAGTCAACCGTAATATATTTTGTTGACTGTCACTCAAACAGAAAAAAGGAAGCGCATGAGCTACGAAGACGGCTGGGCGGCGGTGAACCTGCAGCGACCCGCCAGGGTACCGCGAACCGAGGTGTCGGCGGAGGGGTATCACTGGGACCTCATCCGTGCGGTCACGGGACGCCCCCGGGTGTCGATCGACAGCCCGGATTTCATCCGCGCGGCGGCCACCCGCGATTTCATCAAGGCGTGGAACTACGACATCGTGCTCTCGATCGGCGTCGGATACAACGCGCTGCTGGAGAAGTACACCAACATGGGCCACGCGGAGTATGCGCAGAACGGGCGCGACTTCATGCAGTCCACGCAGAGCCCGTTCCGCAGCGTGGCCGACGTTTTTGCCTTCGATCCCTGGGAGGTCTACGGCCCGCACGCCGAGGCCGACATCGTCAAGCACTTCAACATGCGTTACGCCCAGCAGTGCCAGAACAACCCGAACGCGGTCAACATGACGGGCATCTACACGACGCTGATGTCCGGCATGATCGCCATCTTCGGCTGGGACCTGCTGCTGGAGGCCGCCGGCGAGAATCCCGATGAATTCGGCGCCGTGGTGAATCGCTACGCCTCGTGGATTCAGCAGCACTACGACGCCGTGGCCAAGTCGGACACAACGGTGGTCTACAGCCACGACGACATGGTCTGGACGGAGGGCCCCTTCATCAACCCGAAGTGGTACCGCAAGTACATCTTCCCGAACCTGGAGAAGCTGTGGGCGCCCCTGCGCCAGGCCGGCAAGAAGATCCTGTTTGTATGCGACGGCAACTACACCAGCTTCGCCGCCGACATTGCCGCCTGCGGCAACCACGGCTTCTGGTTCGAGATCTTCACGGATCTGGAGTTCATGACCCGCAAATTCGGCGAGACGCACTTCATCATCGGCAACGGCGACTGCCGCGTGCTGACGTTCGGGACCAAGGCCGACATCCGCGCCGAGGTGGAACGCTGCATGGCGGCGGGCAAACGCTGCGCCGGCTACTTCATGTGCGTCTCCGGCCACATCCCGCCCAATGTCCCGGTCGAAAACGCGCTTTACTACAATCAGGTTTACGAGGAACTTAGCCACCGCTAGCCCGGATGTTACACGGGCGAGCGCACGCCCGTGAAACATCCAGGCTAAAGGGTGAGGATGGTTGCGGGAAGGAATGATATGAGCAACGACAGAATCAAGGTTCTGTTCGACACGGACATCGGGTCGGACATCGACGACGCCGTGGCGCTGGCGTATCTGCTCAGCCAGCCGCGGTGCGAGCTGCTGGGCATCACGACGGCCACGGGACAGGCCCAACTGCGGGCGCAGTTGGCGTCGGCCATCTGCCGCCACGTGGGGCGCGACGACATTCCCATTCATGCCGGCTGTCCCCAGGCCATGTACGTCCGCATCCGCCAGGCGGAGGCGCAGCAGGCCGCCGCGCTCGGCGCGTGGCCGCGCCGGCGGGATTTCCCGCCCTGCACGGCCGTGGAGTTCATGCGCCAGACGATTCGCCAGCACCCGGGCGAAATCACCCTGCTCGCGGTGGGCCCCTTCACCAACCTCGGCGTGCTCTTCGCGCTGGATCCCGAGATTCCGAGCCTGCTCAAACACCTCGTGCTCATGTCCGGGCGCTTTTTCGAGCAGATGCAGGGCGAGTGGAACGCGAAGAACGACCCGCATGCCACGGCCATCGTCTACGGCGCAGGCTGCCAGTCCCGCCCGCCGCGGCATACCAGCTATGGCCTCGACGTCACCGTCCGCTGCATCATGCCGGCGGATGACGTGCGCGCCCGCTTCACCGCCCGCGTGCTGGAGCCGGTGCGCGACTTCGCCGAAGTCTGGTTCAAGCACGCGCCGTGTCTGTGCTTCCACGATCCCCTGGCCGCGGCCGGCATCTTCGAGCCCGAGCTCTGCGAGTACGCAACGGGGCTGGTCACGGTCTCCGTCACCGACCCGACGGCCGGCTGGACGGTGCTGCAACCCGGCGGCGCCGAATCGCCGCACACGGTGGCCAAGTCCGTTCGGCCGGACGCGTTCTTCGACCACTTCTTCAAGATCGTGCGCTGATCGGTTGCAGGAGTAAAAGCATGCACGTGCCGCGCATCGTCGTCGTTGGCAGCATCAACACGGACATGGTGGTCCAGGTTGAACGCATGCCGGCCATCGGGGAAACCGTCACCGCCGGCCGCTTTGCCATGCCGGCGGGCGGCAAGGGTGCCAACCAGGCGGTCGCCGCCGCACGCCTGGGCGCGGACGTGACGCTGGTCGCGCGCGTGGGCGGCGATCCGTTTGGCGCCAACGCGATCCAGAATTTCGAAAACGAGCGCATCCGGACCTCCTTCATCCGCCGTGACGACTCCACGCACACGGGGGTGGCCGTCATCATGGTGGATGCCCGGGGGCAGAATGTGATCGCCGTCGCTCCCGGGGCAAACGCGGCCGTCACGTGCGCCGACGTGGATCGCGCCGCCGACCACATCCGCCGGGCCCACGCCGTGCTGCTGCAACTCGAGATTCCCATGGACGTCGTCGTCCATACGGCCCGGCTGGCGGCCGAGGCCCGGGTGCCGGTGATTTTTGATCCCGCTCCGGCGGCGCCGCTGCCCGCAGATCTGCTGAAATACGTGGACTACATCACGCCAAACGAGACCGAGGCCGGGCGGCTGACGGGCGTGGCGGTGTCGGACCGAGCGACGGCCGAGACCGCCGCACAGCGCCTGCTGGCGGCTGGCGCGCGCCGGGTGATCGTCACGCTCGGCGCGCAGGGCGCGCTGGTGGTGGAACGGGGGCGCACAACCCTGGTGCCGTCGGTCGCCGTCACCGTTCAGGATACGACGGCCGCCGGCGACGCGTTCAACGGCGGCCTGGCCGTCGCGCTGGCGGCCGGCCTGACGCTGGAGGCCGCGGTGCGGCGGGCCTGCGTGGTGGGCGCACTCGCGGCGACCCGCATGGGCGCCCAGCCCTCTCTCCCGACGGCAGCCGAGGTGGAGACGTTCCTGGCCACCCTCAGCCCGAACGCGCCGGTGTGACCGGCCGGCCGGTACGGCTACCGGCCAGGCTCAGACCCCGTGGTCCCGGCCTGGAAGATATACAACTCCCAACCCGGGTAGTCCTTCCGGACCACAGACGCCAGGTAGCGGCGACTCAGCCGGTAGAGGTCGTTGATGGTCTTTGAGGTCAACATCAGATACAGCGGCACCCGGCGATACGCATCCTCGTTCTGCGCCAGGCGCTGCAGGGTGGCCGCGTCAAAGGGATTGATTTGTCCCGAGACGACCAGAAACAGGCGGCCGCCAGGTTGGAGCAGCGACAGCACGCTCGTCTGAAAATACGTGTCGAACGCGGTGCTCGGTCCGGGCGAGGCGAAGTACGGCCGCAGCACCGCCTTGTCCGCGTCGGGATCGAACGACAGGGCCGCGATCGTGGCGGGGGCGAGGACGCGGTCCAGGCCCAGGCCATCCAAGTACATCGCCTCCATATCAAACGGCACGAGCCGCGCCCTGGATTCCCGATAATACGCCGCGAACGAACGCGACCCGTACGGAATGATGACGACATCCTTGCTGGTGGGCTGGCACTTTTCGATTTCGACGATGTACTTCCGGTAGCCATCGCGGGGCGCCGTCGACGCGCTGGCCACACCGAACAGCAGGTAGGACAGGCAGAGGCTCACATAGATCGCGATCAGCGCCGCCGACAGGCGTTGGTTCCGCATCCCCGCGAGTCCCGCCCCCACGGACGTGATCATGATCGGCAGCGCGATGATGGTGTGACGGGTCATGGGACCCATCTTCCCGAAATAGGCCAGCGTCATCACCGTCCCGAAATAGAGGAGGCCGACCAGGAAGAGCGTGCGGACGAAATCCTTTCGCAGAGCGGTCATGGCGCACCCGGCGAGGCACACGGACATGGGGACGGCAATGAAGGCGATGGCGAACAGGTCGACCCCACGCGCGATCAACTGGCGGTAGTAGTCGGCGGGATGCGACCGCAGGTTGGTCAGGATCGGCGTGAACCAGTCCTGCAGCACCAGGATCGGGGACGCCGGCCCCATCCGCACCCACCAGAAGTCACCCACCAGTGACCGCGACGCCCCGCGCATGAAGTGGAGCACGGTGGGGACGTAGGGCACGTACAGCAGGAGTACCGCCACGTGCACGATCGCCACGCGCCGCAGTGTGGCGCGCCGCCCCTCCAGGAGCAAGTGAACGCCGAACGCCGCCACGTGCAGCGCCACGAACAGCATGCCCATCGTATACGTGTACAGGATCAGCAAATTGCTCAGCGCCAGCCCCAGGCAGTCGCCCATGCGCCCGGCATGCCGAATTCTGACGGTGAACAGGACGCTCAGCGCCACCAGGAGCGGGAGCAGCGAGTAGAACCGCACCTCCTGAGAGTAGTAGATCAGGCACGAGTTGACGCTCGCCAGGAGGGCGGCATACACGCCGCTCTTCCGGGACCCCAGTTCCACCCCAATCCGGTAGAGCACCGGCAGGATCGCCACCCCGAAGACGACCGAGAAAAACCGGAGCGCGAGTTCGCTCCGGTGAAAGAGGACGAACCAGGGGTGGAGGATCAGGTAATACAGGGGCGCGTGGAAATCCTGATGGTACAGCCGGTGCAGAATGCCGAAGGGGAAGGATTCCGCGGTGGTGGAGAACGACATCAGTTCGTCGTACCACAGGCCATCAGGCTTGTTCAGGCCGTACAGGCGCAGGGCGCCGCCCAGCAGCGTCACGGCGGCGACGGCGAGCATCCAACAGGTCCGCGCGTGCCGATGCGTCCACTGCATGTCCGCCACCTCAGACAAAATCCACGTGCTCCGGATCAGCCTCGAAATAGTCCAGCAGGGCCAGATTCTTGCCGTGCGCCACGCAATGATGCCGGCATTCGCGGCTCGGATCAAGCGACTGCAACCGCCGCTTCAGCGGCTCGCTCTGCCATAAATCGGCGAAGCGACAATCCCGGATCGACCCCAGCAGCCCGCTGGCCGTGTATGCCTTGTCCTGGCAGGTATAGACGTTCAGATCCGCGGCGATGACCGTCAGTACGCGTGCCATGGGGCAACGCGTGTAGCCGCGCTCGAAGCTCTCCATTTCCGCATTCGGCGTGAGCAGCTTGTCGATGATGCGAAAGCGGTCGCTGGCCAGCGTGGCGGCAGCCTGGCGAAGCTGGTCTTTGACGGACGCATAGAACGAGGTCAGGTAGCGCAGGTTTTCCTCGGCGCTGGTGGCCATGACCACCTCCGAAACCTTGACATGGTCGATGCCGATGTCGCGGGCAAAGCGCAGGAAATCGAGGACCTGGTGGCTGTTCTCGCGGGTCACAATGAAATTCACGCCGAAGAGGCAGGTGCGGTCGGGGCGCGCCGCGAACGCCCGCATATTCTCGCACACACGGTCATACTCCGCGGGTGCGACGGCGCGCACACGCGCGTACTCGTCGCGGTCCACGGCGTCGATCGATATGCGGACCCAGGTGGCGCCGCGTGCGAGCAGGCTGGCAACATCGCCCTGCAAGCGGGAACCGTTGGTCAGCAGGGCGACCTTGATGCCACCGGCGATGAGTTGCGCGACGGTCTCGGCGATGAATCCGTAGCGCAGCGGTTCCCCCCCCCCGCTGAACGTCACCGCGCGCACCTGCATGGCGATCAGGTCGGCCACGATTTCGCGCATTTTCGCGGGGGGAATTTCGTCCTGCTCGTGCATCTGCTCCCCCAGGTAGAGCTTGGGGTTGCGGAAGGCGCAGTACTCGCAGCGGTGGTTGCAGCGGTTGGTGGGCTTCAGGCGGACGTGGATGGGCGCCGGAAGCTCACCAGCCGCGATGGCCTGAAGCCGATCGGGAAAGTGGAAAATCTTGGCGCTGGAGTAGACGTTCCGCATCTTGAAGCATCTCCGTATTCAGGTTCTTACAATGGAAAAGGGCACCGTAACGATAACAAGTTGTGCGAGTGGCTATCTATCGACTCCAAGCGCGGCCAGGAGCAACCGGGGTTGATAGCGCCAATTGCAGAGGATATTGAAGGTCCAGGCGCAGTCGTAGTCGCATCGGCAATGTGTGTCGCGAATCCAACGCCGTGACGTCCGGGCCGTTTTGTCACGCCAAAGCGCCATGAGGTTGCAGTCATACTCCCGCACATTGCCGTAAGGATGATTCAGGATTTCGCATGGGAAAACGTCGCCGGCTTCCCCGATAACACCAAAAACCGAGCCCGCATGACAGGGCGACACATAGCCGCCCGTGCGCATGGTGTACGCCAGCGGTTGGCGCACCAGGCGATTCTTTGCGTTGAGCAGACGCCCGGCCAGGTTTGTCCGCTGGTAGCCCTGCAAGCGCCCGGATCGCATGTCCGCGTCCAGACGCTCAGACAGATTGAAATAGGCGGCATGGATCCTCTCCCGCAACTCGGGTGGCGTGCGGTAGACCCCCTCATCGCGGGCGGCCCCGATCGTCAGCGCCCGGATACCAAGCTCGTCGACAAAATGGTCATAAATGTCGTTCGCCGATTCGTAGTTAACCCGCGAAATGGTCATGCCCATGGTGGCCATCACGTTGGGGGCCACGTTCGCCAACTCGCGGTAAACATGAAGCGCACGATCGAACAGGCCTTTCACGCGGCGATAGCGGTCATGCTCATCGCGGAAGTGGTCCAGCGAAATCGAAAAAATGAGCCGCCGGTCGGGATAGGTCCGGGCCAGTTGTTGGGCAAAGGGCAATACGAATTGCGGGAAGCCGCCGTTGGTCGAAATGAACAGCGTTCGGACAGACGCGCGGCGCAGCCAGAGATCGGCTATCGCGCCGATGTCCATGCGCAGGAAGGGTTCGCCACCGGTTAGATTGACGTTGCTCAGGCACGGTCCCGCACTCCGGGCGATTCGCTCGATTTCGTCCAAGCTCAACTCGGGTGGCCGCTGGCGCGGGTCGGCTTGAAGAATGAGTGGGAATGTGCCTGATTTGACGGGACGGTTTTCCTCATTGAAGTCGAGGAAGCAATGCGAGCAGCGAGCGTTGCACTTGTTGGTGACGAAATGGATCAAGCTCACGGGGTAGCGCCGGGCTACGAGCAGATTCCACGCGGTTTGAGCACAGGCTGGCATGTTCAGCAGACCCCGGTGGCCGCGCGAGTTCGACGCGAGAATGGATGATTGAAGGGCGGGCTGGCGATGGCAAGCATGGCGTCCCTTTTGTGTGTTTCAGCCATACCTACGCCGATCAAGGGCCATAGCCCAGCGGGATGCATAGCCACGCCTGTTGATTATAAAGCATCAGGCTAGGCAATGCAAGCGGCCGACGACGGGACGCCAGCGGCACCATGGCCGACGCACGCGTCAGCGTTTTCAAAGGCCTGGCCGCCGGTCTGCGCCGTAACCTCGACTTGGCGATCTCCCAAATTGACAAATCGTTACTGTTGCTCTATTATCAACTTTTGTGAGACTGGAGCCGAAAACGTTTGGTTGCACGGGCGTTTTCATCGCCCCCCCGAAGCCCACTCCTGCACAAGGAGGCGATCCCCTGCTGAGAGAGGAATCGGGAGCCTGGTTCAACCAGGCCGATGCATTGGCGGTAACCCCGGACTTGATTGAGAAGCTGCGAGCGCGTGCACTCGATGCACCGCTCAGGCGTTTTCGGCTCTGCCTGCATGCCAGTCCGTCGGAAGGTCTGCAGGACATGTTGATTGTCCACGCCCGGGGAAGTTACTCTCCGCCGCATCGCCATCCCCAGGCCTCGGTGACATTTCAGGTGGTGGACGGCGAGATGGGATTCGTACGTTTTGACGCGCGCGGACGCGTGCTTGGCCGGTGGCGTTTGGCAGCGGGCCATGCGACGAAGCCCTGCATGCTGCGGCTACAGGCCGGGATTTGGTACATGCCGTGGTGCCTGTCGTCGACGGCGGTCTTTCGCGAAACGCTGCATGGCTCAAATGTGGGTGGGCGCGCCTCGGAGTATGCAAGCTGGAGCCCCCGCGAGGGGAACCCAGAGGATGTTCAGCAATTGATCAGCTTCTTGGGTTGGGCGTGATGACGACCGCGGGATTCGCCGGGAACGGGCCTACAGGCGCTCGCTTTGTGCCTTGGAACGAAACAGCCGGCAGGAGCACGCCATGGCAACGGCCAGCGCACGGCCCTTGGCGCGGTTGTGCCAGCGCCCCTCGCGTTGCACGATGAAGCGGTTTTGCTCGAGCAACGCCAGGCGCTGCTCGACCATATCCCCCGTCGAGTAGGCCCGCTGAATATCGCCGAGGTTCGCCGTGTGGCCCGGCGCCTGCATGACCATCACCAGAAGCCGCCCGGTCACCGATCGTTCCACGTGGCTGAAGAGTTGCATGTAGGGGAAGAACAACAGCAGGTGGGACAGGTAGGCGTGGAACAGACCGAGTCCGACATACGCGTCCCCGGTCGTCGGCGCGTCCACGGGCAGTGGCAACCACCGGTAGGCCACGTACACGAAGGGCAGGCTGCACAGGTAGCCGGTCAGCATGGCGCGAATCCGCCGGCGGGCCGGCCGGATCTGCATGATCAGAACATGCAGCAAAATCCAAACGCCCGCCACGATCATGGCCGCAAGTATGCCCCGGGTGAACATCAGCCTCCGGGACCCAGGTTGAGGATGCGTTTGCCTGCCCAGGCCATCCGCGCCAGCCACAGCCCCTTGCCTGTCAGGCGGCACGTGCCGGTCGCCGGATCGATCACCAGGTAGCCCGACGCTTCCAGACGGGGCAGGCGCCAGGCGTAGATCTTGTCCGTGCCGGCCGGCGACCGGAATATGGCGGTGAGCTCGTCCGTGGTCAGCCCGCGAGGTCCGCCGCGATGGATCTCAAGCAGCAGGCAGGTGGAAAACCCCTCATTGAGTCCGAAAAACACGTCCATGGAGTTGTTGACGTTGAGCGCGAACACCACGAACCCGTACGCCAAGTCCAGCTTCCACGGGACGCGGCTCCACGGCTCAGGAAGAATCCAGACATGGGGTGGCGTGGCCAGATAGACAATGAAATAGACGGGAATCCAGATGGCGAACAGCCACATGTAGAGCGTCATCTTGCGCTCGACATGGATCAGGCGTGCCGCAATCGCCACGGATATCACGTAGCCAGCCAATACCAAGGCTGATACCAAGAGGCCTTTCACACCGTCTCCTTGCAGGCCCCGCATCCCACACCCGCACCAGGGGCCCGATGCCATCCGCCACACGTCATCCAGTGTGCCCCCTCGGTCCCGCGATTGTCAACCGTGGGTCCAACCTGTGGACCAGGTCCCGGCACATCGCCGCTTCGTCGCCACGGGCAAACCGCCAGCCAGCGACATTGCGCGGGCGGCATGGTTGGATGTACAGTGCTTCACTCGGACGCTCCAGTGCCGAGGGGGCATGAGCAGCATCCAGTCGGCGGACATCCATCGGAACAAAGGCGGCCGAATGGTTCCAGCGTTTGGAAAACGGCTATCGCGCATGGCGCGGGTTCTTGTCGTGGCCGCTCTGCTTGCATGGATCGCCGCACAGGTGCACTGGGGTGACTACGAGGCAACGGACTCGGCTGGCGTCGTCACAATGCAGCCCGGGCTGGCGTCCAGTCTTCTCGCCGCACATCCCGCCTGGCTGCTCGCCGCCGTGGTCGCGTCCATCCTTTCGCTGCTGGTCGGCACGCTCCGCTGGCGCGCGCTACTGCGCGTCCAGGACGTTCACATCGGCGTCGCCGAAGCGTTTCGGCTGGGCTTCCTCGCGGAGGTCTTCAACGCCATCATCCCCGGAATGGTCGGCGGCGACGCCATCAAAGTCTACTACGTGACCCGACGCTCAAAGCGCACCGCGTGCGTTGTCGCCAGCGTCCTCGTCGACAGAGGCATGGGCGTCGGCGTCATGGCTCTCTTTGCACTGGTGTCTGTGCTGGCCATGTGCGCCATCGGCTACCGCGTGTCAGACTCCTTGTGGATGCCGGCACTTTCAGGCGCCGTGGTCATCCTCGGCGTGTGCGGGGCCATGGCGCTCCTCGTCAGTGCCCGCCTCCGACAGGCCTTGCGGGTGGACCGGATGCTGGCGCGACTCCCCTTCGCCCACCACATCACGGCCGCGCACGACGCCTTGGCGCGGTATCGCCATGGCGATGGCCTTGCCATCGCCACCGGGTTGGCGGCCGTGGCACAGGTCCTGGGGATCAGTTCGGTGGCGTTTATCGGGTTCGGCCTGAACCTGACGGTCCCCTGGTATGCGTACCTGTTGTACGTGCCACTCGTGACGATCCTGGCCGCCCTGCCCATCACGCCCGGGGGGTGGGGCGTCATGGAAGGACTCTACCTGCTGTTCTTCTCGACGGCCGGTCATTCCGGCACGGCGGCGGCGCTGGCGGTGCTGGCAAGAGGCGTGCTGCTCTGCGGGGCATTGCCGGGGATTTTCATCTTTGCGTTCACTTCCGAACGCCCCGCCGTTGACATGATCCGACAGCTTCTGAAGGGGAATGAAGCGAACGGCCCCCGGCATGATTGAACGGCGCCCTACACTGGAAGATCGAGCGCGTGGTCGACGAGACCAGCGAGGGCGAGCGGAAGATCAGGCAGGACCCGATCTTCAACGGCCGGGCCTGGGCGATCATCTTCGGGCTGTCCGCGTCCACCGCCTTCACGCTGTTCGTGATCCCGGGTGCGTGCGCTGATCCACGATTGCACGCCGATCAGCTAAAGACTCACTTGCATTCGTTCAACCGCATGGCGCCTGGTCACGGGACATGCTGCCGGAGCATCTCCTGTGCGCCCTGATGGCCCAACGCGGCGGCGGTCTGCCATGCGGCACGAGCGCCCGCCTCATCCTTGCGCTCATGCTTGATGAGGCCGATCCTGAACAGAGGCTCGGGCAGCCTTGGATCGCGCTCCCACGCCGTCTCGAAATCCTGCAGCGCCCCTTCAGCGTCGCCCAGTTTGGCCAGAGCCAACCCGCGGTTGAGTATGATCAGGGCGGAGAACTCGTCGGGAACGACCTGCAGCGCCCAATTGTAGTCCTCAATCGCGCCGGGGAGATCGCCGTTGTCTTGCCGAATACGGCCGCGATTGTACAGAGCCAGCGCCAATGGGGGATTCGACTGTGCCGCCTGATCGTGCGCGCGGTTCATGGCTGACAATGTCGCCTCCCGGATCGCCGCCGTAAGGTCCGCAAGGGCGGCCGGATAGTCGCCCAGCTTGCCCATGGCCGTCCCGCGGTAAAAGTGGGCCGGCAAGTAGTCAGGGACAATCTGCAGCGCCCTGCTGTAATCCTCAACCGCGCCACGGATGTCACCGTTGTCTTGCCTGAGGCAGCCGCGATTCAACAGGGCCAACGCCGACTGAGGATTCGTCAGCACGGCCTGATCGTAGAAGCCCCGCGGCTCGGCAAAGAACCTGCTCTGCCGAAACGAGAGCAACGCGAGCACGCCGGCCAACACCACGCCGCCGCATAACATCCAGGGCCGCCATGCGCACCACGTCATGGGCACAAGTTCGACGGCCACGATCCAAGCCCCCACCATCGGCAAGAACATCCGATGATTGAGATAGCTGTACGCGTGAATGCCCCCCTCCGGCCTGAAGAACATGCCGGGAGCTGAGAGAATCAGGAACCAGGCCGCCCCCAACACGATCGGGGCCCAACGCTTCTCGCGCTGCATGGCGACGCGCACCGCGACGGCCGCAATAAGAATCAATCCCGTGATCGTCCTGAAGGCGGAGAAAGAAGGCATGAGGGAGAGATGTACCGGCCATACGAAGCTCGACAGAGTCTCGGGAATGGTCGCCAGATTCCCGAGGAACAGTCTGATGCCGAATGCGTCCGTTTCGGGGACTCCACTGATGGCGCCTCTGCGCAGCACCAGGTACGCACCCGCAAGCAAAACCCAGGAGAACAAGAATCCCGCGTTCTGTCGGTTAAGGAGCTTCTTCGCCCCGTCTTCGAACACGATGTGGACCGCGAAGACCGCCGGCAGCATAACCGCGGTTTCCTTGGACAACTCCGCGAGAAAGAACGCGACCCAGTGGAAAACCAGAAAATGCCACTTCCTGGTCTCTCGAAACCGGATCAGCGCAATGAACGACACCATGGCGAACAGCGCCAGGAGCAGATCCCCGCGCGCAGGGATCCAGGCAACGACCTGGGTGAACAGCGGGTTGAGTGAATAGACAAGACCGCTCACCAGGGCAATGCCGTGGCCGTGTCCCAACCTTCTCAGCAAGCTGAAGAGAGCGCAGCAGGTGAGTACGTACAGCAGCAGGTTTGTCCCGTGGCAGCCATAAGCGTCTTTCCCGCCAAACTGCACATCGGCGAGATACGTGAGCGTCTGGAGCGGGCGGTAGAAGAGCGACCCGTTCTTCTGCAGGAACGCATCCTTGGTGAACACGTCCGTCAGCGACACCGGCCGCTCCGTTACCGCTTCGAGAAGCAAGTAATCCTCGAACCTGGTGAGCCCAAAGCGAAGGGTCTGACCATAAACCAGGATGCACGCGAGGGCGATCGCCGCATGGCAGAGCGCGCCGCGGAGGACGCGACTTGGAACGTCGATCGGGCGATGTTGTTTCATGCGAGGGTCGTCGCTCTTCAGGCGGGACTGTCGTGCACCCGTCCGTACCAATGCAAACGGAACACGCTCATGTGCCGCATGTTACGAGGAGCCGGGCTGGCGCGTCAAGTTGGCGAGACGCGCTACCCGCTGGCGGTAATCCCGTGTCCGGCGCGATGCCGCGCGGAGTCCTTCTCGGCGAGTGTGTATACATCGTGGTCGTCTTCTGCGCTAAGTTGAGACGTGCCCGGCTTTCGTGCTTGCCGCACCTTGCCAACGATAGCAGTGTTTCCGCCATGAGATCATCCGGCCAGGCTGGTTTCGGCGTGTCCGCGCCATCCGCAAGACGATTTCTTATCCCCTATTCGGTTTGGATTCGTCTGCCCGTGTTTGCGGGTTGGTTCACCGTAGCGCTTTGCGGCCTGCTTCAGCTTCCGGAAGCGATCACGTTTCAGTGGCATTCGGACAGCGGAATCGTCGGGTGGGTGGCGGCCAATCGCTATCCGAAGCAGCAGGAGTTGTTCTACTTCGCGGTAACGGTCATCGGCTTTCCGGCCGTTATGGCAGGGGGTTGGTTGCTCTTCCTGCTGACAACGTCAGGACTCTCCCGCCTTTGCCATCGCCCGAAGACAACATTGTCGCGCCCGGTTGCGGCTTTGCACCTTCTTCTGTTGAGGCCGTGGCCGCGCCTCCTTGATCTGGATCCTTCGGCGTGGAAGACGCTCATCTC
This sequence comes from Lentisphaerota bacterium, assembly GCA_021413965.1. Classification (GTDB taxonomy): domain Bacteria; phylum Verrucomicrobiota; class Kiritimatiellia; order UBA8416; family JAIOPI01; genus JAIOPI01. The sequence goes on along the minus strand of JAIOPI010000014.1, from coordinate 31,870 downwards.
CCCGCTCTGGTTCGGCATCGTGCCACTGCTGGGCGGCCTCACGGCCTGGTGCCTATTTCGCGGCAAGCGACTTGGCGACCATCCAAAAAGCGCGGCTGGAGTTGATAACGCGGATCAGGTCGCTGGAAATTTGCCCCCGACCGAGACCCTTAAGCCGATCCGGACTGAAGCGCTCCAGCCTGCAAGACCGTGGTATCGTCACCCGACCGTTGGTGCTATTTGGAGAATCTCGACCGCTGTGACGGTGTATGGTGTCATCCCGGCACTTCTATACGCGCTCGCTTACCGGGACATCCGGGATGGGCCATTGGACCTGTTTCACGATGGCGAGGCTATGGTGCCGATGAGTGAAATTCGTCATGGCGCCATCCCGTATCGAGACATCTACATTCAGCATGGGCTGCTCTACGATGCCTGGATTCCGAGCCTCGGCGCCAAGCTATTTGGACCGACCCTTGCCGGTGTCCGTGCGATTCAGGGATACGTGGCTCCGACAGAGCTCGTTGCCATCTATTTTCTGGTCCTTGCCAGCTTTCGATTTCGTCTTGTCGCCGCGCTTGTGGTCGCGGCGGTTCCTCTAGCCCTCGAGGCGAACGGACGAAGATCTCTTGGCTTTCTCAGCATCGCCGTGTTGGCCAGCGCCATCGCATCACCGCAGGGATTCGAACTCCTCAATGCGCGTTGCTCAGGCTCGGTTGGGGCGCTCCAGGGGGGGCGGGCACGGCTGTTGCTCCTCTTCCGGAAGGGCTGGCGCCTCATGCTGGCTGGCGCCCTTGCCACGCTCGCCTGCTGGCACACCCTGGAAGGTCTCTACGCCCTCGCGACGGGCATCCTGTTCACGACCGTCGCCGGTCTGTTCCATGGCCGATCTGTCGAGTTTCGCCGCCGTCCGCTTCCTCTCGTCTGCTATTCGTCCGGAGCGTTTTTGGGATTCTGGATCATCGGCTGGTACTTCCTCCTGCACGGAGCGTTGGGCGACGTGTTGCGGAATTCGTGGGTGCAATGCGCCTACCAGACGGAGATCTGGGGCCTGCCGGCGCCAAGGGTTCTCGACATCTTGCGGCCCATGCTGGCGGGGACGCAGCGGCCGGACTTCTCATCATGGCTGGTGAGCAACGGCGTATGCTTCTATGCCGGAGCCTTTGCCCTCGTTGCGGCCGCCACCGTTCTCACGTTCCGCGCTTTCGGCAAAGGATTTTGGTACTCGCCATGGGCGCCGCAGCTCCTGCTGCTGACGTTTTTTGGCGCATCCTGCTACCGCTCCGTGCTGGGTCGGTGTGACGAACCCCACGCTGACTACAGCGTGCTTCTCTTTATGATACTGGGATTCTTCATGGTTGCGGCGCTCGCCGGCAAGGCCGGCGACATCTTCCTTTGCCCACAGAGGCTCACAGCACGGATTGCAGGAGGAACGGTGGTCGCGATCTTGGCCATTGGCAGCGGCATCGCCATGGGATGGTACATGCAAATCCTCTGGCAGCCGATTGCCACCCTCACGCAGCGATGGGAGGAACTTCGGGACCCGCCGCCCACGACCGCAGATCGCGAACCGTTGCCCGGGGTTGGCGTTCTGGATATAGGCGGACAGGAAGCGGAAATGGAACCGGTCGTCGACTATATTCGGGAGCGCACCGAGCCCGGTGATCGCGTGTTCGACTTTACCAACCAGGCTCTATTGATCTTTCTCGCCGATCGACGACTGGCCTCACGCTACGTTCTCCCGATCTACGCGAGTTTGCCGTCCATGCAGCGAGAGATCATTGAAGATCTGGAGCGGCATTCGGTTAATCTCGTCATCTATAGCAGCGGTGACACTTGGCGTGAGTGGATTGACGGTATCCCGCAATACGACCGCCTCCCATTGCTCGCGGCCTATCTTGATCGGACGTTCAAACCGGCCACCACCGTTGGCCCCGTCACGTTTTGGCAACGGATTCCCGTCGAGAGTCCCGCCTCCAGTGCTGCGGATAACAGCGGAAAGGACCATCCGCCGCATTCGTTCCGCTGACGGCATGAGCGCCTCACGGCCTGCTTGCCCTCATTTGTCCAACTGTGGCACTGTCCCGCTATGAACGCAGGCGCTTGCTCTCCGCTCCAACGCAACACGCTCCCAAGCCGCCGGAGAAGCCCCTTCTTTTCAAGAGCAGTCGCGTGACACTTACACTCCCAGGATGTCTCGTCCCCACCCGCTGGTCTACCGAACAGCGCATCGGCACGTTGATCACAATCGCCGCAGTTGCCGTCCGGATCAGGCTTTCGACAACTCTGTACCTGAACCCTGACGAGGCATGCCACCTGCTCAACGCCACCTTGCGGCAATGGAACGCATTCCCCCACCCTCCTCTGTTGCTATGGTGGTTGTGGCTTGCCGCCCACGTTTCCGAATCGGTGTGGTGGCTGCGCCTGCTGCCGGCCCTTGCCGGCGGCCTGGCACCGGCCGCCGCGGCAATCTGGCTGCGCCGGTTCGTTTCTCCCATCACGGCTTGGAGTCTTGCGGCCTTGCTTGGATTCGCTCCGGTTCTGGTCTACCTGACGATCCAACTGCGGGGATATTCCCTGGCGATCCTGGCCGTGCCGCTGGCGCTCATCGCGCTGGATCGCGCGTTTGCCAAGACCTCGGTCCTGGCGCTTGCGGCGCATTTCGCAGCGCTCTACGTGGGACTTCTCGCCGAGTTCTCGGTGGTCTGGATCGCGCTCGCAGCCGGCCTGTGTGGTCTGGCGCGCTTTGCGCGCGTTCCCGGATCGCGTCGCCTTCTACCGGCGTGGGTTGCCGGTCAGACGGTTGCCGTCCTCGCGTTGGCGTGGCTCTACATGTGGATCGCCAAGCCGTGGCTCGCGGCTCCCGACTCAAGCTCCTCGTACCTGGGATGCTCCCTTTTTCCGCAAGGGCAGAATCCCGTCATTTTTGTGTTTCAGGGCTTTATTTCTCAGTTCGTGTACATTACGGGGGGCACCGCTCAAGGGCTATTTGCGGCCGGCCTCTATGTGCTGGGAGTTGTCTCGTGGGTGCGAACACGAGATTCACGGGTCATCCTGGCGGCCGCGCCATACGTTGCGCTCGTCGCCGGCCTGGCGGGCATGTTCCCCGTCGGCCCGACTCGGCATACCGTCGTCATCGGGCTCGTCAGTCTCGCTGGCGTGGGCATGGGAATTGAAACGGTGGCGCGGCGCGTGCCGCCATTCAAGTACGCCGCCCCGTTGATGCTCTGCGCGCTGCTGCTCTGGAAACCGCGTATCGACCCCATGGATATTCCCCGGGAGCGATGGCAAAGGCAGGGTTGGGATCGAGCCATGGCACACTTCAGAGCCACGGTGCCACCGGGGTCGATCATCGTCACCTCCGAGGCCATGCTTCACATGCTGGAGGCCTACCGCGTGCCGTTCGGTCTTCGGCCGGCAGCCCCAGTCGTGTCTGCCGATGACATCGGCTCGGCAAGGCTGGACGGCCTCTTGTTCCTTGCGCCTACGTATACGTTCGCGTATCTCGCTGACCCGCACGTGCAGGCGAACCTCTTGAAGACCGTTGCGGCCATACGCGACTCCGATCCGGACACACCACAGACTCTCTGGTTCCTGAATGGTGGCTGGGAAGCCGGTTGTTTCCCAAGCGACCATCGCGTGATGGACGGGCCGGAGATCTTCCTCGGTCGACTAGACCCCTTCCCGGCAGAGGGGACGTCCCGATGAAGCCGCGAATGCGAGACCAGGCCGGACCGGGACAGCCGTTGCAGAACGCCGTCCCCGCTCAGCCTGCTCGGCGTGAGAACCTCTGGGCCTGGTGTGTCATGGCGGCAGCCGTGTTCATCATCTCTGCGATCCGCATACGCCACCTTGGGATACCCCTTGAGCGAGACGAAGGGGAATATGCCTATATGGGCCAGCTCATGCTGGAAGGCGTACCGCCCTACTCCATTGCCTACAACATGAAGATGCCCGGCATCTACGCGGCGTATGCGTTGATCATGGGGCTGTTCGGCCAGACACCAGCAGGCATTCACCTGGGGTTGCTGCTCGTCAATATCGCATCGATCATGGTCATCTTCCTGTTGGCCAGAAAGCTCTTCGACCCCTTTACGGCGGCCATCGCCGGAACGACATACGGCCTGCTGTCCATGAGCTCGTCCGTGTACGGGCTTCATGCCCATGCCACGCACTTCATTGTTCTGCCCGCCATGGGAGGGTTGCTGACACTCCTGAAGGCCAAGGACTCCGTAAGGCGCAGTTGGTTGCTTCTTGGTGGCGTCCTCTTCGGCCTTGCCCTTCTCATGAAGCAGCATGCCATCTTTTTCGTGCTCTTTGCGTGCCTCTGTCTGCTCTCGCATCGGCGGCACGCGGGATCGGAGCCGTACGGGCAGCATGCCTTGCGTCAGATTGTGTTCATGTCGGGTGTGGCTCTCCCCGTAGCCCTCACCTTTGCACTCCTCTATCTGGCCGGAGTGTTCGGTTCATTCTGGTTCTGGTGTGTGACCTATGCGAGGCACTATGTCACGTTGCTCCCCATACGTCAGGCCGCCTTCTACTTCTGTAGCGCCGTGGGGATTCCCGGCCTGGGAGACGGGGGGGGGAGCGTATTCAGCGGCACCCCCCTGCTGTGGGGTTTGGCGTTGCTCGGCCTGGTGACCGTGCTCTGGGATCCGGAGTGTCGAAGCCGGAGGCCCTTTGTTCTGGGCCTTGCCGTGTTCTCGTTCCTGACCGTCTGCCCCGGCTTCTACTTCCGCCCGCACTATTTCGTCACGCTACTCCCTGCCGCCGCCCTGCTGGCGGGAATCGCTATGGGCACGGCGGTCAGGCGTCTTCAGCGCATGAAGCGTGCTATTCCCGCGAGGCTCTTGGCCTCGTCTGTGTATCTCCTGGCTGCAGGATGGTCTCTCTTTGAACAGAAGGACACGCTCTTCGCCGCAAACGTCAATGAGGTTATTGGCCTTGAGTACGGCACGGCAGACGCATTCTCCGCCTCTCCTGAAATCGGCAGATACATACGGGCACACTCCACCCCCGGCGATCGCATCGCCATCATCGGCTCCGAGCCCCAGATTTACTTCTACGCACATCGGCGCTCCGCAACTGGTTACATCTACATGTACCCCCTCTTTGAAAACCACCCGTTCGCCGCTCAGATGCAGCAAGAGATGATCCGAGAGATTGAGGCTGTTCGGCCACGGTTTCTTGTCTTTGTGGCCAATCCGACCTCTCTAGGCGTGGCCCCTGATCCACGGTTGGACATGTTTCGTTGGTATGACAACTACAGCCGCTTGTTCTACAATCTCGTCGGCATTGTGGACATCCAGGACACGCGAACGAATTACGCATGGGGCGAGCAGGCCCGGGTCTACCGACCAACCTCCATGAATGTGGTGTTTGTCTATGAGAGGAGGGCGCCCTGACGGCTTGCGGCCCAGGCGTACGCCGAGTGCTAGCGGTGGCGTAAGATGTACTTCCGACGCGAAATTGCTGCGCTGCTGCTGCTGTTCACGGTTGCAGGGGCTCTACTTTTCTCCAACCTCGGAGCGAAGTACCTGTGGCAGGACGAGGCGGCAACGGCTGTGCTGGCTGACCGTCTGATGAAGTTTGGCACCCCTCTCGCTTACGATGGCGTGAATCTGATTACCATGGACAACTTCTCTGGAGAAGATGAGGGCGCCAGTAAGCAACTCTATGGGGATCCTGCGATCGCGGTTCAGCACTACGCAGATCATGGCGACTACCGACGGGACACGACCTGGATTGGCCAACCTTGGGGGCAATTCATGGTCGCGGGGACCTCGCTGCGGCTCTTTGGCCATACCACAACCGCCGCACGGTTGCCGTTCGCCGCGATTGCCTTCTTGACGATCGGCGTACTCTATGGGTTCGTACGCACGCAGTTTAGAGACGCCGTCCTCGGTTGGACCACCGCCGCCATCCTCTCATCCAACGTGTTCTGGGTGATCCACAGCCGGCAATGCCGCTACTACGCGCTTTCCAGCCTGTTCGTGTTGTTGATGGTGATCGCTTTCATCCGGTGGCAGCAGGGTCGATCCTGGAGTAAGAGTCTCTTTGTGTTCACGGCGCTTTGCGCGTTTCACGTGGACTATGGCTCCTTTTTCCCCACGATTGGAACGCTGCTGCTCGTGGCAACCTGGGCCGCATGGCCGCGCCTCAGGCAAGTCTTGTTCGTAGGCCTTGCCATCGGAGCGACCATCGCACCATGGGTTTGGTACTATCGCCTCATCAACCGAATGGGGCCCAGCGCGGCCGCTTGGCCCGACAAGTTCCTGTTGAACCTGTTTCACTTGAATCAGTTCCTGATTCCGGTCCTGTTGTTATTGCTTGCGGGTGTTCTCCTCGCGACCCGTTGGCGACGCATGGATCGCATGCCCCGGCAAATCCTCTTCATCAGTGTCGCGCTCCTCTTGGCGTCACTCTTGTGGGTGCCGACGGTAGCCCCGTTTGCGTTCTATCGCTACATCGTTCAACTAACCCCCCTGGCATCGCTCTGCTCGGCTTGGGTTCTGTGCCAAGTCACCACGTTGATCCTCCGTCGTGATTCCCGAGGGGTGCTCTGGTATCTGATACTGGGACTATTGGGTGTATCCCTGGTGGCCTGCCCCGTCCTTTCGAATCTCTTGCCGGGTCAATTCGATCGACTTATTCGCCGCCGTGCCTTCCCAGACCTGATTCTCAGGCCCGAATGGGCTGTGTTGTACCGAGAGGTCTTCACCCCTGCCCCCGACCCGAACCGTCTGACGGTGGAGGCTCTGTCGCGTCTGGCGTCATCACATGAGGAAGTGTTGATCAACTATGAGGACATTCCGCTCATGTTCTACACCGACTATCGGATACGAGGCGGCATTGCATCCTTCCGTGTTGAGGATTCGGCGCGCAAGCCGCCCCGTTTTCTGATCTACCGGCAAAGCGCGAGCTTCGTGGATGCATCAGCCTATATTCGAGAAGTCGGGCGTTACCGCTGGCGACGGATACCCCTGGACATTCCGGATGTTCCTTGGGGCAACTTTCCCGAACCGGAGTTCCTGCTTAGTTCAGACACATCCGCATACCCCTCGCTTGTCTTCGCCGAGAACCTCGATGCAGGACCGTCATCGGAGGGTCAGCGGCCTCAGATCCCTGGCGCTACAGGGAAGGAACAACAGCTCCAGCGGCAGGACTTCTAGGGGGCTCAGATCGCGCCGTCCTTGGTCGACGCTCAAGATGCGCGTGTCCCAGACGGGCCTGTAGATCAAGATTCTCGGCCCCTCCGCTACCTCGCGCGGACCGAATTCTTGTAGATATTCAACAGGGTTCCCATGGATAAAGACGCGCAAGGGAACAGATGAACACTTCTGCTCCAACTCCTGCCAGGATGCAGAAGCCCGGCAGGGTAGGTTTCATCCTCGTCCCAGGTGACTCCGAAGTTGCCGAGCGCGCCAAGCCCCAGGGCGAAGAACATTGCGGCAAGAATGATGCCGGGCAATGTCCGTCCCATGATTGCAGGGTCGATGCTCATTCAACTCCAGCGCGATGTCAAATGCGTTCCCCCAACGCCAGGAAGGGTCCTTCCAGCCAGCAGTGCATATCTCGTGGGGTCGTTCCCATTCGGTGGCGCGAAGATGCCACGCTGGCGTCTCAATGGCGATCAGGGCTTAGCGCGGTGTCGGGCGCGCCAGAGCGTGTTTGACGGACCGCGGGTCTGTCTTGGTCGGTTTGATCCATCGGAGGCGGAGGCTGACGCGGGGGCACGTTCGCCAGCAGGAACTTGCCGATTGCGGCAGCCGCGAGCTCGTGGGCGAAGCGATTAGGATGCGCATCGCAGCGCCCGACCACCAGGGTTGCTGGTGGATAGGCCCGATAGGTCTCGAGCAAGTCGAGGTGCGGCACCCCGAGTGCGGTCCAGTATGCATTCAGTCGCCGGTGTACGTCGGCATACGCGTAATCGGCCCCAAGGGCGTGCAGAAACGGGAATGTAACCACCAGCAGCTTGATGTGTTGCTCCTTGCATAGATCGAATAGCGCCCCCAACACCTGTTGCTGTCTCTGCCACGCCTCCTCGCCATATGCATTGCGTACGCAGCTAAAATAGTCTCGAATATCCGGGTCGCGCATCATCTTCCAGCGGTAATATTGCATATTGATAAAGTAACTGTGCCTGACCAGAAAGGGTTCTTCCCCCATCCGCTCGCTGTAGATACGATCCAGGATCGCGTTCCACTCGGGCATCAGGTCGCCAATGTCGTTCAGCACATACACGAGGACAAGCACGTCCGTTTTATAGCCGCTCCCGACGAGGCCGGCGAAGCCCTGAACCTCCTGGACGCTGTTCACCCCATTTTGGGCCAGAACATGTACCTCGCAATCCGCGGCAAGCGCGCGGCGGATGCGGTTGGCAAAGCGATCCTCCGGGTTCGCGATGCCATGGCCGGCGGTGAACGAGTCACCCAGGAACGAAATGCGCGTCCGGCCTGGGGTGCGCTCCAGCAGGTAATCTCTGTCGTCACGGAGGCCCTGCCGGTTCATGTGGAAATGGCGCTCAAACCAGCGGTGGCACACGAGGGTCAGTCCGAATGAATCCGTGGAGTCCACGAAACCGCGGTAGTAGATTTCGCCGGCCGTCCACACGACGCCCACGGCAGCCGCCACCAAAGCCGACCGCCCGAACCATCGTCTGACAAGCCTCCAGAGCGACCACGTAAACACGTGCGCCGTTGAAAATCGCGCACGCGGTAGAATCCTTCTCCACTTCATCGCGATGATGCCCCCTATCCGCCGCCGACACCTTCAACGCATTATGGACCCCGCGCCCCTCAAACACGCAGAGCGTTCAGCCTGAGCCGTTCTGCCGGGCACCACGTCGTGACACTCCAGATGCTAAAGGTCGATTGGGCTTCTTCTGGCCGACCATGGCGAAGAGTCTCCGCTGAAAGACCGTCAGGAAAGGAACCCTTTTGCCCGCCCCATGGACGAGGTCGGGCAATCACGACAGCGTGGATGCACGGGAAAACCGCCGACGAACTCCCCGCGAAAGCGCCGGAAGAAGGCGTTGTTCCAGAAATCCTCATCGAAGACGCTCCCAACCTCGCGACTGGGCGGGGATATTTCGCAGCAAGGGGCCAGGCTCCCGTCGGGCGCGACGTAGGGCGCGGTGTAGTGCGCGATGCAGAACCGTCGGCGCGTGTCGCGGACCAGCGGCATCGGAAGGACGAGGTCGAAGCGCCGGCCGAATTCCGAGGAGAAGGCCCCGAGGAAATCTCGCATGGCTGTGTTATCCTCGAAGAAGCAAAGCTCCTTGTCTCTATTAGAGAGAGGGGAGTATCCCATAAAGAGGAGCTTGCGGACACCCAGCTCGTCGGCAATCTCGACGGTCTGTCGCATAGCCTGCCACGAGTCCGGCTGCGACGTTATGATCCGGGACAGGACGACGGACACGCGCGGGGCCGTGCGGCGTAGCCGGCGGACCCCCTCGATCTGCCGGTCCAGGTGGTCTGCGTAGAGACTGACCTGGACGGTATCCACCGGCGCGCGGCTCATCTCTTCGGCACGTTCGGCCAACAACAGTGCGTTCGTCGTGACGTAGGTGAGCTTCCGGTGGTTCCGCGCCAAGCGCATCAACGTGTACAGATCCGGATGCAGCAGCGGCTCCCCGCCGAAGAAGGTAACCCGGAAGGCCGGCCGCAGGTTTGGGTGTTCCAGAAGGCGGGAGAATTGCGCCACCGTGATGTCGCTGGTCAGCGCGTCTCCCCGGTTGACGGCCCGGTTGTAGCAAAATGGGCAAGCCAGATTGCAGCGCCGGGTCACATGTACGCCAAACGAGATCGGCTTGTAGGGCAACCGCTCGGGCGGGTGCCCACTCGATAAACACCAGAAGAAGCGGACGGCATTGGTGACCTGCCCGACACGGGGGCGAAGGCGGAGGAACCTCCAGGCCAGATGGACGAACGACTTCACAGGCGCGAATTGTGCGACCGGACGCGACGGGTTGTCAACACACGGCACACGTTGAGAGGATGCTGCGGGGCTGGGCCCATCCGGGCGGCTTGATAACCCCAATCAGCTGCGTTGATTGGCGGGGTCCGGCCCTTCTGGTTATCGTGCACTCGCGGCCTGTCATCTGACCACAACATCCGCGACAAGGCGCTACGTGGTCAAGGTGCAAGGCGGCGCGCCCGCCGGGCCGCCTCTAGCCCATTACGGGCCGGAGTGTAATAGGGATCACGAGACAGGGCCCGTTCAAAACAGCGCCGGGCCTCTTCCGGATTGTCCTCTAGCATCAAGATGAAGCCCATGGCTGTGTTTGCGATCGGATCGGTGGAGTCGGCCAGTAACGCCGACGCGAGCAACCGTCGGCAGGCCGCAGGGTCGTCGTCTTCCCTCAAGCGTGCCGCCTGCACCAACGCTTCGCTCAAGTTAGGCTGGCGAACGGCGTACCGCGTGGCAGCCTCCATGGCTCGACGATATAGCGCCAGCCCCGGTTCGCCTTCCGGAAGCGCAGGCGCCGTTCCTCCTGGCGAAGCACCGGAGAGTACAGCGTGAATGGCTTGGGCCGCGATGGCGGCACCCAGTGCGTTGGGATGCATACCATCCCCTATCGTGTAAGTGGCTGGCGACACGGGTATCCCCTGTTGGAGTAGTTGGCTCGCATGCGTTCGGAATGCATGCGACAAGCGAAACGTTGGGATCCCTTCAGCCGCGGCAAGCACCTCCACAACCAGATGCTCCGTCCCCGGCAGCGGGCAGGGATCGACGACGTCCTGACTCACGAAGTCCGGCCAGATGGCCACCCGTGCTTCGAAACCGCGTGCAACGGCAAGTTCTTTGAGCCGCCGGAACCCCTCCGACACGTTATTGGATCCTGTGGCGTCGTTGTTGCGTAGCGCGGGGTCTGCCTGCCGGACGAATCCGAACCAGTCCCAGCGTAGGCAGGCAAGTCGGAAGAGATGGAGGTGGCGAAAACCCCAGTTGACCCCACGCGGGCGTCGCGGCCACGCCATCGCCACTTCGGAGTTGTAGTTGTCGAAGTCGTTCATTACGAACACCATCACAACCATGTCCGGCTCGTACTGCAGGCCCACCACTCGTAGCCGCTCAACTTCGGCCAAGGTGCAGTATCCGCCGACGGCCAGATTCAGTACCTCGGTTTTGCCGTCTGTGAAGAGTGCCTGCAGCCGGCTCGATATGAGGTCTGAAATGGCATAGTCGTCCATCTCCAGCACCGAATCTCCGAGCATGATGATACGACGCACGCCCTCCGGTTTGGCGACGGGACACTCAATGCCGCGCCAGCCTGCGCTGTTGACGCCAGACGCACCTGGCCTTGGCGTATAGCCAAGCAGCGGATTGTCGGACCAAACGAAGTAGCTATCCGGGACCGACACGTCGATCGGGCGAATGTCCGGCGCGCGCCGCAGCCGGCGTGCAAGGGCTTCGCCGATAACCAGTGACAGCGCAACTGCGCCGATGACCAGCAATGCCCGGAGAAGGAGAACGCCGCGCCTGGAGGATGGGCCACTGGTGGTCTGTCCCGCGTCACGTTTCATCGTGCGTGGCTCCCGAGCCGGGGGGCACCTGCAGGGGCGCCGAACCGGCCGGCCCCGCGATCTCCGCCAGATCCGCGCGCAGGAACGGCTCGCGGCCCGTAAGGTTGATGTTCATCAGGCATGGCCCCGTGTGTCAAGTCAACCGCTCGATCTCCTCTAATGCAAGGTCACGCCCGGCCGACCGGCAGCGTTCCGGGCTGATGAAACACTGCGCGCACGCGGCGTTGCAGCGCTCCGTCACGAAAGGCACGAGGCTGACCGGATATCGGTGAATCAACAGGTTGATGGGCAGAACCAGTTCCATGCGCACAGGATCAATCATGGCGGTAGTACTTCTCGTGTTTGGGACGCACGCCCGCCGCACGCAGCAAGGCTCCCATCCCCCCGGCAAGATTGCCGGTTACGACAGCCAGCACGGTTCCTGGAATCTCAGCCGCACGCCTGGCACAGCGGATGCCTTCGGCCAGGACCACGAACAAGTAGCCCATCATCGCGGCCGCGTGCAGCATACCCCAGGACGGAACGAGATACAACACCGCGCCGGCGAACGCGAAGAGGATGAACGCCGCGGGGAGGATCATCAGAACCGCGCCCGGCGAGGGGTTACGGCCGAGATCCTGGAGCGCGTCCATGCCCCAGATGGCGCGCTGCCAGAAGAAGCCCTTCAGGCTGCGCGTTCGGTGGTGCACGACGCACCCGGACACAAAGGCGAGTTTCGAGCCACGTTGACGAAGCCGGGTGCAGAATTCCTCGTCTTCGCCTGTCGCCAGCGCCTCGTTCATTCCCCCCACCGACAGGAACACGTCACGCCGAACCACCAGATTGCACGAGGAGAACGCGCCGGGGCCGGGGACCGCGGATCGGCGCCCCATGCCGAGCGCCTTGGGGCCCGACACCAGTGCGCTGCGCAGGGCGTTGGCGACGTACCGGCGACTCCGCGAACCATCGTCGTCGGGAATGCACGGTCCGCCCACCGCCCCGATCGTCGCGTCGCCATCGAGCGCCGCCACCGCGAAGGACAGCCAGTCGGGCTCCGGGTAGGCGTCGCTGTCAATGAAGGCAACCAACGGCGTCTCCGCCTGGCGGACGGCCGCATTGCGTTTGGCGGCGATGGTGACGTCGCCAAGCGGCAGGACCGACAGACCCGGCGGGGCCTCCCAGTCAGAATCGGGTGCATCCGGAACCACGCTGATGCGCGGCGCCGGCACGCAACGCAGACAGCCCGCCACGCAGCGCCGGACCAGGTCGTCGATCCGGCGGCAGGGAACAATCACGGTCACGGCCGCGGATGGGCAAGGCCCGCCCGTGTTCGGGCCTTTGACACACGCCACGCAACCGCGGGTATCCGCCGCTGTTCTGCGGATGATGCGCTCTGAGCTCACGGGGATCGCTGTCTGCAGACGATGTTGCTGACAACATAGTCCGCGATGATGTCGTATGCCAACGCGTTGGGGTGCCCGTCGAACTTGATCGTGTAGTTCGCGTCCCCACCGGGCCGCCAGGGAAGAATGCGACTGATGGGATGTACCCGTATGTTCCGGGCTTCCAGGCCGGAACCAAGGCGCAGAGCTTCCGCGTCATACCCGTCGCCGGCGATATCCCACAACAGGACGTGGAACTCGATTCCGGGGTAGCGGGCCTCCAACTCTTTCCGCGAAGTGTCCACAATCCTGTAGAACAACTCATCGTCGGGCATGGCCTGCAGTTCCAAGAGTCGCTGAAGGAGATCCGACCGCATATACAAGGGAAGCGCGACGTTCCAAAACCACGTGCTGCGCAACCACCCCAGCCCGCGAAGTTTGCTCAGGTTGTTGCCGTTGCGTACGACGCCGTCCCCGTCCTTGTCGAATCGCGGGCCAAAATGCCCCTCCCGCGGCGTGGCGACGCGGACCGAATGGTCCGCGATCGCCCAGTAGATGGCCACAACTGGCGGAACCGTCAGCGCCTGACTGACGAAACCGTCCTGTAGCTGGGCGAGCATGTGGTGTGGTCCGTACCCCGAGAAGCCGAAATTATGAACGCGGTACCGACCTTCGGCTTTCATCCCCACGCGGAAGGGTAGCGTTTCTTCGTCGTTCACCGCACTCCCGAACATGAACGAACATCCGAAGAACAGAAGCGAGTGGGAGGGGGGCGCCATGCAGGGCGGGGGAGCTATGCGCCAACCGTCCGGGCCAGTCGTGTACGTGACCCTCCAGAGAAGTTCCTGGTCGATATACAAGGCATACTCTTGATGTCGATTTGGCAGGGGGCGAAGCACCAGGGCATTGTCAAATGTCTCGAATCGCCGGATGGATCGAACATCGCGTACGGGTCCCACTTCATGCCCGTAAACGCAGTAGAGCTCCGCCAGCCCCAAAATAAGCACAACACATCCGGCATTGAAGAGAACGACCCGATTAGATCGGCGCCCTGTGAAAAACATCGCGCCAAAGAAGACAACGGGCCACAGCAGCGAGAGCCGGACATTGGAGGACGGGAACCAGTAGGCGACGGCAATACACGAGGACGTGCATGCGACGGCGACGGCGAGCAGCAACAACAATGGAGTTCTGAACCGCACCGTGAGCACGTCCCTACATTCGCCAAGTTGCCCACAAATATAGCAGGTGGACGCTCAGGAACAAGGGGAGACGCGCCGTGGATCGCCGTGACTCGTCACCGTGGCGATCAGGACTCAATCACGCCTCCGAACCTTCGATTCCCACAGCAGTCCGAAGCCGGCTCCCAGCAGAAGGACCGTGCCGGCCGCGCCACTCAACGCAATGCCCCGGCGCACGCTCTGCGGCATGAACGCCAGTTCAACCGTGTGCCGCCCTGCGTCCAGCCACAACCCCTGCTGCAGGTAGTTCACCTGCCACACGGGAACCGGTTGCCCGTTTACCTTCGCGGTCCATCCCGGGTGCCAGCACTCGACGATCACCAGCATGGCCGGCCGGGCCATGTCGGCCTCGACCGTCAGATGGTTCGGGCGGCTTCGATCCACGCGCAGGATGCGGTTGGTAACCTGCAACGCCGCAAACGCCGACGCGTCCGCCGCGCCGAGGACCGGCAGCCGCGCAGCCACCTCAGGCTCGACGAACACCGCTTCACGCAGATCGCCGCGCTGGAGAACCTCCCGTTGCCGCGTGTCGTCCGCGGCCACAATGCGGTCCTGCGTGTACACCCACGGAAGAGGCGCGTCGAGCCCGTAGACGGCGGCCCCTTCCAAACGCGCGACGATCGGCCACGGGGATGATGATTGCTCGGGCCCAATGAAGTAACCGACATTCATATTGCGCATAAACGCGGGGGACACGATGTTCAGCCTGAGGTTATAGGGCCGACCCGCGACAAACGGTTCGATCGCTTTCTCGAACCGCGGCAGGAGCGGCTTGGCCGCATAGCCCAGCAACGCCCTTCCGTCAGTGGCCCACGCCTGGTTATCCACGGCGGATGCAAAGGTTGCCACTCGCACCGGCGGATCGCCCTGCAACGGCCGCGCCGCGGCGATCACCCGGTAGGGGGCGAACTCCGCCAGCGTGCGGCACCGCTGCTCCGTTCCGGTCTCGAAGAACCAGTGGGCGCGGTAGTCGGGCGGCCGGCGGAACTGACCGAATACCGGGGAGACGTACACCATGTAACCCGCCAGCAAGACCGTCTCCGCCGCCACGCCAACCGCGAGCGCCCACCCTCGACGGCGCGGAGCCAGGAGGGTGAAGATTGCCAGCACCGCGACCGAGGCCGCCGCCAGATGCAGGGTCGGGCGGGTCAGGAACCACCGCCACTCGCGGTACAGGCTCAGGGCTTCGTAGCCCCGCAGGGAATCCACGCGCCACCACAGCCCGGCCGCAACGCCGGCGCCCGCCAGAGCAATGCAGAGCGCGGCCACCGGCCAGCGCCCGTGCCATGGCAGCCCGGGAACCGGCCCCGCGACAGAACCTGTAGCCCGCTTCTGCCGCAAGCGGGCTTCCTCCGGGGACGGGCGCGGGGCCAATCCGCTGCCCGCAACAGATGGCGACGTGATCAACGCCGAGACCCCCAGCCCCGCAAGCAAGGCCACGCTCCAGCAGGCGGCAAAGCGATAGTACACCGGGTGAGGAAACTTGAAGAACCACGGCAGAACCGCGCAAAACCACCCAAACACCGGCGTAAAGCGCCCCATCATCGTGAACAGCGACCCGACGAACACCAGGAGCCCGATCCATGTCCACATGTGCCGACGCCGGGCGCCCACGTCCTCCGGTCTCCGCCGCAGCGCGGCGATCCCCGCCAGAACGGCCGTCATCACGAACAGGCCACCGTTCACGGCCGACAGGGTGGTCGTTGATTCCTTCAAGGCAACGCCCCAGGCGTGGACGTCGAGCGCGCCATAGAGGCTCGGCACGAAGAGGGTCGCCAGGTACAGGGGCGGCGTGCTGCCCTCCGACAACATGCCCGACGCCATTTCCGTCGTCATCGCGATTGCGCCTTCGATCCAGCCCTTTCCATCCGTCAAACCCAACCACCCCACGCCGTTCATTCCGGCGCCCAGGGCGATCATCGTGCCGGCCGCCAGCAGTCGCGCGAGCCCCATGGCGCGCCCCCAACGACGACCAGGCAGCGCAAAAAGCCAGAGCAGGCCGATGGTGGCCGCCGTAATGAAATAGACGCGGATCGTGAAATTATCCGCCGAGGCGCTTCCAAGGAGAGCAAGCGCGGCTGTGCCGGCAAACCACCATGCCGTACGGCCGGTTTCCAGGAAACGGGCAACCGCCAGCATCACCCATGGCAAGTGACTGAAGAGAAACGCGCCTTCCGTGGTGAGCAGCTGAAACATCATCTCCGGGCACAGGCTGTACATCAGCCCCAGCGTGAAGGCCCCGACCGGAGGCAGCGCCATGGCCAGGCGTCCGAACAGATAGCCGCCCGCGGCGGCCCACAGCACATGCAGAGTGAAGGGCAGCAGCGCCAGGATGAACCACGCCTGCGCGGCGTCGTCCGGCCGCGCGAGCAGAAAAAATGGCAGCATCGGAAGATAGCGCGCAGGGGTCTCATTGGCGGCGTAGTAGGGCTTGGCGCCGGAGAACGTGTTGAAGTCCCACAGTGGCAGCGCGCCCTGCTGCAGGACCCGCGCCGTGGCCATCGAGCGCGGAAGATCCTCGTTGGCCCCATCGCTGTGCAGGACCGGCGCCCGCAGGGCCAGGGCTGGAAGAAGGAAAAGCAGCACGAGCACGCCGAGCAGCCCCATGGCCCACGCATCCGTGCGGCCGAGCCTTTCGCTACTCTGTCTTGTCACAATAGGGGTATTCACTTGGCCCCGCCCGCCACAACCCATTGAGGATTCACCACGGAGGCACCGAGACACGGAGCATACGCCATCCTCCCGTGTCCTCTTCCGAGCCAACCGTTGCGCGGATTTTGCCCGGGGCGAGGAGACCACACGTTGTACGCCCACGTGCAGGCCGGCCCGTGGCACATCGCCGTCATGATGATCCTCCCCGCCTGCGCCGCGCGCGAACAACGCCCCAACCGGCGACGAGCAGGAAGACCGCGGCGGACGCGCCGCTGACCGCCACGCCCCGGCGCACGCTCTCGGGCATGAACGACAACTCCACGGTGTGCCGCCCCCGCTCCAACCACAAGCCTTGCTGAAGATAGTTGACCTGCCAGACCGGAACCGGGCGCCCGTCCACCTTCGCGGTCCAACCGGGATGCCAGCACTCGACGATCACCAGCATCGCTTCCCGCGCGATATCCGCCTCCACGGTCAACCGGTTCGGGCGGCTGCGATCCACCCGCAGAATGCGGTTGGTCGCCTGCAACGCCGCGAATGCCGCCACGTCCGACGCGCCGCGGTTCGGCAGCCGCGCGGTCACCTCCGGCTCGACCAACACTGCCTCGCGCAGGTCGCCGCTCTGGAGAACCTCCAGTTGCCGCGCGTCGTCCGCGGCCACGATGCGGTCTTGCGTGTACACCCAAGGAAGAGGTGCATCGAGCCGGCAGACGACGGCTCCTTCCACGCGCGCAACGACAGGCCACGGGAGCGATCGCTGCTCGGGGGCGATGAAGAAACCGACATTCATATTGCGCATGAACGCGGGTGACAAGATGTTCAGCGAAAGGCAGTACGGCTGCCCCGTGACGAACGGCTCGATGGCCTTCTCAAACCGCGGCAGAATCGGCTTGGCTGAATAACCCAGCAACGCCCTTCCGTTCATGGCCCAGACCTGATTGTCAAGGTCAGACCGGAAGGTGGCCACGCGCACAGGCGGATGATCCAGCAACGGCCGCACTGCGGACACCATCCGATAGGGAGCAAACTCCGCGAGCGTGCGGCATCGCCGTTCTGTCAGGCCTTCGTCGATCCAGTGGACGCGGTAGTCGGGCGGTTGACGGTACTGATGCAACATCGGTGAGACATACAGGATATACCCTGACAGAAGGAGCGTCTCCGCCGCCACGCCCAACGCCAGCGCCCATTCCCGGCGGCGCGGAGCCAACCGCGTGAAGATCGCCAGCAACACGACCGAGGCCACCAAGACATGCAGCACCGGGCGGGTCAGGAACCAGCGCCATTCCCCGCAAAAGGTCATCGCTTGGTAGCCCCGCATGGGGTCAACATACCACCACAACCCGACCGCCATGCCGACACACGCCAAGCCAATGGAGAGCGCGGCCAGCGGCCAGCGGCCGTACCATGGCGGCCGGGGGATTGGGCCCCCAGCCGATCCGCCTCCCGCAGGGGAAAGCGCCATGGACAGAGACGAAACTCCCACCCCCGCAAGCAGGGCCACGCTCCAGCAGGCGGCAAAGCGGTAGTACACCGGGTGGGGAAACTTGAAGAACCACGGCAGGACCGCGCAAAGCCACCCGAAGACCGGCGTGAAGCGCCCCATCATCGCGAACAGCGCGCCGACCAGCACCAGGAGCGCGATCCATGTCCACACGCGCCGCCGCCGGCCGCCCACGGCCTCCGATCTCCGCCGCAGCGAGGCAATCCCCGCCAGAACGGCCGTCATCACGAACAGGCCCCCGTTCACGGCCGACAGGGTGGTCGTTCTCTCCTTCAAGGCAATGCCCCAAGCATGGACATCGAGAACGCCATAGAGGTTCGGCACGAACAGGGTCGTCAGGTAAAGGGGCGGCGTGCTGCTCTCCAGGAACGTGCCCGACGCCGCTTCCGCGGTCAGAACGATCGCGCCTTTGATCCAGTCGAGGCCGTCCTTCAAGCTCAGCCACCCGACACCGTTCATGCCGACGCTGAGGACGAGCATCATGACGGCCGCTGCCAATCGCCCGAGGCCCAGGGCGGATCCGCTGCGGCGTCCGGGCAATGCGAAAAGCCAGAGCAGGGCGATGGTGGCCGCCGTGACGAAGTGAACGCGGATCGTGAAGTTGTCGGAGCCGGCACAGCCAAGAAGCGCAAGCAAAGCTGTGCCAGCACACCACCATGCCGTGCGGCCGGTTTCCAGAAAACGGGCGACCGCCAGCATCACCCAGGGCAGGTGACTGAAGAGAAACGCGCCTTCCGTGGTGGGAAGCTGAAACACCATCTCCGGGCACAGGCTGTACATCAGCCCCAGCGTGAAGGCCCCGACCGGAGGCAGCGCCATGACCAGGCGTCCGAACAGGTAGCCGCCCGCGGCGGCCCACAGCACATGCAGAGTGAAGGGCAGCAGCGCCAGGATGAACCACGCCTGCGCGGCGTCGTCCGGACGCGCGAGCAGGTAGAAAGGCAACATTGGAAGGTAGCGAGAAGGAGTCTCGTTGCCCGCGTAGAAGGGCTTGGCTCCCGCGAACGTGTTGAAGTCCCAAAGCGGCAGCGCCCCCTGCTGCAAGGCACGCGCCACAGCCATCGCGCGCGGAAGACACTCATTCGCCCCGTCGCTATGCAGGACGGGCGCCCGCAGCTTCAGGGCCGGCAGCAGGAAGAGCAGCACGACCACGCCGAGCAGGCCCATGGCCCAGGCGTCGGCGCGGCTGAGGGTCCGGGAATCGGACGGAACGGACACAACGGAAGTGGAGTTGTCGACACTCATGGGCTCGCTCCGTTTGGTCCGTTCTGTCCGTTTCCGTTTCCGACCGCTGGCGGTTTGAGCCGGCGGCGCTCCCGCACAAGCCCCACCCCCGCCACGAGCAGGAAGACGGCGCCGGAAGCGCCGCTCACCGCCACACCTCGGCGCACGCTCTCCGGCATGAACGCCAGTTCCACCCGGTGCCGCCCCGCGTCCAGCCACAGCCCCTGTTGCAGGTAGTTGACCTGCCATACGGGAACCGTGCGACCGTCCACCTTCGCGCTCCATCCCGGATGCCAGCATTCGACGATCACCAGCATGGCCGGCCGGGCCATGTCGGCCTCAATCGTCAGGCGGTTCGGGTGGCTGCGATCCACTCGCAGAATGCGGTTGGTCGCCTGCAACGCCGCGAACGCCGCCAGGTCCGACGCGCCGCAGGTCGGCAACCGCGCGGCCACCTCCGGCGCCACCAACACCGCTTCGCGCAGCTCGCCGTTCTGGAGAACTTCCAGTTGCCGCGCGTCGTCCGCGGCCACAATGCGATCCTGCGTATACACCCACGGCAGGGGCGTCTCCAATTGGTAGACGACCGCGCTTTCCAAGCGCGCGACGACCGGCCACGGGACCGATGGCTTCTCGGCAGCGATGAGGTAGCCGACATTCATATTGCACATGAATGCAACTGATACGTCGTTCAGGGCCAGGTCGTATGGCAGACCCGTGACGAACGGTTCAATGGCGCGCTCGAACCGCGGCAGCAGCGGCTTGGCGGCATAGCCCAGCAACGCCCTACCGTCAGTGGCCCACGCCTGGTTGTCCACGGCGGAGGTGTAGGTTGCCACTCGCACCGGCGGATGCTCCTGCAGCGGCCGCACCGCAGCCACCGCCCGATAAGGGACGAAATCCGCCAGCGTACGGCAACGCCGCTGCGTGGCTTCGTCGTCTAGCCAGTGAACTCGGTAGTCGGGCGGCTTGCGGTCCTGGTCGGCCAGCGGAGCCACATAGACGATGTACGCCGCCAGCAGGACTGTCTCCGCCGCCACGCCGACCGCCAGCGCCCACCCCCGCCGGTGTGGAGCCAGCCGCGTGAAGATGGCGAGCAGCGCAATCGAGGCCGCGGCAAGCTGCAAAGCGGGGCGGGTCAGGAACCAGCGCCACTCGCCATAGAGGCTCAGGGCCTGGTAACCCCGCAGGGAGTCCACGCGCCACCAAAGGCCGACCGCGGTGCCGCCGAGCGCCAGGGCGACGCAAAGCGCGGCCACCGGCCAGCGCCCGTACCAAGGCAGCCCGGGAACCGGCCCCGCGACAGAACCTGTAGACCGCTTCTGCCGCAAGCGGGCTTCCTCCGGGGACGGGCGCGGGGCCGATCCGCTGCCCGCAACGGCTGGCGACGTAATCAACGCCGAGACCCCCAGCCCCGCAAGCAGGGCCACGCTCCAGCAGGCGGCAAAGCGATAGTACACCGGGTGCGGAAACTTGAAGAACCACGGCAGGACCGCGCAGAACCACCCGAACACCGGCGTAAAGCGACCCATCATCGTGAACAGTGACCCGACGAGCATCAGGAGCCCGATCCATGTCCACATGCGCTGCCGGTGGTCATCTCCCTGGCCCGGGCGGCAACGCAGCGCCAAGAGGGCCGTCAACACCGCGGTCATCACAAACATGCCGCCGCTCACGGCTGAAAGGGTGTTCACCTTTTCTTCCAGAACCACCCCCCAGCCGTGAATGTCGAGAACGCCATAGAAGCCAGGCAGGAAGAGAGTCGTCAGGTACAGGGGCGGCATACTGCTCTCCGGCGTCATGCCGGACGCCAGTTCGGGCGTCATCGGAAGACTTGCCTGCATCCAGCCCGCACTCTCCAACAGGCTCAGCCACCCCATCCCGTGCAAGCCGGCACTCACAACAAACATCGCGACCGCCGCCAGCAAACGCGGCAAGGACAGGGCGCGCATACGGGGCCAAGTGCCGGCAGCGCCTCCCTCAACCGCTGGGCGACGTGCCACGCCAAGAACAAAAAATAGCCAGAGCAAAGTGACGGTAACCGCCGTGATAAAATAAACACGGATGGTGAAGTTATCCACGCCAGTGCTGCCAAGCACGGCCAGCGCGACTGAGCCTGCGCACCACCAACTCGTCCTTCCGCTTTCCATGAAACGAGCCACCGCCAGCATGACCCATGGAAGGTGGCAAAACAGGAAGGCTTCCTGCAGACTGGTGAAACCACATGCGATTTCCGGACACAGGGCATAAGCTAACCCCACCGTGAAGGCACCCGCCGGATGCAGGAGCATGGCAAGACGGCCAAAAAGATACGCGCCGAGCGCCGCCCAGAGCACGTGCAGGGCATACGGCAATAGTACCAACATCACGGACGCCTGCCTGGCGTCGTCAGGATTCGCCAGCAGGCTGAAGGGGAGCATCGGGGCGTATAGAGACGCCATCTCGTTGACGTAGAACGGCCTCGCCCCGGCGAACGTATTGAAGTCCCACAGCGGAATCGCCCCGGCCTGCAGACCGCGCGCCATGGCCATCGCGCGCGGGAGGAGTTCGTTCGCCACATCGTTGTGCAGGACGGGCACCTGCAACGTCAAGGCCGGCAGGAGAGGCAACAGCACGAAGGCGCCCAGCAGTCCGAGCACCCGTATGTCAACCCAGACCCGAGGCACAGTCTCAAGTGGCGATGTCACCGGAATGGAGTAGCCCGATCTCGCATTGGCGGCACGACCACGGCGCGAACCACGGTGTGTGCCTCCCATGCGCTGTTTCTGCGAAGTCCGTCATTCGAACACGACAAACGAATAGTCGCCAGTGTAACCGAACCGCTGGAACAGCCACCGCCATTCGTCCGGCGTGTAGAAACATTCGCACGTCAACTGCCAATTGAGCAGATTGGCTTTCTCCTCTTCGTTGCAATAGCTTTCCACCACCATATAGGCGTGGCCGCGCTTGACGCGCTCCAATTCCGCAAATGCCCGCACGAGATCGTAGATGTACAGGTAGTGCAACGTGTTCAGCGAGAGCACCAGATCGAAATGTCGGTCCGGCCAAGGCAAATCAACTGCGTTTCCCAGCAAGAGGAACGGTTTGACCTCTTCCTTCGCATGCTCCAAGGCATACGCCGATACGTCGATTCCCCGGATATCGAGATCCGGAAGGATCTGCTTCATCTCATGGAGCAGAAAGCCCTTTCCGCAGCCAATATCGAGCACCCGGCTTCCCTGCTGAAGTTCGTAATAGGCAATCAGTTGCTCGGCCACCGGCTTCCAGCGGCCGTCGTAATAGTAGCCGCCGTATCCGTAACGCCGGTCGCCGTCCCAGTAATCCCGACCGAACGACTTCGCCACACGGGCACACTCAGCCTTGTCGTGCTGAAGCACGCGGAACTGATAGTCCCGCTTGGTGTGCTTGTGCAGGGACGCCAGGAAATCGACATGTGCCACCGCAACAGCCCTCCGCGCCCGGGGTGCCGAGGCAAACCGCCGTCCCCACAGGCAACCACCGCTCATTTTAGAGTATCAAATCCCCCCCGAACGCAACAGGAGAGAGTGCAACGCCTGCGGTAAACCACGGGGTCCGCCACCGTCATTCCGATCACCGCGCAGAACCCAGGCTCTCCGGTAGCGGCCGAACCAAGCTTGACAGTTCCCGCAGGCACTTCACCGTTCGCTCCAAGTGCTCTTCGGGCTGATCCGGCCCACAGGGCAGCGTCAGACCCCAGATAGAAAAAGGAATCGAATTTGGAAAGTCGCCGAGATCCTGGAGGTACTCCGCTTCGTTCAAGCTTGGCAGAAAAGCACGCGGGAAGATCCCCTGCTCGTTCAAGTACCCAATCACCTTTTTCCGTTCGGAACAGTAGACCTCGATCCAAAGTGGCAATTCGCCGGCGCCCATGTTCACCTCAATCATGCGCAGGAACGGCAGGTCACGAATCGCTTGTTCGTAAAACCGATACAGACTACGGTGCCGCTCCAACTTGGCCGCCAGTCGGTCCAGTTGTCGAAGCCCCATTCCGGCCAGAATGTCCGTGAATTTGAAGTTGAAGCCGAAGCGGTCGTAGCGCTCCGGTTGCGAGCCGATCGACCCATGGTTCTTCAGCCGCTGGAGGCGCTCGTACGTCTCCTGGTCGCGCGCCGCCACAAATCCGCCTTGGCCGGTCGTAATGAGTTTTGCGACGCTCATGGAGAAGGCGCCCAGGTCCCCCAGTGTGCCAAGACACCCTTGACCACTGCGCGAGAACATCGCCTGCGCGGCGTCTTCGATCACCTTGATACCCCGTGCGGCGGCAATTTCCCGGATTCGAACCATATCGGCCGCCCGTCCGTTCAAGTGCACCGGCAGGACCACCTTCGTTCGATCCGTTATCGCGCGCTCGAAACTCGGCACCGACAAGACGGGGCGCCCCGGCTCAACATCCGCCAGGCGCACCTTTAACCCCAGAAGCAGCGGGGCGTTCGCCGTCGCCATGAACGTTCGATTCGGCACGATCGCTTCGTCGCCCGGCCGCACGTCACAAGCCATGAGCGCCAGCAGTAGCGCCGAGCTCCCGCTTGGGGTCAGCACGACGTAAGGAACGCCGAGTTCGGCAGCCAGTCGCCGCTCGAACTCCTCCGTCACGGGGCCCTGGCTCAAACGCCTGGCCCGAACCGATTCGATCATGCCCGCCAGTTCTGGCTCCCCGACTTCCGTTTTCCACAAATTCACGGGATCCACAGACTCGAAGGCGGGGGCTGGCACGGCGGAGACCGCCGGCACCGAACGTCCGGTGTCAGGACTCGGCGAACGGCGCGGACGGTAACGGTCTGTCACATGGACATCGTACAAGGTCGCAAGAAAGAAGCAGGTCACGCCCCAGATGTTTCGCCATGTATAGGACCGCGAGCCCCCCTCGTTATCCGACTTGTCGCCATGCTCGACTTCCACATACGAGTGGCCGCGCTTCAGAAGCTTAATCAACAACTCGGCCTGAAAGGCATAGCTGTCGGTCCTTATGCGGATTGAGCGGACGAGTTCGCGCTTGTGCAAAACCGCATGGTTGTAATAGCGCAGCTTCAGGCCGAACAGGGCGTTGATCAGCGCGGTGAATGCTTTCGAAGCAAAGCGTCGAAACGGATGCCGATAGGCGTGATCGGCAGAATACGGAACGATCATGTCGGCCGCGCCCTTCAGGCGCCACACCCGTCCCAGTTCCGCGGGTGTCGTGTCGTGCTTGCCGTTAACGGCGGTGACATAGAACATGCGCGCCAGAGTCAGTCCGCTGCGATAAGCTCCGCCCAGGTTGCGCGGCCGTTCATGATGCAGCACCTGAATGCGCTTGTTCCCGTCGCGGAGGCGGTCCGCAATCTCGGGCGTGCGGTCCGAGCTGCCATCGTCGATGATGATGATCTCGTAGTCGTCGAAGTGCCGTTTGGCCGCCTCCAGGACGCAAGCCACGGCCCCTTCCAAATGGGCTTCCTCGTTCAGCGCCGGGATAATCACCGAAAGGGAGTTTTGGGATGCCATCGCCTGTTCACCTCGTTCCGCGGGTCGCAACGTTCTTAGGGCGTCAACGGCTCCGCTCTCGCCTCGTCCCCAGTGTGCCGTTCCGCTTTGGACTGATCTACAAAATAGATGCCGATTCGCCGCCGCGTTTCCTTCCGGAACTGCTCGAGTTCTTCCAGCGAAAGCTGATTCAGCCGGGCGTAGCGCGCCGTCTTCTCCGGGGTCTTGAAGTTGATCCGGTCCCATTCGAAGCAGCGGAGCATCTGCAGTTCCGGAATGGTGAACGCGTCGGTCTCGATCACCCCCTTGGCAAACCCCAAGGCATCGTCACGGTAGAAATCGAAATCCCGGGGCAGCAGACCTTGCGCCATGGCCACGTCGCAAAGCTCGGTCCCAGGGAAGGGCGTCGCAATGGCAAATTTGACGGAATCCGCATCCAGCTCCTCGGCGAAAGCCGTGGTCTGGCGAATCTCGTCCCAGGTCTCCCCAGGAAATCCGATCACAAAATCCGCCTGAAGCTCCAGGCCCAGATCCCTGCACCACTGGGAGACCCGGAGTGCGTCCGCTTTTTTGGCCGGTTTGTGGATCACCTCGCGAAGCACCCGGTCACTGCCCGATTCCGGCGAAATCGTGATCTGATAGCAGCCACTTTCCTTCATCAGCTTGAGCAGTTCGTAATTCATTCGCCAGGAGGCCAGGTTCGAGTTTTTCCAGATCAAGTCGTACTTCCTTTGTCTGATGCCCTCGACGATCGCCACGGCGCGATCCACGTTCGCGTACATCTCGTCGTCCTGGAAAACGATTTCACGCACGCCGTAATCCCGCACCAGCATATCGACTTCGCGCAGGACGTTCGCCACGCTCCGAAGTCGCATCTTGCGGCCCATCGTGCGCCACCCCGCGCAGAAACAACAGCGAAACGGACAGCCCCTTGAGGTCATGATCGTGCCGACCGGCGTCCGCTTGGTCCCCATCCCGCCCGCGGCCCCCTGCTGAAACCGCATCACCTTATCCCAGTTTAGAAACCGGTAATCGGGCAAAGGGAAGCGATCCAGGTCTTCGACAAACGCCGTCGCCGGGCGAATAATTACCCGTTCGGCCTGCCGGTAGGCGACCCCGTCCATCTCGGAAAACTCCGGCGCGGCATGCTCCCCGAGAATTTTGAGAAAGCGCGGCAGGCGCTCCTCTCCCTCTCCAAGAATGGCAAAGTCGATATTCGCATCCGCCATGACCCTTTCCGGCAGGGAGGTCGGATGCACGCCGCCCATCACGGTAACGATCTTCGGATCGGCCTCCTTCACGAGACGGGCGGTTTCGTGAGCCTGCCGCCAGTATTCCAGAGACATGCTCGTGATGCCGACCACGTCGGGGGCGAAGGCCCGGACCCGCTCCCGGACTTCGTCGCGGGACAGGTTGTCAATATTCGCCTCTACCACCTCGACCTGGTAACCCAAGGCTTTCACGATGGGCGCCAGAAGGGTGACGGAAGGCGTAAACCACATCCAGCACCGCTTTCCAAACCAGCGGCTGTTGGGCACGACGAAAAGGAACTTCTGTATTCCGTTCATGGATATTTCCCAACATCCCCTTTTGCGGTGAACACGCTCATCGAATACGCTCCAGCCAGTTCCAGACCGTCCTCGGATTCAGGCTGAACATGAGGTTCGACTCGAGCATGCAGGAAGATACGCACGACTGGCACGCGGACTTCGTGCAAAGCCGTCGAAATGCGGCGGCGAATCCGGCGTCGAAAATCGAGACGCCCTGCGTGTGCGCAAAGGCCATGCTGCAGGCGTCAAGGCGCCCGTCGGCCTGTAGTTCGCACGTGGCACGAAGGGCGATGCATTCGCGATACAATGACGAACGGTTCACGCTCTGCAGTCTGGAATAGTCCGGCCAGCGGAGCCATTCCTCAAGATAGGGCAGCGACGACCCGATCGGAGCTCCCGCGCGCTTGAGCGCGATGATGTGCCCGATGGCCGCCCGCGCTTCGCCGTCCGTTAGACAAAGATCGCGAACGTCCTCTGGGGCGGGATGAAAACGGAGTCCGTTTCCGTCCTGGGTTTCGAGGAGTACGAAATTGGCTTGAGAGCCGTGCTTTTTGGCGTGATCGACGATCCAATCGATCTGATCGACGTTTCGGCGCGTCAGGACGGTGGTGGTCCAGAAGGAAATGCCTTCCTGCTCAAAGACCGAGACCGCGCGCTCGGAAGCGTCGGCCGCCAGCTTCCCGGTCAACGCCAGTCGAACGTCATACGGGCCGTCGAAGGAAAGCATTACCTGGTCGCACTGTTTGAACGCCTCCAGGTGTGCCTCGACACCGGGGGCGCCGCTCGTGGCCATGCTCACATACAAGCCGTGTTGCTTGGCGCCAGCCACGATCGCGTTCAAGTCGTTTCTGAGCAGAGGCTCACCGCCTGTCAAGTTGACACGACGACATCCCAGCTTCCGGGCTTCCACAAACACGCGGTGCAGGACCTCAAGGGTGAGAAGATTCGGAGCCTCCCGGTTATAAGAGCAATACACGCACCGGTTACAGCAACGATGCGTCACATGCAGGTTCATCGAGAGCGGCACAAGATGCGAGGAATCGAAGCGCAGCTGCAGGGCGTGTCTGAGGAAATGAAGATAGGTGCCCGCCTTCATCAGTTCCGCCCTGGGGCGCCTTTGCGCTTTGATTCAACGGCCTCGCAAGTCCATGCGCGATCGGGCGGCACGTGATCGTCACGCCACCTGCACCCCGGCTGCCGCGAGACCTGCCGGTCCGCGCGCCACAAGGTGCAGGACGCGCACAGCGGCAGTTCGCCGCGACGGTCTTCCAGATGCCTGGCGCGCATGCGCGCCAGGGGTTCGCCGTGCCAGATTTCGTCGAGGGTCTGCTCCGCGGCGTCGCCGAGCAGCGTTCCGGCGGCCGAGTCCATGCAGCACAACGGGACCTTGCCGTCGACGCCAATCACCAGGCTGCTCCACAGGGCCCGGCAAGGGGTGCCGTTCGTGCTGGCCTCGGCGGTCGGTTGGAAGCCCTGCGCCCGGCCCCAGTTGTAGGCCTGACTGACGCTGACATGATCGCGCGGCCCCAGCAGGGCGGACCAGTGCGCAACGAAAGCTTCCGCCTCATCGCGGTTGGCATCCATCTGCACCATGCGGATGCCCACCACACCCTCCGGACGCCGTTCGTGTTTCAGGCGGATGTAATCGCAAATGTTGCGGTAGACCGTGTCGAAGCGCAGCCCCCGCCGAATCGCTTCAAACACCGAGGGGACCAGTGAATCGATGGAGATGTACATGACATCCAGCCCAGCCTCCAGCAGCGCACGCGCGCGCTCCGCCGTGAGGAGGCTGGCGTTGGTGCTGACGTACGTCTGCCTGACACCCGCCGCCTTGAGGAGCGCGACTCGCCGCTCGAGCTGCGGATCAAGCAGTGGTTCGCAGTTCACCGCGAGCCCCACCCGCAACACGTCGTCGGTGTGACGGCCGAGTTCGGCGGCAAGTCGCGCGAAGAGCGAGTCCGCCATGACGGTCTTCGGCCGCCCGGCAAAATTCACGCCGCACATGACGCAACGCGCGTTGCACTGGTTGACCGTGTCCAGATCCACGTACTTCGGAAAGCGCAGCAGGTCGTCCCAAGCGAAGCCCAGTTCGGCCGCGATGCGTTCGGGCGTTCCGTTGCCGCTCATCGGGCCACCCGCTTCCCATGCGGCCGGAAGTAGACGTCCACCATGCAGCGGATGAGGAACCCGGCGACGCCGGCCAGGTTGCGCAGGGCATACGACCGCGTGGGCCCGTGCTTATCGAAATTGTCCGCGACGCCGATTTCGGCGTACGTGCAACCGCCTTTGACGAGCTTAATGATCGCCTCGGGTTGATAGGCGTAACTGCTGGTGCGGATGTCCACCGCCGCCAGTTGGGCGTGCCGGTACAGGACGTGATGCATGTAGTAGCGAATGCGCAGCCCGAACAGCAGATTCAGCAACCGGGCGAAGGCACGCGACGCCAGCTGCGCCGCCAGCGGACGTTCGTGCGCGTTGAGCATGTAAGGGATGATCAGGTCCGCCTCGCCGTGGCGCGCCCAGATCTTCATGAGCTGGTCGGGCGGGGTTCCCCCGTTGCCGTGGACCACGCAGACGTAGGTCATCCGGGCCGCGGCCAGCCCGCTCTTCAAGGCCCCCCCCAAGTTGCGCGGTTTCGGGTGGTGGATCGCCCGGATCCGCGGGTTGGCAGACGCCAACCGGTCCGCCATGGCGCCGGTGCCGTCCGTGCTGCCGTCGTTGATGATCACGACCTCGTAATCGTCGAAGCACGCTCCCGCCGTCGACTCCACGATCCGGACCACCGACTCGAGGTTCGCCACCTCGTTCAACGCCGGCACAAGCGCGGTGAGTGTGTTCGGTTCGACTGGCTGACGCATGACCATCGGATTGACAATCCCCCTGCCAGAGCTTACCAAGGTTACGGCAAGTCCGGCTATTCACACCCCCGATGCCCTGCAGTATGACAGAACCTGGTCACTGAGACAATGTCGTTGTTGACACAGGAGGGATGAAGTTGATTATGGCGCGGCGAATAGGGTTCTCGGCCGTTGTCCTGGTCTGTTGCTTCTGGGTACTCTGCCACGCCTACCTGGTGGACGCGAACAGCGTCCGCGTGTGCGCCTTCCTGGATTCCGGCATTCCCGCGCCGGAACGGATGCCCGTCTTTCTCTTCGAGACGGCCTTCGATGGATACACGTGGAACTACCATGCTGAGCATCTCGGTGCGAAAGGGCAATGGCGGCTGAGGTGGACGGATTTCGACCATGCACCCGAAGGCCGTGAAGTCCACTGGAACTCCGCGTTCGCCTGGTACCTGCGCGGCCTTGGCGAAGGCTATCGCCACCACACCGGCGAGACGCTGCGGAACAGCATGTTCCGCGCCTCAATCTGGGCGAATCCGATTCTGCTGGTTCTGGCCCTGCTCGTGCTTCCGGTGCTGGCAGCCCGGCGGTATGGCTCGCTGTCGGGAAGCGTGGTCGCGCTGGGCATGATCTCAGGGCAGACGTTCTACGACGGGTTCACGCCAGGGTATCCCGACCATCACGGCCTGATCGCCCTGGCGCTGCTCGGCATGGTGCTCGGTATCGTTTGGGCCGGTGCCGGGTGGGTGCAGGCCGGCGACGGAGACGCATTCGGCCTGCCGACGTCGGTGGCCCGGGCACGGCGCTGGATGATCTTCTCCGCCCTCTGCGGGGCCGCCGGCCTCTGGTTCAGCGCCGTGTCCGCAACGATGCTGCTCCTCGCGGTCGGTTCAGGGGCGCTGGCTGCGGCGCTAACCTTCGGCCGCGCGCCCGCGGATGCGGTTTTCCAGCCCCTGCTGTGGCGCGTGTGGGCCTTCTGGGGCGCCGCTGCAAGCCTGGTCTTCTACCTCATCGAGTACTTCCCGCAGCACATGGGGTGGCGGCTGGAGGTCAACCACCCCCTCTATGCACTCGCCTGGCTGGGCGGCGGGGGAATCCTGGCCATCGCCGGCGAGTGGCTCGCGACCGGCGCGCGAAAGCCTTTCCCCTGGCGGCGGCTCGTCTGGCCCGCGCTGGCCGCCGCGGCGCTGCCGCTGACGATCCTGATCGGCGGCGAGGCGGTTTACACCATGCGGAACGGCCTCCTGCTGCGCATCCACGCGTACCTCGAGGAATTCCTTCCGCTGGCGCGCCTGATTGCCAACCGCCACACCACATGGTTCATGGCGGTCGGCGGATTCCCCGCCCTGCCGGCGCTGACCGCGCTGCCCCTGCTTTCCAACCGCACGCCTCGCGGCACGAAGGCCGTCCTGCTGACCCTCCTCGTGACCGCGATCCTGATGGCGGCGCTGCAGCTCTGCCAGGCCCGCTGGGGGCTGCTCGCGGAACTCACCCACATCGCCCTTGCCGGCGTCCTCATTCCGCAATTGTGGCGCCTGCTTCCGGTGCGCGGTGCAGGGCGGCTGGCCGGCGTGGCGGGCATGCTGGCGCTGGGATTTGTCTTCCTCAAGCCGGCCACCGCCAATAAGTTCCCACCGGCTTGGAAGCAGTATCGACAGGGGGCACGACCGGGAGTGGATTTTGGGCAGGGCATCGCCTTGCTGCACCGGCAAGTGGCCCGCACCATCCGGAACGATGCGGCCGGCCGCCCGGTCGTGCTGCTGAGCAGTCCGGACAGCTCCTGCATGCTCGGCGCTTTTGGAGGGTTCCGGACCGTCGGCACCTTCTACTGGGAAAACGTCGGGGGTCTGGAGACCGCCGCTCGGATGTTGACCGCCCGAACGGATGCGGAGGCCCTGGCGCTGATGCGGGCGCACGGCGTCACGCATGTCGTCCTCATGCCCTGGGGCGACTTCACGGCGCCGTTCCTGGTCGCGCTTGGCGAGTCCGGCACCACCCTTCAGAACACCTTTGCGTACCGCGTGCTCGTCAACGGTGCCGTTCCTCCAGGCACCCGCCGCCTTCCCTTCCCGCCCACCGACTCGCCGCACGAACTGGCCCGCCAGCTCGACCAGCGGGTGGTGCTGCTGAAGGTCGAATAGCCCATCGCGCGGCTGCGCCGCGACAAAACCACGCGGTAACTTGGGTGCATGTGCGGTCTCAGAGATTGTCACGATCACAGAGGGTCCCAACAGTTCGACAGGGTCAACGGCAAACGGTTGACACATTCGGACGAGGATGCTCCCGCAGAGACGCAGAGGCTACGACGGAAGGTGCCGATTGCGCGAACCGGTGAGCGGCCGGTTCGCGCCTGAGAGACTGGCCGTCTTCCCTCACGAACCGCCCTCTCAGCACTGCTGTCCGGTTAAAACCCCAATAGTTGCAGTTGGTTTTCACAGAGTGGCGATTCTGTCTGTAGGTCAGTTGTTGTAAGCAGTTCTGGAACAGGCGTTTTCTCAAACAGGCTCACGCTT